>CAVYUY010000034.1:0-23365 GCA_963771765.1 uncultured Acidobacteriota bacterium
TACTGGGTGAAAGAGAAGCTATTCTCGACGCCCACCCCCGCCGAGGGAGAGTCTCGCCCGGTTTTCACGCTGCTGTTGCCTCCACCGAACGTCACCGGCCGTCTGCACATGGGCCACATGCTCAACCAGACACAGATGGACATCATCGTCCGCTGGCATCGCATGCGAGGTTTCATCACGCTGTGGCTGCCGGGGACTGATCACGCCGGCATCGCAACCCAGATGATGGTGGAGCGCCAACTCACGCAGGAAGGCAAGAAGCGCCGCGACCTGGGCCGCGAGAAATTTATCGAGCGCGTATGGGAATGGAAAAAGCTCTATGGTGGCGCAATCCTCGACCAGATGAAGCGGCTCGGCGCATCCGTCGACTGGGATCGTGAGTATTTCACCATGGACGAAAATCTTTCGCATGCTGTGCGCGAAGTCTTCGTCCGCCTTTACGAACAAGGCCTCATCTATCGCGGGAATTACATCGTCAACTGGTGTCCCTGGCACGAAACCGCCATTTCCGATCTGGAAGTGAAGCACGAAGAAACTGCGGGGAAACTTTGGGAAATCCGCTATCCCGTGGTTGGAACGGACGAGTTCATCACGGTTGCCACGACACGGCCTGAGACCATGCTTGGCGATAGTGCCATCGCCGTGAACCCGAAGGACGAGCGGTATATCCATCTTCATGGCAAGAAGGTTCAGCTTCCGCTGATGAACCGCGAGATCCCGATCATTGCGGATGAGCTGGCTCAACCCGAATTCGGTACCGGCGCGGTGAAGGTCACTCCTGCGCATGACCCGAACGATTTTCAAGCCGGATTGCGTCACAACCTTCCGCAGATCAATGTGATGGACGAGCACGCGCACATGAACCAGAACGCAGGCGCGTACGCGGGCCTCGACCGTTATGAAGCGCGCAAGCGCGTTCTGCGGGACCTGAAAGAGCAAGGCTTTCTGGTTGCGGAAAAGGACTACACGCTCTCAATCGGCAAGTGTGACCGCTGCGGAACTGTGGTTGAGCCGCGCCTGTCGGAGCAGTGGTTCATCAAGATCAAACCGCTCGCGGACCGCGCAAGGCAGGCCGTTGAAAGCGGCGAGATCACGATCGTCCCCGACAACTACCGTCAGATCTATCTGAACTGGATGAATAACATCTACGACTGGTGTATCTCGCGCCAGTTGTGGTGGGGGCATCGCATCCCGGCATGGATCTGCGGCGATTGCAAGGAAATCATTGTCGCCCGCGAGACTCCGTCCAAATGCGGAAAATGCGGCGGCGAAAAGCTCGAGCAGGTTCCAGACGTTCTCGACACCTGGTTCTCTTCTGGACTGTTACCTTTCACAACCCTGGGCTGGCCTCAGAAGACGCGGGATCTCGATGTGTTCTATCCGAACACGCTGTTGATCACCGGCTTCGACATATTATTTTTCTGGCTCGCGCGCATGATCATGTTCGGCTGTCACTTTATGCAGGGACATGCGCAAGACCCGGCTATCAAGCAAGCAAGCGGCGAAGCGCTGAGGACAGACGATAGCGTGCCATTCCGGCATGTTTATATCCACGCCCTGGTGCGCGATGCCGATCGGCAGAAAATGTCGAAGACCAAGGGCAACGTAATCGATCCTCTTGAAATCATTGAGCGCTTCGGCACCGATGCGACCCGCTTCACCTTGGCAGCGATGGCTGCGCCGGGAACCGACATCGCGTTTAGCGAGAGCCGCACCGACGGGTACCGGGCTTTTGCCAATAAGATCTGGAATGCTGCGCGCTTCATGTTCATGAATATCGACAGGATCGGATGTGGCGCGGACGCTCTCGCCCGCGAAGTCTCGCCACAACCCAAAGGAGTGTCGAGCTTCCGCTCGTCGAGCCTCGAAGACCGGTGGATTCTATCTCGCTTCAATCGCGTGGCTGCGGACGTGAATGACGCGCTCGCGACCTACCGCTTCCATGAAGCGGCGAACCGCATCTACGATTTTTTCTGGGGCGAGTTCTGTGACTGGTATCTCGAATTGATCAAGCCGAGACTGACCTTCGAAGAGGGCGGCGAGAAGACATCGGCTCAGGCGGCTTGCGCGAACCTGGTTAACCTCTTTGAAAGTTCTATACGGCTTCTTCATCCGGTCATGCCGTTTATCACGGAAGAAATCTGGCACGCGATGTACGACGGGAAACCTCCGTTGAAGTCGATCGCACTGGCAAATTATCCGCATCCGGATGACAAGCAGTTCGATCTCGCCGCTGAAACCGAGATGGCGATCTTGCAGGATCTGATTGTCAGCGTGCGGAATCTCAGGTCAGAGTTGAAAGTAGAACCTAAGGTCAAGGTCCCGATCGAAATCTTTGTCCTCGAACCTGACATTCGCAGGATGATCGAGCAGAATCATGGCGCGATCGAGCGCTTGGGTAACGTGGAAAAGATTACGTACGTGGAAACTTCGCTGGCCAACCGCGCTGGCGCACGAAGCACCGCGCGGTTCGATGTGCATATGATCTTCGAGCGTAAGATCGACGTTGCTGCCGAATGCGAACGGCTGAAGAAGGAACTTGAGAAGCTTGAAAAGGGAATCGCGGGCGGCCAGCGACAACTCGGCAACGAACAGTTTCTCGCGAAAGCGCCTGCGGCTGTGGTCGAGAACCTGCGAAAGCAGCAACAAGAATTCAGTGTTTTGAAGGAAAAGGCCACCAGCCAGTTGAAAGAGCTGGGCTGCCAGTGAGCACCGTAAACGGTCGCACCACTCGAGATAGGCAATTGGGCTATGGATTGGAACTCTAGACGACTCACCGCAATCCTCGAGAACGCGCTGCTGGAAGACCGCGCGACCCGCGACGCGACCAGCTACGCGTGCATTGACCCCAATCAGCGTGCTTCAGCGACCATCATCGCAAAGCAGGACTGTATTTTGGCCGGGATCGGATGCATCGCGCGCATTCTCGATGTGTACGCGGCCCTCGACGGCGCGGTGACCGCGCATTACGAAGTCACGACCCATCCTGAGATCTTTGACGGCGTCCGCCTTCACAAGGGTCAGTCCATCGCGGTCGTCAGGCACAACGCACGCGTCATTCTCTCTTGTGAACGGGTAATTCTGAACTTCCTGCAGAGAATGAGCGGTATCGCCACCCTGACCCGCAAGTTCGTGGAGGCCGTCGCGGGCACCAATGCGCGAATCCTCGATACGCGGAAAACCGCACCGGGCCTGCGCGTGATCGACAAATACGCCGTACGCTGCGGCGGCGGACAGAATCACCGCCTCGATCTTTCCGACGGCGTGCTCATCAAGAACAATCACATCGCGTTGTCCGGCGGGATTGCTCCCGCGCTCGAAAGGGCCCATCGCAATCGCCGCGGTTCGCAGCCCATCGAAGTAGAAGTGCGCAGCGTCGAAGAGCTCGAGATAGCCGCCTTCAACGGGGCTGAAGCCGTCCTTCTCGACAACATGTCTCCCGAGGAGGTCGCAAGAGCGGTCGAGCGCTGCTCTCAGGCAGACCTGCAGAAAGACGGTCGCCGTATTCCGCTGGAATGTTCGGGGGGAATTCGGCTGGAAAATATCCGAGCGTATGCCGAGACCGGAGTCGATTTTATTTCCATCGGCTTCTTGACCCATTCTCCGCAGGCTGCGGACATGAGCATGCGCGTGGTCACCGCGTGATCATTGAAATGCGCGCTTGAATTCCGGCCGATTGTTGTTTGGCCGTGATTCGCAGATAATCTCCGCATCACGCACAGCAACAAAACTCGAGCGCGTCGGCCGTCGAAGCCGTTACCCTCCGCGCATCAGCTTCAACCCACGGACCTGCGGCTCGGCCTCATCGTGCGCCTGTTGATGGAACATGCGACCGTGGTTGTCAGCGGCACCAAAATCGCAGATGAAATTTCAGGCAGCCGCTCAGAAGTGTGGCGCCTCATCCAGCAGTTGCGAGGGTTGGGTGTCGATGTCGCGGGCCATCCTGCCACGGGTTATAGCCTGCGCCAGGTTCCCGATCTTCTTTTGCCTGAGATTCTCCGGCCACTCTTGCGCGGCACAATTTTCGATAAGCACATACACCACTTTTACAAGATTGGATCGACGAACACTGCCGCCATGTCCGGCGCTTCCGAAGGCGCGCCGGAAGGGAGCGTTTTTCTCGCGGAGGAACAGACTTCGGGCCGTGGACGCGGCGGCAACTCGTGGCAGTCGCCTCGATCGACCGGCATTTATTGTTCCTTGATATTGCGGCCTTCGCTGCCTCCATCGGACGTTCTTCCCTTATCGCTGGCAACCGGGCTGGCAGTACAGTCTGCGATCCAACTCGTTGACCCAGGCGTGAAGCCCGACTTGAAGTGGCCGAACGATCTCTTGATTGACCACAAGAAGGTCTGCGGCATTCTGACCGAAATGAACGCCGAAGCGACTCGTGTCCGATACATCGTGGTCGGCATCGGTATCAACGTCAATCAGATGAATTTTCCCAAAGAACTTGCGGCTACTTCACTGCGCCTCGTGACCGGCAAGGAGTGGTCGCGTGTTGAGTTGGTTGTCGCTTTGCTAAAATCAGTCGACCGCGAGTACCGGCAATTGCTGCAGGATCCGAGCGCTCGCGACTCGATTCTCCATCGATTTGCCGAGAATTCTTCCTGGGTGCAAGGTAAGGATGTCCGGATCGAAGAAAATGGCTCGGCGTTCGAAGGCACAACCGAAGGGCTCGATCTACGCGGGTTTCTGAAGGTTCTAACCGGGAAGGGCCTGCAGATCGTCTTAAGCGGCACAGTAAGGGAAAAATAGTTTCGGGACACACCGCCTGGTTGGGGCACACCGCGATACATCGCATATGCTTCTCGTCATTGACGTCGGAAATACGAACACCGTACTCGGGGTCTTCGCGCCAGATGGCCAGCATGCGCCAGCGCAGCCGGGAGACCATCCTCGCTACGAGCACCTCGCGGCAAACTGGCGGGTCGCCACCTCTCGAACCAGCACGGTCGACGAATACGGAGTGCTGTTCCGCAATCTGTTTTCCATGGCCGGTCTCGAGTCCAAAGGCATTCACGGTATCGTCGTTTCGTCGGTTGTTCCTCCGCTCGATCCAGTACTCCGCCAAGTGTGCGAACGATACTTCAATCTGAAGCCGCTGTTTATCGAACCGGGCGTGAAGACAGGGATGCCGGTGCACTACGACAATCCGGCTGAAGTCGGCGCCGACCGCATCGTCAACGCTGTCGCAGCCTTTGAAAAATATGGCGGCCCTTGCGTGATCGTCGATTTCGGTACCGCGACTACCTTCGATTGCGTTTCGGCGAAAGGCGAATATCTTGGCGGCGTGATTTGTCCCGGCATCGGCATTTCTGCTGACGCTCTTTTTGAGCGCACTGCACGGCTTCCTCGCGTTGAGATTCGCAAGCCTGCCCGTGTGATCGGGTCAAATACCGTGGGCAGCCTGCAGTCTGGCCTCTACTACGGATATCTGGGACTCGTCGACGGCATACTGGAGCTTTTGCTCGAGGAGTTGGGCAAGGATACGCACGTGATTGCTACCGGTGGCCTTGGCCCGATGATCGGGACTGGGTCGAAATATATCAAGAATGTCGACGACTTCCTGACCCTCGAAGGTTTGCGCACCATTTGGGAGAGAAATGCGGGCAGCCGCAAAGACTCCGTTTCCTCAAGGCCCGCCCCCAAACAATCCGCCAAGCCGGCGAACAAGACAAAAAACGGAGATCTTCCCGCCATTGCCCCTGGCTCCCGCTCCGCTCGCTGAAACTGCCGTGGAAAACTACTTCAACTATTTCACCGAAATCGAGGAACGTTTCTTGCAGCGCCGCGGCGGAGGCCTGCTGCTCTCCACATTGGATTGGGCGCTGATCGAAACCTGGAAGGACGCAGGCATTCCGCTGGAAGCCGCTCTGCGCGGCATCGACGGAGCGTTCGATCACTACGACGAACGCCCGTCGAAAACAAAGAAGATCAACAGCCTCGCCTATTGTTCGCAGGAAGTCCTCGCTGCCGCAGAAGGAATGAAGGAGGCTGCGGTGGGCGCGACGGGAACCGAGCAATCCAACAAGCCGGAAGAGAAAGGCTTTGAGATAGCGACGGTCGCCTCCTTCTTGCTGAGAAATGCGAATACGCTAGAAACCGCCAGGTTTCAGGCGGACGCTGCCACGCCTTTGGGAACGTTCGTTCGCGAAACCGCTGCTACTCTGCGGCAACTCGCCGACAACGTCGGAAAGAAGCCTGCGTCACGTCTGGAAGACCTAGAGCGTCGCCTGACTGTGCTGGAAGAAAAACTTTTCGCGATGCTCCTCACATCGACCGCAGACGATGAGATTGTGTCTGTCCGCGCCGAGGCCGATCGCGACCTCGCTCCCTACCGCAGAAAGATGTCGGGACCACAGATCGATCAGTTGCAGAAACAGTACGTCCACAAACGGCTTCTTGAAAAATATCGCCTTCCCCGCCTCAGCCTGTTCTACATGTGAACTCCGTGATCCACTCATTCGACGCAGTGATTCTCGGAGGCGGCGCCGCTGGCCTCATGTGCGCCATCGAAGCGGGCAAGCGCGGCCGCCGGGTTGCGATCCTCGAGCGCTCCGAGCGCCTGGGCAAAAAAATACTGATCTCCGGTGGCGGACGCTGCAATTTCACCAATCTCTACTGTCAGCCCGACAACTTCATCTCTGCGAATCCGCACTTCGCGAAATCTGCGCTGGCCCGGTACACGCCTTCCGATTTCATCGCGCTGATCGAAAAGCACAATATCCCGTACTATGAAAAAACTCTGGGGCAGTTGTTCTGCAAGCGCTCGGCGCGGGATGTCATGGCGATGCTTGAGGAGGAATGTCGAAGTACGGGCTGCGCTGTTTACTTGAACACAAAGATCACCGGAGTTGTGCGTTCGGAGTTTTTCTCCGTGAAGACCGCCGGAACTGAATTTCGGGCGCCAGCGTTGGTGATAGCGACCGGTGGCCTCTCGATTCCCAAGATCGGCGCGACCTCCTTAGGCTACGACATAGCGCGGCAGTTTGGTTTGAAGATTCAAGAACCCCGGCCTGCGCTCGTACCGTTGGTGATGAACTCGGAAGATCGCGACGACTATTGCGATTTGTCCGGCGTTTCAGCGGACGTGATCGCTTCCTGTGACGGTCAAAGCTTCCGCGAGAAGATGCTCATCACCCATCGCGGTCTCAGCGGGCCAGCGATTCTTCAGATTTCATCCTATTGGAGGACGTCGCACCCCGTTCGCATCGACCTTCTCCCCGATTCGGAGGCGACTTCCATCTTCGCCGACCCGAAGACCGCCCGCGCACTCTCGGTCCTGCGATCGGAGTTCAGAAAATCTTTGCCGCAGCGCTTGGCAGACCGTTGGCTGGATCTTCACGCACCTGCCTCATGGACGAATGCTGCCCTCGCTGACGTTGAAAAACAGGTCCACGATTGGGAGATCGTTCCGTCCGGTACCGAAGGCTTCGAGAAGGCTGAAGTGACCGCGGGCGGCGTGGACACCAATGAACTTTCCGCCAAGACAATGGAGTGCGGCAAGATTCCGGGACTGTTCTTTGTTGGCGAAGTCGTCGACGTCACCGGCCATCTGGGCGGATTCAACTTTCAATGGGCATGGGCGTCCGGCGCAGCCGCAGGCCGGGCACTCTGATCCATCAGTTAGAATCGCATCTTGCTCCTCACAATTGAAAAGCTGATCTACGGCGGCGACGGCCTTGCGCACCTGCCTGCGGACGAAAGCGGTCGCGGCAAAGCTGTCTTCACTCCTTTCGTCCTCGCAGGTGAAAAAGTCGAAGCTTCCGCGGCAGAACGAAAACCAGGATTCGTGCGTGCCAGGGTTGAATCAATCCTCGAACCTTCTCCGCACCGAGTTCAGCCACCGTGTCCCTATTTCTCCCGCTGCGGGGGCTGCCACTACCAGCACACGAGTTATGACCATCAGCTCGAGATCAAGAGAGATATCTTGCGCGAGACGCTGCGGCGAACAGCGAAAGTCGAATTGGATCTCGAAATCCAGATCCACCCTTCGCCACCGTGGAACTACCGCAATCGCTCACGCCTGCAAGTTCAAACCGCCCCTGCATTTTCCATTGGATACTTCAAAACCGGCTCCCACGACTTGCTTGCTGTCGAACAGTGTCCGATCAGTTCGCCGCTGATCAATCAGGGGATTGCGCTGCTGTGGCAGAGTGGACGAGCCGGTAAAGTCCCTCAAGGGGTCCGTGAACTCGAATTCTTTGCCAACGCCGACGACACGCAAGTTCTCGTCGAAGTATCGGTCGCGCCAGATTCTCGCCGTGCGGACTTGCGCGCCTGGTCGGACGATCTGCGTGCCGCTTTGCCCGCCATCTCTGGAGTAGTTGTGCTTCGCGAATCGCAGCCCGGCACCCGGCACTCACAGGAGCGCTTGCTGTCGGTAGGCGTCGAACACCTGACCTATCAAACGCAACGAGCCGCATACCGAGTCAGTTCCGGATCGTTCTTCCAGACCAATCGATATCTCACCGACGAACTCGTGCGCATCGTCACGGACGGCCAGTCCGGCGAATCGGCACTTGACCTGTACGCCGGAGTCGGACTGTTTTCCACAGCCCTTACTGGTGACTTTCATCACATCGTTTCTGTTGAGTCGTCACAGACATCCTCAGCCGATCTTTCCTACAATCAGTCCTCGCATGGAGAGACGGTCCGGGCCACGACGGAGCAATATCTGGACCGTACACAAGATTTCGGGCGGGTCGGGAAGGGCACAGTCCTCCCTCATATCGTTCATAAGCCCGACCTGGCGGTGGTAGACCCGCCCCGAAATGGCTTGGGACAACGCGTGGCGCAATTGCTGGTGAATCTGGGTGCGTCGCGCGTTGTGTATGTTTCCTGCGACCCGGCAACGTTGGCGCGAGACCTCGTTGTCCTGCTAGCGGGTGGCTATCGCATCGAGCAGTTGCATCTGGTGGATCTGTTTCCGCAAACCTTCCATCTCGAGACGATCATTCACCTCACTCGATAGGGCAGGAAGAACTCCGCCGCGACAGCTTCGTCCAACGGCATTTCACCGAAGTTCATCAACCCGCCCCGGCCGGCCCTCCGGGTCGCCGGCCTAAGAGTCCGCGCCAGCCTTTGCTTTGGGGAGCGACGGCCTACTCCCTTGGCATCATCGCAGGTGTTTATGCATGGCGTCCGACTTCCTGGTGGACGGTCGCTGCGGCTTCCTTCATCATGGCCGCTTCCTACTTCGTGAGGCGAAGATCGAGCTTGGGATGGACCTTGGCTTTGGGCGCATTCTTTTTCGCTGGAGCGATGCAGACTCAACTTCGTCCCGTCGGTCAACTCGACACCTTAATCACCCGTTATGCGGACCGCGAAGAACTCCAGATCATCGCTCACGCCGTTCACGATGGACGAATCCAGGCTGCTGGCTTCGGAGACATGAAGCAATCCCTGGATGTGGAAACGGAACAGATTCAGACCCCCTCCGGAGAAACATTGCCAGTGCGTTCGGGCATTCGTGTCACCATTTACGGCCCTCGCTCAGAGGCAACAGATACTAACGAAGCCTCAGGAGCAGATCCAAGCACGGCAATGCGAACCTTCCGCTACGGCGACCGCATTCAATTCATCGGAAAGCTGCGACTCCCTCGCAATTTCCACAACCCCGGGGCTTTCGATTATCAGGGATATCTCTCCGATCGTGGCATCGTCGCTCTCGGCTCGGCGAAAATCGAGACTGTGGAGGTGTTGCCGGGCTTCTCAGGAAACCGCCTCGCGGCTGTGAGAAACCGCTTGCATCGCGAAGTCATCGCAAAGGTCCATCAACTTTGGCCTGCGCGTGAAGCCGCACTGATCGATGCCATGGTCATCGGCGAGGAGGCTTTCATCGATCGCGACACGCGTCTCGATTTTCAGCGCTCGGGAACGTACCACGTTCTGGTCGTCTCGGGCATGAACGTCGGGATACTCGCGTTCGTTGTCTTCTGGAGTCTTCGCAAGATGAGTATCCTGGAAATACCTGCGACGCTGTTGACGGTCGCGTCCTGCGCTGGCTACGCCTTTGTGACGGAGGTTGGTGCTCCCGTTTGGCGAGCGACTCTCATGTGCGCCGTTTATCTCGGGACGCGTCTCCTCTATCGTGACCGCGCGATGGTTAACGCGCTCGGCGCTGCGGCGCTCAGTCTACTGGTGATCGACCCACGACAGCTGTTTACCGCAAGCTTCCAGATGACCTTCGTATGTGTGCTGATCGTAGCCGCTATCGGCGTCCCCATCCTCGAACGATCTTCGCAACTTTATAAACAAGCTCTGATCGATTGGAGTTCCAAGGGCTACGCCAGCAGATTGCCTCCCCGGGTCGCACAATTCCGCGTCGATCTGCAGCTGATCGCTTCGCGTCTGGGCCTTTTCATCGGACAGTCGCGTTCCGGGAGTCTGATTCGCGGCCTGACTCGGGTAATGCTTGCCGGTTGGGAACTTGTCTTTATCTCTGTCGTCATGCAGATGGGACTCGCGCTTCCCATGGCGTACTACTTCCATCGCGCCACAACCATCGGTCTGCCTGCCAACATGATCGTAGTCCCGTTGACGCAGTTGATGATGCCAGCTGCCATTGCTGCTCTGTGCCTGGGATACGTCTCGCCGTCGATGGCCAAGTTGCCAGCCCTATTGGCAACAGTCGCCGTCGATACAATTTCGGGGTCGGTTCATGGCCTGGGCACCCTTCGGGTGTCCGAGTGGCGCGTCGCTCTGCCTTCCCAGCTCACAATTGCGATCGCAGCGGCGGCACTGATCTTAACGATGTGGTGTGCGCGCCGGCAAACGTGGCTCGTAATGATCGGCATATCGTCGATCCTGCTGGCATCGATCTCACTCGCTTTGCTGCCGCCCACACCGCGTGTTCGCGCCGGGGTACTGGAGGTGACTGCAATCGATGTCGGGGAGGGAGATTCAATCCTTCTCATCACGCCCAAAGGGAAAACTCTGCTCGTCGATTCCGGAGGCCCCATCGGCCCGGGAAGTTCTCAACTCGACTTTGGAGAAGACGTGGTGTCTCCATACTTATGGGCTCGCGGCATTTCGCGTCTGGATGCCGTCGCCATCACTCACGGACACTCCGATCACGTCGGCGGGATGATCAGCGTATTGAAAAATTTCAAGCCAAGAGAGCTGTGGATCGGTTTGCTGCCCCCAAGTCACGCCCTGGAGAGCATAATCACAACCGCTGGGGAACTCGGAGTTCAGGTCGTCCGCCGCTATGAGGGAGACGAGTTCGACTTTGGGGGCGCCACTGTTCGTCTCCTGTTTCCGCCCCGCGATTGGGTTGCAGGAAGCAAGCCCACAAATAACGATTCCATGGTGTTGCACGTGAGCTTTCGCAGTTCGTCGGTTTTATTGGAAGGTGACGCCGAAAAGCGGGTGGAACGATTCGTCGCTGAGAACGAACATCCTCGCGCAGATCTATTAAAGGTAGGACATCATGGAAGCGCGAATGCGACTACGCAGGAATTGATAGATTCTGCCAATCCAGCATTCGCGATCATCTCGGTGGGGTCTGGAAATTCATTCGGCCTTCCCCGGAGTGAAACGCTCGATCGTCTCGCCGCGGCAGGAACTCGCACGTACCGGACCGACCTGAATGGAGCAGTCACGTTCTATCTGAATGGCAAGTCGGTCACGCCTTCTGTGGCGGCTCTTCAATAATTTGGATTTCCGCCGTCTCGTCATCATCGATCGCCGACCGGCGCTGCTCTGCAATGACCTTCTTCGCAACCTCGGCGTCTTCCTCGCGCACGAGGATGATCATTCCTCCCAGGCCGGGAAACGCATCCTGCAGCAGCGAGGCCGAAGTCAAATCGGATTCGATGCCCGCAGATTCGAGAAGCCCCTTCACCACCATAGCCTCAGACTCCTGCTCCGAGCCAAATACCTTCACCAGCTTCTCGTTTGGGTCGGGACGCGGGCTTCCAACGGCGGTGTCTGACGGTGTCGACATTCAGTCTCCATTCTGATTCGGCGCGTAGCCGAACTTCTTCTTGATCTAAAAGATTTTACTCCCCTTAGCGACACGTCTCGGTGCGCATCAGGTGGATGCGATTCTGGGGCCAAGGGTTTCCGTCTCCAGCCAAGACGGTGGTGCGGGTACACCTTCGGGCAATTGTTTTCCGGCGAGACTGGGGCAAAATGACGGCAGTCAATGGCGCAACGGCAAGCCGCGTACCGTCATCCAAACGCTGTGGGGCACAAGGGGAAACCATGAACATTTCATACCGGGAAGCCAACACCAGATTTCCAATCGGCGAGACTGAGGCTAGCCGGGATAGCGAAGAGGAATCCCGCAAAATCCGGCGCCTGCAAATCATGATCAGTATGGTGATGTCTGTAATCGGACAGGACCCGAACTTGACGATCGAGGAAGCCTCAGAACTGGCCGCCGGAGCGAAACGCGCGGCTCTCGCCATGTTCCCCGACAAGGAACTTGCGTACGACCTTCTCTACAAACCCAGGCTGCAAAGGCTGATCCGCGAACGTTTCCGCCTGCAGTAAATCTTTACTCGTCAGCCACGGAGTTTTTGAGCGTCCCAATCCCTTCGATGCTGACTTCCATGTTGTCGCCGGCAACGACCGGCCCAACGCCCGAAGGAGTACCGCTCGGAATCATGTCGCCAGGAAAAAGGGTCATCGCTTGCGCGATGTGGCGGATCACTGTGTCCAACGAGAAGATGAAGTCGCGCGTATTCCCCTGCTGCTTCACTTGACCATTGACACGAGTCTCGACGCCAATGCCCCTCCATGGATCGATTTCGTCGCTCACGATTGGCCCTACGGGACAGAACGTATCGAAGCCTTTCGATCTGGACCATTGCCCGTCTTTTTCCTGGAGATCTCGCGCGGTGACATCGTTCACGCAGGTGTATCCCAAGATGAACTGCTTGATATCAGCGTCGGCCGCCGGCTGGTAGCAGGTCTTGCCAATCACGACGCCAAGTTCTCCCTCATAGTCGACGCGCCCCGAAATCCGCGGGCGCCGAACCACGCCTCCCGGCGCCAAGAGCGCCGAGGTTGCTTTCAAAAAGATCAGCGGTTCTTTCGGTACCTCGTGGCCAAGCTCGGCCGCGTGCTCGCGATAATTTCGACCCACGCAAACAATCTTCGAGGGCCGCACGGGAGGCAATAACACGGCCTGTTCGAGCGGGATCGCTTCGATCTTTCGAGTGCGCAAGCCCTCCATGTCCCCTTCGGCCTCTTCCGGAGGAGTGAGCAACAGCCGGACGATTGCATTCTTCCCCGCGACGGTCTCGACCAATCCGTACTGCGCTTGTCCATTGAACTGAAATCGGCAATATTTCATCGTTTCCTATCTAATCATGAATCCTGGAGTTGGGACGAACTTTCAAGCGAAATTTCCGCGCGGCGAAATCCTTAAAATGATGGAACCGTTTCGCTCGCCTCTCCCGACTGCGCGCTCTCGTTCCCGCGCAAATCCACAGCCGAAACTGTATATGTATATCTCTTCGCTGGTGCGACATCGCTATCGCGATACGCGGGCATCTTCACAGGCTCTGCGTTGAGTCTCGTGACTGGAGATCCCTCGATGTGACGGTAGACGTTATAACCAGCGAGATCTGCGTCGGTAACCGGCGCCCAAACCAGATCGATGAACGGTTGCTGGCCCGGCCCGGAGAAAACGGCTTGCAGGCCGGAAGGCACTCCCGGCGGAAAAATGTCTTTCGCAAAAACTTCGACCACCGGCGAGTCGTCGCCCTCCAGCTGCAGAGTGGGCTTGGCAGCGTCGCCGACGATGGTCACCGCTTCTGATCGGTACTTGTACGTTTTACCCCAATCGATTTCAGAATCCGTAAGCGTGAACTCAGTTTCGTTTCCGGCGGGAATTTCGCCAACGAGCGCCTGCTGATTTTCTCCGCTCCGATAAACCCGATAAACGTAACGCAAATCCGAAGAAGTCGACGGACTTACGCCCGTCCAGTTCAGCACAACGCCTTGGCTGGTGACTTTCGCCTGGAAGTCCTGCGGGGCGGGCAGCGTGCGGAGCAGCGAAACCTTTACGCGATTTGAAAGCCCCGCGCCCCGATCGTCAGAGTTGAGGACTTCAACTGCATACGTCACGAACGAAGAAGGGGAATCCCTTTCCAGTTGAGGAGGAAGTCTGTCGGCATAAGAGGCGCTCAGTTTTTTCTTCGCCGAACCGGCGGTCTCGACAGCCGGCTTTTGCGGCGACTCCCCAACCGGTGTTCCACATTGCTGGAGAGCAACGAGCCCTCGACAGATTCGAGCCGGGCCCGGAGTCTGAATTGTCTGGCGGTCGGTGGTGACGCTGGGAATGGTCCACGTCAGGATCACTCGATCACCTTTGCGCACGGCTCGCAAATCGAGGGGCGGCTTTGGCAACTTGAGCGATGGAGGCTGCGGAGGACCCACAGTCGCGCACGCCGTAAGGAGGAGCGTTGCGGCCAGCGCGGACGAAAGCCTCAGCCAGTATCTTTTCATGCAGAAAAAACAGACTATCAGAAGGGGTTCACAGTCGAATCGCGCATTAACCCACCAGCTCCTGCACCGCCTCGCGAAAGACTTTTGTATGTTTGTCAACGTCTTCGGCTTCCGTTTGCGGGCACATCAGCGCCATATTGTGGAAAGGTGTGAGCAAAATTCCGCGATTCATTGCGTACAAATGCATGAATCGTTCGAGTTCAAAGTCCATTGCGTCGTGAGCCTGCGAACCGGTTTTCGGTTCAGGGCCGAAGAGATATTCGGCTCGGCAACCGAGCCTCGTTACATGCCATGGCAGCGCGGCTTCCGCGATCGCCTTAGCGACTCCAGAGGTCCACCGCTCGGCAAGCGGGATCATTCGATCGAACGCTTCTTTGGTCAGCACTTTTGTCAGCGTCGCACGCATGGCCGCGAGGGAAAGCGCGTTTCCGGCGAGGGTACCGCCAATCCCCCCAACGTCACAATTCTCCAAGACCTGTTTTGCCAGAACGCGATCAGCAATTTCCTGCGAAAAACCGTATGCGGCTCCGGGAATACCCGCGCCGATTGCTTTGCCGAACACGATGACATCGGGGTCCAGGTTTTCCGCGCGCGTATATCCTCCGGGACCCGCGCAGATGGTGTGCGTCTCGTCGATGATGAGCAAGGTGCCGTGCTTGCGGGTGAGTTCCCGCAACGCTTGGTGATATCCCGGCTGCGGATGCACGATTCCGACATTCGTCATCGCCGGCTCGGCCAACACGCACGCTACATCTTCCTCGGACAGGGCCGCTTCGAGCGCGATGAGATCGTTAAACTCCACAACTTTCGTCGTGACGGCAGGATTCACTGGGGGCCCAATGTTTCCTGGCCTGGGTCCTGCCATGGCATCGGCGCCGATCGTGACAAACGTTTCGTCCACGGTTCCGTGATAGCACCAGTTGAAAACAAGAATTTTCGGGCGACCCGTAATCTGTCGCGCCAAACGTATCGAAAAACGGTTTGCATCCGTTGCAGTCAGCGCGAATTGCCAGTAGGGAAGATTGAATCGCTTCTGGAGTTCCTCGGCGACCACGATCGCATCTTCGCCGGGCAGCATCAGCGTGATGCCTCGTCGCATCTGTTCTTCCGCAGCTTTGACGGTGGCGGACGGCGAATGCCCAGTCATCGCGCCGGTGTCGCCCAGGCAGAAATCGACGTAGCGATGTCCGTCGACGTCGAAGAAGTGCGCGCCTTGCGCTTCCCGCACGAACGGTGGAAATGCGCCGGCCCATTTGACCATCCAGTTCATCGGGACGCCGGCTACGAGAGATTTGCGCGCGCGGTCGAATAGCGCTTTCGACTTCGGGCGCTCGTCCACAAACTTCTTCTGTTCCCGTTGCATCAGGGACTGCAAGCGGCTGCGGTCAATGGTTTTCATCGTGAGAAAGATAAATCAAAACACTCGGGTTTTGAGTGCTATGAAGATGTTAGTCCAATCGTGCGAAGGCTAGTACCTGCTTGCGGAGCAAACCGTTTGCTCGTTTCCTTCACTGCGTTCGAGCAGAACGTCGATTTCAAATGTCGATCCCGGAGGCAGGTTCAGGGCAAGAGGAGTCCAAAGTTTATAGCCTTCGGAGCATGCCCCAAACGTGATCGGTGTATCCGAAGGAACTAGAAGTTCAAACCGATATTTACCAGCTGTGCCGGTGGTTGACCATCCGCACTCTAAAATCGGGGCAAGACTCAGGTGCCCGGAAATTGGCTCATCTGTCTTCGCGTCTTTCACCCATCCAGAGATTGTGGCACCCTTGGGCATGAACCGCACAGACGTATCGACGGTTCGCGATTCTTCGCTGAGCACAATTGTCAGCGGCGGCTTGCAGGTAAATATGTCTGGAGCCGTGGAGAGATATCCAGCCTCTCGCCTCTCTGCTGAAATGTGGTATTTGCCAAGCCTCAAGTGGGAGAACAGGAATCGGCCGTGGTCATTCGTGTTAGCGGTCAGAACGGTGAGTATTTTGCCGCCGCGCACTACCTCTGCCGAAACATGAGCGCCTGCGACGGGAACGCCAGCATGATCGTATACCGTGCCGCTGATTGATCCCTCGCGCTGTGCCGCTGCACAGAGCGTGAGCAAGCCCACAGCCGGGAGCAAAAATCTAAATCGCATAACATCCCGGCAATTATTCTACTGTTGAAATAAAGCGTTTACACAAGTGAGCGAAAAGGAAACGACTTTGATTTCCGATTGATGCGTGTAATGGCGATCAGGGTAGACCTCAACGAAATCGGCCGAGCTTCTCTGATTTGCAAAGTTTCAGTGCATGAGATAGTGTTCCTGCTCGGCAGTTGCCTTCCCCCCGGCCCGTCTGTTCCCGGCCTTTCGTTATCTCTGATTGGGAGGACCCGCCATGTCCCAAGGCTTACGGATTCGATCCGCAAAAGAATTACTCGCCAAGAATTTCGAAAAGCATTTGAGTATCTATTCGGCTTCCGCCCTGATGGCTGGAGTGAGCGTTCTGGCCCTGGTTCAACCTGCCGAGGGTGAAATCGTCGTCACCCAAGTCAATGTTTCAATCTGTGGCGCGACGGTCGACCTGAACAAGGATGGGAAGCCGGACTTCTCCTTTCCTTGCTATGCAAGTCAGTACGAACACTCGTTCTACGTCAAGATGATGGTGGCGCCGCTCACCGGAGGTAAGGCGGTCGGAGGGGCGCGCGGTTCAGCAGGGCCATACGCTTCGGCGCTCGCCAGCGGAGCGAAGATCGGGCCCTCGGCACATTTCTCGAGCTCCGTGGGCATCGAACAACTCCAGATCGAGCGATCGGGCGGAGGCCAATCGATCAGTACCTTTTCGCAGTATTCCCTCAATGGCCAGTGGGGCAACAAAGGTCCGCGCTATCTGGGGGTCAAGTTTCTCATCAAGGGCGAGACGCATTACGGATGGATCCGAATGTCAGTGACCCGGCCCAACCATCATGCACAAAGCTTGAATGGCACGATCACTGAATTCGCTTACGAAACTACTGCGAACAAGGCGATCACGGCGGGCGCTCTAAAAGATGACTCTGCCTCAGCGAAGAAACCCGACAAATGGCCGCAGAAGCCCGACGGCGCTACGCTTGGAATCCTGGCCCTTGGCGCGGAAGGAATTCCAATGCGACGCCGGGAAAACGCGCCAAGCATCGCGAGCGTTGTCCAGCCTGTTTCTTCTGCCTCGAAGGAAGGAGGCCGCATATGAAGCGCGCAATGAAGATGAAAACGACGAAAGTATGCATGGTGCTCTGGGCCCTTGTCGTATTTCTTCTCGTGACTCATTCACTCCGCGCTCAGACTGGGACCGTGTTGCACTCGTTTAAGAGCAGAGAAGGTGCTTCCCCCATGATGGGTCTTGTTTTTGACTCCTCCGGAAATTTGTACGGAGTTGCGGGAGGCGAAGGAGGATTCGGAGCCGGGTCCGTTTTTGAGCTAAGTCCGAGCGGAAGCAACTGGACCGAGAAAACTTTACATTCCTTCAGCGGTGGAAGTGATGGCGGTACGCCGCGTGGCACGCTCATTCTGGACAGTTCCGGGAACCTGTATGGTACGGCGAAACTCGGGGGCTCGAATGGCGTCGGGGTGGCCTATGAACTGACCAAGTCGGCATCCGGCACGTGGTCTGAGAAGGTGCTGCACAATTTTGGCAGCGCCAAAGACGGCCAGTACCCTGTGGGAAACCTCATCTTCGATTCTGCGGGCAATCTCTATGGCACAACTGAAGGTGGTGGAGCATTCGGCAACGGCACGGAGAATGTCGGCGGTACGGCGTACAAATTGGCTCCGCCCGCGAAATCCGGCGGAAGCTGGACCGAGACAGTGATTCATAGCTTTGGGAGCGGTGTTGACGGTGTTTCGCCCAAGGCTAATCTCGTTCGGGATGCGTTGGGCAATCTCTACGGGACAACGATGCTGGGTGGCACCCTCGGTGGCGGAACAGTGTTTGAGATTTCCCCCCAAAGTAAAGGGGGCTGGAAAGAGAACCTTCTCTACAACTTCTTGTCTTACTTCGGCGACGGGGACAAACCCGTGGCGGGGCTCGTATTCGACAGCTCAGGAAATTTATATGGGACGACTTCAAGGGGCGGGGGCTGGGGCGGAGGAACTGGTGGAGGCATCGTATTCGAACTATCGCCGTCGACTGGAGGAACGTGGACACAGACGCAATTGTGTAACTTCGAGACGTCTTTTAGTTCACCCTCCCTTCCATACTCAAACCTGACTTTTGACAGCGCGGGTAATCTCTACGGAGCGACACTGCAAGGTGGCGGCGGCACAGTCTTTGAGGTCCCTGTCGGCGAAGTTGGTGATAACTGCGGGGACTTTCTGTGGAGCTTCTCCGGCACCGGTGGAGAGAGGCCGGCCGTGGGTGCCTTAATCTTTGACTCGTCAGGGAATATTTACGGGGCCACCCAAGATGGCGGTGCAAATAAGGAAGGTGCCGTGTTCAGAATTACGCCGTAATCGCTGATGTGCACCGCGGGAGGGGTAGGCCGGCCTCCGGGGGAATTCGAAATACCTGAGGGGTTTGACCGGCCGTTCCGGCAGGCCGAGATTTTGGGTGTCATGGCGAAAGCCTTCTCCCTAGTCGATCGGCAACGGGCCGGATGCGCAAGCGGTCGTGACTTCTACAGAATGTAGCGCGACAGGTCCTGGTCCTTCACAATGTCCGTCAGCATTTTGCGGACATATTCCGCGTCGATGGTGATGTGCTCGCCCTTTTTTTCCGGGGCATCGAAACTCAATTCGTCCAGGACACGTTCCATGATCGTGTGAAGGCGCCGCGCTCCGATGTTCTCAGTGCTTTCGTTCACACGAAAAGCAAAGTGTGCGATCTCATCCAGCGCCTCGGGCGTGAATTCCAGCTTCACACCTTCGGTTTCAAGCAACGCTGTGTATTGCTTCACCAGCGATGACTTTGGCTCCGTGAGAATCCGCACAAAGTCTTCCATCGTCAGCGACTGCAATTCGACGCGTATAGGAAACCGGCCCTGCAACTCAGGGATCAAGTCGCTCGGCTTCGAGACATGGAACGCGCCTGCCGCGATGAAGAGGATGTGATCCGTCCGCACCATTCCATAGCGCGTGTTGACCGTGGTTCCTTCGACGATGGGCAGGATGTCACGCTGCACCCCTTCGCGCGAAACGTCCGGACCGTGCCCGCCTTCACGGCCCGCGATCTTATCGATTTCATCCAGAAAAACGATTCCGGAATTTTCGACGCGGTCGATGGCCATGCGCGTGACTTGATCCATATCGATGAGCCGCTGTTCTTCTTCCTGAATCAGGTATTCGAAGGCTTCGTTGACCTTCATCTTCCGTTTCTTGGTCCGCTGCCCGAAGATGTTCGGCAGCATGTCTTTAATGTTGACGTCCATCTCCTCGACACCTTGATTGGTAAGAATCTCGAAAGATGGGAAGTTGCGTTCGCGAACATCGATTTCAACCGTGCGGTCGTCGAGCTTGCCCTCGCGAAGTTGTTGCCGAAGTTTCTCTCGCGTGCGCGACGAAGATTCCGTCAATGCGGTATTGCCATCGATGACCACGCCACCGGCGGCTGCAGTCGCCGCCGTATCGGGCCGCGGCGGCGGTGACGGCGGCAGGAGAATATCGAGAAGCCGCTCCTCCGCGTTCAACTCCGCTTTGTCCGCGACATCCTCGAGCTTTTCTTCACGCACATTGTCGATCGCGATTTCCACCAGATCGCGAACCATGGATTCCACGTCGCGGCCTACGTAACCGACCTCGGTGAACTTCGACGCTTCCACCTTCAGGAACGGCGAATTCGCGAGCTTCGCCAACCGCCGGGCGATTTCAGTCTTGCCGACGCCCGTGGGGCCGATCATGATGATGTTCTTGGGGATGATCTCTTCCGCCAATTCCGGCGTGAGTTTCTGCCGGCGCGTACGATTGCGCAGGGCGATCGCCACCGCGCGCTTCGCGTCCTTCTGCCCAATGACGTGTTTATCGAGCTCAACGACGATTTCGCGTGGCGTTAATTCGTCCAGCGCAAGCTGCTCTTCTTCGGCGGATGATGGGAGATAAATAGCCATAGATCAGTTGTCAGCCTTCGGTCGCTTTTCGTTTGCTGTGGCAGTCGAGCATCTTGCCCATCTACCCGCAGCTTTCGAGCGGCGACCTGTTACAACTCTTCGATCGTTACCTTGTCATTGGTATAGATGCACATCTTGCCCGCAATCTTCATTGCTTCCTCAGCAATCTGCCGGGCTGGAAGTTCGGTGTGATCACTCAGCGCTTGCGCCGCGGCTTGGGCGTAGGGTCCGCCGCTGCCAATCGCCGCAATTCCGCCATCGGGCTCAATGACGTCACCCTGTCCGCTGAGCAGAAAAGTCGTTTCCTTGTCGCTAACCAGAAGCAGAGCTTCCAGATGGCGCAGGAATTTATCGGTCCGCCAATCGCGGGCCAGTTCCACCGCAGCCCGCCCGAGGTTTCCATGATATTGCTCGAGTTTCGCCTCAAAACGGCTGAAGAGAGTGAAAGCATCGGCAGTCGAACCGGCAAACCCGGCAACAATCTTGTCGTTGTATAGCCGCCGGATCTTCCTGGCCGAGTGTTTGATCACCGACTCACCCAAGGTCACTTGCCCGTCCCCGGCAAGCACGACGCTACCATTACGGCGCACCGACAAAACTGTCGTGGATCGAATCAGTCGTTTCGTAGACATAAGCGCAATTCTTGATTATAGCAGCGGCGGGTCACCCGGTTCAGTGCGGGCTTGGCACCGTAACGGCTTGATTTCTCTGGAGTTTATAGAGTGCGTCGGTAACCCTGCCGGCTATTACCGCTGTGACATTTACGCCGTTGGTAGGGCATCTTACCTTTTAGCTCATGCGACAGACTGCTGCGGTGCTGTGTCACGACGAACGGTCCTTGAAAACCCTGGAAGCCTCAATGGAAGAGCTTGGCATCGACCTGTTAAAGTGCCGATCGCAGCAGCAGGCTTTGGAATCTGTCATGGCAGGACGCTGTTCGACGCTGGTGGTCGATTTCGATCTGCCTGGAGGGCATGAGGCGGTCAGGATGGCGAACCTGCTACCTCCTGGACAAAAGCCGGCCCTTTTCGCAGTTGCCAGCCGCGCTTGGCCCGGAACCGGTGAGGCGTTTCAGTCCGGGGCAAGCCGCATCCTATACCGTCCACTGGATGCCGAACTTGTGAAGGACGCGTTGAAGGAAGGCCGCAAAGCGCAAAAATCGAACCGTCGCCGATCGGCCCGATTCGAAGTGAAGACTCTCGTCTACCTGGAACTGGAAAGCGGACAGCTCGCGGGCGTCAGCATTGATATTGGTGAACAGGGCCTTGCAATGCAATCGGCCGAGCCCGTTCCCGTGAACTCGGATGTGAAATTCCACTGTGTTCTGCCTGGCACCGATATCACGCTGCACGGGCACGCCGATGTGATCTGGGCCAGCGACCAGGGGCGCGCGGGATTGTTCTTTTCCAAACTTGCCCCCGCGGCGCGGAAGCACCTGAAAGATTGGCTCCATCGGCGCAGCTCTCACGGAAAAGGTAAAACCGCCGTTCGCAATCTCATGCCGGGAGAAGATGACCACGTTTCCTTCGCACCCTCTGAAGAAAATCTGCAGGAGCAGCACCAGTAAGTTTGCTCGCCCGGTGCCGTAACCGCGTTGGGAATCGCCCGCTTCCCCGACTTGTCTTAAAATTATCCCTGTCTGTTTCGGAGCGAGGCTTTCTCTGTCTACATCTCTTCAAACTGGTTTGGCTTTTAATGGGCACTCGATGGTGGGTGCGCTTCGCCGCGTGCTGGTATGCTCTCCGCGCTCAGCGGGATGGAACGATCCACAGCGGGTCGCGCTCTGGTCGGATCTCGGGTTTCATCATCCTCCCGATTTTGAGGCCGCACGGACACAACACGCCTCGCTCTGCGCCGAACTGAAATCGGCCGGAGCCGAAATTGTCGATTTGCCTCCTGACGAGGAACTTTCTCTGGACGCCGCTTATACCCATGACGCGTCTCTTGCCAGCGACTTTGGTCTGATCGTCATGCGTCCCGGAAAAGCGAACCGCGTCGTGGAAGGCCGGCATCACGCGGCTTTTTGCGAGACGATCGGTGTCCCTGCCTTTGCCACGATCATGGCGCCCGGCGCTACGGAAGCCGGAGACATCGTGTGGCTGAACCCCAGGATGTTGCTGGTAGGGCATGGATACCGCACGAATGCCGCGGGAATCTCGCAATTGCGCACGCTATTAGCGCCTAAAGATGTTGAAGTGCTTTCCGCGCCGTTGCCTTACGGTCCCGGTCCCTCGGCATGCCTGCATCTCATGTCGCTGATCAGCCTGCTGGATGAGCAAACCGCGCTCGTGGACCTTCCCTGGCTGGCAGTCGAAACTGTGGAGTTGCTCAAGTCGCAGGGTTATACGTTGATTGAGATTCACTACCCGGAACGCGACACGTTGGCGTGCAACGTCTTGTCGCTCGGCGAGAAGCGGTTGCTTGCCATCGAAGAAAACCGCGAGACGAACGCAAGACTCCGCCGCGCGGGCTTCGACGTCAGAACTTTTCCCGGAAGTGAGATTTGCATCAACGGAAGCGGTGGACCTACGTGCCTCACGCGACCGCTGTTGCGCGCGTGAACTCGAATCGCCTCGTTCCTACGCAAAGGCCCCCGCTTCATCGACCGAGCGCTGCTTTATTCCGGGTGCGGCGCGCTCTTATTCCCGTCGAAGCTCGACCAAATGTAGTGGGCTAGTTTGTCGAGGCCCTGACTCCATCCAGCCTCCATCCCATTCAAGTACTGCGGCGCAGCCGCGGTGCCTTGCACCACGCGAGTTTGTAGTGTCATCAAAGTCTTGCCGTTCTTATCGGCGAAGGTAAGGGTGTTCGAGATGTCGAACATGGATTTGCGGTCGCCATCGAAGAT
>CAVYUY010000035.1:0-283498 GCA_963771765.1 uncultured Acidobacteriota bacterium
CGAAGCGTCCGCGAGCGCCCGCTAAAGAAACGTGACCGCTGGCTGTGCCGAGGTTGCCGCCATCCGCTCCGAAACGAAGTTCGGGAGTGGGCGTGTTGCCGACGCGTGTCCAGACCTGAATCAGGCTCGTCATGGCGTCGGAGCCGTACAGCGTGCTTTGAGCGCCGCGCACGAATTCCATGCGATCGCCCTGGGCCATCGACAGGGTGCCAAAATCAAAGGTGCCACCGGGTTCGTTGACGGTGACTCCATCGACGATCACTTTGTTGTAATTCGACTCTCCTCCACGAACGAACAGAGAGGAGATTCCGCCGCGCTGACCGGAAGTGTTGACGACTGCACCCGGCAGGAAACGCACGGCGTCGGCGGCGTTGACGGGTTGCATGGTCGAGAGTTGAGATCCGGTGAGCGCGTCGACGTCGGCGCCGGCCGCTTCTCCGGGAACCGGAGTTCGGGTTGCGCTGACAACGACCGTCTCCGACGCGGGCGCGAGGCGCAGTTTCACTGTGACTTCCGTTTGAGAAGAAACATCAACGGACTCGGCAGCGAAGCCGGGCGCGAGAACCCTGATCTGATAAGAACCGGCGCGCGGGTAATTGAAAAGTCGATTGCCCCGCGGGCGAAGTGGTTTGAGTTGCAAGAATCCTGGTGCCGTTGCTACGCAGGAGCGCAACCTGCGCGCCGGACACTGCGGCCGATTGCGGATCGACAACTTTGATGGTGACATCGGCAGCGAAAGCCACCAGGGATAAAAACAGACCGAGAGAGACGCCGAGAAATTTCCGCATTCCATCCTCCTTCACTCGCGAAAGGGGTTGAGTAAGACGGATCGCGCCGGTCTCCTGGCTATGCGAGTAAGGATAAGTCCCATCCGAATGAACTCGCGGCCTTCCCGGATATTCCATCCAGTGGCCGAGAGCGATGTCCTCGCTTACAGTTGCGCGGCAGCGCGGGATTTGCACCCGCTTCCCTGTCTTTGCCGAGCGGCAAAGACGCGCGTTCCGAACGATGTGAAAGACCTAAAGAACTGAGAGACGAATCTAACTGCTGACAAGAGGGCAAGTCAACTGGACGCTAAATTGTGTAGTGGCTCGATTTGATTTTCTGATGGCGTCTTCGCTCGTCGAAGGAGTCATCCTGAACGTAGGCGTCTTCAAGCGCAGCGAAGGCTCTGTGCTACCACGCTGTCTGGCACTGGAGATCCCTCGACCCGCTGGCAAAAACGCGGACTCTTCGGGATGACGCCCTGTGAGATTCAGACTTCAAACCGAGCTACTACCCAGAAGTGCTGAGGATCGAGCAGCGTCGAATTATCGCCGGCCGCGGCCGAGGAGATAAAACAAAAGCGAGAGTATGACGCTGACCAGCAAGGAGGTCGCGAGCGGGAAATAGAAAGTCGTGTGTTTGCCGCGGTAGAGGATGTCGCCGGGCAGGCGGCCGAGCGGGAGATTTGTGCGTCCGACAACGATCAGGACGAGCCCTACGATGACAAGGAGGGCGCCGAGCCCGATTAATAATTTTCCGAAATCCGTCATTCGGGTGTTCGATTTACGTCATCCAAGTGATGCGCCGATAAACAAAAGTTGAATTCGACAACGCGGACAAAAATTAGAAGTGCATGCGGGCGAAAAGCCGCGCCCAACATGCCCGAAACCGCGATAAGCTAAGACAATTTCAGCCACCCTCGTCACCCTGATCCCCGTGGAGGCCTTTCCTATGCCGTTTTCCAAGTGTGCTGTCATTCCTTCGTCTGTCCGCAGTCTACCAGCCGTGCTCCTGACCGCGCTGGTCTGTTTGATCGCGTCTGCCGTTCATGGCCAAGACGTTCTGACGTATCACAACAACAATTCTCGAAACGGTCTCGACACCGCCGAAAAAACTTTGACGCTGACGAATGTGAACTCCACGACGTTCGGCAAGCTATTCACCGTTGCTGCGGATGGGTTAGTCGATGCGGAGCCGCTTTACATTTCGGCGCTCACGATCGGCGGTGTCAGCCACAATGTGCTGATCGTCGCCACAGAGCACGGCACGGTGTACTCCTATGACGCCGATACTGGCGCGAGTCTGTGGCAGGTAACGACGCTTAAGTCAGGCGAAACGACCTCGGATAATCGCGGGTGCTCGCAGGTCACACCGGAGATTGGGATCACGGCGACGCCTGCGGTAGTGCGTCCAAAGACGGGGAACCCGGTGATCTTTGTGGTGGCGATGTCGAAAGACAGCGGCGGAAATTATCACCAGCGTTTGCATGCGCTAGACGCCACGACGGGAGCCGAATTGCACAAAGGTCCGGTGGACATCGCGGCGACATTTCCGGGGACGGGCGACAACAGTTCCGGAGGCTCCGTCATTTTTGATCCGGCTCAATATAAGGAACGCGCAGGATTGCTGATCGTTGGGACGACGGTATATCTGGCGTGGGCTTCGCATTGCGATTTTCGTCCGTATACGGGCTGGATCATGGGTTACAACACAACCACGCTGGCTCAGACGACCGTGCTCAATGTCACTCCGAATGGAAACGAAGGAGCGATCTGGAACTCCGGCGCCGGAATGGCGGCGGATGCAAGCGGCAACATCATTCTGCTGGATGCGAACGGAGTTTTTGATACGACACTCACATCTTCTGGCGACAACGTTGAAAGAGATTTACAACACCAACCAGGCGGCGAATGGGCGCGACCAGGGCGAGGGTAGGCACGGCACTGCTTTGCACACGACGATTGCGAACGGGAAAGTCTACGTCGCAACGACGAACGGCGTCGGAGTGTTTGGGCTGCTGCCCTAGCGACTGCACTCGATATGCTGCGCGCGAGATCCTTCCCTCCGCCTGAAAAGCGGCTCCGGTCAGGATGACACAGGGCGAGACCGGGCGCAGGAAGCCGGACCGAGGAATGCGTTTTTTGAATCCCTTTGTGCTGTAGTTTCGTTCGTCTTTGCATTGTAAAGTACTTGACACGTTTCAAATCGGGGCGCTATTCTGGGATATGTTTGATCCGCGGCCGCACCGGATCCGGCGATTTCGACGCTCGGCTCGACCTTTGACCTGGCACGCCGGGGGCGACATGGCTCCTGACGTCGCCGATGACCTGCGATTCATCCGCGACACGATGGAACGGTCGGCGGCGTTCACCGCGGTTTCCGGATGGGGACAGGTTCTGCTTGGCGTCACAGCGGTTGCGGCGGCGACTCTGGCCGCGCGGCAGCCTTCTTCGTTTGCATGGCTGCGAGTTTGGCTCGGCGAGGGAGTTCTCGCCATGGCGATCGCACTGCTGACCTGTACATGGAAAGCGAACCGGCGTGGGCTTCCTCTGTTCTCGGGGCCGGCGCGCAAGGTTGCTCTCGGTCTCGCACCACCCCTGGTCGCGGGAGCGTTTCTCACATTCCTGCTATTTCGTGCGGGCCTGCAACCTGCGCTGCCGGCGACGTGGCTTCTGCTTTACGGCGCTGGGATCATGACGGGCGGAGCGTTTTCCGTGCGCATCGTGCCGGTGATGGGTGTGTGCTTTATGGTTCTTGGAGGACTCGCGGTACTCGGCCCCGCAGCTTGGGGCAACTGGTTCCTGGCAGCTGGGTTTGGCGGACTGCACATGGTATTCGGATTTTTGATTGCGAGGAGGCATGGTGGGTAGAGCAGTTTCGGCGCAGCACAAACGCGAAAAGTCCGAGCCTCGAGTGTCGCGTCACGGGCGAGGGCCGGTTGCCGAGCCGGCGCAAGCGCCTGAACTGCCGGAACTCGACCGGCTGATCCACGAGCGGATCCGCCTTGGTATTGTCAGCGCGCTGGCGACAAATGATTCCTTGAGTTTCAACGACCTTAAGCGCGTGCTCAAGACCACGGACGGGAATTTAAGCGTGCATGCCCGCAAGCTCGAGGAGGCGCAGTACATCTCGTGCGTAAAATTCTTCGAGGGACGCGTGCCGCGCACCGAGTATCGCTTGACCGCCACGGGCCGAAAAGCGCTGGCTGAGTATCTGGATCAGATGGAGGAATGGATCCGTGTGACGAGAGAACGGTAGGGGTATTTTCTTGCCCTCATGGCTTTGCGATACAGGGCAGAATTCAACGACATGCTGCAGGCAGGTTATGAGGAGAGAGACAGCAGATTCCTCCTTCGTCGGAATGGCAGAGCAAAAATCTCTTCCGACTTGTGGCGGTTACAGGCCCAGGGCTTTTTGAATTTCGGCGGAGATAGCGGCCGTCAGGGATTGCATCTTCTCGTCGGATTCGGCTTCGACCATGACTCTGGCCAGGGCCTCGGTGCCGGAGTAGCGAACCACCACCCGGCCATTCCCGTTCAGTTCCCGCTCGGCCGATTCAATCGCGGATTGGATCGTCGGGATTTGGGTGAACGGAATCTTCTCGCGCACGCGGATGTTCTGAATCTTCTGCGGAAACACTTTCAGGTCTCCGACGAGATCGGCAAGCGGTTTGCCCGCGCGAACGATGATATCCATCAGGCGCAGAGCGGTGAGCAGCCCGTCTCCAGTCGTCGAATCCGTATCGCGGAAGATGATGTGTCCCGATTGCTCTCCGCCTAGCGTGGCGCCAGTCTTCAACATTTCTTCGAGAACGTATTTGTCGCCGACGTTGGCCCGCAGCATGCGGATGCCTGAATTCTTGAGTGCGATCTCGAGACCCATGTTCGACATCGTTGTCGAAACGACTGTGTCGGCCTTCAACTTTCCCTGGGCTCGCAGGTCGCGCGCTGCGGCTAGAAGCACAGCCATCTCCATTAACGACTTTTCCGTTGGCATCGCAAAACAAAGCGCGGTCGGCGTCTCCATCGAAGGTAACGCCAAGATCGTACTTCCCGCCGGATTGGGCAACGGCTTTCCCCAACGTGTCAGGATGAAGCGCGCCACAGTTATCGTTGATGTTCTTGCCATTGGGCGAAATGTGAATGAACGTGGCCTGAATGCCCAAATTCTTGAACAGTTCCGGGGCTTCGGCCGCGGCCGCGCCCTTCGCACAATCAACCAGAACGCGCAACTTGCTGAGATCGGACGAAACGCTTGCCGCGAGCGACTGGATGTAGGCATGGCGGAGGTCGGGCTCGCCGGGAAGCGAGGGGCGCGGAATCTTCAGCGCAGTGTCGTCTGCCGCGGACGGATTTTGCAGCAAGCGCAAAGATTTCTTTTTCGATGGCGAGCTCGCGAGCGTCAGTCAACTTGAATCCGTCGCCGGAGAAAACCTTGATGCCGTTGTCGGTCCAGGGATTGTGCGACGCGGAAACCACGATACCGGCGGCCATTCCGCGCGAGCGCGCGAGGTAGGCCACGCCCGGGCGTCGTGATCACGCCGGCGCTGTGCACATCGACTCCGACGGCGGCCAGGCCTTCGGCAACGCGGTCAGCGATCCAGTGGCTGGATTCGCGCGTATCCTGTCCGATCACGGCCTGGGCCTTGGCGATGGAATGCACAAGATCATGGCCGAGCGCGCGGCCAATCAGATAGGTGCTTTGCGTGGTCAAGCGGGAATTCGCCAGCCACGCCGCGAATGCCATCCGTACCGAATAACTGCCTTTGCTCGCTCATAGGAAAACATCAATCCGGTCAACAGAAATGGAGAACTAGCAATGATTCAGGAAGTGCGCAGAACGCGCAATCTGCACGAGGTCAGTGAGAGGCCGCTGCTCCCGGCTTCTCAACGACGCACGGTCACGCGCATGGTGGTTGTTTGCATCGACTTGCACCAGCGGATCCGGAACATAGACGGTGGTGGTAAACACGGCGCTGCCACGAAGTCCGGAGGCGTTGATGGGATCGGTAGTGGCGGATCGATTTTTTCGACGTGGCGACGCGGGCCAATGATCGTGATGCGCGGCGGATCGGCTTCCACTTTGACGATTTGCTCGCCGTCGGCAAACGTGCCCGTGACCTGCGGATGAATCTCGACTTCGCGCTTAAGGCGCGTATCGAATGCCAGATGAAGCTGGCTGGGGACGATCTGCATCACCGCGACTTCGCGAGGGTGACGAACCTGCTGCGTGGTGAGGTCGAACGTGCGCTCGTCGGCTGTGGCGCCGGCGAGATCGAGCTCCGCCTGCACCTCGTTGGCCTGGAGCTGGCGGATGACGCGCTCCGGCCCCCGAACCCGAATCTGGGTCTCTGGAATCGAGATTCGAACTGACCTCGAGTCCGGGCGGGACATTCTGAAAAACGATGGGAGCCCGCACCGCAACTTCAGAGAGCTGCTCGTCACGGGAAATTATGAACCACAATCCGGTGGCAAGGAGCAGCGACAAGACTTTCAGTCCGAAATTGTGAACCACGTAACGTTTCAAAAAAGAGATCATGCGCGAGGCTCCGAAGATGACGGATCGGACTTCTGAGCCGGCTCGGCGAGGGGCGAATCGAGAGCCGCGTCTGATTCGTCGTCGATGGTGCGCGCCATTGGAGTTGGCAAAGAAGCGGGAGCATGATGCGGCGGCGGAGTTCGCTTCCAAGACGCTCACGCAGTTGTTGCACAGTGAGATCGCGCTCGATGTTGCCACCTACGGCGATGCTGATGGCGCCTGTCTCTTCGGAACAAATGACGGCGATTGCGTCCGTTTCTTCAGTGATACCGATGCCGGCACGGTGACGAGTACCGAGTTGCGTAGAGAGAAGCGGGTTCATCGACAACGGGAGGAAACAGGCAGCGGCGGCGATGCGATCTTTTTGGACCAGAACAGCTCCATCATGGAGCGGGGCGCTGGGCCGGAAGATGGTGGCGAGCAAATCGTACGAAAGCCGGGCATCGAGCGGAACACCACTTTCGATGTGGGTGCGCAAGCCGATTTCACGCTCGATCACGATCAAGGCACCGGTCTGGTGCTGAGAAAAGAGATCGGCAGCGAGGACGATGTCGTCATAGGAATCGTTGTCGCTGGAAGATCCGCCAAGAAAGGTCAGGCGGCGGCCGAGGTCAGCCAGGATGTGACGAATCTCCGACTGAAAAACTACGATCAGGGCGAAGACAATGTAGGGCAGCACGCGGCTGAGAACCCAATTGAGGGTGGTGAGTTCGCCGATGCGCGCGAAGTAGAAGATTAACGAGACCGCAACCAGCCCCATCAGCATGGGAACGGCGCGTGTGCCGCGGATCATCACGAGGACCTGGTAAATCAACATGGCGACGAGGAGGATGTCGAGGGCGATCCACGCGGCCTGCGTCCAGGGTGTGATGATCGGAATCAACGGCTTCAACTCCTAGGTGCGGTGCATTTGGGAATTCCATTGTAATGCAGGGTAATTGCCGGGACGGCGAATCCCACCGGGCCGGGAGCGAGGGAGACGCAATGGCACCTACTAGTACAGGGTCTCCACAAGGACTACTCGCCACAGGGGGCACAGAGTTACACAGGGGTAAGGCGAGGGCTTCGAAGATGAAACCCGGGCACGACAAGGGTCCGGCAGGCTGTGCGGTCTGCCTAGGTATATCCCTCGGGCCGCTGGAAAAAACGCGGGCTCGGCGGGATAACGCCTCTAGAGACTCAGAGTTCAAACCAAGCTACTGCCGGAAAACTTCGTTAGCTATCTTTCTTGGTGATAGCTGCCTCTATTTGTCCGTGGGCGAGGCGGGCGGAGATTTGGTCCCCCATTTTCACCCGACTCGCGTCTTTGAGCAGCTTGCCACTGGAATCGAAGACAAGGGCGTATCCACGATCGAGAATGGCGAGGGGCGAGAGCGATTCGAGAATTGTTTGCAGGCGTTCGGCGCGGACCCGGTGTTGCAGTAGGACATTGCGGGTGACGGCCACCAGGCTCATGGTGCGGCTGTCGAGCTCCTTGCGCATGCTGGATAGAACGAAGCGCAGGTCGTAGTGGCGCACCGCGGCAGCGACGGCCTCCCAACGACGATGAATTCTCTGGAGAAGTTGACGCTCGGCCACCTCCATGCGATGCGATAAGTCATCGAGCTTTTGCTGGCGCTGGCGGATTAGTTCCATCATGCGCGCGAAGGCTCCGTGCTGCGCGAGTTCGGTGAGAGCCTGACGGCCCATCAGCAGGCGATATCGCATAGCCCGCGTCAAACGTTCGTGCAACGCGGCGGCGTTTTCCTCGATTTCCTGGCGCGAGCGGATCACCAACTCGGCTGCGGCGGAGGGTGTTGGGGCGCGAAGATCAGCAACGAAATCGGCGATGGTGAAATCGGTTTCGTGGCCGACTGCCGAAATGAGGGGAATTTCCGATGCATAGATCACGCGCGCGAGTCCTTCGTGGTTGAAGGGTGCGAGATCTTCGGCAGATCCGCCGCCACGGGCGACGATGATCACATCCACACTCTCGCTTTGATTGAAATAACGGATGCCGGCGGAAACTTCTTGAGGTGCTGCGTCTCCCTGAACCTGCGCCGAGTAGATCAAGACGTTCACGGAATGATGGCGGCGCTGCAGAATGTTGAGAATGTCGCGGAGAGCTGCGGCTTGCGCGGATGTGACGATACCGATCCGCGCGGGGAGCGTCGGGATCGGCCTCTTACGTTCTGCTGCGAAAAGACCTTCAGCCTCAAGCTTGGCCTTGAGTTGCTCAAAGGCGAGTTGGAGAGATCCTGCGCCTTTCGGTTCGATGTATTCGGCGGAAATCTGGAGTTCGCCACGATCTTCGTACACCGTGACCCGCCCGCGGACGATCACTTGCAGCCCGTCGGCAGGACGGAAGCGCAGGAGCCGGGCCGAGGAGCGGAACATCACCACTTTGAGTTGGGCGTTGCCGTCTTTCAAGGTGAAGTACAGATGTCCGGAGTCGGGGGAGCGGAAGTTGGAGATTTCCCCTTCTACCCAGGCATCGGAGTATTCGCGTTCGATGTGCGACCGGACGGCAGAAACCAGGTCGCGAACTTTCCAGACCCGGCGCTCGGGCCCGCGGAAGTTAAAGCCCATCTGGTCGGCGAGCGAGGACATTGGATGGAGTTTATCGCATAACGGGGAGTACTACGGAAATGCTCACCAGGGGGCACGAAGTGGCACAGGGTAAGTCAAACCCTTCGGAACTGAATCCCAACTGGATGGCGCGCGAAGACTCGAAATGCTCACCACGGAGGGCACAGGGTAGGTCAAATCCATGGAAGGCTATAATCCATGCCCATGGACTTCGAACAGAAAGTGGCGGAACTGAAGCGGCGAAACCAGCTTGCAGAAGATGGCGGGGGGACGAAGCGGCGCGAGCGGCAACACAAGGAAGGAAAGATGTCGGCGCGGGAGCGGATCGAGTTCCTGCTCGATGAAGGCACATTCGAAGAGACCGACAAACTGGTCACACACCGCTGCAACGACTTCGGCATGGCCGAACAAAAGATTTATGGCGACGGATTCGTGACCGGCTACGGACGGATTGAAGGCCGTCTCGTGTATGTGTTCGCCCAGGATTTCACCGTCTTCGGCGGATCACTTTCGGAGGCGAACGCGGGAAAGATCGTCAAGATTATGGATCTGGCCGCGAAGATGGGCGCGCCGGTGATCGGTCTTAACGATTCTGGTGGCGCGCGGATTCAGGAAGGCGTGATGTCGCTCGCCGGATACGCGGATATCTTTCTGCGGAACACGTTGTACAGCGGCGTGGTGCCGCAGATTTCGGCGATCATGGGCCCGTGCGCGGGCGGAGCTGTGTATTCTCCGGCGATCACCGACTTCGTGGTAATGGTCGATAAAACTTCTTACATGTTTATCACCGGACCAGACGTAATCCGCACGGTGACGCATGAAGAGGTCACGAAAGAACAACTCGGCGGGGCCATGACGCATAACGAGACCTCGGGCGTGGCGCATTTTCTCGCGCATGACGACGCGGAATGCTTGTCGATGGTGCGCGAGCTATTGAGCTTCCTGCCGTCGAACAATCTGGACGAGCCTCCGCGGAAGACGTGCACCGATCCGGTGGATCGGGCAGATGCGGCGCTCGACACGATGGTTCCGGCCCAATCGAACCAGCCGTACGACATCAAGGATGTTCTGCATGCCGTGGTCGATGATGGATATTTTTTCGAGGTCCAGGAACACTACGCGAGAAATATCGTCATCGGATTCGCGCGGCTGGACGGGCGTTCTGTGGGCATTGTCGCGAACCAACCGTCGATGCTGGCGGGGACTTTGGACATCAACGCATCCGTGAAGGGCGCGCGCTTCGTGCGGTTCTGCGACTGTTTCAATATTCCGCTGGTCACGTTTGAAGATGTGCCGGGCTTCTTGCCGGGGACGAGCCAGGAGTACGGCGGAATCATCAAGCACGGAGCGAAGCTGCTGTTTGCGTTTGCCGAGGCGACAGTTCCAAAAGTTACCGTCATTACACGCAAAGCATATGGCGGAGCTTACTGCGTGATGGCGTCCAAACATATTCGCACCGACGTGAACTACGCGTGGCCGACGGCTGAGATTGCGGTGATGGGCCCGGAAGGCGCGGTCGACATTGTGTACAAACGCGAACTGGATGCGTCCGGAGCGACCCGCGAGAAAGTTCGCGCGGAAAAGATCGAGGAATTTCGCGACCGCTTCGCCAATCCGTATATTGCTGCCGATCGAGGGTTTGTAGACGCGGTGATCCAGCCGAGAGATACACGAAAGAAATTGATTCAGGCGCTAGCGATGCTGGAAACTAAGCGCGATAAGAACCCGCCGAAGAAGCATGGGAACATTCCGCTGTAATTCAGTTCAGGAAAGATTTGAAATGAGGTGACATCGTGGACCGTACTGCGTTCACTCAGCGTGTGCTGCTTGTTTATTCGGGAGTGCTGACCGTTGTGCTGTGCGTCGTGATACTGGCTGGCGCAACGTCGCGCAAGAAATCCCGCTTTGACGAGATCGACGTCAAACGGATCAATCTGATTGAACCCGACGGAACTCTGCGGATGGTGATCTCCGACAAAGCGGATTTTCCGGGACTGATCGTCAAGGGGAAAGAATATCCGCACGACCGGCAAACGGCGGGAATGCTGTTCTTCAACGACGAGGGCACAGAGAATGGAGGCCTGATCTTTGGCGGCAGCAAGGACAAAGAGGGCAAAGTGCAGAGTTGGGGCCACTTGAGTTTTGACCAGTACATGGGCGATCAGGTTGCGGTTTTGAATGCCGAAGAGGAGGATGGGCAGCGACATGCGGGGCTGCAATTCGTCGATGAACCGGATATTTCCATGTCGCAAGTGACGGATGCGCTGCAACTGCCGGCCGAGGAGAGTAAGGCGAAGCTGCGTGAGATGTATTCGGGCAAGAACAGGCCCGAGCACCGCGTGTATCTGGGCCGCAAGGCCGATCGGTCGGCGGCATTGGAATTAAAGGACGATCAGGGAAGAGACCGGATCGTGATGACGGTGGCGGCGGACGGAACCGCATCCCTGCGTTTTTTAGATGAGCTCGGCAAGGTAGTCGGGCAGTTTCCCAAGGAGACACGATGAGACGAATGCTCGCAACGATGATATTCGGGCTGGTTGCTGTGGTGGGATTTGCGCAAGATCCGACAACCTGGCTTTCGGCGCTTCCGCAAGCGAAAGAGTATGTGCAGAAGCGGTCTTCGAGCTATGACCGCAGCGGCGGGAATGCGGACGCGCGTCCGGTGGCGCCGGGGGAAACACTCACTTTGCTGGACGACGTTGGGCCCGGACTGATCACTCACGTATGGTTCACGATCGCGAGCGACGATCCGGATCATCTGAAAGCGCTCGTGCTGCGTATGTATTGGGACGGCGAGTCGACGCCGAGCGTCGAAGCACCGGTCGGAGACTTCTTCGGACTGGGACTTGGGGATTATCACCTTTATCAATCGATTCCGCTGTCGGTGGGATCGGATAAGGCGCTGAATTGCTTTTTCCCCATGCCGTTCCAGAAGCATGCGCTTATCACGGTGACCAACGAAGGCTCGATCAAGACCGACGCGTTCTATTTCAATATCGATTATCGTTCGTATAGCAAACCTCTTCCGGCGGATCAGCTTTACTTTCACGCGCAGTATCGACAGGCTGCGCCTGCCAAGGGAACGACGAGTGACTGGAAATCCAACGGTGACATGGACGGAAAAAAGAATCTGCGCGGAGAAGACAACTACGTTTGGATGGAAGCGGCCGGGCGCGGGCACTTTGTCGGTGTCACCATGTCGGTGCTGCAAAATCAGGATAAGTGGTGGGGCGAAGGGGACGACATGTTCTTCGTGGATGGCGAGAAACTGCCGTCGATCAACGGCACCGGGTCGGAAGATTATTTCTCCGGGGCGTGGGATTTCGGCGGACATCCATTTGCCTACGGTTTGTTCGGCGCCCCTGTCGTGGGACAGGAAGTTGCAGGCGGGCGGTCTTCTGTCTATCGATTTCATCTGGATTCGCCGATTCCATTTACGAAATCTCTGCGGGCGACGATCGAGCACGGGCACGCGAATCACAGGTCCGACAATTTCTTCTCGGTGGCGTACTGGTACCAAGGCGAACCCCATGCTGCGTTTCCAGCCCTGCCATCGCTGGAGCAAAGGATTCCAAGAATCTATGGCGTAGGCGGGCCGGGGAATGCGAGCAAGTAGCGGAGTCAGACATTCGATAAATCCTGAGGAGAGCGAAATCGACGGACACGAGAATGGCTGACACGAAAACGAAAAAGGATTCAGCCCACTACGACGCCAACTACGGCAACTTTGAGTCCGAGTTGTATGCGGAGATCCGGCGCGAAGCTTTTGGCGAGGACATTGGGCAGAGCAGTTGGCTGACGGCCGATGAGCAAGACCGGTTTCTAGCGCCGCTGGCGCTGGCACCTGGAACAACGTTGCTCGACATCGCCTGTGGAGCGGGCGGACCCGCGCTGAGAATTGCCGCGAAGACCGGATGCTCCGTTGTGGGAATCGATATGCATGAGCACGCTGTCTCAGCGGCAACTTCGCTGGCTGCGAAGCAAGGGTTGGCCGAACGCTCAACGTTCCAGGTGGCAAATGCGGCGGAGCGTTTGCCCTTCGCCAACGCTGCATTTGATGCCGTTACTTGTATTGATGCCATCAATCACCTGCCGGATCGACAACGCGTGGTTTCGGAGTGGACTCGTGTGTTGAAGCCGGGCGGAAGATTATTGTTTACCGATCCGATCACCATCACCGGACCGCTCACGAAAGAGGAAATCGCGGTGCGCAGCTCGATCGGACTCTTCCTGTTCGTGCCGGCAGGGTATGACCGGCGCGTTATCGCGGAATCCGGTTTGAGTTTGTTGATTTGCGAAGATGTTACCCAGAACATGGCAGACCTCGCGGAAAGGCGGGGGCGGGCACGCGAGTCCAGAAGCAGCTTGTTGAGAAAGATCGAGGGGGAAGAGAGCTTCGAGAAGCAGCAGGAATTCTTCGTCGTCGCAGCACGCATCGCGAAAGAGCGAAGGCTGTCGCGATTTATTTATGTTGCGGAGAAAAGCGCTGTGTAGTGAGGCGTTCGGACTTTCAAGATTTGTGGTCGTGGCGGGAACGAAGCAGATTCCTCCCTTCGGTCGGAATGACAGGCCCATGGGAAGGATCTCATGAGCTGGACGCGAAAAGCAGATTCCTCCCTTCGGTCGGAATGACAAAGCTACGGAAAGGAGCTCATGAGTTGGACGCTAAAAGCAGATTCCTCCCTTCGGTCGGAATGACAAAACTGAGGAAGGAGCTAGAAGCTAGGAGCTAGAAGCTAATACAAGGAAGGAGCGGAAGTGGAGAGCTGACAACCGACAGCGAAAAACAAAGAGAGTTCCGAGGTGGTGTGGGGTCCATTCGTCTCGGCCAGTAGCTCGCTTAATGACCCTTGCTCGACCTGCTCTCGCTGCTTCCCTTGCGGGGTGCCGCGCGCGATCTTTGCTTGGGCTCCGGGCTCACCGCCAACCGGATAAACCTACCCTACGCCTCGGAACTCTATCCTGCCTTCAACATTTCTTCTCCGTTCTCCTCGACCAGCGCTTTGCTATAGACCCTTGCTTGCCCTCCTTCCCAATCTCGCGATCAAGAAGGTGACTTCGCTTGAGCCCCGGACGCTGCACCAACCGGAAAAACCTAAGAAGCTGTCAAAGAACGATCTTGTTGTACTCCTTCTATTTTTTCCGTCAACGAAAAAATACGCGTTTGTAAGTACACGTCTTTTCAATCAAGTGCACGCCGTTCACAGCCCCTGACCGGAAATTGTGCAACCGGGACACCGGCTTTTCACGGAACCCGCAACGGACGCGGGTTTTCGGCGATTCGGGAATTCGAGTTGGGATTTTTCTAGCGGAGGGTGATCGCTTGCGATCAGTGGAAATCGGGCAATTGCCGCGTCTGGCAAGGGAGTTCAGCAGGGCTGCGATCGATTCTTTCGCTCTACCGGGCTGTTCCTGTTCTCTGACGTCACCCGCGGCTAACGCCGTGACTACCTACTATACGCCGCTTCGCGGCTGGAGGCGGTGAAGCTGGGAATGTGCCGCTATTCCACTTCGATTTTTTCATTAATCAGTTGCTTGTCAGACTCGTCGGAGCCGGAGAGTTCGAACGAGTTCGTGATGGCGGCCTTTCCCTTTTTCTACGGCGGTGATGACATAGGAGCAGCCCATCCAGTGGGCTTCCGCAAAGTCGGTCTTCGACCATTGCGCCGGATGGTCGGGATGCGAGTGGTAGAAACCGACGATATCCTCGCCGCGCTCGCGGCCTTCGCGCTGAATGCGGACGAGTTCCTTGGGATCGATGTTGTAGCGGTTATGGGCGGAGTCGGTGCGGGTGTTGCCGCAACGCGCGGTGCTGGTGACGACGCGCGTTCCATCGTCATCGAAGCGTCCCAGAAGAACGCCGCAGCATTCGTGAGGATAGGTTTCTTCGCCGTGGTGACGAAGAGCGTCGTACTCCGTTGCGTGAAACTTTAAGCATGAGACCGGATCTTAACTTTCTCTGGCGTCGGGCCGAACTATGCTGTTAGAGGATCGGGCATTCGTCAGAATTCCCAATCAGCATCCCCACTTCCGGCAACCGGCCAGAAGTGGGGTACCCAGCGCTGACGAAAAATCGAGTTACCCTTCAGACCAGAAGCGCTCGCTCAGGTATTTGTCGCCGGAGTCGCAGAGGATCGTGACGATCACGGCTTCCTGATTTTTTTTCAGCGCCAGATCCCGAGCAACCTTCAAACTTCCAACGACGGCGGCCGCGGCGGAGATTCCCACCAGCAGCCCTGAGCCGCGAGAAAGCTGGCGTGCCATCGCGTAGGCGTCTTCGGTGGCGATCTCTATATTCTTGTCGGCCAGGTTCTGGTCGTAAATCCTGGGAACGATGGCGCTGGCCATGTGCTTGGCGCCTTCGATGCCGTGAAACGAAGAGTCCGGCTGGAGCGAAATGCACTGGACCGACGGATTCAACTCTTTGAGCCGGCGAGTCGCGCCGACGAACGTGCCGCTGGTGCCGAGCATGGAAACGAAGTGCGTGACGCGGCCTTGGGTCTGCTGCCAGATTTCGTTCGCGGTGCCGTTGTAGTGAGCCTTCCAGTTCGCATCGTTCGAATATTGATCCGCGTAAAAGTACTGGTCGGGATGTTTCGAAGCGAGCTCTCGGGCCATGCGGATCGCGCCATCGGACCCGTCAGCGGGATCCGTATAAATAATGTTGGCGCCGTATCCGTGAAGGATCTGCTTGCGCTCGCGGGAAACGTTTTCGGGCATGCAGAGCGTAACGGGAAATCCCTCGGCGGCTCCGAGCATGGCGTAGGCGATGCCCGTGTTGCCGCTGGTTGCATCGAGAAGAATCTTGCCGGGACGCAGCAACCCGGCGCGACGGCCTTCAACCACGATGTTGGAGGCGGCGCGATCTTTCACCGATCCACCGGGGTTATACCATTCCGCCTTACCCAGAAGTGCAACGCCCGGAAGTTCGCGGGTGAGGGCCTCGAGGCGGAGAAGCGGGGTATTGCCAATGCGCTCGAGGAGGCTGTGGCCTAGCGTTTCCCCTAATGGCGAAGCGGATTCCCGAGTCGCAGAGCGGCTTGCGGGCGGTGAAAACGCGGTTGCTTTGGTGGAACCGTATGTCATGCTTGAACCAAAACGCCGAAACTAACGTAATGTGCTATGTAGTGCGAAACAGGATATGTATTATTTTGTTTAGATGAATAGATTCGCCCGGCGATGCAGCTCGTGTAAAGTTACGCCAGTCCTCATGAAGCCGCATCTAAATAGACGAGCATCGACCGGCAAGGAAAGGTAGAAGTAGGCCCAAAAAATGGCTAAATCAATTGAAGCACGAACCTACGAAGAAGCGCTAGCTTGGCTGCGCGATCACGGGTTCGACGTAACGGAAGCCCCGGGCACGAACAGCCGTGTATTTCTGCGTAAATACAATGTCTCGGCGGCGATTCAGAAGGCTTCCGATGACAATGTAAAGATCTTTGCTTATCCCGGATGCCTGGTCGGCAGCGAGATTTCGAAGCTGGTGAACCGCGGGTATCAGCAGTTTCTGAAGACTTCAAAGGCGGAATTGCCCGCCACGGCGGAACACCTGAAGTCCCTGCAGTCGTTCGCCGAAGAGCTGAAGATGGCTCTCGGACTGCCCAGCCTTTACAACGAATCACTCGGAACGGTCAGCGAAGCGTATCAATACGATCGCGTGGAAAATCGCGACAAGGCAGAAGTGGATCGGCCCAAGCGTCCCTGGGAAGTTGCAGGAAAGCAGGCGGCCGCGGCGAAAAAGGGTCGAGCCTAGGACTGAGCTTCGTCTAGTTCTGGCCGCTCGATCTCCAGCAACAATACGCCAGCTTTGCTGGCTGGACGGCCGAGGCGGCTGTCCCCACATTTTATTTTCTTATCTTCTTTACCTCGCTCCCAACAAAACATCGATTGTCAGCTGGTCGAGCGCTCATAGGGCAGGCGCTTTTTCATGATCGCGTCTTTATCGAAGACGTGGGAAAGCAGCGCGGCCGATCCCTTGGCTGAGTAGCTGCCTGTGGCTGGCACCTTCGGCGCAGCGGCCGAGATTTCCTTCAAGATCGACTGAATCTCCTTATCGGCATTCCAGCGCGCGGCCTTTTCTTTCAGAATGACGTACGTCCGCATGCAGCCGCGGGCGAAATCCTTCACTCCTTCATAATCCTCGGTGCGATACGCGTGGGCATCGAAGTGGCGCGGGCCGTCGTAGCCGACGTCTTCAAGGAATTTCACCAGCCAGAACGCAGTCTTGGGATTCGCCGAACCGAAGCGGAGATCCTGATCATAGCGGCCCGAGACCTGATCGTTGAGGTCGATGTGAAAGAGCTTGCCGCACTCCCAGGCCTGCGCGACGCCATGCATGAAGTTGAGTCCAGCCATGGTCTCGTGAGCGACTTCGGGATTCACGCCAACCATTTCGGGATGATCGAGCGTGGGAATGAATCCGAGGTAGTGCCCGGTGGTCGCCATATAAATATCGCCGCGAGGCTCGTTGGGCTTGGCTTCCAGGGCGAAGCGGTATCCATATTTCTGAGCGATGCTGTACTCGCAAAGATAGTTGACGGCTTCGCGAAGGCGCTTGACGGCTTCGTCAGCGCGGCGGCACGCGTCGGTTTCGACGCCCTCACGGCCTCCCCAGAGGACGAAGATTTTGGCGCCGAGCTCAGCACCAAGATCCATGGCCCGCATAGTTTTCTGGATGGCATAGGCGCGGACTTCGGGATCGTTGGATGTGAACGCTCCATCGCGAAATACCGGATGGAAGAAGAGCGAGACCGTCGCCATCGGGACGACGACTCCGCTTTTTTCGCAGGCTTTCTTAAATTCGCGCACGATCTTATCGCGCTCGTTTGGAGTGGCGTCGATGGGGACCAGATCATTGTCGTGCAGATTGACGCCCCATGCGCCGATTTCACCGAGCACCGACACAATGTCGTTCGGCGGGAAAACGTCGCGGACAAAATCACCAAACGGGTCGCGGCCGCGATTTCCGAGTGTCCACAGTCCGAATGAGAATTTGTGCTCAGGTTTGGGAGCGTAGTTTCCGTTCTTCGTGCTCATTAAATGATTCCTCTTATGTTGACGATGAAATTCATGGATGTTCGGGAGGAGTCAGCGCAGACGGCGCGGAGAGATTTTCCCCACGAGGCTGTCTGCCTTTTCTCGTAGTTCGCGTACTTTATGAAGTTCTTTTTCGGCTTCGGTACTTCGGCCCGTGGCCTGGTACAAGCGGCCTAACTGGTAGTGCGCGTCAGGCTGATCCGGCTCAAGCGCGATGGCTTTTGAGATCGCCGCCTGCGCGTCTTTGTAGTTTTTCTGCTGCAAATAGATCGCGCCCAAGTCCACGTAGGCGACGCGGAGATCTTTGTTCGCTTTGATCGCGCGCTGCAACAACGGCAGGGCGGCGTCGGGATGGTTGTCTTTCCATTCGATATCGCCGAGATAGGCGAGCGCCTGGGCATGGTTGGGATCGAGAGAGAGTTCGGTCTCGAATCTCCTTGCGCGCTTCCGGATATTGCTGAGACTTCCAGTGAAGGTATCCAAGTCCGAAGTGAACGTTGGGCTCGTTGGGAGAGATCTTTGCGGCGGCTTCAAATTCGGTGATCGCCTCGGGCGTTCGTCCAAGGCCGTCGAGCGCTTCGCCCATGAGAACGTGCGTTGGGAGCGGATTCGGGACTTTGCTGCAACAAGCAAGTCTGAAATTCGTCTGCAGCGCAGTCGAGTTTCTTCGTCCAGAGGCAACTCTGGGCAAGCATTTGATGGAGCTCAGCATTGCCTCGGATCGGCTTTGCTGGCGCGTTCCAGGTATTGCGAAGCGAGGTCGAATTTCTTATCGCCGTAGTAGCTCATGCCGAGTAGCGTCTGAGCTTGCGTGTTGGAGGCGTCTGCAGCGACTGCTGATCGAAAGGCAGTGGCGGCACTGCTGAAGTGGCCCTGCTTGAATTCCGCCAGGCCGAGGTTCAATTGCAGGCCGGGCATTTTGGGACTTAACTTGAGGGCCTTGCGATAGGCGGCCGCTGCTTCATCGAGTTTTTGCTGCCTGGCCAGATCAAGTCCGAGGCTCGCGAAGGCTGCTGCATCGGACGGATTGCGCGCTGTGACGGCTTTCCAGGCCTGGGCAGCCTCTGGCCATTTCTGCTGTTGCTCGAAAGCCAGGGCGTCGGCGGGAGTCGCTTCCTGGGCCATCGCAACGATGGTGGAAAGCAAGACAGCCAGAGCCAGTAAGATACAAAACCTCATACGCGGGCGCCGATCATGGACTTCGAGCAAACTCAAGTGTGCCGGACGAAGAAGCACTTCCTTTGATGCGGCCAAAGAAAAACCCCGCTCGCAGCGAACCGCGAGCGGGGCATGGAAAAGCTAACCACAGGCGATTAGAAGTACAGCTTCAATCCTAGCTGAATTTCGCGTGGATCATGAGCCGACGTAACCGCACCGAAGTCACCGTTGGTGAAAGTGTTGCTGACGTTGTTGAATTCGGTGTGATTAAACGCGTTGAAGAATTCCGCGCGGAATTCCAGTTTGCTTCCACGGGTCTCGCTGAAGACAAACTGCTTGAACAGAGCCAGGTTCCAGTTCTGACGGCCGGGACCACGGATGCTGTTGAAAGGCAGGTTGCCCCATGTTCCAGCCACGGTTGGGGAGAATGCGGAAGAACTGAACCAGCTCTTCACCGTCTTCGGATAGCTAACGCTTCCATTGACGTTGGGCCGATTATTCGCATTGGGAATGATGCTGCTGATGTTACCGGTGCCGTCAAGCGAACCCGCGCACTTTACGGGATCGTTGTTGGCGCCTTGGGCGCAGTTCTGAATACCACCTTCAGTGATATAGATCGGCTCGCCCGTCGTCATGGAGACGATTCCCGACACTTGCCATCCACCGACCGTCGACTTCAACACCTTGTTGGAGCTGTTTCTCAGGAGGGGGATGTCGTAGATGAAGTTAACGAATGCGATTTGCGTACGATCGAGGCCGGATGGGCCATTGTCGTAATGCACATCGTAGGGGTTATCAAAATTGTTCAAGTCGCCCACGCCATTGTTGCCCGTGGAAGGATCGATCGCCCGAGACAAAGTGTAAGCTGCCTGCAGAGTCAGGTCATGCCGAATTTGGCTGTGAATCTGAGCCTGGAAGCTATTGTAGTGCGAGCTCTGTATGTTCTCCGTCTGTCTGATGGAGTGGAAACCCAGATACGGAACGCGCAGGTTGTAGTCAGCGTTGTTATTCGCGAACAGCGAGGTGATGTTGGCAGAAGTCGGAAGGTTGGTTTCCTGGTACGCGTTCTGGTTCCGGTTCTGATTGCCAACGTACTGGAGTTCCAGCACACTGCGGGCAGAGAGAGCGTGCTGTACGCCAATACTGTACTGATAGCTGACCGGCAACTTGTTATTTACCTTGTCCAGGCCGGTAATGCTAGCGACCGTGATAGGTGCAACGAGGGGTAGATTGTTGCTAAGTTGCGTGCCGGGATTTTCCAGTTGAATGTTGCTGAAGTTAATGTTCGTGCTGAACGGCACGTTCGGGCCAGCGTTGTACATATCGTTGCCCTGGATGCGTTCATACATCACGCCGAAGCCGCCGCGGAGAACAGTCTTGCCTGATCCGGTCAGATCATAAGCAAAGCCAACGCGAGGACCGAATGCGGCCCAGTGATTGTCGACCAGTCCCTTCGGAACCCCGGGAGTTTTTCCGGGGATACCGATACCATTCAGATAGAACTGGGTACCCGCCAGAATCGGGTTCGGGCTCGTGCCCAAGCCGGGGCTGTTGGGTGCAATGTTGTTGCCGGCCGCGTCAGCGAAGATCGGAGCGTCGGCTGGGTTATACAGGTTCGGATAGAAGTTGCCCATCCGGTTGTTCGCTTCATAGGTATGCGGTACGCCGTCCCAACGCAGGCCCAAGTTCAAGGTCAGGCGATGGTTTACGCGCCAGTTGTCCTGCACATACGCAGCCCAGGAAACATTGTTCCACTTGCCACTGTCTTGTACGGCCAGCTCGTTGTAGCCCGAAGCCGTGCCTAGCAAGAAGTCCGCGAAGTCATTTCCGGTGAAGTTGTTATTGAAGGTGAAAGAACCCTGCGTGTTGCCGAAGAGGTCCTGAACCTTCTTGTAAATCGCCCAACTACCGCCCATTTTGATTTGGTGCGCGCCTTTGGTCCAGGAAATGTCATCGCGAATCTGATAGTCATCCGCCTTGTTATTCCACGGCCAACTGGCGTTCGTATAGTCCACGTTGTTGTAACCGGCAAGGTGGATTTCCGGGATGCGGTTGTCATTGTTGGGTCCGCTGAAGATACGGTTCGAGGTAAAGTCCGCTCGGACGCGCGATCAGCTTATTCGGCAGGATGGCAATTTTGTTGCCGTTGGCATTGAACGCAACTTCGTTCAACAGCGTCGGGCTGATCATGTAGGTCGTGTGGATCACGTAGCTGTAGGACGGGTTGCCGAAGGTGTTGCTGGCGGTTGGGACGTTGTCGCCGCTCCACATCGACGTTCCGAAGTTCTGCGCGATCTGCTCGCGCAAGGTAATGGCCGAAGACCGAGAACTTGCTGCTGAACTGATGGTCAATGCGAACAATCTCTTCCTTCACGCTGGTGGGGACATTGTTCCCGCCCTGGAAGATCGGGTTGCCGCTGCCGTTCACTGCGTTGTTCGCCGGGAAGATGCCAGCGTTAAGCAGAGCCGTTGCGTTGGGATCGATCATGCAGGATGGGATCGTATTGTTCGGGAAGGGGCTGCCCTGAACGATACCCGCGGGTGCGGCGCCGCCGGGGCAATTTCTAAACAAGTAAGCAGGATCGACGTTAGCAGCGGACGGAACGTTGGGCGCGGGACCACCGGCCACGTCGCCGTTGTACCAAGCTGTATCTGGCACAGTCTGGTTGAGCGTCTGACCCTGAATCAGGCGGCGCCATTCCATGTTGTAAAAGAAGAACGTCTTGTGCTCTTTGGCCCAGAAATCAACTGGACCGCCGACGTTAAAGCCGAAAGTGTGGAACCGAAGTTCGGCGACCTTTTGCGGAGCCGGGTTGAAATAGTTGCGAGCGTCAAGCGCGTCGTTGCGCAGGAACTCCCAAGCGCTGGCATGGTATTGCTTGCGTTCCCGACTTGATGACAGCGGTCATCGTGGCCGATGAGGATAAGCCGTATTCCGAGCTGTAGTTGGAGGTCATCTCGCGGAATTCGGCGATCGCATCCAGGGAGGGCATGACATCGGAACCGCCGCCGCCGCCGCGATCGCTGCTTTCGCTGCCATCGAGGACGTACAGGTTGTGGCTCATGCGCATGCCGTTGAAACTGACGTTGGCATCGCCGCCGACCGGAGTCGGGATCTGGAAGTCGCTCTGACCGCTCGAGGCGCCGGGCGTCAACGAAATCAACGAATACATGCTGCGGCCGTTTGTCGAGAGCTGGGTGAGCTGTTGTCCGGTGATGACGTCGCTGACTTCACCGGTATCGGCCTGGACTGCGATCGCCGCGGCTTCGACGGTGACTTGCTCTTGCGCGCTTCCAACCGTGAGTTTGAAGTCGATACGACTGCGGTCGTTGATCTGCGAGCGACGATATCTTTTTGCTCGGCGACCTTGAATCCCGACGCGGTGGCCCGAACCGTGTACCGGCCAATGCGCAGATCGGGAGCAACGAACTGGCCGTCGCTGCTCGAGGTCAGGGTACGAGCCAAACCGGTATCGATGTTGGTGACTGTGATGGTGACGTTCGGAACGGCAGCGCCAGTTGGGTCGGTCACTGTTCCGACGATGGTCGCTTCCTGCGCCAAGGCCTGCGCGGCGAAGACGAGAACGAGGGCCGCGGGAAGTAATACGAGGCGAAGGTCACAGCGTTTCAGGAAATGGCCGATACTCCCGGCTATCGTGGGCGAGAGGGATTTCATTTGCCAGCCTCCAAAATGCGGTTGATCGGGACTGTCTTCTGGGACGGGACGACCCGAATGTCCGTGAACGTTTACGGAGATACATCCTTGTGTCAATCTTTGTCAAGAACAAAATCGATATCGCAATGATGTTTGGCGGGGTTATGACGGCTAAATGCGGCACAAAAAGCGGGCCGCTGTGACATTGTCGGGCCGCAACCACCTTGTTTCTCGTCCTTTGAAGAGCGATCAGGCGGGCCCGCGCGATGCCAGGGGCCAAGACAGCAGGGTTAGAGATTTGGTGCGGTAAACGGATTTTTTTACAGTTGAGCCGCTTCGTCCGGATCAGGCTTCAATCCGTGGAATTTCTCCGAAACATGAGAAAAATCGTTGTAGTTCATAGCCGCCCACGAGGCGAAACCTGCCTGGAGTCTTGACCTCGGTATGGTCGCTGTGCTACAAGCGACGGTCGACCGTAATCGTTAACGGAAAATAGTCTGCACTAACATCCTGCACTCGTTTCGGTATTTCTTTCCGCTCGCAATCGCGGTGTGACAAAGAAGTGCAGTGGAGGGATTCCATGGGAAAACGCCTTTTTGTCATGTTGCAAGTAGCACTCTTTTCAATTTTGTGTGCGGCGGGCGCGGGAGCGCAGACGAGCAGCGGCGGTCCAGTTCTTTATATGGATCCTTCTCAGCCGATTGATGCGAGAGTGGACGACCTGATCCATCGGATGACGCTGGAACAGAAGGCTTCGCAAGTCGTCAACCAGGCGCGCGCGATTCCGGAGCTCAACATTCCCGCCTATGACTGGTGGAGCGAAGCCTTGCATGGCGTCGCCAACGCCGGAACCGCGACCGTCTTTCCCGAGCCGATCGGGCTGGCAGCGACGTTTGATGACTCTCTGATCCATGAAATGGCGGTTGTGATCGGCACGGAAGCGCGGGCGAAACACGACCAGGCGGTGCAAAGCTGGGCGCCGCGACATCATGGAAGGCCTCGACTTCTGGTCGCCCAATATCAACATCTTTCGCGATCCACGGTGGGGGCGCGGCCAGGAAACTTACGGAGAAGATCCATTTCTCACCGGTCGCATGGGCGTGGCGTTTGTGACCGGGCTACAAGGAGATGATCCGAAATATTTTCGAGTGATTTCGACGCCGAAACACTACGCGGTACACAGCGGTCCCGAACCTTCGCGGCACAGCATCGATGTGCAGGTGTCGAAGCATGACGAGGAAGACACGTATCTACCCGCGTTTCGCGCGGCCGTGACGCAAGGCAAAGCGGAGTCGGTGATGTGCGCCTACAACCGAGTGAACGGGCAACCCGCCTGCGCGAGCGACTTTCTGCTGAAAGACACGTTGCGCGGAGCCTGGAAGTTCAACGGGTACGTTGTGTCCGATTGCGACGCTGTCGTGGATATTTTCGAAGGCCATCATTACGTGAAGAGCCAGGCAGAGGCTGCTGCGGCGGCGCTGAAGGCGGGCATGGACAACGAATGCGCCGACTTTTTCACGGTGGCGAAGGACAGCCACGACTACCAGCCATTCATCGATGCAGTGAAACAAGGATTGCTGACGGAGGCGGATCTCGATGTCACCCTGAAGCGCCTCTTCACGGCGCGCATGCGGCTGGGCATGTTCGATCCGCCGGAGATGGTGCCTTACGCCAACACTCCAGAATCGGAGATCGACAGCGCCCCGCACCGCGCACTCGCTTTAAAGACGGCGCGGGAGTCGATGGTGCTGCTGAAGAACGACGGCGTCCTGCCACTCGGGCCTGGCGTGAAAAAGATTCTGGTGGTGGGCCCCCTGGCGGAGTCGACCGAAGTGCTGCACGGAAATTATGCGGGCACGGCTTCGCACGCCGTCACGGCGCTGGAGGGCATCCGCAAGCAATTCAGCGGTGCACAAGTGTCCTATGTTGCGGGAACAAATTTTCTGCGGAAAGAAATCGTGATTCCGACATCAGCGCTCTCAACGGCTGACGGAAAGCCGGGACTTAAAGCGGAATATTTTGCGGGGGATCTGGCGGGCACGCCGCAGCTCACGCGCACCGATCCGTATGTGGATCTGGAACTGTCGCATCCGAGCGCGCACGCGCTTGCGGTCCCGGAAGGCATGACGGATTTTTCTGTCCGCTGGACAGGTTTTCTGACGCCGGCAGAGTCGGGGTTATATCAGATCGGGCTGGTCGGCTCGATGCAGCGCCTGTGGATCGACGGCAAGATGGTGGTGGACGATATGGAGTTGCACGATCCGAATCCACACTTTGTAAAGCTGGACCTCACCAAGGGACATCGTTATGCGGTGAAGGCCGAGTATGTTCGCGGAGGACGCCGAACGCAGTTCGTCTGGTTGCAACTCAACGCCGATCCGAGCTTTGAAGCAGCCGAGGCCGCGCGGAAATCGGACGTTGTGGTCGCAGTGGTGGGCATCAATTCGCACCTCGAAGGCGAGGAGATGAAGGTCGATGTCCCCGGGTTTCGGGGTGGCGACCGTACCAGCCTGGCTCTTCCTGCAGAGGAAGAAGCTTTGCTCGGCGCATTAAAAGGCGGCGGCAAGCCTCTTATTGTTGTTCTCATGAATGGCAGCGCGCTCGCCGTGAATTGGGCGAATGATCACGCCAACGCAATTGTCGATGCATGGTACTCGGGCGAAGAAGGCGGAACCGCCATCGCACAAACTCTCGCTGGAGTGAACAATCCGGCGGGGCGCTTGCCGGTGACGTTCTACAAAGGCGTGGAGCAGTTGCCGGAGTTCGAAGACTACGCGATGAAAAACCGGACGTATCGCTACTTCACTGGCGAACCGCTGTATCCGTTCGGATATGGGCTGAGTTACTCGACCTTTGAGTACAGTGGAATGAAATTCTCAAATCCATCGTTGCAAGCAGGTGATCCGGTCGACGTTGAAATCGACGTGAAGAATACGAGTGGGCGCGAAGGCGATGAAGTCGCGCAGGTGTACATCAGCTTCCCGAAGATGCCTGGCGCTCCACTCAAAGCCCTCCGCGGATTCACTCGCGTTCACTTAAGTGGAGGCGAGCAGAAGCATGTGAAGATGACGCTCACACCGCGGGACCTGAGTTACGTAAACGAAACGGGCGATCGGATGGTGGCAGCAGGAGACTATCTGATCACGGTTGGCGGCGGACAACCGGGAACGGCTGCGGCACATGCTGAGGCTCATCTCGCGATTCAAGGAGAGCAGAAGCTGCCGGAGTAAGATTGAGAAGCGGCGCGCGGCGCCGATTCTGAAATGACGAGTAGCCGTCTCTCCTGGTTGTGCAGCGCATTTTGTCTGTTAATCCTCTCGTGCGCGTCGTCTCCGGCGCGCACGCAAGCACAAATGCGGTCGGGTGTCGCCTCGAGCGATAGTCCCATTCGATTCGCTTTTCAGTCCATCGATTTCAAGCTGGACAGCAATGAGAGCGCGGAGCGGCATGCTCCGGAAACGATGGCTGGAGGAGTTGCTGTTTTCGATTACAACAACGACGGGAAGCTCGACATCTTCTTCACGAATGGCGCCGACCTCAAGACTCTGCACAAAGACTCCACGAAATATTCCAATCGGTTGTTTGAGAATGACGGGCAACGGGCATTTCACCGACGTCACGGCGAAGGCCGGGTTGGCAGGCGCTGGGTACGACGTCGGAGTCGCCATCGGGGACTACGACAACGACGGGTATGAAGACATTTTCGTCGCGGGCGTCTATCGAAATACGCTCTACCACAACAATGGCGACGGAACGTTCACCGACGTTACCGACAAAGCGAAGCTGAACAAGCCGGATGCGGAGTACGGGCCATTGTGGGCGGTGGCCGGCGCCTGGGTTGACGTGAACAACGACGGTCGACTCGATCTCGTCGTCATCAATTATCTGAAGTGGGATTTCAATAACGAGCCCGTGTGCCAGGGCTACGGACACCGAGACTACTGCCATCCAAAGATGTACAAGCCGACGCCGAATCAATTGTTCATTAATAACGGCGATGGGACGTTTCGCGATGCGTCGGTCGAGGCTGGATTCCGCGAGCATGCGGGGAAAGGGATGGGAGTCGCAGCGGCGGATGCCGAACTGAATGGGAAGATGGACCTGGTCATTCCGAACGACAAGCTGATGAACTCCTTCTACCGCAACAAGGGAGGCGGCAAGTTCGAGGAAGCAGGGTTCGAAGAAAACATCGCGCTTCGCGAGGATGGGACGTACATCTCAGGGATGGGCGTCGATTTTCGAGACCTCGACAACGATGGATATCCGGACATCTTCATCGTTGCGCTTGATGGAGAGACGTTCCCGCTGTACCGCAATACAGGCAAGGGTAGCTTCGTCGAAGTGACGCGCGAAAGCGAGATGACCAAGCAGAGCTTGCCCATGGCTGGGTATTCTCCGAACATTGCTGATTTCGACAATGATGGCTGGAAGGACATTTTTGTCTCGCGTGGGCACGTGCAATCGCTGCTATCGGCGCCGAACCTGACGATCGAGCAGCCGAATACAGTGTTCCGGAACCTCGGCGGTATGAAGTTTTCCGCCTTGACGGCTGAGGCGGGATTCACGTCGCAACCTCCGTCGCGCCATCGCGGCTCGGCAGTTGGCGATTTGAATGGTGACGGGAAGCTGGACGTCGTCGTCACTGCGCTCATTGCACCTGGCGAAGTCTGGATAAATCAAAGTCCCGGAAACAATCACTGGATCGAGTTCAAGTTGCAGGGCTCCAGGAGCAATCGCGACGGGATCGGTGCGCGGATCAAAGTTGTGACCAGCGCAGGCGCGCAGTACAACCACATGACGACCAGCGCCGGGTACGCATCATCGAGCGCGGGACCGGTGCACTTCGGGCTCGGGGCCAGCGCCTCGGCGTCGCTCGTGGAGGTTCGCTGGCCTTCGGGGATCGTGCAGCAGATGCGTGATGTTGCGGGAAATCGCGTGGTCGTGGTGAAGGAACCGGAGAAGTGATGTGCCGGGAGAGGCCGATCCTACGCGATCTGGCGCAACGCCGGGTAGATCTTGCGATAAGTCTTGTACGCAGCTTGCATAGTCGCCGAGTCTTGAGCTTTCGGTGCGATTCGCTTCGCAACACGGACGATCGCGTCGCAGGCTTGTTCGACCGACGACCAAGCGCCGGCTCCTGTCCCGGCGAGAATCGCCGCGCCGTACGCTGCGCCTTCTTCCGCTGCCACGATTTCCACTTCATGCGCGTAGACGTCAGCCTGGATCTGCCTCCACAACGGAGAGCGCGCACCTCCGCCACCCAAGCGGATAGACGTGACCGGAATTTTCATCTCTTCGAAAATCGTAAACGAGTCTTTCAGGCTGAAGGCTACGCCCTCCATGATTGCGCGGATAACATGCGCTCGCGTATGCGAAGCGGTAAGTCCCAAAAGTGCGGCGCGGGCGTTGGGATCGAGATGCGGCGTACGCTCGCCCATGAGATAGGGCACCCAGAACGCGCCTTCGGATCCAGGGGGCGCCGAACTCGCCTCCTCAGCAAACACATCGTAGGGATCGCGGCCATCTTTTTTCTGAATGCCTGGGGATGCTGCTCCAAATTGATCGCGGTACCAGCGCAGGGATAATCCTGCCGCCTGGGTAACACCCATGACATGCCATCGTCCGGGGATTGCATGGCAGAAAGTGTGAAGGCGTCCCTGAGGATCGAGAGCAGGACGGTCGGTTGAGGCGAACACAACTCCGGATGTTCCGATCGTGGCACTCACGGCTCCAGCACGCGCTATCCCCATCCCGACTGCTCCTGCGGCCTGGTCTCCGGCTCCGGCAACAACCGGAGTTCCTGCCCGCAAGCCAGTCGCTTCCGCTCCAGCCGAAGAAATTTTTCCGCAGACTTCCTGCGATTCAAAGAGCGCTGGCAGAAGGCCCTTTTCGATTCCAGTCTTTTCGAGCACTGCAGAAGACCACCGCCGATTGGTGACGTCCAACAGAAGGGTGCCCGAAGCGTCCGCCATGTCTATCGCGCGTTCTCCAGTCAAACGAAAGCGAACATAGTCCTTGGGCAGCATGACGTGCGCCACGCGAGCCCAATTCTGCGGTTCGGTTTCGCGTACCCAGAGAAGCTTGGTGAGAGTGAAATTCGTCAGCGGAGGATTGCAGGTAAGGCGGATGAGGGTATCGCGGCCGAACATCTGCTCCAGTTCGTGGCTTTGAGCCTCACTCCGCTGATCACACCAGATGATGGCGTTGCGCACGACTTCGTCGGCGGAGTCGAGCAGCACGGCTCCGTGCATTTGGCCTGAAAATCCGACACAGGCGATGTCTTCGGCACGGATCCCTGACGTTTGCAACGCTTTGCGCACAGCCGACCCGCAAGCTTGCCACCAGTCCCGCGGATCCTGCTCGGCCCATCCGGGACGCGGGCTGGCAAAATTTTGATGCTCCGCCGACGCGGAAGCAACAACGTCTCCTTTTGAGTTGAGAACGAGCGCGCGTGTCCCGCCTGTGCCTACGTCAATGCCAAGATAGTTCATTGATTCCTTGTGAGTAGCCGTCAGGCGAAGTCTTCCGCGAACTGGTGTGAGTGTCCACGGGCCGAAGCGTTTTTCTCTTTCGTGGATTCCTGCGACTGCCTGCGCAAAAAGAAGTCGAGATTCCCACGCATAACTAAATGCGGCGCCAAGGCCAACTGATTGGACCGCCCTGCACCCTCGGCCAAAAATTCATGCAACATGCGTAACGCCATCTGACCTTGGGCGCGCGGACGCTGGTAAATCGTGGCAACCACGGCGCCCGACCGGATCTCCGTAACAAGATCGGGGAACAGGTCCGTGGTAATGATGGTGAGATGGTCGAGCAGGTTGGCATCCCGCGCCGCTTGCAGAACTGGAATCGAGGCTTCGGTCGTGACGTAAATTCCTGCGAGATCAGGATGCTCCTCGAATAGTTGGCGGCACTTGCTGTACGCCTCCTTCTCGACGTCGTGATCTTCGATCGGCTTTAGCAGTTCGAGGCCGGGATAAAAAGACTTCAGCGTCGTCTCAAACGCGGTGAATTTCTCGGCGTGCTCGGTAATCGCCATGTCGAAAACGGTGATTGCAATGGAACCGGTTTTCGGCCCGATAAATCGTCCCATGAGATCGGCGGCGATCGAACCGCTGGCGAGCGTATCGATGGCGACCATTCCAAGGCGGCCGCTACTGGGAGCATCGGTCGCGACACAGACGACCGGAATATTGGCGCGGGAAGCCCGGCGAACATAAGGACGAAGCGCTTGCGGTCGGCTGGGAAAGATGATGATGCCGTCCGCCCGATCTTCGATCGCGGCCTCAAGCGCCTCTTTCTCTCCTTCGCCGAGGCGCGGACAGGTTCGGAATTCCAGTTCGACATTTTCCAGGAGGATCGAGGAGGCTTCTTCGCGAATGCCTTCGCGCACCTCGTCCCAAAACGAAGTGGTTCCTTGCGGTGTGTTGACCGAGATGCGCAGAGTTTTCCGCGAGGACAAATATCTGGCGGCGAGGTTCGGACGGTATCCAAGGGTCCGGGCCACTTGAAGAACTCTGGCTTTCGTCGATGGACTTACTCCGGGGTTGTCGTGAAGGGCGCGATGTACTGTGCCAATGGATGTACCCAGCGACTTAGCGATGTCACGGAGCGTAGTGGGAGTTTGACCCATTGTTTTGGCCTGCGTCGTGGCCGGCCCTACTGCCAGCACGGACAAATCGGAGACAGTGTAACGATTCTCCGAAACCGTAAACGTTAACGGAACTTGAGCAAATGCGCAAGGTGGTGCTCAAAAAATGCTGTGAACTCAATGGCGATAGATAACATTCGTCTGCTTAGACGGTAAGTAGCAGAGTTAGTGATCAGTTTGCGGAGGTGACCATTCTGTGGCGTTCGTCGGGAATTCCTGAGAGGTGAAAAATCCAGTTGTTAATGGTGTCGCGCCACACAACCGCCTGCGCCGCCTGATATTCGAAGCGGTGAAGGATGTCGCGATAACGCTCGTCGTCCAAATGCCCCTGCAACTTCTTCCATTGCTCAATGAAATCGCGCGCGCGGTCCGCGCCTTCATAGTGAGAATCGTAAACGTGCTGAGCCACAGTCTTGCCCGAGTGCAGGACGTAGCTGTACGGCACATGATGGAAGAACAGCAGGAGTGTGTCGGGACACGCGGCAAGTGACTCGTAGAGATTCTGCACGTCGGGAGGGTATTGCCCAATGTAGCCCGTACCTGTTGCGATAGTTCGATCCATGCCGATGCCTTGATGGTCGGCGCGATGCCATTGTCCCCAACCATTTTCTTCGGACGATTGTGGCCCGGGATCGTAGTGATTGCCGACGATGTTGGTGAGTGTTCCAACGCCGAGCGGTCCAGTGTAACTTTCGTAGACGCGCCACGAGCCTAGCTGCAAGGTATCGATCGTTTGCACTACCAGCGGATCGCTGCCGAAGGTAAGGCGCGTCCAGTCGTCGATGAGGGTTTCGGCCGAGAGATTGGGATCCCAGGCCAGGCGGCCGAAGCCGTACAGGTTCGCCATCGCGAGCGGGCTGCCCAGCCAATTTGCGTCCATGCCAACGTTGGCGACGCCCGCGAAACCTCCGACGGTGCGATGTGTGGCGCGCCCAGAAACAAGATCCTTTACAGGCGTGGATTTGCCATCGACCCGCATATCGAAGTCGAGGATCTCCTTCCACATGGGAACGAGGAAGCAAAGATGTTTCTGCTGACCCGTATATTCCTGCGTGACCTGCAGCTCGATGGCTTCGTTGGTGCGGTGCAGGCCTGCGAAGAGTGGAGATACCGGTTCGCGCACCTGAAAATCGATCGGGCCATTCTTGATTTGAACGATGACGTTGTCGTCGAACGCGCCGTCCAGCGGATGAAAGTTGTCGTAGGCCGCTTTCGCGCGATCATTTTTCAGATCGTGCCAGTCGAGATGGTGGTTGTACACAAAGGCACGGTAGAAAACGACGCCACCGTGTGGTTTGAGCGCACGCGCAATGACATTCGCCGCATCGGCAGGGGTACGGCCGTATACCGACGGACCGGAGCGTCCCTCGGAGTCTGCCTTCACCACGAAGCCGCCGAAATCCGGAATCAGGCGGTAGATCTCGTCTGCTCTTTTCCGCCACCACTCGGCGACACGCGGATCGATCGGGTCGAACGTGTCGAGTCCGCCGATAATTTTGGGGCTGCTGAAATCGACGGACAAAGACAGTTGGACGCCCCAGGGACGGAACGCATCCGCGATACGGCGTACTTGCAACAGGAAACTGCTTTCGAGGACACCGGGAGTGGCATTCACGTTGTTGATAGTGCAACCATTGATGCCGACGGAAGCGAGCAGCCGAGCATATTCGCCGGCGCGGGTCAGATCGTCGCGCACTTTGCCGTTCTCGAAGAAAATCGACGGACCGCCATAGCCGCGTTCGATGCGTCCATCGAGGTTGTCCCACTGGTTGACCCAGCGAATGGGCGCGTAGGGTTGCTGAACCTCGTTAAGAGCGCCAACGCTTTGGCCGCGTGCAATCTTGCTGAGCAATTCGAAGACACCGTATAACACGCCGCGATCGTTGGAGCCCGCGATCACGAGACACTCTGCCCCGTGAATCCTTGTCTGGGTAATCCAATATCCGTCGATGACTAACTGCTGAGGCGGATGCAGATCGGGAGCAACGGTGCGGAGCGAGTCGACCGTCGCAAGCACAATTGAATTGCCGTCGATCGTGGTTGACACGATCAGCGAACGCCCCAGCAGCTGGGAGAGGCCGCGAGTCAATTCCTGACTGGCAGTTTTCAGAACGACGGAATCGCCGAGCACAACGACCTTGCCGGGAGTGCGGACGAACGTCTTCGCCTCTTGTCGGCCTAACCTTGAGTAGCGGAGCCAGGCATCGGCGCCAGTCTCCGCGGCGACGGGTGGAGACACAAGCGTCAACGAAAGAAGAAGCAAAGTTACGTTGAATGCAATCGCCAGCGCGCGGAAGGTCTTTTTCACGAATCCAGTTCTCCCGACCTTCGAGTATAAAGGCAGATTTTCTGGCGGGAAGTTGACTGCCTTCTTCGACCATCGTCGCGGCGTCGTGACGACCACAGTCGTTCATTCTTCCTGATACTCTCAACTTAGAGTCTCAGGAGACCAATATCTTTGCCGCCGCTGATTAACGTCCGGAGTATTTCGAAGGCTTTTGGAGCCGACCCTCTATTTCAGAATGTTTCGTTCACGGTCTCCGAAGGGGACCGGGTCGGGCTGATCGGCCCGAATGGCTCGGGCAAATCCACGCTGCTGCGAATTCTTGCGGGCACAGAAGACACCGATGACGGTGAGATTGCGGTCCGCAAACGCATCCGCATGAGTTATGTGGAACAGGAGTCGGAGTTTCAATCAGGCGACAGGGTACGTTCCGTTGTCGAAGCCGCACTGAAAAAGTCTGGCGCACCCGAGACGGAGCGGGCGAACCGATTCGCGGAAACGCTGGGGCGCGCGGGATTTGAAAACCTGAACGCGGAGGCAAGATCGTTATCCGGAGGGTGGCAGAAGCGCCTGGCGATCGTCGAGGCGCTGGTCCAAGGACCTGACATCTTGCTGCTCGACGAACCCACGAACCATCTCGACCTCGCGGGGATTGAATGGCTTGAAGAGGTTTTAGAGCAGGCAGCGTTTGCCTGTGTGGTGATCAGCCACGATCGGTATTTTCTCGAAAATGTCGCGACTGAGATGGCAGAACTGAGCCGCGTGTATCCCGACGGCTTGCTTCGAGTGAGGGGCCGGTACAGCGAGTTTCTGGAAAAGAAAGAGGAATTTTTACACGCGCAAGCCAAGAGGCAGGAAGCTCTCGAAAACCTGGTGCACTCCGAGATCGAGTGGCTGCGGCGAGGGGCGAAGGCACGCACAAGAAAGTCGAAGGCGCGCATCGATAAAGCCGGTGAATTGATGGAGGAACTTGCGGACCTCAGCACGCGGACCCGCACCAGCACCGCACAGATCGATTTCTCTGCGACGGACCGGAAGACCAAGCGGCTGATTGAATTGGAAAGTGTAGGCTACGAAATCGGCGGCCGGAAACTGTTTGACAATCTGAATTTCATCATTGCTGCGGGCTTGCGAGTGGGATTGGTCGGGCCGAACGGCAGTGGCAAGACGACACTGCTCCGGCTGCTGCGCGGTGAAGTGGCGCCGACCACGGGAAACATCCGGCGGGCCGACAAACTTCGGATTGTGTATTTTGATCAACGCCGCGAGCTTGATCCGAGCGTGACGCTGCGACGCGCCCTGGCGCCCGAGGGCGACTCCGTCATTTATCAGGATCGGGTAGTTCACGTCGCGTCATGGGCGGCGAAATTTTTGTTCAAGGGCGAACAACTCAACCAACCCGTTGACCGGCTGTCGGGCGGCGAACGCGCGCGCGTCCTGATCGCGCAACTGATGCTGCAACCCGCCGACGTTCTGTTGCTGGACGAACCAACGAACGATCTCGATATTCCAACTCTCGAAATTCTCGAGGAGAGTCTGCTGGAGTTTCGCGGATCGCTCGTACTGGTCACGCACGATCGCTACATGCTCGATCGAGTTTCGACCGTCGTCCTCGGACTTGATGGCAAGGGCGGCGCCGAACGCTTTGCAGACTATTCGCAGTGGGAGATTTGGCAGCAGGAACGTTCTCAATCAGCGGACGCGGAGGCTCGTCGAGGCACACGCGAGGACGTTGCGGCAGCACCCTCTCAGGGCAAGAAAAAGCTTTCGTATCTCGAGGCCCGCGAATACTCCAGCATTGAGGACCGCGTCGCCGCGGCCGAACAAGTGCTGGACTCAAAACGAGTCGCCGCTGAAGATCCTACAATCGCGAGTGACGCGACGCGGCTGTTGCAAGCTCACGCGGAACTGGAAGAAGCACAGAAGGAAGTCGACGAGCTCTACGCACGGTGGGCGGAACTCGAGAAGAAACAGGCTTGAACTAGTCCGCGAGACAGAAGGCGATGATGGTCTGGCCCCGCTCGGCGGAAGTCCGTTCCACTTTGTTCAACACGCGTGATTCGAGATCGTCCGGATCAGGCTTCATTTCACAGGATGCGATTTCCTCCTCTGTAGCTCCTTGAAAGCAGAGTTCACAAAATCCCAACCCATCTTCAGATCGCACAGGTGGACCGAACACGCGACACGTCATGGGGCGGGATTCGTAGAGCTCGCAATTTCCTGTTGCAGGATCAAGCACGGGACAAGGCTCGTCATTCGCGAAGGTTTCGAAGCGCGCCGCTCCATCTTCACTCTCGTCCAAAATTCCGGTGCGAGGATCGCCTGGAAAATCTGCCGCCAATTTTTCGACCGCTTGCTTCGCACGATGCCGGATCGCAGAAGCCCGCGCGGGATCTCGGCGTTCGAGCTGAAGCAACCCTCGCTGCAATCGCATCGCGTCCAGTCGATTGATTGGGAATGGGCCGATGCAGCATTGCGTGCATCCCGTACGGCAGACGAGCCAGTTCCCGCTTCGCCGAGTTGTTTCAGCGAGAGCTGCATCGACAATTTGAATCAACTTTTGATCGGCGGAAGCTGGAAAGCGGGAAACCACCTGACGAGCATAGCCGTGCGCCACGCACTCATCAACTGCCGGACTGATTGGTGCAATGGAATTTTTGCGTTGGACTATCTCTCGCGCTTCCGCCACAGTGTTTGTGCCCCATCTGCAAGGTCGCAGACGGCAGTCAAACATTCCGTTTGATTCCCCACGAATGGGTCAACGCGGTCACCTGACCAAGTCGTCGAAACAAAATTTTTGAGACTGCACCCGCCGGAAAGGTTCAGCGGATGCAGAGCCATTCTTATTTGCGAGGAAAATGTGCCGATTTCAAAACCTGTAAACCTGCGAATGGTAGCCGATCGGGCCGGTCTGGCTCCCTGTTCCGTATCCGCGATCTTGAACAACTCTCCCGCGTCGAAGGCTATTCCACAATCAACGAAGGAGCGGGTATTCCGCGTGGCTGCTGAACTGAAGTATCGCCCGAATCTGTGGGCGCGGTCTTTGCGCACGAAACGAACCCGCATGGTCGCCGCCGTAGCGCACGATTTTGGACGCGGCGCTGTCGCCCGGATTGTGGCCGGGGCGCAAAGCCGATTGCACGAAAGGGGATACTTGCTCGCGCTGGGAACACTCGATTCCAGTGACGAGAGCCAGATGTCGGCGCACTTCGAACAGCGAGGCATTGAGGGCGTGATCGCGATCGAAACTCTCGTTCCGGCGCAGGTTGCGTTGCCGGTTGCGTCGGTCGAACTCGGCTACATGGCGCCATCCGAAGCTCTGTCCAAAGATTCACAGGCATGGCTCGGCGCGCTTGGCGAGTCGGCGGCAGAGACTATCGTCCGGCAGATTGAGCAGGAAGGGATTTCGCGAAGGGTGAAGGTCGACGCGGAAATTCCGCCGGTCTACTTCGGCGTGTCGAGCACGCGACTGGCAGCAGGCGTGACTGCTCGCGAGAGCGCTTAGAAGTACACAACTTGTGTACGGTGGCCCCGGAGCCAAAAGCTTCGGGGCTTTTTAGTGCGCTACGTTCGGAAACAAAATCAGGAGGCGTTCCTGGCTCCGCCGTCCGCGAAAAGAGTTGGACGGAGGTTGGGGTTTGAGGTTTCCTGAATATCCAAACGAACGTCGCAGAGTTCGCCGATCAGGCTTCCCGCCCAACGAAAGACATTCTGCTCGCGCACCAGGCGACGCATCCGCTGCATGCGTAATCGTTTCTCTTCGGGTTGCATTTCCAGCGCGGCGCGGATTGCTTCCGCCGTCTGATCGATGTCGTAGGGATTCACCTGCAATGCGTCGTAGAGTTCGCGGGCAGCTCCCGTGAAGCAACTGAGTATCAGCACGCCGCGCTCATCATGCCGTGTCGCGACGAATTCCTTCGACACCAGATTCATGCCGTCATGCAGAGAGGTGACCAGGCATAAGTCGGCGGCGCGGTAGTATGCCGCGACTTCCTTGTGGGTGTGTTGCCGGTTCAAGTAAATGATGGGCTTCCACTGATCGGCCTGGAACTTCCAGTTGATGCGTTCGACCTCAGCCTCCACCTCCGCCTGAAAGTCATGGTAGCGCTTGATGTGTGTGCGGCTGGGCGCGCCAATCTGCACAAATGTGAACACACCTTGATATCGCGGATATTTTTCGAGGAAGCGTTCGATCGCAAGGAAACGTTCGAGAATGCCCTTGGTGTAGTCGATGCGATCGACACCAACACCCAGTAGCGCCGCTTCGACTCCCAGAGCTTTCAGCAGCGCGCCGCGCTCTTCATACGCGGATTCGCGTGGCACTTCGATTGGCGCAGCAACAGATTCCACGCTGATCGGGAATGGCCGCAGCATCGTACGATGCTCAAGACGCTGTACTGAGAACTGATTCCAGTCGATGCGCGATTCCAAAGTACGGTCAACGGTCTGCAGGAAATTCGTGCAATGCGCCTGAATGTGGAATCCGATGAGATCGGCGCCCAGCAGGCCGTCCACGAGTTCTCGCTGCCAGGGACAAATGCCGAAGGACTCCGGATTTGGCCACGGAATGTGCCAGAAGATGGCAACGCGCGCGTCCGGGCGCTGCTCCTTGATCATCTTCGGCAGCAGCGCGAAATGGTAATCCTGCACAAGCACGACCGGGTGACGGACGTTCTCCATCTCTTCGAGCAAAGCATCGGCGAATTTGCGATTGACCTCTTGATAGTGCTTCCAGTCGCTCGGACGGAAAAGCGGACGGGTGTGGGCGATGTGGCACAAGGGCCACAGTCCCTCATTGGAGAAGCCGTAATAATAGCCCTGCTCTTCTTCTTTCGTGAGCCAGACCCTGCGCAACGTGTAATGCGGATCGTCGGGTGGAACCTGCAGACGATCATGGGCATCAACGAATTCGAGGTCAGCGTCACCAGAACCGTGAGCGACCCATGTGCCGCCGCAGGCGCGAAGAACGGGTTCGATAGCGGTGACCAATCCGCTGGCTGGTTCGCTGACTTCAACAGTCCTTCCTTTGCGCGAGTGAATGTACGGCTCGCGATTCGACACCACGAAGAGTCGCCCGTCTTCCAATCGGGTTTGAACATGTACCGCAAGGCGGTCGGCGGTCCACATCGCTTCTCCGGTCGCACGCAAACGAGCTTCGAGTTCCGCGGCAGACCGGGCGCTATTCAGGCTTTCCGCAAACGTTGCGACTTCGCGAGCCAGAGGGCGGAAGAGTTCGAGATCGGGGAGCTTGATGCGCGCTGACATCGCGCGGCCGGTGCGCAGGGCCCGCATCCAGCGAGCGGTTCGAGCAATCGGACCGGCGATACTCCAGCGCACGATCAGCAACGTGATGAGCACGATCAGGACAACGTGCGCCAAAGCGCTTAAGAAAGTTTTCGCGCCAGATCCTCGAGACTTTCCGACTTGATGTAGCCGGTATCGTGAACGATGGCGAGGCTGCCGATCAGGTCAGCGTCGTGATGCAGAGGCAGGGCGTAGATGTGGATCGAAGCGATCCCCATGCGAAGGAAAGCCGACGTGTCGTGATTTTCCTTCAGGGATTCGAGAACGATTGGAGGCGCGCTTTCGAGCAGCGGCTGGAGATTCGTGGTTACCGCGATCGGCCGGCCTTGCGGATCGTAAACGGCCAGTCCGGCGAGGTGTTCGCGATTGGCGAACTGTTGGACGGTTTTCTGTAGAGTTCGCTGCGCCTCTCTTGCGAGGTCGCGCTCAACGTTTCCCTCAAGACTTTCGCCAAGCAACTGGGCGCGATGCTCCAGATCCTTGCGCATACCCCGAGACAGCACCACGACCTGGTAGTACGAGGAGCAGAGCGAGACGAGGGTCACCCCGATGATGAGCGAGATGATCAGCCTGGCGCTAAGCAATCGCATCTACACATCCTCGGAAGGACAGCGTTTTGACAAATAAATAGGGCCGGAAACTCGTAAGGCTTCACGGGACTTCGGACCACAAGTTGGACTGGGCCCTTGAACCTCGCGGTCCGACTCCTCCAACCCGCGAGCGAACCACTCTCAAACGTGCGGCGATTCCCGCCGCATACCTGTCCGAGGCCGGTATACCTCAACAGGGCCCTATTGTGAGCGTTGTTTTGAAGACGGAATCAGGGGAAAGGTTGCACCTCGAATGCCGAACAGCAAGTCTTTCGTTTTCATCAGGGAAAGACACCCCGGTGCAAATCGTGGAGTGTAATTCCTTCCCTCAGCAACGGCGATCCCAGATGCTCAACGGTTCCGGTCAACTCCACGTGAGAGTTGCGATCGAATCGGGCGTTAGGGGAAACTCGGCCAAGCGGTTCGCCTGTCTTAACAAAACACTCTTTGACTCTCCGGAATTCGTGATAATCAGGACTTTCTGACCGTCCGGATTTTCGAACGCGACCTGATCGATCCCGACGGCTTTGCACTCCGATTGAATCCGCTTGGCTCCCCTGCGCACATTGCGCGAGAAATGGGCGAACGCCCAGTACTGTCCGCTGCGTTTGATCTCTTTTGTTTCGGAATGAATGGATACCATGCCGCCACAAGGGAAAGGCCCGATGTTGGGCCGCCCTCTTTCGTCGAGCGCGAGATTCCACCCGGTGATCGCTTGACACCAGTTGCGCACGACCTGGGAGTAGGTCTTGCCCCAATTCGCCCAGTCAGTCAGATAGTCGGGCCTCGTGTAATCCGGGCCACCTTCGGTCCAGTACATCTGCGCGTCGGGATGAGCGTCGTGAGCTTTACTCATCATGTCCGGCGTGCCTACGTATCCGCGAAACGCAATCGCGTTGCAGAACTTGCGGAGCTCTGGATCGTCCAGTTCGGCAACCGCCCGTCCCCACAAGTTGTAGTTGTGGTCGAGAATCCAGATCTTCGGTGGAGAGTCCATTCTGCTGAAGGACTGGCCCGAGATGATCTTTTACAAAACTGATTTCATATTCCTGCGGCCACGAACAGGCGGGCATGCGGCCATCCTGATCGGTATCGACTTCGTTCTGGACGGTAACGGCCTGGATTGGAACGCGAGCCGCCGCATAGGCCTGTAGAAATTTCAGGAAATACTGCGCGTAAGGAGCAAAAAAGCGTTGCCGCATCGACCCACCCAGCATCGATCCGCCTGCCTTCATCCATCCAGGAGGACTCCACGGCGACGAGAAGAGGAACAGATCCGGATTCTGCGCACGTGCTTCGCGCAGCATGGGAAGGACATATGCCTGATCGTGAGCGATGGAGAATCGCTTCATCTCCGGATCAGGCTCACCCTCGTCGTAGCTGAAGACTTCCGTGGAATAGTCGCTTGCTCCGATGCAGGTTCGGCAAACGTTCAGTCCGAGTTGCGAAGGGTGGAACAGTTCGTGAAACAGTTCCTCGCGCGCGGGCGCATCCAGACGATTGAACGTGTAGCAGGCGGCGTCGGTGAAGGCGGCGCCAAAACCGAGCATTTCCTGGAACTTCCTGTCAGGATTGATCATGATCGCGCCATCTGTCGCCTTGTCGGCATTTCGCCAGACCAGGGAGGGAGCGTTAGCGTATCGATTGGTGCCGCCGGTAACGCGGACTGAAATCTCTTGCGACTGCGGAGGGACGCCTGATCGGGGAAAAGCGGAAGCGAGGTCGGTAGTCGCGGCTGCTGAAACTCCAATCGCCGAAATCTTGAGGAATTCACGCCTGGTCTGTTCGCTGGACACTCGGGCTCTCCTGGCAGGAATGAGACGTTGTGAGTATAGTGCGAACGATTCTGAATTTCATGGGAGCGGGGATGAAAATGAAACGGCTTCTTCCAAAATGGTTCGCGGTTGTTGTGCTCGCTTCGGTGTGTGCCGTGGGACAAACAAAGGACTCGCAGGACGCCCCCTCCGGATGGAATCTGGCGTGGAGCGATGAATTTAACGGACCTGATGGATCGCAGGCCGACTCTTCGAAATGGGTGATGGAAACGGGTGGCGGAGGGTGGGGCAACGATGAGCTTGAGTACTACACCACCCGTCCACAGAATTCCTTCATGCACGATGGCAATCTCGTGATCAAAGCGATTCAGGAGAAGTACACGGGGGCCGACGGGGTCAGTCGCAACTACACGTCGGCGCGGCTCAAGTCTCAAGGCAAATTCTCACAGAAGTACGGGCGTTTCGAGGCTCGCATCAAGATTCCCAAGGGACAAGGAATTTGGCCCGCGTTCTGGATGATGGGTGAAGATATCGACAAAGTGCAGTGGCCAACCTGCGGCGAGATCGACATCATGGAAAACATCGGCAAGGAACCGGCAATCGTCCACGGAACGATCCACGGACCGGGGTACAGCGGCGACGGCGGGATCACTGCGGCGTTCTCGTTCCCGACGGAGCAGCGCTTCGCCGATGACTATCACGTTTATGCGGTGGAGTGGGAACCGGAGACGATCCGGTTCTATGTCGACGATCATCTGTATGCGACGCGAACCCCGGCCGATTTACCCAAGGGATCGAAGTGGGTGTACGACCATCCTTTCTTCATCCTGCTGAACGTCGCGGTTGGCGGAGGTTGGCCCGGTAATCCGGATGCGACCAGCGTATTCCCGCAGATGATGCTGGTGGACTATGTGCGCGTGCTGACGCGCGCCAATAGCCTACCCGCGAAATAGGTCTTACGTCGGCTTCCATGCCTGAACGCTCCGCTTCTTGACGAGCAGGAGTTCGGCTTGGATAGAATCGGAAGAAAGTTCGGAATAAAGATCGAGACAAACGGTCGAGCTCGACGGCCGTCTAATCATTTTCGGAGGGCTTAATTCATGAGCGGAGTTCGGGTTCTGGTGGGAACGCGAAAGGGCGCGTTCATTCTTACGTCGGATGGCAAGCGGGATCAGTGGGAAGTGAGTGGTCCGCATTTCGCGGGATGGGAAATTTATCACCTCAAGGGCTCAACGGCCGATCCGAATCGAATCTATGCTTCGCAAACCAGCGGATGGTTCGGACAAATCATTCAGCGCTCGGACGACGGCGGCAAGACGTGGCATCAGCCGGGAACACCTCCCGGTGAAACGGCAGGTCCGGGTGGCATGCCGAAAGGCGAGAGCAACAAGTTTGTCTACGACGCCTCCGGCGCGCGGTTGACCACTCATCAGTGGTACGACGGAACACAGCATCCCTGGGAATTCAAGCGAGTGTGGCATCTTGAGCCATCGCTCACGGAGCCGGACACGATTTATGCTGGAGTCGAAGACGCTGCGCTGTTTCGATCGACAGATGGCGGAATGAATTGGAAAGAACTCCCCGGGCTGCGCGGGCACGGCACAGGCCCGCATTGGCAGCCGGGCGCGGGCGGCATGTGCCTTCACACCGTAATACTTGACCCAAGCAATCCGAAACGGATCTACATCGCGATTTCAGCGGCGGGCGCGTTCCGCACGGATGACGGCGGAGGGAGTTGGAAGCCGATCAACAAGGGCCTGTACTCGAAGTACATTCCCGACCCGACCGCCGAAGTAGGACACTGCGTGCACCACATCGCGATGAGCCCATCGCGTCCGGGAGTGTTGTTTATGCAGAAACACTGGGACGTGATGCGCTCAGACAATGCCGGCGACCAGTGGACCAAGATCAGCGGCAATTTGCCTACAGACTTCGGCTTCGTGATCGATGTCCATGCGCACGAACCGGAAACGATCTACGTCATTCCAATCAAAAGCGACGGCGAACACTATGTGCACGAAGGAAAGCTGCGCGTCTTCCGCAGCAAAACCGGTGGCAACGAGTGGGAGGCGCTCACCAACGGCCTGCCGCAGTCCAACTGCTACGTGAACGTACTGCGCGACGCGATGGCGGTGGATACGCTGGAGGATTGCGGCATCTACTTCGGAACGACGGGTGGACAAGTGTACGTTTCCCCAAACGGAGGCGATTCGTGGTCTCCGATCGTGCGCGATCTCCCCGCCGTGCTGTCGGTGGAAGTGCAGACGCTGGCTTGAGCACTCAATCTCGATCAGAAGCGGCGCGGCTTTTGCTGTGCCGCTTTCGTTTCTTACGGATTGCATGTACTGTCACGGCCGCTGGTTTTTCGAACTACGTTTTGACTTTGCTTCCGGCGCGTCGTAACTTCGGGTCGCTAAAAGGAGAAGACATGCAACGAATGCTCACGGCCGTGGTTTTATTGTTATCGTTCACAGTCGCCGTCGCCGCGCAGGAGAAGCAAGGTTCGCCCAACAATGCGGCCGTTCTCGAGACCCAGGAGCGCAGCCTCTGGCAAGCTTTCAAGAACAAGGACAAGGCAACTCTTTCGGCAATGCTCGACGACGAGTTTCACTTGTTTGAAGAGGGACTCACCGCAATCGGCGATAAGAAGGCCGAAGTGAACGCCGTCGATGATTTCGAACTGGGCAACTACACATTGAGCGATTTCAATGTGAAATCAATCGGCCCAAATGCGGCGTTGGTCACCTATATTGCGCAATACGAGGGCAAATCCGGTGGCGAGACCTCGAAGGCAAAAAGCGTCTTCGCAGAAGTATGGATTCGCAGAGGGGACCAATGGAAAGATATGTATCTGCAAGAAACTTACATGAAATGAGGACGTTTGCGCCGTGCCGGTAACGATACGAGTCGAACTTCCACAACATCTGCGAACCCTCGCACACGTCGGGCACGAGATACCGATCGAAGTCGAAGGTCCGGTCACCCAGCGATCTGTACTTGATGCGCTGGAAGCTGCTTATCCGATGCTGCGAGGAGCGATTCGCGAGCACGGAACAATGCAGCGGCGTGCGTTTCTGCGCTTCTTCGCCTGCCAGGAAGATCTGACGCACGAACCCCCAGACGCGCCGTTGCCCGAAGCTGTAGTGTCGGGGAAGGAACCGTTTTTGATCATTGGAGCGATTGCAGGCGGATAGCTTGCGGCCTCGACGCCGTCTTCCCACTCGCTTCGCTCAGGGCGGGCGAGGCGCCCGCCCCTACACAAAGGCATAGTATTTAATTTCCGTGGTAGTGCATCTGCCAACCCAGGTAACGAGACGCAGCTTCCTGCACGGCCGCGGCGGTGGTTGAGAAATTCGCCGCGACGTGGTGCTCGAATCCGTTTTCGCAGATGTAATGAAGCAATTTCTGGAGTCCGGCAATCTGGACCACTCCGACGCCGCCAAATGTATTCAGAGAGTCGGTGGTAAAGGAGCCTTCTCCAACGTATCCGCGAATCACGCCGGCGGTGTCATCGGTCGAGAAGCGGGCAAAGCTCATGGCACCCGGCTTCACGCGGCCAACAACTGTGCCAAAGGTATTCTCTTTGCCAACCGTGCCGGCAATGATCTCCTGGAAATCCATGCGGACGTCCTGGAAGAAATGCTTGGGAAGATTGCTGCAGTGGAAGCAGACCGCCTTGTCGGGATCGGTACCGTAGTTGTTGTTCCAATCGAGTAGCGCGCTTGGAGTTTGGGAGGCTAGCGCGAGCGCGTGCATGCTGAGGGTGCCGCAGACATCGACTTCGCAGGCTGCCGGCAGCAGGTTGTTGCTCATCATGCTCATGATGGTGCATGGGACGACGCCGAAATATTCTTCCATCGACGTCCAACACTGCACCGCGCTGATCTTCACGTCGGTCTGTTTCATCCAATCGTCGATCACGAAGCCAAGCTTGGCCATCTTCACAAGCGCCGCGTCGGGAACGCCGCCCGTCGTCACGTATTTGCGAATCTCGGCGAGTTTCCCTTGCACGCCCGAGTCTTCGTCTTTCAGCTTGGCGATGCGGCCGAAGACTTCCGACAAGTCCAGAGTCTCGGTTGAAATGCCGTGAGCTTCGAGCAGCTTCTCGCTGTAGCGAACGGTATTGAAAGCAGTGGGGCGGGCACCAATGCTGCCGACGCGCAGATTGCGCATGCCGTTGGCGACGCGGCAAACGGCCGCAAACCATGCCAGATCGTTGCGGAAGTCGTCTGAATCCGGGCTGACAGTGTGCAGCTTTGTCAGCGAATAGGGAATGCCATACTGGCGAAGGTTGTTGCAGGCCGACATCTTGCCGCAAAAACTGTCGCGGCGGTGCAGGATCGTCATCTTCGACGCGTCATCGGGCGTCGCCTGCACGAGAACGGGCACGTCCAGGCGGGAAAGCCGCATGGTGTCGGCAATGGCGCGCTCGTCGCCAAAATTCGGCAGGGAGACAATGACGCCGTCGATCTTGTCGCGATTCTTCTGGAATAACGCCGCACAGCGCTTCGCTTCTTCGTGGGTCTCGACGGCTCCATGCTTGCTGTCTTCCGGACCGAGTACGATGCAATCCATTCCGGCCTTCGCCAAGGCCTGAATCATTTCCTCTCGCCCGCTTTTCGCCAACTGATCGGGAAAAAATCCACGATTCCCGATGATGACGCCCATCGTCATTTTCTTGTCAGCCATAAAATGCCTCGATCCTGTCGAGAAAACTACTATGAATTCCCTGCCATCCGCGCGCGTTCACGCGCGGGCGAAAAACGCAGGCTGAAGAATGCCCCAAGAATGAACAAGGATTCCGCCCCACCAGACATTGGCGTGCAGGTTGTAGAGCACGACCTGATGCTCGGGCGGAGACATCAACTCATAAATCCCCGTGGCGCAGATGATGGCCCCGTTCACTGCCAAGGACACGCCGATGAAGAACCAAATCGACAACGATCCGCCGGATTTCATCGTTTCCCCCTACCAGAAAATAATTTGCAAGATGATGAACACGACTGCGACAACCGTTCCCCAGAATGCCGGGGATTGGATCCATGAAACCTTTTCTTCCTGCGGAATCGGCGTCAAGCCATAGACCAAATCAGCCAGCTCCGAGTCGGGCTTCGGTTTAGTCATGAGACTCACGACAACGGTGACGATCACGCAGATCAGCCAGCACCAGAGAGCGCGAAACATGTTCTGCGCCTGATCCTGCGCTTGCGGCGACAGAGCGACGTATTTCACCGCGGTCGGATCGACTTTGACCCAGGCATACATACCGACCGAAGACAGGGTCCCGGCCAGCAATCCCGTCCAGCCGCCCGCCGGGGTTGCCCGCTTCCAAAGCATGCCGAGAATGACGGTGCCGAACAGAGGCGCAATGAAGAAGCTGAAGAGCGACTGGACGTAATCCATGATGCTTTGCGCATGCATCACCAGATACGCCGTGCCGATGCTGACGACGACGCCGATGATTGTTACCCAGCGGCCCATCGTAACTTTGGATTCGTCCGAGGCGTTCTTGTTGATGAATGCTCCGTAGATGTCATAGGTCCAAACCGTGGTGAACGCGCTGACGTTGCCCGCCATACCTGACATAAATCCGGCGATCAGAGCGGTGATGCCGAGACCCAGAAGGCCCGGACCGCAGTAGCGTGCCAGCATCAGCGGCAGAACCTCGTCATACCCGTGGAGGCCCGCCGCCTGTCCCTCGGGTGACCATGCAAGATCCGCTGGAACGAGCCGCAGCAGGCTGCCGGTATGGGGATCACGCAGCAGTGCCAGTCCCAACAAGCCCGGCAAAATCACGATGAACGGAACCATCATCTTGAAGGCTGCGCCGATGATGGGTGCCAGTTTGGCGGAGCGCAGATCCTTCGCCGAGAGAACGCGCTGCACCACGAGGAAATCGGTGGTCCAGTAGCCCATCGCGATTACGGCGCCGAGTCCGAAGACAATCCCGACCCAATTGATGCCCATCGGATTGTCGGCAAATGTACCCAGTGTCGACCAAGCGTGTGTGTAAGAGCCGGGATTCGCAACGTGCTGTTCGGTAAGATTCTGCAGGATCTTTGCCTTCATCCCGCTCCAGCCGCCGGCTTCGATCAGTCCAAGGATCGGAATTAGCAACGCTCCCGCCCAGATCAAGAAGAACTGCAGGACTTCGTTGAAGATTGCGGACCGCAGGCCTCCCAGGGCGACGTAGGCCGCGACCGTGATGGATGAAACCAAAATGCTGAAATTGAGGTCCCACCCGAGAACGACGCGCATCACAACGGCCATGGCGTACATGTTGATTCCGCTCATCAACACGGTCATGAAGGCGAAGGAAACCGACGAGATCGCCTGCGCGCCCGGACCAAAACGCAACTTGAGGTATCCCGGAACGGAGTGCGTTTTGCAGATGTGGTAGAAGGGCATCATCACCAGGGCGAGGAAGAGCATCGCCGGGATGGCGCCGATCCAGTACCAGTGCGCCGCGAGAATTCCGTACTTATAGGAATTGCCAGCCCAGCCCATGAGTTCGAGCGACCCAAGGTTGGCCGAAAGGAAGGCGAGGCCCGCGACCCACGCGGTCATTTCCCGCCCGGCCATGAAAAAATCTTCGCCGGTATTGGCCTGTTCTTTCAGATACAAGCCGATTGCCAGCACCAGGGCAAAGTAGAAAATGATGATGACCAGGTCGACTGGCGAGAGGTGCACCAGGGTGGGAGTGTTGAATAGAAGCAGAGCAGGATTCATTGAGTCTTGACCTGTCCGTAATAGGCGTTGCGACCGTGTTTGCGCAAGAAATGCTTGTCGTGCAGTTCCCGGGGCAGCGGCCGGGAATTCGCATTGATAGAAACCGTGTGAGTCGCCATGTTCGCCACATATTCCAGAATGACCGCGTTATGGGATGCGGCGGTTGCGGTTTGCACCCCAGCAAAATGGAGCGTGTCCGGCGACTAGAACCGCCGGAACGGAGTCAGGGTCGAGCTTCGCAAATGTACGGCAGATAATCTTGCCGGTTTCAAGCTCGTATTCGCCTGCGATTTCCGCAGCGCTGAGCTGGCCCGTGACCGGGACCGGCCCATGAAAATAATCGGCATGCGTTGTGCCAAAGCACGGAATCGGGGTGCAGGCCTGGGCCCATGCGGTCGCAAATTCTGAGTGGGTGTGTGCAACGCCGCCTATGTGTGAGAACGCTTTGTACAGTTCCAGATGCGTCGCAAGATCGGAAGAGGGGCGCAGATTTCCTTCGACAATCTTGCCATCGAGGTCCGAAATGACCATGTGTCCGGCGGTCAAATCTTCGTAGGGAACGCCGCTCGGCTTGATCGCTACGAGGCCCTCGTTCCGGTCGATTCCGCTGACGTTGCCGAATGTATAAAGCACAAGTCCGCGGCGGACCAATTCCAGATTTGCGTCCAGCACCTCTTCGCGAAGCGTTTTAAGAAGCATCGGGAAAAAGCGGATCCTGAAACGGAATTACGAGCCAAGCAACCTTAATCGTAAACGTTTACGCAACGGAACATTAACTGGACCCACCCGCAATTGTCAAAGGGATTAAGCGTTACATCCATGCGTCCTCGATGATTCAGCCTTGCTTTGCGCCCTCATTTCGAACCTTCCAGTACACCGCATAGCGTTCTCGAACTATTTTGTTCAGCGGAACTAAGGTGAACTCTTGAGGTTGCCCGACCGTCCGAAAAGTAAGCGCTTGCTTGCCGTCGGACTGAAGCCATCCGACGGCGTGCTCCGAGTCCGCGAGAACGTCGGGAACTCTGATCTGGTCGCCAGCTTTCGGCCCGGGTCCGATGAACGACATCTCCCTCGTGACCGGCTCGAAACGTCCGGCCAGAACCAGCGGGCCATACATTGCCGCCTGGATCGTGGCGTCATCGGGCATCGGATCGATGTGCAATCCCATGGGCAAGCTGAGTTCAATTTTGTCGCCAGTCTTCCAAAGGCGATTGAGAGTCAGATAGCTGCCCGGGCTGGCGAAGGCAGGAAGCAACGCTCCATTGATTTTTACGCTTCCTCCCTGAGCCCAATAGGGGATCCGCACGTTGATGGCAAGTTCCTGCGGCCGCTGCGCAGAGACCGTGATGGTTGTGCCCTGCTCTTCGGGGAAACGAGTCTCCTGCTTGAACTGCAAACCCTTTTCGGTCCATTCGAGTTGAGAATCGATGAAGAGGTTAACGTAGAGCGAATTGTCATCGTGAAAATAGATGGTATCGGTGAGTTTCGCGTACTCTTCCGATCCCGTGCCCGTGCAGCACCAGAAAGCGTCCATCGGTTTGCCGAAGGTCTTCCAGTAGCCGGAAGCAAGCGGAAGGTAATACATCATGGTGCCGTCTTCCGGATTTATGGTTCCGAGCCGGTGATTGAAGAGCGTGCGCTCGTAGTAATCCATGAGGCGGGGATCGGCAGACCAGCCAAACAAGTGGCGCGTCAACTTCATCATGTTGTAGGCGCAGCAGCACTCGGTGGTGTCGGCGCCGAGCTCAGTCGAAAGCTTGCCCGGATCGGTGTTCCACAATTCCCCGTTGCTCGTGCCTCCGGTGCAGTACGAGCGCTCGCTGACAACCTCATTCCAGAAATATTCGGCAATGTCGCGGTAGCGGCGGTCACCTGTCAGTTCGTAGTAGCGCGCGGCAGCGATTACCTGCGGGATATGCGTGTTGACGTGCAGGCCTTTGAGTTCGTCGCGATGCGCAGCCAGCGGGTCGAAGAACATCTTCTTGTCGAAGCGCTGCGCGATCTCGAGATATTCAGTCTTCCCCGTGACCGCATAGAGATTTGAGAGAACTTCTCCCATGCCACCGAACTCTGTTCCAAGAACTCGCTGCATGTGTTCGTAGCTGAGAGGTTGCGTGTAGAGATCGACCCAAGAGGCCATCTTCTGGACCATGTCGAGCGCCTGATCGTTGCCGCAGTAGACATACATATCGAGCAGGCCGGCCATGATTTTGTGGATGGTGTAAAACGGCGCCCAGACCTTCTGGCGCTCGCGCAGCCGATCAAAGAACTCAACCGGAAACGCACTGAGGTATCCGCTCTTGAGCGCGGCCTGGCACTGCCCGAGTCCTTCAACCACGGTCGCCGCATTCTTCTTCAACTGATCATCTGCTGATGAGGCGTACATCAGGGCGCAAGCCGAAAGATAGTGGCCACCCGCGTAGTGGCCGCGAAGTTCGCAGTCCGGAGCTTCCCAACCTCCCAGAGGCTGGGCGGAAGAAGGGAGACCGGCGTTGATTTTGAATGTGTGCAGCAAGCGGTCCGGAGGCAGGGATGCAAGATACTTTCGATCCGCCTCCATCGCGATTCTGCAAGGGCCATCGCCGAGACGCACTTGCGTCATAGGAAATGGAAGCACTTTCCATGCGACTTTCTCACGCGACAGTACCTTGCCATCTTTGCGTGTTGTGTTGACTACAGGATCTTGTGCGAAAGCCTTTGCGATTGAGTTGGGAACCAGCGCCGACCCGGCGACAGCGGCCGCTGTCGACAAAAAGTTTCTTCGCGACCATCGTATGGATCGACTCAATTTTCTCGGCCCTCCCCTGAGTGCAACGGTAATGGATATTGTCTACACTAATCGTCAAATTGTCGAAAGCAAGGCCTGCGCATGAGTGGTGAGCAGTATGACGTGGTCATCGTCGGAGCCGGCATCGTCGGTGCGGCGTGTGCGGACGAGCTCGCCCGGCGCGCCATGCGGGTGGCGATCGTGGATCGGGATATGGTTGGCGGCGGAGCCACCGCGGCGGGAATGGGCCACATCGTCGTCATGGACGATTCGGAAGCCCAGTTTGCGCTGACGCGATATTCGCAGCAACTCTGGCAGGCCCTTCGGCCGCAACTGCCCGATCAAGTCGAGTACGAGCAGACGGGGACAATCTGGGTCGCGGCGGACGAGGAAGAGATGTTAGAAGTCCGGCGCAAACACGATTATTACAGCGATCGTGGTGTTTCGACGCAAGTGCTCGACGCCCGCAGTCTGCGAGAGGCGGAGCCCAATCTTCGCGATGGAATGGCTGGCGGGCTGTTGGTTCCCCATGACGCCGTCATCTATCCGCCGTGTGCTGCTGTTTTTCTGATCGAGCGCGCTCAGCGGGAGGGAGCCCAACTTTTTCTCGGAACGGCCGTCGTACAAGTTGGCGAGAAGCGCGTGACGCTATCAGATGGAGTCGAGCTAAGCGCGCATACAGTTGTAAACGCCACGGGTGCATGGGCGCCGGCACTGACAGCCGGCGTAGATATCAAGAAGCGCAAAGGCCATCTGGTAATCACGGACCGTTATCCGGGTTTTCTGCGGCACCAGTTGGTGGAACTCGGATATCTCAAGAGTGCGCACTCCGTATCGAGCGATTCCGTTGCCTTCAATGTCCAACCGCGTAAGACGGGACAGATTCTGATTGGGTCATCTCGGCAGTATGGCGCAGACCATAACGGGGTAGACGATGACATTCTCCGGCGAATGGTGCAGCGGGCACGCGAATACATGCCAGGGATCGGGCCAATGTCAGCGGTGCGTACCTGGACTGGTTTCCGCGCGGCCACTCCCGACAAATTGCCACTGATTGGGCCGTCGCCGGGAGATTCGTCGCTCTTTCTCGCGACCGGCCACGAGGGTTTGGGAATCACCACATCCCTGGCAACCGCAATGATTCTGGCAGATCAGGTCACAGGGAAGGAACCGGCGATTCCAGTCGATCCGTACTTGCCTTCGCGAATCCACGCGGAATCTCTTCATGTCTGAAATCACCTTGCGAGTCAACGGAGCTACGCTGTCTGTTCCAGACGGAACGACCGTCGCGGTTGCGATGGCGGTCAGCGGACAACCTTGCCGTACCTCCGTGACGGGCGAACCGCGCGCCGCATTTTGCGGCATGGGGATATGTTTCGAATGCCGTGTCAGGATCAACGGAAATGCTCATCAGCGAAGCTGCCAGATTCTTTGCGCGCCGGGAATGGACGTGAGAACTGATGAGTAATTTCCGGTGCTCAACCTTCGAAGTTTTGGTGGTGGGCGCTGGGCCTGCCGGAATATCCGCTGCGACAGTTGCGGCAGAATGCGGCGCGAGCGTTGGACTTGTCGATGACAACTTTGCTTCGGGTGGACAGATCTGGCGCGGCGGTCAAGCTTCCGAACATGGGCTTGAGGCGGGAAAGTGGAGTGAGCGGCTTCGCCGAACATCGGTCGAGTCCATTTTCGGGAAGAGAGTCTTTCACGCACCGAAGCCCGGACTGCTTCTCGCTGAAGGCGCTGACGATGTGGTGGAACTGAGATACTCGAATCTCATTCTGGCAACCGGGGCACGAGAACGATTCCTTCCGTTTCCCGGGTGGACTTTGCCGAATGTAATGGGAGCGGGCGGCTTGCAGGCGATGGTCAAGTCGGGACTTCCGATCCGAGGAAAACGCGTTGTGATCGCGGGGACGGGTCCGCTATTGCTCGCAGTCGCGGCGTACATGCGAAAACAGGGCGCGGATGTCGTTATCGTTTGCGAACAGGCATCTCGCACGAGCCTCGCTCGCTTCGCATTATCGTTGTCCCGTTTCCGGGGAAAACTTCGCCAGGCTTGGGGACTAAAGAAAGACCTGGCCGGGATTCGATTTGCGCCCAATGCCTGGCCGATCGCCGCCCGTGGAAAGACGGCGCTTGAGTCTGTAACAATCTCGTGTGGCGGCAGGGTGGAAACCATCGCCTGCGATTATCTCGCCTGCGGCTTCCATCTTGTGCCGAACATCGAACTGGCAGCGCTGCTTAGCTGCAAAACAACCAGCGGATACGTGGACGTGAACGACTATCAGGAAACATCCGTCCCCAAAGTCTTCTGCGCCGGAGAACCCACCGGGATTGGGGGTTTAGAATCGGCATTGGTGGAAGGCCAGATTGCCGGCCTCGCCGCCGTCGGCGGCACAGAAAAGGCACGCGAACTTTTCGGCGAGCGACAAGAGACGAAGCGTTTCGCCCGGTTGCTGGAACATACATTCCGCTTGCGCCCAGAACTGAAGAGATTGGCGCACCCGGACACACTCATCTGCCGCTGCGAAGATGTGCAGTACGCGCGGCTGCAACAGGCGCGGTGCATGGCGGTCGGCGAAGTTGCAGACACGCTGCGGAATGGGACCGTGCCAAGGGCGGATATGCGGTCCGGCGGCCGAGTTTCTTTTCGGCTGGGCGCAGGATTCGGTCCGGCCGCCGATTTTTCCGGCGAGAGTGGATAGTCTTGCAGGCTTGAACGCTTGCGACTGAGGAACTGCCGAGCAGGATCAGGAGGACGGAAATGAAATGGAACGGCGTGATGCCCGCGATCACTACATGCTTCCGCGCGGATCTCAGTCTCGATCTCGGATTCATGGCAGATCATTGCCGCTGGCTTCTCGACAATGGATGCAGCGGCGTGGTTGCTCTCGGCTCGTTGGGCGAAGGTGCAACTCTGTCGTTCTTGGAGAAGCAAGAGATCTTGAAGACTTGCGTTCGCAGCGTTGGGGGACGAGGGCCCGTCGTAGGCGCGATCTCAGCACTATCAACTTCTGACGCCGTCGCCCTCGCGAAGATGGCGGCCGATTCCGGCTGCGACGGGCTGATGGTACTGCCTCCGTATGTCTACAAAGGAAGCTGGCGCGAGATGAAGGCACATGTCGCCGCAGTATTTGCGGCGACTCCTCTGTCATGCATGCTGTACAACAATCCCATCGCCTATGGCACCGACTTTCTGCCGGAGCAGATTCAGGAACTTTGTTCCGAACACGAAAATCTCGACGCGGTGAAGGAATCAAGCGCGGATGTTCGCCGCGTGTCTGCCATTCGCGCCCTACTGGACCGGCGCATTGCGATATCCGTTGGCGTAGACGATGCGGTGATCGAGGCGATTGGCGTAGGCGCCACCGGATGGGTCGCGGGACTGGCCAATGCTTTGCCGCGCGAATCCGTCGAGTTATTCAACTGCGGCATGCACGGAGAAAAAGAGAAGGCCTTTGAGTTGTATCGCTGGTTTTTGCCGCTGTTGCGGATGGATACGACCCCGGATTTCGTTCAGCTCATCAAATTAGTGCAAGCGGAAGTCGGCATCGGAAATGCCCGAGTGCGGCCGCCTCGGCTTGAGCTTGCCGGCAAAGAGCTGGAGCAGCAAAAGAAAATTATTCACGCAGCCTTGCAATCCCGCCCGCAGTGGGCGGAAAGCCTGGCGTTGCAGGTTGGGAGATAAATGCAGGTATCGAAATCAGAGCTGTCGGGACGTTCCCTGATCGGACTTCAAGCTGGCTCGTCTTCGGGCGATGCATTCCGCGCGATGGATCCGAAAACGGGCAAGAGCATGGAGCCAGATTTTTTTTCGGCGACTAAAGAAGATGTGGAAGCTGCCGTCCAACTGGCGGCGAAGTCGTTTGAAACTTATCGGCGCACTTCGGGGAAGAAACGCGCCGAATTCTTGCGCAAAATCGCGTCGAACATCGAAGCAATCTCGACGGACGTCATCGATCGCGCTGGCCAGGAGACAGCGCTACCGCAAGCGCGTTTGCAATCGGAGACCGGCGCGCACCTGCGGACAGCTTCGCTTGTTTGCGCAAGTCGCGGAAGAAGGTTCGTGGGTAAACGCCCGGATCGATCACGCTGAGCCGGACCGAAAGCCCCTTCCGAAGCCCGACATCCGTTCCATGCTGCGTCCTCTTGGGCCAGTCGTTGTTTTCGGAGCCAGCAATTTCCCGCTGGCATTTTCTACCGCAGGTGGCGACACGGCGTCCGCGCTAGCCGCGGGAAATCCCGTGATCGTGAAGGCGCATCCAGCGCATCCTGGAACAAGTGAACTCATCGGACGCGCGATCGAAAAAAGCATTCGCGAGTGCGGGTTGCCGGAAGGAGTGTTTTCGCTCCTGTTCGACGCAGGCACGCATGTGGGAACGGAGCTCGTGAAACATCCGTTGGTAAAGGCGGGCGGCTTCACCGGTTCGACGGTCGCTGGAAGGGCATTGATGGACATTGCGGCGTCACGACCCGAGCCGATTCCCTTCTTCGCCGAGATGGGCAGCACAAATCCCGTTTTCATTTTGCCGGGGCGATGCGCGAGAGGGGCGATGCAATCGCGGCCGGACTGCACGCGTCGTTCACACTCGGGGGGCGGGCAGTTTTGCACCAAGCCTGGAATGGTTTTCCTGCAGCAAGGACCAGAGGCCGAGACAGTTCTCTGAGAAGCTGTGGCAATTGGTGAAAACGTCGCCGCCATTCCATCTGCTGACAAAAGGCATCGGCGCTTCCTATGAATCGGCGATTGGACGCCGCAAGTCGGGAGCCGAATCCAAATTGATTGTCGGAAGGTACTGCGGCGCAGTCCGACGGCGGGTTCGCTGTTCATTCGGCACTGTTTCAGACGAAAGCGACGGCCTTCCTGGAATCCGATCTGAGCGGCGAAATCTTCGGGCCCACAACACTTGCTCGTGAACGATGCCAGCCGCGCGCAGATTCTTGCCATCGCCAACTCTTTGGGAGGGCATCTGACGGCTACGATTCACGGCACCGAGGACGATCTGCGCGAGTATGCGGACCTGATCGCGATTCTCGAAACCAAGGTCGGGCGTCTCTTGTTCAACGGATTTCCGACTGGCGTCGAGGTTACGCACGCGATGGTTCACGGAGGACCGTATCCGTCGACATCGGATGGACGAAGCACCTCCGTCGGAAGCCATGGCAATTTTCCGCTTCGCGCGCCCGGTCTGCTATCAAGGCTTTCCTGACACTGCGCTGCCGGACGAATTGAAGAACGCGAATCCGCTGAAAATCTGGCGCATGGTCGATGGGGAAATGACTCCGCGATTCAGCCTGATCTGGTTTTGTTGCGGAGTCAGGAGATCTAAATCTGGTAGTCGAGATCTTCCATGATCCGCTGGAACGAGGCGGGCAGTGGCTCAGTATGGATGCCCACGCCTTCCAGTTGCTGCACCCGATCGCGTAGCTTGTGGACTTCGGCGGCGACGGCCGCCAGCGCTTCCGAGAGCGGGTCGTTGATCTGCTTGGGATCGGTGATCACGACGCGCTTGCCTTCTCGAAAAACAATATGCCCGGGAACACCGACAACGGTTGAATTGTCGGGAACGTTGCGCAGCACTACGGAACCCGCGCCGATGCGGGAGTTCCTTCCAACCGTAATGTTGCCGAGTATCTTCGCTCCACCACCCACGACCACGCTGTCTTCTAACGTGGGATGACGTTTGCCCTGCTCTTTCCCCGTACCTCCGAGAGTCACGCCCTGGTACAGCGTCACGTCATCGCCAACAATGGTCGTCTCGCCGATCACCACTCCCATGCCGTGATCGATAAAGAGTCTGCGGCCAATTTTTGCGGCGGGATGGATTTCGATGCCAGTCAGGAGGCGCGCGATTTGCGAGAACCATCGCGCCACCAGAAAAAGATTGTGGTTCCACAACCAGTGGTTGATGCGATAGAACCAGACCGCATGCAATCCCGCGTAGCAGAGAAAAACCTCGAAGCGGGATTTGGCCGCGGGATCGTGCTCTGCAACATTGGCCACGTCTTCGCGAATTAGCGAGAGCAGGTGCGGCATAAAAGTGACAGATCAGGCTGGCAACTCGACCGTTTTGAGTTGCAGCGCCTTGTCGCGCAGTTCCTGAAACAGAATGCTGGTCAGATAGCGTTCGCCGAACGACGGCAGAATCACCACGATCAGTTTCCCGGCATTCTCCGGGCGACTGCGCAACTTGCAGAGCGGCCACGACGGCCGCGCCCGAAGAGATGCCGACAAACAATCCTTCTTCGAGCGGAAGCCGGCGGGCCATCGCAATGGCGTCGTCGTTGGTTACGGTGAAAACTTCGTCGATGTAGTCGCGACGCAAAATACTTGGGACGAATCCAGCGCCGATGCCTTGTATCTTGTGCGGAGACGGCTTGCCCCCGGAGAGGACGGGGCTATCCGCGGGTTCCACGGCGACCGCTTTGAATGACGCCTTCTTGGGCTTGATGTACTGGCAAATGCCGGTAATCGTGCCGCCCGTCCCGACTCCGGAGACCAGGATGTCTACGCGGCCGTCGGTGTCGTTCCAAATCTCAGGACCCGTCGTCTCGAAATGAATTTTCGGGTTCGCAGCGTTATCGAACTGTTGCAGCATGTATCCGTTGGGATTGTTCGCGAGAATTTCTTTCGCTTTCATGATTGCGCCGGTCATTCCGCGAGGACCGGGCGTCAGAACAATTTCCGCGCCGAAGGCCATCAGGATGACACGACGCTCGAGACTCATGGTGTCAGGCATGACGAGGATGAGTTTGTAGCCTCGCACCGCAGCTACAAACGCAAGGCCGATGCCCGTGTTGCCGCTTGTAGGCTCGACCAGCACGGTCTTGCCTGGATGAATCAATCCCGCACGTTCGGCTTCGACGATCATGCTGACGCCAATGCGGTCTTTGACGCTGGCCAGTGGATTCTGGCTCTCGAGTTTGGCCACGACTTCGGCAACGCAGCCCTTGGTCACTTTATTCAAGCGAACCAGAGGAGTGTGGCCAATTAACTCTGTGACATCATTCGCAATCTTCATCGTGAGCCTTTCCGCTCCTACGGCCTTCGCTAGTAGATCGACGCCGCGGTGCGCACGCGAAACTTGATTCCCGATACTGTACATCAGCCTTGCGCGGCGATACTGCGCGCCAGTCGGCGATAATAAGTATTCGATTTGTTATCCTACTGCGTTTTTGTCACTCGCTATGATTGACTTCCATTCGGTTCTTTGCAAGACTCCATTGCATCGGGGCTACCAATGAATGAAGCGTGCTGCACGCTTTCTGCAATCACCACGGTTGATGCTATGCACTTTCTCGTGAATGCCGGAAAATTAGAAGCCGGCCTCTGATCGCCCTCCCCCAGTTGCTCCTGCAATTCTTGCGCGTCATCCACTTCGAACCCAGAGGGAAATTTCATGAAATCGATCCGCCTATTGGCCGTCCTGATGTCAGCTGTATTTACGCCGGAGTTGCATTGGCCCAGACCTCGGAAGGCCGGATCCTAGGCACCGTGTCGGACCAGAGTGGCGCCGTGATCTCCGGCGCCAAAGTCACGATCACGAATATCAGGACCGAAGTGAGCCGCCAACTGGTGACGACCAATTCAGGCGAGTACGTCGCGCCCAATCTTGAGCCCGGCGTGTACACCGTCTCGGCCGAGGCTGCGGGATTCAAGAAGGCCGTCAGCACCCAGTTCGCTCTCGAAGTGTCGCGAGATGCCCGCATCGATCTCAAGCTGCAGACCGGAGCCATCACCGAGATCATGCAGGTGAGTGCCGAGGGAGCGCTGGCCGACACGACGAATACGACGCTGAATGGCGTGCTCTCGAATCAGGCGATCGAGGAGCTGCCGGTACAGGGACGCGACTTTCAGAATTTGCTCGAATTGCATCCGGGCGTGCAACGAACGCCGGGCGGCGGATTTCATTCGGTGACATCGAACGGCAACCGCCCCGACGACAACAATTTCTTCATCGATGGTGCTGACGACAACGACGCGTACTACGGCGAGACGCGTGATGAACGACGCCGGCATTTCAGGGAACTCCTGCCAGCTTTCTGCCGCTCGATTCGATTCAGGAATTCAACACGCAGGAAAGCCCGACCGCCGACTACGGCGTGAAGCCGGGCGTCGTGATGAATATCGGCATCAAGTCGGGAACGAATGACCTGCACGGATCGGCCTATTACTTCCACCGCAATGCCGCGTTCGATGCGCGCAATTATTTCAATCCCGCTCCGCAGCCAGTTTCCTCGCTGTTGATGCATGAATTCGGCGCATCGATCGGCGGGCCGATCATCAAGGACAAGTGGTTTTATTTCGTCAATTATGAAGGAATCCGCGACAAGGTCGGCAATCCCGGAGTGACCGACAGTCCCGTGACAGCTTCGCTGGCGACCCAGATGGGTGGCATCGCGAACTCCGACGGCAGTCCGAATTCCGCGCTCTACAGCCTTCCGGACGCGATTGCGTATTTCAACGATCCGAACAACGTGGCTTATTGCCAGGCGAACTTCGATTCGTCGTCGGCCTGTGCGGTGAATCCGTTGAGCCAGCAACTGTCGCAGTTGTTCCTGCCGAATCCGGGATTCACGATGTCTCAAACCGACCCAGCCGCGATCAACTTCGACTTTACCAACAAAAATCGCGGCGACAATCTCGTTGCCAAGACCGATTTCGCACTGAGTTCGCGTCACATCCTGAGCGGGCGTTTCATCTACGCCAACACGAATCAGACGGAGGAAGACACCATTCCCCTTCGTCCAGAGTGGCTCTCGACAACTAGTCCGATCACAAAAGTATTCGGAGTGAGTCTGGCGTCGAACTTCAGTTCCGCCTGGTCCAACGAAGCGCGGTTCAGCTACAACAGCTTCAACGAAGCGATCGGTCCGGTCGATCAACACGTGGATCCGGCTACCTACGGATTGAATACGGGAGTGACCGATCCTCGCCTCTTCGGCTTTCCCCGCATTACTCCCGGCACCGAGTTCAACTACATGGGCGGCAATTCGAGTTGGCCGTTGTACACGACTCCAAGCAAGACCTTCAACGTCTCTGACACCGCCTCTTACACGCGAGGCAGGCAGACCATTCGATTCGGCGGCAGCTTCCGCTTCGGCGACGTCGATTACTTCCGCGCGGGCTATGGACGCGGGCGCGTTGATTTTCGCGAGCTTTATCAGTTCCTGAGTGGAGACGTGCGCCGTTGGCGATTCCTCTATGGAGATCCAACGCGCCAGGTCAGCCAGAAATCGACAGGGTTCTTTTTCGAAGATGACGTGAAAGCGACACAGCACGTCACGCTGAATCTGGGATTGCGTTACGACGTCACCAATCCGATCAAGGATTCACACAACCTGCTCGCGAACTATTCGCCGACTTCTCCCAGCGGGCTGGTGCAGGTGGGTCAGGGCATCAGTTCGCCGTATCCGACCAACTACAACAACCTGTCTCCGCGCGTTGGATTGGCATGGGATGTTTTCGGCACTGGCAAAACGGTCGTCCGCTCCGGATTTGGCGTGATCTTCGAGCAGCCGTCGATCCGCACGTTTATGTTCAACGGCGGCGGGCTGAACTTGAACCCCAGCGGCATTCCTTACGTCGACGGGAATGGGATCACGCAGCAACCTACAGGGAGCATCACTTCATTCCTTCAGATTTCAACCGACGGATCGCAGATCAACTGGCTTTCGCCGAATCAGAGTCCAACGATCTTCCCGAACGCCAGCGCATCTGGAAACGTTTGCAGCATCGACAGCCAGTGCGATCTGTTCGGCGTCGATCCACATCTCAAAACTCCGTATGTCATGAACTGGAATTTCAACGTGCAGCAGGAGTTGTCGAAGTCGATGCTGCTGCAAATCGCGTACGTTGCGAATCATGGCGTTAAGCTGTACAGCGTCACCGACATCAACCAGGTAAATCCGCAATTACGATCCGGGTGAAACGGAAAAATCGGGCGGCCGCTCGTCGACCAACTGCCCGGTGGCGCAGGGCGGACAGGGTTTCGGCGGGCCGTGCTTGCCGCAGATCGGCTTCCTGGATTTCCTCGGCAACCGGTCGAATTCGAATTTCAACTCCCTGCAGGTGACGCTGACGAAGCGTTACTCGCACGGGCTGTACTTGCTGGCGGGCTATACCTACGGACACGCAATCGATACGGCGACGAGCAATCTGGCGGGCGTCCCTCCCGACAGCAACAACTACGGGGCGGAGCGCGGGAACGGCGACTATGACATCCGCCACCGCTTCACGCTCTCGCTGACCTACGATCTACCTTCTCTCAAGACGAAGGGCCAGATGCTGGAAGGCTGGCAAGTGACGAGCATCGTGAACCTGCAAAGCGGAGAACCCTACACGCTCGGCGACTTCAACGACGATCTCAGCCTGACCGGAGAATTCAACGACCGCTGGAACATGGTAGGTCCGGCAAAGAACATTCACTGGTCTCAGAAGACCGCGCTGCCGTTCATCTCGTGGAATGATTTCTCGACCGACAGCAGCGGCAACGTTACGGGAAACCAGCAGTGCATCGACGCTGCGGGAGGCGCATCGAGCGCAGGCGCACAGCAGTTACTTGATTTCGGTTGCTACGTCTCGGGCAACACCATTTTGACCGCGCCGGTCTTCGGCTCGCAGGGCAACATGGGACGCAACATCTTCCGCGGACCTACTTTCACCAACTGGGACATGTCGCTGTCAAAAGTATGGAAGCTGAACGAGCGGGTGAAGCTGCAGCTTCGCGGAGAGGTCTTCAACATCCTGAATCACGCTAATTTTGACGTGTTCACGATGAATACCGATCTGTCGACCCCCGACACGGTCGGCACGGTGGTATTCACGCCGGATGTGGCAGCTTCAAATCCAGTCATCGGGTCGGGCGGATCGCGTCACATCCAACTGGCGGGAAAGATCGTGTGGTAGGAGCCTGAGAGGTTTCAGCAGCGGCTTGGTGCGAAATCAGCGATGCATCAAGCCGTAGGCGACGGCACCAGTGGATCCACCGATGTCGACGAAAGAGACTGCGCGCTCGAGTTTGTGGTGGCCGGTCTTGTGAAAGAAATAGCTGATGCTGACGACTCCAGCTGTTTCGCCGACGAAATTCATTGCAAGGCCTGCGGTGGAACGGCCGAAGATGCGGACCATCGGATTGAGTTCCTGACCGCCATTCTGCAAGTTCGCGCGAGTCACGCCGAAATCCGCAAAATTGGAAGCTGCGGCGGCGGCGAAAAGCGCCACGTTCGCCTTATCCCAAAAGTGGTGTTCGATGTCTCCTCGCGGTGCCGCTGCCACGAACGCTGTCGTGGCCGGGGAAGGACTCACGCTCGGCGCGTCTGGGAGTGGTCCCTCCGCAAATACATGAATGCAGGCAAAGAAGACCGAACAGCAAAACCATGGCGCTGATGCGAAGACCGCTGCATACATCTTCGTTTAGTCATAATCTCCTGCTCGATCGGAACACCTGGATAGTGGCAATCGGGCATCCATCCGTATCTCACTTGCGATCACTGCATCCCATTGATAACGCGCCGTTTAGTAAAGCTATCTCATGAGAAACCGCGGGAGCTGTGTGCAGAAGTTTGCAGGTCCGCGATGTGATGCTTTTCTGTTCCTCGCAGCATTCATTTCCTGAAAACCTTCCCTCCTTTCATCACGAATACAACGTTTTCGACCGCGGAAATGTCGGCGAGGGGGTCACCTTTCACCGCGATAACATCGGCCATGTAGCCCGATTCAAGGGATCCGATTTGCCCTTCCCACCCGAGCACCTTCGCGCCATTCAGCAAGTCGGCCTGCAGCGTCGCCAAAGGTGACATTCCGTACTTCACGAGAGACACAAGTTCGCGCGCCTGCGTTCCATGGGGAAAAGGACCGACGTCAGATCCGGCGGCTATAGGAATTCCGGCCGCAATCTGCTTTTTGAATTCCTGCACTTTGAGGTCGAGGATCTGGCGCTCGCGATCCGCTTGTTGCGGCGTGGCCGCATGTTCGGCAAAGTATTCGAAGATGGCAAACGTCGGCACGGCGAAGATCTGCTTCTCCTTCATCAGCCGCATGGTCTCGTCGCTCAATTGGTCGGCATGGTCGATGGACACCACTCCAGCTTGCGCCGCGTACAGCGTTCCGGGTTCTCCGGTGGCGTGAACGGCAACGTGCTTGCCGAGCCTTGCCGCTTCTTTCACTGCGGCTTCGAGTTGCGGCTCGGTGTATTGAAACGGCGTGGAGAGCTTGCCATTCTTTACGGAATCCGCGCCGGTCTCATAAATCTTGATGAAGTCTGCGCCCTCCTTGAATTGTTGGCGCATCACGGCTACGAGTTCATCTGCCGTGTTGGCGTAGTTCGCGTTAGGAAGAATGTGCGCCTCGGGGTTGTAACCGATGGCGTCCTCGTGGCCACCCAGAATGTTGATGGCATTGCCACTGATGCGCAGGCGCGGGCCGGGAATCCGGCCGGCGTCAATCGCGTCGCGGACCGCCGTGTCCGCTGAACCGGCACCCTCGGTCCCCATATCGCGCTCGGCCGTAAAACCGGCCATCAGATCGTCTCGTGCCGCCAGCGTGGCCATGATCGTGCGCTCGGGCACCGACTCCTGCACGGTCTGCAAATCTTCGGCTCCGGGATGAAGGAACAGATGGATGTGAGCATCGATCAGGCCTGGCATCAAGGTCCGGTCACCAAGATCGATGACTTCGACATCGGCGGGATGCTTGACCGACGCGCCCACTTCGACAATGCGGTCGCCTTGAAAAAGAATTTCTCCCGGCTTGACGATCTTTCCGGCTTTAACGTCGAGCAGTCGCGCAGCATGAAGAAGGATTGGATGCGATGCGGAGGGAGCGGTTTGCGCGGACGCAGTCCAGCGTGGCAGGAGACACCCTACCACGATGAGAACAAAGATTCGGTTGCTCATATGGCCCGCAAGGGTATCACTCATTGCAGACCAGAGGGAGCGGTTATCCGCAGCTGTGATTCCGATCACAGCTGCCCGTACAGAACGTCACACCCAAGGCGTTGCTTCCTCGTCGAAACTGGATCATCGCTTATGAACGATTTCGGCGTACTCAACAATCGCAAACGCGCACTGGTCGCCCTGATCCACTCGGTCATTTTTCTGGGGATCGCTGGGCACGGCTTTGCGTCCCCTAAGGCAGGTATTTTTCGCGGGCAGATCGCAACCGCTGACTTAGTGCTGATTGCGATTTATCTGACGGTCGCGTCGGTTTTGGCCTGGTTGGTAAGCATCTCGCGGTGCCTCAGGGAGAGAGTTTATTTTGCTTTTTGCGCGAGCAGCGCGACCTTTGGACTGCTGCGGACCATCCTTGGGGATGCGGCGATTCCGCCGGCCCAGTACTTGCGCGTAATTATGCTCAGTTCTGCGGTCATTGTGGGCGCGTCGATTGTTCGGTCCCATTCACAACAAGTTGCTCAGCCAGTGATTTCGGAGTGAGGGCTTCCCCCCAAAAAACGCGGCCGCCCGAAATGATTCGGGCGGCCGTGGGAGTAAGCGAGGTTAGCTTGTTTCTGCGACGCCGTCAGGATAAAAAGAATTCTTTGGTGATCGCGACCCAGTCGGCATCGGGCATGTGCGCCGTTAAATCATCGACCGCGACCCCGCCATCCTGCGCTAACGCTCCGGCCAGAGCCGGCATCTTGTTGCGAAGTTGAAGAGCAGCGGATTCGGTCCAGAGCCGAGCCAACGTGCCTCCAAGCAGGTTACGGAAATTGATCTTCGAATCGGGTGCCTGCACGGTGACGAGCCAGCCTTCGCCGTAGGGATCGCGACGGGCGAGATCGGGATTCTTCGCCACGGACTCGTTGATGTCGGTCACCGTGCCTTCGATCGGCGACACCATGTCCACCGACTTGCCGTCGCGGAAGAAGGTGCACATCTTCTGGCCTTGCCGAACCCAGCGGCCGCGCTGCGGCAGAGAGATATTTTCGATTTTCCCCATCAGCTTCGAAGCGAAATCGTCGATTCCCACGCGGACCATCTCGCAACTCTCACTCAGTGCCCACGTGTGTCCCGCGTGATAGCGGACGTTGTCGGGAACCTGAAATCCGGCGACCATGGCCGGAATCACGCGCGATGGAGTTTCGACGCGAATGGTTTGAACTGCCGGCTGCCTTACCACTTGCTTATGGCCGCGAACGTAATCGATGAGTAGAAAGATTGCGAACGTCAGAAGAACCAGGATGACTGTCATAACCCACCTCGCTTGGAGCGGCTTTATTTGTCGCAGCTCGCACCTTTACTAAAGGCAATCTGCGCGCCAAACCGGAAGGCTGCCGAGAAAGCCGGCACGATCACTTCTATCCCGTTGAAACCGAACGCAATGGCTAGTGGGCAAAATTTGGGGGAAGGGATTTCGCCGAGAAACTCATCAACGATTTAGATGAAGTTCGCAACAGCGTAATTACTCACGTTTGCGCGAGAGATCCGGCGAAAGGCTGGAAGAGGCATTTTTTCAACGACTTGAAGTCCGGAGGGCGGCTGATGCGTTTCCAATCACCGCAATGTTGTCAAACACCACGGCCGATCCGGATTCGAAGATTCCCAAGGCTGATTTGACCGCCATCACGCGGAACGGTGACAGAGATCACGGCCAAGATTTTCTGAATTGCTGAAAATCTTAACTGTCATAGCAGCTGAATTTCGCGACAGTCTCTGCGCTGATGAGATAAGCAGGTATCACGGTACCAATACGGCAGCGTTACGCCAGCAATCGCATTTTGCTTTCTCATTCAGGGCGAGCCGTCGATCGAAAGGATACCCGGCGTTCGCTTCGTCTGCGCTATCCAGCGAGCCGGCACGGTATTCGATGAGCAAAGCACTGTTATACGACTCGACGGTTTGCATCGGATGCAGACAGTGTGAGCAAGCCTGCGCCACACAAAATGATCTCTCCTACGATGATTCGATCGCGACGGAGGAGTTTCAGTCCGCGCACAAACTGACTTGCGTCATGACTCGCGGCGACAAGTTCATGCGGCGCCTGTGCATGAACTGCCAGGAACCGTCGTGCGCCTCCGTTTGTCCGGTCGGCGCTCTTAAGAAGACAGCGCTCGGTCCGGTTACCTACGACGCTTCGAAGTGCATGGGATGCCGGTACTGCATGGTCGCTTGTCCCTTCAGCGTTCCCAAATATGAATGGGGCAAATTATTTCCCAAGGTGCAGAAATGCACCATGTGTCCGGATCGTGTGGCACAAGGAAAGCAGACGGCGTGCGCTGAGATTTGCCCGACTGGGGCAACCAAGTTTGGGGAGCGCGAGAGCCTGATCGCCGAGGCGCAGAAGCGTATCCAGGACAATCCCGGCAAGTACGTGAATCACATCTATGGGCTCGAAGAAGTGGGCGGCACTTCTGTTCTTTTGCTCTCAGCCGTTCCGTTCGAAACCTTTGGCTACCGCACGAATCTTGCGAAAGACCCGCTCCCGATGCTGACCTACCGCGTTCTGTCGCACATTCCCGACTTCGTCCCGCTCGGCGGGATGGTGCTCGGTGGGGTGTGGTGGATCACGCACCGTCGCGAAGAGGTCGCGATGGCGGAAGGCCACAAAGCCGACTCGGATGTGAAGAAAGGAAGGAATCGCTGATGGCCCGCAATTCCATCTTCCGGCTCACTTTCTGGAGATTGCTGTTCCTGTGTCTGATGGCGGCGGGCCTGTATGCGACGTTTGTCCGATTCACGAAGGGATTGGGCGCATCGACGAACTTGTCAGACCAGTTTCCCTGGGGAATCTGGGTCAGCTTCGATGTTCTCTGCGGCGTCATGCTGGCGGCTGGCGGCTTCACGCTTACGGCAGCGGTTCACATTCTGAACATCAAGCGGCTGCACTCCATCATTCGTCCGACGATTCTCACCGCATTTCTTGGATACCTGCTGGTGAGCGCTGCCCTGATGTTTGATCTGGGCAAGCCTTACAACATATGGCATCCGCTGATCATGCGGAATCCGCACTCCGTGATGTTTGAAGTGGCGTATTGCGTGATGCTCTACACCACGGTGCTCGCGCTTGAGTTCTCCCCGATCGTGCTGGAGCGATTCAAGATGGAAAAGGCGCTGAAGATCGTACAAAGGATTCTGATCCCACTGGTGATCTTCGGGGTCATTCTGTCGACGCTCCATCAATCGTCTCTCGGCACGCTTTACCTGATCGTCCCCGAAAAGTTGCATCCGTTCTGGTACAGCCCGCTGCTTCCAGTATTTTTCTTTCTCTCGGCGATCGCGGTGGGGCTGGCGATGACGATCTTTGAGTCATCGATGAGTTCGAGGCACTTCGGATTGGAGCTGGAGCTGCCAGTCCTGCAAGAGCTGGGACGCGTGCTGATCGTGGTGCTCGGAGTCTATGGGATTTTACGACTTGAAGATCTCGCGAATCGAGGAGCATTGAAGCTGGCGTTTCATGCGAGCTACGAGACCTATTTGTTCTGGCTCGAAATCATGCTCGCGATCGTACTGCCACTGGTCCTGCTGGTGCAGCGCCGGGTGCGGTCGAGTGCGAACGGTCTCTACTTCTCCGCCGTCCTGGTCGTGCTTGGGTTCATTACGAATCGAATGAATGTCAGCATCACCGGATTTGAAGGGTCCACTGGAGTCCGGTATTTCCCCAAATGGACCGAATTGGCCGTAACCGGAATGATCATCGCGGCCGGTTTTGCACTCTTCGGATTGGCAGTGAAGTATTTGCCGATTTTCCCGAAGCACGAACTACGTTCAGAGGAGTTGCCTGGACTCGAAGCTGAAAGCGATATGCCTGCAAACTCCGCGGTGCTGGAACATGCTGGAGACTGACCCAGAGCGCGGACAGTGGTCGCAAAAAGCTCATCGGCTCAGCGCAAAGCTGAACCTGCTTCTACTGTGCGCGATGATCGCGACCTTCGCCCTGCTGGGTTATCTCAACGTCCGGCTGCACCGGCGCCATCTCGAACAATACACGCTGCTGAGCGCCGAGCGAATCAGCGACATCGTGAAGCACGGCACCACCGACTACATGCTGCGCAATGATCGGGAAGGACTCTACCACTCGATTCAGATGATGGCGGCCGAACCCGGCATGGAGAAGATTCGTATCTTCGATCAGGAAGGCCGGATCACCTACACGACCGACTCCGCCGAACAGAGCCACGTAGTTGATAAGACGGCAGAGGCTTGTTATGCGTGCCATGCGCAATCACAACCTTTGGCTCGACTGAATCGGCCGGACCGCTTCCGAATTTACCGAAACGCCTCTGGCACGCGAGTGCTGGGCGTTATCACTCCGATTGAGAACCAGCCTGACTGCTCGAACGCAGCGTGCCATGCGCATCCCGCCGAACAGCAGATTCTCGGGGTACTCGACACGAACCTGTCGCTCGCCAAAGCGGACGTGCAACTGGCGGAGAGTAGCCGCCGCATGATCGTCTACACGGGATGCGCGCTGCTGCTGATCGTGATCGTCAGCTGGTTTGTGGTTTGGCAGGTTGTGGGACGGCCGATCAACGCTTTGCAAAGCGGGACGGAACATATCGCGGCTGGCGATCTGGGGTTTCAGATTGAGGTTCGGTCGCGAGATGAGATCGGGGAACTCGCCAGTTCATTCAACGCGATGAGCCGGCGAGCTGGAAGCGGAGCACAAGGAGAATGCGGCCTGGACTCGAACTTTGGAAGATCGAGTCGAGCAAAAGACGAGCGAGTTGAAGCGAGCGCACGAACATGCGCTGCACACGGAAAAAATGGCGTCCATCGGCAAGATGGCAGCCGTGCTTGCGCACGAGATCAACAATCCCCTGTCGGGCATCCTGACCTACGCAAAACTTCTGCGGAAGTGGGTCGATCGAGACGATGCGGGACAGAAGCCGGAAATCAGAAATTTGCGACTCGCTCGATCTGATCGCGTCGGAAAGCCGGCGCTGCGGCGATCTGGTGAAGAATCTTCTGACATTCTCCCGAACGACGCCGATGAACCTGCAACCCACCGACCTGAACCAGGTGATCGATCGTTCGATGCGGTTCGTGCAACATCAACTCGATCTGGCCGGAACTCAGGTGCAACAACAGCTCGATCCTGACCTGCCCCTGGTGCTGTGCGACGGAGCGCAGATCGAACAGGTTCTGCTCGCACTGATCATGAATGCGATGGACGCGATGCCGCAAGGCGGCAACTTGTGGCTCACCACCCGACTCGAGACGCGATACGGGCACAGTACGCATCGTCGTGCGGGACGACGGAGCTGGAATTCCGGCCGACATTCTGCCACGTATCTTCGAGCCTTTTCTGACGACCAAGGAAACAGGGCGAGGCGTCGGGCTGGGACTCGCGATCAGCCAGAGCATTCTTGAACGGCATCACGGAAGCATCGAAGTGCAATCCGAGGCTGGACGGGGAACAACTTTTACTGTCACTCTGCCGGCGAATCGAGGCGAAACGCAGACCGGGCCGGCCTCGTCCGGAGAAATTGCCATTGCGGCCAGCGGGAGGTGATCACGTGGAAACACAAGGCAAGCTACTGATCGTTGACGATGAACTGAGCGTGCGCGATTCGTTGGGCAAATGGTTCCGGGAAGAGGGCTATGAAATTGGGACGTGCGAAAGCGCGAGCGATGCCCTGACGCGGATGGCAGAGAATAAATGGGACGTTGCGCTGCTCGACATCAAGATGCGTGGCACGGACGGAATCGAATTGCAGCGCCGGCTGCACGAGTTGGATCCCGACCTCATCGTCATCATGATGACAGGGTATGCGTCGGTCGAAACCGCGGTGACTGCGCTGAAGAATGGCGCGTACGACTACGTCAGCAAGCCACTCGATCCGGATGAGATTGCTCATCTAGTGAAGAAGGCGCTTGGCCCATCGTCGAGCGGAGAAAGAAAATGTGCGCCTGCGCGAGACGGTTGCGGAGGCAACTCGTCCCGGCGATCTCGTTGGCAATAGCCCGGCCATGCGCAGGGTCTGCGAGGCGATTGAGACGGTCGGGCCCACCGACGCCAACGTGCTCATCACGGGCGAGAGCGGTACGGGCAAAGAGCTTGGTTGTGCGCGCGATTCATGCGGCCAGCGTGCGCCGCTTCCATCCTCTGGTCGCGATTCATTGCGGAGCCTTAACCGAGACTCTGCTCGAAAGCGAACTCTTCGGCCACGAAAAAGGCGCATTCACGGGTGCGCAATACCGGAAGAAGGGGAAGTTCGAGATCGCTGAAGGCGGCACGGTGTTCCTGGATGAGATTGGCGATATCAGCCTAAAGACGCAGACCGACCTGCTGCGCGTCCTGCAGGAGCGCGAGATTACCCGCGTGGGTGGCAATCAGGTGATCAAGGTCGACTTTCGCTGCGTGGCCGCAACGAACAAGAAACTCGATCTGATGATCGAAGAAGGCACGTTTCGCCCGGATCTTTACTACCGTCTGAATGTCTTCCACATTGAATTGCCGCCGTTGCGCGAGCGGCGAGAAGATATCCCGTTACTGGTGGATCACTTTGTGCGGAAGTTTGCTCTTGCGATGAATAAGCACATCACGCGAATCGCTCCTTCGGCCGTTGAGCAATTGCAACAGCAGACGTGGATGGGGAATGTTCGAGAACTGGAAAATGCGGTCGAGCGGGCGATGGTCGTCGCGCAAGAACCAGAACTGCGGGAGCAGGATTTCATCTTCAAACAACAAGTCATCCGCGGCAAGCTCCAGCAAAGAAAGCCTGGAAGAAGTGGAGCGCGCTCATATCCTGCGGGTGCTGGAGGCCTGTGGCGGAAATCAGAGCCGCGCAGCCGAGGTGCTGGATATCGACCGGGTCACGCTGCATCACAAACTGAAACGTTACGGATGGAGCCGCGCCGTGGCGAGCATCAGAAACTAGCATTGACGGAAGCGCGCTCGCATGAAACTTGTTCACCTGCTCCGAGTCGGTAAGACCGAGAACTCGATGCTGGAGTTCTTAGCGCCAGACGATTCCCCAAAGTCTTCCGGTCGAATGCGAGATCCTTCCCTTCGACCTGGATCCAACGCCCTGTCTATCACGCGGAACGCCAGCAATTTCATTCTTCCGAATTGCTGGCAACGAGTGGTGAATCTAGTGCGTCCAAAGGATTGGCGATTTCTCGCTGTCGCTGACGTCGATCTCTATATCCCCATCTTGAAGTATGTTTTCGGCGAAGCGCAAATCGGCGGGCCCTGTGCGGTGGTTTCGACTTACCGGTTGAGACAGGAGTTTTATGGACTCGATGCCGACGATGCTTTGCTCCGGCAGCGGTTGCTGAAGGAATGCGTGCATGAAATCGGTCACACCCTCGATCTTCGACATTGTCAGGACTACCGTTGCGTCATGGCCTCGTCTCACGCGGTCGAGTGGATCGATTTGCGCGAAACTTACCTTTGCGAGGCATGTCACTCGATTTTGGAATCAAACTGGCAGCTGCCCGGTCAGGCGGCCGAGCCGCTGCATCACAAATCCGCCCTGCCGTAGTACACTTTTCGCCATGATGCCAAGACGCCTCTTTCCCGTAAACGTAATCCTCGTCCTCGCGCTCGGCGGATTTCTCTTCGCGCAAGCGAATCCCACAAAACACAGCTCCGGGGTTGAACAGAAACCCTTCGGCACGCGGGACGGGAGGCCCGTCAACTTGTATACGCTCACTAATTCTCACGGTATGGAAGTCCGCACGATGAACTACGGCGGCATCATTCTGTCGATCCGCGTTCCCGATCGCAAAGGCGAGTTGGCGGATGTCGTGCTCGGACACGACACGATGGAGGGCTACATCCCGAATCCGCCGTACCTGGGCGCCATCGTCGGGACGCTATGCCAACCGCATCGCGAACGGAACTTTTGCGCTCGACGGGAAAACGTATACCTTGCCGAAAAACGATGGCCCGAACACGCTGCACGGCGGCACAACGCGGACCTTCGACAAGGTGGTCTGGGATGCGGAGATTCTGAAAGGCAAGACCGCGATCGCCTACAGTTTCTTGAGCAAAGACGGCGAGGAAGGATTTCCCGGCAATTTGAAGGTGAAGGTCACTTACACGTTGACGGATTCGAACGAACTCATCCTGGACTACGAAGCAACGACCGACAAAGCCACGCCGATCAACGTGAGCCAGCACAGCTACTTTGACCTGGCCGGGCAAGGGACGGGCGACATTCTCAGCCACGAAATCATGATCAACGCCGACCGCTTCACTCCTGTCGATAAGAATCTGATTCCGACCGGCGAACTGCGGCCGGTGAAGGGCACTCCGTTCGACTTCACCACTTCGACGAAGATCGGCTCACGAATCGATGAGAACTACGACCAACTCGTTCTCGGTCATGGCTACGACCACAATTTCGTCATCAACCGGAAGGGTGCGGGGCTTACTTTGGCCGCTCGTGTTTACGAACCGACGAGCGGGCGCGTGCTGGAGGTATCAACGACACAACCTGGAGTCCAGTTCTATACGGGAAACTTTCTCGACGGAACCGTCACAGGCAAAGAGAACCGGGTCTACAAACATCGCTACGGATTCTGTCTGGAGACGCAGCACTTTCCCGATTCCCCGAATCATCCGGATTTTCCGAACACGATCTTGAAACCGGGCACGACGTTCCACGAAAAGACGGTGTTCAAGTTCTCGACGAAGTAGCAATCAACTACCGTTAAGGCTTCCGCAGGGATGACCTTGATGTCTCTGCGGAGGCGCATTTATCGACTCGAAAGAGACGGCCGCTACTCCGCTTTCAATTCATCAAGCAGCCCTTTTTCCACCTGCATGCGATGATCCGCGGTCAGTTTTCGCCCCTTCGAGGTCAGGTAGAAAGTATCAATCGCCATCTGGCCTTCGGTGTCGATCAACGCGATTTCGATGTTGCACTCTTTTTCGGAAAGGCACGAGGCGATACGATGCAGCAGGCGAGGACGATCCTGAGCAATCACCTGCACCAGCGTGCTCGTGGCGGAGCATTTGTCATCGAATTCGATCTTGGTCTCGACCTTTACCTTCGCGATAGCGCCTTTCTCTGAGCGCTGGCGGTCGCGCAACATCTTTTCGAGATCGACTTCTCCCAAAAGCACGCTAGCGACGCTCCGGCGGAATCGATCCCATTCGGAAAGATTCAGTTCGAGAGTGCGAAAGCGGTCGGTGAAGTAAAGCGTGTCGACGACCGTTCCGGCTTGGTTCGAGAACGCGTTGGCCTTAACAATGTTCATCCCCCACGCTGCCAGAACACCGGCGACCTTGGCGAACAGCGAGGGACGGTCCCGTGTCACGAGAGTCAGTTCGTACCAGTGCCGGCCGCGTTTCAGTTCCACCTGCACCGGATCGTTACCCAGTTCCTCGGACATCTGCAGATGGCGCATCACTTCCTCTGCGGTATGAACCAATAGATATCTCTGCGGAAAGCCTTCAAGAAATGCCTTAAATTTGCCACCCGTCACTGGGGCGAGCGAGCGAAGCCGCGCCAGCTTCTCATCGTTCACGTCGGTGTGGACGCGCTGGTCAGCGCTGCGGCTCAGATAATTCTCGGCCGAGATGTAGAGCTGCCAAACATTCTCGGCTTTCCATGGCGTCAGGGCCTCAGGGTTCACCGCCTTGATGTCGGCATAGGTGAGCAGACACAACATCTTCAGTCGTTCCGGAGTACCCATCTTTTCGGCAAACGCAGCCACGGTCGGTGGATCAAAAATATCGCGCCGCAGCGCGGCGGAAAGCTCGAGGTGGTTGGAGATCAGGAATAAGACTTCGGCCCGCTCTCGTGGATCGACATCCAGACGATCCATGGCTTGATTCGCGATCTCAAGGCTGGCCTCGACATGGTTGTCGCCCGGCACTCCTTTTCCGGTGTCGTGCAAGAGCAGAGTGAGATAGAGCAATTCCGGATTTTCAAGTTCGCCAAGCAATTCGGCGTAGCGCTTGTCCCATTCCGACTGCGATTGCTTGAGGCGGTGCAGGCTTTCGATGGCAAGAAAGGAATGCTCATCCACCGTGAATCGATGATAGAAATCGCGCACCACGAGCGAGTCGATCAGCCTCATCTCCGGCAAGAGCAGTGTCAGCAGGCGAAGGGAATGCATCGCGCGGAGTGCGTCGGCCGCATAAGGCTGCAACAAAGTTTCCTGCAAATACAACCACAATTCCGCTCCCCGCGGCGGAGTTGCGGCCAATGCCGGGAGGGCTTGTTCGATGCGAAACTCGGTCGTCGCGCTCAGTTTCAGGCCGTGATGCGCCATGAAATGAAACATGCGCAGCAGTACTTCTGGGTCCTGCAGCGAAGAGGGCTGCTGCAGGAAGATAAGCCCATCCACGACTGAGAAATCGGGTGTGGTGAGGCGGGAACGCCAGCTCTGGACTTGACGATACAGAGCAGACCAGGCCTCCGGAATTTCCTCCAGCAACTGGGTGACGGTGCGCTGCACGGCGCGGGCGTGGCCGAAGTAAATCCGCATCCAATCCGCGGCCGATAAGGCGCCGGAATCTGCGGCACCGATCTTGCGCGCCGCGGCTTCGTCCTGAGCTTCCCAACTGAGCGTGTTGTCATCGCGCCCGTGACGGAAGTGGAGGAAGCAGCGCGCGGACATCAGGAAATCGAGGGCAGTCTCCATTTGCTTCCGGACCGGAGCTCGCAGCGAGCTGGCATCGGGCCAGTCGTGAAGCTTGTCCATGGCCGAAATCAGGGCGAGCCAGTTGGCCACATTGCAGTCGCGAAGTCCACCCGGAGCTTCTTTCAGATTCGGCTCCAGATGGTAGAGGGTCATGCCGTGTTTGGAATGGCGCTCGCGCGTCACTTCCGCCAGCCCTTGCAGCAAGCCTTTCGATTCGCGCATCACGAGCTTGGGAATGACTTTGTCGTGAAGCTTTCGAAAAAGGTCGCGATCACCGGCAAGATAGCGGCAGTCGAGCAGCGAGATGGTGAATTCGGTATTGTTCGCGTCGTAGCGGTCGCACTCAGCCAACGTTCGGGATGCGGGACTCAGCTTCAGCCGCAGATCCCAGAGTTCCTGCGAGAAACGGCGCACCGGATCTTTAAATGCTTGTTCCGCTTCGCGATCGCCGAACAGAAAGAGCAGGTCGATGTCGGAGTAGGGAAAGAGCCAGCCGCGACCGAAACCGCCAGTGGCCACGAGGCAGAAGTTGGCAGGCTTGGCTTCATCCTGTGAAACAAGATCGCGCCATAATCTCGCGAGGATATCTTCGACCAGCCGGGTACGCTGCGAGACAGCGGCCCGCCCCTCCCCGGTGGATTCAAACTCCCGCTGGATGCGCAGCGATTCGTCGTTGATGGAATCCCGTAACTCGCCGATCAATGAGGACGCTGCCATTATGAGAAGGATTTGTTCCTCGTGCCAGGAGTTCGGGGAAGGCGATGGTGTTCGCCGCTGCCTCGACACTCTCCGGAACCCTCCCGGCAAGAACAGCTGTGCTGATGAACCATGACTTGCCTCAGAGGAGTTGCGCACCTACAGCGCCCCCTCCCCACGTTCATCGTTACGAATGCGGATTGCCTCATCGACTCGGGAAAGAAAAATCTTTCCATCGCCGATTTTTCCCGTGCGCGCACCGCCCAGGATGGCCTGCACAGCTTTCTCGACCATCGCGTCGGGCAGTACCATCTCCAACTTCGTTTTTGGAATCAAATCGACGCTGTACTCCCGTCCGCGATAAACCTCCGTGTGCCCTTTCTGACGGCCGTGGCCTCTCACCTCGAGGACCGTCATACCTTCCACACCGACTTCCTGCAGAGCAGTTTTGACCGCTTCCAGCTTGGAGTTTTGAATGACTGCTTCGATCTTCGTCATGATATTAAGAAGTCCTGTCTTCGATTTTCACGGCTCACCGCTCAGGCGACTTAGGCGCCTTAGGCGCCCTGAGCAGCATCATGCCGACGCTTCCCAATAGTAACCCTCTTCGCCATGCTGGGAGAGATCCAAGCCCTGCATCTCGTCCTCTTCTGAAACTCGCAGACCAATCGTGAGATCCACGAATTTCAGGATGGCAAGGGTTCCGACGATCGCGAGCCCCCAAGCAATCGCTACGCCTACGAGCTGATTCAGCAACTGATGGGCATTCCCTTCCAGCAAACCCGAAGCGAATGGTGTTGCCTTGAGCGTCTTTGAAGATAGGATTCACCACGCTTACCGCAAAAATGCCGGTCAAGATGGCTCCGAGCGTGCCACCGGCCCCGTGGACACCGAAGGCGTCCAGAGAATCGTCATAGCCAAACCTTGCTTTGACGAAGGCGACCATCCAGTAGCAAAAAACACCGGCGATCAGACCGATCAGGAGTGCCGGCATCGGCTTTACGAACCCGGAAGCAGGCGTAATTGCTACTAATCCGGCGACGGCACCTGAGATGCCTCCAAGCACGCTGGGCTTGCCGTTGCGGACCCATTCTGCTCCCGCCCATCCCAAGGCCGCCGCTGCGGAGGCAAAGTGGGTCGCAACAAATGCGCTCGTCGCAAGGCTGCCCGCCGACAAGGCGGAGCCGGCGTTGAAGCCAAACCATCCGACCCAAAGCAAACAAGCGCCAATAAAACTCAGCACGACGCTGTGAGGCGGCATCGATTCCTTCGGATATCCGACTCGCTTGCCGAGATACAGAGCGCAAACCAGCGCGGAAACTCCCGATGTCACGTGGACGACCGTGCCTCCTGCGAAATCCAGCGTTGGAAACTTGCCTCCCAACGAGGCGTTCAACAGGCCGCCCTTGCCCCAAACCATGTGGGCCATGGGATCGTAAACAATCACGGACCACAAAATCATGAAGAGCATCATCGCGCTAAACTTCATGCGCTCGGCAAACGCGCCAGAAATGAGCGCCGGCGTGATGATTGCAAACATCATCTGGTAGACCATGAAGGTCTGGGCAGGAATGGTTGCCGCGTAGTCGGCATCAGGCGCTGCCCCGACGCCCCGCAGGAAGAGGTTCTGAAATCCTCCGATGAAGCTATTCCCCGGACCAAATGACAAGCTGTAGCTGAAGAGGCCCCACAGGATCGTGACAACCGCCATGAGCGCGAAGCTCTGCATCATGGTGCCAAGGACATTCTTTTTTCGAACGAGCCCCCCGTAAAACAGAGCCAGGCCGGGCCCGGTCATCATCAAGACGAGGGCCGAACTCGTGAGCATCCAAGCGTTGTCGGCGGAGCTCTTTGCGTCGGCTGCCTGCTGCTCCAGCTTCGTCAGACGAGCGTTCGGGTCAATCGACGGACTCGGCGCCGGAGCGCCGGACTGGGCAAGGACTGCCTGTGCACAGAAGAGCGCGAACAGAGCTACTGCCAGCCAAGGAATTAGCGTTTTGCCTTTAGACACTAAGTTAAGGCTCCCTATCTCGAGAATTCTGCTGCGGCACCCGATAAATGACGCCTCAATGTACCGTCCTCCACTGCCCTCCGGAAATCGAAACTATTTATCGTGCCTATCAGGTTTTGTTATTGAATCCAGGCCGAGAAGGGTGGATGGGCCTCGTGACCGCAATGGCCCCGTGAGAAGGTGGCTGCTTTGCGCGACTACAGGGTTTCACCTATAGCGCGTACATGGAAATACGTAGATACTTGAGGGACACACGCACCAAGAATACCTGCAGATGTGCTCGACGGACGGAGGGATTTGTGTCGGCAGAGAAAACGAAGGCGAGTACTACGCTTCCAGGGAAAGTTGAAAAAGTTATAAACCCGCATCCCAGTTCGGGCGAACCGGAAAAAGCTCAGATCGGCATCGAAGGCGCAGACCACCTCTATCGCGAAATCCGTGTTCCCAACCGGCTCACTGACGCCGATGGACACAAAGTGAAGCTGAAAGAGGGCGCACAGGTCGAAGTCACGATTGAGGCCGAGGGAGCCGTCACGCAAGTGGGCGCGGGGCACGACGGTAAGAGTCCCAGTCCTCGACCGTAATCGCCGCAGACTGATTCCGGCGCCCGGTCTTGGTTTACTTTGCGGGGGGTTTTGCCGGTTCTGGCTGCGCCGCTGGGCTTGACGAACTTGGCGTCGTCCACAGGAACGTTCTGCTTGAGTTCCGTGACTTGAATGGTGAAACGCCCGCTTGGGCGCGCCAGCGTCCAGCGGTACGGAACCTTCACTCCGTTCGCGTCGCGATAGTCGGCGTAGTCAATTTGCGTCGGAAGCCAGCCTAACGCTGTGTCGCCGTAGCGGACGAGGCGGACGAGCAATCCCGATTGCTTGTCGAGATAAAGGATGATGGGCGTTTTTCCGTCGCGCTTCCCCACCACGACATAGGTTTCCTGATCGCCGATCTTTTCGGAGCCTTGCGTATGCACTTCGCTAAACATCTGCTTCAGGTGCGAGGCGAAGTGGAGATCCGCGTCAACGGATGCGCCGTCGAGGTCGCTTCCACGCATTTCATGAATCGGATGTCCGGCGGTTGCCAGCCAACCCTCGTGCCCGTTATACGCGGTAACGCTGTCTCCCTCAGGCATGTGAGTGAATGAAATCCGCTCGTCAGGAGCCTTCGAATAGATGTCGATCGGCAGTGACTTGCCGCCGAAATCGATGGTGCCTTTCATGACGCGACTGGTAACCTTGTCAATCGCTGCAGCGCCTCCTGCAGCCTGCAAATACTTATCGAGCAATTGATCGGCAGCAGGCCCGGCATCCTTCGAATCTTTGGCTTCGCTGCTCGGACTTTGCAGGTCCCATGCCCGCAACGACATTGTTCGACTCGTCGGACATAACTACCGGAATCGCCATCGGTTTCGGATTGCCACGATGGCATGAATAGCAAGTGACGGCGCGATGTCCGTCGAAGTTGTCCTTGTTGATGGCGAACATCATTTCCATCATTTTTCGGGCGATTGCCTTCGGCTTTTTGTCATCCTTTTCAAACGCGTTTTGTACGTGACAGAAGCCGCACTCGACACCCAGCGACGCGGTGATGAATTGCATGGTGGGGAACAACTGGTCGGCAGGAACTCCCTTGAGAACCTGTATGTTCTTGAACTGCTCCTCGGCCTTCTTTGCGGGCGGCTCCGCCGAAGTCTGCATGGGCCCGGGCGACGCCTCCAGCGATCCGATAAACGAGCCGCTGGCCAGTGCAACTGCCGAAAACATTATCAAGACAGATTTCAGATTCATCATTCTTTTGCTCTTAATCTTTATGCCTTTCTCAAGAGCTGAAAGTCTAGCAGAGACTGCTTTCTCGAAGACGTTTAGGGACGGTTGCTGTAAATGTATTTGCCGGAAACCTCGGCGACGATCGAGCGATTTGGCAGCAAGCTGTCGACCTTCGCCTTCAGATGCGGGGGAACGAAGAGAAAAATCCGCTCGTTCGAAGCCCAGTCTTTCTGCAAGTCCGCATCGGTCAGATAGATTTTCGGGGCATCCGCGAAGGTGGATCCGAACCACATCGAGGTGGTGCGGCCTTCCACCAGTTCGATCGGACGCCGTAAGTAAAACACGAGCGAAGAGCCGAACGCCTGATCCCCGTAAATCATGACGCGGTCTTCTGGACGAGCCCTCTCCGCAATTTGCCGGGCAAGATCTCTCGAAGAAAGATACGGGCCGAACCGGGCGAGGGCAATGTGAGCCGCGATCAGGAAGACTGCCAAGCCTGTGCCTAGCATCCAGGTAGCAGCGTAGTGGCGACGCCGAATTCTCAGTATCAGAGACAACAATGGCGCTGTCAGAAGCGCGATCGCAGCCAGGATCGCCGGGAGCCGCAACGCCGCGAAAGACGCGTAGCTCAAGTCAAGCATGTGCGAAGTGGAGAGCGTATCGGTGTCCATATTGTGCGTGGCCAGCACATTCCCGATATCAGGTTCAAATGGCAAATGGCGCGATTGCCAGAGAACGCTCACCAGCGTGGCTCCCGCGGCTAGGCCAATGACCGCAAGCGTTCCCGCCGAAATCCGCAGCCATCCCTTGCGGGTATTGGCCTCGCAATCAGCCCGTTCGCACCGGGCAACACCGTCCGCCAAAAGGACGAACAGCGGCAGGTATGCAGGGAGGGTGTAGTACTCCTGGTTGGTCGAAATCGCGAAGAACACGAGCACCAAACCTGCCAGGATCCAACACATCAGACGAGTCCGGCTGGCAAAGTCGGACGGATGATCTCCCTTGCGAAGGTCGATAACCGTCCGAATGGCTGCTGGCGCATACAAGCTCCAGGGAAATAACCACACCAGATGCAGCGACCAGTAGAGTGCCCACGGCAGTTTGTTGTAGTCGCGGGGATAACGCTTGCCCAGAAAGCGTAGGAAGTGTTCGTTGACGAAGTAGAACCAGAAGAATCCGTGGCCGCCCTGACCTCCGGTGTTGCGCAAGCCCGCCAAAATGTGCCAGGGAGCGGCGATCAGGAAAAACAGAGCCAAGCCCGAAGCCAAGCGAAATTCTCGCCAGCGCCGCCAGTCTCCGGTGATCGCTAGATAGAGGACCGCAGCGCCGCCTGGAAATGCCAGGGCAATCAGTCCTTTGACCAAAACGCCCAAGGCCATGCACGCGTATCCCGCGTACCAGCGCCACGATTCGGCGGGGCTCTCAAGTCCGGTGAGGAAAAAATAAAGCGACGAAGCGATCAGAAGGCTCAGCAAAACGTCGGGAATCAGAACGCGGGTAAACAGAAAAACGCCTGCCGAGGTGTACACGAACAGGCCGGAATAAACTCCGGTACGTTCTCCGAAAGCGCGGCGCCCCCACACAACTGCCAGAACTCCTAGCAATAGCACTGAAAGCGCCATCGGCAAGCGCGTAGCAAACTCCTTGATTCCGAAGATGTGATAGCTGATCGCCACCAGCCAGTAAGGTAACGGTGCCTTTTCCAGATAGCGCACGCCGTTTACATGCAGGGTGACGTAGTCTCCGGTGACGAACATTTCGCGAGCCGCTTCGGCATGCGTGCTGTCGGCGTCGTCAAGAAGAGGCGGCGTAAACAACGATCCGAAATACACAGCCGTGAAAACCGTGGCCAGCGCGAGGTAGGAAACGATCCGAAAGCGATTGGCAGGTCGATCTAGTTCTTGAGAGATTGGGGGTGTGGGAAGAGTGCTCAATTGGGCTTGACCCGTACAAGTGTTACAGACGTGGACCGATACCCGCAAGCCAGTAGGGACGCAGGTGATGGCTTAATGACCGGGAACCGCAGGCGAGCCCCGGTCGAAAAATTTCTCCTTGTCCATGCCTGCGGGGACGGCGACGTCGAAAAAGCCGACCATCATTTCGTCAGACGTTTGGTCGCCCCACGTCACGGTTTTGCCGGGATCAGGGTTGTGCGGATTGTCTTTGGAATTGTCGTACCACGCGATGGCGCGTAGCTTCGTTCCGGCCTTCAGAAGGCGAGGCTCGGCGAGTTTGTAGCTCAACTGCCAATGAAAGTGATAGTTCACCCGCAGCAGGACTTCAGCGCTTCCGTCATTGTGGACGATATCGTATTCAAACCGTTTTCCGCGCAGATGCATATGCGGGAAAAGGCTGAGCAAGGTTGCATCGTGAGGCAAGGTACCCTGCACTTCGACACGGAAATCCTCAGCCCCCGGTGGAATGATCAAGGCATGATTATTTAACTGCAACGTCATCACGCGCTGCGCCGGAGGAGTTTTGGCAAAGACAATCCCGATGCTCGTCTGATCGTTGTCTGCTTTGCCGTTGGTGGTGTAGTGCATCTGGAATACGAGATCCGACCCGGCTGGAACAAATTTTGCCATCCCGTCGCCCCACTGATCAGGCGAACTCCCGGGAGCGTACACCAACAGCAGATCGCTTGTGGTTTCGTGAGCCTGGCGCTGCTCGGCTGGATCGGTCAGCGTGGAAGCGGTAAACGGCTCTCCGATGGGAGCGTGACGCAGCCACTGAGAATCCGGCGGGCGAATGTAGACGACCGCGTGATGGACATGGTCGGGAGCACCCGGGCGGAATTCTGACTTCTGCACCCATCGGTTCTCAGTGAAGTGAGTGGGCACAATTTCGTAGGTGTACTCGACATCGCCTCGGGCCGGAATGACAACGGGCTTCGGCATCTTTACGACGAGGTCTGGCTCGCCAATATTCCAGCCTGTCGCCCACCTTTTGGGTGGCGGTGATTGGGCCGCATCGCCGGCCGTGGCTCCTGACTCCACCCACGACAAGATCGTCGCCATCTGTGCATCGGTGAGTGAATTGTCATTGGCGAAGCGTCCATATCGCGCATCGGCGAACCATGGCGGCATCATTTTCATTTGAACCGCGTGCCCGATCAACCTTGCCCAAGGCCGCGTCTGCTCATAGGTCACCAGCGGCATGGGAGCGACCTCTCCGGGCCGGTGGCAGCTCTGACAATGATCCTGAAGAATCGGCAAAACATCTTTGTAGAAAGTCGGAGAAGGAGAGTTCGCAGCGGGATTTTGAAACCCACCAGTGCTGCGCGACGCTGCGAGCGCACCGGCGAAACAAATCGTCGCGACTGCTATGGCGAGCGCCTTCACGAGCGCAGGAACTCCAGCGTCAACGCCCACGCTTGTCGCGCAGCACTGGGATTGTACGAGGCCCTCTGGTCGCAGAAAAAAGCATGATCGGCATTCGAGAACACGACGCTGACATGAAGCTTTTGTTGCTCAGTCAACGCGTCGGTGACGGCTCTTCGATGATCCGCGGTTATGTGCTTATCGAGTCCGCCCCAGACAAGCAACGCCGGCCCATGAAGCTTGGCGGCGCGATCGAGCAAGCCTGGAGCGATGCCGCTGCCATAAAACGAAACGGCTGCTCGAAGCGGGACCACAGAGTTGGCTATGAACGACACGCGGCCACCCATACAGAATCCGACGCTTGAGATCTCGTCCTGCTTGACTTCGGAGTTCGAATGCAACCAATCGTAGGTCGCGCGGATGTCAGCCTCGGCAGCTTCCGTCGTTACTGCCTTGACATGGGGCATCATCAATGAAAAATCTTTGTAGTCGCCTGCGAATCCCGGCGGCGCCGTGCGATGAAACAATTCCGGCGCAATGGCTACATATCCCTCAGCTGCGAAGCGATTCGCCACATCGCGTATGTGAGAATTGACGCCGAACGCCTCCTGAAGCACGATGAGCCCAGGATGCGGGCCAACGCTAGCAGGTCGCACGACGTACGCGCTCATCGGCGAACTGCCATTTACTTTCAATTCAAGTGTTTCTTTGATGAGATCTTCCTGGGTCATATTCCTTCAATTGAGTATGTCTGAAAGCGTGATTCACGGCGAATTCCGTGCCTGCCAACACTAGCTCGTCGATCCGCGATCACAGCATATTCCTGCTAAAAGTGCTACATTCAACATTTCATGTCAGCCCCAAATTCTAACTTCGTACGCGCTTGCAAATCCCTGCCAGTCGACCGTACTCCAGTCTGGTTCATGCGGCAGGCGGGCCGTTACATGGCCGAATATCGCGCCGTGCGCAAAGAACATTCGCTGCTCGAAATTTGCAAGAAACCCGCGCTCGCCGCGGAAGTCACGATTACCGCAGCTGAAATTCTTGGCGTGGATGCAGCCATTATCTTCGCGGACTTGCTTTTGCCGCTCGAAGTCATGGGATTGCCGTTCCATTTTTCGGCGGGCGAAGGTCCGGTCATCGAAAAGCCCGTTCGCAGCAAAGAAGACATCGCCAACCTGCGTACCGATCGCGCCGCGGAACTCGGATACGTTTCCGAAGCTGTGGCTGTGGTCGCGAAGCATTTTGCCGAACGTGTTCCCGTTATCGGATTTTGCGGCGCGCCCTTCACACTTGCCAGTTACATGATCGAAGGTGGAGGCTCGCGCAACTACATCCATGCGAAAAAGATGATGTACAACAGTCCCAAAGACTGGGACGCGTTGATGAGCAAACTGGTTGCCGTGACCAGCGCTTATTCGGCAGAGCAAGTGCGCGCGGGAGCAGACGCAATCCAGATTTTTGACAGTTGGGTCGGATGCCTCAGCGTAGAAGACTATCGCCGCTATGTTTTGCCACATGTCACGGGCATGGTGAAAGGGTTGCAGAAAACGGGGGTTCCCGTCATTTATTTCGGTACCGATAGCGCGACTCTCTTGTCCGCGATGAACGAAACCGGAGCCGACGTCATTGGGCTGGACTGGCGCATTCCACTCGACGAAGGTTGGAGTCGTCTAGAGCACAGAGCTGCTGTGCAAGGAAACCTGGATCCGGTCCTGCTGTTCGCTGAGTGGAACGAACTGCAGGCGCGCGCCGAGGATATTTTGAAGCGCGCGGGCGGACGCCAGGGACACATCTTCAACTTGGGTCACGGAATTCTGCCCGAAACTCCGGTCGAGAACGTCAAGAATCTCGCCCGATTCGTGCAGGAATATTCTGCTTCGGCGTCGGGCGAACGACAGCTCAGCACCAAAACCCGCACCCGATGACCCGCATTGCCATCGTCGGCGGAGGCATATCCGGCCTCGCGGCTGCCTACGAACTCGAAACAAGACGCAGGGCGGGCGCCGACATCGAGTATTCCCTCTTTGAGTCCTCTTCGCGGCTTGGGGGCGTCCTTCGCACTGAGAAGATTGACGGATGCATCGTCGAGGCCGGGCCGGATTCGTTTGTCAGTGAGAAGCCTTGGGCAGCCGACTTGTGCCGCGCCCTGGGATTGGGAGATCAACTCATCGGCTCGAATGACGCCGATCGCAAGACCTACATCCTGACCCGAGGGCGGCTGATAGAGATGCCGGATGGGTTGATGTTCATGGTCCCGACTAAAATTTTGCCGACAGGATTGTCACCGCTCTTTTCGTGGAAGACCAAGCTGCGGATGACGCGCGAGTTGTTTCATCCGCCGCACTCCGTGGATCGCGATGAATCCGTCGCAGCATTCGTCGAGCGGCACTACGGGAGTGAGATGGTCGATCGTCTCGCAGACCCGCTGCTTTCGGGTGTGTACGGCGGAGACGCGGCGACTTTGAGTGTTCGCGCCGTCTTGCCACGCTTTGCGGAAATGGAGCGTACCCACGGCAGTCTCGGACGGGCCATGCTGGCAGCGCGCAAGAAAATGTCGGCAAGTGCGAAGTCATCAGGCCCGCGGAAAGCGCCTGTTCCACTTTTCACCTCGCTCAAAGATGGCATGCAGCACATGGCCGAAAGCGTAGTCTCCCATCTCTCGCCATCCTCGATCATCATGAGCGCGCCTGTGCAAGCGATTCAGCCCGAAGCAGGAGGCTGGGTTGTATCGGCCGGGATGAAGTCGGACCACTTCGACAGCGTGATCGTGGCACTTCCAGGTTCCGCCGCGGCCAGAATTTTGCGCATCGCAAGCCCCGATCTGTCCGCGGAACTCGACAGCATCCAATATAGCTCTTCAATCACTGTGGGCCTCGGCTACGACGAAGAAGTACGGAGATCACTGCCGCCGGGTTTCGGATTTCTTGTTCCTCGCAGCGAGCGCAAACGGTTGCTGGCTGCCACGTTCGTACACAATAAATTCCCGCATCGTGCGCCGGACGACCGCGCACTGCTGCGTTGTTTCTTTGCAGGACAGAATGCTGAGAATGTGTGGCAGCTCAGCGATGATCAGATTGTTGGAATCGTGCGCGAGGAACTTCAGCAGATCGTAGGCGTGCGCGCCGAACCCATCTTCGGTCGCGTCTACAAGTGGAAATCGGCGATGGCACAGTACGGAGTGGGACATCTCGAACGGTTGGAACGCATCGAACGCTTGCGCCAGAAACACACGGGATTGGCCCTCGCTGGGAACGCCTATCGAGGGATTGGTGTGCCGGATTGCGTTCGTTCAGGACGCGAAGCAGCAGCGAAGTTAGCCGACGCAGGCGCCTGATGTCGCTAGGCTGCCGCGGGGCCAGACATTTGAACGGCCTCGATCGCGGGCTTTGGTGCAACCGGGATCTGTACCACAACGACTGTTCCGCTTCCGGTCGACGAAATCTCCAACGTTCCACCGAGTTGCCTCAGTCTCTCCCGCATTCCTCGAAGACCCACGCCAGGTGTTCCGCTGGATGCCATCTCCTCTTGCTTTTCAAGGGGGATGCCTTTGCCTCGATCAGCAATTTCGACGATGACATGATCATGTCGCTGGCGAACCTGAATCTTCGCGACGGGGCTACCAGAGTGTCGGTGAATATTCGTGAGGCATTCCTGGACGACACGGAAAATTGCCGTCTCCATTTCACTCGGGAAGCGCTCCATGTCTTCGGGTAAATGAAGGCCAACTTTGATCTTGCTGCGTTGAGCGAATCCGTCGGTGTACCAACGAATTGCGGATGACAAGCCTGCCTCGTCGAGTAAAGGAGGATGCAGCAAATGAGAAATCGTCCGGACCTCGCTGCTCATGTCTCGAACGAGGTTTTCGCTGTCATTGAGGGCGGCCGCAGTTCGCGCCAGCCTTTCCACATCGCTCCGCACCTGCGCCAGATTCATCCCAAGTGCTGCCAGCGTTTGCCCAACGCTGTCGTGGAGTTCCCGGGCGATCCGACGGCGTTCGTCGTCCTGCAATTGCATGAGGCGCGCCGAGAGTTCGCGTAAATTCCGGTTCACAGAATCGAGATCTGACGTGCGTTCCTGCACTCTCAGCTCAAGTTCAGATTGCGCCTTCAGCAACAATTCGTTGTGCCGCCGCCGATATTCCCCCATCAGAACGACAACAACGGAACAAAACACAAATGTCACAAGACCGAGTGACTCCACAGCGTTGAAGCTTGCGAGCGAGTGAATCTTCGGGATGAATCCGAACAACAGGCTGGACACGCCAATGAGGGTAGTGACGATCGAAGGGCCTACCCCACAGTACCAGGACGCGAAAGCAACAGACAGCAAGAGAAGGGCATAGCACCCGCCATCGCCTCCCACGCGGTGCATCCCGCCACAAATGAATGATGAGGCCACCGCGGCGACAACAGCAGAGAGGTAGCGGAGAGAAGTACTTCCCGATATACGTGCCGAAAATGAGGTCCCGGTGCCCATGGTGTGAGTGCGAATCGTACTGCCTGGTGGCGACTCAGATGACGAATTGCAGCCGGCCATTGACCCCGCTGCCCAAAAACTAAGGAGACTAACGTTGACATAATGATATCAGGACGCTCCCGGAAAATCCGGGAAATTGGGGCAGAGGGACCTATCGATTTTTCAATGGTTTACGCCGATATTTCAGCTTTATTTGGCCTCGGGCCAGCCCGTAGGTATGCCAGCACGAGTCGGATTTCGTCGTAGGTAATTTCGGGCGGAAGAACATCCTTGAGCGCTCGCAATTTATCGATCTTTTCGAGACCGGCCCTCGCGCACGCCGCTTCAATGACAGCTTGCTTGTTGCGATCGATCCAGGCGGGTTGGAATTCGATTTCGCCGCTCTCCACCAGAGTGGTCACGGCACTGATCACCGTTCCCAGTTGCCGTCCCCGAATTTGTGCAACTTCCTCGAATGTCTTGCCCTCTCGTAGCAGTTGCAAAGTTTCCAGTGCAGGAGCAGTTTTCTTTTCTGGCTGAACAGCAGCGCGCGAGCCCTGACGGTAGCGCTGCAGCGCAGCCAGGATTTTTTGACCGTACAAATCTGCTTTCCGTTCGCCGATGCCGGTGATCTCCAGCAAATCGTCGATCGACCGAGGATTGCTCCGGCAGATTTCGTCGAGTGACGTGTCGTGCAGCACGACGTAGGCGGGAACGCCCTGCTCCTTAGCAGTCGTTCGCCGCCATTCGCGCAGAAATTCGCGCAATTCGGCGTTCGCGTTATCGCCTGCATGCGGGACTGCGCGGGCCGCCGAACGTGATGCTGCCACTTTTTTCGAAACTGGAGCAGCCGGCCCTTCCCTTAGCCAGTCCGGAAGACTCGCGCAAACATCGCAAGCGCCGCAGGACGTCCACTTGGGAGTTTCGCCAAAGTGCGTACAGATATGGCGATGCCGGCATTGCGCCCCCTCTGCGAATGCACGAATGACGTGATACCGCTGCCAGGCGCGATCACGCTCAGCGGCATCCAGTATCTGATTGGCGAAATATCCCAGCAGACCGGCGTCCTGCTTCCGCCATAACAAAATGCAGTCGGCCGGATCGCCATCGCGCCCCGCACGTCCGGCTTCCTGGTAATACTGTTCGACCGACTTCGGCAGTGCCAGATGGATGACGGCCCGTACGGTCGCCTTATTGATCCCGAGGCCGAATGCGATGGTTCCGACCAGCACTTTGACTTCGTCAGACATCCAACGCTCTTGATTGCGGCGCCGTTCGTCCGTCTGCATCTTCGCGTGATACGGTACGGCGGCGATGTCGTGGTTCTCAAGAAAGTCGACCGTCTCTTCGACCGTGTTGATGGTCGGAGCATAAACGATGACGTTTCCTTCGCTGTAATTGCGCAGCGCGGCTACCAGAAGAGACGTTTGCTCCGCGGTGCCGCACTCGCGAACCAGGTATCGCAGGTTGGGCCGATGAAAGCTGGCAATGTACTTATCCGGATCACGCAGCTGGAGCTGGGCCAAAATATCGTGCCGCACGTGACGGGTGGCGCTGGCGGTGAAGGCGGCAATCGGACAGTCGGGAAATTTTCCGCGCAAGCGGCTGAGTTGTCGATACTCCGGACGAAACTCATGGCCCCACTCCGAGATGCAATGGGCTTCGTCGATGGCGAAAAATGATGTCGGGACATGCTGCAACCAGGCCAACGTATCGCTGCGCTGCAAACGTTCCGGAGAAAGATAAAGCAAACGGTATGCGCCTTCCTTTGCTTGCCGGATCACACGATTTTGTTCGTCGCTGCTAAGGGAACTATTCAGAACTGCGGCAGGAATTCCCATCTGGGCCAGTTGTGCCGCCTGATCCTGCATCAGGGCGATCAATGGCGAGATCACGATCGCAGTCTTGCCCGACACGACCGCCGGCAACTGGTAGCAGAGAGACTTGCCGCCGCCGGTCGGCATCACCACGCAGGTGTCGCGTCCGGCTAGCAGGCTTTTGACGATCCGTTCTTGCAGTGGGCGGAAGCTGTTGTATCCCCAGTAGCGCCGCAGCGGAGTAAGCAGATCGACTTCCGGGGTCATGAATTCCAGTATAGGACGGGCGGGAGAGATGCGTTTTGGCAGCAGATTGTGCCAGAACAAATCATCTTAAAGAGCAAATGGACTGGATCATTGCGAAGAGAGCATTGAAGAGGAACCCGCAGCCGCCGGGAGCGCCGCATCAGCGCCCACCGAACGAAAACCGGTACTCGGATACACACGGCTGAAAGCTAGCCAGACAAGAGCGATGACTGCAAAACAGAGAACGCTTCCTTCGGGACCGACGGAACCACCGCTCAACCAACTCGGGCCGTGCAGGGACGAACTCAGCAAGTGCCCCGGAAAAACCGTACCGCTGTCGGGAACCGAGTAGAAGAAGGTCTCTCCCCAATCCCAAGCCGCGTGAAAACCGACGGCGAACCACAGATTTCCGGTCCGTCGCAACGTCAGGCAGAAGAAGAATCCGATGAACGCCGCGGCCAGCAAGCCCGCCCACTGTTCGCCTCCATTCCTGAGATGAATCAAGCCGAACGCGGTAGAAAGCACGATCGCCGCCGGCCAGAACCCGATTCCGCGAGCTAGCGTGAATTGCGAATAGCCTCGCAGAAGGAACTCTTCAAAAAAGCCGACAAACAAAAACATCACGGCCCAAAAAGCGGCGAACCTCATTACCCGCGACGCCATGCAGAACAAAGTGCCCGAACGTCAGCGCATGCGCGCCGTAAAGGACAGCCATCAGAAGACTGATGGCGGCAAAACCCCACGCCACTCCAGTCCAGAACAACGCTCCGAAGATTTTGCGTCCCGGCAGTCCGTAAGCGCCCCATGGACGATGCTCGACTCTCGCCAACACGACAGACGGAGCAATGGCCGCGACGAAACTTCCAAATTCTTCGAGCAGCATCGACCATAAGCCGCTCGCGCCCAAGTCGCGGGCGGAGGCTAAATCGACAGCGATTCTCTGAAGAGCCAGAAAGATAACGAGATAAAAAGCGAAGCCCCAGCCGGGGCGCAATCCGTCAGGCCCGAGGAACACGGTGCGCGCATACGATGGCGACATGGCTCCGCCGAAGTCCGGCCCAGACGCCGCTGGAATACCTTTTTCTTCAGGAGAATCGCCAGGCTGATTCGTGTGAGTGTCGCTCATTGCAGAGTGTGTGACTACAGAACTAATTGACCGCAACAGCCTCCGACATGGTAAAACACTCGGCTCGACTCTATGCGTCCATATTTCACTCGTGATCGGTTCGGTCGTCCACAATTCCTCGCCGGATTGCTGCTGCTGGTGTTTATGGCGCAAGCATTGTGGCTCGTGCATGCCGAACTAGCTCCTACTCAAGGAATTGAAGGCCGCGAGGCGATGCGCATTGGCGAGGGATGGAAACAGTGGCACGGCAAGGGAATCGCTGGCGCACCGTTTCTCGAACCCGCGCGCGAGGATGTTCAGGATCCATTTCAAACGGAAGTGAGCGGTTTCGACACGGAACATTCGCCTCTCATCTACCTGGTAACAGCTGGCCCCTTGCTGATCTGGCCTCACGATTTCGACGCGGAGTCATCCACTTACTGGAGATGGCTTCCTCGCTTCCCGTTTCTAGCCTGCGGCCTTTTTCTGGGCGCGTCGTTGTGGTACGTCGCGCGCCGGCTCTGTGGCAACACCGGCGGCTTTGTGGCTCTGACTTTCTACTGCTTCTCACCATCGCTGATTCAGGCTAGTGCGGTGTGGCATACCGAACCTGAGATTGTCATGGCATGGGGCGCGTTTGGAACCATCTTTACAGCGATTGCGGTGGCGCACACGTTATATGCTCCTCGCGAGGTTGTTCTCTGGAACTGGCGGCGCATTGTGTTGCTCGGAATTTCGCTGGCTATCGCGGTCGGATCGCAGTTCTCCTTGATCGTTCTCTTTCCCATGGCGCTGGGCTTCTTGCTCTACGTAGCACCTGTCCGCCGACGTGCTGGAACGGTCATCTGGATCGCATCGTGCGTCGTGGGCTTTGTATTGCTGATGGCCTTCTACTTTTTCAACACACATACATTTGCTGAGAGCATGCGCGGAGCGATGTTTTGGGGCGCTACCTGGCGGGGATTCACCGTACCCGGCGTCTATAAGCAGGTCGCAGTCCAGCTAGGGCGTGCGTGTCCAGCTCTGGCTCTCGCCTTTCCGGTTGCTGCGGTGACGTACGCCGTGTGGCGGCGAACTCGGTATTTTGGGAACACCGCGCCACTGTTGGTCGCTGTTTTATTCGTCGCGTTGGGAATCGCGCATCCGCACGTCGCAGGCGCAGGATTTCTTCTCGCCGCTATTCCGTTCTTGCTGATTTTTGTCTCGGGTGTTCTCGCGGACCTGCTGGAAACCAGCTATCGCCATCTCGTAGGCGCCTGCATCGTAGCGCTGCTTCTCACCTACGTTGCACGAACACTTTTTGCACTGGCTCAGGTCCCCCGTGGGTAAAGCCGCGCCACGCCGGTGGAGACTACGACTGGACTAGCGTCCGGGTCTCGGCAAGCCGGGCGCACAGAAACTCGAGATAAGCTTCCATCCCTTCGCCAGTTTTCGCCGACAGGCGGAAAATCTGCATTCCTGGGCGAACGGATTCAATGCTCTTGCGAGCCATCTCCCAATCAAATTCGACCGCAGCTGCCAGTTCATTCTTGCTGATGACCGCAACATCCGCGCTATTGAAGATCGTCGGATACTTCAGCGGCTTGTCTTCGCCCTCGGTCACTGACATGAGAACCAGGCGCAGATGCTCGCCCAGATCGTATGAGGAAGGACAAACGAGATTTCCGACATTCTCGATGAACAGGAAATCCAGCTTATGCAGATCCCAATCTTGCAGCGCAGTTTCGATCATGGCCGCCTCGAGATGGCACAGAGTGCCGGTCGTGATCTGTTTTACGGGGGCTTTGCTGCGAGCCAGGCGCTGCGCATCGTTTTCTGTCGCGAGATCGCCGACAAGGGCTGCGACACGAAAGCGCGGCTGGAGCAGCGTTAGCGTTTTCTCGAGGAACGCCGTTTTCCCGGAACCGGGGCTTGAGACCAGGCTTACGACAAAAATGCCCGCAGCGCGGAATCGCTCCCGCAGCGCGCGCGCGATTACGTCATTCTGCTTCAGGACATTACGGCGGACCTCAACCAGGCGCGGCTCGCTCATTCCTCTACCTCCAATGCGAATACTTCCAGTTCCTTGCCTTGACGCACGTCCATGGTCGGCTCACCGCATTTCGGACAGCAGAACGACTGCACCGATGTCAGTTGCTGCAATTCGCTGCAACGAGCGCAGAACACCATGACTGGAACATCCTCAACGATCAGTTTAGACCCTGCGAGCGGCGTGTCCTGGGCGGCAACTTCATAAGAGAACAGGAGAGCATCTTTTACAACGCCGGAGAGGGCCCCCAGTCGCAGATGGACAGCGCTCACCTGAACTCCGCGCTTTTGCGCTTCTTCAGTGGCGGCCTCGACAATTCCCATCGCGATCGAAAGTTCGTGCATCGGTTCGCCGAGATCGCCTCTGTGGCACGAAGTGTTCGCCCGTCGACTGCAGTGTAACCCTTACCGGGTCGGCGACGTCGAGTCGGTGATTCGCACAGGTTTGCGACAGTCGACTAAAAATGCACTACGACCTTGTGCGAAACGTAGGTTTCTGGCGCTGCTTTCGGCATTTGGATTTCCAGCTTTCCCGCCTTGTCGAGGGATGCTCCCTCAACCGATGCAACTTGGCCAGAATTCCACGCGTTCATTTCGTAATGTCGTCCCTCGGCGCCGGAGATTTCGAGAGTCAACTGATTCCTGGAGGCGCTCCAGGTTTCAGAAATGACACGCAAGCCGCGGCTACCGCTGCCGAGGGGAGGCAATTCGCTCGCGTACGACAATCCGAAATCCTTCTTCGTGTGGATGACTATATTGCTCTGGCCACCGGATATTTGGAATCTCATGTAGACATGCTGGTCGTTTCGATTTGGCTGCACTTTAAACGGCAGAGGACGCCCATTCATTTCAACGCCAGCAATCTCTGTGCGCAGGCTGAATGCCGGAGAAAACTGTACCCAGCATTCCCCGCTGCCCACGCGCTTCACTTCCAGTGTTACGGCATCAGCGCTCTTGCGGTACTTGAAATCCACGTTCACACTGCCCACGTGCACCTTGCGTATGGAGAATGACGTCCAATCTGCAGGCACATGCGGATCGAGCGAAATCTGATGCTTTTCTGCGTCCGTTTGCAGGCCAAACATCCCACGCAGAATTGGGCTTATGACCATGGCCGCGGACCAAATCTGATGAGGGGAACTCGTCGAAAAAGATTGGTTATAGTCTCCTGACAAAACCTCGCTGAAGTGTCCGAGAGCGCCATCCACTCCCAGAAGAGCGTTCGACCGCAAATTGGAATAGGCCGGGAATGCCCTGTGATAGCGATATTCGCCCACCGACGCCCATCCAGTGAAGAGCGGCCACACGGAGCCATAGTGATAACCGGAGCCGTCGTAGACCTTCGAATTGCCGGAAATAATGCGCATGCCCCAGTCGGTCTGATGGTCTTTAGCGGCAAGCGTATTGATGGTCTGGTCGGCGTGGTCCGCGTCCGGCAATCCAAACCACATCGGAACAGTGGTTAGCACACTGGCTTCGTTCGCGCGTTCATTATTCTGTTTCAACGCGAATGCATAGCTCTTAATTTCCGGCGACCAGAAAGCCGAGTCGAGCACAGGGCTGGTGTGATCGAATTCGGCGGCTAGTTGCCGGCTGACGTCATCCTTGCCCACAAGGCGGGCGAGATTCGACAAAGCACGCAAAGCCTCGACACCGAGCCCGGCCTGGTAATACTCATTCTTAACCGGAAGCAGCGGGCCGCCTTCGACCCATCCGTGCCCAACCCCGGCATTTTGAGCAAGGCCCTGCGCGTCGTAGGTTGAGCGCAGAAATTGATATGCGCGCCAAACGTTATCCCACTTATCGCGAGCATAGGCGATATCACCGCTCTGCTGTGCATAGTCATTCATCACAATGATGAACAACGGAGTCGCATCGGCCGAAACGTATGGATACGGATAATCCTTGAACCACGGCACCAGGCTCGCGCTCTGTGATATCTCATGCGGAACCTTGCCGTCTTGCCGTTGATATTTGCTGATGAACTCAAGAGCCGTGCGGGTAGTCGCGTAGTCACCTTCCGCATTGAGTGCGAAAGACGTCCACAAGGAATCTCGTCCGAAGAACCACGCGAAGCCGGGACGCTGCGTGACACCGGACGTGCGATAACCCGCAACCAGACCCGACCCGAGATAGGGATTGTTGACTAACCCCTGAATGGTGCTGATCCGCGCCCAGTCGTACGCTTGTTGGAGACCGGCATCGGGAAGTTCGAGACTGACGGTTTTGTCGAGATACTCGCGATAGTAAGCCGCCGACTGCTGGATCGCATCGTCGGATGAATCGATCAAGTGATGATAGTTCTTCACGGCATCGTCTGAACCACGTCATCGATGCCGCGATGACCAACTTCTTCGTCTCTTTTCCCTTTTCCGTCACACCAAGGCGCATCGAATTTTCATCAGTCGACCGAATAATTGGTCTGATAAGCGAGATGAGCATCTACGGCCGTCGGAGATCCGACGAACGCGGCGAATTTTCTTGCTTCTTCGCCGAATGCAAAAGCATGCTCTTTCTCGTCCCAATTCACATAAGTTCCGCCCAATGCCGCGGGCCACTCAAGTTGAAAGTCTCCGGTGAATGCCGCCTCAATCTCCAGCGGTTGCTCCGTTTCGATGTCGAACAAGATGACCGCGCCTGCTTCGTTCACTGGAACACAGAGCGTTTCTCGCACACGAAAAGAATCCCCCGCATACATGATCGATGCGGACTCGGGGCGCACGGTCAACGTTCGGGCAAGGCTTTCAGCGGGTAACGCTCGGTCTCCCACGTGAAATGTCAGATGAAACTCACGAAAAATCTTTAACGGATAGACCCATGCTTCAAACCTGCCGTTCTCTGTTCCGAACAATCCGGCTCGGGAACCGACGACAGGGAGAAATTCCCAAGTTCGAACCGTCCGCGACAGGACCAGCGATTGCCCAGACTGCTGGCCTTGGGAAGAGAAGGCGCAGACTAGGAACAAACCGATGAGACAAATACCGCGCACAAGACGTGACGAGGTCCGAGGGCGGACTTGGGGCATGGAGAATTTCATTGCGGTCTTCATGATGATTCGGGAATTTGGCTCCGCCGAAGCTTGCAAAGTCGCGGTTCCCTGAATATAAGAGGTAAGAGCCGAATGTTAGCACGAGCTAAGCGGACCAGGTAGCCACCTCTTGTTTCCTTCACGTCGCGGTTTTCTGAAATCTCTCAGCCGTTCCGCGCTCGTCCTTTCACTTGAGCATGTTCTCGCCTTGGCGCACCCGTCGCGGCTTTCGGCGAATCCTCAAAAAAGTGGCCCTTCTCCGCAAGAACCGGCACAGGCAGGCGATCTCGGAGTCAGCTTTCTCAATATCGGCCGCGAATCCGGCCTCAATGCGAAAACAATTTTCGGCGGCGAGCACAAGAACAAATATCTGCTCGAAACAACCGGATGCGGTGTTGCGTTCTACGATTACGACAACGACGGCTGGCTCGATATTTTTCTGGTCAACGGCACGCGGCTCGAAGGTTTCCCTGCTGGCAGCGAGCCGGTCTCACATTTGTTTCGAAACAACCGCGACGGCACTTTCACCGACGTGACCGAGAAGGCTGGAGTTGCACATTCGGGCTGGGGCCAGGGATGCTGCGTCGGCGATTACGACAACGACGGTTGGGACGATTTATTCGTCACCTACTTCGGCAAGAACGTGCTCTACCACAACAACGGAGACGGCACGTTTACCGACGTCAGCCAAAAAGCGGGGGTCGCCGGCAATGGGAAGCGTTGGAACACCGGCTGCGCGTTTGTGGATTACGACCGCGATGGACGTCTCGATCTCTTCGTCGCGAACTACATCGACATGGACCTCGCGACCGCGCCGGTTCCGGAATCCGGGCCCTGCCTCTACAAGAGCGTGATGGTCGCTTGTGGGCCTCCCGGACTCCAGGGTGGCAAGAACATCCTCTACCACAACAATGGCGACGGCACCTTCACCGATGTTTCCGAAGGATCGGGAATTCTGGGTGCGAACGGAACCTACGGCCTTGGCGTGTTGACTGCTGATTTTGATAACGACGGCTGGCCCGATATTTATGTAGCAGACGACTCGACTGCCAGCGCGCTCTATCAAAATAAGAAGAATGGAAAGTTTCAAGACATCGCAATCGAAGCGGGTTGCGCGCTCAGTCCTGATGGCAAGCCGCAAGCCGGCATGGGAGTGTCCGCTGCCGACTACGACATGGACGGCAATCTCGATATCGTCAAAACAAATTTTGCAGGCGATACGCCATCGCTCTACCGCAATCAAGGCGCCGCAAATTTTGAAGACACTACGTTCACTGCGGGCCTGGGCGCACATACGCAATTTCTGGGCTGGGGATGTGGATTTTTCGACATGGATAACGACGGCTGGCCCGACATCCTGATCTGCAACGGCCACGTTTATCCGGAGGTCGAGCAACTGAAAACCGAAGCCGGATACGCTCAGCGGAAACTGCTTTACAAAAATCTGCGAAACGGGCACTTTGCCGACATCTCGTTCCAGGCAGGACCCGGCATTTCCGACCCGAGTCCTTCTCGGGGCGCGGCATTTGGCGACTTCGACAACGACGGCGATATCGACGTCGTGGTGAACACGGTCAACGATTTCCCACAGCTTCTGCGCTGCGACTCAAAGCTCGACAACAACTGGATCAAAATTCGCACCATCGGAACCAAATCCAACCGCAGCGGCATCGGCGCACGACTGGTTTGCGTCACGCACAATCCCGGCGAACAGAAACCACACCAGCAGATCGACGAAGTCCGTAGCGGCGGAGGATATTTTTCTCAAAACGACCTCCGCGTTCACTTCGGATTGGGCAAGGCCGAAAAGGCCGATCTGATCGAAGTCCGCTGGCCGAGCGGACAAATCGATTCGTATGAAAGACGTAAAGGCGAACCAGTTGATTTACGTGACTGAAGGTGCGGGCATCTCACGCACGGTGCAGTTCTCGAAAGGCTCCAAGCCAGGCAAGTAGAAGCTACTGAGGTTTCTTGGCATCTGTTACGGCCGAGCCCGTGCCTTCTTTCAGCGTGTGGATCTGATCCACCGGCAGATTCGAAAACTGTTCCGTGATCCCGTTCGGCCAGCGGATCTCGACCCAGTCAATCTTGTCGACTTTGCCCAGCCCGAAGTGAACCCGCATGTCGCTGTTCGAGATGTAGCTAGAGCCGCTTCTCACTTCGTCGACTAGAATTCGCGCGCCGGCCTTCACGCGAATCCGCGCGCCGATGCCATCGCGATTCGATTTAGTTCCGACTGTATGAATCGCGACCCAATGATTCGGGTTGCGAACCTGATTCACCAGCAGGCTTGGGACCGGCATTCATGTTGTTGATGACGGCCGACATTTTGCCGTCATTCCACAGATCGCCGACCGCGAGGCCGCGAGAAGACGACAACGTCGTGATGCCCGCACCCGCTGATGCCGAAATGTCGCTAAACGTGCCGTCCCCGTTGTTATGAAAAAGAATGCGCGGCTCTTTGTAACTGCTGCCTAAGTGTTGGCTGTCGACTTCCGGATAGACGTGGCCGTTCACCAGCAGAAGATCGGGCCAGCCATCGTTGTCGATGTCGAAGAACATCGTTCCCCAGCCCAGATACTGCGTGTAAAGCCCAAGGCCGGCCGCGGTCGTCGCGTCAGTAAATGTTCCGTCGGCATTGTTGTTGTAGAGCGTTGATGTGTCATCGGAGAAATTCGTCTTGAAGATGTCGAGATGGCCGTCGCCGTTGTAGTCCGCAATCGTCGACCCCATGCCCGCCTGTTCGCGGCCGTCCTCGTTGAAAGCGGCGCCAGCCGTAACCGCGACGTCGGTGAATGTTCCGTCATGATTGTTGCGGTAGAGAATGCTGGGCGTACTGTCGCAGGCGATGAAAATATCGGGCCAGCCGTCCTCATCGAAATCGAACGTGGAGACGCTGAATGCGTAGTGGCCGTCGGTGCGGTCGATGTGAGCTTTGGTCGTCACGTCCTCGAACGTTCCGTTGCCGCGGTTGTGATAAAGGATGTTCTTCGCGCCCGAAAGGCCGCGCGGTCCGCACATGACCGGCACGCCCTTCCAGATGCAGGTGGGGCGATCGCCGGGCGCGGGGGCCGTGGCAAGATCGAAATCCACGTAGTTCGCAACGACCAGATCAAGAGAGCCGTCGCGATCGTAGTCAACAAATGCGCAGCCCGTGCCCCATGCCTTGCCTGATCCGGCGACGCCAGACTTCTCCGCGACCTCGCTGAACACGCCGTGATTGTTGTGGTAGAGATGGTTCTTGCCGTAGTACGTGACGTAGAGGTCTTCCCATCCATCGTTGTCGTAGTCGCCGACGCACACTCCCTGGCCCCAGCCCGTTGAAGTGAGGCCAGCTTTTACTGTGACGTCGGTGAATGTGCCGTCGTGATTGTTGCGATAAAGGCGGTTTGTCGGGCCCTTGCCCCGCGGGAAACCCTTCAAGCTTCGTGCCATTAACCAGAAAGATGTCAGGCCAGCCGTCATTGTCGTAGTCAAAAATCGCGATGCCGTTGCCCGTCGTCTCAATGATGTATTTCTTGGTATCGAGCCCGCCGAAAATATTCGGACTGATCAGACCTGCTTTTTCAGCAATGTCGGTGAATGTCGCGACCGGAGCCGACGCCGCGGCTGGTTTTGGCTGCTGCCCGGCAACATCCGTGGCTGACAAGCAAGATGCTTCCGCAAACAAGAATTAAAAGGACGAAGTTTGGCGCTGAGAGAAAGGTGCTGATTCGCATGAGCCCAATCGATGGTAGGAGTCTGCGAGGCCAAGGGTCAAGCGTCGGCAGTTTAGTGGCGGATGCCGGCTTCTGCCACGCCGACGTATGTATCGGCTCCGCCGTAGTAGAACAGATAACGATCGCCGCGCCGAACCATGCCTTCCACGAAGACAACGTTGGGCACCTGTCCGACCTTCTCCCAGTCTTTCTCGGGGGAGAAGACGGGCTGCTCGCTTCTCCAAATCAGTCTGCGAGGATCCTTGCGGTCGAACACAGCAACGCCTGTTCGATAGACCAGTTTGTCGTCCGCCCCGTTGTAGATGAGCACAATTCCGTCGGACGTCACGATAGGGGACGGTCCCGGCTCCGCAACGCGGGAATCAAAACGGCCTGGTCTGACGGGGAGTACAGACGTCTGGGTCGCTTCGTCCAATGAATCAGATCGACAGAGGATGCCAGACCCGCTTGATCCTTGTTGTCAGATGTTGTGCCGAGAAAATACATCCAGTATTTGCCCTCGATCTTCTCCGGAACGATCGCTCCTGACTTCGTCCACTTCACATTCCAGTTCCCTTTGTAAGCGGGGATGATGACACCTTTGCGGTCCCAGTGAATCAGGTCTTTGGAAGTTGCCAGACAAAGTTGGGCGTCTTTCTTGTTGTATCCCGTGTACGTCAGGTAGTAGGTGTCACCAAACTGAACCAGCCGTGGATCTTCGACGCCGCCATCCTTTTCGTAGTCTGCCAACGGACTCAAGACCGGCTGTTCGCGGCGGGTGAAGTGAATGCCGTCGGTGCCCTCGGCATATCCCAGCCGCGAGGTTCCCTGCTTATCCTGCGCGCGGTAAAGCATGACGATCTTGTCGCCGCGAACTACCACCGCGGGATTGAATGTTCCGGCAGACTCCCAGCCGTCTCCGTGCGGAGAAATCACAGGGGGCTCCGACAACCTGTCTAGCGTCCCAAATGGCAGGCGAGGGCCTGGCTGGACGGCACCGACCATCAGGAATGCAAGAAGCGCGGAAGATCGACCGAGATTCGAATGGAAGTTCATAGAGGCAAGCAGGCGAAGCGATAACCCGCGCAGCAAAAAACGGCAGGGCCGACCCCCTGCCGTTTCAGAATCTCAATGCCGAACTACTTCTTGTTGACTGCCTTTTTCAGTTCGGCTCCAGGGGTAAATTTCGCGACCTTACGGGCGGCGATTTTGATCGTGGCGCCAGTCTGTGGATTGCGGCCGTTTCGCGCCTTTCTCGCCGAAACAGAGAATGTGCCGAAACCTATCAGAGCTACTCGATCTCCTTTGCGGAGGGCAGAGGTAATACTGTCGACTGCAGTATCAATCGCGGTCGTGGCCTGCGCTTTGCTCATTTCACATGCGCCTGCGATCTTGTCAACCAGATCGGCCTTGTTCATAGTCTCTCCTCGCAGGTCTCGTTCATTCCCAGCCTAAACCGGGAGGAAATTTGGCTATAGCTGAGTTGGGAAACCTGACCGCTCGTATTGTGCTCCCTCTTCGCGGAATGTCAACTGTGAAAATCCGCGCCGGAAGCCTGTTTCGCACCCTCCTGCCCCGAATTGGGGCTGTCCGAGCGGCTTTTCGATGACGGCTGCGCGGTTTTCCTCTGCTCTCCACAAAACGAATCATTCCTTCACAGGATGTACACAGACTGTCAGGCATTGCGGCTTGCGCTGAAGTGGCCTTCGGGTGCAAAGTCGAAAGAGATTCTTTACAACAGGATTGGTTCTCAAGTGATCAAGGCCCCAGCGGAAGTTTGCCCCCTGTGCGATGGCACCGGATGGAAGACGGCGCAGTCCTCCTCGACCTCGGGACGAAGCACGAATGACCGGCGCGTGACTCGCTGCGACTGCCAGATTCGGGCGCGCACGGGCACTCTGATGGCGGCCGCCCGCATCCCACGGAGGTACGAACACTGCGAGCTCACGAACTACGACACGGACTTCCCGGGAGCTCATCCGTCGCTGGCCGATGCTCATTTCATGGCGTCGAACTTTGCCAAGAAGTGTGACCCAAGAGGCGACAAAGGTCTTCTGATTATCGGCAAGATCGGCACCGGGAAGACGCATCTGGCAGTGGGCATTCTCAAGGATCTGATCCTGAATCGCGGTATCTCTTGTCTGTTTTACGACTACCGCGAACTTCTCAAGGAAATCCAGAACTCTTATAACTCGACGGTCCAAACGACCGAGCTCGACGTTCTGCGTCCGGTGTTTGAGACCGACGTTCTTGTGCTGGACGAACTGGGCGCCGTGAAGCCAACCGAATGGGTTTGGGATACCGTCAGCCTCATCCTGAACACCCGGTATAACGACAATCGCACCACAATTATCACCACGAATTTCGACGATCAGGCGGCCGCTGGGGTTGGCCAATCGATCTCGTCCGCGCGCGCAGCGTCGAGAGGCGAGACGCTCGGAGATCGTATCGGAGAGCGTATGCGCTCGCGCTTACACGAGATGTGCCGGATCATAACCCTCGAGGGCGGCGACTTTCGGCAGAAGTTCCGGAGCGCGAACTTCCGGTAACTTTGATTCGCTCCGTGTCTCCGTGGTGAAATCCCTACTAAAATCATCTTGTGCTGACCGAGCGCCTCGAGTTTGTTCCCGAGCATGATCTCGAAGTCTTTGCTGCCGCTCCCACGGGGCCCGCAGTATTTCTCTTGCGCGGCGAAAGCGCCGAGGCTGAACCGTACGTAAGCAAAACCGCAAACCTCCGGCGCCGCCTTCAGCGACTTCTCGGCCCGGTCACAGAACACACGAAGAAGCTGAACCTGCGCGATCGAGTGCGATTGATCGAATACACACCAACGGGTTCCGACTTTGAATCCGGATTCATTCTCTATCGAGCTCTGAAAAGCGCATTTCCAAAGACCTATCAACGACGACTGCGTTTTCGCTTCGCTCCGTTTGTGAAACTTCACCTGGAAAACGAGTATCCGCGCGCCTCGATCACAACGCGCCTCGGACGACTCAACGGGCGCTCGCTCTACTTCGGACCATTCCTCTCACGGCTGGCGGCCGAGAAGTTCATGAACGACTCGTTGGATTTCTTCAAGATGCGGCGCTGCGTCGAGGACCTTCATCCAGACCCTGCGTTCCCGGGATGTATCTATTCCGAAATGAAGATGTGTCTGGCACCCTGCTTCAAGGGTTGCTCCGACGAGCAATATGCGGATGAAGTGATCCGCGTGCGACGCTATTTCGACTCTGCGGGTGATTCTCTGCTCCACGAGCTCTCGGGAGAACGTGATGCGGCATCAGCAAACCTGGCTTTCGAGGACGCCGCCACGCTCCATGCCCGGATTGAAAAGTTGAGCCCCATCCTGAGTCAGCTTCCTGAAATCGTGCATCGCCTCGATGGTCTGTCTGCCCTCATGATCCAACCCAGTCATTTGCCAGGCTCGGTTACATTCTTTCGAGTCGAAGCCGGCAAACTTCTAGGACCCGCCGGATTCACCATTCAGCCTGCGGACCGCGAGAAGTCGCATTCCATGGAGTCGCGAGTGCACGACGCCATGTTCACGTTCCCCACCGCCGAAACTAGCCCGGCGCTAGAGACGATGGAACACATTGCGCTGCTCAAGCGCTGGTACTACCGCGGCAGCCGAACGGGCGAAATTTTTTTCGCCGATGCCAAAGGCGAGTTGCCCATGCGCCGCATCGTCCGCGGCATCTCGCGAGTCTTTCGTGGGGAAAAGCCCGAACCCCCAAGTAAACCTCTCGAAACCTCTTAGCTTCAATTCAATGTTGCCGGTAGGCCTGCACCGAGTCGTTCACGACTTTCCATCCGAACCAGCGCATGCCGACCCAACGCACAATTCGCCAGGATGCAAACATTCCGATCACGATTGTTGATGCCCAGAGAAGCGCCGCTGGAAGGTAAGCAAGAAACATCGTCATCGTTGCGGCGTAGTTCGCGATGCCTTCCATCCCATCCCGCAGAGCGAGTTTCAACTGATAGACGGGACGCCACTGCAACCCGGAGACTTGGGCTTCCGATTCAGTTCGGAGCGCAATTGCGATGGCCACGGTTTCGATCTGTCGCGACAGAGCGTTGGACTCGGCTTCCTGCTGTTCGATCTGCCCTCGCACGGCGCTCAGTTGTTCGCTCACCGCGAGCATATCCTTCACTGTGCTCGCCTGCTTCATGATCACGAGATACTGCGCCTCTTCCGCGTGCAGGTTACGGATGTTGGCATCCTGATCGGTGTACTGACGAGTTACATCCTGAGCATCTACTTTTTCGCTTTCAACCCGCACGCTAAACTTCCGAATCTCCGCTCTCGCGCGCTCAAACTGAGCCACCGGAACGCGAAGCGTCAACGTGCTCGAAGTTGCATTCTCTCCACCGCCTTCAGCGGTTTCCAAGTATCCGCCCAGGCTTTCTGCGAGTGCAGCAATCTGCTCAGCGACGGCAGTCGGATGCTGCACAACCATGCTGATAGAGGTTGTTCGAATGATCTTTCGGCCTGCCAGTGCCTCTGGCATTCGTTTCGGTGAAGATACGGTTCCGTCTATGGTTAGCTGATGCGCCAGCGACCTGGCAGCCGCAGGAGCTTGCGGATGCGGCTCCAATGCATGTTTCGCTGTCGCCTCATCGGGCAGCGGCATGGCATCGTACCGAGACATAAACACGCCCCAGATCAACAACAAGACCCCACCCGCAGCGAGCCAAAGCCGGGGTCTTTTCATCATGCCCATTGATTCCACCAAGGTCGTCATATCGTTCCTCCGCACAATATGAACGGGCAACGCCGATGCGCTTGCGTCGGATTTTCATCTTTGGTCTTCCGATACGCATGGCCTTCCTGCGCCATTGACGGTCTTGGCAATCCGCCCTAAGATGGCTCGGCAATCGTGGCGCGTATTTCAGCGGCTACGCGTGGCCCCCTTCATGATCGGCCAAACCGTCTCCCACTACCGGATCATCGAACTGCTTGGCGGCGGCGGCATGGGTGTGGTCTACAAGGCCGAGGACACGTCGCTCGGGCGTTTCGTGGCTCTCAAGTTCCTTCCCGACGACGCCTCCGGCGATCCTCAAGCTCTCGAACGATTTCGGCGCGAGGCGCGCTCAGCATCCGCACTGAACCATCCAAACATTTGCACGATCCATGAGATCGGCCAGCATGATGGACATCTGTTCATCGTGATGGAATGCCTGAGTGGCCAGACATTGAAACATCTGATTGACGGGCGGCCGATGGAACTTGACCGCCTTCTTGCGCTATCGATCGAAGTGGCTGACGCGCTTGACGCGGCTCATTCGAAAGGAATCGTTCACCGCGATATCAAGCCTGCCAATATATTCGTGACCGATCGCGGACACGCAAAGATTCTCGATTTCGGTTTGGCAAAGATTGCTAAAGCCTCGCGCCCCGTCAGCGGAGATTCGCAGACGGTCGCAGACTCTGCCAGCCTCGACCTCACGAATCCCGGAACCGCCGTCGGCACGGCCGCCTACATGTCGCCGGAGCAGTTGCGCGGGAAAGAACTCGATGGGCGCACGGACCTGTTCTCATTCGGGGTCGTGCTCTACGAGATGTCGACCGGGGTACTGCCGTTTCGTGGAGAGACCTCTGCCGTCATTACGGATTCGATTCTCAACCGTACGCCTACGGCGCCGGTGCGGCTGAATCCGCGTCTTCCTCCCAAGCTCGAAGAGACGATCAGCAAAGCCTTGGAGAAAGATCCAGACTTGCGCTGCCAGAGCGCCGCGGAAATGCGCGCCGATCTGAAACGCATCACGCGGTCTATCGATTCGGAACGGATCACGGTTGTTCCCCAGGGCGAACATGTCTCCTCGGCTTCGAGCCAGGTCGTCGTGACGGCGGCAGCACCACCACGGAGAAAGCTTGGCCCGCTGATCATTGCATTCGGATTCCTTCTCGCTGCCGGTGCGGGCCTCTTCGCCGGCAAAGAACTATTTTCCAACGCGCCGGTTGAGCCGCCTCTGTATCGCCAGCTCACATTTCGACGCGGCAGCATTCGCTCGGCTCGTTTTGCTCCCGACGGCCAAACGATCCTCTACAGCGCCGCTTGGCAGGGCAATCCTGTCGACGTATTCACTGCTCGCCCGGAGGCTCCCGAATCCCGATCGATGGGGCTGAGCCGCACGCAGCTGATGTCTGTCTCTTCAACGGGCGAGATGGCTGTTCTTCTCGACAGTAAAGCGATCGGCACGTGGGTAACGATGGGGACGCTGGCACGCGCTCCCCTCGCGGGTGGTGCTCCTCGCGAGGTTCTCGAAAATGTGCAGTGGGCCGACTGGTCACCGGATGGATCCAAATTTCTCGTCGTTCGCGATTTCGGCGGCATGAACCGCTTGGAGTATCCGATCGGCACGCCGCTCTACCAGACTGGTGGCTGGATCGGCCATCCCCGCATTTCTCCGAAAGGGGACCTGATAGCCTTTGCGGATCATCCGCTGCAAGGAGACGATAGCGGCGCTCTTGCTACCGTTGATCTCAGTGGCCACGTGAAAGTTCTTGCCAAAGAGATGTTCACCATCCAGGGCGTGGCCTGGTCACCCGACGCGAAAGAGATATGGTTTACCGCCAGCAAATCTGGCACCGATCGCACTCTCTATGCGATCACCCTCGGCGGCAAGTTGCGGACCATTGCCCGCCTGCCCGGCGCGCTCATGCTTCTCGACGTAGCCAAAGATGGCAAGGTGTTGCTGGTGCGAGCCAGCTGGCGGCGCGAGCTGATGGGGTTCGGGACGGATGGGAAACAGCGCGAGCTTTCGTGGCTCGACTACACCTATCCCGGTGAGTTATCACCCGACGGGAAAACTCTATTGTTTGACGAGGAAGGTGGTGGCGGATCCCTCGCCTACTCCAAGTCCGGCGGATACACATACGGCGTGTACATTCGCAAGACCGATGGATCACCCGCAGTTCTGCTAGGCGAAGGCAATGCCCTGGCCTTATCTCCGGATGGCAAATGGGCCATCACGGAAACGCAGGTTTCGCCCGCACAACTTAAGCTGTTGCCGACCGGAGCCGGTCAATCCAGAGATCTTACGAAAGACTCCATCAATCACAATTGGGCGCACTGGTTTCCCGACGGCAAGCGAATTCTCTTTTCCGGCAATGAACCCGAAAGGGGAGAGAAGCTTTACGTCACCGAAATTGATTCGGGAAAGAGTCGCGCCGTCACGCCGGAAGGCGTTAACGGAAACACATTCGCCATCTCGCCGGATTCGCAAGTCGTCGCGGCGATCGGGCCGGATCAGCGTGGCTATCTCTATCCAATTGAGGGCGGAGATCCCCGTTTGATCCTTGGACTAAATCCCGGCGAGCAGCCGATTACATGGGGCGCCGACGGGAAATCACTGTACGTTTACCAACCGGGCGAATTGCCGGCTCGCGTTTTTCAAATCGATCCTCAAACCGGGAAGCGAACCTTTTGGAAAGAGCTCATGCCCACCGATCCGGCGGGCGTCGAGAACATCGGGCCCATCCTGATGACGGCGGACGCGAAAACCTGCGTCTTCGGATACCACCGCATGCTCGCGGATTTGTATCTTGTTGAGGGCTTGAAGTAGCGACTTGAAGTTGCCCGCGCTTCTCCGCCGAATATTCATCACAAAAGCAGCTGTTCTCTATTCAGTCGAGACGCGATAGAGAACGCTCGCGTGAGGGTGGAGGGCGGACATGAATATCGCCCAGACCATCCACCCTCTGGTGCGTCCACAGGTCCCGTACTGAACCGGGGCGCGGAATTCCAATTTCAGCCCATGCCAGATGAACGTCCTCAGGCGCTTCTCCAAGATTGAAGAGGGCGACGAATCGTTCGCCAGGCCGCGGACCTTCGGCCTCCCATACGCGGACGTTTCCCTTCTCCAGAACTTGATGTCCCTCATGACTGTGTTGATTTACCGCGAGAACTTCTTCATTGGTGATGAGCGCCGTTGTTGCTGCATCGTTGCTCGGCAGATCGCCCCCGAAGATCAGCGGCGAGCGGAAGATGCTCCATAGGGTCAAGACCGTCCGCTGCTCGTCTGGCGTGAACTTCGTCGGAGTACCTCCGCCTTCCTTGTCGGTTACACGTAATTTTCCTAGCGGAAGCATGTCAGCGTCGGGCCAGGTATTGTTCTTGCCGACGAAATGCGCCCACTCGCGTGTGAAGTCGAACTGTTGCCGCAGCAGTTTCCAATCGTCCCAAAAGTCGTCGGAGATGCGCCACATCTGCGCGTACTTCTCAAAAAATTCCGCTTCCGAAACGGGGGCAGGACCGGGCGAAATGCTGAGGACCATCGGCCTCCCCGTCTTCCTCATCGCGAGACTTAAAGCTTTCATTTCCGCCGGCTGATACAGATGGCTGCCCATATCGTCGGCCTTGATGAAATCCACACCCCATGATGCATATAGCTGCGCGATCGAATCGTAGTAAGCCTGAGACCCGGGCTTCGTCGTGTCCACGCCCCACATGTCAGGATTCCATCGGCAGGCATTGTCTTTATCAGCGACGTCAGCTGCATGGTATGAAGTGCCCTGGATGGGAAGATTCTTCTCCACGGCCTGACGCGGAATGCCACGCATGATGTGTATTCCAAACTTCAATCCCTTGCCGTGAACGTAATCTGCGAGCGGCTTGAATCCGACGCCATTTGCCGAAGAGGGAAACCGGTTCACAGCGGGCATCAGTCGTCCGTACTCGTCCATCGTCAGCGGAGCGCCCGGCTTGTAGTCGTGGCCTTGCGCGTTTGGCTCATACCACTGAATGTCGACGACGATGTACTGCCACCCAAATTTGGCGAGGTGTTCCGCCATCCAGTCCGCATTGGCCTTCACTTGCGCTTCGCGCACTGTCGTCCCATAAGAATCCCAGCTGTTCCATCCCATCGGGGGAACGGGAGCGGGAGCCGATCCCGCGGAGGTTTGCGCAACACAGCCTGTGGCGAGGGTGATAGCGAGAACGCAAAGAAGCCGCGAGCCAATTCATAATGCGGAATTGTAAGCTGCAAGAGTTCTTTGGACCTGACATAAAAAAGGCGGCCGATTTGGCCGCCTGGTGTCTTCAAATTGTCCAGCTAAAACGGAGAAAAGTGTTCAGATATCCAGGTTCTTCACATCCAGCGCGTTGTCTTCGATGAATTTTCGCCGCGCCTCGACGTCTTCGCCCATCAATGTGGTGAAGATGGTCTCGCACTCGGCAATATCTTCAAGTTTCACCGAAAGCAGCGTCCGGCGCTCGGGATCCATCGTGGTCTCCCACAACTGCGGCGCTGTCATCTCGCCCAACCCTTTGTAGCGCTGGATGGAAAACTCCTTACGCCCTTCATTGATCACGTGATCGCGAAGGTCACGCACATTCAGCTTCTCCACAATTTCGACTTCTTTGGTTCGCTTCGCAGCCTTCGGAGCTTTCTTATCGCCTTTTTCCGTGTCGCCGGATTCCGCTTCGTCAGCATCGTCGCCATTCGAACTCGCCGGTGCTGCCTTGGCGATCGTTTCGACCACGAACGGCGGTTCCATGTACGGTTCAATCTGCTTGAACTTCGAAATCAACTGACGGCATTCCGCGCTGGATGCCAGTTCCCAGTTGATAATGTGCTCTGCGCCATGTTTGTTTACGAAGCCAACTTCCCAAAGGTTGTGCTCTTCGTCAAACTTGGATTCAACGCTCTTGAAGCCTTCATCCTTCTGAAGCTTCTTCAGCTCTTTTCCATGCGCTCGATTTTCTTCGGCGGAGCTTTCTTGTCGCCTTCAAAATCCGCGCGCTTCGCCAGATCGAGCTTTGGAATGAGTTCCGTGACTTTCTCGTTTCTCACGCGCTTGTCGAGCTTCTCGAAGAAGCCCAGATATTCGTCGAGCACGGCCATGAACCGCGCCAGATCTTTTCCCTCGAGCTTGGCAGCGCCTTCGCCGTAACGGACGATCAACCCATCGGCAGCGCGCTTCACCATGACCTTCACGAATTCGCGCTCGTCCTTGATGTACTGCTGCGACTTGCCTTTCTTCAGCGAGAACAGCGGCGGCTGCGCGATGAAGATATTGCCGCGCTTGATCAGGTCCTGCATGTGCCGGAAGAAGAATGTCAGCAGCAGCGTCCGGATGTGGCTGCCGTCAACGTCAGCGTCGGTCATCAGGATGATCTTGCCGTAGCGGACTTTCGTCGGATCGAAGTCATCCTTTGCGAAATGCCGGTGCCCAGCGCAGTGATCATCGCGCGAATTTCTTCGTGCGCCAGCATCTTGTCGTAACGCGCCTTTTCTACGTTGAGAATTTTTCCCTTCAGTGGCAGGATCGCCTGGAACCGGCGGTCGCGTCCCTGTTTCGCGGTCCCACCTGCGGACTCGCCTTCGACCAGGAACAATTCGCAACGGTTTGGATCGCGTTCAGAACAATCCGCAAGCTTGCCCGGCAATCCACCCGAATCTAGCGCACCTTTGCGGCGTGTGAGATCGCGCGCTTTGCGGGCCGCTTCGCGCGCGCGTGCGGCGTCCACCGCTTTGTTTATAATCTTTTTCGCTACGGTCGAATTCTGCTCGAAGAATGCTCCAAGACGCTCGTTCACAAACTGCGTGACAGTACCCGCGATATCGGAGTTGAGCTTACCCTTGGTCTGGCCTTCGAACTGGGGCTGCGGCAGTTTGACGCTGATGACGGCCACCAGACCTTCGCGCACATCATCACCGGTCAGATTCTCTTTCACATCTTTAAACAAGCCCATCTGCTGGCCGGCATAATTAATCGTGCGGGTGAGAGCTGTGCGGAATCCCGAAAGATGCGTGCCGCCGTCGATCGTATTGATGTTGTTCGCGAAACTGAACACCGACTCCGAATATGCATCGTTGTATTGCAAGCCGATTTCCATGTGAACGCCGTTGCGGTCGTCCTCCATGTAAATCGGTTTATCGTGCAATACCTGCTTGCCTCGATTGAGATGCTTGATGAACTCCGCGATGCCGCCGTTGTATTTGAATTCCGAATGCTTCGATTCACCCGTCTTCGAATCCGTGGTGCGCTCGTCCGAAAGGGTGATCACCAAACCCTTGTTCAGGAACGCCAATTCGCGAAGGCGTTGCGCCAGGGTGTCGTAGTTGTACTGCGTCTCGGTGAAAATGGTGCGATCGGGCATGAAGTGGACCTTGGTTCCGGTCTTCACTTTCGCCACGCCGGTTTTCTTCAGCTTGTTGGTCGGTTCGCCCTTCGAATAATTCTGCTGCCAGGTCGCACCGTCGCGCCAGATTTCCAACTCGAGGTCTTCACTGAGCGCGTTCACGCAGGAGACACCAACGCCGTGCAGTCCACCAGAAACTTTGTATGTCGAAGAATCGAACTTGCCCCCGGCGTGCAGCGTGGTCATTACGACTTGCGCTGCGGAGACTTTTTCGCCGTCGATCTCCATATCGTCAACCGGAATTCCGCGACCGTCATCGATGACCGTGATGGAGTTGTCGAGGTGAATGGTGACTTCAATCTTCGTGGCAAATCCGGCGAGCGCCTCGTCCACCGAATTGTCGACAACTTCGTACACCAGGTGATGCAGGCCCAGCTCGCCCGTCGACCCGATATACATTGCGGGGCGTTTACGCACCGCCTCCATCCCGCCGAGAACTTTGATGGAGTCAGCGTTGTAGCCGCTGTTGCCGCCATTCGATCCGCTGATCGGCGTCACGTTTCCGTTTTTTGTTTTGGTGTCTGCGATGGGAGTATTAATCTCTTTGGTGGCCATTCCGCTCCGCGAAAATGTCCTGATTTTTTCTGACGCCTGTCTTTTTCATGCCTGGAAAACAGGAAGGAAAAACGCCGTTCATTGCCACACGCCCGAAGCCAACTGACCTGATCTCAAGTTATTGAAATCTAAAATACTTAGGTCCGATCCAAACTATAGAAATTATATCACAAATCGAGCTTTTTCTGGCCGCTGGAAAGACCTTGAATCGACTCAGTAACGGCGCAATTTCAGGCGCATTCCAAAGACCAATTTTGCGCAACAAAAAGGCGGCCGATTTGGCCGCCCTTTGAACTTCGAATGGTGGGATTACGCCGTGGCTGGTCTCTCGCCGCCCTTCGCCCTTCCGGGCTGCAAGTCCGGCTTGATGACGTGCTGTACGCCGTCGTCAGGCTTCGACGGTGGCGGCGGCATCGGCGGTAGTTCCTTACCCTCGACGAGCAGCTTGATTTCGTTCGCGTCGAGCACTTCCCGTTCAATCAGAGCCTTGGCCACGCTTTCCAGCGTCTCCCGGTTATCGCCCAGGATCTGCTTCGCGGTGGTATAGCCGTTGCCAACCAGCTTGCGCACTTCCTGGTCGATCTTAATGGCCGTATCTTCGCTGTAATCGCGGTGCTGTGCGATTTCGCGGCCCAGGAAGATTTGCTCTTCCTTTTTGCCAAAGGTCAGCGGCCCAAGATCGCTCATACCCCACTCGCAGACCATCTTGCGTGCCATGTCTGTGGCCCGCTCAATGTCGTTTCCTGCGCCGGTGCTCATCACGTTGAGGAACATCTCTTCCGCAATGCGCCCGCCCATCAGGATCGCGATCTGGGTTTCCAGATAGTTCTTGTAGTAGTTGTGCCGGTCATCGGTCGGCAACTGCATCGTGACGCCCAGCGCCATGCCGCGGGGAATGATCGTCACCTTGTGCAGCGGATCGGAGAACGGCATCTTCGCGGCGACCAGCGCGTGCCCGGCCTCATGATAAGCCGTGTTTCGCTTCTCTTCGTCTGTCAGGAGCAGGGACTTGCGCTCCACGCCCATCAAAACCTTGTCTTTGGCCAGTTCGAAGTCGAACTGCAGGACGGCCTTGCGATTCTGTCTCGCCGCCGCCAGCGCTGCTTCGTTCACCATGTTCGCCAAATCGGCTCCAGAGAAACCTGGAGTTCCACGAGCCAGCACGGAGAGATCAACGTCTTCAGCCAGAGGAATTTTGCGGGTATGGACCCGAAGGATTTCTTCGCGTCCGCGAACGTCAGGACGGCTCACCACCACGCGCCGGTCAAACCGACCGGGGCGCAGAAGCGCCGGGTCCAGCACGTCAGGACGGTTTGTGGCCGCCATCAGGATGACGCCCTCGTTCGATTCGAACCCGTCCATTTCCACCAGCAACTGGTTCAGGGTCTGTTCACGCTCGTCGTGACCGCCTCCCAAGCCGGCACCACGGTGGCGTCCAACTGCATCGATTTCGTCGATGAAGATGATGCAAGGGGCATTCTTTTTGCCCTGCTCGAACAAATCGCGCACTCGGCTTGCACCCACACCGACGAACATTTCGACGAAGTCCGAACCTGAAATCGAAAAGAACGGAACATTCGCCTCGCCGGCTACCGCACGCGCCAGCAACGTCTTGCCAGTTCCCGGAGGCCCAACCAACAGCACGCCTTTGGGGATGCGGCCACCTAACTTCTGAAATTTTTGCGCTTCTCGCAGGAACTCGATGATCTCCCGCAGCTCTTCTTTGGCCTCTTCAACCCCGGCGACATCTTTGAAGGTGACTTTCTTTTGCTGCATCGAAAGCAGGCGGGCGCGACTCTTGCCGAACGACAGCGCCTTGTTGCCACCGGTCTGCATCTGGCGGATCATGAAGAACCACAGTGCGCCTAACAGGATGAGCGGAGCCCAGGTCCCGAGCAGTTGCAATGGCAAGCTTCCACTGTTGGCGTCGCGGAACGTGACCGTGACGTGCTTGTCATTCAAGTTCTTGAGCATTTCCGGGGTGAAGTAGTTCGCGGGGATGGTGGCGTGAAACGCGGAGTTCGTGCGCAGTTTGCCGCGCACCTCCATGCCATTGACCGTAAACTCCTGGATGGCGTTCTGATCGATGTCAGTCATGAACTGGCTGACGTTTAACTCTGCATCCTTCTGACCGTCGCGGGCACCCTTAACCACTTCCCACAACAACAGGGCCGAGACACCGATGAGCAACCAGAACAAAACGGTCTTTACAGTAGAGTTCACCGAGAGGACTCCTAAAATTCGAACGCCGTCTACACTAACCTCGCGAGGCGCCTAAGGCATTAGATGCCCGAGCGAGCATTTCGATTGGGCGAAAATACCTGTCGCCTATTCTACCTTTTATTGGGCAAAAAGGCGCAGTTCTCCATTTATAACTTAAGTCACAGGCAATCTTGTGTTTGCCGCCGCCAGATAGGGCAAATTTCGGCTCGTCTGCTCGACTGCGCCCAGCCCGTATCCGATCAGAAAAGTTTCATCGACCAGAAAGCCGAAATAGTCGGGCTGCAGCGATACTCGGCGCGCTGCCTGTCGATCGAGCAATGTGACCAGTTTGACCGATGCGGCACCACGGGCGCGTAGATCGCTCATCAGGAACTCGCTCGTCACCCCTGAATGCACCAGGCCCTCGACCAGCAGGATATGCTGACCTTTAATTTCAGGTTCATGGCTGAACATGATCTCCACCACGTCGTTGACCGATGCTGCCTGGGCCCGGCTGTACCGAGGCTTGATGAACTGACAAACAACCGGGACCTCGACTGTCCTGACGAGATCCGCCAGAAACATGAAGGCGTTTTCCAGCACCGCCAGCATTTGGACGGTCTGCCCCTGATAGTCGTCGGAGATTTGCCGTCCGAGTTCCTTCACTCGTTTCTGGATCTGCTCGGTGGTAATGACCTGCCGAAGCGGCTCGACACGAGAAACGTTCATTGAGGTTTGTGTGCCCCCCGGCACAGCCCTGCTCGTTCTCGCCAGTCACTATTGTTCGATGTTGCCAGCGAGAGGTCTTTCCAGAATCTGTACGGCCGGGCCCCCTGGCATTGCGCGAAATTGCGAGGCAATGGGAAATCCGCGCAGCCAGACAATTTCATCACCGCTCGCCACAACCGGCCATAGTTTGCGCAATGGCTGAGGCAGGTGAAGTTCCTGCAGTAATTCCTTAATCTTCTTGGGGGATTTCGTATGGCACGGCCAAAATCGATCTCCCGCGCGCCAGTTTCGTACCCGTAACCGTCCGGGCAGGGAATCTGCGTTCAGGAGTTGCTCCGGATTATACCCCGCATCGCAATCCGCCAGAATGCAACTCGCCTCAATCGTCAACCCCACTTCAAGAACAGCGACTTGCCCGGGGACCGCCAAGTCGTATTCGTAGTCCTGAAATTCTGTGGGCTCCCGCAAGTCGGGAGTTACAAAGATCAACTGGTCAGGTTGCTTTGCGACTTTCCATCCCAACGGAAGAGAAAGTTGCTTGCCCTTTCCGCCTTCTTCGGCTGCGAAAGAGAGAACTTCTTCCACATGTTTGAAATCCAGCGCGATGCCCGCTTGCTCTCCAATGGCCTTCACGGCCCGGCGTTGCACGGCGACTGGCTCGCCCAAAAACCACATTCGATCCACAGCTGCGTTCATCACTAGCCATGGAGCGTCATCGATTCGCTGCCGAAGTGTCCCGGCCACCTCAGGATCACTCGCGGAACTTCGCGCCTGATCTCCTGAGTGCGCCGTGATCTGCACCAAACCGCCAGCAGACGTCTCCCCTGGCACCCAATCTGGTTGAGACCAGTGAATGGCGGTCCCCATCCAACCAGCGATCTCGTTTTCCCAGTAGTCTTCCTCGCCTCGAGCAATCTCCGCGAGTTCGGCCAGATTTTCGGTCACCGACGGATTGAAGTCTTTTTCGAGCACCGGCAAAACCAGCTTGCGGATGCGGTTCCGGGTGAATTTCTCATCCTCATTGGTCACATCCTCGCGCCACCTCTGGCCGATGTCCTGAAGGTACGATTGCAGTTCTTTCCTGCGCGTCGCGAGCAGAGGACGCAGCATCTCTCCGCAAACGTGCCCATCCTCACCTTCGACGGTTATCCGAGGATGCACGGCCCCCAATCCCCGCATACCCGCCCCGCGAATCAGCCGCATCAGAACAGTCTCAGCTTGATCGTCAAGAGTGTGTCCGGTCACGATCTTATTCAGCCGAACGGACGCCATTTCGAAATTCCCTGAGACCCGGGCGCCCCCGCTCTGGCTGTCGTTGCCAGAAGTGGGAGTTTGGATCTGTGGAATGTCCGATGCGCCTTGCTCTATCAGGTACCGGAAAAAACCGTACCTCAACTGCCGAGCTGCAGTTTCGAGGCTAATCCCTTCATCCCGCGCGTGCCCCGCAACGTCATCACCATCGCAAAAGAACTCAAGCTGGTGCTCGCGGGCGAGGTTCGCAACGAACTGCTCGTCGCCATCCGACTCAACACCACGCAGCTTGTGATTGAAATGAACGACAGAAAGGACGATTCCCAACTCAGATCGCAACTCCAGCAGCAAACGCAGCAGCGAGACCGAATCAATGCCGCCGGACACGGCGGCGCCGACACGATCCCCAGCCCTTAGCAGGGCGTTCCGGCGAATGTGATCGAGTAGGCGCTGAGCCAGTGCATGCACGGCAACATGGTACATCGGCAGCCTTTAGACGCACTGGCACTGAGGAATGAAGTATTGATTTATGTGGAGACAGCCGCCCTCGGCTGTCTGCGGACGCCAGTTCGAATATGTTCGCCGAGAGAGCGTTAAACTCCCGCGCTCTTCTCCGCGATCAGCTTCCTGATCTTCTCCACGAAATCCGTGGCGAGCATGTCTTCCGTCTTCTCTTTTCCGCGCGTCCGGACATTTACCTTGCCCGCATCGGACTCTTTATCTCCAACCACCAGCAGGAACGGAACCTTCTGCATCGCGTGCTCACGGATCTTGGCGTTCATTTTTTCGTTGCGGGCATCCACTTCAACACGCACGCCGATTGCCTTCAACTGGTCCGCGACTTTGTTCGCGTAGTCCGCATGCCGCTCGCTGATGGGAATCATCGCCACCTGCACCGGAGACAGCCAAACCGGAAACGCCCCCGCGTAATGCTCGATCAGCACACCGAAGAATCGTTCCACCGACCCGTACAACGCCCGGTGAACCATGACCGGCTGCTTGCGCGAACCGTCTTCGGCCACATATTCCAAATCAAAGCGTGCGGGTAAATTGAAGTCGAACTGGACGGTCGAAAGTTGCCACAGCCGCCCGATCGCGTCCACCAGCTTGATATCGATCTTTGGCCCGTAGAAAGCCGCCTCGCCGGGGATCGTTTTGTATTCGATGTTCAGTCGCTTGAGAACATTCTCGAGCGAACTCGTCGCGTGGTTCCATTGCTCTTCACTTCCCACAAAACTCTTGCGGTCGTTCGGATCCCACGTTGACAGCTCCGTCTGAAACTTGTCGAAACCGAAATCGCGCAGCACGTCGCGCGCGAATTCCACGCAGTCGGCAATTTCTTTCTCGATCTGTTCGGGAGTGCAGAAGATATGCGCATCATCCTGGGTAAAGCCGCGCACGCGCAGCAGTCCATGCATCACGCCGGAACGCTCATAGCGGTAGACGGTCCCCAGCTCGCCGAGCCGCACCGGAAGATCGCGGTACGATCGCAGCGAATCTTTATAGATCAGGATGTGTCCCGGACAGTTCATCGGCTTCACGCGATATTCCGCGTCGTCCAGTTCCATGAAGTCGAAAAAATTCTGCGCGTAGTAGCCTTCGTGTCCCGACGTGAAGAACAATTGCCGCCGCATGACGTGTGGGGTGTAGACGAGCGAGTATCCGCGCTTCACGTACTGATCGCGCATCCAGTCTTCCATCTCTTTGCGGATGATTCCGCCCTTCGGATGCCAGAAGATCAGTCCCGGCCCGGCGAGTTCCTGGATCGAGAACAGGTCTAACTGCTTGCCCAGCACGCGATGATCGCGTTTCTTCGCCTCCTCAATGCTGTTCAAGTAGGCATCGAGGTCTTTCTTCGAGAAAAACGACGTACCGTAAATGCGCTGCAGTTGCTGATTCTTTTCGTCGCCCAGCCAGTACGCGCCGGCAATATTCAGCAGCTTGAATGCCTTGATTTTTCCAGTCGACGGGATATGCGGCCCTCGGCAGAAGTCCGTGAACTTCCCCGTGCGGTAGATCGAGATCTTTTCATCGGGCTTGGTGAACTGCTCGATGAAATGGCACTTCATGAAATCGCCTTCTTTTTTGAACTCGGCCAGTCCCTGGTCGCGTGGCAGAAATTCGCGCGCATACGGAACGTTCTGCTGCACGAGCTCCTGCATCTTCTTCTCGATCTTCTCGAGGTCTTCAGGAGTGAAGGGCGTCGGACGGTAAAAGTCGTAGAAGAATCCAGCCTCGGTCGCGGGTCCGTGGCCCAGTTTGGTCTCCGGAAAAAGCTCAAGCACCGCAGCCGCCAGCAAGTGCGCTGACGAATGGCGATAGACTTCCAGCGCCTCGGGATCTTTGTCCGTCAACAGGCGGAGATCGGTATCTTTTTCAAGCGGGCGCGTCAGGTCAATGAGATTGCCATTGGTTTTCGCGGCAATGGCGGCATCCGCCAGCCGCGGGCTAATGGACTTCGCAATGTCGAGCGGGGTCGTGCCACTAGGAAATTCTCTCTCGCCCCCGTCCGGGAACTTCACATGAATGCTGTCAGCCATAAGTAGGGACCTGCAGGACAACTGAATCTTTCAGTCTAAAGAAGCAGATTGGGAGGGTCAAACCTGAGAAGGGGCGACCCCCCGCTCCCAAACCCCGCCGGGGTTGGTTTTGGCCTAAGCCCGCGCCGCGCGCGCGGTTTGAGTAGAGTGTTGTGCGTGCGACCGTGGGCTGCCAGCGTGTGAGGTGTCTATATTTGTAAACGCATGTTTACGACAGTTTGCAGAGGTTTGCGATTCATCCTGTGTTATTTTCGTTCCGGAATGCGCCACGAAATGTTCAGCGGAAGGAGGTGCAAAGCATACTCGTTTGCCGTCGCTTTGTTCTCGATCAGTGCGACCCTGCCAATAGCCCAGACGACAAGTGTAGTGCTGCAACCGGTGGCACCCGACGTAATTGCACAACGCCTCCAACGGCTGCGCTCTAAAGATGCCGACCGGGAAACGGAACTCAAGACGATGTTTGGAGAAGCAGGCTGCCCAACCGATCAGGTCGTGGAGGAAATCGTAAGGCGCAAAGACCCGCCGAATGTGATTTGCACGCTTTCAGGTTCCACAAATTCGGTCATCATCGTCGGAGCCCATTTTGACCACGCCGATGAAGGTATGGGGGCTGTAGACGACTGGAGCGGTGCCTCTTTGCTTCCAAGCCTATACCAGTCGCTGAGACAGCGGCCACGGAAGCATACTTTTATCTTCGTAGGGTTTACGGACGAGGAGAAAGGGCTTGTAGGTTCAAGCCTCTACGTTAAACATTTGACAAAGGAACAGCTGTCGGCTGCTAAGGCTGTCGTCAATCTGGAATGTTTGGGCCTCACCCCCACGAAAGTCTGGGCGTCCATGGCGAACCCGAAACTCCTCGATGATCTGATAAAGGTAGCCACCACCATAAATGTCAAACTGAATGGCGTGAATGTTGAAAGGGTCGGGAATGATGATACTCAGGCCTTCCGCGACCATAAGGTCCCAGTTATTACCATCCACTCTGTAACGCAGGAGACTTTGCCCGTGCTGCATTCTAGACGGGATAATTTAGGGGCCATTAACCTTGACTACTTATCCGAGTCTTATCGCCTCGTGGGGACATACCTGGCCTACATTGATCAAACCCTCGACTAACGGACCACCGAAGTCGCTAAAACGGTCAATTATTCAACATCCCCATTGATCTGTATCAGAGTTCTGTATCAGATTGTCATCACTCAGGTGGGCATCCAGAGGCCCTCCCTCTTAATCGTTGTGCTGCATCTTCAAAAGCCCTCAAGTCTATGTACTTGGGTCTAGCGCCAAGAGTTTGACAGCAACGGTACGTCCGCTTTCTAGGTCTTTAGCTTTTCGCACCAGTCCGACGGCACCGCTACCAGAAGGCCTTGAAATTCATACCCTCGGCCAGTTGCTCCGACTCTTTGGCCCATTTCTGAGTGGCACTTATGTCTTGCTAAGGAGTGCATCTTCATAGAGTGTTTCTTTCCGCCTGGGTCCCGACTACTCAAATAGGGCAACGAAAACAACGCCAACAGATGCTGGCAAAGCCCCTTTGACTATGCGGCGCGCAGAGCCCGCTCCAAACTCCATTGTCTTTTCCCGAAACCTGGGATAGCATCCCTCTCCCAAAGGAGTATCCCTATGTCAACTTCAGAAAACATCGCGCTCATGAACCGCTGGTATCGCGAAGTCTGGCGCGAGGGGAAAAATGAAACGATCCATGAGTTGCTCGCTCCCGACGCCGTCGTCAGCGGGCACTCCGGCCCAGAAGGAGTGATCCGCGGCCCTGCAGAATTCCAGGTCTTCGCCGAAAATATCCGCGCCATGTTCCCCGATACTGACGTCGTCGTTGAAGATGCGTTCGGCATTGACGACAAAGTGGCGGTACGCTGGCGGGCCAACATGACGCACGATCATGAAGCATTCGGCGTCCCGCCGACAGGCACGAAAGTCAGCGTTTCGGGAACTTCCATCGTTCAGTTTGCCGACGGAAAGATTGTCGCGGGATGGGACAATTGGGATCGTCTGGGACTGCTGGAGCAGATTGGAGCTTACTCTGCACCCGCAGCCCCGGTCCTGGCAAAAACAGCTTAGGAAGGTCGAACTCGATTAGATCGCAGTTTAAAAAGAAAAGAAGGGCGGGACATGTACCCGCCCTTTTCTATTTCGAGGCCATACTTTTTTCTAAGCCATGTCTTTAATGTGCGTCGCGATATACCACTTGTTCCCGAACGGATCCTGCACTCCCGCGTTGCGGTCGCCGTAGAACTGATCTGTTGGTTCCTGGAACGAGGTTGCCCCTGCTGCCAGCGCCTGCCGGTAGACATCGTCCATGTTCGGAACATACAGATAGAACATCGCGGGCATTGGCTCGTACTTGCCGTGCGCTTCACCCATCTCGACAACCGAATCGCCCACGCGAACTACGGCGTGATGCACCACACCGTCGGGCGAGGCGTACTTCGCCACCTCCTGCGCTTCAAATGCGCGCTTCAGGAATCCGATCAAAGGCTCGGCCCGCCGCGGATGCAGATACGGATTCACACTCTGCAACCCTTTGGGAACGTAGCTGTCTCCCTTGGCGGTCGCGATGTACCAGTAGTTGCCGGCGAAATCCTTCACGCTTGAAGAGCGCTCTCCGTATTCCTGGTCGCGGATTTCATCGATCAACGTTGCACCTGCCGCCAAAGCCTTCTTCGTTACTGCGTCCACGTCTTTCACATAAACATGCAGGGCATTGGGCTGCAGGCTTCCCGGGAATTTCTTGCCCGGAATGCCGCCGCCAATCATCAGCATCGTATCGCCGATTCGTACCTCTCCGTGGACACCCGTCTCCATCACGACGCGTTCGGTCTCATCGGCAGAAAATACTTCTTTGGCAAAGTCGAGCAAAGCCAGCCCGTCTGCGGCTACTAGGTAAGGGGTCACCATCCGGAAGCCGCGCGGAACGGGCGAGACTCGTGGCTTTCCGGCCTCCGGCATCTTTCCGCCTTCCGGTCCCTGCATCATTCCCTTCATTCGCCGGTGCATCTCGTCGACCGACATCGGCTCTGTCACGGTGTAGATGCCCCACGAATAACCGAAGGGATCCCGCAAGGTGGCATCGCGATGTCCGTAAAACTGGTCTTTCGGAGGAAGGACGAGCGTCATGCCCTCCGCGACCGCGTGCTTGGTGAAAGCATCGACATCAGGAACCGCAACAGAGATTGAGATCGGGGAGTTGCCCAGAGTTTCGGCACTGAAGCGTCCTCCTTCAGGCCATTCCCCGGTCACATTGATCGTTGATTCTCCAATGACTAGCTCCGCGTGGGGAATGGAGCCTCCCACCTCGAATCGGAAGTTTTCTTTTGCGCCAAGAGCGCGCTGGTAGAACTCAATCGCTTTGGCCGGATCTCGGAACGCTATTCTTGGAGTTGCAGTCGTGCGAACGGCTGCGACAGGCTCGGCAACGGTAGACATACGTTTTCTCCCTCTCAGTTCGGATTTCAATCGTGCCTTAAAGCTCGCACTCGGCAGATTGCGCAAGTCCGCCGCGATGCGCACAAGTGGCTCGATCTCCGCCCCCGCCCCGCGTACCCGTCCATCTTTCTTCGCCGCCAACATGGCGTCGACAGCCTGGTTCAGCTGCTCAATCTTCTTCGGATCGCCCTTCCCCGGATTCAGAGAGCGCTTAGGCATCGGCACCCTCCATGCGCGCCCGCAGTGCCGTCAGCGCGCGAAACTGCAGCTGTTTCACCGCGCCTTCGGTCTTGCGTATTTCCCGCGCCACTTCCTTGATGCTTTTCTGTTCCACAAATCTCAGCAGCACCACGTTCTTCTGTTCCGCCGGCAGCGTGTCGACCAACCGGAACAGCGTCGCCCGCCTCTCAACTTCCTCGATCTCTTTCGGACTGACCTGCGCAGACTCGATCCGCTCTTCGTCCAGAACTTCCCGTCCTGAACGCTGCCACCGGTCGGAAATCAGGTTCGCTGCTATACGAAACAGCCACGCAGCGAACGGAATTCCCCGCCATTCAAAGCGCTTCAGGTTCGCCAGCGCCTGATGGAAGGTTTCCGCAGTCACATCTTCCGTTTCGGCTCGGTCCTGCACCCTGCGCGCGACATATGCATACACCCGCTCGAAATTGATCTCGTAAAGGTCGGCAAAGCAGGCGGGATCCTGCTGCGCAGCTTCGACCAGAAGCCGCTCGTCCGCTTCTTTCTTCAGAACCTTCAACGAAATCTCCGCGGTTGCTGCCTGTCACAAGGGTAAACCTTCCGGAAGACGAAAAGGTTACGGCCAAGAAAATTCCAAAGAGCGATTTCTAAGGGTGCGAACAGCCCTGCCCTTGCATCCAATCGGTGGTTTCGCTACAAATATTGACCTCCAGACAGGCTCTGGAAGTATTGGCTCACAAAAGCGAGGTGAACGCCTTGGACGCAATCACAGGAGTTTTTGGAACACGAGAAGCCGCGGAACGGACCGTCAGCGACGCACAGAAGCTCGGAATTCCCTCCGACAAAATTACCCTCCTTACGCCTGGAAGCGTGGACAAGATTGATAAGGAGATGAAATCCGTATCGGTAGATACCAGCGAGCAACCCGGCATGGGAGGAGCCCTCGGCGCCCTCGTTGGCGGCGGCGTCGGCCTTACAGGCGGTGCGCTCCTTATGGCTCTTGTTCCCGGCGTTGGCCCTATCACAGCGTTCGGCATGCTGGGAGCCGCGATTTTGGGGGCAGCCGGCGCCACCGTTGGCGCGACTGCAGGAAATAAGATTGAGAGGGACGCATCCCAAGGGCTTCCCGAGGATGAAATTTTTGTTTACGAGGACGCATTGCGGAAAGGCCGCAGCGTGGTCATCGCGCTTGCCGAAACCGAAGACTCCGCTTCAAAAGTGCGCGAGCTTCTGAAGCGGGAAGGGGCCGAGTCCATCGATGCGGCGCGGGATCAATGGTGGATTGGTTTGCGCAGCGCCGAAGAGAACCGCTACACCGGATCTACCCGCAACTTTTCCGATGACGAGCAGTTTTTCCGGCTCGGCTTTCAGGCCGCAATGCATGCGAAAACTCGCTGCATGGAATTCGACCAGGTTTCTGCGGCGATGGATGCCGCGCTGGAAGATGTGAAACAACGCTATCCGAATGCACAGGTGGAAGAACCATTCACTCGTGGTTACCGGCGCGGCCGGGAACACTATCAGGAATTGTGCGACCAGGATAAGAAAGCCGCTTAGGTCAGCAACAGAACTAGTCGAACCGGGGGCGAAGGCTCGCCCCCTTATTCACCTCGGCCGGATGATTCAATTCCGGTAGTACAAATCCTCAAGCGCCTTCTGCACCCGGGCCGAGAGAGATTCCATATCCCGCAAGGTAAGTCCGCTCGTCGAGATTGGTTCGCCCACGCGCATCTCCAGCGGACGGCTCTTGATGTGGTACGTATTCATCGGCAGCAATTCGTAGGTTCCCACCAACGCAACGGGGACAATATCTACCTGTGCCTTGATGGCCAGAAAGAATGCTCCCGGCAAGAAAGGCTTGATCGCGCCATCAGGGGTGCGGCCGCCTTCTGGGAATATGACCAGTGGCAATCCGCTCTTCAATCCTTTCAATGCTGCCCGAATGCTGCTGATCGAGTGCGAAGGATTCTGTTGGTCGATGCAAATCTGTCCAGAGCGTTTCAATTGCCAGCCGACCACGGGATAGGCCAAGAGTTCTTTCTTAAAAGCAATGCGGAACTGGAACGGAAGATTGACATAGAGGACGGGAATGTCGAGCGCGGACGCATGATTCACCGCGTAGACATGCGGCTTCGACGTATCAATCCGGTCGAATCCAGTCACCTTGACCGGAGAGAAGATCGTCTTCATGATCAGCCACGACCAAGTCCGCGAGAACCAGTGCAGCCGCGTTCCAGTGCGATCGAAGAGGCCGCCGGGCAAGGCCAACACGCCCAGGCCAAGGGTATAAAACCAGATCAGCGGATCAAAGATCAGGTAGGAACGCAAACTGCTCAGGAAGCCGTAGTGCTTTCCGGGAATCGCGTGAGGGCTGAGCCGCGAACCAGCGACGGCGGACGCCTGCGCCTTCAAACTCGCCGCTTTGCGCTTCGTCCACAGATGACTTCACTTCGGGCACACATCCATTCTAGGCGAAATAGATCCGCTCCAACGCATCAGACGCGTACTCCCAGGATGCTCATCGCTTCGCCCACGAGATAAATTGATCCGGTCACAACCACAATCGCATCGTCGTGCTCGGCCGCGGTTCGCGCGCGATCGAGAGCACTCTTTCACATTCTCCACAGGTTCAATATCCGCGCCGGTGCGCGCCGCTGCTTGCTGGATTTCCTCCGGCGACGCGGATCTCGGATTATCCGGCCGCGTTGCAATCACTCGCAGCGACAGCGGGAACAAAATCTCAGTCATTTCAGAGATTGCCTTGTCGCGCATCGCTCCAAAAACAAAAATCAACGGCCGGTCGCCATACCGCTCCGAAAGGGCAGAGCGCAAGGCCCAGGCTCCGGCCGGATTGTGTGCCACGTCGAACACCGTTTCCGGCGACTCCGCGGAAGCCGGAATTACTTGAAATCGTCCCGGCCAATGCGTCTCGCGAACTCCTCGCTGCGATCGAGACAGGTGTGATTCCTGCGAAGCCTTTCTTGCCCAGTTCCTCCGCCGCGGCAATCGCGAGCGCAACGTTGCGCAATTGATGACGACCCACCAGCGGAGTTTCCACCAGGATTTCCTTTCCCATCACTTGCAGCGGATACCGGTAGAAATTGTTAGATACTTCGCCAGTCTCGGCGGTTGAGGATTTTTCGCCGCCGTTACGGACAAGGTACGGGCCGCTGTTCGGCGATACCGGCGGCACGTATTGTGCAGCGCTGACACCGACAGCATCGAGATCGAGGATCGTATTGCCAATGACGTCATTGGCTTCCGGCTGTTGCGGCAGGGTGACCGCCACTCCACCCCGCCGGAGTATTCCAACCTTCTCGCGTGCGATCTCTCCGACGGTATTTCCCAGAAACTTCTGATGGTCCAGGGAGATATCTGCGATCACGCTGACCACAGGCTCGACCACATTGGTTGCGTCCAGGCGTCCGCCCATTCCCACTTCCAGAACCACAATGTCGACCTTCTCGCGCGCAAATGAGCAAACGCAATCGCCGTCATCATCTCGAAAAAGCTTGGATGCCACGGCAGTGCTTTCTGCTCGACGAGACGTTCCGCTACGGTATCGACTTCGGCGTGCAGGGCGGCAAAAGTCATCGTCATTGAGTTCCTTGCCATTCTACGCGGATGCGTTCGTTGATCCGGACCAAATGCGGGGAAGTGTAGAGTCCGGTTTTCAAACCGGAAGCGCTCAGAATGGATGCCAGAGTCGCAGCCGTCGACCCTTTCCCGTTCGTCCCGGCAATCAGCACGCTGGGGAAAGCCGCCTCGGGATGGTTCATCGCCCCCAGCAGGACGCGCATGTGCGCCAGGTCGAATTTGTTCGACGGCGTCTGAGCCAACTCATGACCCAGCGCAAACATATTCGCCACTGCGGTTTCATAGGACATAGATAAAGCTGCCAGCCCTCGGCGATCCCTCTGCGCGCAGGGAATCCCCCTCGGTCCAGCCTTGCCGTCGCGGTTCAGGATTCGAAGCCGGGAAACTTCTATTCAAAATCAAGCGGCCAGATTCCAGCAGAAGCTACAGCTAAGCCGAATTGCCAACGCTAAATTCGAGATTCCCTCAAGCCGCCATGAAATCCAGCGCCCGCGAAATATAGGGCTTCAATTGCTTGCGAGGCACGACCGCATCGAGCATTCCGTGTTGCAGCAGAAATTCGCTGCGTTGAAATCCCGGCGGCAGTTTCTGGCGGATCGTCTGTTCGATCACTCGTGGTCCGGCGAATCCAATCAGAGCGCCCGGCTCCGCAATATTCAGATCGCCCAGCATCGCGAACGAGGCCGTCACACCGCCGGTCGTTGGATCGGTCAGGAGCGAAATGTATGGAACCTTCGCCTTATCCAGTTTTGCCAGCGCAGCGGAAATCTTCGCCAACTGCATCAGGCTGATCACACCCTCCATCATCCGCGCTCCGCCGGAGGCGGAAACAATGATCAAGGGCGTACGCGTATCCGCTGAGCGCTCCACCGCTCGGGTGATCCCCTCGCCCACCGCCGCGCCCATACTTCCGCCGATAAACGCATACTCCATCACGCTGGCGATCACGGGCTTTCCCATGAGTTTGCCGGACGCATTGATGATGGCATCCTGCAGGCCGGTATCGTGCTGAGCCTGCTTCAGGCGCGAGGAGTAAGGTTTCAGGTCAACGAACTTCAAAGGATCCGTCGAAGAGATGTCGGAATCAAATACCTCGTACTGATTGTCGTCGAGCAACTGGGCGATCCGGGTGCGGGCGTCGATCCGGAAGTGCTTGTCGCACTTCGGACAAACGTTCATGTTCTCTTCCAGATCTTTCTTCCAGATGATCTGGCGGCAGTTCTCACACTTCACCCACAGCCCTTCGGTGCGGACTTTCTTTTCGCCCGAGGTGTCCAGTTCGCCGGATTCGCGTTTAAACCAAGCCATGCAAACTTAGTACTCGATCCCTCTCTGCGCCATCACGCCCTTTTCATAGGCGTGCTTGACTTGGCGCATTTCCGTAACTGTGTCGGCGGCCTCGACAATTGTGGGGTGCGCGTTCCGGCCCGTCAAGATGACATGAACCATCTCAGGCTTCTTTTTCAGGCTTTCCACAACCTTCGCCGGATCGAGCATGCCGTAGCTGATGGCGTAATTGATCTCGTCGAGCACCACCAGATCCCACTCGCCCGAAAGAATTGCTTTTTCCGCTTCAGTCCAGGCTTCCTCGACCATCTTCACATCTTCCGGGTCGGGCTTCTCGGCACCGACTTTCACAAATCCGCGCCCCATCTGCTTCATGACGAATTTTTCGCCGAAAACCTGCACCGCGTCGAGTTCCCCGTAATGCCACGAGCCTTTCAGAAACTGGAGCATCAGGACTTTCATGCCCTGTCCAACCGCCCGAAGGGCGGTGCCCATGGCGGCTGTCGTCTTGCCTTTGCCGGGCCCCGTGTTCACGATAATGAGACCGCGGCGGATGTCTGACATTTCTATGCGAGGCTTTTGATTCTACTAGACTGCGGCCCTCCTCGGGGCAAAGGCTGGAGCCTTGCCTGTGGCATCGGGACCGTCGTGACGTCCGGATAAACGGACCTTGTCCGCTTGTGGACAGTCTCGTCCCGGGGTGGACAAAGCTGGCCCCTGCTATACGCCGTTGGTCCCTCAATTTATCAACGGGTTACAAGCGGTCAGACTTGGACCTGCGCTTGCAATCGCACTAGTCTGAATCGTTTGCAATTTTCCCTCTCGCCGTTTGAAACCAGAGGGCGAAAACTTGAAAAATGCCGCTCTCGAAAAATACTTGTTAATAAAACACCGGTCTCGAGAGTCTTTAAAATAGCGTTCGCAAATTCCTAACGTCTCGATCCGTTTTTTCCGGCCAGAAGCATGAACATAAATGTTTACGAAAGTTGCATTTTTCGACGGAACTCGCGCATCCAAGATTGCGTAGTCCCGGTCAGGCGGATCTCTGTCCCCTCGCTAACTGCGGAGGTCTCATCGTGATCAACAGGTGTGCAGTGTTTTTGTGGGTCGCGTTGGCGGTTCTCCCCGCCTTCTCAGCTCAACACGTATCGGTCCGCCCTCGGGTTCTAGTTGACGCGGGGGATCAGGATACGATTCGCGAGATCGTTGACATGGAGCGGCAAGCGAAGGAAGCAAGTCTTCGCCGTGACGCGGAATTCCCTCTGCGGACTCTCGCGGAAGATTACGTGGCGATTTCGCCCTTGGGGCAGGTCACAACGAAGAAAGAAGCTCTCTCTGCCCGCAAAAGCGGACAGCTTCGCTACGACACCATTGATGTCAGCGATATGGTGGTTCGACTCTACGGCGACACAGCCATCGTGACGGCCCGCGCCGATGTAAAGGGTCACCAGCTCGGAGAAGACTTCAGCGGCCCTTATCGATACACGCGTGTGTGGGTTCGGCGCTCCGGTCACTGGCAGGCTGTCAGCTATCAAGCGACCGTAACCCAGTAGGCCTCGCCTCAAAACAATCGTTCCGAGCATGTGGTTGCTACAATGGATTCCCATTCGGGAAGGCATCCCATGCTCTCAATGCTAAAGGTCCGTCCAGCTTTCTATCTATCAGATCTCGATGCTCGTTTTTCTCGTTGCCAGCCTAGTCAGGGTTTCGCTGGCGCAGGACCACGAGATATCTAAAGAGAAACATACCCAAATCGAAGCCGCCGTCTCGAAATTCATGGCTACGACCCATGCGCCGGGGTTTCGGTCGCCGTCGTCGAAAACGGCCAGTTCGAATGGGCGGATGGTTTCGGACTGGCCGATATGGAAAACAATGTTCCCGCCAGTTCGCTGACGCTCTACCGTCTAGCGTCCATCTCGAAGCCTCTCTCCGCAATCGCCGCGATGCAACTTTGGGAGCAGGGTAAGCTCGACCTCGATGCGCCGGTGCAGAAGTATTGCCCGGCGTTTCCGCAAAAATCGACTCACGATCACTACCCGCATGGTGATGGGGCATCTCGCTGGTATTCGCCACTACAAAACCGGCCCAGAGGACATGGAAATCGGAAACACCAGGCACTTCGACGATCCCATTCAGGCGGGCCTCGATTTTTTTAAGAATGATCCACTGGTGTCCGAACCCGGATCGCATTTCCACTACTCGACACAGGGATATACGTTAGTCGGATGTGTCATCCAAGGGGCCTCCGGCGCCAGGTACCCCGACGTCATGATGAAGAACGTGTTCCAACCCGCGGGCATGGAGCACACCGTCGTCGACGACCGCTTCGCCATCATCCCCTACCGAACCCGCTTCTACGAAAAGACGGACTCGGGAACCACGCGGAACGCAGATTTCCTCGACTCCAGCTACAAGATTCCCGGGGGCGGTTGGCTTTCGTCCGCAGAGGACATGGCGCGATTCGAAGTCGCAATCCTCGATGGCAAGCTGATCAAGCCCGCGACGCGCGACCTGATGTGGACTCCGCTGAAGCCCTCCGACGGCTCGAAAGACACCTACGGGCTCGGATGGGGTGTCAGCGACGAAAATGGAGTGAAAGTTTTCGGCCATACTGGCGGACAACAGGGCACGAGCACGGCGTTTTTGGTCGCACCGTCACAGCGCTTTGGCGTAGTCGTCCTAGCCAACATGGAGGGCGTAGACTCCCGCGATCTGGCGGTTGAAATTCTGAAAGTTTTGGTGGCCGCTGGCGGTGGCACGCCGAAGAACTGATCTCATGATTCAGTGGCCCGTGTGGTAGGGGTGCCCCTTCAGAATCGTGAACGCCCGGTAAATCTGCTCCAGCAGAATCACCCGCGCCAGTTCGTGCGCGAAGGTCATCTTGCCCAGCGAGATCACATGTTGAGCGGCGCCGTGGGCCCTGGCGCTGAATCCGTCTGCCGCCCCGATTGCGAAAACGATTGGTAGCGGATTGCGATCCTGATAGTCTCCGAGAAATTTAGCAAACTGCTCCGATGAAAATTCTCTGCCCCGCGAATCCATTAGCACCAAGGTGTATTTCGCGCCCTTGCTCTCTTTTCCGAACTTGCTGAGCAGATCCTCTTCATCTCGCAGCGTCAGGCCCTCGACTGGGACGTAGCGGGAGATCCGTTTCAGATATTCCTCAGAAAGCGACGTGATCGCCGCTTCTTTGGTTTTCCCGAACCACGCCACTTTGATTTTCACAAGATCGTCATCTCACGATTGAGTTCCCGCCAGAAATGGGCCATGGAAATCAATCGAGGCAGGAGTGGAGGGTACTGCTAGACTTTTCGTTTTTTCTTTTTCTTCGTAGCCGCAGGCTTCGTCGCCTTGGATTTCGTTGCCGTCTTCCGGCCACTTGGTGTCGCTTTCAGATCGCCCGGTTGCAACCGTGTCGCCGACTTCCACAATCGCTCCAGATCGTAATACTTCCGCGCCTTCTCCGAGAATACGTGCACCACGAAATCAACATAGTCGATCAGCACCCATTCGGCTTGCCGATATCCCTCGACGTTGTTTGGACGAATGCCCGCTGCCTTCAATCGCAGTTCCACTTCGTCGGCAATCGCCTGCACTTGCCGCGGATTGGTTCCGCTGCACAGCACAAAGTAGTCGGTAAATGCTCCCGACCCTTTTTCCATTTCTAGAATGCTGAGTTCTTCAGCCTTTTTTTCCAGGCAGGCTTGAATCGCGGAGGCTACTTGCTTCTTGAGTTCGCTTTTCTTCATTCCGTCGTTATTCGCTTCCGATCTGTCGAATTCTCATCGTGATCAGGGGTCTTATGGTCTGCGCGACGCTGAACTACTTGCTGGATTGCTTCGCATCCGCGGATGCGAGCTGCTTCAACTTAGCCATCGTAGCCTGCGAAGGGTCCTTGCGCTTTCCGCTTTTCTGCCTTCGCTTCGTCTTGGTTACATAGTGATTCTGAGCCATGGAACTCTCCTGTGTATTTTTGCTGGTTTGTACGAGCACCCACGATGACCTTCAGGACCGCTCGCTCGACTTTCCATTGTAACCGACCCGTTGAAACTCACCGAGTCGAGTGCATTCTCAGAAACCTTGTCATTCGGCGCAAAGCGAAGAATCTGCTTATCCAACTGCCGAATCCATTCACGAAGTCAGCGATACAGGCCGGTCTTCTTGATGTACTCCGCTACGGAGGAATCCAGAAAGCGCCCCATAGGCTTCCCGGCGGCCGCGGCTTGGCGGATCGCGGTTGCCGACGCGGGCTGCTTCAAATCTTCCAGCAAGAAGATGGTTGCTCCCGGCAGCACGAGATCTCCGGTGACCATCTGTTTCTGGAACGGCTTGGTGACCTCGGCCCTCGGACGCAGGCTCTCCGGCAACGAGTTAGCTACGTCCGCGAGTGAATATCCCGGCCTTCCCGCGACAATGAATTCGCACTCGCGGAACAACGCCTCGCATTGATGCCACTTCGCAATGTCGGCGAATGCGTCCATGCCGATCAACAAGAACAGCTTGTCGCTGTTCTTCAATGATTGTTTTATCCGGCGCACGGTGTCGATCGTGTAGTTCGGCTTTTCTTTTTTGCTGGACCCGTTTTCTGCGGGTGCTTCCAGCATCGAAGGCACAAACGCCTTCTCCTCAGCCGTCGCTAAAGCCAGCATCGCAAATCGATGTGCAAATGGCGACAGCGGCTGCTTCTGTTTGTGCGGAGGAATGTTTGCGGGAACAAAACAAATGCGGTGAAGCTTGCAGCGCTCCATTGCCGCCTTCGCTAAAGCCAGATGTCCGCGATGCACGGGATCGAAGGTCCCGCCGAAGAGTCCAATGTTCATGTATGTGTTGGCGCCCCCGCTAGTGTCCCGATTCGCGCGGCAGGATGCAAGCGCGAACGTTTCGACATGTCCCATCGGCCGATGCACTAGAGACTAAAGGACACAGAGGTACGTCTCCATTGCCGACAGAGGTTGCCCTCATGTAACTATGCTGTTTCCCAATTTGGAACTAGGATGGTTGTCATGCGAGTAACCCTCCCCCTACTTCGCATCCCGCCCGCTCGTGCGCCGATATTGCGCTACGGCGTCGCCGTACTCAGTACGGCTCTGGCTCTCATTCCAACCGTACTTCTCGCAGATGTCTCCGAAAGCCGTCTCGCGCTGTTTGGCGTGGCGGTCATGGTGAGTGCTTGGTACGGCGGTTGGAAGCCAGGAATGGTCGCGACCTCGTTTGCGCTGACGGTGGGCGCTTACTTCTCGCTTGTCGGACAGCACACTCCCGACCAGTTGCGCACGGCGATCCTGCGCTTGTCGCTGTTCTTTTTCATCGCCATGCTCATCTGCTGGCTCAACGCCGCGTTGCGCGCGGCGCAAGAGAGCCTGCGGCGGTCCGAGCTGAACTTCCGTTCGCTCGTGACCAATGCCCCCTATGGAATCTGCAGCTGCGATTCCACCGGCAAAATTCTCGACGCCAACCCCGCATTCCTCGAACTGCTCGGATTGACGGACGCCAAAGAATTGCTGGGCGAGCACATCTACAGTCTCTACGCCGACACCGATCAGTGGTTCGATCTCGCGGACTATCTCCGCTCGCCAGCTCCGTTTAAGGGGCTGAATGCCGAATGGAAGCGCAAGAACGGAACGACCGTGGTTCGCGTCTCTGGTCGCTCAGTATCGAATGGACGGAAAGAAGGGGTCGTATTCGAGTTGTTCGCCGAGGACGTTACCGAACGCCGCGCGCTCGAACAACAGCTCCGCCAGTCACAGAAAATGGAGGCCGTAGGCCGCCTGGCGGGCGGCATTGCGCACGATTTCAACAATCTTCTGATGGTCATTTCCGGATACTCCGAATTTCTGCTGGAACGTCTCGGGGCCGAACCCCATCTTCGCGGGCCTGCGCAGGAAATCGCCAGCGCCGCCGAACGCGCATCGTCTCTCACGCGCCAGCTTCTCGCGTTCAGCCGCAAGCAGATGCTCGCTCCGCGCATCGTCAACCTCAACGACATCGCCACCGAAAATCTCAAAATGCTCAACCGCATGATCGGAGAGGATATCGATCTCGTGATGGTTCCGACGGCGAACCTGTGGCCGGTTCGTGCCGATGGCGGCCAGATCGAGCAGGTCATCATGAATCTCGCAGTCAACGCCCGCGACGCGATGCCTTCCGGTGGCAAACTCACCATCGAAACCGCGAACGTCACGCTCGATGAAGATCACGCCCGCCTTCATAGCCCATTGGTGCGCAGGGGATTACGTCATGGTTGCCATCAGCGACACCGGCGCTGGAATGGATGCCGACACGCAATCGCACATCTTCGAACCTTTCTTTACGACCAAAGGAACAAAAGGCACCGGTCTCGGACTCTCAACCGTGTACGGCATCGTGAAGCAGAGCGGCGGATATATCTGGGTGTACAGCGAGGTCGGACGTGGAACAACATTCAAAATTTATCTGCCGCGCGTTGCCTCAGCAGAAACTGCAGTTCCCGTGGTTGCTCCCGCGGTGTTTCACAAGGTCGAACCCGGTACTGAAACGATTCTCCTCGTCGAAGACGAGGCGAACCTCCGTTATCTCGCGCGTCAATACCTGGAGAAGCAAGGCTACAAGGTGATCGAGGCGGCCGACGGCGCGGTCGCGATGCAGATCGCTGTCGCGCATGAAGCTGTCATCCATTTGCTGCTCACCGACGTCATCATGCCCGGAATGAATGGACGAGAACTCGCGCAGCGCATTTCAGAAATTCGTCCCAACGTGAAAATTCTCTACATGTCCGGTTACACGGAAAACGTGATCGGTCACAACGGCATGCTGGATGCCGGCGTACGCCTGCTTCAGAAGCCCTTTAACCTTCGCGATCTCAAGAGCAAGGTTCGCGAAGTGCTCGATGCAACTCCAATTCCCCCGGAGGTCGCTATGTCCCTGCAGTCTTTTGAACCAGCACCCGCCGTTCGGGCCCGGGAAGTATCCCAGACCCGCGCGCAACGATTCGAGCTTCACCTGCCGCTGCGTTATCGACGCCTCGGCGATAAGCAATGGCACGTCGGCACAACTGAAAATATCAGCCGCTCTGGAATGCTCTTCCAGGCCGACGAATCGATCCAGCCGAGCTCCCAGGTGGAAATCAATCTGGTGCTTCCGGCAGAAATCGCTGGTTTCTCAGGCACGGAAGTCGTCTGCCGCGGAGAAGTCGTCCGCACGATCGAACGTCGCGGGGAGACGTTGAATCCCGCACTGGCAGCCCGCATTCTGCAATACCACTTCCAGCACGGCCCGTTGCCGAGAGCGTAAGAAAAATCCCAGGTTCTGTAGTGGCGCCGCCGTTTCTTCGGCGGTTGTGACAGCGTGACATCCTCTCGGGTGTGGAAAAACGGTTGCCCCCGTAGTACAAAGTAACTGCGCGACCGGGAGTTACATCTGACGTGCTCCGCCTCGGGTCCATTGCGGGTTGGATCGAAGGCTTGCGGCAGGACCTGCGCTACACGGCTCGCGGCATGTGCAAGCGACCGGGTTTCACTCTGGTCGCAGTCCTCACGCTTACTCTGGGAATCGGCGGCACTGCGACGATTTTCAGCGCCTTCGATGCGCTTCTTCTGCGCCCTCTGCCCTATCCTGACGACGATCGTCTCGTCGCCCTTTCGCTCCGCTACCAGAAATATCCGCAAGTGCGCGGACAAGTCTCGGACACCGACGTCGCTCACTGGAGAGCCGATAACTACGTCTTCGAGCAGATTGAGTCCGTATCTGGGCCGGATATGGTGGCGATGTCGAGCGCGGGTGGAGCGGAACGGGTGGGTGTTCAGCACGTAAGCACGCGGTTATTTTCGCTGCTGGGTATCAAAGCTTTCTATCGGCACACTACCCACACCGACGAGAAGCGGGGATCAGACGGTGTCGCAATCAGCTATGAATTCTGGCAGCACCATTTCCGGGGTGACCCGAATGTGCTCGGGCGCGGTCTCTTCGTCGACACAGCATCAACCACGGTGATTGCGGTTCTGAATCCAGGATTCAACCTCTTTGGCACCGGAGTCCCTGAGGCTTATTTCATCCACGGCATGGCAAATCCGGCAGAGTCCGGTATCGATGATCCCGAGATGGCTGCTCGCCATCGGCAAACTAAAGCGAGGCATTTCTCGTCGAGCAAGCGCAATCGGCGATGAACCTGACGGCGCCAACACCTGTCCCAAGCCTTTCCCGACAATTACAAAGAACTAGGAGTGCGAGTTGAGCCCTTGCAGAAGGGGCTGTTCGGCTGGTCGGAGCAGGTGCTTTACCTGCTCTTTTTGGCGGTCGGATTTGTTCTGCTGATTGCTTGCGTGAACGTGGCCAACCTGCTGCTGGTCCGCGGCGACGGGCGGCGACGGGAAATTGGGGTTCGCGTCGCGCTGGGCGCGAGTCGTAGAAGTTTGATCCGGCAGTCGCTGACAGAGAGCGTTCTGCTCTCCCTGCTGGGCGGAGTGGCAGGTCTGGTTTTGTCCTTTTGGGGAATCCGGCTACTCAATCTGCTCTCGTCAAGGCAGATTCCGATTGAGGGCGTCTCGCTCGACGGCCGGGTTGTGTTCTTCACCTTTGGCACCTGCGTTGTCACCGGCCTGGTGTTCGGGCTGATCCCGGCCTTCCGCGCATCCAAAAGCGATGTCAATGATTGCCTGCGCGAAGGAGGCCGGAGCACGGCCACCAGATCCCGCCATCGCACGCGAAACATCCTGGTGGTCGCCGAGATCGCGGTGGCGTTAGTCTCGTTGATTTGTGCCGGGCTGATGATCAACACGCTGACTCGCGTCTTGCATACCGATCCGGGGTTCAATCCCAACCATCTCCTCACCGCAGAAGTGCGGCTAACCGGCGACAAGTACATGAATGCCATGGACCAGGAAAAAACCGGGTTCAACGTGATCCATCCGCCAGTCGCGATTTTCTGTCGGCAGGTGTTGGATCGCGTTAAGAATATTCCCGGCGTCGAGAGTGCGGCATTGGTCGACTGGCTGCCGCTCGCAGAGAACGCCCAGCATGCGTGGCCAGGTTTCACCATAACCGGCCGCGCGGCTACGTCCGCAGAAAAGCCGGACACTCTTCTGGATTCCGTCAGCCCGGGTTATTTTCGCTTGATGGGCATCCCCATCCTGCGAGGCCGCGGCATCACCGAGCAGGACACGCGAGACTTCTGCCTGGGTGGTCGTGATCAACGAAACAATGGCGCGACAGTTCTGGCCCAAAGAAGATCCTATCGGCCAGCAGATCACATTCGATTCCTCCCCGGACGAACGGCCTCGGCAGATTGTCGGCGTCGTCGGAGACGTCAAGCAGTTCATCTTAACCATGGAGTCGCGACCCCAAGCGTATGTTTCTTACCCGCAACTGCCTGCGCGTACCGTTCCCGGTTGGACGGAGAGCCGGGTCCACAAGGCGCTGGTCATCCGCACCCAACATGCATCGGCCGCGCTGGTCGAGAATGTTCGCCGCACGCTTTCGGCACTTGCCCCCGATTCCGCTGTTTTCGGGGTAAGGATGGTTGACGAAACAGTCTCGAGATCGGCACAGGAGCTGGAGCGCTCTCTCTCAAATGCTGGGGATTTTTGCGGGAATGGCGCTTGCTTCTTGCTGCGATCGGAATCTACGGCGTAATTTCATACTCCGTCAGCGAACGCAGTCATGAGCTCGGCCTGCGTATGGCACTGGGAGCGCAGCGCAGGGACGTTACGCGACTCGTTTTGCGGCAGGCGATGATGCTCTCGCTCGTCGCCGTAGTCATTGGAATAGTTGCATCTTTTGCCGCAGCGCCATTGCTGGCCGAATTTCTTTACGGCGTGAAGCCTCACGATGTCCTGACCCTGGCGCTGGTTTCATCCTTGCTAATGGCGGTCACCCTTTTGGCCAGTTATATCCCAGCCCGCCACGCCACTCACATTGATCCCGCGGAAACACTGCGCCACGAATGAGGCTTTATCAAGACACTACATGTTGATCCTCTTTGCGGGTATCAACTGGTGCGGGCGCGTTCGCGCAATCGATCGATCAGCCCACGGCGGTGACTGTCGCAGATGACGAGTTGGCCGTTACTGCCTAGACCGCTTTCTTCAGGTCTGTCTCTCTGAGCTTCTGGACTTCCTCGGCGATCGCAAATTTCAACTCTTCGATGCCCTTGCCGGTAACAGCGGAAATCTCGTACAGCTTCAGCTTATGTTTCTTGCAATATTTCTTGAGCTGCGCCAGCTTGTCTTTGTTCACCGCATCAATCTTCGAAGCCACCATGATCATCGGCTTCTCTTCGAGATGCGCCCCGTAGCTCGAAAGCTCGCCAAGAATCACTTCCACGTCTTTCGTCACATCCTCGCGCCCGCTCGAATCCGAAACATCGACCAGATGGACGAGCAGCCGCGTCCTTTCAATGTGCCGCAGAAACTGCATGCCCAAGCCCGCGCCGGTATGCGCACCCTCGATCAATCCAGGTATGTCCGCCACCACGAAACTGATTTCATCTCTCGCATCGCCGACCGCGACCACACCGAGATTCGGCTCCAGCGTTGTAAACGGATAGTCCGCAATCTTCGGACGCGCCGACGAGATGCGCGAAATCAACGTCGACTTGCCGACGTTCGGATATCCCACCAGCCCTACATCCGCCAGCAGTTTGAGTTCAAGCCGGTATACACGTTCTTCGCCCGGCCTTCCCGCCTCATGCTCTCGCGGCGCCTGATGTACCGATGTTGCGAATCGCGCATTGCCCCGCCCTCCACGGCCGCCGTGGGCAATCACAAACGTCTCATCCGGCCCGGTGAACTCGAAAGCCTTTTCGCCGGTCTCGTCGTCGAACAAAATCGTTCCCACCGGAACTTTTAAAAGGACGCTCTCGCCATCGCGCCCAGTCTTGTTCGATCCTTCGCCGTGCCGTGCCGCGCTGCGCTTTGTGTTCCGGATTGAAACGGAAATGAACCAGCGTGTTGTGCCGTTCGCTGGACTCCATCACAATGTCGCCGCCCTTGCCTCCATCACCACCTGACGGTCCGCCGCGCGGGACAAACTTCTCCCTGCGAAAGGCCATGCAGCCATTCCCGCCGTCCCCGGCTTTGACCCGAATTTTTGCCTCATCGATAAACATGGATCAGTCGTCAGTCTTTGGCCGCTTGGCCAAGCAAGCGCCAAACAAAAAGCCCCACCCGAGGGAGAGGCCGTATGCCGCGGGCACTCTTGCCCGCGAAATCTAACCAGAATTCCGGACCTACTTCGCTTCGATCGGCTCAACCATCACGAACTTGCCCATCTGTCCCTTGTTCAGGAACTTGATGCGTCCCGTGATCTTGGCAAAGAGCGTGTCATCTTTGCCGCGTCCGACGTTCAGTCCGGGCTTCACGCGCGTGCCGCGCTGCCGAATGATGATGGTTCCGCCGGGCACGACCTGCCCGCCGAATGCCTTGAATCCGAGCCTCTGCGCGTTGGAATCGCGCCCGTTTCGTGAAGTACCTTGCCCTTTTTTATGCGCCATAAATGTCCTCGTAACGCCGGCTCCATGGCCGGCTGTCGCAAAGGCGGTCCGCCCCTGCCAGATATAACTACTTTTTCTTGCCGGAAGCTTTCTTGGCCGACTTCTTCGGAGCAGCTTTCTTCGCTGCGCCCTTCTTCGCCTTCGGCGCGTCGTGCTTCTTCCGTGTCCGCCGCCTTTACCTTCTTCGGCTTCGCTTCTTTCTTCGGCAGGTCGGGAGCCTTGAAGCTCTGTCCGCCGAAAGCGATCTCCGAAATGCGAACCGCCGAATACGACTGCCGGTGACCGCGCAGCTTTTTGTACTGCTTCTTGCGCTTGTAGTGGAAAACCAGGATCTTCGCACCGCGGCCTTCTTCCATGACATGGCCAACCACGCGCGCGTCCGACTGATTTCCGATCTGACCTTCTTCGCCGGAAACGGCCAGCACAGGAAATTCCACCTGGCCATCGGTGCCGGTTCCAACCTTCTCCACTCGAATCACATCGCCCGGCGCCACCCGGTACTGCTTCCCACCGGCGCGGATAACCGCGTACATACGTCTGCCTCCGTCAAATGTCGTTGAAATTCAGCCCGTAACCGGATTCTTTCACGGACCCAAGGCGCACACGGGCGCTTCCAAGGGGCTTGCTGATTTCCTCTGCTTGCTGTGTTTCCGCCACGGCGCTTCAGCAGCCAAGGCAGGCGTCCCCAGAACGGGTCGGCGAGTACAGTCAAACTCAATTAGTTTATCCCGCGCTGTGGAAATCGGTCAATCCGATTACTCAATCCATACCTTTGTCATTCCTCGCAAAGCGAGGAATCTGCTTGTCGCGAGCGTCACCGGCGCCGCAAGCAATCAGCAGATTCCTCTGGACTTTGCCCTTCGGAATGACCAAGAAAGTGAGAACTGACGCCTAATTTGTGATTCCCACCCTCCTGTGCGAAAATTCCGCCGGAATTCCGAAGGAGAGAACATGCTGAAGCGCCTCATTCCCTTTTCTCTGTGCCTGCTGGCCCTCACTCTGTCTGTGGCTGCCCAAACCAAAACGTCAGCCATGAAGAAATCCGCAAATGGTCCAGCTCCCGACAAAGCCCATCTCCAGAAAATCTGGGACGGATGGTCCACCCTCGATCCCGCCAACGTCGAAAAATTTTATGCCACTGGCCCGCATACCTTCTTCGACATTGCTCCGCTGAAGTACGACAGCTTCGACGAATACGAGAAGGGCGTGAAGACGGTACTCGCCGGATATAAGAGCGCAAAGTTTACCGTCAATGACGACGTTGCCATCCACCCTCACGGTGATCTCGTCTGGGCCACCGCCACCATCGCCGAACAGATGACGACGAAAGCTGGCAAAGTCGATATGGGGAATTTTCGCTGGACCGTCGTCTTCGAACACGAAGACGGCAAATGGCTCATTGTTCACGAGCACGTCTCTGCCCCGATTCAATAAAACTGAGCCACGGATTTACGCGGATTCAGAAGCGAAAATAGATCGATCTGTGAAGGTCCGTGGCAAAGCTTTTAATACGATTTCCAGAAGAAGTACATCGTCATCCCTGCGCCCACCAGAACAACGAAGATGCGTATCCGGGACTGCGGCATTTTCATTGCGTAGTGTGCTCCCAGGTATCCGCCGACAAGAGCACCCACGATCATGATGATCCCGTGTTTCCAATACACGGCGCCAGCCAGGATGAATGTGACGACCGCGACTCCGTTGATGACAAAGCCCAGCACACTTTTAAGCGCGTTCATGGCGTGGACGTCGGTCATCCCCAGCACCGCGAGCATGGCGAGCATGACGATTCCCATCCCGCCGCCGAAGTAGCCTCCGTAGACCGCGACGGCGAGTTGAAATAAAGTCGCGCCAACCAGCGCCGTTCCCCTCGTCTCGTGCTCGATTACCGACCGGCGGCCTCCTGCCAACTTCTTACCGAATGCAAACAAGAGAGTCGCGCCCAACGTCAGCCACGGCAGCACGCGCATGAACGTGTGGGCTGGAGTTTTCAACAGAAGGAAAGCTCCAATCAATCCGCCGAGAAGACTTGCTATCAGCAGCGGGATCATTACTCGCCGGGGTACGTCCAGCTTCTTTCGATACGCTCCCCCGCTGGCTGCGGCCGCTGTCCAAAGAGCAATCGTGTTTGTGGCATTTGCAGGAATGGGAGGCACGCCTGTAAACAGCAGCGCGGGAAACGCAATGAAACTGCCGCCTCCGGCCACGGAATTCAATGCGCCTCCGAGTACCCCCGCGAAAAAAAGAAAGGTGACGAATTGCAGGCTCAAGCAGCTAGATGTACCAGAAACCGGGACAAGTCGCCACGCGATAACCTTTTTCGACCCGCGTAGTCTGATTGTTGTCGGCTAAAAAACCTATGAGAAAAACTCTTACCACCCTTTTGCTTCTTCTGTGCGCCGCTTGCACGCTTGCCGCACAATCCTCTGCTCCCCAGAATCCTTGCACCGCCGCACAGCAAAAGCAGTTTGATTTCTGGATCGGTGAATGGGACCTCACCTGGCCCGGCCAGAATGCCGGTGAGACCGGTCATGGAACAAACATAATTAAGCGCATCATGGATGACTGCGTCGTTCAGGAAAATTTCTCCAGCCACGACTCGTCGAACTTGCGCGGCACAAGTGTATCCATCTTCGTGCCCGGCGATTCTCATTGGAAGCAGACCTGGGTCGACAATCAAGGCAGCTATCTGGATTTCACCGGAGACTTCAAAGACGGCCAAATGGTTCTGCAACGCGAGGCCAAGAGCCCGGACGGCAAGACTCTCCTCCAGCGCATGGTTTGGAAAAATATCGCTGCCAACGAATTCGACTGGAGTTGGGAATCATCACGCGATGGCGGTAAAACCTGGCAGGTGAATTGGCCTATCCACTATAAGCGCAAAATTTGACGATTGAGCGCAACGCGGTTACCCCTGTAACGCGCCGAGTAACCTGTCTCATCCGCAGAAACATCTTCCTCCCACAAGGGTTTATAAAATCATTGTGGGGGGATTTTTATGCGCCATCAAATCATCGCGTTTGTGACAGTACTGTTTTGCAGCGTTGCCTGGGGACAGACGCAGTCCACTGCTCCTTCGTCTAGCCCTGCTCAGCAATCTATGCCCGGTATGGATATGTCGGGCGGTGCGCATCACGACATGGCAGGCATGCCCATGGGCGGCGATAAGGCCGAGAGCGAAGCTGGGGCCCATGCCATGCACTCCATGGAAGGCCACATGGATATGGGCCCGCACATGAAGATGACCGCGCTTCGGCCCATGAAGCCAGGCGACGCGATGCGTGCGCAACAGATCGCCGGCGAAGCTCGCAAAGCCGCGGAGAAATACAAGGACTACCACGTAGCGCTCGACGACGGTTTCAAAATCTTCCTGCCCAACGTTCCGCAAAAGGTCTATCACTTCACCAGTCGCAGTAACGCCGTGGAAGGCGAACTTCGATTCAATCCCGATCATCCCACATCGTTGCTCTACGAAAAACATGGTGACGACTACAAGCTCATCGGCGTGATGTACACCGCTCCCAAAAGTTTTACCGAGGATCAACTCGACGAGCGAATTCCGCTTAGCATTGCGCAGTGGCACGAGCATGTGAACTTCTGCATTCCTCCGCTGGGACGATGGAATGAATTGCGTTCCGACAATCCGCTCTTCGGTTTGCGCGGATCGATCACTACGCAAGCGGCGTGCGACTCGGCGGGCGGAAGTTTCCGTCCTGTCGTTTTCAATTGGATGGTGCATGTCTATCCTTTCGAAAAAGATCAGGCCAACATCTGGTCGGTGGAGCGCCAACACGGCGATGCGGACTGACATCGGAAAGATGTAGACGAATTGTTATGTGGCGCGGGCACACTCGCCTGCGAACTCTAACGATCAGCAAATTGTTGCGCACTTCAGTAACTCTGCCCAACAACTTCTCCAGCGCGTGAACCTTTGCGCGAAACATCACAATACATTCCTCCAGTTGTTCGCTTTTTTCGTCTCGCGAATCAGCGCTCTTTTTGCTACCCGAAGACACCTTGCAGCGTCAAAAGAAAGTATGAAGACGCTGATAACCGACGGAACCTTCGAAGCGTTGAATACGTAGATTGTCAGAGTGGGGTTACGCCAGCGCAGAGGTGACGCTGGTTGTAGATAGATATGTGATTGCGGGGTCTGGGGATTCTCTCACACTCGGTTTGGCGGCCCAGGTGAGAAAACCCCCATCGCGGCAGCGCAGGCTTGTGGCTTGCGTGCTCAACCCCGGCGGCAGCATTGTAGGCGATTCGTGAAGAAACTCAACTGTTTTTTCGCGCTGGTCGCGAGCCGGGCCGCCCCAACCGTTTCTCGACGAATTTTCGGGAAAGAAAAATAAGGAGCAGCTATGAAGTTCGCGACGATTTCGAAAAGTCTGGTCATGGGGTTGGCCTTGCTGCTGGCCTCGAGCGCTTTCGCAGCCAACAAAGCCACCCTCACGTTAACGGATCCAGCCTCCGTCAACGGCACCAAGCTCAAAGCCGGCGAGTACAAGCTTCAGTGGGACGGAACCGGTAGCGTGGAAGTCAGCATCGTGCAGGGCAAGAATGTGATCGCGAAGGTTCCGGCTAAAGTTGTCGATCTGAGCCAGCCTTCACAAAACGATGCCGCCATCGTGCAGAAACAAAGCGACGGCAGCGCTAACCTTTCTGGAGCCCGTTTCGCAGGGAAGAAATACGCTCTCGAACTCGGCAGCTCCCAAATGGACATGCAATCCGGCTCGAGCAAATAACGAGTCTTCTGCACGGAAAAGGGAGCGCCTCGGCGCTCCCTTTCCTTGTTTAACCTTTGCTCACAACCATTCTTAATTCTTCACCGTCATCGCGTCGGAGTCCACCGCCTTTTTCCCGGTCACTCCTTCCAGCCCGGCCAGGACGCCGCGGTAATCGTTCTTGTCGCACTGCATGGCAAAGCCGCCTTTTTTGTCGCCGTCGGCCCACGTGAGTCCAACATAGTGTTTCTTTGATTTTGTCAGTGCCATCAAGGCGCCCACGCCTAGAGAAACAACAGCCAGTCCGATGGCCGCTCCAACTCGGCGGTGCACGTCTTGCCCGTAACTGATCTCAGTGACAGCCGAGGCGGGAATCGTTACGACTTCGGCTTTATCTTTCACCAGTCGAATCTGATTCGCATCGATAAACAATTTCATCCCCGTGCCGGACTTGGCATCGGAAATGGAACCACCGTCGTAAGCAACTTTGTACCCGTTGTCACCGGCGATCATCATTAACGGAAACACAAAACACAAAACGATCGCGAGCACTTTTCTCATATGCCTGCCTTTCTTTGCAAGAAATTCCAAGATCACTTCGCCAAGAGACTAACTGTCGAAATCCAGCCACAGCACGGTCGCCGTCTGACCCTCTTTCATTTACCCGCCGCTTGTGAAAAGAGAATCAGAAAGGACGGTCTCACAGGCCTGAACACGGGACAGTGATCGAACGCACAATAAAAAAGGGAGCGCCTCGGCGCTCCCTTTTCGGTGACAACTAATCACTAACCCCTAGCCACTGCGTCTCAGTACTTTGGCACTTTCGGATCCACGCGATCCGACCATGCCGTGATTCCGCCGGCCAGGTTGTGCACTTTATTGAATCCGGACTGCTGCAGGAAGGCTACCGCTTTCGCGCTGCGGCCGCCCATCTTGCAATGCACGACAATTTCGCGGCTCGAATCCAGTTCGTTCACGCGCTTCGGAAGGTCGTTCAGCGGAATCAGGTATCCACCGAGGTTGCAGATCTGATACTCGTGCGGTTCACGCACATCGAGGACGAACAGATCTTCTTTCGCGTCCAGACGCCGCTTTAATTCTTCGACTTGAATCTCCGGAACTCCACTGCCCACAGGCTTTTCCTCCCCGCGAATGCCGCAAAACTCGTTGTAGTCTATCAGCTTCGTCACGCTCGGATGCGTTCCGCAAACCGGGCAATCCGGGTTTTTCCGCAACTTCAATTCACGGAATTTCATGCCCAGAGCATCCACCAGCAGCAGGCGCCCAATCAGAGGATCGCCTACGCCAAGGATGAGCTTGATCACTTCCGTCGCCTGCATCACGCCCACGAGTCCGGGAAGAATTCCGAGCACGCCGCCTTCTGCGCATGAGGGAACGAGCCCCGGTGGTGGCGGTTCCGGATACAAGCAGCGATAGCAAGGACCATCCTTCGTCGCGAAGACGCTGGCCTGCCCCTCAAACCGGAAGATCGATCCATACACGTTCGGCTTGCCGGTCAGCACGCATGCATCGTTTACCAGATATCGCGTTGGAAAATTGTCGGTTCCGTCGGCAATGATGTCGAACTCTCGAAACAATTCCAGGGCGTTCGTACTGTCTAGCCTGAGATCGAAAGTCTTCAGATCGAGAAATGGATTGATCCCCTTCAATTTATCCGCTGCGGAGTCCAGCTTTTTTCTTCCAACGTCCGCCGTCGAATGGATAATCTGCCGTTGCAAGTTCGTGTAATCGACTACGTCGAAATCGACCAGCCCCAGCGTTCCGACTCCCGCGGCCGCCAGGTACAAAGCCATCGGCGATCCCAACCCGCCGGTGCCGATGCACAGGACGCGCGCCGCCTTCAACTTCTGCTGACCCTCCATGCCCACCTCGGGCATGATCAGGTGGCGCGAGTATCGCAGGATTTCATCTTTATTCAGCGTTACTGGAATTTCGGTGGTCGTAGCCATCATGTCCCTCGTTGGATTTCGCCTTGCTGGGATTAAATCAGTGAACCGCGCGGAACGGGAACTAACAACAGGAAGGGCAACACAAACAACAGCGCATTGTGGTGGCAGAGCTCACGTTCGGAATTACGAAATCCTCAGTCAGGCCGCGCCCCCGGCAATGGAAGGCACAATCGAAATGTTATCACCATCCTGCAGCGCGGTCGCTTCCTTCTGCAGGTAGCGGATGTCCTCATCGTTGACATAAAGATTGACGAAAGCCCGCAGCTTCCCCTCTTCGGTGTAGAGATGCTTGCGCAAGTCGGGATGCTGCGCGACCAGCGCGTCCATGGCCTCGCCAACGGTCTTTCCTTTGACGTCGACCGAGGCCTGTTTGCCCACATACTGCCGTAACGGCGTAGGAATGTGAATCTTGCTCATATGGTTACTGTAAGAGATGCGGCAACTGTTGGGCAAGATTCAATCAAGAAAGCGCACCGGAGCCTTGGCCTGGAGCGGCTTTCTCCGCAAAGAGCGCCCTATCCGACGATCGACCGAGTGATCTGGAGCCACCATCCGGGCTGGCCACGCCACAAATAGACCGTGAAACTTTGCGCGACGATCAGCACCGGGAGGGCATAGCGATACACCTCATGCACCCGGCGATTGACGAGGAGATCGCGAGCGACGCCAAGCAGGATCACGAGATCGAGAACTGGAAAGAAGAGGTTGTGATTGAAGATGAAATCGAAACGCGCAACGGCCGCGTCCAGGAGCCCGCACGTTGCGACGAAAAGAAGGCGCCGATGCAGTTCCGGCTTCTTGCGCCAGACGATGGCAAGTGAAACCAACACGCCGAAAGCCACCATGTCATAAAAGGGAATACTCAGAAAGGTTGGATCGGACAGATGAAGCTGCGCGGCATCGAACCGCGTCATGACGATAGCGATGACGATGCCAAGCGGAACCATCAGTGCGGCGAGCCCCGTGCCAAACCATCCGAAGAATCGGTGCCACCTCACGTTGCCGGTGCGAACCAGAACCGACTGAAACAGGTAGAAGACTATCCATGCAGAAAACGCAGCTCCGTGGACCCAGAGAAGGATTGGCCGCGGCGGGGCTGCATGCAGAAGATTTTGATTCACTGTTCGGCTGAAACCGGTGACAACAACCGCAACGAACAGCAGCGCCATCAAGAAATAGAAATATCGGTCTAACAGCCTATTGCGAGAACGAACAACGCTGAGTGGACGCGAAATCACTTCCTGGGACAGAGAGGCCATAATGTGAAACCTCCGCCGGTCTCAAATGCAATGACATCGCCGCACTGCGACCTGCGACGGCGAGATGAGATCGACGAGCCTAGCACGCCCAGAGAGTCGACTCAACGCCAAAATCCGAAGTTGGAATGCCGCGCTCCTCGCAAGCTACTTATCACGTTCGCCTGACACTCCTAGAATCCTTTCTGGAGAACTCCAATGACGATATTCGATCCGGTGCGCGGCAGGGTGATTGACGGTGGAGGCCAAGGCGGCAATCTGTTCCGGCTCATCGGCTTGGGCGTTGCGGCGTTCGTGCTGGTGATTTTGGTTCTGAGTTCTGTTACTAAAGTCGCCACGGGTCATGTCGGCGTGCTCACTCTCTTCGGCAAAGTTCAGACCGACGGGACTTTGGGCGAAGGCATTCATCTCATCAGCCCACTGAAGACGAACAACGAGCTTTCCGTCCAAACACAGACACTCAAGGAATCGGCCAGCGTCCCTTCAAGCGAAGGCCTGATGATGAGCCTCGACACGTCGCTCATCTATCACCTGAACCCGGATCGCGCGGCCGAGGTATTCCAGCGCATTGGAGCGGACTACGAAGACAAAGTGGTTGAGCCGACACTTCGCTCTGCTATTCGTGAGTCGACTGCTTCTCATACGGCGAATGCCCTCTATACGGGCGAACGCGAAATGGTAGCGAAACAGATTTACGATCAAGTGAGCTCACAACTCAAAGAGCGCGGCATGACGGTAGAGAACGTTCTGCTTCGCGATATTCAGTTGCCGGCAACATTGAAGGCGGCGATTGAAGCCAAGCAGCAAGCCGAGCAAGAATCGCTGGCCATGAACTTCCGCCTGCAAAAAGAAACGCAGGAGGCTCAGAGGAAAAGAATCGAAGCGGCAGGCGTTCGCGACTTCCAGCAGATCGTTGCGCAAGGAATCACTCCATCACTGCTTGAGTGGAAAGGCATCGAAGCGACGGAAACACTGGCGAAAAGCCCGAATACAAAAGTGGTGGTCGTAGGAAATCCGAAAAATGGCTTGCCGTTGATCCTGGGGGCACAATGATTCGCTTCGCTCCCGGAATCTTCGACTGCTCGCCCTGCTGCTAACATTGTCCAGTGCCTTCCCTGCTCGACGTTCGGAATCTGAACATCGGTTTTCCCGCGCCCAACCGCGCGGGCTCCCTGGCGGCTGTTCGCGATCTTAGTTTTTCAATCGGCCAGGGAGAGGTTCTGGGCCTCGTCGGCGAATCCGGATCGGGCAAGTCGATCACGTCTCTCGCAATCATGCGCTTGCTGCCCACGCAGGCAACGGTGTCGGGCGAGGTTGTGTTCACTGAAAAAGGCGCGACCCCGCAAGACCTGACGAAGCTGAGCGATGACTCGATGCGCGAGCTGCGCGGATCGCGCATCGCAATGATTTTTCAGGAGCCGATGACCGCGCTCAATCCAGTGATGCGAGTCGGCGACCAGATTGCCGAAGCCGTCACCGCTCATAGATCGATTTCGAAGCGTGAAGCATGGCAACGAGCCGTCGACGCGATGAACGATGTCGCAATTCCTGACGCGGCGAACCGCGCGAGAGATTATCCGCACCAGCTTTCCGGAGGCATGCGGCAGCGCATCATGATTGCGATGGCGATCGTAAACCGCCCGCAGTTGCTGATCGCTGACGAACCCACCACCGCGCTCGACGTGACCATTCAAGCGCAGATCCTTGAACTACTGGCGCAACTTCGCGCGAAGTTTGGGTTGGCCATGCTTTTCATCTCGCATGACCTGGCTGTTGTCTCTCAGGTCGCCGACCGCGTTGCCGTGATGTACGCAGGCTGCCTGGTGGAACTGGGCGCGAAGCGAGATATTTTTCACGCGGCCGCCCATCCGTACACGCGAGGACTGCTCCATGCGGTGCCCGATTTAAAAACCGATCGCACCCGGCCGTTGCTAACGATCGAAGGAACCGTTCCAGCGCTGCAGTCTTTACCGGCAGGATGCAGTTTCGAGCCGCGCTGCGATTCGCGCATTCCCGAATGCGCCCGCGCGTTCCCGTCGTTGATTGAAGTCACCCATGGGCATTGGGCGCGATGCCCGGTTCTCAACTCCAGCGCGCGATGAGAGCATTCCATTTCTGGCGCCCTCGCCCAATTTTGGGCGTCCAGTCTATAATCGGCAGTTTGTTTCGGTGATCCGTGCGCATACTGCTGCTGAGCGATATTCACGCCAACCTCGAAGCTCTTGATGCCTGTCTCGCGAACGCTCCCTCGTTCGACGTCGCCGTGAATTTAGGTGACATCGTCGGCTATGGAGCCAGTCCCAATGAAGTGGCCAACCGGTCGCGCGAAATGGGCAAGCTTTTCGTGCGCGGCAATCACGACAAAGCGGCGACCGGACTGATGGATCTGGATGACTTCAATCCGATGGCCGCAGCCGCCGCGATCTGGACCCGTAACGAACTGACGCAGGAGAACCTTGAGTGGCTGCAAAGCTTGCCCCAGGGGCCCGTCTCGCTGCCTGAATTTCCCGATATACAGATGGTGCACGGTTCTCCGAGCGACGAGGACGAATATGTCGTGTCGCTGGGAGATGCGCTCGCACCGCTGATCACGCTCACGATCTCGTTGACCTTCTTCGGGCACACCCATCTGCAGGGGGGATTTTTTGCGAACGGGTCGTCCGCCGATGGATTTCGTCCCGAGTATCGAACGGTGGGGCAGGCGGAAACGGTGTCACTGCAGCTGAAAGACTCGGCGCGATACTTGATCAACCCGGGCTCGGTTGGACAGCCGCGGGATGGAGATTGGCGCGCCGCATTCGCGCTGTATGACACGGAAGAGCGGGTCGTCCACTTCCATCGCACGCCCTATAACTTGAAAGAAGCGCAAGACCGAATCTTTGCCGCGCAGTTGCCGGCTCGCCTTGCCACCCGCTTGGCTTCAGGACGCTGACTCAAGTTGTGGATTCCCAAGAAATAAGGCGCGACTCCAATCGAACGCGAGAAATCGGATCTCCTAATTTCCGGTTCGCTCTGCTCGTTTTCTCGACCCTCCCCCCTCCCCCTTTTTTGGCCAAATTCTTGAGAGGACAAAGGTTTCCAGGAAGCGCGGTTTGCAAAATCTTGAGCGCGAAGAATTTAGATCTCAAAATCTTGATTTCAAAGAACTTGCCCGCGTAATTTTGCGCGCTTGAGCCGTTTGAACTTCAATCGGCTGGTCGATGATCTGCTCTTCGTGATTCAGCCACAAGGTCAGATGTCACACAAGAGGCGACTCGGTTGTGGATTTCCAGTCGCGCCTTCCCGCCGTTGTAAACTCGGGCATGCCTTACCCTTCCAGCAGTTCAGGCGTGAAGCACTTATTCAACGAGCGAGAGAATCCGCCAGATCACTTTCTAGTTGCGCATAGTGATGGCGGGGCGCGGGGAAATCCTGGCCCCGCGGGATATGGCGTGGTCATCAAGGACGAGACCGGCCGCAAGGTCGCGGCCCTCAGTGAATATCTGGGCCACCAGACGAACAACTTTGCCGAGTACCAAGGGCTGATTGCGGCGCTGGAGTACGCGATCGAGCACGGTCCGAAGGCGTTGAAGCTGATCAGCGATTCGGAGTTGCTGGTGCGGCAGATCAAAGGTATCTACAAGGTCAAGAATGCGACGCTGCAGGATCTGCACGGGCGCGCCAAGGAATTGATCAAGCAACTGGATTGGTTTTCGATTGGCCATGCGTTGCGCGAACACAACCAGGAAGCCGACCGGCTGGCGAATGATGCCATGGACAAAGGAATGGGGCGGAGCGTGGCGAGACCAGCGACTCCTGCCTCAATTCAGCCACAGGAATTTGAAGGAGTGGTTCGCGGGGGCAAGGTGGAGTTAGTTGGAGGCGAACTTCGCGAAGGGACGCGAGTGCAGGTTCGGGTGAAGAAGTAGCCGCATTATTACTTTCTGATTGATGCGAGGAACCTTCTCGTCGAAGGCTGCGCGGGCGCTGTAGGAGATCAGCAGATTCCTCACGGCTTCGCCGTTCGGAATGACAAGAGTCGAAATGCGAATTTATTCCGCGACTGAGGTGTGGTCGTGGATAATTTTCCAGCCACCAGGAAATTTGCGGAAGATCAGCGTGAAGAGTCCGTGCGGGGTTTTTCCATCCGACAGAGTAAGCTTCCACGAGCCACGGACGAAGGCCGCGTCTGTGCCCAACATTTCGACTCGAAGGCCTGAAAAATCCAACGTTCCCATCTCATGCCCCGGGCTGGTGTAGGTGGCCTTGTAGCGGTCGATGGTCGCTTGCCAACCCTGCTTCTCCGCAGCTCCGGAGAAGAACGTAAGGTCGGGCGAGTTCCAGTAGCCAGCCATGAAAGCGTCGAGGTCGTGTCGATTCCAGGCTGCCTGCTGGGTATGAAGGACTTGCTCGACCGCAGACTTCTCATCGGATGAGGCTGCGCCATGAGAAGGCAGCGCGATCATTAGGAGTAAGAGAGTGATGATCGAAACGAATTGAGCGGATATCTTTGGCATGGCTTCTCCTCTGAAGACTGGTCGATAGCTTACGCGAGAATCCCTGATTCCATTTGTGAGACGGCTCGAAATCGGATTTCAATGCGCTTCTTCGGCGGCGGGAGCAGCGTCGGGTGTGTCGACTTTTTGCGTTAAGGAGTGCGAGGTGTTGGGCGCGGGTTGGAAATCTCCGGGATCTTTTCCAGCCATTGCTTCGGTCATGAATCCCATCCAGATTGGCAAAGCCGCGTGTGCGCCGGTTTCTTTCGCTCCCAGCGATTTCTTTTCGTCGTAGCCGACCCAAACGCCACAACTGATGGTTGGAGTGAATCCAACGAACCATGCATCCGTAAAGTCGTTCGTTGTGCCCGTTTTGCCAGCGACCGGAAAAGGCAATTTGGCCGCGGCGATGCCGGTGCCGTGCAACACCACTTCGCGAAGCATCGAAGTCATAATGCGGGCGGTCCGCTCGCTGACTACGTCTTTGACTTCGGGAAAATCTTCTTCAAGCACGCGGCCCTCATAGTCGGTGACGCGCGTGATGTAGCGCGGGGTCACACGTACTCCATCGTTGGGGAAGACACTATAAGCCGCGGTCTGTTCCAGGAGGGTGATCTCGGCGGACCCCAAAGCAACCGGCAAGTACGGCGGCAATTTCGACGAAATCCCGAAGCGCTCCGCGTAGTCGATTACATTGCGGATGCCGACTTTGTTCGCGAGCTTCAGGGCAGGGATATTGCGCGATTGCGCGAGAGCGCGCCGCAACGTGATGATGCCCTCGAATTTCTCGTCGTAATTGTGCGGAGTGTAGGGGCCGGACGGTGTTTCAAAACTCACAGGCTCATCGAGGATGGTGTCATCGGGAGACGCGCCGCCATCGATGACCGTGGTGTAGACGTAGGGCTTGAAGGAAGATCCAACCTGGCGAAGCGCCTGCGTGGCGCGATCGAATTTCGATTCGTTGAAGTCGCGCCCACCAACGAGCGCCTTGATTCCGCCCGTAATGTTGTCGATCGCGAGCAACGCGCCCTGGCCGCCGGAATCCTGCTCGAGGCTGACATGAGCGGCGCCATTGGTGCTGAGGGAGAGAATTTTGACATAGCAGATATCCCCTGTTTTCAGGATGTCGGGAAGCTTCTGCTGAGTCCATCCCACGTCGGCCTGGCCCAGAGCAGACGTGTACCGTCCAAATTTGAGCGTCGCGATTCCGATGCCTGCCGAGGTAACGAGCGCGTGGACGTACCCGTTCACCTCGGGCTCATCATCCCAATCGGGATGCGAATATTTGTCGATGACGCCGCCTTCAGACTCCACATTTTCAAGATGCCCCTTCCATCCATGGCGACGTTCGTAGGCGGCGAGTCCATCGAGCACAGCCTGGTTTGCCGCTTTTTGCATGTCGACGTCGAGCGACGTGTAGACCTTCAATCCCCCTTCGTGGACCTGATCGGACCCATACTTACTTTCGAGATATCGACGAACTTCTTCGACAAAATACGGAGCGAGCGAGTTGGGATCGTGCGCCAAGTGGAGGACCAGCGGTGCGGTGCGGGCGTCGGCGGCCTGGGCTGCGGTGATTTTTCCATCCTCGAGCATGGCATTGATCACGAGATTGCGGCGCTTCAGCGCGCGATCCGCATGCGTGATCGGGGAGAAAACTGACGGCCCCTTGGGAAGTCCAGCCAGAAGCGCAGCTTCGTCCAAGGTCAGTTGCTTTGCCGGTTTGCTGAAGTAGTACTCGGAGGCAGACTCGAAACCGTACACGCCGTGCCCGAGAAATATCTGGTTGGCATAGAGAGTGAAGATCTGGGGCTTGGTGAAGCGGCGCTCGATCTGGATGGCGAGCATCGATTCCTGCACTTTGCGCTGCCATCGGCGGTCAGGCGACAAAAAAAGATTGCGCGCGAGTTGCATGGTGAGGGTGGAAGCACCTTGTACTTTTCCGCCGGATTCGATGTCGCGGTAGGCAGCTCCGACGATTCGCCAGAAATTGATCCCAGAGTGGCTGAAGAAATCTTTGTCTTCAATGGAAACGAGGGCGTCGCGCAGGACGGGAGGAAAGTCGTCGTAGGCAGCGACAACGCGGCGCTGAAGGGCAAATGAACCGATTACGCGGTCGTGATCATCGTAGAGTTCGGTGATGGAACTTGGTCGGTAAGACTCGAGAGCATCCACCTGGGGCAAGTCCGTGGTGTAGACGAGCAAAAGGCCTGCGGTGGCTCCGATGAGTACCGAGATCAGAACCAAAAGCCCGAAAAGCACGCGGCCGACACGGCGGCGACCACCGATTTCTACGGATGGGAGATCTTCGTAGAGATACTTCATTGGGACAGAGTCAGGATAGCATTCGGAAGCAAAGCAACGACCGCATATCCGCGGGGAGAATCCAGAGCGAAACGTTTACTCCTGGCGCGGTATTCGCTTTTGTCAGCGCCTGCCACGAGGCGCGTCGGTGGTTCAAAAACAAATCGCGCACCGAGTGGCGCGCGATTCAATTGCATGCGTGAAATGTGAAGCTAGCTGGCGTGGCTCTTGAGTACTTCCACGGCCTTGTTGAGTTGATCGTCGACAGTATTCTTCGGCTTGGCTTCTTCCTGAGGAGTGGTGGAAGGCGCCTCATCCTCGTCGGGAACGACCGCATCATCCGCGGCATCGGCTATCGCGACGTTCGGAGTGATGGCCGTGTCCTGGATCGCTTTGCCGCTCGGCGAATAATATTTCGCCACGGAAAGGATCAGCGCTCCGCCATCGGGAAGGTCGATCGTCTTCTGCACCGATCCGTCGCCGAAGGTTTTGTCGCCTACAACGTCGCCGCGGGCATTCTCGAGAACTGCGGCAGCTACTATCTCAGCCGGCCCAGAAGTGCCGCGGTTTACCAGCACTGCAAGGGGTAGAGTCGTAATCGCTTTTGCCGGGTCCGCATTGAAGGCTTCGCGCGGATATTTTTGTCCCTGCAGGTAAGTGATGGTCCCATGATTTAAGAACAGGTTCGCGACCGCGATGCCTTCGGCTTCGTCGCCTTCGGCGCAGTTACGAACGTCGAGCAGAATCTTTTTCGCGCCTGACTTCTCCAGCGACTTCACTTTGGCGGCGATCTCCTGCGACTTTGCCTTTGGAGAGCGCTTCTACCTTCACGTAGCCGATGGCGTCGTCCATCATCTTGTCGGTGATGGGCGGAAGGTTCACGATGTCGCGCGTGATGACGACTTTCTGCGGTTCGGCCTTGCGGGCGCGAACCACTTCGACATTCAGATTCGATCCGGGAATTCCAGAAATCAGGTTGCGGATTTCAGGCAGCGACATCTCGCGCGTGCTGAGTCCCTCGATGGATTCGAAAATGTCGGTGGCCTCGATGCCGGCCTTCTCGGCGGGCGAGCCCGGCAGAACCGAGACTACAGCCGCGTATCCGAAGCGCTTCGAGACGACGGCGCCGATTCCAGCTTTGCCTTCGGCTTTGTGCGCTTTGAATGCCTTGTAGGCATCGGCGGACATGTAGCTCGAGTTGGAGTCGAGCGATTCCAGAAGTCCGTGCAGCGCGCCGTCGGTGACCTTCGGGATGTTGGGCTCTTCGACGTACTCGCTGCGTACGCGCGAAAGCACTTCGCTATACACCTGAAGCTGACGGTAAGAGCCGTCGTTCGACGAGGCGTGCACGCCTCCCATGGAACCGACGACGACAAACAACAAGACGGCAAAAGAGGTGACGAGGATCGCTGCTTTGGTTTTCATGGACATCTAATGTGATCTTCTCTCGGAAGGAACCTGAAAAACCTGATTCATTATAGTCCTAGATGCAAAGTGCGATGAGCTGGCTGCCCGATTTGTGCCCCGTCGGTAACACGGCGGTTTCGATTGAGAATGCCACCTGAAACATAACACCGGGGCTTCGGCTACGAAGCGGGCTTAAAGCTAATCGTCATAAGAGTTTGCACGGACACGGGATGGCCGTTCATTGTGTAGGGCCTGAACTTCCACAACTTCACACCATCGATGGCGGCGCGCGCGAAGGCGAGCGATCCCTGCAGGAATTTAGCGTCCTGGACGGTGCCGTCGCGTCCGACAAGAACTTGCAAAATCACCGTGCCCTGCTGGCCCTTAGCGTTAGCTGGATACGGAAGCGCTGGTTGGTCCGCGAGCAATGAGCGTTCGGCTCCCTCCGCGACTACAACGGGCTCAATCGAAGGCATGGCGGATTCGACCGGGCGGTTTCCACTGGCATCGGGCGTGCTCGAAGCCATTTGCGATTTCAGACTTGAAGGAATTTTTCCCGCCGGCGTGGCGACGTTTTGAATCGGCGTCGGCTTCTGAGTTTGAGGAAGAACGATTGGAGCCGAGACCGGGACGGGTGCCGGAGCGTCCACATGAACAGGCGCAAGCGTCGCTGGTGCAGGGGCTGGCGGCGGCGTTGATGCTTGCGGCTGCGTCGCTGTCGGCACCGTTTGCGCCGGCTGACTTTCTACAACTTGAACTCCGGGAGTCTGAGCCTGATCCGTCGAAGCGGGCGTGGAAGCATCGGGTGGCGGCTGCTCGGGGTTCGTGGCATCCGCAGGAGCCTTTTTCGCGGTCGGATCGATGACGGGTAAGACACGGATCTGGGATGGATCGGTCGTAGCGTCCGGGATACTTTCGGCCACTGGAAGCTTGTACTCGTCGCCGGCCCGGCCAAAGTTCTCATGCGAAACGGGCACTTGCGCCGGCGTCACAGGTTGCGGGTTGAGCCAGACGTGAAGGGCTTGCTGTCCGCGGGCCCAGAGCAGCTTCGCCTTCGGATGCCAGGGAGCTTGCGGCGCAGCGGCAATGGCGCAGCTGGCAAGCAATAAAGCGCCGATGATCGCGCCTCTCCCCAAGCGAAAGCCTGACGGCGCAGATGCTTGGGATTGCACGCCTTCATCCATGTAAGCAAAAAGCTCGGCTTCATTTTTCTGATCGCTGATGGTCGGCTGCTTTGGTTTTGCGAGAAAGGGATTCTCATCCGAAATGCCGGCTGGGGCGGCGGATGAAACGGATGAGCCCTGCTCGAAACCGAGCAGTTCAGGCTTCGCGTTCGGAGCAGAAGACAACGGAGGCGCAGGCGGAGTGTTTTGCCTCGTCACTCCGCGGGCTTTCATATACCACTCGAGACCGCGTGTTTCACCGGGCTGCGGCGGTAAGAATTCTTCGGACGGCGTCTTCTCTTGAGCTACCGACGCGGCGACGGGCTCCAGATCTTTGAGCGGATCGACAGGTTCGGCCATTGGTTGGTCGAACGAACCGGGCGTGTTTGATTCGGTTTCGAACGAACCGCCGGGAGATGCAGGGCCAGATTGCAGAAATTCTCCGGCGCGCAGAGTCTTCTCCCTGCCCGTTTCAAAAGTCAAAGGAATGGTCGACGGTGCTACAGCGGCCGCAGCTCCAGAACCGGATGTTCGGACCACTGCGGGTGCCGCCGGATCACGTTTCGAGCGGAGAAGGTCGCGGGCGGTTCGAAGAGTGTCGGTAACTTGATTGACGACGATAGGCTTGCGCAGGATCGAGTTCGCACCTGCCTGTAACGCCTTTGCGACGCTGGCGTCATTGCTGACGATTGCAAGAGTGATAGGCCGTTCCGAGGCCTTGCGCTCGCGCGCAGTAGAAAGGAGCAACCCGGCTTCCGGCTGGCGGTCCCAGTCGATGATCACGATCTGAAACGCCTGCTTCGAGATCATCTCGACTGCGAGCACCGCTTCAGGGCAGGATTCGACCTGCACGTCGAGACGGGCCAACACCTGGCCAATGGTCGCGGCGGTTCCCTCGTCCGAAGAGAACAGAAAACACTGAAGCCCCATGGTCCCAGAGTATTGGGGCGCAGTAACCGCAGCAAGATTACCGAGGTGGGCGAGACGAAGTAGCGGCGGGTGATCGAGAGTACATGTACGGCCGCGGATCGTAGGCTAAAATGCTCGGTCCTTTCGATTCCGCGGAGCGACCCTGCCCCGGGAGTCTGTGCTTATGCCTTTGCAAGAACACAACTACTGGCTCACGACCACCGAATTCCCTGCAACGGACACGTCTCGGCCTTTGCCAGAGACCGTCGACGTGGCTGTCGTTGGAGCTGGCTTTACCGGCCTTTCGGCGGCACGAACGCTGGCGAAGCGCGGAGCCCGCGTTGCCGTTCTTGAAAGCGAGACGATCGGCTGGGGCGCGAGTTCCCGGAACGGCGGCATGGTGCTCACCGGGATGAAGTTGGGAATCAACAAGCTGATCTCCATGTACGGGCGCGAATTGACCCGGCGCATGTATGCGGCCTCGTTGGCTTCCATGGACTGCGTGGAACAAATTGTCGGTGAAGATAGCGATCGATTGCGACTTCACCCGCTGCGGCCATCTAGAAGTGGCCTGCAAGCAGAAGCACTTCGATGACTATGAGCGGCAGTCAGAGATCATCGAGGTCGAGTTCAATCACAAGCTGCGGGTCGTGAAGAAGAGTGAACTGGCCGGAGAGATCGGATCGACGATCTACTACGGCGGCATGGTGGATGAAACGAGTGCGGGATGCAATCCCGCGCGGTACGTGGCGGGCCTCGCGCGGTCAGCCATGAAGGCGGGAGCGGAAATTTTCGAGCATGCGCGGGTCGAGAGTGTGCAACGTGAGTCGCGCCAGGGCGAGCCGGGATGGAGCCTTCGCACGTCGCGGGGCACGGTATGGGCGCACGAAGTTTTCATCGGGACCAGCGGCTATACCAGCGCGGCCACTCCCGCTTTGCAAAAGAAAATCATCCCGATTGGATCGTTCATTATCACCACGGAAGTGCTGCCCATGGCGCTGGCGCAAGAATTGAGCCCGCGCAACCGGATGATCTACGACTCGAAGAACTACCTTTACTACTACCGACTGACGCCGGACCGCCGCATGCTGTTTGGCGGCCGGGCGGCGTTTTTCCCGGAGAACGATCAGACGGTGCGGAAGAGCGCCGATATTCTGAGGCGAGGGATGGTCAGCGTCTATCCGCAACTCGCCGATGCGCGGGTCGAGTACGTCTGGGGAGGCACGCTCGACTTTGCGTTCGACATCATGCCGCACGCTGGTCAGATGGACGGAATGTACTACGCCGTCGGATACGCCGGGCATGGCGTCGCCATGGCAACGTATCAAGGACAGAAGATTGCTGAATTGATGGCGGGAGACAAGCCGGAGAATCCGTTTGTCGGAATTCCGTTTCCCGGCGCTCCGCTCGGACTCTACAACGGAAAGCCCTGGTTCCTTCCACTCGCCGGAGCATGGTACAAGTTTCTGGATTGGGTCAGCTAGCTCCGAACGATTCGGCTTACTTGTTCGATAGCACGAAATCCACCGTCGCCGATCCGTTGCCACTCACGCTTACAGATTTCTCCCAGGTTTTCGGTTGAGAGAAGACGGGCCGCTGCACGCTGCGCTCGGTGAGAACGTCATAGGAATGTTCTTTGCCGGCGAGCGTCCAGCCTTCGTGCCAAGCGACAATTTGATACGTACCCGGGGGCACGTCGGTGAATTGGAAACGTCCGCTCTCGTCAGTCACTGCGTAATAAGGATGAGGCGCGACGAACATTTCAGCGTTCATCCAGACGTGACCGCCGTTGCAACGAAGGCTCACCATGCCCGGAGTCTGCATCGGGCGAGAAGTCGGACGATCGGGGAACGGGAATGGAAGATTGAAGGTGGCGGCGCCATCCATGTGAATCGTGTGCAGGGTGGCATCGGAGCTCTTCATGGTTAGATTTTCGCCTTGCGGCACCAGAAGAATGTGCGGGATGTATCGGCAATTCTTCTGGTCGAGGTGGCGGCGCTGCTCCGGAAGGTCCATCGCTTTACCGGCAGTAACGTTCTTGAGATAAACGACAGTGTTCGCCACGCCCCCGTCCGGCCCGAGCACGAGGCGTTCGAGATCGGCGGTTTTCTTCGAATCAGGATCGCAGATCTGTGGCGTCCTTGGTGATGGGAAAATCGAGCGAGTGAGGAACTGCGCCTGCCCACTTGACGGTACCAGAGATCGTCGCCCCGTCTGTGACGGTTATGACTCTATATTCGCTCTGGGCTGAAAGCGCGCCTGCGGCAGCAAGCATGCCCGTGAGAAGTAAACTTTGCAACGCCAATCGACGCATAGCCGTCCCTTGAAGCTCGGCGGCCCGCACGATATCCGCAGAGCTGACTTCCGATGTTTGGCTCCCGCTCGGGTGGCGGCGTGTCTTTTTCAACCTGCAAAAGGATCGCGTCGGGGCCCGAAAAAACCACAGCTTGTCATTCGTCGAACGGTTTCAACGGGAAGCCGGTGCCTGAGGCACGGTTTGTGATTGAAATCACAATAATGATGGCCTTGCTGCAGCAAGCAGTCGAGATTACCGAGGTCACTGCCAGGGTGAGAGCAATTTCCCGTTCGGAATGGAGGCGGCTGGGCGCGTTTTGACATTCACCAGCTCATCTGAAGCGCGCGCTTTTTCCACAGCCGGGCGGAGAGTCTCCCGTGGCAGAAAGTATCCTAACGGAGATCCTTCGCTCCGCCTGAAGAACGGCTACGCTCAGGATGACGTCCTCTACTGGCTAATATGCCATTCGAAATGGGCCAGTCGACCCGCCACGGAATCGTAAATTTGCGGACCACACTTTACAATCAACCGTCCATGACAGTCAGCATGCGGTCATTCGCGAAAATCAACCTCGGGCTGCGTATTGGGGCAGCGCGGGCAGATGGCTTTCACGAACTGCGGACCGTTTACCAGACAATTGCGCTGCACGACGTGATTCGCGTTAGCGTGGGCCGCGGGTCTGGGATCGAGATTCAGTGCGCGGATGCGCGCGTGCCGCGCGACGAGACCAATACTTGTTTCCGAATCGTCGAACTGGCGTTGCGATTCTTGCGCAGCAAGGGCCGCGTATCGATCGAGATCGACAAGAGACTCCCCGTCCAGGGCGGGCTCGGCGGGGCTTCCGCGAATGCCGTGGCTACCTTGCTGGGTCTCGAAGGAGCGCTAAGGAAAGCTCTGCCGGTGGAGGAGAAACTCCGGATTGCGGCTGCCGTCGGTTCCGACCTGCCGTTGTTTCTCGTTGGAGGAACGGTGCTTGGCGTGGGGAGAGGCGAACAGGTTTATCCGCTCGAGGATTTGCCGGCAATGGCTTGTGTTGTGGTGACTCCGGAAATTGGGGTATCGACTCCGAAGGCGTTTGCGGAGTGGGATCGGATGCAGGGGCTGAAGCCCCTCTCCCGAGCGATGTTGACGCCGCCCTGGAGGGCGGCTCTTCCACGGCGCTTTTGACGGCGCTTTCGATGGCTCCTGCAGCCACGATCTTCGCGCTGACCGTCTTGGTGACGATCTGGGCAGAGCAAAGCTAGGGCCGAGCTTGGCTCGGGCGGACAGCCGGGCAATGACTGTCCCCAGGAAAAACTTTCGCGTGCCCGCTCGTCAAAATTGACGGAGACAAGACCGTCCGATAGAATTGTTGAGCTTGGCCGCGAGATGTCGGCGTGGCTGAGCGAGCTGCACTCCGGTGCTCCTTCTGGTGTTGGAGGAAGGGGCCGAGCCGAGAATCCGCTTCTATGGCTTGTCCGGGCTGGGATCGAGAACGACTTCGAACAAGTCGTCTTTCCTGAGTATCCCGAGCTGCGTGAACAGAAGCGTGCGCTTTTGCGTGCAGGCGCGAAGTATGCGTCGTTGTCAGGGTCCGGTTCGACTCTGTACGGATTGTTTGCTTCGAAACAAGCGGCATCGCGGGCGGCCGCAACGCTGCAGAGGCAAGGTTTCGCGGCACAGGCAACATCGACACTGACTCGGCGGAGCTACTGGCGGCGAGTGGTGGCGGGGTGAAGGGTCGATGCGTCGCTGGAGCGGCTTAAGAGCGCTCGGCTTCGACGTTGTTTGAACGGCCGAAGCGCAGTCGGCACCGCACGGGCGGCTGGAATTTTTGATTGTTGATTTTGGATGGATGATTGACAATTGAGAGGGATCCCGCGCAGGGGTTTCAATCAACAATCGAAAATCAACCATCAGCAATTGGGCCGTCGACTAATGGTAGGTCAAGTGCCTTTGGAGCACTTTGTCTAGGTTCGAATCCTAGCGGCCCAGCCAGAACCACAGCTGTCAGTTGCCAGTTCTTGGTTCTCAGTAGAACTGGCCGAGCCCAAAGACTGAGAGCTGGGATAGGGAACTGAGAACTCACTATGGCTACTTTAGTCACGCCGCCCGAAAAGGTAGAAAAGAAGAATCCGCCAGTGACCGATGAGAAGCCCGACCGGAAGCCGCGTCCGCGGGTAGACGACAAGTTCAAGATCTTCAGCGCGACGGCGAATGAGCCGTTGGCGGATGAAGTCTGTCACTTTCTCGGGATGCCGCGTGGCCAGGCGCAGGTCACGCGCTTTGCCGATGGTGAGTGCTACGTGCAGATTCAGGAGAACGTGCGCGGGTGCGACGTGTTTGTGATGCAGCCGACGTGCCGTCCGGTGGACGAGCATCTGATGGAGTTGCTGCTGATGATCGATGCGCTGAAACGCGCTTCGGCGCGGCGTATCACGGCGGTGATTCCGTACTTCGGGTACGCGCGGCAAGACAGAAAAGACAAGCCGCGAAGCCCGATCTCGTCAAAGCTAGTGGCGGATTTGCTGACGACGGCAGGAGCGCACCGGGCGTTGATCGTGGATTTGCATACGCCGCAGTTGCAGGGATTTTTCAATATCCCGGTGGACCATTTGTTTGCGTCGCCGGTGTTGGTGGATCACTTCCGCAAGCTGCAGTTGCCGAATCTGACGGTGGTTTCGCCGGATGCAGGCGGCGTGGAACGCGCAAGGTTTTTTGCGAAGAAGGTGGATGCGGCGCTGGCGATTGTCGACAAACGGCGCGTCGAGATGAACGTGGCCGAGATTATGCACGTGATCGGCGACGTACACGGGCGAACTTGCCTGATCATCGACGACTTGATCGACACGGCGGGAACGCTGGTGAAAACGGCGGCGGCGCTGGTGGAGAATGGCGCGACGCAGGTGTATGCATGTGCGTCGCACGCGGTGCTGTCGGGACCGGCAGTAGAGAACATCCGGAACTCGGTGATCAAAGAAGTTGTGGTCACGAATACGATTCCGCTGAATCCGGCGGCGGATGCGGCGCGGACAGAAAAGGGAGGAAAGATTTCGGTCCTCTCGATTGCGGGGCTGATTGGACGAGCGATTCAGGCCAATCATGAAGAGACTTCGGTCAGTAAGTTGTTCACTTAAAGCCGTGAGTCATGAGGTGTGAGAATGGGCATATAGGATTGCTCAACGCTCAGCGCTCGAGGCTCACCGCAGATTTCCAGATAGGAATTGACATTTATGGCGACAGCATTGGAAACGAACGTACTGGAAGCACAAACGAGAGAAGCCGGCACGAAGAATGACGCCAAGCGCGTCAGGCGCGACGGCAAGATTCCGGCCGTGGTCTACGGAGCGGGCAAGGACTCGCTCTCGATCAGCGTCGATCCTCGCGTGGTCACGCGCATTCTGAACTCGGAAACCGGGCACAACACGATTTTCGATCTCGCGATGGGCGGCGAGAAGACGAAAGCCATGATCGTCGACTGGCAATACGAGCCCATCAAGGGACGCTTGTTGCACATCGATCTCAAGCGGATCGCGCTCGATAAGGTGCTGCGCGTCAGCGTGCCGATTTTCCTCGTCGGCGAGTCTGCGGGCGTGAAGCAGGAGGGCGGCATCATGGAACAGATGCTGCGCGAAGTGGAGATCGAGTGCTTGCCGACGGATATTCCGAGCCACATCGATGCCGACGTCAGCCAACTGACCTTCGGCAAGGTGCTGCGTGTTTCGGACCTGCCGCATTCTGAGAAGCTGAAGTTCCTGACAGACGCCAACCAGCCAGTGGCCCACGTGACGTCGGTGAAAGAAGAAGTCGTCGCTGCGCCGGATGCCGCGGCCGCAGAGGCAGCTGCTCCGAGCGAGCCCGAAGTTATCAAGAAGGGCAAGCAGGACGCGGAAGAAGGGGAAGAGGCTGCTCCGGAGAAGGGCGAGAAGAAGGAGAAGAAGTAGCTCCGGGAGCCGAGCTGTGTTCGGCGGACGGGCGAGGCGTTCGTCCGCAAATGAGCAGAGGCAGCTCCACTGGAACTGGATGGTGGCGTGAAACTGATCGTCGGTCTCGGAAATCCTGGAATCGAATACCAGTTTTCGCCACATAACCTTGGCTTTCTGGCGATTGATCGAATCGCGGGAAAACTTGGGGTGGAAGTGAGAAACCGGCAGTGCCGGGCGCTGACGGCGCGAACCGTAATCGCCGATCAGATGGTGTTGCTGGCAAAACCTGAGACGTTCATGAATTTGAGTGGCGTCTCGGTGCGGGAGTTGATGCGGGAGTACGAAGCGCAGCCGGAATCGGACCTGATTGTGATTCAGGACGAACTGGATTTTCCGTTTGGTACGCTGCGCATTCATACGCGCCGAAGTTCGGCGGGACATAACGGCATCGAGTCGATCATCGGTGCGCTGGGTACGCAGGATTTCCTGCGAATCCGGATAGGGGTGGCGCCCGAGCGCAAGGTGGGAGATGGCGCGGAGTATTTGTTGGCTCCGATGAAGAAGAAGGATTTGGAAGTGATCGACAGCGTCCTCGACGAGACAGAAGACGCGGTGAAAATGATCTTGTGTAAAGGTCCGGCAGCGGCGATGAATCGGTTCAATCGCAAAGCGCAGGGTCGAAAAAGAGCAGTAAGGGAAAGTTTGGAGAAGAGAATGAATCGTACCTATGAATTGATGTTCATTGTTCGTCCGGATATGACGGAAGAAGATCTGGACAAACTGCTTTCGACGCTGCAATCAGTCGTGCCCACATCGGGTGGAAGCGTGATCCGCATCGACAAGATGGGCAAGCGCCGTCTTGCCTACACGGTGCGCCGCTTCCATGACGGCATTTATGTCCTCATGGTGGTGGAGGGTGGAGGTCCGGTGATCCACGAACTGGAGCGCCGCCTGCGCGTAACCGAACCGGTCATCAAGTTCCTCACCGTGCGTGTGGACGAGGAACAGAAGCGACTGGACAAGATCAAGAAGCTGCGGGACTCGAAGAAGAAGATGAGCGCGCAACCCGCAGCGGCACCGGCTCCCGCGGCAGAAGCTGCGCCTGCTCCGGTGGCAGAAGCTCCAGCAACGGCGTAAAGGCAGTGGTCAGTGGCGAATGGCCAGTGACCCTTTCCATCGCGAAGGACAAAATTCTGGCTAGTCACGAAGCACGATTCACTAGCCACTGATTTCAAGGAGAGTTATGGCTGACGAAACAAGCGCACCACAGCAAGCAGCAGCACCGGCCGAGAGGCCGCGGTCGGACGGGCCTCGGCCGGGCGGAGATCGTCCGCGATTTGGCGGCGGTGGACGCGGACCGGGTGGACCTCCCCGCGAGGGCGGCGGTGGACGGAAATTCTTCCGGCGCAAGAAAGTTTGCAAGTTCTGCACCGAGAAGATCGAAGACATCAACTACAAGGACTACCGTCTGCTGGGGCAGTTCGTGGCAGAGAGCGGCAAGATCGTTCCGCGGCGCCTGACGGGAGTTTGCGCACCGCACCAGCATCGGCTGTCGTCGGCCATCAAACAGGCCCGCAACATCGCGCTGCTGCCGTTTGCAGGACGCGCGTCGTAGAACGCCACCACCTTGCTTCGTCATTCCGAGCGAAGCGAGGGATCTGGTGTTTGCTCGTGGCGAGAAGAAGCAGGTTCCTCGCTGCGCTCGGAATGGCAAGAGAATTTGGTGAGAGCTTAAGTTGAACGCTCAAAAGATTGGAGTCATCCATGGAAGTCATTCTGAAGGAAGATGTAGCGAAGCTGGGTTCACGCGGCGACGTGGTGAAGGTCGCTGAAGGATACGGGCGGAATTACCTTCTGCCCCGCAAACTGGCAATCCAGGCCAACGAAGGCAACAAGGCCGTCATCGTGCAGATGAAGGCAGCCGCCGTGCGACGCTCGGCGAAAGAGAAGACGCAAGCCGAGGAACTGGCGAAGCAGTTCGAAGGCGCTTCCGTTTCGTTCACCCGCAAGTCGGGCGAGAACGACCAACTGTTCGGCTCAGTCACTTCGAGTGATTTGGCGGACGCGCTAACCAAGAAGGGCTTCAACGTGGATCGCCGCAAGATCCAGTTGCACGAGCCGCTGAAGACCGTTGGCGAGTTCAGCGTTCCCGTAAAACTGCACAAGGAAGTGACCGCGCACCTGAAAGTGGTCATCGAGAAAGAAGCGGCCGCAGAGTAATTTCGTATACGGCTCCGGATCCTGCATCCGGAGCCGTGAAACCCTTCGGGCGGCCGCGCTTAGGATGCTGATAGGGATGGGGCCATCTTTGATCGGACGCATCTTTCTTGCAGCTTCTCTCTTTTACGCAGGTTCGACATTTCTACATGGGCAGTCGGTGCCAACGCCTGCCAAGCCCAAACCATCCCTGATCGCACTTCCCAGAGACCCGCAATCGCGGCTCGAAGCCCTGGCTGGCCTCAATGGGCCTGATATGTCGGGCGCGCAAGCGTGGCACATCAAGATCGACTACGATCACTTCGACTCTGAAGGAGACAACGATTCCAGCGGGAGCTACGAGGAGTGGTTTGCGAGTCCGAGCAAGTACAAGCGCATTTACTCGAGCGAGAACTCCACTTACATGGAGGTCGCAAGCAGGGCGGGGCTGTTTCTGAGCGGAAGTCAGAAGTGGCCGGGTGTAGTCGAGACCGACGTTCGGCAGACGATTACAGAGCCATTGCATCGCGCCGCAATGGCGCTCGGCGGTAACACCGAGTACGACCGAAGCGAATGGCATTCCGGCAGCGAGACCCTTCCCTGCATCGGCCTACGAAAAACAGATCTGACCGTGACGATGAATTTTGAAATCGGCTTCCCAAAGTACTGTTTCGGTCCCGATCTCCCGATCGTCCGCTATTCGAGTGGGCTGGGTATGGAAACCTTCTACGAGAGCATCGGCACTCAGGAAGGCCGGTACGTCGCTAAGGCGGCTAAGGTCATTCGGGGAGGAAGATCGTACCTCGACATCCAGGTTGAAGAATTGGAGACGATCACCGAGATCAGGGCTGCGGACTTCGCCGCGCCGGCTGATGCTGTAAGAGTCGGCGACACCGTCGAAATACCGAGCGCCGAGTTGTCGGACTACATTGTGAAGCAGCCCGCCTATGACCGGCTCAGCCAGTCCGAGGGAATTGCGGGCGTACAGCTACTGATCGGCAAAGACGGCCGGGTTAAGGACGCCAAGGGAGTGCGGGGACCGGCAAACCTCCAGAAGGCTGGAGAAAAGGCTGGGCGCACGATCGAACTACGGCCATTTCTTGTTCTGGGTGTGCCTGTGGAAGTGAAGACGGTATGGGAGATCGAGTTCAAGTGAGAGCGGACGGCATCAATTTTGGGAGCAGCTTGGATCCGAAAGTTGCTGGGGGGCGCGGTCAAAAGATCGCGATTGCCCCAGAATCAGGGCAAATGCTTTGCCAAAGCCGTCTTCCTCACTATCCGTTGCTGTTCTGTTTCGCTGTAAATCTTTGTCCCAGAACCACCTAGCCTCCCCAAAATATCCCTGTACAGCCTATAATTTCTGCTCACGGATCGTCTGATTCTCCGTCTATTCCTGTGCAAGCCCGGGAGACTTTAAAGCCGGGCAGGTATGAGGACATAGCGACAATGCCGGCCGGTGTATGGGCAGTACCATTTGCGGTTGGCGGACGGGCCCACTCGAGAGAGAGTGAGTTAACAGAGAGAGTCAGCAGGAACGACCCCACGCGGGGCCGCATGGCTGGGCAAGAACGCCGGATAGACGACACGATGTTGATCCGCGAGGCGCAGCGGGGAAACCGCGCAGCCTTCGAGGAACTCGTGCGTCATTACGACCAGGCGGTGCTCCGGCTGGCCCTGCACCTCACTGGAACTGAACACGACGCGCAAGACGTGTATCAGGACGCCTTCCTCAAAGCTTATAAAAACATCGGAAGTTTTCGGTTCGAGTGTTCCTTCTACACATGGATCTACCGGATCGTCACGAATCTCTGCTTGGACCATCTGCGCAAGAAGAGCGTGCGCAAGGAAGATGCACCGGTAGCAAAAGATTCTGACGGCGGCGAGTACGACCTGCTCGACCAGGTGCCGGACGCACGCGCTGGAGCGAATCCGGAGCGCGATTTGATGCGGCGCCAACTGGGATCGCGGATCGCGGGAGCGCTGGAGAAATTGACGCCGCGCGAGCGCATGGTATTCGAGTTGAAGCATTACCACGGGTTGAAGCTGAGAACCGTGGGAGAGATTTTGCATACGACGGAAGAGACCGCCAAGAACACGCTCTTCCGGGCCACGCAGAAACTGCGCGGGGCTCTGGCGGATATGCGGTGACGTCGGGATTGAGCGGCGGGGCTTCGCCCTCGCCGAACGGCCGAGGCGGCCGTTCCCACATAGGGCGGATGAAGGTGCAACGATGAAGTGTGAATGGGTTCGAGAAAATATCGTGTTTCAGGTTTACGGCGAGCTGGCCGATGATGCCCGCCATGAGCTTGAGCAGCACGTAGCCCGCTGCGCCGAATGCGCGGCCGAACTGAAAGCGGAACAGGATTTTTACACTCTGCTTTCGCAAGACCGGGCCGAAGATCCAACGCCCAACCTGCTTGCTGCCTCGCGCATGCGTCTGCAGGAAGGCCTGGAGACGGCGAAGCAAGGCAGCTTCTGGAGCCGTCTTGCGTTCGATCCGGCGAACTGGCTGCGGCAGATGCGATTCTCGCCAGCGCTCGCGTCGCTCATTCTCATTCTCGGATTTGCCGGCGGTATTGGAGCCACATACAAGTTTTATGGACCGCGCCGGACGACTGACAATCCAGGCCCCATCGCAGTCACCCCTTCCCAGGCTCCGACCGCAGCATCCATCGCAGGCATTGATTCCGTAACTCCAGTGCCGGGCACCGATCAAGTCAGCATCAAGTACAACACGGTTTCGTCGCAGCAGATGCAGGGATCGCTGAACGATCAGCAGATCCAGCAATTGCTGCTGTACGCAGCGCGCAACAACTACAACTCGGGCGTGCGCGTGGATTCCGTCGATCTGCTGGCGCAGAAGTCGGGTGAGACACAGGTGCGCGAAGCGCTGATCTATGCGCTGCAGAACGATACGAATCCCGGAGTGCGGTTGAAGTCGCTGACTGCGCTGGGCAATTACGTGAAGAACGACACCAACGTGCGCGATGCCGTGCTGCGTTCGCTGGTGAACGATGACAATTCCGGCGTGCGCATCGAAGCGCTGCGGCTGATTGAGCCGGTAAAGGCGGACGGCAGCGTGCGTGGAGTGCTCATGGCGCTGGCTGCGAAGGATCAGAGCACGTACATCAAGTCGCAGGCTCGTACGATGCTGGCGCAGTTGCCGGAGATCGATTAAGAAAGCGCGCCAGAAACTGTTTGGGTGACTGCAAGGCAGAAGTCGAAAAGTTTCGCGAGGAATGAGGTGAACATTTTGAAACGAGCGCTACAAATCGTTGGGCTGGCGAGTGCGCTGGCCGTGCTTGTGCCGCTGGCCGTGGCGCAAGAAGCACACATGTCTCGCGAAGGCGGGACGTGGGGCCAGGAAATCACAGGTTCTCTCTCCGGAGTCAAGAACCTGAGAGTGAAAGTCGATATGGGTTCGGTGGTGGTGCGGGGCGGGCAACAGCAGGGCATTAATTACGTTATTCATACGAATTTCAAGACTTCTTCGGAGCAGGAAGCGCGCCGGCAGTTCGACCAGTACAAAGTCACCGCATACGTAAAGGGAGATACCGCCTGGATCGTGGGCGATTGGCAGGGGGGAAGACGGCCCCGGCATTTTTCCGGAGAGTTCAGCATCAACGTTCCGCGTGAGATGGCATTGGTGAAGCTTGAAACCGAAGGCGGCAACGTCGATACAAGTGGCATTGCCGGCCGCGTGGAAGCGGAGAGCGGGGGCGGCGGAATCAAGGTCGACGATATTGGCGGAGGAGTCAGCGCCGAAACCGGTGGCGGGTCGATCGAGGTTGGAACGGTCAGCGGCGATCTTGGCCTGCACACGGGCGGGGGCCCGATCGACATTCGCCACGCCAACGGCAAAGTCGTCGCGGAAACCGGCGGCGGCAGCGTAACGATCGAGGCGGGCGCGCAGGGAGCGATCGTCGAAACCGGCGGCGGCAGCGTTGAGGTGAAACAGTGCTCCGGCAAAGTGAAAGGTTTCAACGGGCGGCGGCAGCGTAGATCTGAGCGACGTAGGCGGCGCGGCGGAAATTGAAACTGGTGGCGGAACGATTCATCTGACCTCGGCCAAGGGACACGTGCACGCGGAGACAGGCGGCGGCGGGATTGAGCTCTACGGGGTGCCCTCAGCCAGCGCGGAAACCAGCGCGGGCGGCATCACGGTGAAGCTGGTGAACACCGGCAGCGAACGCCACGATTCCGATCTCGAGACGGCGGCTGGCGACATCACGGTGTACATCGCTTCCGATGTCGCCATCAACGTGCGGGCCAGCGTCGATATGGGCAACGGCCATCGCATCTCTTCGGACTTCTCTGACATCCACGTCCGCACCGAAGGCGACCAATGGAGCAAGACCCTTACCGCCGAGGGCTCGCTGAATGGCGGAGGTCCCACGCTGAAGGTACACACTTCGAGCGGAGACATTTGCATCAGGAAGGCGAAGTAAAGCAACGTCAGTGGCGAGTGGTCAGTAAAACCAAGGCGAAAAAGATCACATCGGTCACTGACCACTGATTTCCGAGGGTATGACCATGCGCAGACAGATTTGGACAGTGATTGCAGTATTGCCGTTGTTTGCGGGTCCGTTCATTTGCGGCGCAGAACTGGACGGTGGATCCGCCGGCGCAGCCGTGGGCTTTCTGGAGCGAAGACGGCGGAACTTCGTCGTACCTTGGCGTCGACATCGCCGACGTCACGACCGAGCGCATGTCCACCTTGAAGCTGAAGGAAGAAAAGGGCGTCGAGGTGACGATGGTGGATCAAGATGCTCCGGCCGGAAAGGCGGGCATCAAGGAGCACGACGTCATTCTCACGATGAACGGCACATCGATCGAGAGCGGAGCCGAGTTGCGGCGGATGATCCACGAAATGCCTCCGGGGCGCATCGTCACATTCGGGTTGAGCCGCGATGGCCAGCCGGTGCACGGTGAAAGTGCAGCTCGCCGACAAGCACAAAGAGTTTTCATTCGTAGGCCCGAAGCCAGGAGACATCAACGTTTCAATTCCCTGAGATGCACATGCCGGATATCGACATCCCTTCGATCAACATGGTTGTGGTTACGCAATCGGCTCGCAGCGGACTGATGGTGGAGAACATCACTCCGCAGCTGGGGGAGTTTTTCGGGGTGAAGAACGGGAATGGCGTCCTCGTGCGCTCGGTCGATAAGGGCAGCCGCGCGGAGAAAGCGGGCTTCCACGCCGGAGACATTATCGTGAAGGTGAACAACCAGCCGGTCCACGACACCAGCGACTTCTCGCACGCGGTGCGCTCGCGAAACAGCGATTCCGTCAGCGTGGGCGTGATCCGCGACAAGCGAGAGCAAAATCTGAATCTCCCGCTGCCGCCGCGGAAGGAATCCGGCGACCTCATGCAGGAAGAGAGTTTCGACGAAGAGCCTTTCATCCAGGCTGAGACTACGGTCGAACTGTCGAGCGTGGGGGACGAGATCGCAAAGTTGCGTCCTGAGATTGAGCTCGCCGTCCAGAGTTCGCGCAAGGCTGCGACAGAAGTGCGCAAAGAACTTTGTCGAGAACAAACCGAGTTCCGCCGCCAGACCGAGCGGCGAAAGCGGCAGGTACAGAAGGATCTGGAGAATCTGCAGATCGAGTTGAAGGCAGTCCAACACGACTGGTTGTAGGTTGGCTCCGGCGGCTTCAACTATTGGCCGTTTGAAGCAGCTTTCGACATGTTGGGCAGGCAAACGCGGTTACGGCCGCCTGCTTCGCCGCGTAGAGGCCGCTATCGGCGGCGCGAATCATTTCATCCCGAGACCTGCCGTGCGCGGGAAAAGCTGCTACTCCGGCGCTAATCGTGACGCTCCGCGGCACTCCCGGAAATTGCCACTCTCCCACCAATCGGCACAACTTCTCGGCAATCGCTTGAGCCTGCTGCGCGTTCGTCTGCGTAAGCAGGATCGCGAATTCCTCTCCGCCATAGCGGCATACGACATCAATCTTGCGCAGATGCTGATGGAAGAGGGATGAAACCTGCCGCAAGACCTCGTCGCCCAGCAAGTGTCCGAAGTCGTCATTGAGCTGCTTGAACTGATCGATGTCGGCCATGATCACGGCCATGCCGGTTCCGAAGCGGCGGGCGCGCTCAATCTCTTCCATGATGCGCAGCTCAAAAAAGCGACGGTTGAAAATGCCGGTTAGTCCATCGAGGTAGGCCAACTGCTTGACGCGCTCAACGTAGTGGGCGTTCTGGATCGAATTGGCGCAGATGTCGGCCACCGATTCGAGCGATTGCAACTCACTTTCGTGGAACGCATTTTTTTGGGAGCTGTGCAATGTGAGCACGCCGTGGGTCTGACCAAACGAGATCAGCGGAATACTCATGCGCGAGGCGCACTCTTTGAAAAGGCGCACAGAATCGGGTACGGCGATAAGATCCTTCTCGATCAACGTGCCGCTGGTCGCGATGACTTCGGCCCAGGGCTGCTGCGTCGCCGGGAAAACGTCCGCATGACGGGAAGGTCGGAGTCAGAGTTCCATGATGCGCGCGCATGACGAGATCCTCTTCGTCGCGCAGGCACAAAGACACATGCGACACCTGAAAAGCCTGTTGGATCACGGAACAGGCGCGCGCCAGCAAATCTTCCAGTTCCATGACTGCCGTGCTTTGCTGAGCGATCGTATTGATTGCTTGCAATTGCCGCGCGCGCTGGCGCTCCAGAGAATAGAGCCGGGCATTCTGCAAAGCCAGGGACGCCTGAGTCGAGAACAAGGTGAGCAACTCGATGGTTTCGTCGTCAAAGTAATTGGGCTGGTCGCTTTGGCAATCGAGCACTCCGACAACTTCATCGCGCACCATCAGGGGAATCGCCAGTTCGGAGCGAGTGGAGTGCGCAGAGCAGATATAGCGCGGATCCTTGGCGACATCAGCGGCGTAGACGGGCTTCTTTGCGAGGACCGATGCTCCCGTGACCCCGTCGTGCATGCCGAGAGAAACTTTGTCTTTGCCGAAGTCCCAGCCGATCTGCGAACGAACGCACAATTCCTGCGCATCCTTGTCGAGCAACAGGATGGCGACATTCGGCAAATGGAAATTGTCGCGAGCGATGGTCAGGATCCGCTGCAAGACCTCATCCAGATCGAAGGTCGAGAGCACCGCCTGCCCCGCTTCGTATAGAACCGCGAACTTCTGCATTTCACCGGATTCTACTCCCCAGAAGGTAACTCCCGAGGTATCGAAAGTAACTTGGAAGCCGACGATTTTGACGCTCTCGGCTAGCGCCACCTGCGGGCAGTGCGGATGAGCCCGTAGGCTACGAGGCAGAACCAGAAATCGACCGCCATGCCGAGGTCGATGCGCATCGGGCGGTGCCGGGCAATCGGCGGAAGCGAGGGAACCAAGAGGAAATAGACAATATTTCCCAGTAAGACCGCCAGCAACGCCTGGAGGAAATTCGAGCGCACCGACAGTTTAGACACCGGCAACGTTCCTCCGGGGCGGGAGGGAGGACGTACGGGCCCGAATCGGAACGAGCGATCCGAGGATTGGCGGCTTCGCCTTCATAGACTTACGAGTAGCAGGCAGCTTGCTCCTGCTATTCTTTGGTGCTCCGTTCTCTTCGTTGGTTGCGAGAGGACGAATCCCGCCCATGCTTGAACTCTCTACGCCCGTGCAGTATGTGAAGGGCGTCGGCCCCCGCATTGCGGAAATCCTGGCTAGCCAAGGGAATCCGCACCGTCGGGGAACTGCTTCATTATCTTCCGTTTCGCTATGAAGACCGGCTGAATCCGCGGGGCATTGCCGAACTGCGACCCGGAGAAATGGCCACGGTCGTCGGCGAGGTGCGCAACTCGGGAATCTTTCGCACCCGAAGCATGCCAATTTTCCAGTTGACCGTAGGGCAGGGGCGATCCAAGCTGCGCTGCCTTTGGTTCCGCGGCACCTATCTTCAGGACAAATTCCAGCCCGGGCAGATGATCGCACTCTACGGCAAGGTCGAAGAAGATCAGCGCAGCCGAGAACTGCAAATCATTCAGCCGCAGTTCGAGATTCTCGGCGACCCGGGCGATTCCGGGGAGAATGGCGCAGAAAAGAAAGCTGCGGCATCACTGGAGATCGGGCGCATCGTTCCGATCTATGAAGCGATCGGGAAGCTAACTCCTCGCTGGTTTCGGCGGATCATTCGGCTCGCGCTCGACAATCTGACTCCGGACTTGCCGGACGCGATTCCGGCTGCGGTTCGCGCGCACCTGGGATTGATCTCGCCCCGGGCCGCGCTGTGGAACGTGCATTGGCCGGAACCGGGCGAGAGCCTGGTGGACCTTCAGTCGTCCCGCACAGCCGCGCATATCCGGATGATCTTCGACGAGCTGTTCTTCGTGGAGTTGGGGCTTGAATTGAAGCGGCGACAGCAGAAGGCGCAGACCGGGATTGCATTTCGGCTGGATGATCGTGCGCGGGCGGCGATCAAGAAAATTCTGCCATTTCATCCAACCGCGGCGCAGAAGCGAGTGTTGAAAGAAATTGCCGCGGACATGGAAAAGCCTTATCCGATGCGGCGTTTGCTCCAGGGCGACGTTGGATCAGGAAAGACGATCGTCGCCTTCGAGGCGGCCATCATTGCCATCGAGAACGGTTATCAAGTGGCGCTGATGGCGCCGACTGAGATTCTTGCTCAGCAGCATTATTTTTCCGCGCGCAGGATTCTGGAAAATGCCGGATACCGTATCGTCCTCTTGACTGGCTCGCTCGAGTCCGATCGCAAGCGGGAGATTCGGCGTCACATTGCGCAGGGCAATGCGCAGTTGATCATCGGAACTCACGCGTTGCTGGAAGAGAAAGTCGAGTTCGCCAAGCCGGGGCTCGTGATCGTCGATGAGCAACATCGATTCGGCGTGATGCAGCGACTGAAACTGATGAAGAAGTCGGGCGATACCGAGGAAGGCGGACGGACCCTGACGGCGGCCGCCACTGCTGAGACCAAACCATCGGCTGGAGAGGCGGAATCCCGCTCCGATTCTGCGGAGCCTGACGTGCTCGTCATGACAGCGACGCCAATTCCAAGAACGTTGGCGCTGACGCTCTACGGGGACCTCGATTTGAGTGTCTTGGACGAGTTGCCGCCGGGCCGGACGCCGATTGTCACGCGGTGCGGCTCGGACTCGGAGTCGGCGAAAGTATGGGATTTTGTGCGCAAGCAGGCAGCCGCGGGACATCAGGCGTACGTGGTGTATCCGGTGATCGCCGAGAATGAGGAGAGCGAACTGAAAGCGGCGGTGAAGATGTACCGCGAGCTCAGCAATCGCATCTTTCCGGAGTTGAAAGTTGGGCTGCTGCACGGACGCCTGGATCCGGAACTCAAAGATCAGGTCATGCGAATGTTCCAGAAAGGCGAGTTGCAGATCCTGGTTGCCACGACGGTGATTGAAGTCGGCGTGGACGTTCCCAACGCTACCGTGATGGTGATCGAGCATGCCGAGCGATTTGGGCTGGCGCAGCTTCACCAGTTGCGAGGCCGGATCGGGCGCGGTGCAGCGAAGTCATACTGCATCCTGATGACCGGCGGCAAGGTTTCCGAAGAGGGGCAGCGAAGACTGGATGCCATGGTGAGGACCAACGACGGATTTCAGATCGCCGAACTGGACCTTGAACTCCGCGGGCCGGGAGAATTTTTTGGCACCCGGCAAGCCGGCCTGCCGAGCTTTCGCATCGCCAACATCATTCGGGATGCGCAATTACTCGAGGCAGCTAAGCGCGAGGCAGCCGCTGTGCTCGCTGGGCCAAACTCTGAGATATCGCCGGAAGAGATCAGCCGTGCGCTCGTACAAATGCGATCCCGATGGCAGCATACCTACGGACTGGTCGAAGTAGGCTGATCGAGCCGTTTGATAGAATCGAGGGGATGGCCGGTTCCTCCCAGCTCATTCAGATTGAAGTGAACCCGCCTCTGCGGGTGCCGAAGCCGCAGTGGCTGCGCGCGAAAGCTCCGGTTGGCGAGAACTTCCACAACCTGAAAAAGCTGGCTCGTGGTCTTGGACTGCATACGGTTTGTGAATCGGCGCAATGCCCGAACATCGGCGAATGCTGGAACCACAAGACCGCTACCTTTATGTTGCTGGGCGATATCTGCACCCGGCGCTGCGGATTTTGCGCGGTGCCGAAGGGACGTCCGGAGCCAATCGATTGGGCTGAGCCACAGAGGGTGGCCGAAGCAGTCGCTACTCTGGGGTTGAAACACGCCGTAGTGACGAGCGTTAATCGCGACGACGACAATATTGGAAGTGCGCGAGTTTTTGCCGAAACCATCCGCGCGATTCGCGAACTGACGCCGGATTGCCGCGTAGAAGTCCTCATCCCCGACTTTCAAGGCCTCGAAGAGGCTTTGCGCATCGTGCTCGATGCGCAACCGAACGTGCTCAACCACAACACCGAGACCGTGCCACGGCTGTACCGGTCTGTGCGATCGGGAGCGCGCTATGAACGCACGCTGGCACTGCTCGCAAATGCCAAGACAATATCTCCCACGACAGTCACCAAGAGCGGCCTGATGGTGGGTCTAGGAGAATCGAGCGAAGAGTTGGTGGAAGTTTTTCGCGATCTGGGGACGCGCGGCGTCGACATCCTAACCGTCGGACAATATCTGCGGCCTTCGAAAGATCATCTCCCGATCGCGCGCTTTTACACTCCTGAAGAATTTGTCTATCTGCGGAATGAGGCTCTCCGCTTCGGTTTCCGCCATGTCGAGTCCGGACCGTTGGTGCGTTCGAGTTACCACGCGCACGAGCACGCCGATGCCGCTGCCACGATGCGGGCGGTGACGTAGCTTGCCTCGGACCGGGCGTTCCTGCCCCGACAGCTTTCTGAAGATCGTAATTCCAAGCCTTAGTAGCTCCATCGAACAACTCGGCAAACCGGGGGCAACCGCTGCATGGTGACGGTGCTTCTCGTCGTGCTCGGTTTCTTTGCGGGCTTCCTCGGCGCGCTGACCGGGATTGGCGGCGGGGTTCTGTTGACTCCGATTCTTGCGCTTCACTTCGGCGTGCCCATCCGGCAAGCGATCGGAACCAGCCTCGTCGCAGTGATTACCACGTCGGCAGCGAGTTCTTCGATCCATCTGCAGCGCCATACCACCGACATTCGGCTCGGAATGACGCTGGAACTGGCAACGTCACTAGGCGCCGCGGTGATGGCGTACCTCGTGGGCTATTTCAACCGCAATGCGCTGGAAGGATTGTTTGCCGGATTTCTCCTGTATAGCGCCATCACGATTCTTAGCAAGGGCGGCAAGGTAAAGACGGAGGACGATTCATCTCCGGCGGTGAACGGCGAGATGGTAATCCCGCCTTATGAACCGAAAAGGTATCCCCTCGGACTCGGAGCATCGCTGGTCGCCGGCGCGCTATCGGGACTGCTCGGCATCGGCGGCGGCCCCATCAAGGTTCCTGTGATGTACATCTTCATGAGCGTGCCGCTCATGGTGGCGACCGCAACCTCGAACTTCATGATCGGCGTGACGGGGGCCGCAAGCGCGATTGTTTACTACCGGCGCGGCGACATCTTAGTGGAAGTGGCAGCGCCCCTGGCGGTTGGAGTATTCGTCGGATCGCTGCTGGGAGCGCGACTCGCTCCCCGCATCCATACCAAGATCGTTGTTTACCTGCTGGTCGGAGTGATGCTGTATCTGGCCGGGCATTTGGCGATTTCACCTCTGGAAGACCGCCCTATGAGTCAACTTCGAGAGCCCGCATTTGATCGCGCAGTGGCGCTGGTGCTTCGGGTTGGAGCGTTCGGCTGCTTTTTCATCATGCTGGCTGGACTGATGGCAGAAGTGTTCGTTCCCGGGAAAATCCCGGTCCGGATCGAGCGGGCCGGCGTCCTGCTCATGCTGGCCACGCCGGTGGTTCGCGTAATGGTGGCCTGCTATTTGTTCTTCAAAGAAAAAGACAACAAGTACGGATGGATCTCGCTGGGCGTGTTGTTGATCCTGATGCTGGGGTCGGTATTCGGCTTCGGAGAACACTAGAACAGGGGTTCTCCGCCGGGTCCGAATGTTCCTAGAAGATGTGCAGCTTGATACTCAGATACTTCTTCGGATTCTCGCGAATCCCTTTCACCAGCGCCTTGGTTTCGACGAGCATGTCGTTGGCATTGTTGTAGAGAGTGTCGTCCTTGAACAGCTTGCCCGCCGTCCCTTGCCCCGCTTCCAATTGAGTAGTGAGTTCTGAAAGTTTGGTAACGGTGTTGTCGATCTTCTTCGCGAGTTCCTCGTCCTTGGTCAGCTTGCCGAGCGTGCCCTTGCCGGCGTTGATGTCGTCGGTGACTTTCTTGAGATTGGCGATCGTGTCGTTCGCATTGTTATAGAGCGCGGGATCCTTCAGGAATTTCCCGGCAGAGCCCTTGCCCTGCTGAAGGTCGTCGATCACGCCGTTCATCTTGTCGAGGGTCGCAAGAAACTTGTCGTAGGCGTCATTGCGGCTGATGAGCGCGCCCAAACTACCCTGCCCACTGCCAACTTCCGAAACAATCTTCTGAAAATCGCCAACCGTCTCGGAGAAGCGGTTGTACAGAGTCGGATCGTATATAAGTTTTCCGATGGATCCCTTGCCGCTTTCGGCAAAGGCCAGGATACGGTCTGCGCGTTTCAGCAGCGCGTCCATATTCTGGAGCGTGCTCTGGCTGGCGCGGACGACCTGGTTGAAGTCCGGATGCACCTGCGTGGGCAGGATATCGCCGTCCTGCACCGGCGTGCCAAGGGCCTGCGAACTGTCGATGTCGAGGTAGGTTTCGCCCAGAACGCCCGCGGTTTCGAGGGAAGTTACGGAATCCCGCCGCATGGAGTCGTGATACTTCGAACTCACCCTCATCGTCACTTCGACAGGAGTCTGCGCCTTGTCTTTGAGGTTGACGATGGCGATGTTCGTCACGTTGCCGACGTCAACGCCGCTTAGCCGAACGGGAGCTCCTACGCGCAATCCTTCGGCGTTATCAAAATAAGACTTGAGGGTCAGCCGCGGTGTGAACAGTCCAGCCGTACCGGACATAAGGAACAGAAGAAATCCGAGCGTCAGGCTCGCGACGATAACCGTGATTCCGACCCGTAATTGCGACCATTGGAGCTGCTTCTGGCTAGGCAAAGGATTCCCTCATGACGCCAGTTGGGATTGATTGCGATGAGTGCGGCGAAAGCCTGAATCGCCCCAGTCTCCCTGAGCTCCCCATCGCTGCATCATAGCAAAATTGAAGGCGGCACTAAGACTTCGGACTCAACATGGGCATCGCAGCCAGGGCGAGAAGGTAGGCCGCGGCGCCGCAGGCAAGCGTAACGGTCAGTCCCCATTGGATGGCGATCACCATGGCGAGGACCGATCCCAGGACGCTGGCTCCCGCATTCATGGCCCACGCCCACTCCACAGCGTTATCGACAGCGCCTGCACCCGCCGGAAATTCCGGTGCCGGCGATGAGGCCAAGGCGCGCAGACCCGTGGGGAATGGCATCCCCATGACAAAACCCAAGGGGATTAGCATGACTCCGCTCACGAGGAGGCGATAGCTGAAGTCCATCCCGACGAGTGCTACAAGGCGACTGGGAAGGAAAAACACATCCGCGATCAGCGTGAGAACGACAAGCAGCAGCGGCACCCAGCCCATTTCCGCACGTGGAAGCCAGAGGCGCGACAGCAGACTACCGGCGCCGCTCGACAACATGAGCAAGAAAATCACAACTGTCAGCGCGTATGTTGGATGGCCGAGAAAGAGGACAAAGCGCTGAATGAATGCGATCTCGACGAGGATGTATCCGAGGCCGACGGCAACGAAATAAAGCAAAGAAACCGGAGATTGCCTTGACGAGCCTCGCTTTAGCGCAAGCGGCAGCACAAGAAATACGAGCACGGCTACCAGCGATATGACCAGCACGGCGAGCAAAACCACGACACCGAGGTTCACTTTCCAGTCGATTCCGTGCCGAAGGCCTTGCTCTCCGAGGATCTGTCCGGCTTTGAGGGTGAAGAAAAAGAAGGGGGCGTTATCGTTTACCGGCGCGACGTTATACGCGTAGCTTTTTGCGAAGGCATAGGGATCGTTTTTCGCGATCAGATCGGAAAATGGATTCTGTTCTGGTTGCGAAGGCAAATAGATCGGTTCAAGCTCGGAATAACGGTCGAAGTGTTTTGTTACGGCCAATTCTTCCTCGGGCGTGAACGCCTGCTTCTTGGCGAGGACGACGACCGGGATCCCGTCTTCGTCGAGCGATCCCTGCGACGCCACGATGAAATTGTGCGCAGGATTGGCGACCCCGAGTTGATGCAAGCGCCTCCATCGCGACCGCTACGACGCGCAATGCCTCGCGGGGCTGGCGGAACTCCCAGCGCGTGATGGCGATCATTCCGTCGGGATTGAGATGATTGAAATATTCGCGGAAGGCATCGACGGTATACAGATTGTTTTCGCTGAGTGCGAATGCGCCCGCGGCTGTGGAAGCCCATGTATCGACCAAGGTCATCTGCACGACATCAAAGTGCTGCGGCGTGGAACGGAGGAATGAGCGTCCATCTGTGACGTGAATATGAACGTCGGGACGGTCGTAGAGATGTTGAGCGTAGTCCGCGTAGCGGCCACGCATGATGGTGGTTGCGATAATCGGATTGATCTCGATCCCAGTGACACTCGCGCTGCCGTTGGCAACGGCGCGCAAGACGTCGACTCCGCCGCCGGGTCCGATGATGGCGAAATCTCCGTGTGGGCGGAGCACGTTCGCCAGCGCCGGCGGGGCTGACATAAGATTGTGCTCCCACAGTGTCCCCTGCCAGTGTGAGAGGTCGGCGTTCATGATGTAGGTCGACGCGTCGGAGTCGATCACGATTGCCTTGGCCTGTCCCTGGCGGTCGACCTCAACTCGCGATAGCGCGTTCCAGCGGGCGAATTCTACCCACGCGGGATCGCGAAACATTCCCTTCGCGTACACGACGTCGATGAGACGTCCGGCATGATTCGCTGCCGTCAGAGCCACCAGAGCCAACGCAAGCAGGCTCGCAAACCTGCGCACAGAGCGCGTTTCCGCCCAAATGATGGCGGCAGCGGCCAATGCGATCGCTGAAACCAGGATTGCGTTCGGTCCGCCGAGCCAGTTCAGCACCGGAACTATCGCCAGACAGGCGAGCGCTCCACCGCAAAGATCGGCACCGTAGAGGCGCGGGATGCGTTCGGTCTCGCGCGCGAAGACAACAGAGAAGAGAAATCCGGTCAGCAAGAAAGGGACGGCAGCTGCGAGGTAAATCTTTGTGAGCCGGAAGAGGTTCGCTCCAGTTACGTCGAGCGAAACGGGAACGCGCAGGACGATCTCCAACACGATGACGAGCAACAACGAATTTGCCATGCAGAGCCAGGCCGCAATCGTGCGCGTCGAAATGTTCACAAACCGGCTTTTCAGCAGATAGGCGAACACACCTCCCGCGCCAAGGCCGAGCAACGCGATCGAGATGGCAAGGAAAGCGAAGTGATAGAAGAGGACGACGGAAAACAGTCGCGTCAACGCCAATTCAAGCAGCAACGCGGCAAAGCTGGTGAGCGCAAGGCCCGCCAGCAAAGTTGTTTCCGGAACGTCCGCCCCGCTCGCTGCGGAGATAGGCGTGGGAGCGATCACAGCCATAATGGATCGAAGGCGACAGTCTAGCAGATGGCGTCAGGACATCCGGAATGCAGAGCAATCTAGCTCTCGAAAATCACCTGGGCAATGGCTTGTTCCGCAGTGTGGGAGATCGACAATGCAATATTCTTCACGCCAAGTTTTGCGGCGAACTCTCCGGCTTTGCCGTGGAAGACCATCGTCGGACGACCGCCCGGCATGCGACTGACCTCGCAGTCGCGCCAGCGGACCCCGTGATTCCAGCCGGTGCCTAAGGCTTTCATGGCCGCTTCTTTAGCGGCGAAACGCGCCGCGTAACGCTCGACGCGATTCGCTTTGGAGTCGCAATACCGCATCTCGCCTTCGGTGTAGATCCGATGCAGAAAGCGTGGTCCAAAGCGCTCGATCGCTTCTGCGATGCGCGGGACTTCCGCAATGTCGATGCCAGTTCCTACGATCATGGATCGGTCTGGAATGAATTTTACAGCAAGCGGTCGCCGCGATAGACCATTCGGCCATCGATCATCCGAGCTTCTGCCATCAATTTGTGCGGCTTCGCCGGGCCGGTCGTATCGATGTGAAGTACCTCGTGTCCATGGGCGACGAGCCAGTCTGAGACCAACATGCGATGACACTGGAAATAGACTCGTTCGGCGCACATGTAGGCGGTCGGAGATTGTTCCGCCAATTTGGTTAGATCCGACATGGCCTGTTCGAAGTCCGCCGTCAACATATAGTCCGCATAGTTGCGAAAACTTTGATTGCGCAGAGCGATGTTTGGGGAGTCGTCGAGAATTTTCTTGCGATACCCGCCGAGCGCCTTCATCCAGACATAGCGAAGTTTGGCGGCGGGCAGAGTCTGTTCCAGAGAATCGCGATTGAACTGCGGCAGACGACGGGACATCGGAAAGGCTCGAATATCGACTAAGGTCTGAATGTTGTGAGCCCGCAGCGTCGCAACGAGATCATCGAGCGAGCGCGTGGAATGGCCGATGGTGTAGAGAGTCGCCAACTGCTATCCGATGCGCGAAAGAGCGTTGGCGATCACGATATCTTGAGCGGGAAATACGGTTCGTAGATCCAGCAGAACCCTGCCATCTTCGACGCGCGAAATGATCGGCGGATTGGCAGCTCGCAGGCGTGCGGCCAGATCATTCGCACTGAGATCGGAATGTGTCAACGCCAGAAGGCGCGTTGGGAGAATGGACGAAGGAGCGGCGCCACCGCCAATCACTGATTCTCCGTCGATAACTTCCACTTTGAACCGGACGGAATCAACTTGGCCCGCCAAAGCCTTCGCACGGTCTCCAATATCTTCATTCGTCAAACTCATCATCTTTAACGCCGGCACACTGTCGTACTGGTGTTTGACGTACGCGATCAAGGTGGCCTCCAGCGCGGCGTAAATAAGTTTATCGACGCGGAGCGCTCGGAAAAGCGAGTTCGAGCGCATGCGGGCAATCAGGTCGGCGCGGCCGGTGAGCAGTCCGGCCTGCGGTCCGCCGAGCAACTTGTCTCCGCTATAGGTGACGACGTCGACTCCGCTGCGCAAGCTGTCGAGAACGCTGCTCTCTCCGCGGATGCCGAAATTCTCGAGATCGACGAGCGCTCCGCTACCCAGATCCTCGATCAACGGGATGTTTTTCCTGCGGGCCAAATCGACCAACTCGGCGGTCGATGGTTGCTCGGTGAAACCTGTGATTTCGAAGTTCGAGCGGTGAACGCGAAGCAAGAGCCGCGTGCGATCGTTGATCGCGTTCTCGTAGTCGGCGGCACGTGTCCTGTTAGTGGTCCCCACTTCACGAAGGATCGCGCCAGACTTTGTCATCACGTCGGGAATGCGGAACGATCCTCCGATTTCCACCAGTTCTCCGCGAGAAACGATGACTTCGCCGCCGTCCGCCAGAGAGTTGAGCGCGAGCAGAACAGCCGCCGCATTGTTGTTCACCACGATCGTCGCGATCTCGACGCCGACTTTGCTTTCGGCAAGGAGCTTTTTGAACAAGCGATTCACGTGGACGTCGCGCTTGCTCCGTTCTCCGGCGTCAATATCGAACTCAAGATTGCTGTAGACGGAGGCAGTTTCGCGTATGTGCTCGAGCGCACCTTCGCCCAGAGGTGCGCGTCCGAGATTGGTATGCAGAATGACGCCGGTGGCATTAATGACCGGCCGCAGCGAGGGGCGTAGCGAGGCGACGACTCGCGCTTGAACTGCGGTGCCGATCCCTTCCAGCGCGATCTGAAGCGAGGATTGATCGAGCAAACGTTGGTTGATCTCTTCACGCAAAAGGGCGAGCACTTCGCGCGACGCTTCCGTAACGACAGCCAGACCGTGATCATTCACGAGCGCAACGATTTCCGGCTTGCGCAGCAACTCGTCCACCGCGGGCAGTTCGCGGAAAAGAGTCGGATTTGGCGCGGCTTTCATGCAGGGATTATCCCACGGAATCGCGGCGCATTCGGCCGCAGCTTGTGCTCAGAGCGTGTGTAGATATGCGAGCATATTTTCGATGTCTTGGGAATTCAGCTTCTGGCTGTAACCCGGCATTTCATTTCGCCCGAGCCGGATAATGTCGGTCACGCGCTCGTCATTGGCGGGCAATCCGCTCAACGAAAGGTATTTGCGTTGAAATACTCCCTTCAGCGGCGGCCCTTTCTTGCCGCGAGTGGAGTACGGCTCATGACAGCGGTCGCACTCGGCATCGTAAATTTTCCTTCCAGCGGCCTGCTGCTCGTTAAGCCCAAGTTCGGCGTCGGACTTGCGGCGCTCGACGTCGCAGGCGAGGGTCGAGGCAATCACGATCAGCGAAACTAGGGCCAAGAGCGGCGCCGGCCAAAGTTTCTTTTCTCGATTCCAGTTGAAACGGTCTTTCTTCCGGGGCATGGACATCCTTCAAATGAGGCTGATACACAGTGCGGCAAGCCGCTTTACAATGATAGTGCAAACCTGAAGCTGACTTCCCCCATGTCAGTTGCGATCAAACGCGTCTATGAACCGGCGTCCCGCGCCGACGGCAACCGTGTGCTCGTGGACCGGCTCTGGCCGCGCGGGCTCAGCAAGGAACGCGCCGCGGTTCACCATTGGATGCGAGAGCTTTCTCCCTCCGACGAACTTCGGCAGTGGTATCACGCGCACGTCGATCAGTGGGAAGTGTTTCGCGCGAAATACTTAAAAGAGCTGGCAGAGCCGGAGGCTGAAGAGGCCCTGCGCCGGCTCTACGAACTGGCTCACCTGAAAAAGCGGCTCACGCTGCTCTTCGCCTCAAAAAATGAGACACGCAATAACGCCGTTGTGCTGAAGGAACTGCTCGACGGAAAGCGGAAGCCGCCCAAGGGCACAGGACCGGGCGCGGTGCACGGAGCTCGCAGTCGAAGGGCGGCGGCAGTTCGGCGCAGATAGTGAATTTCCTCCTCGCGCAAGAAAATCATGTTGATCACATTCGAAGCGGCAGTTCCGGACGATCTTGCGAAGCTGATCGCGATGATGAAGGAACTGCAGGTAGATGATCCATGGTCCTGTGCGTTTGACGAACCGACAACTTCGAAAGTGACGGAGCAACTGCTGAGCGATCCGAGCCTGGGCCGTGTGTGGTTTATCGTTGCCGATCGGAAAACGGTAGGCTACATCGTCATGGCATTTGACTACAGCCTCGAATATCGCGAACGGGGCGCATGGGTGGACGAGTTTTTCGTCCGTCGCAGCCACCGTGGACTTGGAATCGGCACGCAAGCTCTCGAATTCTTCGCAAGACAGGCGAAAGAACTCGGCGTGTCAGCCGTTCATCTCGAAGTGAATCACGGCAATCCCGCTATCGATCTCTACCGGCGGCTGGGTTTTGAGGACCATCAGCGGTATCTGATGACGAAGTGGATCATCGACAAACCATGACGTCGTTTAGAATCGTGGCCGCATGAGGTCCGTCTTTCAATGGAACATTGGATCGCGCACGCTCGAACTGGGAAAGCGCACGCTGATCATGGGCGTCCTGAATGTCACTCCCGATTCTTTTTCCGACGGTGGAGAGTTTGTCGATCGGGATGCTGCGATCGCACAAGGCGAGCGGATGCTCGATGAGGGTGCCGACATCATCGATGTTGGTGGAGAATCGACCCGGCCCGGCGCGAAAGTGGATGCAGGTAGCGCGAACAATCCCGAAAAATCGAAGAGCACGGTGCCAGGGGCGAGAGTTGCCGCACCGATCGTAAGCGCAGAGGACGAACTCAAGCGCGTGATTCCCGTGATTGCGGAGTTGAAGAAGAAACGCCCTTCGGCAGTGATATCTGTGGATACATACAAAGCTGCGGTGGCGCGCGCGGCGGTCGGCGCCGGCGCGGAGATCGTGAACGACGTGAGCGGCTTCCGGTGGGACCCCCTGATGACCAAGACGCTGGTCGAACTCAAGTGCGGCTCGGTCCTGATGCACATGCGCGGACGACCGGAAGAATGGCGGGCGCTGCCTCCTCTTGGAGAAGTTGTCCTACTTGTGAAACGGGAACTCAAAGAGTGGGCGGAGAAAGCAATCCTCGCGGGCGTGCGACGCGAACGCATCGTGCTCGATCCCGGCTTCGGATTCGGGAAGAGCTTTGATGAGAATTATCCGCTTATAGCTCGTTTCGGGGAACTGCAGTCAGCAGGGTTTCCCCTGCTTGCTGGGACGTCACGCAAGTCTTTTATCGGGCGGACTCTGAACGAAAACGGAACGGACGCTCCCGCGAAAGACAGGCTCTCTGGCACTCTGGCAAGCCAAACGGCGCTGATCCTCAAAGGAGCGCATGTGATTCGCACACACGACGTAAAGGCATCGGTGGACGCGGCCCGGATCGCAGATGCGATTCTGCGTGCCTACTGACCATCCCGAGCAGGTTTTCTCGTGAGGAAAAAGTTCGGCCCTCATTTTCATCTCGGGCGATTAGCGTCGCTTCCTCAGTCGCTAAATCTAAACCTTCCACAGGAAGTTTCGCTCTAAGTGTTCAGGCTGCTCTTGTCTCGCGTTTAGCAGCGTAGACGTCTCCATGGAAGATCTGACCAGAATTTCGAACGACCCTCGAGTGACGGTTCGGCGCCGCGGTGTCCCAGATTCACATGGGTCATGCGTTGTCTATTGGATGCAGCGCGCCCAACGGGGAATCGACAACGCGGCTCTCGACGTAGCGATTAATGCCGCCAACGCGCTGGGAAAGCCGGTAGCCGTATTCCTGGCGCCCATGCCCTTTTATCCGCACGCGAACTTGCGGCACTACTCCTTTCTGAACGATGGCATTCCCGATATTGCAGAAGCACTGAAGGAAAGAAATGTCGGCTTTGTGTTCCGGCGTTTTCCTCAGCACAGCCTGCTTCAGTTTTGCGACGAAGTTAAAGCGGCTTTAGTAGTGGGCGATGAAAATCCGATGCGCGAGCCGGACGGCTGGCGAACGGCAGCCGCGAAAAAGCTGAAAGTTCCACTGTGGACGGTTGACGCGGATGTCATTGTTCCCTCGAAACTGCTGGAGAAAGCGCAGTACGCTGCGCACACAATTCGCCCGCGGATCCAGGCGCTTTTGAAAACCTACCTTGTTACCGACGAAAATCCGAACGCAAACGTGAAATGGACGAAGCCGACCCAGCTCTCGTCGCTGAATCCGGGTGTCGATATCACGGAAGGTTGGAATCTCGACCGTTCAGTGTCTGCGGTTTCGAGTTGGCGCGGAGGCTCCGCGGAAGCGTACCGGCGATTGCGCGATTTCGTCGAAAACAAGCTTCGGGGGTACGGAAAGCTGCGCAATAAACCCGAGGTTGACCACACCAGCTGCCTGTCGCCCTACCTGCACTTCGGTCACATCAGCCCAATCACGGTTGCTCTGGCCATCGAAAAAGCCGAGGCTCCGACGCCAGATAAGGAAGCCTTTTTGAACCAGATTGTAGTGTGGCGCGAGCTCTCGGTGAATCTGGTCCGCTTCAACCCAGATTACGACAGCTTTGAGTGTGCGGAACCCTGGGCGCACCGCACACTCGCCAAACATGCCAACGACCGCCGTCCGGTGATCTACAGCGAGAAGCAACTGGAACAGGCAGAAACGCATGACCTGCTCTGGAACGCTTCGCAAATGCAGATGGTCAACGACGGCTGGATGCACAACTACATGCGCATGTATTGGGGGAAGAAGATTTTGGAATGGAGCAAGTCTCCGGCGGAGGCTCACCGCATCGCCGTCCGCCTGAATGACAAATATGAGCTTGATGGACGGGACCCGAATGGATATGCGGGTATTGCGTGGGCGATCCTTGGAAAATTCGACCGCCCCTGGTTTGAGCGTCCTATTTTCGGGCAGATACGCTACATGTCGGGAGCAAGCACTGGGAAGAAATTCGACAGCAAGAAATACATCGAACAAAATCTCACAGCCAGTTTGTTTACCTCGGCCTGATCGCGGGCTAGCGGACTGGCCCCTATTACTTCACTCCTTCCAGAGCCTTCGCCACTTCATCGACGCCCGGTACAACCGGAATGTCGTAGTTTTTGTGCCATGCCAGGTTTCCTCCGCGGTCGATGATGGAGATCGCGCGTCCGGTGATGCCTTTGTCCTCCAGGAAAACGCCGTATTTTTGAGCAACGGCGCCGCGAGGCTGAAAATCAGCGAGCAGCGGGTAGTGGATACCCATTTTTTCCGCGTACGCTTTGTGCGACCAGACACTGTCGACGCTCAATCCGAGAACCTGCGCGTCCAATTTGTCGAACCTCGCTACGTCATTGACGAAGCACGCATGCTCTTTGGTGCAAACCGGGCTCCAATCGAGCGGATAGAAAACAATCACGACCCGCTTCTTGCCTCGGAAACTGCTGAGCGAAACATCCTGCTGATTCTGGTCTTTGAGCGTGAAATCGGGAGCGGGGGCGCCAACAGTTGCGGACATACAGCCTCCTGACAAACTTGGATGAGCTGTGATGATAACCGACGGAGTGCGTTTGGAAATTCGTTCTCTTCGAATCGCAATTCACGACCGTCTAGAACACTTTCCCTGAATCCAGGAGAATCGTCACGGGGCCTTCGTTGACCGATTCTACTTGCATCATTTCCTGAAAGCGGCCCGTCTCGCAGCGCATGCCGTCGGCCCGAATCCGTTCGACGAACAGTTCATATAGACGCCGTGCGTGAGCCGGGGGCGCTGCATCGTCGAAAGATGGACGTTTCCCGCGACGCAGGTCTCCGTAGAGGGTGAACTGCGAAACCGCCAGCACGCTGCCCCCAACGTCGCGGACACAAAGGTTCATCTTGCCTTTTTCGTCCTCGAAAATGCGAAGGCCCACGATCTTCCCGGCCAAATAGTCGACGTCCGTTTCGGTGTCAGGGTGACCTACCCCCAGCAGCACCAGCAGGCCGCGGCCGATTTCACCGCTCACCTCTGCGTTCACGCTTACCTTCGCACGGCTCACTCGCTGCACCACGGCACGCATCGTCTTCGCCTCTCGACTTTCACTGCTGCTAACGGTCTGTGGACGGATCCCAGGTCCATCGACGTTTGACCCGGCAAACATGAAGCCGTTAGGATTCAAGGTGCAATGCTAGCGGGATCAGAGGCTTTGCCGGAAACATTGCCTTTCTTTACACTAATTCATCGGGACCATTACACTACGCACTCGCCTTTTTTCGGAACGCAGTGTGCAACAAAGAGTTGTGGAGGGCAGAGTCCGATCGAGCAAAACGCCGTTAGCCATTGTTCGCCGGGCGTCAGGCCGCGGCGAGCGATAACGAAGGCGAACGACGTGGCCTGCAACCAAACATCAGAATTCAAATCTAATCGAACCGGACGAGGAGACATATGGCAGCCGTTGACGAGAAGGTAAAGCAGATTATCGTGGAGCAGTTGGGCGTGGATGAGGGAGAAGTTACGTCGAGCGCGTCGTTTGTGGATGATCTTGGCGCGGATTCTCTCGATACGGTCGAATTGGTGATGGCGTTCGAAGAGGCATTCGATATCGAAATTCCCGATGAGGACGCAGAGAAGATCCGAACGGTGCAGGATGCCGTGGACTACATCGGCAAGCACGCGAAAGCGGGGAAATAACTTTTGGGACGCAGGGTCGTCGTTACAGGCCTGGGTTTGATCTGCGGCGTAGGCAATTCCACCGCTGACGTGTGGAAGGCAGTTCTCGCCGGAAAGAGCGGTGTTTCTCGCATCACGGGGTTCGACGCGAGTGCATTCGCCTGTCAGATAGCTGCCGAGGTCCGGAACTTCGACCCTTTGAACTACATCGAGAAAAAAGAACTCAAGAAGATGGCTCGCTTCATCCACCTCGCAATTGCGGCGGCGGATGAAGCGATGAAGATGTCGGAACTGAAAGTCACTCCGGAGAACGACGAGCGCGTCGGAGTGCACATTGGTTCGGGTATCGGTGGATTCGATGTCATCGAACGCGAGCACATCTCGCTGCTCGAAGGCGGACCGCGAAAGATCTCACCTTTCTTCATTCCTGCAGCGATCATTAACCTTGCAGCGGGTCAGGTGTCCATGCGTTTCGGGGCGAAGGGGCCGAACGAGGCCACCGCGACGGCCTGCACGACGAGCGCACACTCGATCGGGGACTCTTTTCGCATCATCCAGCACAACGATGCCGATGTCATGATCGCCGGTGGCGCCGAAGCAGCCATTACCCCGATGGGCGTCGGGGGATTTGCCGCCATGCGCGCCCTTTCGACTCGCAATGACGATCCGGAAAAAGCCAGCCGTCCTTGGGACCAAGGACGCGACGGCTTTGTCATTGGAGAAGGGTCTGGGATTCTGATTCTGGAAGAGTTGGAGCACGCGAAGAAACGTGGCGCCCGCATTCTCGCGGAAGTTGCAGGCTATGGTATGTCGGGCGACGCCTATCACATCACGCAACCGGCCCCCGAACACGAAGGCGGGTTCCGTGTCATGCGCAATGCCGTACGCGATGCGGGGGTGGCTCCGACCGTCGTCAATTACGTGAATGCACACGGAACATCAACGCCGATCGGCGACACGCTAGAAGCACATGCGATCCGAAATTTTTTCGGCGAGCACAAAGTCGCGGTGAGTTCTACGAAGTCGATGACCGGACATTTGCTGGGCGGTGCGGGCGGATTGGAAGCAGGAATCACCGTCATGGCTTTGCGCGAGCAGATGCTGCCTCCGACTATCAATCTCGAAAATCCTGATCCTGATACCACCGGCATGGATCTGGTTCCGAACCATGCGCGCAAGGCTGAACTCGAATACGCCATGTCGAACTCCTTTGGCTTCGGCGGAACGAATGGCGCCCTGCTATTCCGTCGCTGGACAGAATAGGTTTTTCCACCCAATCTTCATCGTGTCTACGATCCTCTGGCGATGGTAGCGGCTGCAGTTTCGGCAGGCGAGGCACGCATCGCTAATAAACCAGCCGTGATAAATATTGTGCGAAAACTTGCATCACGCTCAAACCCCTGATTCGACGCGGGTTTGAGCTCGTAATGTCCTTTCTCGCGTCCCCCTGACCCAGTAACGAGACTTCGGTACTCCCTCTCTTGACCCTTTGGGGCGTTGTGACACTTGACGTTCGACTCCACAATGGCTTTCGAAAGTAGAGTCTTTCCCCTCACTATGGATAAAGCTTTCGCCGCCACACTCGCGCCTGTACCTCTACCCGTCGTAACGCGTAAAACCGTAGCCCGTGCGGCATTGGTGGGCTTTAATGAACCGTCTCGAGCGTTGCTGACCGAGTGCTTCAGGCAATTCGGCATCGAAACGGTCACCATCACCTCCGACGCCGCCGAGCGCCTTCGCAAGGAAAAGTTTGAAGCTTGTGTGCTGACGCTCGCGGAAGGGGCGGAAGAAGTCATGGAAGCAGCCCGCAGCTCGCGATCGAATAGCCGATGCGTGATTTATGGAGTGGGCGGAAGCGCACAAGAAGCCATGCGCTTCTCGAAATACGGTATTAACGCGATGTTTCACGAACCGCTCGAGCGGCCGGCGATGCTGAAGCTGGTACGCGCCACAAGACTACTTGTGCTGCACGAGTTCCGCCGCTATGTGCGAATCCCGGTCATGACAGAAGTCTCGATCGTGGGAGACGGACGGCGCGTGACCGCTACCAGCATCGAAATGAGCACCGGAGGGATGTCGGTGAAGAGCGCCGAAGACTTTTCCATCGGCGCCAACGTCGAAATTTCTTTCGCGCTCATGACGCTTCCGCGCGTTAACGTGCGCGGGGTCATCAGTTGGAATAAGCCCAAATCGATTGGCGTGCGGTTTGATCCGGCTGATGAGCGGCGGTTACGGGTCAAGACGTGGATTAATTCCTATCTAGAGAACTAAGCGCAACGGCCCTGAAAACTTTCAAGGACGTTTACCGCCGAGTACGTAGAGCCCATCGAGAAATCCCCCCAACCTCTCGAATGTCCTCAACGTACTCGGCGGTAGATTCGTTTCGTCCCAGGGTTACGCTATTACAATGGCGACGTGCCTGAAGCCAATACCCGCGACACGCCCGCATCCGCTCCGGCGGCTGGGCCGCGCCAGTTTTCCTTGCGCCAGCGCATCGTACTCCGAGTCATCATCTGGGTCGGATATGGGGCGATCCGCCTGATCGGCCCGACGCTGAGGGTCTCGATTTCATACGAAGATGGGGCGCAGCAAACGCTCGGCCAGCGTCCGCTGATCGCGTCGTTCTGGCATTCGTGCATGATTCCCGCTACCTACATATGCCGCAATCTTGGCGTGCGCGTGATGAGCAGCAACAGCTACGACGGCGAATACATGGGACGGATCATTCGCAAGTTTGGCTTCGTCGCCGTGAAAGGATCGAGCAGCCGCAACGCAGTTCGGGCACTGCTCGGATTGCGACGCGCCCTTGAAGAGGGCTGGACGGTTGCGTTCACCCTGGACGGCCCGCGGGGCCCGCGTCACAAGGTGAAACCTGGGCCAGTGGCGCTGGCGCGATCTTCAGGCATTCCTCTCACCATGTTCCACGCTGCTGTCGAGAAGGCATGGGTGTTGAATAGCTGGGATCGCATGATCATCCCCGTGCCGTTCTCGCGAGTGCTCTTGCGGTTTGGCAAACTGATCCCGGTGCCGCGTGAGGCAACCGACGAAGATATCGAGCGCTATACCGCTGCGCTTCAGGCATCGCTCGATCGTGTGTGTGAGTACGCCGAGAAGAACGTCGGGAAAGCGGGTACGGCAGAATTTCCTTACTGGAAGCGGTGAAGTGGATTCCTCACTTCGCGCGGAATGACAACTTCGACCTTCTGATCTGTCTACTCCAGCGTCGATCCCAATTGCATGTACTTGTACTTCTTGCCATCCCAGAACAAAACGGAGGAGGTCTCTTCTCCTTCGCCATGCTCTTCCATGTAGATGCCTAGCCCGGTTTTCTTTTTCATCGTCAGGCGCTTCACCGTTAGTGTCTTGAAGGGCAGGTTGATGAGCAGAAATTTGGCCTTCGGATTTTCCGCGCGCCAGTCATCCTTGTCGGCGCCATGGACAATGAGCAGGCTCAGACCTCGGCGCTCCGGCTCGTCCGAGGCGAAAGTAGAAGTCACCTTCACATCGCTGTACCCGAGGAACGTGTCATACGGGTCGGAGACGAGGAAGCTGTACTCATCCTTGTCGGCCATTGGGTTTTTGCATCGCGCGGCCACGACCAAATCTTCCACGCCGTCTCCGTCGAGGTCAGCGACAAATTGCTGTGGGCCGGCGATCAGGGAGCAGTTTTCGCCGAATTGCTTGTGAATGTAGTCGTCGGTGACCGCGGGCACGGGAGATTTCGCATGCGCCACTGGCGGAAGAGGCTGCTTTTTCGAGTCCCCCGCGAAAGCGAGTGACGCCGCCATGGTGAACGCGCAAAGGAGGAGAGCTGTACGGGACGACATAATCCCTAATGTAGTCCGGATTTACCGGCCCTGGTAGAGACACACTGGTGACGTAGGTAACATGCGGCGTCGTGAAAGTTTTCGGCAAACGTGCTGATCCGCGTCGTGGTCATTTCCGGAAGTGCTCCCATCCGCGAGGCTCAAGTTTATGGGCGCGTTGGTTTGGGCTGGTGACGAGTATTTTTCGGGATCGCGTAACGTTGCCAATCTGCGTAAGAGGTACCCCGGCGATGCGCTCTGGAATGCGCGCGCCTGAGCGAACCGTAAAGAGCAGTTCGTAATCTTCTCCGCCGTGGAGCGCAAGGTCGAGTTCGACCTGCGCAGTTGCACTCCCCACGCGAGCCCGGGGGATAAGAGATGCATCGATTTCGGCGCCGACCGCGCTCTCATCGCAAATATGCGTCAAGTCAGTCGAGAGGCCGTCGCTGGTGTCGATCATGGCGGACGCCAGTTTTTTCTCACGGAGCATTCGCGCGAGGTTGATCCGGGGGTCGGGATAGAAATGCCGGCGATATTGGCGCGGTGGCAGCTTTGTCTTCGGATGGGCGAGCATCTTGTAAACGGCGGCGGCCGATCCGCCGAGTTCACCGCTTATGTAGATCCGGTCCCCTGGACGCGCGCCCGAACGCAAGATCGCTTCGCCTCTGGGTACGGTACCTACCACGACTATGTCCGCTAGAATGCCGGTCGGCGATTGTGCCGTGTCGCCTCCAGCCAGAGTCACGCCGTATTTCTTGGCTAGCTGGTTCAGACCTCGGACAAAGCTTCTCACCCACGCTTGAGAAAGATCGAGAGGCAATGCCAGAGAAAGAAAAACCGCGCTTGGGTCTCCTCCCATGGCGGCAATATCGCTGAGACCCCGGGCGAGGCAGCGGTGGCCCACTGATTCTGCGGGATGCCACTCACGCCGGAAGTGAACGCCTTCGAGCGAAAAATCCGTGGTGACAAGAGAGTCGCGGTTAGCTGGAAGTCGCAGCACCGAGCAATCGTCGCCGACGCCCAGCAGCACTCCTAGTGCTCGAGCGATCTTGCGGGAGTTTGACCCGTCCGACATCTGGCGGATTTCGTCAATCAGGGCTCGTTCTCGAAGCGGCATGACGGATTACTATACCGCCGGGATCTCATCGAGGACTGCCGGGCACTGTGCTCGATCGAGTGAGGACTCTCCGCTGTTCCCCATCGGACGAAACCCGCGCTGGGCGCTCGATCGGTCGCGATGGGTAATTTACCTATGGTTCCTTGGGGTTACCCGCCTTCCGTAATGGGCAATCCGACCTCCGCGTCGTTGACAGGGGGAACCCAGTTTGTTACCGTTAACCAGTCATTCACAACCCTTAACTTGGGCTAAGTTCCGCAGATAGTTAAGATTGCGGACAAATGAGAAGTTTTAGACCCAATTTCAGTTTTTTCGGTAGGCGAAGGGGCGCGAGAGAAGTTTCCATTCCCAGATGGGATCGCGGCTCTGAAAGAAATCAGGTGGTCCCGATCGGGCATTCTGCAACTAAGAATCTGAGCCCGATGTTCCGGACCTGATGTTTCAAAATTCGAGGAACGATTGCAAAAGCGTTTTTACATCCTTTTCGTGGCTCGCGGGGACGACGGGCAGTTGCGCAAGATTTCCATTCCCGTGCACTACCTCTATGTATTTGTCGTAGGGGCCGCAATCGGATTCCTCAGCCTAACCGGAATTGCCAGTTCCTATACCCGCATGCTGCTGAAGGTTTCGCAATTCAACCAGTTGCGGACGGAAAAAGATCAGCTCAAAGACAACTACTCGCGGCTGGAAAAAGTCGCTGCCGAGCGCGACGTCCAGGTCGCCTCGTTGGGTTCGCTGGCCGGAGAAGTTTCTGCCCTCTACGGCTTGAAATCGGAACCGACGTTAGTTTCCGCAACCTCCGAGCAAATTCAGGACGCGGATGTGAGTTCTTCGCTGGATCAGCTCCACGCTCTGCGGACCTCAGCATTGAGCGGCGCGACCATGGTCGGCCTCACAATGGGACTCACCAAAAACGCAACCACCGCCGAGTGGGCGAAGGCAAATTCTGCTCCCAACCTTTGGCCGGTAGAAGGCCAGGTCACAGGCAGCTTCGGTGAGCGCATCGATCCATTCAACGGTGAGGGCGCATTCCACAGCGGTGTCGATATTGGAAGCAACTACGGCGCGAAGATCATCGCCCCGGCCGACGGCGTCGTGACCTTTACCGACAGCATGGGCGGATACGGCAAGGCAATCATGATCGACCATGGCAACGGGATCAGTACGCGCTATGGGCACCTTTCCGGATTCGCGGTCACCGCGGGACAACACGTTCATCGCGGAGATCTGATCGGCTTTGTAGGAGCCAGTGGCCGCTCGACAGGCCCCCATCTTCATTACGAAGTTCGCATCAATGACACGCCTGTCAATCCTTACAAATATCTGCGAATTACCGTCGCCAAAAGCGGCGAGTTCCCCACCGGCAGCTAGCGTATCCCCAGCATCCAGGCGTTCTCAGGTGCTTCGCACCTGCATGAGCCGCAGCTTGGCGCCGATCCACGCACAAGGCAACGCAATCAACGCTACCGCAATTGCATACCAGTGAGGTCCAAGGTCGCGATTCCACGTCGCAATAGCGCCGGCAATGCTTATCACGAAGCCGATGGCTCCTCCAATCAAGGCTAGAAACATCGGTCGAGCGGGCGCTAGCCGCGCTGTGACGTAACTGGCGGCGATGCTGAACAGAACCCGATACGACGTGGCCAGCGCAAACAGCGGATCGGACATTCTCTGGCTCCACGGCGGATAGACCTTGGCGATATGAAGAATCTCATCGGTGCCAAGCGATAGACCGGCGCCCACAACAAATCCGGCAAAGACGGCAAGAACACTTCGGCCAAGGCGTCGAGAGGGTTGGGTATCGACCATGTCGGTTTCCTTCCTGAAATTCTTGAGGTTCGTTTCTATGCATCGTCACCGATTATCGCCGCGGTTCGGGTCGTTCGCTTTTCGATCGTCGAACAGCGAATCAACCCGCTGGAAGCTTCCCTCCCAGAACTGCCGATAAGCGGCAAGCCATCGGGTTGCCTCGGCCAAAGGCAGGGCAACGAGCTTCCGGGGCCTCTTTTGCGCTTCGCGGCCTCGTGAGATCAATCCAGCCCGCTCCAGTACCTTGAGGTGTTTGGAGATCGCAGGCTGGGTCATGGCAAATGGCTCGGCCAACGCGGCAACGGAAGCTTCCCCGGCCGCCAAACGGGCCAGAATCGCCCGTCTGGTTGGATCTGCGAGTGCCGCGAATACGGCATCAAGCTCGCTCGAATTGTCCATAACCTTTAAGTTCTATAACTTATTAGTTATATTATCTGCGTTCCGTTCTTGTCAAGCATTCCAACCCATTACGGGCGTAACGACCGAACTCATCTAAGTGCGAGGGTTTCGTGTAGCGACGGACTACCATAGCAAGACCCCTCCCCTTACGACGATGCGGGGACAGCTGCGCCGATCAAGAGGCGCGCCCAACAAAGACATGGAAAAGGTCGATATAAAGCGGTTTGGCAGGTACGAGGTCGAGTGCGAACTCGGCCGCGGCGCGATGGGTGTCGTGTACAAGGCCCGCGATCCTCAGATCGACCGGACCGTGGCCGTGAAAGCCATCTCTCTCTGGGGACAAGAGCCGGAGCAGGAAAAGGAATTTCGCCTCCGTTTTATGAACGAGGCGCAGGCCGCTGGCAGGCTCCATCACTCTGGCATTGTCAGCGTATTCGATATCGGAGAATTACCCGACAATCAAGATCCCTACATCGTCCTCGAATATGTCGCCGGGGAGAGCTTGAACCGGATTCTGGCGCGCGAGAAGAAGCTTCCCCTCGCGACCGCCTTACAGCTCGCTTACGAGATTGCAGAAGCGCTCGACTATGCGCATATGCAAGGCGTTGTTCATCGCGATATCAAACCCGCGAACATCCTGGTCACTCCCGACGGACACGCTAAGATTGCGGACTTTGGGATCGCGAAGCTGAACCTTGCTCATTTCACCTTGCCTGGGCGCGTGCTGGGCACCCCTGCCTACATGGCTCCAGAACAGCTTTGCGGCGAAGGATGCGACGGCCGGTCGGATTTATTTTCGTTGGGCGTGATCCTTTACGTGATGGTGACAGGCCACTCACCATTCCAGGGAACCAGCGCTACGACCGTGTGCTTCAAAGTGGCGAACCGCGAGCCGGTCGCTGCCAGCGCGCTCGACATGAACCTGCCACCGGCAATTGATGCGGTTATTTCCCGCGCGATGGCAAAAGATCCCGAAGACCGCTACCAACTCGGATCGGAATTCGCCGACGACCTGCGGGAACTGCAGCGATCGTCACAAAAAACCTCCACTTCTTCATCGACCTCCTCGAAGCGGACGACTTCAACGGGAACGAGATCGGCGCCGACCCGAACGGGGACTGCCGATGCACTCGTGGCGCCGCCCGTGACCGCGGTTGTAAATGCCGAGAAGGTTGTTCGACATATCCTGTTCCGGGCGCCGATTCGCGACCTTGCTCTCGGAGCCGCGACCATCATTTTGCTGGTGATTGTCGGCGCGCAGTCGAAACTCTTCGTGAGTTCTTCCAAGGGATCGGTCGACACTTCCGAACCCTTAGTCGGATCGACCGTTGTCGCGAAACGGGCTCCGGTGGAGACAAGTCCTCAGGCTCCGCCGCCGTCGTCGCCGCAACCTGCGATCGAAAAATCGGTTCCAAGTTCGACCCCCGTGATCGAGAAGGCCACCGTCAAGACACCGCGGACACCGCGGACGCCGAAGCAGATTCTGGTTCCATCCTCGACGCTCGATCTCGCGGTACAACATCAATTCAAGGATGCGACGCTGTACGTTTGGGTCGACGACAACTTGGCCCTGACTCGTGCGCTGCACGGTGGCGCTCAGAAAAAGCTGGTGGTTTTCAATGGAATTCGCGGGGTGGACTCGGAAAGCCTGAAGATTCCGGCGGGACAACACTTACTGCGCTTTCGCGCCCTGTCGACGGACCAAACGATCGACCTTTCAAAGACGATCTCAGCTCAATTTATCGGCGGGGACACGAAATCATTGCAGCTGACCTTCGACAAGCACAACGCCGCGATGCGGCTGACCTGGCAGTAAGCTTCCGCCAAGTTGACTACTCTACTGGCGCAATCCCATCCAGTGCTCTGAAACTACCAGTGAATTTCCAGGATTCTGCGGATCGTACTTCACCGAAGTGTGGAGGCCGAGCCGGCACGAATGCAGATTGATCCAGTGGCGCAGATACGTAACATCCTGCGAGCACTCGTAAGAAACGCCGGCAACATCGTATTTGTAGATGAGCATGGTGGCAGCGTGATGATCACTCGCTGCCGCGAGTTCCTGGACATCAATCACGGTGCCGTCGGTGATTCGACCCGTGGTTTCAAGCCAGGCGCGCCGTTCTTGCTCGATCTCATCCGCCGTTTTCGGCTTGCGTCGCAACAGAGCGTACGCTCCCAGCAGGGCTACGCTGCCGGCACTGACCAGACCATAAAGTCGAAGCGAATCCATAGGGGAGTATGCAAATCGGCGAGACTTCGCCAACTTCGTTTCTCAGGATAAGCGGAAAGGCGTACGGGTGGAAGTGGTTCGAAGGTTACGGAGGTGCCGGGGGTTGTGCAAAACAGGTCGGCCGCAGAATTCACTCTTGATGTTCTAGAATCAGCGGCGAGTTCGCGGATATTCGCGATCGAACTTAGAGTCATCTGAGGAATCCGCTTGCACATCCGTCGTCCCGCAGTACCGGCAAGAATCGCCACGACACTTCTTACCGCGCTAATCACGATGGTGACTGCGTCTGGGCAGTCCCCCGCCAATCAGTCGAATACATCGGTCAACCATGACTGGCCGATTTACGGCGGCACGACAGAGAACAACCACTTCTCGCCGCTCTCGCAGATCAATCGCAAGAGCGTTACTCAGCTCACTGTGGCGTGGACGTTCGATTCCGAAGAAGCCGGTGGTTTGCAGACCAGTCCCATCGAAGTTGAGGGAGTCCTGTACGGCCTGACCCCGACCCAAAAAGTCTTTGCGCTGAAAGCAGGCACCGGCCAACTGCTGTGGAAGTTTGATTCCGGCATCAAGGGCACACAACCCGACCGCGGGCTGACCTACTGGTCCGACGGAAAAGAGCGCCGCATCCTCGTCGGAGTTCTCAATTTTGTCTATGCCCTCGACCCTACGACGGGGAAGCCGATTCCTAGTTTCGGCAAAGATGGACGAATCGATCTGCGCGAAGATCTCGGGCGTGATCCCGCATCGCAGGCCATCTATTTGACCAGCCCGGCCGTGATCTACAAAGACCTGATGATCGTCGGCGGCCGTGAGTCCGAGACTCTTCCGGCATCGCCCGGTGACATTCGTGCGTACGAGGTGCGCACGGGCAAGCTTCGGTGGTCGTTCCATACCATCCCGCATAGCGGCGAATTCGGTTCCGAAACATGGCCGAAAGATGCGTGGAAGACGAGCGGCGCCGCCAACAATTGGGCCGGAATGACGGTCGATGCCGGGCGCGGAATTGTGTACGTTCCTACCGGTTCCGCGGCATTCGATTTCTACGGGGCCGACCGGATCGGCGACGACTTGTTCGCCAACTGCCTGATCGCTTTGAACGCCGAAACCGGCGAACGTACTTGGCATTTCCAGGGAGTGCGCCACGACGTTTGGGATCGCGACTTCCCATCGCCGCCCGCGCTAATAACGGTGCAACACAATGGCAAGAAAGTCGATGCAGTGGCGCAAACTTCGAAGCAAGGGTTTGTCTATCTCTTCGACCGAACAAACGGCGCGCCATTATTTCCACTGGACTGCCGCAACTATCCACCCAGCACTGTCCGCGGAGAGCGGGCCGCCGCCCAACAATGTTTGCCTGCGAAACCAGCGCCATTCGCGCGACAACTCCTCACCGACAAGATTCTCAGCGAACGGACTCCCGAAATTCATCAGTGGGCTCTCGACAAGTTCCGAAGCTTCCGCAGCGATGGACAGTTCGTCCCATTCAGTGTCGGCAAAGACACAGTGGTGATTCCCGGATTCGATGGCGGCGCAGAATGGGGAGGACCAGCCGTTGATCCCGAAACCGCGATCCTCTATGTGAACTCGAACGATCTCGCCTGGACCGGCGCCCTCGCCGAAAACAACGAAACTGACACTCCTAAGGCTCTTTACACCAGCCAGTGCGCTGTCTGCCACGGAGAAACTATGGCGGGATCTCCTCCGGCAATTCCCTCCTTGCTCGGCGTCGGCGAAAGACTGTCGCGTTCGCAAATCTCGACCACCATCGAGAACGGCAAAGGCCGTATGCCGGGATTCTCGATTCCCGATGACGTGCAGTTCGACGCTCTCGTCGACTATGTGATGAGCGGAGGCAAGGAGCGCGAGAACAAAGAGATCATAAGCACGGGTCCGATGCCCCCGGCCTTCAAATATCACTTCACTGGATACCGCCGCTTTTACGATCCGGATGGCTATCCCGCCGTCGCCCCACCGTGGGGAACGCTGAATGCGATCAATCTGAACACGGGCGAATATGCCTGGAAGATTCCGCTTGGCGAGTATCCCGAACTGGCGGCGAAGGGTACTGAGAAATACGGGTACGGAAAACTATGGCGGCCCGCTCGTGACTGCTGGCGGCTTGTTGTTCATCGGTGCGACGAACTTCGATAAGAAATTCCGCGCCTTCGACAAATTTACCGGCGATCTACTTTGGGAAACCACGCTGCCTTTCGCCGGCAATGCTACGCCGATCACGTACGAACTCGATGGACGGCAATTCGTGGTCATCGCAGCCGGAGGCGGCAAGGATCCAAAATCTAAGTCAGGCGGAGTGTATGTGGCGTTCGCGCTGAAGTAGTGCTCAGGCGGTAACTCAGCAAGACGGCTATTGAATTGTTGGAGATTGACTGGAGAGGAGCCGCTACTTGCTCTGGCTGCAGACGTTCTTGCTCACGAGGTCGGCGAATCCGCCTTCCGGCCCCTTACCGAACTGATCGTCGTGAGTGGCCTTCTTGCTGACCACAAACCTTCCGCTGCGGTCACGGGAGTAGAACCATTCGGTGCTGGGAGCTGCTTGACCACTGCTGCAATAGAAGCGAACGCGGGCGCGCATCTCCACGAAAGGGCCGCCTTGCGGAAGTTCGGCGGGCGCTTTGTATTCCACACGGACGAGCGCACTGCGCTGGTTGTTTTTCAGCACTCGGACGGAACTGACGGAGATGGTGTCTCCGGCTTCGGTCTGGCCGATCGTCCGCCAGTCTCCTGCTGCCAGCACGAGGCTGACGACCACGAGCGGTGTCACCATCACAGCGACAAGAATGAAGGCCAGTTTCTTCAACGAATTTCCCAAGCACCCCGTTGCAGCCCCATACTGTGGGCCATCGGGGCGATTCTGTCAACGGGGTGCTGATTTCGCCGGGTCCCCGATTTGGCTCCGTGCTATGGTATTGGCCTGACAGAGAAAGGCCCCTCGCAGGCTTAAGTTTATGGAAACTATTCATTCCACGGTATTTACGTCTCCTGTAGGCCCTTTATTTCTGGCTGCGTCGAGTCGAGGCTTGCTCGCGCTCGAGTTTGATCACCGGCTTCCCGGGCAGCAGACAATCCGCCCAAATCCTCGCGACTTGCAGACCGAAAGCAGGGACCTGCGCTTTGAAGAATCCGCCGCTCGAAATGCGCCGCTACGTTCGCGAACTCGAAGAATATTTCGCAGGCACGCGGCGTGAATTCACTTTCGCTCTCGATCTTCGCGGCACCGATTTCCAGATTGCATGTTGGCGCGCGCTGGTCGCGATTCCTTACGGCGAGACGCGCAGCTACGGCGACATCGCGCGGGCCGTTGGAAGCCCGCAAGGTTTTCGTGCCGTCGGGATGGCGAACAATCGGAATCCGATCGCGATCGTGGTTCCGTGCCACCGCGTGATCGCGTCCGATGGAACGCTCTGCGGTTACGGCGGTGGCCTCGACGTGAAGCGCAAACTCCTCGAACTCGAAGGCGCGCTCAGTGGCACCCTGGCAGCTTAGACTCAGGTGGTCTGATATGATGATTGAAGATTTCAGATTGCAGACTAAACTTCGCGTGCAGCACGGTCGTCTGCATTCTGAAATCAGCAATCTGAAATCCACCGATCTCTCTTGACTACGAACCGAACCCTCCGCAAGGCCGGCCTTTTCTATCTCGTCTTCGTCATGTTCTCCTACACGACGGGAGGCCCCTTCGGCCTCGAGGACATGGTCACCACCTCCGGGCCGGGAATGACGCTTATCTACCTCCTTGTCATTCCTTTTTTCTGGTGCATTCCGGTCTCATTGGTTTCCGCTGAACTGACCACTGCGATGCCTGTCGAAGGCGGCTTCTATCGCTGGACCCGCGCTGCCTTCGGCGACTTCTGGGGATTTCTCGCCGGATGGTGGAACTGGTCCGCGTCGTTTCTTCTGGGCGGAGCCTACGCCGTGTTGTTCACAGACTATCTCGTCTACTACTACCCGAAGATGACGTGGTGGGAGCACTACCTGATCTCGGTTGGGCTGATTGCGCTGCTGGCGTGGATCAACGTGCGCGGTATCGAGATGGTTGGACAGGTGGCTACCGTGCTGGAAATTTTCATTTTCATCCCGGTCATCACGATGGTCGTCATCGCGCTCGCGCACTGGCACCACAATCCGTTTCAGCCCTGGGTCGTGCCACATCAGGCGACGTTCAAAGTCTTCGGTGTCGGGCTCGCGTTGGGACTGTGGCTGTATTCGGGATACGAACAACTTTCAACCGTCGCCGAAGAAGTCGAGGATCCGCAGAGATCGTACCCACGCGCGCTGGCGCTCGTGGTGCCTCTGTCGATCGCAGCTTACTTTCTGCCGACGATCGCGGGCCTGGCCTCCGCCGGAGAATGGGACAAGTGGCACACGGGATTTTTCTCTGTCGCCGCCCGAACCATCGGCGGACCTTGGCTCGGTACCTGGATGACGCTCGCAGCGATGGTCGGCAACATCGCGCTGCTCAACAGCACGATCCTGACCACCACGCGCATGCCGTTCGCAATGTCGGAAGACGGCTACCTTCCGAACGGTCCTGTCCCGCAAACACTCCCGCTTCGGCACGCCGTGGCTCGCGATCGTGGCGTCCGCCGCGATCTACGCTTTGCTCGCATGGCAGAGCCTGGGACAACTCATCTCGGTCTATATCTGGTTGCGGTCGGCGACTACTGTGTTGACGGTTCTTTCCGCATGGAAACTTCGCCGCTCGCAGCCGCAACTGAAGCGGTCGTTCCGTGTGCCCGGCGGCGCGGCCGGCATTGCTCTATGTTGTCGGCGCTCCGGTGCTGATGGCGATTGTGGCACTGCTCGGCGGCGACCGCTTCGCCACCATCGGAGGGATGATCGCAATCCTGTTGGGCCCGGCCGTGTACGCGCTCATCCGAATATTGAAACTGCGCCCCGCCCCGTCGACGGTTTGAACGCCCTTCCTTTCAGGATCCCGCATCTTCACCCTTACCCGGGGGAATCCCTATTCCGCTGTGTGTAAAATGAATGCTGGAATGTCGCAGGCAGCCGCCCCAATCACACGCAGCCCATCGGAAGTCGTTCGAGCCACGCCGGTTTCCCAGGCCGCGAACGGCATTTGTTACGCCTTTTCGGGCGAAGTCGCCGTCAACTCATTCGATCTTGAGCGGATGGTCTCTGCCGTTCCAGGCAAGATCGCCGCCGCGCTCGATCGCAAGGCCTATTATTTCGTCCCCTTAACCGTGAGCCAGGGCGACGAAACGGTGATCGCCGACCGCTATGATGTCGCTCTCAGCGACAATGCCGTCTGCCATCGCAATCTGAATCTCGGCGACTCGCAGTGCGTCTTCATTTCCACGCGCCTGATGGACGACAAATTTTCCGTGGCCTTCGAGTTCTATATCAACGTAGGTCATGCGCTGGTCGAGCGCGCGGGAGTCTCCAGCGACTTCAGCGCGATCGCATGGAAGCAGGTTGAAGCCGGTATCAAAGGCGAGACCTCGCTCGATGCCTGGGAGACGCGCAAACTCGCGACCGCGAACGGCCCTGACGCCGAGCGCTACAAGACCGAATATCTGGAAGCGACGTTCTCCGACACGATTTCGATTTACCTGCTCTCGCTCTACCTCGACGTGGACTATTACGATCTGCGAGAGCGTGATTATCCGCTGCTCGCGCCATCGTCGCTCGCCGAACGTTTGCGAAAAGTCGCGGAGTTGTTCCCGCCCAACCCAGGATTCGAATTCGCAGTCCTCTACAAGCGCCGTGGCTGATGTATCCATATCGAATCGTCCGCTGGCGCATCCATCCCGCACTCCGCACTGGTATGGCATCCCGGTGCGTGTGTTTCTGCTGACCTTCATCGGTACGTTGCTGTCTTTCGCCATCATCCTTTTGTTCTCGATCTTCGGGACGGCGATTGTGTCGGTCGCTGCGCGGAGTTCATCCCGACATGCGGATCGCATATCGCCACATCGCGCTGCCGGCGGCGATGGTTGCCGGGGTGATCATTTTCGTGGCCGCCGTGGTCATGGAGATTCGCCACTACCGCCAATCGAAAACCCTGACAGCTATCGAGCGGCTGGGGTGAATCGATGAGCGAGACTCCCCGCATTGCGATCCCTATGCCGCACTCGCGCGACGCTGAATACGCGCAGCGCGCGATTCCGCAGTACGAGCACGCGGTTAGGTTGGCAGGCGGAGAGCCAGTGCGGATTCTCCTCGACCAGCACACGGATGAATTGAAGAAGGTCATCGCCGCTTGCGATGGCGTGTTGCTGCCGGGCAGCAACGCGGACGTGGATCCAGCACGATTCAGCCAGGAGCGCTCGCTCCGCACCGCCGCTCCCGATGCGCGCAGAGACGAAGTCGACGACCTATTGCTCGACGATGCTTATGCTCATCGCAAGCCGGTGCTCGGAATCTGCTACGGCCTACAGAGCCTGAACGTCCATCAGAGAGGATCGCTGGTTCAGCACATCCCGGACTTTCTGCCTGAGGCGACACGCACGAGAGTCGATCACGAGGCTGGGAAAACGCGTGGCGGTTGCCCACACCGTTGCCATCGACCGGGACTCGCTATTGGCAGAAATCGCATCTGGATGACAGCCGCCGGGTGTCAGGACGACCGCAGCGCGGCAGCCTCAGCGCAAATGAAGGGAACGCCTCAAACCATGGCGGCGCCCTGGTGATCCCGGTGAACTCTTCGCATCATCAGTCCGCGGATGCGATCGGTGACGGGTTGCGTATTGTGGCCCGCTGCGCGGAAGACGGCATCATCGAAGCGCTGGAAGGAACATCGCCCGATCACTTCGTTGTCGCAGTGCAGTGGCATCCGGAACGCTCGGTGGAAGCGGACGAGCCATCCGCGGCGATTTTTCGCGCCCTGATCGAAGCGTCGCGTCTGAGGCACCTCTTGAGCGGGTCGACTAATTCTTCGAAGAATTCGGCGGGAGATTTTCCGCTGGAATGGGATTGTTGGGCCGTTCGTCATCCCACATATTTGACGCGATCCACCAGCGCTTGCCGTCGTAGAACAGTTCAAGACTGTTGATGCCGCGCCCGATCACCGGACCGTCGGCCTTCAAGCCGCGTCTCGTAAGTGCTGAAGACATGTGCGATGTGGCCGAATTTCTGCGTTTCGCGATGAATCTCGCTTTCGTAGAAACCGTCCTTGACGAGCGACGCATTGGAGCTATCGACGAACTGCTGGTGGCTTACGACCTGCGCGCGCGGTTCGCCGCTCTTGCTCTCGGACATGGCCACAAACCGAATGTCAGGGATGTAAAGCGTCCGATCGCGCGACCACTGCCTCGGCTGGCCTGCCGGGCCAGAGATCACTTCATAAAATGCCTTCATGATTCCATCGATCGTCGCAACGTCATCGGCGCGAGGAGCGATCGCCGGGACATCGACATGGGCCGGCGTTTCATGCGCAGGCTGCTGCGCAATCAAAACCGTACTGCTGAGCGCGATTGCAAAAAGAACCAGGCAAGTACGAATGTTCATGGAGTCTCCGATACGAAGGAATTGTTATCCGGAAGAGCAAACACAGAGACTTATTTTTTTGAGACGCGCCGCTTGGGCGCCTTGGCTTCTTCCAGCAAGACGACCACGTGGGCAACGGCCGTGTTGTCCAGATTCAGTCCTTCCGGCGTTTTCGCCTTCAGGCCAACACAGTCCGCTCCGATACCGAGAAGTTCTGCGACGCGCGCACGAATTTCAGACGCATGAGGACCGATTTTCGGAGCCGCCAGAATCAAGCTGGCATCCACGTTCGCAATGCCATATCCAGCCTCGTGTACCCGTTTCAAGGCCTCGCGCAGAAAGATGGCGGAATCCGCGTTCTTCCACTTAGGCTCCGAAGGCGGAAAGAGGGCGCCGATGTCAGGGCCCGCGATGGCACCCAGCAGGGCGTCGGTGATCGCGTGGAGGAGAACGTCGCCGTCGGAGTGTCCACCGAGACCTTTGTCATGCTTCAGCGCTATTCCGCCGATTTTCAGCGGAACGCCCGGACGGAATTCGTGCGAATCAAAACCGATCCCGATACTCATGGCGGGCTTTTGCTGTTTCCATTTAGTCGTTGACCATTGGGGAATTCGGGGCCTGCGATGAAAATCGTGGAGATCCGTGGCTCATTTCCTCAAATAGAACTCCGCGAGTTCCATGTCGCCGGGGTTGGTAATCTTGATGTTTCGAGGTGAGCCCATGACGACGGCGACTTCGTGTCCAGAGCGCTCGGCCAGTGAGGCTTCGTCGGTGCCCATAAATCCATCCGCCGCAGCTTCGTCGAAGAATTTCTTGATCAGGTCGTAGCGAAATCCCTGCGGCGTTTGTGCCAGCACCACTCCTGCGCGAGGAATCGTGGATTTGATGATCGCGCCTTCGGAGGTCCGCTCGACCTGCTTGACCGTGTCTACCGCGGGAAGTCCGGCGATGGCCGCGCCATATTTCTTTGCCGCCTGAATGACATCTCGGATGATCTCCGCTGATACCAGCGGCCGGACCGCATCGTGCACAAGCACGATGTCGTCGGGAGCCGCCGAGATCGCGTTCAAGGCATTCGCCACCGACTCCTGGCGATGCTCGCCCCCTGCAACAAGTTGAATTTTCTGCTTGAATATCTTTCGCGTCGTTCTTCAAGCGCTCACGAAATCCCTCGATTTCATTTTCGCGCAGCGCAATCCAGATTTCGCTGATTTCGCCCACGGCCGCGAACTTGCGAAGCGTGTGCATCAAGATCGGCACGCCCCCAAGTTCAGTGAATTGTTTCGAGGGATGCGACTTCCTGGACTTGGCATCCTTCGCGCTGGGCATGGGGGCCATGCGCGTCCCAAGACCCGCGGCGGGAATGATGACGACGACCTTCATAGCGGCGTGCAAGTATACGGGCGGCGCACCGGCAAGTTCAAATGAGGCGGCGCCACTCGCCAATATCATCGGCAGTTCGCACAACAAACCGCATCTGACGGCTCAGCCCAGTGAACGCTTCGGCGCGTAGGACAGCTCCCAACCGTTTAGATGCGATTTTCCTACGAAGCGCCCTGCTTCGAGTCGATGACGGCCGGCGAAGGCACAGCCGTAGGCCCCGGAGGCGCCACCGATACAACCGCGGGTGTCACCGGAACGGCCGAGGGTGACTGCCGCGAGTAGGCGGCCCGCTCGTCCCACTTGCCGAAGATCATCTTTCCCGCTGTCGTCTGCAGCACCGAAGTGACGGAGACGTCGATGGTCTTGCCAATCATCTTGCGCGCGTTGTCGACCACGACCATGGTTCCATCGTCCAGATAGGCGACGCCCTGGTTGTATTCCTTGCCTTCTTTCAGGATGAAGACCCGCATGGTCTCGCCCGGCAGAACAATGGGTTTGAGCGAGTTCGCGAGCTCATTGATATTGAGCACCTCAACGCCCTGCAGTTGCGCGACCTTGTTCAGGTTGAAATCGTTGGTGATGATCTTGCCCTCGTAGACCTTGGCCAGCTCGATCAACTTCAGGTCCACTTCGCGGACTGCGGGGAAATCATCTTCCACGATCTGAATCTGCAGAGTGGCGACCTTCTGCAGACGCTGCAGAATGTCGAGACCACGCCGTCCCCGGTTGCGCTTCAGCGAGTCGGCCGAGTCGGCCACCAGTTGCAACTCGCGGAGCACAAACTGCGGGGTGACGATGACGCCGTCGAGAAATCCGGTCTCGGCAATGTCGGCGATGCGGCCGTCGATGATGACGCTGGTGTCGAGGATCTTGTAGCTCTTCTTGCCTTGCTTCTCGCCGCCAAAGATTCCACCCAACGCCGCCAGGTTCAGCAGATCGCCCTTGTTCGCGCCCACGATCAGGCCCACATAGGCCATGAGGAGCATCACGAGAATCTGGAGGAAACTCTGAGTGTGGCCTTCAGGGACGCTACTGCGGATGACGAGAGCGAACAGGTAAGCCCCGCAGATTCCGAGGATGCTGCCAATCGCCGCCCCGATCAGTCGCTTCAGGCTGACGGTGCGGAGCTTCCATTCGAAGAGGACGATGGCAGATCCGATGACTGCGCCCACTCCCGCGTCGCGAATGCGGAGAAAGTCCAAAAGGACCGATCTCAAAGCAGGTACCGGATACTACGAGTACAAAAAGAAGACGTACAAAAATGATATCCACGGCAAACCTCCCCGCGGATGCAGCTTTCCTGCAACATCAGGTGGTGCACCCGTGCCCTTCCTCACCGCCCCCGGCGGGAATCGGCCTTACGTATGCAGGGCGCTGGAATTAGGGGGATGAAAATGCGCCCTGTCCGGCCAGAAGGGGCTTGGCCGGTGATCAGTAGCTAACGGCAAGAGTATATACCTCCCGGGACAGCCCGGCGAGGACTCACGCGTGAGCCATGGTCCGCGGCCAAATCACGCGCTGTAAGCCGACTTCAGGGATAACGAAGTCCAAAGGCTCCAACTCCACCCGATACTTCCCTACAGCACATCCCGAGGCCCGGTACAGCAAACCCCTGTCTATTCCCCGGCAGGTTTGAGCATCTGAACTTGGTATTTCGCGAGCTGCTCAAATGGCAGGTCGTTCGGCCCGTTAGTCCACAAGAACGCTTTGGAGGATACGATGCGAGCTTTACGATTTCTGAGTCTGGCAATTCTGTTAACCCTGGTCGCGACTTCAATCTCGATGTTCGCCCAGGACGAAAAAACAAGAAGCGAAACCACCCCGGCAGGAAGAACCCCGTCCGGAAGCGCGGCAGGACGAGATGAAGCCTCCCGCCCAAGATGAAGCGAAGCCGCCGAGACAGGATGAGGCGAAGCCGCCGAAAGAAGAGAAGCAGGATAAGCAAGTTCAGAAGGAACAGAAGCAAGAGGAGAAGCAGTCGCGCGATGAGATGAAGAACAACAAGGAAAATCATCCGATGGCGCAGCAGGAGACACACGGGCGTCCGGCGGGTAAGAGCGCGCACATTCCCGATGACAAGTTCCATTCGAATTTCGGACGCGGCCACAAGTTCGTGGTGCAGCGCACGACGATCTCGGGAGGCCAGTCGGGCTTCGTATATGGCGGATATTCGTTTCGTCTTCGTCGATGCCATGGCCGGCTGATTGGGCTTACACCGACGATTGCTATGTCGACTACATCGACGGCGAATACTTTCTGTTTGATTTGCTGCACCCCGGTGTGCGCATTGCGTTGTTCGTAGTGATGTAAGGATCGCATTTGGTCGAAACTGTGGCCCGTCGGGAGCAGGAAAAACCTGTCCTGATCTCGAGCGGGCCACTCGTCCGTGCGGATGCGTACAGTCACAGCGGCCTAAGTGTCATCCTGCTAGACTTTTCCCTATGAAAGCCCTCGTACTTTCGAGCGTGACCGGGCCCGAAGCGCTCGCCTTGCAAGACATGCCCGAACCCACGCTGAAGACCGGACAGACGATGGTCCGCGTGACCGTGGGGGGGCTGAATTTCGCCGACATGATGACGACGAAGGGCGGGTATCCGGGAACGCCTCCGCCGCCGCTTATCGTGGGCCGCGAATTCGCGGGGGTGGAGGAAAGCAGCGGGCGCCGCGTCATGGGATACGCGCAGTGGGCGGCCTTCGCCGAAAAGACAGCGGCGAATGCGAATTTGCTGTGGCCCGTCCCCGATCACTGGACCGACGAACAGGCCGCGGCGTTTCCGGTCAATTATTTCACCGCGTACCTGGGCTACTGGCAGGCTGGGCTGGCGGGCGTTCCTGCTGCCAGGAGCTGAAAACGGAGGGTCACGCACGCCTCGAGTGTTGATCCATGCGGTCGCAGGCGGGGTGGGAACAGCCGCGGTTCAGATCGGTCGATTGCTGGGCATCGACATGTACGGAACATCTTCGTCGGACCAAAAGCTTTCTCGGGTGAAAGAGCTTGGCCTGCAGCACGGAATCAACTACAAGCGGCATGACTATGAAGAGGTGGTGAAGAACCTGACGCACGGCGAAGGCGTCGATGCGGTATTTGAAATGCTGGGCGGAGAACATACGGCCAAGAGCCTGCGGTGCCTGCGCGATTTTGGGCGGGTCATTCAATACGGAACCGCAACCGGAAAATCTCCGAAGCTCGACTTGCGAGCGATGTACGCGAAGTCAGGAGCGTACAGGGCCTGTGGCTGACTTATCTTTCGCAGAAGCGGGAGATTATGGAGCCAGCGTGGCAACGGCTGTCCGAATGGATCGAACAGAAAAAACTCACTCCGCAAATCGGGCATACTTTCCCGTTAGATGACGCTATCGCGGCATACAAGCTGCTGGAAGAAGGAAAGAACTACGGCAAAGTCGTCGTGAAGATTTAATTGCCCGGATTTGGCGGATTGTTATCCGTTCTCGAAGACCCAGTTTTCACTCACCAGAAAATTCGCCAGCGAGCACAACACGATCGCGACGCGCGTTCGCCAGCAGATAGTTCATGTGCCCCTGGCCGACCATGACTTTCATCAGCGCGAGGTTGCCGAGGATGGAGACTGCTCCCGTACTCAAGTTAAAGCGGGCCAGCCTGCGAGAGACTGGCGCCACGAAGGACGCCCTTCCGGAGTCTGCACGCGGTCGACCCAGGTGAATTGCTCATGCCACACAAAGTTGTGAACCACCGCCGCCTCGACCGCGATTGCCGTCGAAAATAGGTAGTTGAATCCGAACACGCTGCTCAGCAGGAATAGCGCGCCGAACTGCACGGCGATGCCAATCCCACCCACAAGGTTGAACTTGCACCAGCGCACGAACGTGGAAGGCTGTGCCGTATCCTGCCTCTGTGCTCACTGCGGGATCCTCTCTTCGCGATAGAGCCGGATCGTGTTTTGCACGGTGAAGACGACGACCATCGAGCGCCATGCCCGCGAGGCCGATCGCGCCGCCCACATCGAACAGGCGGAACTGGCGGTGGAAAAGATGCACCACCGGCTTCCAGAACAGCGCTAGATTTCCGACTGCGAGCAGGATGCGAAGTTCGGTTGGACCGAAGCGCCAGAACGAGATGCGGAATTCGCCAAGCGCGTGCGTCGCGAGGTAGGACTGAATTGAGAGCATGAGAAAGGCGATGAGCAGGCCGATGGCGATCCGGGATGCATGTATCCCGAGAGAGCGAGGCCTCCCATCAGCGCGAGGGATCCGAAGCTATCGACCATGTGGTCGACGTAGAATCCGTAGCGCGGACGCAGGCGCTGCCGAACGCGAGCGAGGGTTCCGTCGAGAGAATCGCCCAGCCAGTTGAGCGCCAGGCAGGCGATCACTCCCAGCAGCGCGAGACGGTTCCAAAACGCCAGAGCGTAGAAGACTCCCGCGCCAATCTGGGCGGCCAAGCCCAAGCACCGTCAGATGGTCGGGACCAATCCGTTCTGGAGTGCGCGCGGCCAGCCAGAGCAAGGCTCGCTTTTCGGCGGCGGCCACCCAGCTTTCCTGTACGCGCAGCATGTCGGGGAAGGGACGGGTGCGGCGCATCTCCAGCAAGACGCGCGGGTTCACTTGCTCGCAGAATTCGGTCATCGATTGAAATCCGGCAGTGCCATAAGGCCCTCCCTATCGTTCAGCGCAAGTAAGTTGCGCAGGGTCAATGTCACCCATAAACGGTGGAGCGGGCAATGCTTTGGCACTCAATCGCTCGTCAAGCCTCAAGTTGCTGAAATCAAGCGACTAAACAGTGCAGATCAACGGTTCGGAGTGCGCACTTTAGGCGGGTTCGGGCGAGAATTGCGTTGTAAACGTTCAGGCGACGAACCGAGCTAAGCTTGACCTCGCGCAGGACCGACGCCAACTGGTCCACCGACCAGGCGATCTGTTCGTTGGTGATGACGGCTGGCGGGGCTAGCAGAAGTGGTCGCCGCGGATGCCGTCGACGCTTCCCTGCATGGGGTAGACGAGCAGCCCGCGTTTCAGCGCCAAGGCCGCAACCCGCGACGAAATTCATGACTCGGGCGAATGGGGCCGTTTGCTCGCTTTGTCCGCGACGAATTCGACGGCCCAGAGCAGTCCGATGCCGCGAACGTCGCCGACAAGGGCTCCTTGCGCAAGCGTTTCGAGCGCCTGTTTGAAGTGTGCGGCGATCGTGCCCTCGCGGATGCTGTCGGCGGCTTCGACCAACTTTTTCGTTCGAAGATGATTCAGGACGGCGCGTCCGGCGGCGAGCGAGATGGGATGCGCGTTGTAGGTGAAGCCATGCAGGAACGCTCCGGAACCTCCGCGATCGCGTCCACAACTTTCTTGCTGGCGATGACGGCGCCGAGCGGAGCGTATCCGCTGGAGAGTCCTTTCGCGGTGACCAAGAATGTCCGGCTCGATCGTTCCAGTGCTCGACCGCGAAGTTTCGGCCGGTGCGTCCCATGCCGGTCATGACTTCATCAGCGATCAGAAGCACGCCATGGCGGCGGCAGATTTCGGCGATGGATTGCAGATATCCCGGAGGAGGAACGACGGCGCCCAGCGTCGCGCCGCTTACTGGTTCGAAGATGAACGCGGCGGCCTCTCCGTTGCTGGCTTCGATGGCACGATCGAGTTCCGCGGCATATTGCTGGCCGCAGTTGCGGCATCCGTCGGTGCAATCGAAGTCGCAGCGGTAGCAGTAGGGCATGCCGACGTGCGGGAACTCGCGCACCATCGGCAAATACATCTCCCGGCGGCGCTTGTTGCCCGACACCGACAACGCTCCGAGCGTCGAGCCGTGATAACTCTGCTGGCGGCTGAGAATCTGGTGGCGCTTGGCTGTCCGATTTCGACCTGATATTGGCGGGCGAGTTTCAGCGCGGTCTCGATCGATTCCGATCCGCCGCAGGTGAAGTAAACGGCGCCGCCGCGAAAGTGTTCTCCGGCGAACGCGAGCAGTTCTTGCGCGTATTCTTCGGCGACAGGCGTTGTGAATTGGCTGGTGTGAACGAACTCGAGCTTTGCCGCCTGCTCGGCCATCGCGGCGGAAATCTCCGTGACGCCGTGTCCGATGAAGTTGACGGCGGCGGATCCCGCAAGATCGAGATACTTGTTTCCGTCGGCATCCCACACATAAACGCCTTCGCCGCGCACGGCAGCGGGAAATTTTTTGCGAAAAGAGCGGCGAAAAACGGAAGAACGAGTCCGGATAGAGGTGTTAGCCACGGCTGATTATCGCATTTTGTGAGGTTCAGACTGTTTCACAAAGGCGGCTGCGTCAGCCGACCTTTTCGCGTTCTGGCTCATCTAACCTTAGTAGATGACAGCTATAGAGTCGCGGTGCAAATGTGTACATACGGCGCCGCCTGCAAGGAGAATTCATGCGTGCGTCGTAGCGTAATGGTTGTACTGGTGCTTAGCGTTTGTCTCGGAGCGGGCAAAACACTTCTGGCCAAGCAGGCGCCTGCGGCGGATCAGGCCGCGGTCCACATGGTGGTTACGGTCGAACCGAAACACGGCACGGAAGTTCCTCCGGTGAATCGCGATGATGTCATGGTGTACGAAGGCCAGGATCGCGACACGGTGACCGAATGGATGCCTGCGCAAGGCGACACGCGGCGCTGGAACTGTTCATTCTGATTGATGACGGTTCCACCACGAGCCTCGGGTCGCAATTGGAAGACATCCGGAAGTTCATCAACGCCCAGCCGGCTTCGACGAAGGTCGGCGTCGCCTACATGCGGGATGGCATGGCACGGATCGTGCAGAATCTCACTGAACGATCACGCGCGGCCGCGAAGGCGCTGCGCCTTCCGATGGGAATGCCGGAGTCAATGGGAGTCCATATTTTTCCGTGAGCGACCTGGTCAAGCGATGGCCTGCGAGCACCGCGCGGCGCGAAGTGCTGATGATCTCCGACGGAATCGACCGCTATTACGGCAGCGGGAGATCGGACGATCCATATGTGGAACAGGCCGTCGACGATGCGCGATTCGCGCCGGCATTCAGGTCTCCGCAATTTATATGCCGGGCGCTGGACATTTCGGGCACAGCTACTGGCAATCCTATTGGGGACAGATTTACCTTTCGCAGATTGCGGACAAGACTGGCGGCGAAGCGTATTACATCGGATTCTCCGGACCGCCGGTTTCGTTTGCTCCGTATCTCGAGGATCTGGAGCGCCGGCTGGAACATCAATATCTGTTGTCATTTCATCCCCAAGCCGCAGAAAAAGTCAGGCTGGCAGCAGCGTGCGGCTGCAGACTGAAGTGCCGAACGTGGATCTGGTTTCGGCGGGCAAAGTGTACGTCTCGGTCGAGCGCTGACACGCTTCCTGTTTCGGTATTTCGGTAACCGAGGGATACGAATCCAGCAACACTGGCGCATTGAGATTCCGATAAGATTGAAGTTCCGACTCGGGTCTCAATGACGAAACTGCTGCGCTTTTTCCGGCCGTCGCACCAGCACACGGCATTTTCGGCGACGCTGCTGCTGATTTCTGCCGTGATGATGTCGCGCGTCATCGGATACGCGCGGGATGCCTACATCGCGTATGCCTACGGAGCCGGCGGCGCAACGGACGCGTACGTCGCGGCCTTCACGCTGCCCGATTTTCTCAACTACATTGTGGCCGGCGGCGCGGCTTCCATCACGTTCATTTCGATCTACACGCGTTTTCTGGCGGAGAAGCGCGACGCGGATGCGCAGAAAACGTTCTCGATCATCATCACCGTGATGACGGCGGTGATGATCGTGGGGACAATCGTCACGGAGATTTTCGCTCCGCAGTTTATCCGCTGGTTCGTGAAGGGATTTTCGCCGGACAAGATCGAACTGTGCGTTCACCTGACGCGGATTCTGCTGCCGGCGCAGATTTTCTTCTATGTCGGTGGAGTGGTATCGGCGGTCCTGCTCTCGCACCGGCTGTTTCTGTTTCCCGCGTTTGGGCCGCTGATTTACAACGTTTTCATCATTCTCGGCGGAGTTATCGGCGGAAAGCATTTCGGGATCGCTTCACTGGCCTACGGCGCGTTGATCGGAAGCTTCGCCGGCCCGTTCCTGGCCAGCGTGATTGGCGCGCTGCAAGGTTGGACGGGATACAGGCCGTCCTTCGATATGACAAATCCCGCGTTTCGCGAGTGGGTGAAGCTTTCTGTGCCCGCTAATGCTGGGGGTTTCGCTCGTGACCGCCGACGACTGGATTCTGCGGCACTACGCCGCCAGCGGCGTGGGCGACATTACGCGGCTGAACTATGCAAAGCGTTTGTTCGCCGTGCCCATTGCGGTGCTGGGGCAAGCGACCGGGCAGGCGTCGCTGCCATTTTTCGCGCGCCTGTTCAGCGAGAAAAAGCTGAAAGAATTTGCCGACACGGTGAACGATTCGGTGTACAGGGTTTCGGCCGCCTCGTTTCTGGCGACTGGATGGATGATGGCGGCTGCCCTGCCGCTGATCGATCTGGTCTATCGGCGGGGAAAATTTCTCGTTCGGCGACACCCAGACCAGCGCAATCTACTTCTTCTGGTTCTCGCTCTCGCTGGTGTTGTGGTCGGCGCAGGGACTCTATGCGCGCGCTTTCTATGCCGCCGGAGATACGCTGACGCCGATGATCGCGGTCACTGTCATTACGGTCGCGTCTCTGCCCGTTTACTCGATCTTGTTTCACGTCTTCGGCGTCGTCGGCCTGGCATGGGCTTCCGACATCGGAATTGGGATCAATCTGGTGGCGCTTGCGGGATTACTGCATTACCGGAAGTTGGTCCTGATCGGCGAATTGCGTTGGGGAGAACTGGGGAAAGCTGCGATCACCGCCGTGATCGCGGGCGCGATCAGCTTTGAAGTGGCGAAGGCTGTGCCGTTGTCTGTCACCGGCCACGCCAGCCGCCTGGCCGACGTGAAGCAACTCGTCCTGGTATCTCTGACCTGGGGGGCTGCAGTGGCCGCGGGATCTGTGGCTGCTGCGTTCGGAGTTGCCACGGGATTTACGGCGGCGCAAGGGCGCGGTTTATCCAGCGGTGGCGCAGGGAGAGAGCAAGGAGATTTTAGGGGCTGGAAGGTAGGCGCGGCACACCGTCAAAAGCTATACTTTCTCCGGAGCAGACGATGATCACCGCCACGAAAACAGTTTCCATTCAACGGCTCGTGGAAGAACTCCGGCAGATGCCGGAAGCCACGTTTCAACGAAACCGAACCGCTCCGCCGATTTTTGCAGCAGACACCCGTGGACCCCGATTCGCTTGCTCGTTATCTGAACTGGGATCGCCAGCACTACACCCGCAACCTCATCGATCGCACTCCTCTCTACGAGTTGATGGCGATCTGCTGGGAGGTCGGTCAGGCGAGTTCCGTGCACAACCATCGCGACCAGAATTGCTGGATGGCCGTCCCCATCGGTCGATTGCAGGTCGAAAACTTCCACCTGGTCCATCAGGATCTGAATGGCGGGCAGTGCAAGCTTGAGCCGCTCAACACGGTTGAGATGAATGTCTCGCAACCATGCGCGGTCGATCCGTCTGATCCTGTGCACCGGGTAGTGAATCCTCGTCAATTCAATCAGCGCGCGGTGAGTTTGCACGTGTATTCACGGCCGTTCGATACCTGTGTCGTGTACTCTCCCGAGCAGGGCACGTGCGGTGAGATTCAACTTCACTTCAACACCATGTTCGGGAAGGCTGCAGGTCACTGACCGCGGATGATTCGTCAAAACGCTCTGGCCGTCGTGATTTCAATCCTCTTATGCGCAGCCCTGGCTTGCTCTAAGAAAGAGGCCGCACCCCCTAGCCACGGCTCCGCATCCGACCTTGTTACGCATGAGAACACGGCAACCACTCTGCCTGTTCTGGCAAAGACTTTCACTTTGAAGTCTTCGGAAACGTTCCCCTTCGAGGTTCCCGCCCATTCCTCGCAACCTCATTTGCACGGCATCTTTCAGACATTTGCCGGTCGCGCCCATGGCCCATCGGACGATTCGGCAAACATTGAATTCGTGGTTCTGAACGAAGAACAAAAGAGTGAAGCGGACGCAAACCACCCCAGCGAATCCCTCTTCTCGGTCGAATCGTCGCACAACCAATCGGTGAACGTCGACCTGCCGCCTTCCATGAATCAGCCGGTGAAATACTATCTGGTGTTCCACAACGCACAGGGCAGCAAAAGCAACAAAGTGGTAGAGGCAAATTTCCGCGTCGATTTCTGACCGCGAACTGGCTGCTACACTAACCGAGTTGTCCCCTCGAAAAAAATCTTCGGCACCTGGAATCCAGACGGCTGACGCGGCAGCGCCATCCGCGAAGGCAGCGCCGCCTTCCGCTGCATCCTCTGCCCGTGAGAAGCAGGGGCGCATCTACCTCATCGATACGATGTCGTTCATTTTCCGCGCCTATCACGCCATGGCGCGGCAGCGGCCCATGTCCACGAAAACCGGCCTGCCGACTGCCGCGATCTATGTTTTTGTGAACATGTTGCGCAAGCTGCGTGACGATTTCTCTCCTGAATATCTGGCAGCGGTGTTCGACGTTGCCGGCCCGACATTCCGCAAAGAACAGGCCGAGGCGATTACTTCCGTCCGAAAGTTCGACATCAAGACCCAGACGTTCACCGAGGTCGAATATAAAGGCTACAAAGCGAATCGCACGGCGATGCCTGAGGATTTGGCGCAGCAGGTTCCGTACATCCGACGTGCACTTGAGGCGTATCGCATTCCGATGATCGGTGTCACACGCTTCGAAGCTGACGATGTAATCGGCACGCTCGCTCGCAAAGCGTCCGAAGCGGCGCATCCGGTCTACATCGTATCGAGCGACAAGGACATGATGCAGCTCGTGAACGACAGCGTCCACATTCTGAATCCGCCGAAAGACAACCTGATTTGCGACGCAGCAAAGGTCGAGGAAATTCTTGGAGTTCCGCCAGAGCGCGTGGTCGACGTGATGGCTTTGCGCGGCGACTCGATCGACAATATTCCAGGAGCACCCGGGATTGGCGATAAAGGATCGGTCGAGATCATCAAGCGCTTCGGCACAGTCGAAGCCGCACTCGACCGCGCTGCAGAGGTGGAGAGAAAGACTTATCGCGAGTCTTTGCTGAACAATCGTGACACAGTTTTGTTCAGCAAGAAGATGGCGACCATCGATACCGACGTGCCAGTCGAGCTCGACATCGACTCCATGCGGGTTGGCGAACCGGATGTCGACGCGCTCCGCGCGTTGTTTACCGAACTGGAGTTCACCTCTTTGCTGAAAGAACTCCTTCCCGTCGTGGAGGTCAGCGGAACCGAATATTCCGAAGCAAAGTCCGTAGCGGATGTAGAAGCCGTGCTCAAGGGAGTCGGCGGCGCGGGGCTCAGCGTTGCGATCGAGCAGACAGAGTCCGTCCCGTCCGTAGACGCGGATACGGAAGAGGAAGAACCGCAGGGCGGCGCCCAGCTTTCGCTCATGGGTGGCGCATTGAACGCACCGCCAGAGGTTGCACCCCGCCGCATGGCGATTTCGGCCAATACCGGAAACGCGATCATCGTGAAACTCGATTCCGGGGAGGTTGCCGCAAGGCTTCGCTCAACTTTGACGAGCGCTGACGTTCATAAATCCGTGCACGACTACAAGAACGCAATTCATGTGCTCGCGCCTCTCGGTATTTCGATCGAGGGTGTGCTTCACGATCCCATGCTGTACTCCTACCTGCTCGACCCGACCTACTCTTCGCATCGTCTGGCGGACGTGGCTCTGCGACGCTTCAATCTGAAACTCTCTGGAGAATTGGCCGAGTCCGCAGACATCACAGGACGGCTGACTTCGACTTTGCGTACCGACGTGGAGCAGGCAGGTCTGCTCAAGCTGTACGAGGAAATAGATCTGCCCCTGGTTCCGGTGCTCGGCCGCATGGAGCATGCCGGCGTCAAGATTGACACGGCTGCGCTCTCGCAGATGTCGGTCGAACTAGAGCGCGAAATCTCGTCAAAAGCAAAACAGATCTATGAGGCCGCTGGCATGGAGTTCAATGTCGGCTCTCCGAAACAACTCGGCGACGTGCTCTTCAATCGGATGAATCTGCCGAAACCGGTGAAATACGGCAAGGGCCGCATGATCTCGACCGCGGTCGATGTGCTCGAAGAGCTCGCGGAAAATCATCCGATCGCGCGCATGGTGCTGGATTATCGCCAGGTTACGAAGCTGAAATCGACGTATGTCGATGCCCTGCCGGCCCTCATTAATCCCGCGACACAACGGCTGCACACAACTTTCGGCCAGACGGGAACCGCTACCGGGCGGCTCTCTTCGGCTAATCCGAATCTGCAGAATATCCCGATCCGGACCGAGCTCGGACGCGGCATCCGCGCTGCCTTCATCGCCGAACCAGGACACGTTCTGCTGACGGCTGACTATTCGCAGATTGAATTGCGTCTGCTGGCGCATTTCTCGCACGACCCGCTCCTGGTCGAGGCTTATCGCCGTGGCGACGACATCCACACGCTGACAGCTTCGCAGGTCTTCGGCGTTCCGCCGCTGATGGTCACGTCCGATCACCGCCGGCAGGCAAAAGTCGTCAATTTCGGCATCGTCTACGGACTTTCCGCTTTCGGTCTGTCACAGCAACTCGGCATCGAACCCGGCGAGGCGAAACAATTTATCAGCGCATACTTCGAGAAGTACAGCGGTGTGCGCAAGTTCATCGACAAGACACTCCAAGAGGCACGCCGCGATATGAAAGTCAAAACGCTCTTCGGGCGCATACGCCCTATCCCTGACATCAACAGCAAGAATGCGAATCAGCGCGGGTTCGCCGAGCGCACCGCGGTCAACACGCCTTTGCAGGGAACGGCCGCTGATCTCATCAAGATCGCGATGATCCGCATCGATGCCGCGCTTCGCGACCGCGGATTGAAGTCGCGCATGACGTTACAAGTTCACGACGAACTTGTATTCGAAGTCCCGGAAACCGAAGTCGATATCATGCAATCGCTGGTCCGCGAGCACATGGAAAAGGTTCACGTCTTGGCCGTCCCTCTCCAAGTTGATATCGGTGTCGGCCCAAACTGGCGGGACTTGGACTAGTTCGTTAGTCCACCTTCGAGATCCTAACTACGTTCATTTCCCAGAGCGAAGCGAAGAACCTGTGCAATTTGGCAGAAGATTGCAGTGGGGCAATTAGCCTTCATCGAAGCCGGCAAAGCGGTTTTTGAGCCCGCCGTAGTGTAGAATTGCGATGAAACCCCTCCGCTGAACGATGAGCGGTGCCGCACGGCATCCGCAAAATCAGCGGATTCCTTTCCAGTCGGGACGTGGCTCAGCCTGGTAGAGCACTCGCTTGGGGTGCGAGGGGTCGGCAGTTCAAATCTGCCCGTCCCGACCAATCAATGACTTACGCGGTTTTCCTCCAAATTCTGATGTCTCGCCTTGGAGGGCACATGCAACCGCGTTTTGAGCAGTTCATCCAGGAAAAGCAATACCTCACCAACGTCAACGCCGCTACCGTCTCTTGGTACAAGCACAGCTTGAAGTGGCTCACTTCTGAATCCCCCACGCAAGATGAGTTGAAAGCCGCCGTGTTGCGGATGCGGCAAAAGGGCCTGAAGGAAACCGGGTGCAACTCCGCGATTCGTGCCATTAACTCTTATCTCCATTGGAGCGCGGCGGGACGGAGCGAAAGTGTCATCCTGCTTGCCCGCACCTCCGCATCACGCAATTGAAAGAACCTCAACTGATCCTGCCCACGTTCACGGTGGAGCAAGTGAAGCGGCTTATCAATTGGAAACCAAAGCACAAGAGTTTTTGGCAGCGGCGGCTTCACCTCCTCATCAAGTTCTTGCTTGATACCGGCTGCCGCATCAGTGAAGCACTCGGCATCCGCGTGCGTGATATTGACATGGACAACATGTTGCTAACCCTGCACGGGAAAGGCCGCAAGCAACGCATTGTTCCGTTTTCGTTTGAGCTGAGGCGGGCTATGTTCCGCTACATCGCTGACTTTGAGCGCAAGCCGGATCTGCTCTTACTCGGGACGCGCAATGAGACAGCGATGGGCCGGAGAGTGGTACTCCGGGCGGTGAAAAATCTCTGCAAGCGGCTTGGGTTTGATCCTCCATCGCGGACCGTTCACGCCTTCCGCCACACTTTTGCGGTCAACTATCTTCGGCGCGGTGGCTCCGTTTTTCATCTTCAAAAGGTGCTTGGTCACTCAACGCTGGAGATGACGCGCAGGTACGCCAACTTGATGACGGAGGACTTGCAGGCTATGCATGAAAGGGTGAGTTTGCTTTCGGGGAAATGAGCTATACACTAATCTCCATCAGCCGCACAGGAGGCCGAAAAGATGTCCTCAGAACTCGTTCCCCAACTTGCCGACTTCCTCCGCTCTGTGCCGTACGAACTCACCGGCCAGTGGTATCACAAACAAAGCTTGGTAATGGACGGCTTTTCGTTCACCCAATGCCGCTTCGATGAATGCACTCTTTATGTGTCTCGCGGCATTTTCAGGATGCGAAGCTGTTTTATGTCCGGGTGCTTTATCATTTATTCCAACGAAGCGCGCAATGTGGCGCGCTTGTTTTCTGGTTCGCACGTCCCGAATAGCGTTTACGTTAATCCGTCCCTAAGACCAACCGCCAACCCAGACGGGACGTTCTCCATCGATCCGGCAGTTATATGACTGCACCCAAGATAACAGTGACCGGCCAAGTGCAGGCCAAGGTGACCGGAGTTTCACGCGGCAATGACCTCTCACTAATGGCGTTTGGACTCATCTGTCTTGTTGGTACATTGGGGTGCTTCTGGCTCTCGTTGTGGCAACCTTGGGCTATAGTAGGTGCAATTGCATTTCTGGTGGGGTTGGGATTCGTGCTATATGTGTGGCATCGCGGAGCTGAGGTCCGGAATCAGACCGAATTGCCCCCTGGTCAATTCAATTGGAAGAATGACGGAGAAGAACTTGCGCTTACACTTCCTCTGGACACTAAGAACTACATTGCGCGCCAGATGCTCCTCGGGCTTCGGACCTTGGTCCAAGATCGGCAGCCCCTTCCAGCTTCTCGGGGTGCGGTCACGGGTAACCCAGCGGACGAGAAGAACCTGAGAGAATACTCAGCAGAAGAGCGGAAGGTACTCGAAAAACAATGGGCCGCTGAATTGTTACAGCACGATGAGAAGGTCGTAAAAGAGTTGGAATCGGCGATGCAGTCCTTAAAATCCGGAAAACTGTTGGGCACTCCGGAAGAGGCTGAGAATCAGCTTGACACCGGAATGCCGCAGTTGAAAAATCCCTTGACCTAATTGTAAAAAGAATGAGATCTGCCGAGCGGGTGAAGTTTTGTTTCCCGAACTCATTGAATTTCCATCAGGGTCCCACCATATTAGTTAGGAGGGCGAAATGGCCAAGAATAAATATGTACTCTTAGGTACCGAGATCGGCGCGGCAATGGCTCCCGTAATGAAGGAACTTGCTACTTATCAGGGGGATGCGCTGAAACTGGAGGGTGGTTTTGTAACTGTGATCGACAATGAAGTTGAACACTTCACCGTAGCCGTAATTCGCCTCGCCGAAGGACAATCGGTAAAGCGAAAAGAATAACCGTGCGTAATCTTTTGAACGAGACTTAACGGGATGTGCGCCGATTATGGTTGCGCCGCCGTCTCTTGTACTCACCGGCGCGTGACTAACCCGAACCACGCGACCGCAATCCCGAACAGAATTTTCCAATACCAGCTCATCGCGAGATTCAGCCGTTTAGGAATCCAGTAAGCACCCAAACAAAAAGTGATCCCCACGAACAGAATCAATTGCCAATCGCGTGATGCTTGCCATTGGCTGTAGTCGGGGCGGCTCATGCGTTTAGGGATCTCTCCGAACACAAGGTAGATGAATAGACAGAACGATCCGAGCAGCAGTACGCCTTGTCCCGGACCGAAGAACAGCCATTGTGAGATTACGTAGCAGAGAAAAAGGAACAGCCCGAAGAGAAAAAGGGAGCGAACTCTATGCAATTTGTCTCGGGGCGGCACGACAGATGGTAACAAATGCCATTGCGCGGATTGCACCCTTGCCTTAGAATTCCGGTCCGGTGTGAAATCCGCGTAAGCCCTTGATTGTCGGCCCTGTGGCGTGATCTGGTCCAGGTTCGCTTGGGGTGCGAGGGGTCGGCAGTTCAAATCTGCCCGTCCCGACCAATCGATCACTTTCAAGCAGTTCCTTTAATTCGGAATCATTTCGAACCCTCGGCTCGAAGAATCGCTTGCTACCGCACCGATCGGTGACTTTGGCCAAAGGGACAACGCTGACGATCATTCTTGCTCGCTCGCTTGCGGGCTCTGGGCCGCCACATGAATCGATCCAGAGTCATCCGCAAGTGAGCTTGCAAGGCTTAGAGTTGTTTCAACCGCTTCCCTAATTCACTTTATGAGTCAAACGGGCGGAGTCTTCGTCCCGGGTACTGGCGAAATCCTCGTTGCCTTCGTACACAGCCTTGATCGAGTGTGTGCCGAAATCCAGCGTTGAGGTTGTGAAGTGCGCAATGCCGCCCCGCAACGTTCCGCTTCCCAGCACTTCTTCGCCCCTCATGAACACTGACCTTTCCTCCATCCGGCGGCGCGCCATCCCCTGACGTCACGACCGCGGTGAATCTTACTGGTTGGCCATACACCGACGAACTCGGAGTAGAGCGGACTTCAGTTGAGGTTGTTGCTTTGGCCACGGTAACGGTCTTGGTGGCACAGCTCGTGCCACAACTCGCGCCCAATGTGCCACCGGACGATTGAGCATTCCAAATCTTGATATCTTCCTTATTGCCGACTGCGAGCGTGAAATTACTTGTGCCCCACTTTCCGGCAAATCCTCCCAATACGATCTTGGTGTTGGTCCAGCTATTCACAATGAGAGTGACGGTATCCAAATCCGGTGAAAATCCTGCTTCCCACTTTTTCGTCTGGTCATCGAGACTGATGAATTTGGTCGTGCCCGTATAGGCGCTGTGCGTACCGAACCCGGTGCCTGTGATGGTGATCGTTTGGTGTTGGGCGGTCGTAATTTTGCTGACCGACGTAATTGTGGGAGTTGTTGCGGGTGATTGCGCAGCCACCAATGATGCTGCAGCAACGATTCCGACTAAGAGCGTGGAGCGGACTCCGGTGATGGTGTTCACCATTTTGCACATCTCCTGTTAGGAATTTAATTGGGGCCCGACGGCTGGAGGTCGCTGATTGTCGGCAAAAACGAAGGGTTCGTCAAGGGTGAAGGATTTTGCACGGTCTCAAAGATGTCCGGCGCATTCCCGCGCTGGGCCTCGCTTTTCGTCGGGACAGAGTTTCGCTCAATCGGATTGCACGCGAGCGAATCAGCCACCAATCGGCGCAACGTTCGAGAAGAACTCGCGCTCTGCCCCGGTGAAGTAGTGGGCAAGAACGCACCGGTGGCCCGGCGCCAAAGCAAATTCGAACTCACCCCCCTGGGAAACCTGCTCTGCAGAAAGCGTGCCCAGGGAGAATTGCGGCAGGCTTCCGAGCGCCAGCCAAAGCGCGATCTGTTCGATGATCCAATCGTTTGCCGATGGATACGGCAGACGCCGCGGCCCGGTCTGCCTGAGTCATTGCATCCATGACAGCCGGCCGAATTCGCGGATCGTGCAATTCGTAGTCGTGACCGCTCAGTTCCCGTCCGCATAACAGACGCCACGCCAGACTGAGATATATATCGCGGAGGCCAATTAATCCGCGCCAAATGCCGTGGTTCATCAGACAGACCCCGGAGTTAAATGGCGAAATCGAATGAAGGTTCTCGCTGCGAGCGATGTATCCGAGCAGCATCTCGTCCACGTGGTTTGGATTGGAGCCGAACGGGCTTCGCACAGATCCAGGCTCTTCGCGCGCATACCAGTCGCTCGTGGCATGCTGATCGAAAAGAAAATTGACATCGTCAAAGAAAAACGTGTCGCAATCGAGATACAGCAGTTGCGTCAGATCCTGAAGCGGCAGGTTTTCCAGTGCCAGAAATTTGTGAAACGTCGGATAGAGAGATAGGACCGATCCGCGCGGATGAGCACGCTGCAAAAAATCCCCGTAGTCTCCCAAGGACCGCACCCGAACATTTTGCCGCTCAGCTTCGCTCAACAAATCTCTGCTGGCGCCATTGAAAATAAGCAGCCACACCGGAATCGTTCGGTTGCGGAGCCGCAAGCTGCGGATACTCTGCACCCACTGCCGCTCGCGGCTGTCGTCAGGAACATTGGCCAGCGAATAGTAGACGAGTCTCACGTTCTTCCTGGCAGGAGTCGATTCTGCGGTTACAACCCGACCGTCGCAGAAATTAGAGCGCTAATCTATCAAAAGTTGCGAAGCCGCATTCGACGCGACGGTGAACTCCAAGATCTGATTCAAGACGGACAGTGAAAAAATAAAATTTCTTCACTCCTTTCTCGGTACGCCAGCGCGTCAAAGAGTTGTTTTCTTGGCGAGGCAGTTGCTCGTATACCCTTCAGTCGATGTCCTTTAGCGCACTTTATTGTGTTCGGTAGCGCACAGAGTAAACGCAAGCGAATCCGGCCTAAATGCCCGTATTTTCAGCCGTATACCGTAAACGCCGTATCCAGCGCCACCGGTCAGCAGTGCTAGGATCACTTTGTCTTTTACAACCCTCCGCCGCGCCTCCGGGCGACGGTCTCTTGTGACAGGCGTACAGCCGGGAACACAAGGGGCCAATTTTGGATCAGCCTTCAAGACGAATTCTCGTTGTCGACGACAATGTCCGCGTTCGCCGGCAGCTCTGCTCCCTGTTTGAGAGGTCAGGGTTCTACTGCGGAGAGGCTGAAAACGGTGCACAGGCCGTCGAGCAATCCGAAGTGTTTCGGCCGGATCTCATTATTTTGGATTTCTCCATGCCCGTAATGAATGGGCTCGAGGCCGCACCCCTGCTCAGAAAAAAACTTCCACAAACTCCGATCATCATGTTCACGATGTTCGCGAACGAAACTTTCACGGAAATGGCTGTGGCCGCGGGTGTCACCGCGGTAATTTCGAAAGAGAATGCCGCCCGCGAGCTTCTCTCGAAGACAAGAGCCCTTCTGATGTCCCCGAACAACTGACAGGCCGCTGACTCAAGCCGCGCGCAGGGGAGACTTTTTTAGGCTTTGCATACAGCAATGAGGGCAAACCGGCAACGGGATATTCCAGCTTCGAAGGCCGTCATAGCAGAAGAACAAGGTATCCACGTGGATCATGACTGAGTGGCACTCTTTGCAGACGGAGGGAACCGGAGGGTTCGCCGAGAGGGTGTCGAATAGCGTTTCGATCTCCGTCACAAGATCGGGTCTGGAATCTGAGCTCTGTGGACTACGCACAATAGTCCAATGCTAGCGGCAACCAGCCGAACAGAGTCTGTACGCTACCGAACCGCTCGCGTCTCTTCACGCCAAACTGCCAGCCTTTTTTCGAATCGCGCCATAGCATTCGCACGAGGCATTCTCAAGACCGGTACGGTCCACAATCGTCACGTGTCCGCGCTCGTAGTGGATAAACCCCGCTTTCTGCAAAATGCTCGCCGCCACCGAAACGCTGGCTCGCCGCATTCCCAGCATCTGAGAAAGGAAATCCTGGGTCAGCGGAAGTGCGTCGGTGCAGATGTCGATCGCGGCTCATCAACAGCCAGCGCGCCAGGCGCTCATTCACGTCGTGCAGCCGGTTGCACGCGGCGATCTGCGCCAGTTCCATCGCGAATTCCTGGGAATAACGGATGAGGGTCACCACCAGTTGCGGACAACTTCGAAGCGCTTGGCGCATGCTGTCTGCGTCGATGCGGAACGCAGTCCCCGGACCCTGCGCGATCACGCGATTCGCGCTGGTGCGGAATCCCGCGATCAACGGCAATCCGACAAAACCTTCCTTCCCGATCAGTCCGACTTCAATGCTCTTCCCATCATCCATGAGGTTCAATACGGAAGCCATTGCAGTGTTTGGGAAATAGCAGTACTCGATGGGCTGCCCTGCCTCTTGCATAGGATCGTGCAATGCAAGCGTCACTAGCGTCATCCGGGCATGGAGCGAATCGCATTCTTTCCGGGGCAGCCTGATCAGCAGGCGATTTTCAACCTCGTTGCCGTCGCTCGAGATGAGTGGAAATTCCTTCGAGTTGGGTCGCGAGGACGACTGAGAAACCATGGCGGCTCCTTGCACAGCGTGAGAGCTGTCAGATTTCGCAAGGAACCGTCTCCCACTTAGGGTTACGGCGGAAGGTTGCTAGAAGAGACTCCTAACTATAGCAGCTATCCTTCGTTAACAAGGCGAATACCTTTGCCGCGTTCTGTTGCGCCAGCAAGGCCTCCAGCACGCGGCGAGAGCAGTATTATTCCGCATCGTGTTCAACGATTTGCGGTTATGCCGGAAAACAATTTCATGACTGTTTCTTGCACAGGCGCCAATGCACTTCTGGTTGTTGTTTTACACCGTAAAACTATTGCAAGTTCTGCTCTCGTCGAGGACACTGATATCGCCTCGTCTGCGCTATCTTCTCGCTGTTGAACGCCGCTTCGCTCAAGATGTTGCAATAACTCTCTGGCAATATTTCTTTCACCTCTGCGGAGGGTTGCTTAGCTATGCGGAAGTACATTGTGGTTTTCTGCGCGCTCCTCGCGCTCGCGATTGAACTCGGATGTGGAGTTGGACAAACGCAAGTCACCGGCACTCAAAGTGTTCCGGCGAAGGCGGCTGTCGCAGTGCAAGTATCGCCGGCGACCGCGACTGTCACATCCACCCAGTCAGTGCAATTCACAGCGCTGGTTAAGAACACGTCCCAAGTAGCAGTGAGTTGGACTGCCACTGGTGGCGCGATCTCAAAGACCGGTTTTTATCAGGCGCCCACCGTAAGCGGCGACACCGCAATCACCGTCACCGCGACCAGCGTCGCGGATCCAACTAAATCCGAAACTGCTTCGGTAACCATCACGCCCGCGCAGGCAGCTCCAGCCGCGCCGCCCACTTCCACCAGCAGCGAAGCCGACTACCCCCGCGATTAAGGAATCTTTCTTCGGCGCCGATTTCAACGGTTCCGGCACATGGCCTCCCACCGATGGACAATCGCAGGTCGCGACTCTCGGTGCGATCCGTCTTTGGGACGACGGAGTAAAGTGGGGCCAAATCAACACCTCAGCCGGCGTCTACAACTGGTCGACTCTCGACAACTGGATCAGCAAGGCGCAAGCACAGCACTTGGACGTGCTGTATACGATCGGAGACACGCCAGAATTTGCGGGAAGCATTCCGCCGTTGCCCACCCACTGCGTTACGCCGACGGCGTATAGCTGCTCCGCGCCGAAAGACGTGAAAACCGACGGCACCGGCACTGACGCAAATTTTTCCGCGTTCATCACCGCGCTGGTAACACGCTACAAGGGCCAGATCGCGTACTACGAACTTTGGAACGAAGCCGACTGCACCTGCTATTTCGCTGGAACGCAGGCGCAACTGGTTCGCATGGGCAAAGATGCTGCTGCGATCATCCGCTCGCACGATCCGGCCGCGCGGATCCTAAGCCCGTCTGCGCACGGCGGGACGATGGCAAGCTGGTTCCAGGGATACATTCAAGCTGGCGGCGCTCCGAATTTCGACATCGTGGATGTTCACATGCGCGGCGCGGGCCCGCTCAACACCACGCCAGAATCTTTTCTCACGGTGTATGCGGACGTAGAAGCGCAGTTGACCGCGAACAAGCTCACCAAGCTTCCCGTTTGGGACGGAGAACATGGCGTCAAGATAGGTGAACTGACCGATCCTGACGAACTCGCCGGATATGTCGCGAGAGAGATCGCGCTTCGCGCCGGCGTAGGACTACAGCGCCAGTACGTTTACACATGGGATGACCATCCTCCCATCGGCTTGCAGGGGAATGAATCCGGCACCGCATGGGACGTCGTCGCCGGCTGGCTGATCGGACACTCCATCAGTCCCTGCGTCGCGAACGGTACCGTTTACACCTGCGCGGTCGACAACGGGCAGATTGTTTGGGACACGAAGCAATCGTGCAGCAAAGGAAAGTGTACGACTTCCAACTACACCTATCCGGCAACGTATGCGTGGCAAATGGATCTGACAGGCAAGAAGACGGCCTTGAGCGGCAAGACCGTTCCGATTGGATACAAGCTAATCTTCCTCACCGCGAAATAGGCTCGAGGTCGCCGGCAATCAGCGGACCGCCGGAACCTCGACGCCACCTTCAATCTTTGGAATGCCGAAGTGTCCGCCGAGGTGCGACAAATCCATCGGGCTGATTGAGCCTGCCACTTCTACAAACGTTACTTCTCTGGACCTGGCAAGCAGGATCGCTACATTCGTGATCGCGTTGTGATCGAATCGGACCCAAAGTTCCGTTTCGCCCGGAAGCCCGTCCCTGTCGCGGTTGTTCACAACGCGCTTCCACCCCTCGGCGTGGTATTGGTCCTGTACCGACCTCAGACTGTCCTGGTCGTACGCCCAAGGCTGCGGAAACCGGTAACGGTGAACTGATAAGCCACTCACTCCCGCAATCACCCGTCGAAGGTCGTCATTGTCCGAATCCAGCTTCGACGCAAACACCAACATGGAGTGGTCAAGCGAGAATTCTGTCTTTGAGGATGCGATTTGCCTAAGGGCGTCTACCCCATGAGGAATGACTTCGTACGCTTGTTGCGCCAGGGTGAGTTTTGCACAGGGCAGTGCAATCAGGATTGCTAGTGCCGCACGAATCATCATCCTCATGGGGTGCCTCATCACAGAGTGCCTCGACGAATGGGGAAAGCTGCATTTCGAAGCCATTTGTAACGCCCAGACGACAAGGCAGCAATGCACGGCGGATCAATAACGTATCAATCCCTAACTGTTTGAAAAAGCAGTATCTAATAAAGACGGAGTCAATTGCGCGGAGGGAATACCGGCGACCATGGAGTTGCCCTATTCGGCTTCCATCTCTTCACACATCGCTAACATGTTCGTGACGCTGTTCCAGTTCCGGGCTGTACCGGTGACTTTGAGCAGCTTCTCGACCTGAGACCATGGCAGCTTGGACTTTCCCGCCCCGTCGGGAAAATAGATATAGAGTTCGCGTCCGCTTCAGGTGCAGCTCCTCCTTATAGGCGCTGAAATCGTCAAGCCGGATCGCCACCTCCGGGGACGGCTCCTTCGACAGAAAAGTGACCAGAATTTTGCCCGGGTGAAGGTCGCGCTCCTTGGCGAAGGGGGTGGCCTCAATCGCTCTCCTAAGTTCCGCCGCCGTTCGAAGGATGACTTCCGGGCGGCATCCGAACTTCTTCTCAATGCCGTCCTGGATCTTCTTCACCAGCAGCGGCCCGCTTTTCTCTTTGGTCCGGAAGATGACATTGCCGCTTTGGACGTAAGTACGAGGGTTTTCCAGTTTGAGAGATTCGTAGAGAGCGCGCAAGGCGTCCATTTTGATTCGGTTGTGCGAACCGACATTGACGCCCCGCAGCATCGAGAGCAGCACTGGCATGGCGGCCTCACCGGGCTGGAAATTCAAATTCTCATGATACGTCAGGGGCCGAACCGGCTCTTCCGCAGTGACGTTTTCCACTTCCCGCGTGAAATTGAACCAAGAGAATCACTTTGAGCAATCGCCGGCTTCTCCGAGAATTAGAAAAAGCCAGCGCGGCGATGGGAGCCGCCCTCGTCGAAAGATCTTTCCGGGCCTGTGATCCGGGTCCGATCAGGAGAAGTAACTATGTCGGGACAAGTTGTTCTCTATTTCGAGGACCAGGCAGACGCCCTTCGGTTTGCTCTGGCGGCAGGTTCGGTGATGGCTGGGGAAGGCGCGAAATTTACGAGCGATCTGATCCAGGAAACAACAAGAGTCACGCGCATCCGTCTCGACACCGTCAACGGAGGCACCAAGAAGTCCGAAGCCGGCCGGGTCGTAGCCTAGAAATCGAACTGTCTCTGCAATAACTCCGCCTGCCAATCAGGCCAGCGCCCCCCTGCGCCCTCCGCAATCGATTTTCATTCCGAGCAGAGCAATGATCTGCTGCCGCACTTGTCATTCCGATCCCTTCGCGCCAGGAAGTGAGCGGAATCTAAGGTTCCGTCCTCTACGCCGTCCCTGCGTTCGTAAACGCTTCAATCGCATCCGACAAGGTCGGAAACATCAGGAACACCCGATCGACCTTCGTAATCTCGAACACCTTCAGCACTCGTTTGTTCACCCCGGTGAGTGCCAAGCGGCGTCCGGCCTTCGTGCAAGTGGTGCTGGCGCTGACCAGAGATCCCAGACCAGACGAGTCGAGGTAAGGCACCCCGCTCAAATCAAGAATCATGGTGGAAGCGCTCTCGCGCCTCACTGCATTCATAAAGGGAGTTACGTTCTCCATGGTCAATGGACCGCGAAGACTCAGCACTCCTTCTTCCAGATGATCGATCTCTAACGGCTCAGATGGCATGGCGGAAGGATTCTAGGCCACATTACGACGAGTGTTCAAGCTGGCCCGCTTTCATAGACTCACGCCATCCTGAAATGATGCGCGCGATTTGTAATCTTTTTGTTTTATCTCTTGCCGCGCGGCCTTCCTGTACGTCGCTGGCCATAGGATGGAGGTAACGGCATGTGGGGGGAAACGGATGATGAGAAGAATTGGAAATTCAAGAAGTACCAGGCCCGCACTGCTGCGAACGTATCTACACCACCCGAAAGACATCCTAAAGGAACACACGCCCGCATCCTGTTGAGTTCGGTCTTCGGGCCTTACGCGCAGGACGACGAATTCGGCAGCCGCTCCATCAATCCGATGGAGCTTTACCACAATCAGGTCACGCGTGCGCAAGGCAGCTTTTCGCTACGCATGTTTCATCGCTCCTGGGGCATCATGATGATCCGGGAAAACATTTCCGCGCCCTGCACGGTGCTGGACTTTCCCACGCGAAAAGATTTCGCCCGCGAACTCACGCGAAACAAATACGACATCGTCGGCATCTCGTCGATCATCGTCAATGTCGGCAAAGTGCGCGAGATGTGCCGCTTGGTCCGCAAGCTTTCGCCGGGTTCGACGATTGTGGTTGGCGGGCACGTCGCTGCCATTCCTGGCGTCGAAAAGATCATCGACGCGGACCACATCGTGCGCGGCGAAGGAATCGCCTGGATGCGGCGCTACCTGGGCGAAGATGACACCGCGCCCATCCGCCATCCGGCCATTGTTTCAGGAATGCGCACGCGCATCATGGGGATCAGCCTGCCGGAGCGCAAAGGCGCGACCGCCGCGACCATTATTCCTTCCGTCGGCTGCCCGATGGGCTGCAACTTCTGCACGACGTCGGCATTTTTCGGGGGCAAGGGAAAATTCGTCAACTTCTTCGAGACGCGGCGACGAACTGTTCGCCGTCATGAGCCGCATGGAGCAAGAACTCAAGGTCAGCTCCTTCTTCATCATGGACGAGAATTTCCTGCTGCATCGCGAGCGCGCATGCGTCTGCTGGATCGCATGAAAGCAGGCGACGCAAGAGCTGGACGCATGTCGGTCTTCGCCTCGGCCAATGCGATTCGCAAGTACACCATGCAGGAACTGGTCGAGCTCGGCGTCTCGTGGTTGTGGATGGGCCTGGAATCTCCCACGAGCCGGCTACAGCAAGCTGCAGGGTTCCGACACGCGTGAACTGACACGCGAGCTCCGCGAGCATGGAATCCGCGTGCAGGGGTCGACCATCATCGGCCTGGAGCACCATACGCCCGAAAACATCATGGATGAAATCGAGCACGCCGTGTCGCACGATACCGATTTTCATCAGTTCATGCTGTACACGCCGGTGCCTGGCACTCCACTCTATCGGCAGATGTTGCAGGAAGGCCGCTTGCTGCGCGACGTCGATTACGCCGATGTTCACGGCCAGTTCAAATTCAATTTCAAGCATGCCGCGATTTCGCGCGAGGACTCCAAGCGCTTTCTGGATTGGGCTTTCTGGCGCGATTTCGAACTCAACGGCCCCAGCCTGTACCGCATTTCGCGAACGTTGTTGGCAGGATGGAAGAAGTACAAAGACTCGCCCGACGCTCGTGTGCGCGAACGGTTTACGCGTGAAATGGATCGCCTGAGCGGCATCTATAGCTCGGCGTTGTGGGCCATGGAACATCAATTCCGCAAAGTGGACGGTACGTCAGCGATAAGATCGGCGCGCTGCGGCAGGAATTTAAGCGCGAATCCGGATTTTTCTCGCGAATGATGCCAAGCCATCCTGGGCCGATGTCTGCTGTGGACCACGCGCCGGGAAGAGCGACGCCTGGCACATGGACAGACCTACGAGCCGCCAACGATTCTGGAACGGAGCAACTGGGCAGAGGCGTAAGGGACATCCGCCGATCCTGGTGACTTCAAACGATGGAAAGGTGTTGGCGGCTTGCTATAAACGCGATGATGGGTGGTGACAGAGCGTAGAGTAGCAATGCTTCTTCTCTTAATTCAGTTGGCAGGAGTTTGCGGTGGGAGCCGATTCATTTTTCGTTTTCTACGGCATCAAGATTGGAGTGGACCCTGGGGACGAAGATCTCATTAGCGCTATTGAGACTCGAAGTGATCCGAGGTGCAAAATTGCCAGACGACTTGGACTAGATACGCACTTCGGGCGGATGACTGTAAGTGACGACTTCTATTTCTATATCGGCCAGAGAATCGTTTGGCTCGGGCATGAACACGATTTTCACGCCGCATTCGGGTCAAATGAACTCGCTGAGATTGCTTCCACCGTTCGAGCCAAGTTGAAAGAGGCGGGATTGTCCGAAATGCCCTCTTTCCATTTTCAGTTTGAAGCTCAGTATTAGAGAGGGTTGGCGCTTGCGGAGGATTCGATGTTCCCGGCGTGCGCCGCTATTTCTTGGCCGGCAGCGACCGTAGGTTGAAAGGGACTCTCTTCAGAATCTCACGAACCGGCGTGAGAACGGCGCTCATCCTGTACGGCGGGTGGAAAGCAAACTCAGAATCTCGCGCAGGCCCTGGCGAATATGCTGAATCTCCGCCGTGGATTGGGTCGGGAACGGAATTGCGCTCTGCGTCTTATCGGTCTTGGTTTCCGAGCGCAAATGCTGCCGCGCGCCTGAAATCGTGAAGCCCTGTTCGTAGAGAAGTTGCTTGATGCGCAGCACATTCTCGACGTCGCGCCTGCGGTACATGCGCTGTCCGGTGCTGCTCTTGACAGGTTTGAGTTGCGGGAACTCCGACTCCCAGAAACGGAGCACGTAAGCCGGCAGATGGCAGAGGGTGGCTACTTCTCCGATGCGGAAATAAAGTTTGTCGGGTATGACAACTTCATCCGCCTTGTGTTTCGCCGTGCCTGTTTTCCTCGCAGCCATTTGTTTCGGTCGCGGCAAAGCCGCGTTGTCCGCTTATTGTGACACAGGTCCGGCGGGGAACAACAAAATTTCGCGACATCTAGCCCAAGAGAGTTACCCGCAGCGAACACCGGGTTTCGACGAAACCTCGCGCAACAGTAAAGCCTCTTAAGAGGTGCTTCTCTCAAGAGGCCAGTGAGAAATCGGTGTTTGCGAGATCATCTCGCTAACAGGTTAGTGCTTTTTCTTTTTTGCCTTCTTCTTCGTTGCCATTGAAGGTGCCTCCCGTGAACGATTTTCCCTTGAAGGGGTGACGCTAACTTGGGCCCTTTACTTGAATAACCTACCCTACTCGTAGTATGGGAAGGTCATATAACCCAAGATATTGCGGCACTGTGAATAAAGTGTCAATAGAATTCTGTGAATTTCAAAGAAAAATTGAAGTCAATCGCTGGTTGATCGCCGTCGGTCGTTCGTAAAAATCAGCGTGGAAAGCAAACATGCCGGTGCCGCAAGCCGCAAGCGACCGTCGCCCAAACATCAACGACTGATACCATCCCGTCATGCGGCGCGATCCCATCGAACTCGAAATCTTCAAGAACCTCTACCACTCGATCGCGGAAGAGATGGGTGCGGCGCTTCGACGGACCACGTTTTCCCCGAATATCAAAGAACGACGCGACTATTCCTGCGCAGTGTTCGATGGCGACGGACAGGTGATCGCCATGGGCGACCACATGCCCGTGCATCTCGGATCGATGCCCATGTCGGTGCAAGCGGCGATTGATGCCGGCCCGATGCAGCCAGGTGACGTCGTCATGCTCAACGATCCGTTTCGCGGCGGAACTCATCTTCCTGACATCACCCTGGTCGCGCCGGTATATATCGGACGCCGCAAAAACCGCACCGGCCCGGATTTCTATGTTTCCTCGCGCGCGCACCATGCCGACGTTGGCGGAACTTACCCGGGATCGATGGGCCTTTGCCGCGAAATCTACCAGGAAGGCGTCCGCATTCCTCCAGTCAAGCTGATGCGGGCGGGCGAAATGAACCGCGACATTCTCGCGATGCTTTTGAACAACGTCCGCACTCCCGAGGAGCGCGAAGGAGATCTGGGCGCCCAACTTGCCGCCTGCCATACGGGAGAACAGCGTCTGCTCGAGGCGTGTTCGCGTTACGGACTCGAGAAGACCCGGCGGGCCGCATCCGATCTTCTGCAATATTCCGAAGAATTGATGCGCGCATTTCTGCAACAAGTGCCTCGCGGGGAGTTTAATGCCGAAGACTTTCTCGATGGCGATGGAATCAGCAAACGCCCCGTCAAGATCGCAGTCCGCGTGCGAGTTCATCCGGAGAAGAGTCGAACGCCGGCTGCGAACCGTATTCGCCGTTCGAGCCGCATCGTCACTGTCGATTTCACAGGAAGCGATCCCCAAGTTGAAGGCAGCATCAACGCCGTTGCGGCGATTACCTATTCTGCGTGCTTCTACGTCTTTCGGTGCCTGCTGGCGGACGACGTCCCCGCGGCGGCTGGGCTCATGCGGCCGATTGAAGTGATTGCGCCTGAGGGAACCATCGTCAACGCTCGGCCTCCCGCAGCGGTTGCGGGCGGCAACGTCGAAACATCCCAGCGCATCGTTGACGTGCTGCTGCGGGCGCTGGCGCAGGCGATTCCCGATCGCATTCCAGCCGCTTCATCCGGGACGATGAACAATCTCACGATTGGCGGCATCGATCCGCGCAGCGGAGTTCCGTTCACCTACTACGAAACCATTGCCGGTGGCACAGGCGGTCGACCCGGCAAGCCCGGCATCTCTGGTGTTCATACCCACATGACAAACTCGCTCAACACTCCCGCGGAAGCTTTGGAATACGCCTATCCGCTGCGCGTGCGTTCGTACTCGTTGCGCCCGGAAAGCGGCGGCGTGGGTAAGTTTCGTGGCGGCAACGGCATCGTCCGCGAGATTGAAGTGCTCTGCGACTGCGACGTCACACTCCTGGCCGATCGACGATCGCGTGGTCCCTGGGGATTGTCAGGAGGCCAAGACGGCGCTCCCGGTAAAGCGTTCATCACCCGAGCGAACGGCTCAAGCGAATCGATGCCGGGCAAGTTCAGCACACGTCTCGCCAAGGGAGAACGCATCACGATCGAAACGCCCGGTGGTGGTGGGTGGGGACAAACCGCGGTCCGCTAGTTGCTTCTCCTCAAGGACCAGTGATATTACAAATTCCATGTCGCTCGATACCAGTCAGCATTATCTCGAAGAGGCCCGCCGCCAGTTCCGCGGACACAAGCGCATGGGCGAGAACGCCATGGCTCAACTGCGGGACGAGGACCTTTTCGTCACACTTGATCCCGAAGCCAATTCGGTTGCAACCTTGGTCAAACATCTTGCCGGAAACATGCGATCCCGCTTTACCGATTTCTTAACGAGCGACGGCGAAAAGCCCGACCGATTTCGCGACCGCGAATTCGAAGTGAATGCCGCGACCACTCGCGCCGAGGTCATGCGGTGGTGGGAAGATGGCTGGGCCTGCGTATTTTCAGCCATCGATCCTCTTCAAGCCCGAGGACGTCATGCGAACCGTCATGATCCGCGCCGAACCCCACACCGTATTGCAGGCCCTCAACCGGCAGATCGCGCACTACGCTCAACACATCGGCCAAATCGTGCTCCTGGCGAAGCATCTGCGGTCGAGCGACTGGAAAACGCTGAGCATCCCCCGTGGCAAGTCAGAGGACTACAAGAAGGTCGTCCCGAAGTCCGACACTCGGAAGGCACGCCTGTAGCCGGGCCTTCGCGGTAGAGCCCGGATAATCAGGGCCTGCCGCGGACGCCATCCTTCGCCTCAGCCGTATCGGACTTCGGCCACACCGGAGATAGAAGTTCCGTACGCCACAACGGCCCGCCCAGTGTACGACAAAGTCTCTGACTTCACGAACACAGGTGCTTCACCGCCCAGAATCCAAACATGAGCATCTGGCGGTTGTTTCCCCAGTACTGGCGCGACCAATCCGGCGACTCCTCCGATGTCTACTTTGATGACGTAGTGCTTCGCTTCGCGACTCGATCCCCCGAGCGAGAATGCATCGGAGCCCGGAGAATTGATTGAGAGCTTAACGATCCGTGGTTTTGGCGTCGCCACGACCAGTGAAAGGTTCGGCGGCAGATCGCCCGGCCTGAGATTCTCCAGCAGGATCGGAACCAAGCCATTCGAGACGTCCGGCGGCAGTTTGAGTCGCTCGCTTTCGACTTTTTCTTTCCCCTTATCGTCGGTGTACCGCACCGTAACCTCTCCCGTGGCGGCTATGACCGATACATCGCTCGCATTCTTGAAGGCGGGACCTTTTTGAACGAGGTGATCGGAGATCAGCCGGAAGTTGCCGTGCTGCGAAAAAACGGTAGTCTCGTCCTGCAGTGATCCATCTTTGAAATGAAAAGTGAGACGGCTCGTTACCCGGCTGCCGCGAGCAACCTGGGTCAAATCACCCTCAGCGATTTGAGTTCCCTCCATCGTGCTGAGCGCCAGAAAACCGTGCACCAGGCCTTGCGGGTAGCGCACTGCAACGGTTTGCGCCGGCAAGGCGACGTTGAAGAGCAGGCAACCAAACACCACGGCGATCGTACGTAGTAGCAAACTCAACCTCAATTCTTCGCGGCGAACGACCTTACGATGCCGATACCGAGATGGGGTTTGCCCCTAACCTGCGCCAGCCGCCCCGAGAGAGTCCTTTTTGCAAGGTATCGACAAGACCTTCAACGCGCTTTCGCGGACGGCAATTCCGGAAGGGACAGCTTGCGGCACCATCAACTATCCAGGATTGCTGGTGCTAGAATCATACGTTTTGTGTTTGTGTAACTTTTGGCATCGTACTTTATAGGTGGAAATCATGGCTGGAACAATGCTGGCGGTGGTCAAGCCAGAAGCTGCGCCGGGAGCCGAGATCCGTGAAGTGAAGATTCCGGCCTTCGGGCGAACCGATGTGCTGGTCAAGGTGAAGGTTGCGTCCATCTGCGGCACCGATCTGCACATCTACAACTGGGATCGCTGGGCGCAGAACCGCATACACCCGCCGCTCATTCCCGGACATGAGTTTTGTGGGGAAGTAGCAGCCTTTGGCGACGAAGTCACGAGCGTAAAAGAAGGTGACTTTGTTTCCGCCGAGATGCACGTGGCTTGCGGCAAGTGCCTGCAGTGCCGCACCGGCGAAGCCCACATTTGCCAAAACGTGAAAATCATCGGCGTCGACGCTGACGGCGCCTTTGCCGAATACGTGGTCATCCCCGAATCCAACATCTGGAAGCTCGATCCCGCCATTCCGACCGAGTACGCCTCCATCCTCGATCCGTTGGGGAATGCCGTCCACACCGTCTTAGCCGGGGAGATCGCCGCCAAGAGCGTCGCCGTCACGGGCTGCGGACCCATCGGCCTTTTTTCGATTGCGGTGGCGAAGGCCGTGGGGGCGACATCTGTTTTCGCGATCGAAGTCAACGAGCATCGCGCCCGCATCGCTCGCGAAATGCAGGCCGACTACGTGCTCAATCCGGCGAAAGAGAACGTGAATGCGATCGTCATGGAGAAGACTGGCGGCCTCGGCGTCGACGTCGTCCTCGAAATGGCGGGGCATCCCGACTCGATTCGCACAGCCTTCGACATCGTGCGCCGCGGCGGAAGGATTTCGCTTCTTGGCCTGACCTCCAAACCTATTTCGCTGAATTTCTCGGAAGACATTATTTTCAAGGGCATCACGATTCAGGGCATCAACGGCCGCCGCATGTACCAGACGTGGTATCAGATGACGGCTCTGTTGAAGAGTGGCAAACTCAACCTGCACCCCGTAATCACCGACCGCATTTCGATGAAAGATTTCGGTAAGGCGATGACACGGCTGACAACCGGTGAAGCCAGCAAAATCCTGGTGTACCCGAACGGCGTGAAGTGAGAAACGTGGCGCTGGCACTCATGCCCGCGACCTTACAAATTCGACGAACAAGCCTTTGAGTCTCGATGCCTACGTCCGCTGCACCTGCATCCGCGATGGGAAGGTGAAAACTCCGCATCCGTTTCCGGAGCTGTTCCTGTGGGATGAATTCGGCGCTCCCTCGCTCAAGGGCGATCCTTCCGAAGATGAATGGGAAGCACACGACCGTTGGGTGCAGGAATCGTGCGAGCACGAAGGATTTCTGGTGTCTGAGTTTCTGGGCAACATCACCCGGGCGCAGCACGTGCGCGAATTTCTGCGCGGCTTGCAAGGCGATCCCGGACCGAAGTTTCCCCTCCTCCTGAAGAAGGTCGTCTACGACGGTACGCACACGGGCGACTCCATTCCGGTCAAACAGTCTCCCGCCCTCAAGAGCGAAGTCGATCTTGTTTTGGGATCCAGCGACATCCTAACGGATGGTGAAAAGGAATTCTTCGAAAGCATGAAGCGCCTCTGCGAAGCCAGCATCGCGACCGGAAACCCAATCATGTTTTGAGTGTCGGCACTTCCTTGCCGCGAATTTAGGCGCATCACCAGGATTTGAAAAACCGAGCGGCGTCGCGTTGTCATTGTGAAGATGTGAAGCGCCAGCACACCGCTGTTATGCACAGATGTGACAGGACGGTCAGGCAAAGGCGCGCTGACCGCGACAAGTATTAAACTGATTTTCAGAGATCCCCGTGGTTCCGCGTAAATCCGCGGCAAAAAGACTTTCCCGAGGCATTCATGACTAGCGCGACTCGCACGAATCCGCTCTCGTACTTGACCGATCAGCTCAACGAACTCAAAGCCAAGGGCACACATTTCAAGCTCCGCGTGCTCGATGATGAGCAGGCGCCGGTCTGTACGTTTGACGGCAAGAAGGTCATCAATCTCGCCTCCAACAATTACCTGGGATTGACCACGCATCCCAAGCTGCGCGAAGCGGCGCTTGGAAGCGACGCGAAAATTTGGCGTCGGATCGGGTGCGGTCCGCACGATTGCCGGGACGATGCAGATCCACATGGAACTCGAGGAAAAGATCGCACGCTTCAAGAATGTCGAGGCCTGCGTGGTTTTTCAGTCGGGATTCGCGGCGAACGCCGGCACGGTCTCGGCTGTGCTAGGCAAAGAAGATTTCATCATCTCCGACGCGCTCAATCACGCTTCCATCATCGACGGCGCACGGCTCTCGAAAGCCAAGATTCTCGTCTTCCGCCACAAAGACACAGCCCACGCCGAAGAGCAACTCGCGAGCATCCAGAACGAGCCCGGCAAGAAGCTGCTGATCACCGACGGAGTTTTTTCCATGGACGGCGACATTGGCCCGCTTCCCGCCCTCTGCGATCTCGCTGAAAAATACGGCGCCATCATGATGGTGGATGATGCCCATGCCTCCGGCGTTCTCGGACGCAACGGCCGCGGCACCATCGACCACTTCAAGATGCACGGCCGCGTCGACATTCAGGTCGGAACGCTCTCGAAGGCGATCGGCGCCCTCGGCGGCTACGTCTGCGGCACCCGCGATCTGATTGACTTTCTCTATCACCGCGCCCGGCCCTTCCTGTTCTCGACGTCGCACCCGCCGTCTGTGGCCGCAACCTGCATCGCGGCCTTTGACGTCCTCGAAAGCGAACCCGAGCGCATGGAGAAGCTCTGGGAAAATACTCACTTCTGGAAGAAAGAACTCGGCCTGCTCGGCTTCGATATCGGAGGGAAATCCACTCCCGCCAGCGAAACGCCAATCACTCCGATCATCATCGGAGACGGCAAGCTGACCATGGATTTTTCACGCGAGCTCTTCAAGGAGGGAGTGCTCGGCACGGGTATCGCGTTTCCCACAGTGCCGGAAGGAAAGGCACGCATCCGCACGATTATGACCGCGACGCACACCAGGGAAGAACTCGAGCAAGCGCTCGAGGTCCTGAAGAAAGTCGGACGCCAGATGAAAGTCCTGGCGAATTAAAGCAAGCGGCGGCGCACTACTTCGACTCGAACATCGGCCGCGCCATTTCCTCGGGCGAAGTCGTCTCTGGATGCTCCGCCTTCCACCGCATGGCTGCGGTTATGCGCGTTCTTCCGCTCGGATGATCGAAGAATAGGAACTCCTCGATCGGCCCGGGCTCCATCTTTCGATATTCGCCGAGCAACAAATCCACGTTAGCCTCGCCATCCGGCTGGCGCGCCGCGTTAAGTCCGTACATATCCGCTTCAAATTCCATGGTCCGCGTGATCGTATTTCCCACCGGTGTGGTCACAAAAAAGAACGTGGAGAAAACAAGGAATGCAACCGGCAGAACCGCCACATCGGTAATGCCGCGGATACCCCATTCCTCGCCATAGCGCGCCAGCAAGCGCGTGATGCCCCAGTTCAGAAATGCGAACCCGATCACAAGCACCACGCCTTCCATCACAAATCCTTTGTAGGCGTGGTTGAGGACGTAGTGCCCCATCTCGTGTCCCATGGTGGTTTCGATCTCGGGTAACGTGCAGCGATTCAGCAGGTTGTCATTCAGAGAAATGCGTTCCGTGCCGGCAAAGCCACTGACGTTGGCGCTCACCCGGTTCGACTGCCGCGACGCGTCGAATTCATACACATTCGTAGCCGGAATACCGTTCGCGCGTGCCATGCTCAGGATCGGGTCCTTGATGCGTGGATCCTGGACTGTCTTGTACTGATTGAAGAGCGGAGAAATATATACCGGCGCAATGATGACAACGAGAGCAAGGAACACCAGCATCACTGCAGCGCCCCATAACCACCAATTTTTTCCGAGCTTTCGCACGATGCCGAATAGAGGAACCATCAGGATGGCTCCTAACACAATCGATAGTGCCAGGCCGATCATCTGGTCGCGCACCCAGCTGCCAAAGCTCATGTTCGAGAGCGCATATTTGTGCTCGCGGAAGTAACCTTCATAGGCGGTGAGCGGAAAATTGATCACCGAAAGCACGATGATGAATTGCAGCCAGTAGATTGCCGTCTGCAACGGACTGAACCGCGTGATCTTCTCGGCAAGATTCCGCATTCCGGTAGACAAACGAAACCGCAGGAGCAGCCACATGATGAAGACCGTGGCGACAAAATCCCAAAGCTGCAGCCAGTAGCCGCCTTCGAAATACGCATTCGAGCGCGCCCGCTCTGCCGGAGGCATCTTTGCCAGGTATGTATTCACTGCGGATTCCACATCGAAGGCCGGGGCTGTCCGCTGCTCCGATGCGGTTGCCGGCGGAGCGCTCACCTGCGCGGCCACGGGAGACAAAATTCCACCGCAGGCCAGGACGAATACGGCGAGAACGTAAACGATGCGGTTCATGTTGCCTCCTGAGAATTTAGGCTTCTCGATGAATGATCTGGCCACCCACTATGGTCGCAACGACTTTCCCGGTGAACTGCCAGCCGTCGAATGGGGTATTGTGCGACATGGAACGCGATTTGGCGGCTTCGAACGTCCAGCGCTTCTTCGGATCGAAGATGGTCACGTCCGCAAAATTCCCGCGTTCCAGCGATCCGCGCTGCGGAAGGTCAAACACCTTTGCTGGACCAGAAGTGAACAGCTCGACAATGCGTGTCAGCGGAATCTTGTGCTCGCGATGCAGCTTCGTGATTGCCAACGCCAGGGCAGTTTCGAGCCCTGTGATCCCAAACGATGCGCGCTCGAATTCCACCTGCTTCTCGTGGGCCGCATGGGGAGCATGGTCGGTAGCAATGGCATCGATCGTTCCGTCCGCAAGCGCCGCCAGTATCGCTTCCACGTCGGCTGCAGAGCGTAGCGGCGGATTCATCTTGTAGTTCGTATCGTATTGCCCCACATTCTCATCGATTAGAACGAAGTGGTGCGGAGTGACTTCGCAAGTCACACGCGCCTTGGCTCGCTTGCCGCGACGAACAGCTTTCAACGCATCGGAGGTCGAGATGTGTGCCACATGCAGCCGTGATTCATGAATCTGCTGTGCAAGCGTCACGTCGCGATCCACTACCGACGCTTCCGCCGATGCCGGCATCGCGCGCAACCCGAGGCGAAAACTCGTCGGTCCAGCGTTCATCGAGCAATTTTCCGTAACCCGGGTATCTTCGGCGTGCTGCACTACCGGCAAATTCAATTCGGCGCCCAAACGCATCGCGCTGCGCATCACTTCATCGTCGAGAACGGGCTTGCCGTCGTCGGTCACGGCGACCGCCCCGGCGCGTTGCAACGCGGCAAAATCCGTCAACGTCGCGCCACGGCTTCCGCGCGTGGCAGCCGCGATGGGAAAAACATTCACCACCGCTCCACGCTCCGCATCCCGCAGCCAACTCACCCACTCTGCGGTGTCCACCACAGGCGCCGTGTTCGGCATGGTGCAAACGGAGGTGAATCCGCCTGCCGCAGCGGCCGCCGTACCACTGGCGATCGTCTCCTTATAGCTCTGCCCAGGCTCGCGCAAATGGACGTGCAGATCGATAAAGCCCGGTGCAACGATCAGCCCCCGCGCGTCGAATTTTTCGGCGGCTCCTCCGCGGATCTTTCCCGGCAGCGCAATCTCAGCCACCCGGCCATCGCGCAGCAGAAGATCCATGGGCGAGTTAATCTTCGCTACCGGATCGATCATGTGGCCGCCTTTGATCAGCAGGCTTCGGGCTTCTCGTGTTTGGCTCTCAGCTCTTGGCATTTAGCAGTCAGGTTCTTGAGCTTAATCCGCGCTCGATTTTTCGACCAAAATTCTCCCCACATAAAAAATGAACACATTCAAATCCTGGATTGAACCCGTAAACATCTGTGGCTCATCGTGCCTTCCCCAGCGCTCGCGCCAGGATGGCCATGCGCGTGGCGACCCCATTATGGACTTCCTCAACGATCACCGACTGCGGCCCGTCAGCCACTTCAGCGGTCAGCTCGAGCCCGCGGATAATCGGTCCGGGATGCATGACGATCGCGTCTTTCTTCGCTAGCTTTAATCTCGCTGTCGTCATCTGGTAGTGCGCAATGTAATCCTGCAATCGGATCTTCTGCCCGGCCAGCCGCTCTTTCTGCACCCGCAGAAGCATGACCACATCCGTGCCCCGAAGCGCGTCTTCGAGATGCCGCGTCACTCGCAGTCCGGCAACCAGTGTGGCAGCCACGTCGGGAACGAACTCGGGTGGGCCGCACAGCGTCAGTTTGACTCCGAGTCGAGTCAGCAGATGGCAAGCGCTGCGTGCCACGCGGCTGTGAAAAATGTCGCCGATGATCGTCGCCTGTAACCCCTTCAGCGATTTCTTGTGCTTCAGGATCGTGACTGCATCAAGCAGCGCCTGCGACGGATGCTCGTGCATCCCGTCCCCGGCATTGATGATGGGAATATCCAGATGCTGCGCCATCAGGTGCGGCGCGCCCGCTGACGGATGCCGCATCACAATGCAGTCGGCTCCGACCGCGCGAAGCGTGTATCCGGTATCGATCACCGACTCGCCTTTCTCGATGCTCGATCCCGAAGACTGTACCAGCGTCGTCGTCGCGCCCAACGACTTGGCAGCGAACTCAAATGAGGTGCGTGTGCGAGTAGAGGCTTCGTAAAACAGCAGCACGATGCGCTTGCCCCGCAGCAGCGGACGCGCCTTTTGCGGATTCATACGGCGTGCCAGCTTCAGCAGTCCCAGAATTTCTTTCGTCTCAAGATGCTCGATGCCGAGTAACGATCCGCGTGCGGGCTTATTCATCAGGGAAAGTACAAACGGAGCATCATACGCGCCGCGAGCAGCGCCCGGCAACCTTCAGTCGGAAGGGTCGAACGCTCGCGCTACGACCGGCGACGCCCGAAGATCGCTCCGCCCACTGCTCCTCCGATTCCGGCGAGAACGATGGCCGCGAGAAAGGCGAAGAAGATCCCGGCCAGCATCAGGAATTCGAGTCCGCCCGGAGTTTTCAAGCGATCGAACATCTGCAGCACCTGCGGATCGCTAGTCTGCGTCGCCGCCTGTTGAAGCCGGTTGAGGAGTTCTGCCTGAAGTTCAGGCCCTTTGTGCAGGAAGATCACGAGCGATGCTTCGAGGATGGCGGAGATCGCGAACCAGAGTATGCCGCCGAGCGCGCCCAACGCGGCACCCGTACTCGGCTTGATCATCAACTCCCGCCGTCCCTGCCGATAAAAAACAACGGCAAGAAATCCCACGCACAGCATCGCAACAAATGGATTCAGCCCGAGTGACATCAGCAGAGATGCGACAAGTGCCGCAAGGGCGCACGGTTTGGCCGCTTGCGACCAGCGCATCGGCAATGCCAGCACGGGGACCGTTTGCGAAGCAGGAAGATCGGAGCTTGTTAGGGTCGCCGCTGCGGAATCAGGAAATGCCCCGCCAACCACCGCAGGTTCAGGGATTAGAACGCGAATCTGAGGAGCCGCGCAGTGCGGACAAAACGGCCTGCCTTCTTCCACCGACTGGCCGCATTTGTAGCAGGGCTGCTCCATCAATTAGAGACGAGGAATCACGGAACTCGCATCTGAAAAGTACAGCAGCATGAGGGGTAGAAGCAAGACTCTGCGCCGCTCCGTAGTGGCGCAACGTGAACTCCGAATCCGCGAGGCGTCGTCCCGAAGAGCCCACGTTTTCGCCAGCGGGCCGAGGAACTTCGCGTGGCCGACAGCGTCGAAGCGAAGATGCCATCAGAAGCTCCCGATTCAGCCACTACCTGCCTGCTGGCGGACTTCGGCACAGGGATCGAAAACGCCTTAGATATCGCCCTTCTTGCCCCTGGTGTGGACGTAGACCAAAGCGAATTTCGTTCCTTTACTCGAGTCGCTGGGCTCGACAGCCACGATGCGCTGGTTGTCTTCCGTGCCGACCTTCAATTCCGTAACCGGACCCGACTTCTCATCGCACTTCAATTCTTTGCTCTTGCCGGAATCTTTATCTTTGTCATCGTCGCCCTCATTCACATCGACATCGCCGCCATGCTTTTCCGAATGGCACTCGAGAACCTTGCCATACCGCTTCAGCTTGTCGCGATAAAAGTCGATGATTTTTCCCGGATCGTCAGTCGACAGATAGTTCGCGACGATCAGCTTCATTCCAAACGCTTCGGTCAAAACCGCGAAGTTTGCCTGATTGTTATTCTTGTCGTCGGTCTTGAGTCTGGCTCCCGGATAGAGCGGCACTCCGACTTTCTTCGCGTCCGCATCATCGCCCACGTGCAGGTCGCCCACCGAGCTTCGAACGTCGAAATTTTTGTCGTGTGATTCCGAATCCTGAGAAAAAACCGGGGCACTCAGTCCCGCAGCAACTGCAAAGGTTAGAACCAGATGACGCAACATAGACTTTCTCCTTGAGACGAAGCGCTTTCAGGGGTCCGGGTGTTAAAGATCGGCATCCTTGCCGTGCGTGCGTACGTAGACGAGTGAAATGGTCGACCCGCTGCCTTCGGGCTGTACGGCGACAATGTGCTGGTTCTCGCGGGTGCCCACTTTGAGTTCGATGTTGACGCCCATTTTGCCCTCGCATCGCAGCTCGTTGGTGCCACTGTCCTTGTCTCTTCCTTCCATGTTGAAGTCAACGTCCGACGTGTGACAGACCAGCACGTTACCGTATTTCTTCAACTGATCTTTGTAATAGTCCACGACTTTGCCGGGCGCATCGCCACTCTCGTATTCGAGCGCTACAACTTTCAATCCGTAGCCAAACCCGGAGATGTTCACATTCGCGCTCTTGTCGCTGCCGTCCGAATCTTTCTCTTTTAACTTCGAGCCCGGGTAAACGGGAATCCCGACATCCTGAGGATCCGCGCCCTTGCTGACGTGAATTCCGCCCATCGGCGTATTAATGTCGACTTGCTTGTCTTCGCCGTTCTTTTCTTTCTTCACGTTCACGCTGCAGGCTGGCAGTAACGCCGCGAACGAGACGGCCAAAACTAGGCCCGAGTTGAGGAAGCTATTTCTGCGCATGCGAAAACCCTCTTCTGGCCATCTGCGCCGGACGCTCAAGTCCCGCTCCGCGTTCGGCAATACTCGGAATGCTTACTGGCAAATGCCCGTGAATCGGAATCTCCCCGAAAAGCGCCTTGACCGCGGCCACTTCGGAAACCGTCGCATTCGAGAATGTGCACATGTAGTTCTCGATCTTCGGGAAATCGCTGGCCAGGTACGGATTCCCCATTGCTATCACGCTCGTTCTCGCCGCCGCATGATCGAGCACCTGCTGCAGCAGCGCGCCTGTGGCATCGGCCATAGCCACCGAATTGCCAATTTTCCCCGCGGTCGGAATCACATAGACGACCGCAACCACAGTTTGCGCCTCGTCGACCGCCTTCAATACTTCTTCACTCATGCCGCCGGCGATTCGCGGGTCGACATAAATCACCCGTGAATCCGGAATTCGGGTATGAAACTCTCGTCCAAATGCCCGACCCGAATCCGTTCGCACGTCGTCAGAAAAGAGCACAGCCAATACCTGGTTGTGGGTCTCTTCCCTTGTCGTATACGGAAGAGCCGCCTTCGCGGTTCCCTTTGATTTCAGCGGAGGTATTTTGCCGTTATCGCGGACCAGAGTGACCGCCGAATCCGCCACCTGTTGACCAAATGTTATGTTTTCCGGCCGCCCGACGAGGTTCGCAATTTGCCCAAGATCGACTGTTCGGGCCTCGTTCAGACCCAGGGAAGCCTTAATTTTCAGGATCTTAAGCACCGATTGGTCCAGCCGCGCCTGGGGGATCTCGCCCGATGAGACTGCTTTCACCATCGATTCGTAGGAAGCTCCGAGATCGGCAGGGATGATCAGCAAATCGTTACCCGCCTTGAAGGCCTCGACTGCCGCGCGCCCAATATCATTCGCGAAAAGATGCGTTAGTCCTGCCATGTCGAGCGCATCGGTGATTACAAGCCCCTTAAACCCAAGCTGCTTCTGGAGCAGGTCCGAAACCACGTTGGTCGAAATCGTCGCCACATGATTGGGATCGGAATCCAGCGCCGGAACCGTCACGTGCGCCACCATTACCGAGTCAACGCCTGCCGCAATTGCTTGCCGGAAGGGTGGAAGTTCGATCGAATCCAGGTGAGCCCGGTCGACGTTCACGCTTGCCACTCCCAGGTGCGAATCGGTTGCCGTGTCGCCGTGCCCGGGAAAATGTTTTACGGTCGTGATCATCCCGGCTTCGTGCGCTCCCTTGATGTAAGCCGAGACCAGATCTCCGACCTGTTTAGGATCTTCGCCAAACGAGCGCGTGTTGATGATGGGATTTGCAGGGTTGGAATTTACATCGGCATCCGGAAAGAAATTCCAGTGCACGCCGACCGCTCTCGATTCAAGTGCAGTAATGCGTCCGAAATTCTCGGCGTCTTCAATCTTCCCATCCGCCCCGAATGCCATCGCGTGCGGAAAGTTGGTCGCTCCCATAAGCCGTGTCGCAACGCCTCGCTCGAAATCGGCCGCAAACAAGAGCGGCAGTTTCGAATCATGCTGCAGGCGGTTCAGCAGTTCTGCGGCTTCGTAAGGCTCGCTGCGCAGCAGGAACGGGCCGTCCACATGGACCGTCATGGCAAACGATCCCACGTTGTACTTCTTCATCGCATCCCGCAACTGCACGTACTCAGGACTCTCCACATTGAGGAAGCCGGCCCGGCACCAGATCATGAAGACTTGTCCGACCTTCTCTTCCACCGACATTTTGCGTAGCGTCTTTTCCGCCCACTTATCGCCGTCACGCCCATTGCGGATCGGACTCGGACGCTGATGCTTCTCCTTTGCCCATGCAGGCGAGGCTAGAGTGGCGGCAAGCAGGATGACACCCAGGATTTTCGGCATGCACAAAACGATAGCAGAAGCATCGCTCAGGAGCGCCATGTATTCAGTTGCTGAAGATTGGACGCCTGATCAGCCGTGAACTTGCGATGAGCCGCCTCGTACAAGGTCGAAAGCGGCGGCCTGTATCTTGGCATGGTCGCCAAAACCTTTGAGCCACGAAACCTCCGGCTCCCGGCGAAACCATGTCATCTGCCGCTTCGCATAGTTGCGGTGCGCCTGCTGGGCCGCTTGCAGCGCTTGCTCTCGCGTCAGTTCGCCGCGCAGCAGTTGGGACGCCTGCTTGTATCCGAGAGAAGCCAGTGGGCGGGCGCTGGTTCCATACTTTGCAGTCAGGCGTTTCGTTTCATCGATAAGGCCGCAGTCAAACATCTGGGCAGCCCGACGGTTGATTCGTTCATAGAGCTCCGCGCGATCCGGATCCAATCCCAGCCGGAGAATGCAAAATCCCTTCAGCGGATCACGCCCTTGCTGCCACAACTCCGACATCTTCTCCTTCGCCGAAAGGCACACTTCGATCGCCCGGATCAGCTTCGGAGCATCGTTCGGATGAACCCTCTCTGCAGCTGCCTTATCCATGCGCTTGAGAATTTTATGCAGATAGTCGGAGCCGCGAATGCTCGCCCGTTCGCGCAAACGTTCCCGCAGTTCTTCGGACCGCGCCGGACCCGCAAAAAGCCCTTCGAGCAACGCCCGCAGATATAGCCCCGTCCCGCCAACCACAATCGGCATCCGGGCTCGCGCTTTGATTTCTTCGAGTACGGCGCGCGCCTGCCGCGCATACTCTCCGGCGGTAACGTCCTGCGTCGGATCAGCGAAATCGAAGAGATGATGCGGCGCCTCGGCCCGCTCGGAAAGGGTTGGCTTCGCGGTGCCAATGTCAAATTCGCGATACATCGCGACCGAATCGCAGTTCACGATCTCGCCGTCGAACTCTTTCGCGATGGCTAAAGACAGAGCAGTTTTACCGCTCGCGGTCGGCCCCAGCACAACGACCAGCAGCGGTTCTGCCCTGCTCTCGGGAGTCTGCAAACTCGCGCTCAGCGCCAGCTCCAATGGATCTGGTGCCAGTATCGAATCAGGGTAAGAGCCAGCAGCAGGAACGCAATCAACAGCAAGCCTGTCGTTTCGGACGCAATCACCGCATGCCGCCGATGGACGCGGTATTTCTTGGAATATTCGGGGAACTGCACGCACGTATTGTAGCGCTGGAGCACATTCCCGAATGTGATCGCAGCCACGGCCTACGCGAACGAGCATCGCGAGCCGAGAAGGCCTTCCCCAAGGCATGCGAACGCCGCGACCCGGCCGATGCTAAACTACGCCTCGTCGATGGCAGTACCACAGAACAAAGGCAAGATCGTCCGCTTCGGAGTTTTCGAACTTGATCTCAGTGCCGGCGAACTCCGCAAAAGCGGAGCCAAACTGCGCCTGCAAGGACAGCCATTCCAGGTGCTCGCCATTCTGCTCGACCGCGCCGGCGACGTAGTTACACGCGAAGAGTTGCAAAGGCAGCTCTGGCCCTCCGACACCTTCGTCGACTTCGACCACAGCCTGAATACCGCCATCAACAAAGTCCGCGAAGCCCTCGGAGACTCCGCCTCCAACCCTCGCTTCGTTGAGACTCTCGCCCGCCGCGGCTACCGTTTCATCGCGCCTGTGCTGGCGGCGGTGATCGATCCGCCTCCATCTCCATCGGTTTCTATTCCGGCCGCTGCCAGCCCCGTGAAGGCCGAAGCCCCCCCGCCAGCACAGCCCGCGGTCACACTCCATCCCGACCTTGAAGTTCCGATTCCCAACCGTGCCCTCACCCGTGGCCTCTTTGCCTTGATCCAGATCATGTATCTCAGCTTCTACGTGGCCGCACTTCTGCGGATCCACGCCGTCCAGAACATCGCGGATTCTTTCCTACCCCTCTGGGGGGCGATCGCTCTAACCAGCGCAGTCCTGGTCACAGCCGGCGTCGGCATCCCGCTGCGCTGCTACCTGCTTTCGGGGGTCGGATTCGACTACCGCCGCCTCGGAGAGAAATTTCGCCGGCTCTTCCCGGGAATCCTTGCCCTCGACCAGCTGTGGGCCGTAGCGCCCTTCCTTCTTATGGAGAAAATCGGGCTGGGCGCCGCTTTCGCCGTCAGCGCCGCGCTGCTTTACCTCCCGTTCTCCGAAAGAACATTGATCCGCATGGCCTATCTCGAACCCCCTACCTCCTAATTTTCATGGAACTAACCTCACCCATCCGCCGTAACTTCGTCTAAGACGCGGGGTGAACGTGTGCTCGCCCGCTGGAGGATCTTATGAAGCATGTTTCTGTGAACCGCCTGGGCCTTCTTGTTCTGGCTTTCAGTATTGTCGCCGTGCTGCCTGCGTTCGCCGACGAGTGGTCAAAGACGTATCAAGTCAGCGGCACGCCCGACCTCCGCGTCGAAACTTCCGACGCCAATATCCGCGTCACAACCTGGGATCAGCACACCATCGAAACCAAGGTCGTCACCTCGCGCTACAAAATCGGGGAGGACGGAATCCGCATCGAGGAGCATCAGACCGGCAATTCCGTCGAAATTGAGGTCAAATTTCCTCATCATAATTTCGGTATGGAATGGGGATCGCATCGCGTAGAAATCACGCTCCAGATGCCGCGCGAAGCTAACGTCAACCTCCGCACCGGCGATGGACGGATCGAAATTTCAGGGACTTAAGGGAGCGATGGATCTCCATAGCGGCGACGGCTCCGAGAATCTCGAGAACGTCGACGGCAAACTGCACGCCACCACCGGCGATGGACACATCCGTGCGAACGGCCGCTTCGACGAACTTGACCTCAAAACTGGCGATGGACGCGTCGAGGTCGAAGCGGGAGCCGGTTCGTCCCATACCGCCGGATGGCGCCTCGAAACGGGCGACGGCAGCGTCTCGCTCGGCGTCCCCGGCGACTTTACCGCCGACGTCGACCTGCACACCAGCGACGGCCACATCGATCTCGACATGCCGGTCACTACGGAAGGCAAAATTCGCCAGAACGAAGTCCATGGCAAGCTCAATGGCGGCGGGAATCCGCTCACTATTCGCACCGGAGACGGCTCGATTCATCTGCGGAAAAGCTAGAGTTTGTCCGTAATTGTTTGCTTCGATCCCAGACCGCGTTCCAAGTCCTGCTGGATGACCGGCAAGTCATCGGGCTTATACTTGCCGGTCCCGCAGTTCGATTTCATCCTGATGAGGCAATCCATGACGATCTCCCGCACGGGCATACTTGCGCTCGCTCTCGCCTTCCTAACGACGTTGGCCGTCGCCCAATCCAGTTCCGAAAAACACGAACCGGCGCTCGATGTGACTTCGATGGATCGCAGTGTGGACCCCTGCGTGGATTTCTTCGCCTACTCCTGCGGCGGCTGGATCAAGAACAATCCCATCCCGCCCGACCAGACCTCGTGGGATACCTACTCCAAAATGCAGGACGAGAATCTGACTCGCCTGCGCGCGATTCTCGACGAAGCGGCGTCACCGAACCCCGGTCGCACTCCGGTAGACCAGAAGATCGGCGACTATTACGCGTCCTGTACTGACGAGAAGGCGATCGATGCCAAAGGCGCAGCCCCTCTCAAGCCGACACTGGACCTGATCGCGTCGATCAACTCGAAGACCGACCTCGCCCACGTTGCGGCGGCGATGATCGACGACAACGTCCTGTTCCGCTTCGATTCGATTCAGGACTTCCGCGATGCGAGCCAGATGATCGCTGACGCGGATCAGGGCGGCCTCGGCTTGCCCGACCGCGACTACTACACCAAGGACGACGCGAAATCGGTGGAGCTGCGCAAAGCCTATCTCGCGCACGTTCAAAAAATGTTCGAACTGCTCGGCGACAAGGCCGACATGGCCGCCGCCGAAGCGCAGACCGTCATGCAGATCGAAACCGCACTGGCCAAGGGATCGATGACTCGTGTCGAACGCCGCGATCCGAAAGCCCTTGATCACAAGATGGCAAGCGCCGAGCTTGAAAAGCTTTCTCCCGAGTTTCAGTGGCAGGTCTATTTCGCCAAGGTCGGGATGCCCTCACTGACGTCGCTCAATGTTGCGTCTCCTAATTTCTTCAAGACGCTGAATGAAGAGTTACAAAAAGAGAGTGTTGCCGACTGGAAAACTTATCTGCGCTGGCATCTTGTGCACGCCGACGCCGCTCACCTGGCTGCTCCGTTTTTGAACGAGAACTTCGCCTTCTTCGGAAAAACTCTTCGCGGCCAGCAAGAACTCAAGCCGCGCTGGAAGCGTTGCACGGAAAATGTCGACGACTATCTCGGCGAAGCGCTCGGCCAGGCTTATGTCGCGAAATATTTCAGCCCGGACGCCAAGGGCCAGGCTCTCAAGATGGTCAAGGAAATCGAAGCGGCGATGCAGCAGGACATCAACTCGCTGCCCTGGATGTCGGCCGCCACCAAGCAGCAGGCTCTCGTCAAACTGCAAGGCATGGCCAACAAGATCGGCTATCCGGACAAGTGGCGAGACTACAGCAAGCTCAAGATCGTTCGCGGAGACGAACTCGGCAACGTCGAGCGGGCGCGCAAATTTGAATTCGATCGCCAGCTCGCAAAAATCGGCAAGCCCGTTGACCACGGTGAGTGGGACATGACTCCGCCCACCGTGAACGCTTATTACAACCCGCAGATGAACGACATCAATTTCCCGGCCGGCGTGCTGCAGCCTCCGGCCTTCGATCCCGCTTCCGACGCTGCCCCCAACTACGGCGATACCGGCGGCACCATCGGCCACGAACTTACGCACGGCTTCGACGACGAAGGCCGCCAGTTCGATGCGAAGGGCAATCTCCGCGACTGGTGGACGCGAAGAAGACGGAAAGGAATTCGTAAAGCGGGCGAGTTGCATCTCCGATCAGTACTCTGGATACACGATCATCGACGACATCAAGATCAACGGCAAGCTGACGCTCGGCGAAGACGTCGCCGATCTTGGCGGACTACTGCTCGCTTACATGGCTTGGAAGGATGACACAAAGGCGGAAAAGTTGGAGCCTCTCGATGGCCTAACACCCGAGCAGCGATTCTTCGTCGGATACGGTCAGAGCTGGTGCGGCCAGAGCCGCGATGAAACCAAGCGCTTGCGGGCGACCGTCGATCCGCACTCGCCGGAAAAATATCGCACCAACGGCGTGGTTTCGAATATGCCCGAATTCCAGGAAGCGTTTCACTGCAAGGCAGGATCGCCGATGGTGAATCAGAACCGCTGCCGCGTCTGGTAGCGTTCGCCGGGTCGCGGTCGCTCTTATACGTCGAGCCCGATCGAGCGCATCAACTCGAGGCCGTTGCTCTTCGTGACCACTCCCTCGCGGAGCGTGTAGTCGAACGTCATCCGCCCGTTCGCGAGTTCATCCTGAAAATGAACGTTGCGCACGCGTCCCTCGAGCGCAGCCCCGATATTAGTAATGGCGAGGTCGTGCGTGCTCACCAGCCCAATCGCTCCACGATCGACGAATGCCCGCACGATGCCCTCGCCCCCAACACGACGGTCGTTTGAGTTCGTGCCTTGTAGCAATTCATCGAGCAGAAATAGCAGAGACGGAGCGCTCGCTGCCAGATCCAGAATCTGTCTCAACCGCGTGATCTCCGCATAAAACCGCGAGCTGCCTTCCTGCAGCGAATCATTCACTCGGATGCTCGCCCCAACGCGTAGTGGAGTCATCCGCAATCTCTTTGCCCGCACGGGACCGCCTGCCATCGCCAGCACGACATTAATGCCGATCGCGCGAAGCAGCGTGCTCTTGCCCGACATGTTCGACCCACTCACCAGCAGGACCCGCGTAGCTCCGCCGATCGTCGCGCTATTGCGTACGCATCCTTCCGCGGGAAGCAGTGGATGTCCAAGCTGCTCGCCGTCGAACGATGCGGCGCCCTCCATAAACTCAGGAAACGGATCGGCCGGATGCTCGAAACTGTACGCCGCCAGCGAAAGCAGGGCCTCGATTTCACCAATAACTGTGACCCAGTTTCGAACCACCGCTCCGTGCCTTCTCCGCCAACGTTCCGCGGCGTAGGCAACCTGCACCGAATACATGAGTGGCGCATCGATGATCCGTACAAAGATGTTGTGCCGCGAATTGATGAAGTCCACCAGACTTCTCAGCTTTGCGATCGCCTGGAACGCTGTCGCGCCACTCGACAACAACTCCCTCTGTAGAGCCTGCAGACCCGCGCCTCGAAAACGATGCGATTCCAAACGCTCCAGCACTCCCGAAAAAAGATCCAGGCCGTGGAATGCTTGCTCAGTTCCATGCAACGCGATATCGATCGGATGACGCTGCCACCACGTCAGACCAGCCTCGACCGCAACGATGAGGACAAATGGCGTTGCAATTCCCCATACAGCCCAAACGACCGCGGCAGCAATCGCCATCACGGCCAGGCTCGGCGCAAGCCAGGCCAGCCATCGCCGGGTCATCTGGTTTGGCGACTCCGACCACTTCACCAGTTCTTCGGAATGCACTCCGACGCCAGCATCTTCGCCGAGCACCGCGAGGTCTTCCCGCAAGTCGAGTTCATCCCGCAACTCAACGACTGCTTCCTGTCGCGTCCGAATCTCGTTCGACCTTCGCAGGCGACAACAGCCATCGCGCCAGCGTTTCTTCTCCCATGCTGGTGCGCGCGCCCGAGAGCAATTGGAACAAGCTGGCTTTGCCGAACAGATCCAGATCTGCGGAGTAAACGTGGTGCGGATCTTCGAAGCGTTCGCCAGTTGCGCCCGTGCCTGCCCAGCGGTCTTCAACGCGCGCGAGCCCTCGCTCGTAGAAATGAACGGCAGCGCGTCTGCCAGTTCACGTGATCGCAGGATTCTCGAATGCCAAACCGCGATGCCGCCAAACGCAACGACCGGCACCGCCAGCCATGCGAGCGAGAGATGATGGGATCCGAAAGCGAGCCATGCCAGCGCGACGAACAGCAGCGCAATTACAAGCCGCAAGTTGCCGAGCCGTATATGGATCTTCTCGAAACGCGCGACTCGCGATTCGCGGATGCGCCGGCGCTCAACGTATTCTTCCGCAGGAAGCACTGGATCAAAATGTAGCAGGTAGCGTCGAGCGGCCGGTAAGGTCTGCCTATTTCTGGATCATTCGCCGCGGCGCCGAACAGGATCGCCCGCATCGAGATGCTTCCAAAATCGAAGCCCTCGTACGGATACGACACATCATCCTTCTCGTCCGTGCTGCCCATGCAATAGAGAAGCGGCAAGTAGTGCTCTACAGAAGGATGAGCGGTCGCAAGCAAGGCCTCGCCCCACTTCTGCGGAGAAGCCAGGGCATTCGCGTCGTGGGCGTCGACGGCGCTCTTCACCTTTGCGTCGAATTCCACGGCCCAGTCGTACGCGCCATGCGGCTCGTTCCAGTCGATCCGCCGCAGGTTGTGGACGATATTTCCGCTGCCGAGGATCAGCACGCCCTGCTCGCGCAACGCCCGAATCTCTCGCCCCAGCTCCAGATGTTCCTTGAAGCTGCGCCGCTCGTCCAAACTCAATTGAAACGCAGGAATATCCGCCTTGGGATACATGTGCCGCAGCACGCTCCACGACCCATGATCGAGTCCCCATGATTCGTCCGCTTCAATCTCTGGATTGCTCGCGACTTTCTGCGCCTGCTCGGGCGCACCCGGAGCCGGATACTGCACGTCAAACAACGGCTGCGGAAACCCGTAGAAGTCGTGAATGGTTCTTGGATGGGCGAGACGTCAGCACGCGTGCTCCGGACGTCGTCCAGTGAGCCGACACAACGCATACCGCTTTCGGGCGCGGCAGTCGCGCACTCAAGTTCGCTCAGGGTCTCAGTAAACGCATTGTGTTCGATCGCATTCATCGGCGATCCATGACCGACGAAAAGCACAGGCATCTTGTCCACGGAAAACCCTTTCGCAGCGCCCAGGAACAGCGACTTGCTGCTATTTAGGATTGCATGAAAGTGGGAAACGATTCAGCACAAGGAACGAGCTGGGTTATTGCAGGTCAGTTTTGTCTGGATTGTAGAAAAAGCGGAATCGCAGTGCGAGATACGGTCCGGTGAAGTCGCTCGGAAGCGGCGGGAACGGATTCGACGCGGTGATGCTGCCCCACGCCGGGCGATCCAGCGCGGGATCTCCTGAACTAGCGAACAACCGCATATCCGCGACCTTGCCGTCTTTGGTGATGGCAAACTCGATCGCCAGTTTCCCCTTCTTCATTTCCGCCGATTCGGGGATCAGGTGATACCAGTTCTCTTTCACATCCTGCAAAATGCGCTGCAGGTAGGGGCCGAAATCCACGCCCTGCGTGTCGCTCAGAATATCGAGCTGCCCTAATTGGCGGCCATGTGCTCCCGTGCCCAGGCCAAAATCACCTTCTTGCCCGGCTCCGCCTGAACGATTCGACGCCGCTGCCTGCGTGGCTTGCTGAATTGCAGAACCTGCCGACATGCTCTTCCGAATACTTGCTGAAGCTGTTGGCCGGACGTGGCGGAACCTGCAACTGTGCCGTCTGGTTGCTCTGGAACTGAGGACGCGGTGTCGGCTGCCCTTGCTCCGGCTGTTGCGAGGGAGGCTGGTTCTGCGCCATCGCCTGCGGCTGCTGTTGCGCCGGTTGCGGCGTTCGCGGGCCCCGCATACCCGGAGCGCCCGGAGGCGGCGACGGTAACGACTTCTTCAGATCTTTCGGATCGAGCTCCGGATGCCGCGATGTCGCGATCCGGTCTTTATCGGACGCAATATTCGTATTCGGCTTTTTGGCCGGCTTCTGCAAGTCGGGCGGCAGCGCCAGGAACGTGACGTTCTTATCCTGTTTGGTATTGACTGGCACGACCGCTACCGTGTGCCATCCCACAAACTTCTCGATCAAAGGCAGATTCCACAGAAGAATGAAGAGGATCAGGTGGGCAATGATCGAGATCCATGCGGCTTCCCGGCGGCGCGACCGGGTCAGATCATCCTGCAACTGGATGAGCAGATGCGGCACCCGCGCGTCCAGATCGCGGTACGCAGTTTCCCAGTCTTCGGTATCGTAAAGTCCCAGTTGCTCGGGCTGAGTTTTTTCAGGCGGAGCAACCGGATCCTGGAATGGAATTTGGGTGATCGGCATGCCCTGGTTTAGATGTATCCGCCTGTCGTTAGAAACGAAATACACTCACGGCGTTGCATCCGGCCCTCATGGAAGAAATGCATGGCGCGCGGTGTTCTACCACCTTCGTTCCTCTTATTCTCGCATCTTTCCCTGGATTCCGCTCCTTCCATTTGACATACGACTTTGGTCTGTAAACATATGTAAATGCTCCCCTGAAGATCAGTCCCCGCTCGTGTGGGCGACGGGCGCCTTCGTCCGTCCCGCCTGGGCGAAGCCCGGCGCAAAGGGTCTCAAATGCCAATGTCTTAGAGAGATTCAGCCCTTAGCGATCCCCGCCAAATCCACTTTCTTCCCATGCTCCCGGATCGCGTCCACAATCTGCAGCGCCAGGGCCAAGGCCCGCCGCCCATCCTCTAGCGGAACCTCCGGAGTCGACCGGTCCCGCACGGCCGCCTAGAAACGATCTCAGCTCCGCGTGCAGTGGTTCTTCCGACGCCACCGGGGGCTTCATCACCCCGATCTGTGGATTCACCGATGGAGCGCCAGGCCCCGCCTCATCTCCCACAGTAAAGACCAGGACTTCCTGTCGCCCGTAGTCGAGCGACACGTATTGCCGCGGCTGAAAGAATCGCAGCTTGCGCACCCGCTCCGTCGAAACGCGGCTTGCCGTGAAATTCGCGATGCAACCGGATTCAAACTCGAGCCGCACGTTCGCGATGTCGGCCTTCCCCGACAATATTGGCAATCCCACCGCCCGAACTTCCCGCACCGGAGACTTCGCGAACGCCAGCACGATGTCGAGATCATGAATCATCAGGTCCAGGACGACATCCACATCGAGCGATCGCGGAGTGAACACGCTCAGCCGGTGCACCTCGAAAAACATAGGCTTCGTCAGAAGCGGCACCGTCGCGCGCACGGCCGGATTGAATCGCTCCAGGTGCCCGACTTGCGCAATCCTTTTATGCTTGGACGCAACTTTCACCAACTCCTCGGCCTCGTGCAGAGTCGCGGCGAGCGGCTTCTCGATCAGGACATCGACTCCCGCCTTCATCAACTCGCGCGCCACCGCCAGGTGATGCACCGTCGGAGCGGCCACAGACGCGGCCTGCAACTCGCTATGCGTGGTTAACATCTGCAGCACCGACCCGAACGCTTTGCATCCGAACTCGCGTGCCACGGCATCGGCCCGGTTCAGGTCGGGGTCGACCACTCCCAGAAGCCGAACCGGCTCGCCTTGCAGTTCCAGTTCCTTGTAAATTCGGGCATGATTACGTCCGAATACTCCCACGCCCACAACGGCAACGGAAATCGGATTGTGCGATGGCAGGAAAAATTCTCGGTGGCCGGTTGCCGGAAAGGAATTGTAAACGCAATCGGACGAAAGAGCATCTTGCTTTAACGCGCGCGCAGTCCGAGGCGCAGCGTCGCCGCACGACTGCGGAAATGTTTATCAGACTGGCCGCGAACCGGTGACAGATTACAGCCCACAGCTTGCCCTGAGCTTGTCGAAGGGGTGCAAAGGTGGGTCAGTTCTTCAAAATTGAACAAGCCCCGCAGCGGGCAAGCAAAGCACAAACCGAGAAAGGATCTCTTCCTTCCATGCGAACGATCGCCCTCCTAACCATCTCCAACATCTTCATGACCTTCGCCTGGTACGGCCACCTGAAATACCGCGATGTGCCTCTCTTCAAAGTGATCGTGATCAGCTGGATGATCGCTTTCTTCGAATACTGCTTCCAGGTCCCGGCGAACCGCATCGGCTCCTACGAATTCACCGCTGCCCAGCTCAAAACGATCCAGGAAGTCATCACACTGACGGTCTTCGCCGCGATTCTCGGTCCTATATCTGAAGCAGCCGCTGCGCTGGAATTACCTGGCCGGTTTCGTCCTGATCGTCGCCGCCGTCGCCGTGATCTTCAAGAAATGGTGAGCCCGGTTCACGTGCAACGACGGACGCCAGCGCGGTTGAGCGATCCCAGATCGCGAAGCCGAACGATTCCGTCCGACAGGGCGAGCCCGGCGGCAAGGCGCCTCAAATTTAAGGGCGCGTGCCTACTTCCCCTGCGCCTTCTTCAAAATCGCGATCTGCCCCGCGTGATACAGCTCATGCTGCGCGATCCCATGCAGCATGTGATAAAAATCGTACCGTTTTCCCGGCACACGCTCCCGCAGCCGCGCGTCCGATAACTTCTCCACCGTCTTCACCAACTTCTCGTGCGTGCGCTTCGTTTTCCCCACCGCCTTGCGCCACGCCGCTTCCGTCGGCTTGGCAGGGATCGGGAAATTGTCCGTACCTGTCGGCTGGCTCTTCGTCCCTGCCAGACGGATCATCGCCACTTCATCCCAAACGGCTACATGCAGCAGCAACTCCCAAATGCTGTGAACGTTAGGCAATCGGCCTCGCCGCTGCTGTCTTCGCATCGATCGCGCTCACTAGCTCCAGCACCGACGGCCCGTGCCACGCACTCCCCTCAAACGCGCGCCGCAACTGATCCGCGATTCCCGCCGCTTCCGACATTCCACTGCTCGTTCTTCATGCCCACTTCATTTCTCCTCCGCTGTCATTGCGATTCCCGCCGCATCGGCAGCTTCAATCACTTTTTGTCCGTCCAGCAACAAACATTTTCCCGCATCCACCGCAAGGCAAGAAGCTCCAGCCGCCTGCATCACTTCAATCGTCTTCACGCCAATAACCGGTACGTCGAACCGCATATCCTGGTTCGGCTTCGCGATCTTCACCACCGTCAAGTCCCGGCTCAGCGTCGAGGCCTCGCCGTGTAGCGATCGCATCAGCAGACCTGCGCGCTCGATGGTTGCGTCGGTGCCTTCCATAGCTTCAACCGCGACGCACGCCGATTCCGCAATCACGACGGTTTGCCCGATGTCGTGCCGAGCCAGCTCTCGAGCGACGTTTCTCCCGTAATCGATATTCTTCTGTTCCTGTTCGGTTGGCTCGCGACGCGTCAGCACCCCCGCCTTCACCAGCAGCGGATCCAGCAGCCAGGTTGAATTTTCAAGCGTGATACCTTCGTCCGCCAACACCTTTGCCACCGCACCCAGCAGCGAATCTGTGTTCCGCGTCCCCAGTGAGAGCAACAGCTTCGCCAGCCGCCAATCCGGACGGATGCTCGAAAAAATCTGCTTGTGCTTGACCTGCCCGGCCATCACCGCGCGTCGTACACCTTCTTGCTGAAACGTCTCGATCAGCTTCGACAACTCTCCAAGCGAGAGCCAGTGCACCGACGTCGCGCCATGACCTGCGATCTCGGGCGACGCCTCTTCCTTGATCGCTGCAACGACAACTTCATATCCCTGCGCCCGCGCCGCATCCAGCACCAACAAGGGAAACTTGCCGTTGCCCGCAATCAGACCGATTTTTTCGCCTTGTTCCGGCATGATGCCACTCAATCGTGGAACGAGTCAGTCTAGCACCGCGAATCGAGGCGGCGGCTCGTTCCACGGTTACAAGTAAAGATGAAGAAAATCACGCGGACCTTCTCTAAAATGGCCCGCCATGCCCGCTCGTCTCGCTACAATGTTGAAATGCCTCCCGGGGTGGGAACTCGGCCTTCGTTCGCCCTCGGAATTTTCGAACCGCGAAGGAGCGCCTATGCCTCTCGATATCGCCATCCTCTGCCGCTATTTGCCCGGGGCGTTGTTTCTGCTCGCCACTTCGACGCTCGTCGGACAATCGCAGGAGCGCGACCGCTCCAAAGTTCCTGACGAGTTCAAGTGGGATCTCTCCGCCCTCTATCCCTCCGATCAGGCATGGCGGGCCGCCAAGGACAAGCTGGCCGCCGCTGTCCCGAAGTTGCGAGGGTATCAAGGCACTCTGGCATCTTCGGCGACGCGCTTGGCCGACACTCTCGAACTCCAGAGCGACTTCGAGAAAGAACTCTCGCGCCTTTTCGTTTACGCCAGCATGAATTCCGACGAGGACACACGCGTCAGCCTCTACCAGGGCATGCAGCAGGAAATGATTCAGCTCGCATCTGTTCTCGGATCCGAATCTGCCTTCATCGAGCCAGAGATCCTGAAGATGGACAACGCTACGATCGAGCGCTTCCTCACGCAGGAACCCCGGCTTGCACATATTCCGTCATTACCTCGAGGATATCGCGCGCCGCCGTGCTCACACCCTCAGCAATGCTGAAGAGAAACTTCTTGCGGCCTCGTCCGTCATGGCCAGCGGCCCTTCCAGCGTCTACGGAATTTTCGCCGACGCCGATTTCCCCTATCCCTCCGTCACTCTCAGCGACGGTAAAACCGTGAAGCTCGACAAAGCGGCCTTCTCCCTGCATCGCGCCTCGTTGTCCCGCGAAGACCGCCAGAAAGTCATGGAAGCTTTTTTCACTGCTCTGGGAAAATACCGCGCTACGTTTGGCTCGATGATGAGTTCCAACGTACAGACTTCAGTTTTTTACTCGCACGCCCGCAATTACGAAACTTCCTTGCAAGCTTCCCTCGACCAGAACAACATTCCGACCTCCGTCTATTCGCGGTTGATTGACGGTGTCGATCGCAACCTTCCAACCTTCCACCGATACCTCAAACTTCGTAAGCGGATGATGGGCGTTCCGGAGCTCCACTACTACGACCTGTACGCTCCTCTCGTAGCCTCGGTCGACACCAAGTATCCGGTGGACGTCGCTGAACACAACATCCTCGAAGCTCTGGCTCCACTTGGCCCTGAGTACGCCGCCGGAGCGAAACGCTCATTCACAGAGCGATGGATCGACATGTATCCGAGCGAAGGCAAATCCGCCGGCGCGTATTCCAACGGCGCGGCGTACGACGTGCATCCCATACATGCTCCTGAACTACAACGGGAAGTACGACGACATGAGCACGCTGGCCCACGAACTCGGCCACACCATGCATAGCTATTTCTCCAACAAGACTCAGCCGTATCCGTTGTCGTCGTACCCGATCTTCGTGGCAGAAGTCGCTTCCACCTTCAACGAAGCGTTGCTCATCGACTACATGCTCGAAGCAGATTAAAGATGACGCGACCCGGCTTGTCTTTGCTGGGAAACTTTCTCGAAAGCATCAAAGGAACGGTGTACCGGCAAACCCAGTTCGCGGAATTCGAATTGCGAATGCATGAGATGGTCGAAAAGGGTGAGCCTCTTACCGGTGACTCGCTGTCCAAGCTCTATGGCGAAATCGTAAAAAAATATTACGGACACGATCAGGGTGTCTGCATCGTCGACGACTACGTCGCCAACGAATGGGCGTTCATTCCGCATTTCTACAATTCGTTTTATGTATTCCAGTACGCGACGTCATTCACCGCGTCGTCCGCATTGTCGGAGAAGGTTCTGTCGGGAGATCCCCACGCGACCGAGCGCTACTTGAAGTTCATCTCCTCAGGCAGGTCGAAATATCCGATCGAACTCCTGAAAGACGCCGGCGTCGACATGACCACCGACGAGCCTTTGGAGCTGACGGTCAAGAAGATGAATCGCGTGATGGACGAAATGGAAAAGCTACTGGACAAGAAAGGAACACCGCATGCAGGAAGCTAGTTCAGAAATTCTGGAAGTGCTGTCGCTGCGTGTTCCTCGAACTGAGCCCGACTCAGCTACCACGAGGCGGCGAAAGAAAATCAGTGCGGTCCCACTAGCTGACGTGCGCCGAAGTTAGTCTCTCCGTAACCACTCCGCCCCCTAACGCTGCCTACTTGATCACGCCCCGCTCCGACGACTCGACAAACCGTATCAACATATCGACATCCTCGCCGCGGTCTGACTCTGAACGGAGTTTTTCCAACGCCTGCGTCGTATTCATTTTCGACGCCAACAAAACCTTGTAGGCATGATGAATCTTTGCAATCCGCTCCTTCGAAAACCCGCGCCGCTGTAGCCCCACCTTGTTCATAAGATACGCATGCGTCTCGCGCGCGGCCGACGTCATCGAAAATGGCAACACGTCCTGCGTGATGGTCGTCCCGCCTCCGACATACGAATGCGCTCCGATCCGGACAAACTGGTGCACCGGGCAGAGCGCACCCACTACTGCCCATTCTTCGACTGTTACGTGGCCGCCGAGCGTCGCGCCGTTCACGAGCATGACGTGATCGCCGATCACGCAGTCGTGTCCGATGTGCGTGTACGCCATGATCAGTAGGTGGCTCCCCACCTTCGTGAGAGCGCCGCCTTTCACCGTCCCGCGGTTGATGGTTACATATTCGCGAATCTCGTTGTGGTTCCCGATTTCCAGACGCGTTGGCTCGCCTTTATAAGTGACGTCCTGCGGAGCCATGCCAATCGCGCTGAAAGGAAAGAAAGAATTGTGTGAGCCAATCTTCGTCGGCCCTTCGATCGCCACATGCGAGATCAGCCGGCAATTCTCGCCAAGCTCGACATTCGCGCCAATAACGCAGTACGGCCCCACGCTGCAGGAAGCCGGGACCTTGGCGCCAGGATCAAGAATTGCCGTGGGATGAACGTTCATTGGGAGCAGAATTCGTGAAGGATCTTATGCGGCGCGAACGCTCTCGGCCGCAATTGCCGCAATCTTATCGGCGATAGACGCGCGGGAAATCACTCCGCACCTCCTCCATCATTCGACCCGCGACCCCGCGAGCTGTCGATGAGCTGGCACGAAACGACGGCTTCCGCCACCTTCTTGCTGCCCACGTACGCGTACCCCTGCATCTTCGCGGCTGTCATGCCTGGTACCGAACGCCAACCTTTGACTTCGACTTCCAGCCTCAACTGGTCGCCGGGACTTACCGGGCGCCGGAATTTCGCTCGCTCAATCCCGGTAAACACCATCACTTTATCCGTACGGTCTTCCACCTCGGTCAGCAGCAGCGCGCCGCCCGCCTGCGCAATCGCTTCCACGATGAGCACTCCCGGCATAATCGGCAAGCCCGGGAAATGCCCGAGGAAAAACGGCTCGTTGATGGTCACATTCTTGATCGCGACAATCCGGTCCTTGCGTTTCAAGTCGAGCACGCGGTCGATCAACAACAGCGGATACCGGTGCGGCAGAATCTTCAAAATGTCGTGGATATCAAGCACGGTCTTCGGGTCATTCCCCGGAGCTTCCGGCACAGGGATACTCTCATTCATAATTCGTCTCAAACGGCGTGAAGATTATACTGTACGGCGAGTTAGTGACTTGATGAGTGCGCCCCATTTCTCGCGCATCCGTTTGCGCTGGAGGTGGGGATTTTGTTGAGGCCCGAAAATATGCCGATCACGAAACCAACAAACGGGAAGCGCAATCGATCCGACAGCACAGCCCGCGAACGGTTGCTGCATTTTGAATCCCGTCGTCAGGATATCGTCGATACCATCCGCGAATTCGTCGAGATCGAGTCTCCCAGTGATAACAAGGCCGCCGGGGATCGCATGGGCTCGTTCCTGGCTTCCAAATTTCAAACGCTCGGCGGACGCGTCCAAATCCATCGCGCCACCGACTTCGCGGACAACCTTCAGATCGATTTTGAAGGACGTGAGAAGACAAAACCCGTTCTTCTGTTGGGACACTTCGATACGGTCTATCCCCTCGGCACTCTCGCCAACAGGCCGTGGCGCGCCACGGCCGGCCGCCTGCACGGCCCGGGCGTGCTCGACATGAAATCTGGAATCGCGCTGATGTTCCATGCGATCGAAGCCTTGCAAACGTGGCACGGAGAGCTTCCGCGGCCCGTTACCGTCTTCCTCGTTTCCGACGAAGAAGTTGGCAGCCACTCCTCCCGCGCCACCACCGAAGCCTTGGCTAGAAAATCAGCAGGAGTTCTTGTTCTGGAACCAGCCGCCGGACGCGGCGCTGTCAAAACCGCGCGCAAAGGCGTCGGTGAATACAGCCTCACCGTTAAGGGAATTGCATCGCACGCCGGGCTTGATCCCGGCAAAGGACATAGCGCCATCACGGAATTGGCGCGGCAGATCACCGTCATTTCGAAGTTCAATGATCTAACGCGAGGACTCTCCGTTAACCCCGGCATTCTTCGCGGAGGCACGCGCACCAATGTCGTCGCGGCGGAAGCTGCTGTAGAAATCGATGTCCGCATCAAGCAAGCGAAGCAAGCCGCCGCGCTTGATCGCAAGTTTCGCGCCCTCAAGCCGTTCGACAAACACTGCAAGCTCGCAATCAACGGCGGCATCAACCGTCTACCCATGGAACGAACTGCAGGCGTCGCCGCGCTCTACAAGAAAGCTCAGGCCATTGCACAAAGCATCGATTGGAAGCTGGAAGAAGCCGCGGTCGGGGGCGGTTCGGACGGGAATTTTACGGCCGGCATTGGTATCCCAACGCTCGACGGTCATGGGAGGCGTCGGCGACGGAGCTCACGCCCTCCACGAACACATCCTGATCTCGGAGCTTCCGCGCCGCGCACTGCTATCTGGCCGGAATGATCGAAGCCGTCTGAGCGCAGTCAGTCCGCAGCCAGAACCAGAAAGTAATCCATCTTGTCAGCCTTCACAAAGTCGTACTGCTTGACCATGTGATATCCCGCCTCCTTGGCCTCGCGAATGACTACGTCTTTCGCAATGCCGTGATCCTCCCCGTTACCGTCCCGGTCAATGATCCCGATCTTGGCTCCGGGCCGCAGTGATCCGCGCAGATGCTTCAATAGATCCACCGGATGTGCAATCTCGTGATACGTCTTCAGCATCAGCACCGCATCCACCGAACCCGCCGGAACCTGCGGGTCGTCCGGCGTGCTGAGAATCGCCTTCACATTCTGCAGCTGCTCTTTCCGCGCGCGATCCTCGATGTAACGAGTAGCCTCGGGATTGATATCGACCGCATACACTGTCCCCGAACCACCGACCCGCTTCGCCGCGCGCACCGTGAACCATCCAGACCCGGCGCCAATATCCGCCACAGACTTCCCGTCGGCGATACCTAGAATGTCCATTACCCGGTTGATCTGCAAGCGCTCGTCACGTCCTGCGGACTCAAAGATCGATAGATCGCCTTTGTACGGTTCGCTGGTCTTGCGTTGCTCCCCGGCCGCATTCCCAGTCGTCTGCGCCTGAGCGCCACACGCTGCAATACTCAATCCTAAAAAGATCGCCAAAACAGCAGTGCGAAAATGAAGCATGCGGAAGCACCTCAGACCTTTCGTGTTCGAACAATGGACTTCAGCCCGTGAAATTGGTGAGCGGTCGCATCACTGTTTAAGATGCCGGCAATCCAAGACAAGGTCTCGTCATTTTGGGCCGGAGCGGCCACGACGCCGGAGCAATCTATTGCCGCTAGCGCCCGAAGAACCCAATTTTTGACTACTCCCGCGTGTAAGCCTAAAATTTTCTTAGCGATCAGCCAGCATCCTGAGGAGGCTTTACCGTGGAAGGCAAAATCGGACTTAGCGAGATCCTCATCATCGTGGCCATCGCGCTCCTGCTGTTCGGCCCCAGCAAGTTCGCCTCTCTCGGCAAAGGCCTCGGAGAAGGCATCCGCAACTTCAAAGCATCGATGAAAAGCGACAAGAAAGACGAAGAAGAAGAGAAAAAGTCCTAAATCCCTCCAGTACCTGCTCTCACCGGCTCTGCCGCTGCCGCAACATTCGATACACCAGCGCCACCGGCAATCCCACAACATTGCTGTAGTCGCCTTCGATGCGGGGAATCCATCGTGACGCGATTCCCTGAATCGCATATGCCCCGGCCTTGTCCATCGGCTCGCCCGTCGCTACGTAGCTGCCGATCTCTTCCTCGGAAATCTCGCTCATCGAAACCACTGTCGTTTCCCATGCAGTCTGGATCTCCGCTTCGCCGCTGGGCACCGTCAATTGCCCGCTGCGCCGGGGCCCCGCAAAGCAGACCCCGGTGATCACATCATGCTTTCGTCCCGACAACATCCGCAGCATCCGGGTCGCGTCGTCGACATCAACTGGCTTGCCCAGGATCTGCCCCGCTACAACCACAATCGTGTCCGCGCCCAAAACCAGGTCCGCCGGACGGCTCCGCCATACGGTCAGCGCCTTCTCCCGAGCCAGTCGCTCCGCGCACTCCCGTGGCCCTTCGTTCACAACGGGAGTTTCATCGATGTTCGCAGCCTGCACCGCAAATGAAATGCCCGCAGCATTCAGAAGCTCAAGTCGTCGCGGCGAAGCCGAAGCAAGAATCAGCATGAGTGGAGTTCAGTGAAGAACAATTCAACGGAAGACAGATTCTATCGGAGACGCGCGCTCTTCACGCGCTCACCAGCTCGATCCGGTTTCCAAACGGGTCCGAAATATGTGCGCGACGCACTCCGGGGATCGTCGCGTCGTCCCGCACCTCGACGCCGGCACCACGGAGTCGCGCAATCAGCGCATCATAGTCCGTGCAAAGCAGCGCCGGATGCGCCTTCCGCGCCGGCTTGAAATCCTGCTCAACACCCAAGTGAATTTGCACCGCACCACTGCCAAACCAACAGCCGCCGCGCTTCGCCAACTCCGCAGGCTTCGGGAGCTCGGCCATCCCCAAAAGCCTGCCGTAAAAGCCCCTCGCCGAGTCTTCCTCGCCAGCGGGCATGGCCAACTGCACATGATCGATGTCGCTAAATGGAAACTCACCCATGAGATTCTTGAACCTCGAAATCTTAAGATGCCAATACTGGTCGTCGAAGTCAAAGACAACCGGCTGCTCGGCACCGCAACCGGACTCGAAACTGCCCCTGCCCTACCGCGAGCCCACGCACGCCTCTCACGGAATCGATCAGCTTCGCCGAATCGTATCCAACTCCGTCTTTGAAAACGGTTTCGACATTCTCAATGTCTTCAATCTTCTTCGACGGATCTCCTTTCACTAACACCAGGTCCGCCTGCTTGCCGGCCGCGATCGTCCCGACTTTGTCCAGTTCTCCCAGATATTGCGCCCCGTTATAGGTCGCAATGTGGATCGCTTCCAGCGGGCTGAATCCGGCTTCGACCAGCAACTCCACTTCCCGCTGATCGCCGAATCCTGCGATCACTCCGCCCATGCCAGTCGGATCCAGTCCCGCCAGCAGCAGTCCTCCAGCCTTCGAAAAGGCGTACTCAAATTCTTCTTCCTTCTTAAATGCCGCCGCGTAAGGCGACCCCGCGCTGCCAAAGCGTTGGCGAATCCGATTGTCGTCGCTCGCTCGTACGCGATTCGCCAGCACTGCGCTGCGGGCATCGGGAGAAAGCGCGTCCAGCACTCGTTTTTGCATCGTCGGTCGCCCAGGAAAACTGCCCATTTCAAATACCGGCAGAGTCGAAGTCACGGCGACATGGTGCTGCACCAGATATGCGATCGTGTCGTGCAGCGGCCCCGCATTCGCGTCCAGCTTTGCCATGCCCACCGGATCTTCTCCGTCCGCTGGGCACTCATCCACTTTCTTCCCCGCCATAAATTCCGTATCCACGAACAACCCATGCTCCAGATCATCAATTCCCAGGTCCGCAGCCTCGCGGAAGTTCACCGCGCAAAGATGTCCGGTTACTTTCGCCCCTCGCTTATGAGCGGCCGCAATCGCCGCCCCCAGTTCCGCGCGCGTGATGAACATGTACGCCTTGAAATTATCGACGCCCTGGTCGAGCCAGAAATTCACCGTCCGCGTCGCATCCTCCGGTCCTGTGAGTTGGTGCATCTGAATCGCCCACGACCCCTTGCCTTCGAGATACGGCCCCGTTACATGCATCTTCGGCCCAGGAGTCTCTCCGGCATCGATGGACTTCTTCAGTTCGAGATCCGTGTAGGGCTCTAGCGATCCCGTCGTACGAATGGTGGTCACGCCCCCTGCCAGATAAAGACGCGGAAAGCTGTAAGCCATCTCCCCAAATACGCCATTCCCCACGGGATAAAACATGTGGTCGTGCATCCCCACCAGCCCCGGAATCACGCTGTATCCATGCAGATCGATCACCTGCGCGTCCGCCGGCACCTTCGCCGCCAGCATCGCCTACCGACTCAATCTTCCCTTTGCTGAGAAGGATCGTCTGATCCTCGCGCGCTGCCGCCCCCGTTCCATCAATGACGCGCACGTGAGTCAGCGCCACCACCGGCGCGTTGACTTTGACGAATGCCTGCACCGCAGGAGACAGAGTCTGCGCCGTCACCATCGAAGAGCAACCTACCAAGAACGCGATGAACGCACTTCGCATGTTTTCTCCAGTCCGCGACGAGGTTAAATCACGACGCAACCCTCGCAAGGTTTCTCACCAGTTCTGAAAGCAATAACCGTGCAGCGTGTTCGAAAATCGACCTTCGGTATTAAGCTGCAATCCCGCTCTTCGACGCGCGGCCCAACGCCGGCGGCCCTACGCCGGCGGCCCGTCGCCCGCACTCTTGCCTGTTAGAATCAAGGATTAGCTCACCGCTCATGGACGCATCGCTCATCCGCAATTTCGCGATCATCGCTCACATCGACCACGGCAAATCCACGCTGGCCGACCGCCTTCTTGAGCTCACCGGATCTCTGACCGCGCGCGAAATGCAGGCCCAAGTCCTTGATTCGATGGACCTCGAACGCGAGCGCGGCATCACCATCAAGGCTCACGCCGTTCGCATGATGTACACCGCGCAAGACGGGAAAACTTACCAGCTCAACCTCATCGATACTCCCGGCCACGTCGATTTTTCTTACGAAGTTTCCCGTTCCCTCGCGTCCTGTGAAGGAGCCTTGCTCGTCGTCGACGCTTCGCAAGGTGTCGAAGCCCAGACGCTCGCGAATTCTTATCTGGCCATCAATCACGGACTTGAAATCATCCCAGTCATCAACAAGATCGATCTTCAGAGCGCCGACATTCCGCGCACCAAGGAAATGATCGAAGGCGCGGTCGGCCTCGACGCCACCGACGCCGTCCTCATCAGCGCCAAGACCGGACTCGGCGTGCCCGACGTGCTTGAAGCTGTGGTGAAGCGCGTACCGCCGCCCAAGGGATTGCCCGAAAATCGCCTTCAGGCGCTCGTCTTCGATTCCTGGTTCGACCCTTATCGCGGCGTGATCGTTCTGGCTCGCGTCTTCCAGGGAACATCTGCGAAAGAACCAACGAATCCGGCTGATGTGGAATGGCACCACCTTCGACGCGGAGACACTCGGCGTCCTCACTCCCAAGCCCGTAGAAATCGAACAACTCCAGGCGGGCGAAGTCGGATTCATCGTCGCCAACATCAAGAACGTTGCCGACACGAAAATCGGCGACACCATCACCGACGACTCGAACCCGGCCATCGAACCTCTGCCGGGCTTCGAAGAAATCAAGCCCATGGTGTTCGCCGGGCTCTACACCATCGATGCCCACGCGCACACTCAACTCCGCGAAGCGCTCGAAAAACTTCGCCTGAACGATTCCTCCTTCTTCTTCGAGCCTGAAAGTTCGGTCGCGCTCGGCTTCGGATTTCGCTGCGGCTTTCTCGGCCTGCTTCACATGGAGATCATTCAGGAGCGTCTTGAACGGGAATTTAATCTCGACCTCATCACCACCGCGCCCGGCGTCCGTTACAAGATCTACAAAACCGACGGCACGATGGTCGAGATCGATAACCCTTCGCGCTGGCTCGATCCCAGCGAGATCGCGAAGATCGAGGAACCCGTCATCCTGGCCACGATTCTTACTAACGAAGAATATGTCGGCGGCATCCTTGCCCTCGTCGAAGAGAAACGCGGCAAGCAGAAAACGTTCGAATACGTCAGCTCATCCCGCGTCATGCTCCACTACGAATTGCCGCTGAACGAAATCGTCCTCGATTTCTACGACCGCCTCAAATCCGTCTCGCGTGGATACGCTTCCCTCGACTACCACCTCGCCGATTACTGGGAATCTCCTATGGTGAAACTCGACATCCTGGTCGCCGGCGAACCCGTCGATGCCCTTTCCATCATCGTGCATCGCGACTTCGCCTACGAACGCGGCAAGGCTCTCGTCTCCAAAATGCGGGAACTTATTCCCCGCCAGATGTTCGAAGTTCCCATCCAGGCATCGATCGGCGCCAAGATCATCGCCCGTGAGACGGTTCATGCCATGCGCAAGAACGTCTTCGCCAAATGCTATGGTGGCGACATCAGCCGCAAGCGCAAGCTTCTCGAGAAGCAAAAAGAAGGCAAGAAGCGCATGAAGCGCATCGGCCGCGTCGACATCCCGCAGGAAGCCTTCCTCGCTGTCCTCAAGGTTGGCGAAAGCAGCAACTAGCCTGCTGCGAGTCTGTTCCGCCCACTTCAAATCGCGGATACAATGGCTCCCGTTTTCCATCGACGCGAGGTAATGTGAATCCTTCGATCCGCAAGCTGGCTCGATTCGTCCTGGCAAGTATCGTGTGCAGCACTGGATCCGCATTGCTCGCACAATCTCCCTCTGACGCTAAAGCAGTGATCGATGACTGGCCTTATTACGGTCATGACGCGGGCGGGACGCGCTACTCCCCACTCTCGCAAATCAATCGCAGCAACGTCGCGAACTTGAAAGTTGCGTGGACGTTTCATGTCGGCGATATCTCGAACGGCAGCGGTCACCAAAAACGCAGCGGCCTCGAGACCACCCCGATCCTCGTTGAGGGAACGCTCTACTTGACGAGCGGCTTCAATCGAGTATTCGCGGTCGATCCGGAAACGGGCAAGCAACGCTGGGTCTACGATCCGATGACGGAAATCGCCGGAGAGTACGGCGATGGATTGATCAATCGCGGTGTCGCTTCATGGCTTGATTCCGGTCGAGCGAAGGGAAAGCCCTGCCGGCATCGGATTTTCGAAACAACTTTGGACGCCCGGCTCATCGCGCTCGATGGCCGTACCGGCGAGCCGTGCCAGGATTTCGGAAATCACGGCCAAGTCAGCCTCCGCGACGTCAAGCGCTACATTCCCGGCCAATATCACATGACTTCTCCCCCGGCTGTGATCGACGACGTTGTCGTGGTCGGCTCGGCCATCGACGATAACTCTCGCGTCGATATGCCGAGCGGCGTGGTTCGCGCCTTCGACGCACGGACCGGCACACTCCGCTGGAAATGGGAACCGCTTCCTCCGAATGATTCTGACTCGGCGCCGTCGACGCCCGGAAAGACTTGGCGCACCGGCGGGGGCAACGCATGGTCCGTCATGGCGGTCGATCCCGATCGCCACCTGGTTTTCGTTCCTACCGGCAGCGCCGAGCCCGGACTATTACGGCGGACTTCGTCCCGGTGACGACAAGTGGGCGGATTCGATCGTCGCTCTCCGCGCCAACACGGGTGAACTTGTTTGGGGATTTCAACTCGTTCATCACGATCTCTGGGACTATGACAGCGCCTCGCCGCCTCTGCTAACCAACGTTCAGCATGATGGCAAGACTGTTCCCGTAGTGATCCAGGGCAACAAGACTGGATTTCTTTATGTACTGAATCGCGACACGGGAACGCCGATCTTCCCCGTCGAAGAGAGGCCCGTGCCGCAGAGTGATATCCCCGGTGAAGTCGACGTATCCCACGCAGCCTTTTCCGCTGGCCCCGCCTGCACTCGTTCCACAAAAGCTTTCCGCCGAGGATGCCTGGGGCATCACCCAGGAAGATCGGGAGGTTTGCCGCGAGCGCTTGAAAAATCTGCGCAATGACGGCCTGTTCACGCCGCCAAGTTTGCAAGGAACACTTTCGGTTCCAGGGAATGTCGGCGGCATGAACTGGAGCGGTTACGCCTACGACACGCAACGCGGTTTGCTTATCGTAAACACGAACAATCTTCCCGCCCGTATGGGACTGATCCCCTCCGACAAATATTGGGATGCGGTCGAGCACAACACGCAGGAAGCCGATTACACCGAGCAATCCGGAAGTCCCTACGGTTTGTTTCGCACCTTCATCTTTGCCAAGGCGCATCATCTGCCTTGCGCGCCGCCGCCGTGGGGAACATTGACAGCCGTCGATATGAATGCGGGCACGATTCGCTGGCAGGTTCCTCTCGGATCGCTCGCACCCGCCAAACCCGTTGTACCGCTCGGCGCCCCCAGCCTCGGCGGCCCGATCGTCACCGCCGGTGGTCTGGCTTTCATCGCCGGAACGATGATCGATCCGTCGCTGCGCGCCTTCGATGTTGAGACCGGGAAAGAGCTCTGGAAAGCTCAGTTGCCAACTGCCGGGGGTGCGACTCCCATGACCTACCAGGTCCGGAAAGGCGGCAAACAGTTTTTAGTCATCGCGGCCGGAGGTCACCGGGGAGTGACCGAGGAACCGCAGAACGATTCCATCGTCGCATTCACGTTGCCCTAGAAAAGGTGCTATCTCAATTTGGAATCGGAGGCAGCGCCAGTGCCGAATGCGTATCGCCGAAAGCGATAGTCAGGATCAGGCATTCAGTTTTGGCTGAGTCAGGGATCCTCGCGAAAACACCAATAAACGCGTGCCTAAACTAAAGTCTCGTTACTCGAAAATGTGCAAATCTCAAATCCGGAAGAAATGCAAATCCTTAGTTCTTTCGACAATGTTAACGCCGGGTCAATTGTATAACTGGTTACTATTCATGGATTTATCTGGCACAATCCGGGGATTGCAGCGTCGACCGATCGATTCTTGCCGGAGAAAATTCTGAACACGGTTTTCAATTCCACAAGCTTTTCCACAGGCGTTGGTTCAATTTTTGACCTCTTCGCAAACTAAAGGTCCTACAGCACTTATCGTATCCCTCTCTACAGTCATTCCTGTAACCGTCGCTATTCTTCCGGCTCAATTCCGCCCTCGGCCATCGACTCAAATCTGGTGCAATGTTTGAGGAATGCCATCTTCACACGCCCGATGGGCCCGTTTCTTTGCTTGGCGATAATGATCTCCGCCCGTCCTTGCAATTCCGGATCATCCTGCTTGTAGACTTCTTCGCGAAAAATGAACATCACCAGGTCCGCGTCCTGCTCGATCGATCCCGACTCGCGCAGATCGGCGAGTTGCGGACGATGATCTCCGCCCCGGCTCTCCGGTGCGCGGCTTAACTGCGAAAGCGCGATCACTGGCACGCTTAATTCTTTGGCCAGCGCCTTCAAGCCGCGCGAGATCGCCGAAACTTCCTGCGTGCGGTTTTCAAACCGTTTGCCTCCACCCGACATCAACTGCAAGTAGTCGACGATGATCAGATCCAGCCGCCCTTGCGACTGTTTCAGTCGCCGCGCCTTCGCCCGCATCTCGCTCAATGAAATTCCCGGCGTGTCGTCGATGAAGATCGGGGCATGCGCCAGTTGCTCCATCGCGCGCACGACTTTCTTCGTATCGTCCTGCCACAACGAACCAGTTCGCATCTTGTGCGCATCGACTCTCGCTTGCGAGCACAGCAAGCGCATCAGCAATGCTTCCCGCGACATTTCCAGCGAGAACACTCCCACGACTTGTTGATCTTCAATGGCCGCATTCTCTGCAATGTTCATGACGAATGCCGTCTTGCCCATCGAAGGCCGGGCGGCGATGATGACCAGATCCGACCTCTGCATGCCCGAAGTCATCTCGTCGAGATCGGTATAGTGTGTCGCCAGTCCGGTAATCCGCTGGCCTCGCTGCAGCAGCGCGTCGACCGATCCGAAAGTTTCCCGGACGATCTCCTGCACCCCCATGAACCCGCGCCCAATACGCTTTTCCGAGAGCTGGAAAATCGCCGCTTCCGTGTCGCTGAGAACATCCTCGGCCAAGTCCGACTGGTCGCTGGCGCGTGCAATCGCCGTGCTCGCCGCAGAAATCACCCCGCGCAGCAGCGCCTTGTCGCGAACAATCTTGACGTAGTGCTCAATGCTGGGCCGCTCCGGAACTCCGTCGACCAGGCTCGACACATACGCCACGTCGCCGATAGGCTGCAAATCTTTATGCCGGTCGAGTTCCTCGATCAGCGTGATCATGTCGATCGGCCGCGACGATTCCGCGAGGTCGACCATCCGCGAATAAATTCGCCGGTGCGAATCGAGCGAAAAATCTTCGATCCGCAGAACTTCGGCCGCCTGGTTATACGCAAAATTGTCCAGCAGGATCGCGCCCAGGATCGAGCGCTCGGCCTCTACATTCGCCGGCAGCGTGCTAATCGTGTAGTCGGAAGTCGCCACAGATTTTTCTCTCAAAAAGATTTCGTTGCGGTGCATCGAACACTAACCGCAAACCGCTTGTGAATGAATTGCATTCGCGTGGAAAACTCAGTCCGAATGAAAAAATAATTGGCAGCCAAAAACCAAATCTACGCCAAAGAAAATGATAGGCGAACAAAACGCGAATATCAACGCTAGAGTTCCGGCTGCCTCGGTTTGATTCCGAGAACTCCGGATCTCACACGTTGTCATCCCGAAGAGGCCGCGCTGTTAGCAGCCGGCCGAGGGCGTGGCAGACCGTGGTATCGAACATGGCAGCGAAGCGTGTTGGCAAACTGAAGCTGAGAATCGAATGCGGCTTGGGGCCAGCCACCCCAAGCCGCATCGGTTCGTGGTTTCCTGTGCTGCTTTTTGACACCGCTGGAGGCGGTGCGATGATCGCTCTAGCCCGACAGTACTCGTAAACGAGCACCGCGTTTGCCAAAGCCGGTTGCCGATTCGCTATCTTGCGATAACGCACCCACAACTGCTACGGTGGCCGTTGGCTCGTCTGGCTCCGAAGAGCCAGACGGGAAAAGAGGCTGCGACGCCCGGGCAACCAGTCGCGCTCAGCGCGTTTCTGGATGTTCTCCCCACGGCAACTCTCTTTCAAGAATCACCGGTTGCCACTGGCTCTACCGCTATCATCCGGCAAGCTCAGGAACTCTCACGTTTCGCTGAACACACTCTCCGGCAGATCGTCGCTCCCCGCAACACAAAAACGTCCCCCGTTTGTGAAGAAGCTGTGGACGACGAGACTTCTTTGTGGAGAGATGAGGAAATCTAAGAATTAAATCGAGCGTTACGTTCTTTCCTCCGCACAATTTGAATAACTTATACGCCGTAAAAGGCGAATCTCAAGCGGCGGGAGTCTGATCGGCTTCGCCTTCGCGGACAGCCGAGGGCGGCTGTCCCCACATGAGTTCGCCATCCTTGACCCACAGGTTGGGCGCTCGAACAAATTCCGCCCCCGCCCATCACCGCCGCACTCATTTGGCTCGAACTGGACGATAGTTCCGCTCGTACAATGCAATGGGGAGACTTCATGATCCGAATGACGCTCGCGGCATTGTCCCTGACTGCTGTTCTGTCGCTCACGTGCGTCGCCGTCGCCCCGCAGCATGATCGCGTTTTCTGGCGCGCGATCGAGAAAGATCAGTACGCGGTCCCGGCAACCGAATCCGCTGACGCGCTCGCTCCTGAGCTGAGCGCGATGCTCGCCTCGCCCGATCCCGAATTGCGTGACGAACTCGCATACTCGATTCTGGCTGCGTGGATTCATCGGGGCGCATTCTCCACGCCAACCCTGCTCTCTCTCACCGATGAATGGCGGGGCAATCTGAAAAGCGGTATCGGCGAAACCGGCACCAACTCGGTTCTAAAACGTTCCTTCTCCGCCCTCTGCCTTTCGGAGATGGCCAAGCGCGAAGCGAAATCCCCGTTCATGGGCGAGGCGCGATATCACAACCTGGTATCAGAAGCGGCGGCCTACCTGAACGCCGAGCGCGATGTTCGCGGATACGACACCTCTCTCCACTGGATTCACGCAGCTGCGCATACCGCCGATCTTCTCGCCGCGCTCGCCGACAGTCCACTACTCACCAATCAAGAGGCTGCCGCATTCCTGCAGGCCATCGACTCGCGCCTGGCAACGACAACAACGGTTTACACCCAGGGAGAGCAGGACCGCCTTGCCGCTGCCGTCGTCGCCGTCATCCGCCGCAAGGACTTCGATTCATCTACGTTCGCGCCCTGGCTTTCCCGCTTGCCGGAAGAAGACCGGAATGTCTGGACGAAGACCACGGAAAACGATCTGGCGCGATTTCAGAATCACAACTACCTGTTGCAGGCGATGGTGGCCCGGCTCGCCTTGCAGGCTCCATCCCCGGAAATCGAGAAATACAAGTCAGACACGCTCAAGCTGCTGGCATCGCGCCTGGACTAAAGATCCGATGGAGCCGAGTGCCGGTGTTCTGCCTTGCGTTCTGTGCAGGATGGGGTAGAGGTCGCGTGACTCGTTGGATTTTCTGGAGCCCATTAAAGGTCGGACACGGCTAGAGTGGGGAGACGGCTAAAGCCGGGTGCTTTTGTGATTCCGTCAGGCGTTGTCCTGCCCTTAGGCTTGTCATTCCGAGCGAAGCGAGGAATCTGCTCTCACGCGCCTCACCCACCGCCCGTCTTCCGCGGACCGCCGAAACCGCGCTGCACAAATCGCTCGAAATAGTTCGCGGCCGTCTGCATCCGCCCCAGCGCGCTGCTCGGTTCCACTTCTACACCTTCACTCGCGGATGTCTCCTCCGCTCCGCTCTCGGGTTCGCCGATCTCCGACGCCTTCCGCAAAAGACTCCACGCTTCCCGATACTCCTCATACTTCGCTTCCGCCCCACCGTGCACAGCGAAATCGACTTCAGCCCAAAAATCTCGTTCTCCGGAATGATGTACCACACATCTTCCGGGATCACATACGCCGCCAGAAAATCGAACGACCCTTTCCTATACGGCTTATGACTGCTGCACATCGAGCAGATTAGCCCTCGCCACTCTCCAGCCTCGCGATCGTGCATTTCACCTGCACCGCCACAAACTTTCCCGGACGCCCCACCACGCAGTCATAACTCCGCGAGTCTCCCCAGGGCTTGCTCGCCGCTAACCCTTCTTCGCCCGCCCGCACCAGAAACACCGACTCCGCCCACTCCCCCCGCTTCTTCTTGTCTTTGATAATCTTCGGCTTCCGCGTCTTCATTCGCTCCGCTCCTGGTCATCTGTCATCCGTTATTCCCGACCAAGCTCTTGCACTGGCGTATGCCAAACCAAAACGCGCGTGGAGGGACGTTGCGTTTCGCGAATGCCGAAGGCAATTGCGGTCCACAAGTGCGCCAATGCCGACTAATCTTTTAATTGGAATTTTCTGACAAAGGCAAACGCAAGCAAATACCCAGAAAAGATGAAGAAACGATTCCCAAAACAGGAAACGCAGAGGGTGTCCCGTTCCCCGCCGCTTTTGCCGGAAGTGGGGATTTGGACCACAGAAGTCCGGCGTGCATCTCCCCGCAAATCAATCGATGTTTGATCGACGTTTGGTTTTTGTATGAAGAGAACTGTCCCGCCCGCGAATGTGACAACGAACCCAGCCGCAAAGCGGCGAAAGAATGCAGCCCACGGCGCAAGCCGTGGGGTAAGCCAGTGAAAATCAACGAGCTCCGTAGGAGCGAAAGAGGATCAAGAAACCTGAAGAAATCCCAACACCTCCATCACCGTGGAAGAGCGGCCCTTCAAGGGCCGCGCGAAGCGCCCGAAGGAATCGGGCTTCAGCCCCAGTGGATGATTCGAATTCATCCGAAGTCTGTCGAGAAGCCCGTACATCCATTGAAACCCGGTGGAGCAGGGGTTGTGCCGCCGCCCTGAGGTTGGCCTGCGGGGCAGTTTTCTTCACTACGCGATTGACTATGAGGGACGAGTCGAAATCGAGTCGGAATGGACCGCGATAAAGCGCGAACTAGAGCAGCGGAAAGGCCTTCGTCTGCCGTCGAACTTCCCCACCCAAGCCCGCCTTTGGCTTGAGTGGGAAGTTAGAGTGCCGCATTCATCCTATTTTGAAACAGGGTGGCCCACTCAAGGCTTCTTTTGCCTTGAGTGGGTAAGTTTCATCCAGCTACGCTGAACGCATGCCATGGGGTCTTGTGCGTTATCACCATACGGGGCAAAGCCATTTCGTAACCTTCTGCTGTTATCACCGCCGTCCCCTGTTCACGACTGACGCCAACCGTCGAGTCTTTGAAAACGCCCTTGAACGCGTGCGCCGCAACTTCCACCTTCGCGTTTACGGATACGTCGTCATGCCGGAGCACATTCACCTTCTACTGAGTGAGCCTGCGCGCGACACATTGGCGGATGCCCTGAAATCTCTGAAGCAAGGAGTCGCACGGCGTCTGATCGGAGATGCAGAACATTTCTGGCAGAAGCGACTACGACTTCAACGTTCGTAATCATGCGCAGTTTGTCGAAAAGCTCCACTACATCCATTGCAATCCCGTGAAGCAGGGATTATGCGGGCGCCCCGAAGATTGGCCGTGGAGCAGTTTTCTACATCACGCGACTGGCTGTGAGGGACGAGTTGAGATCGAGTCGAAATGGACAGCGAGAAAGCGCGATCGAGCTGCGGGAAGACTTTGTCCTGCCGTCGAACTTCCCCACTCAAGCCAAAACCGGGCTTGAGTGGGCCACCCGCCAGGAAAAGCAGATTCCTCGCGCGACGTCTTTAGTCAACGTGACACTCCGCGCGAGATCCTTCGCTCCGCCTGAAGAACGGCTACGCTCAGGATGACGCCAATCAGTGTGGGTCGTGGTCGCTGGTCGCGCAAAACGTCGCGTGCCAATCCTGCGAACGCATGAGAAAAAAGGCACGGCCGAAGCCGTGCCCTTCCTTCAATCGTCTTCTCGGTGACTCTGTGCCTCTGTGGTGATAGTCGTAGAGGGCAAGGACGGCCCGCCCCGCACTCCCCCGGTTCTCTATCGCGAGAACGTGACTCCGCGGCCAAGCACCACGATGAAAAATAAACTGGCGATCGCCCCCACAGCGATCCACGGCGTGCTTCGGTAGATCGGCCCTCTTCGCTCCTCCGGGCTCACCGTCCCGTCATGCATGATGCTGGGCAGGCTTAACAATCCCGCGTTTGCACCCAGGGTCGACGGTAATGCCGACGCTACCACGTAGAACAGGCCTGCGGGATTGAGCACGCCCGCCACCAGCGCCAGCATCCCGTCAGTGAAATACGGAATAAAGCACAACACTCGAAGTCTCGCCGAATTTTCAGCTCTGCCGTGAAATTGTTTGAGCTTGCCGCCCACCAGCAGCATGGACCCGTAGTATGACGCTACACCCAGCAGAATTAATCCGACACGCCACATCCAGTGCGGTTGCAAACCTCGAATCACAACTTCCCAGTCGCCAAAATTCGCGAAACCCGAAAATAGAAAATATCCGGTGCCGGTAAACAAGTTGCCCGCCATCGCGAGCACGAGGAAGTAAAAGGTCGCGGGTTTGTATCGCTGCGGCTTGAGCAGCAGAAGCCAGAAAATTCCGGCGAAGAAAAGATTCACCAGGGTGCCATTCGCGGCAATCCATCGAGTATCGATATCGCTCTGCAGCGCGACTGTGCTCATCGTGATGCTATGAGCTCCGCTCAGCCACGCCGTTACACCGTGTCCTAAGCCTTCATGCAAGACGTCCTGGAGAATGCAGGCAAACGCCGAGATGGCGATGACGGTGAGCTTGTCATCTTTGATGGAAGCGGCTTCGGGTGGCATGGACCTTCTTATAGCACATGAAAAAAGGCACGGCCGAAGCCGTGCCCCATTCCTTGTTTCGATCTTTCTCTGTGTCTCTGTGCCTCTGTGGTGAAGAATCTGTGTCGAGCTACGCTCAACCGGACGGCCGAGGCGGCCGTCCCCACATGTTCCTTGCTTAGTCTCGGACTCCATCCATAAACGCGCGCAGCTTGCGCGAGCGCGACGGATGGCGCAGCTTGCGCAGCGCCTTGGCTTCGATCTGGCGGATGCGTTCGCGGGTAACCGCGAAGCTCTGCCCGACTTCTTCCAGCGTGTGCTCGCTGCCGTCTTCGAGGCCGAAGCGCATCTTGATGACTTTTTCTTCGCGCGGAGTCAGCGTGCGCAGGACCTGTCCCGTCTGGTCCTTCAGGTTCACGTTGATCACCGCTTCCGCCGGCGAAACCACTGCGCGGTCTTCGATGAAGTCGCCCAGATGCGAATCTTCCTCTTCGCCGATCGGCGTTTCGAGGGAGATCGGCTCCTGCGCGATCTTCAGCACCTTGCGCACTTTCGCGACCGGAATATCCATGCGCTTGGCAATTTCTTCCGACGTAGGTTCGCGTCCCAGTTCCTGCACCAGCTGCCGCGAGGTGCGGATCAGCTTGTTGATCGTTTCGATCATGTGCACCGGGATGCGAATCGTACGCGCCTGATCGGCAATCGCACGGGTAATGGCCTGCCGAATCCACCACGTGGCGTACGTCGAAAACTTGTAGCCACGGCGGTATTCGAATTTGTCGACGGCCTTCATCAGGCCGATGTTGCCTTCCTGAATCAGGTCGAGGAACTGCAGGCCGCGGTTGGTGTATTTCTTCGCAATCGAAACCACGAGTCGGAGGTTGGCCTCGATCAGCTCGCGCTTGGCCTGCTCCGCGTCCATGTCTCCCTGGATGATCTCGCGCTGCGTGCGCTTGAGCTCCTGGAACATGACTCCGGTTTCGAGTTCGAGTTTTTCGACTTCGCCGCGAATCGCCCGCGACTGCCGGCGATATTCTTTCTTCTGCTCTTCGCTGCGGGTCGCGTCGGCCTTGCGCTCGAGGTTGGTCGCCTGGCGATCCAGCGAACGCATCCCGTCGACGGTCTTGTTGAGACGCTCGATCAGGCGCTTGCGCTCGGCGTTGGTGAATCCGAGCTTGCGCACGGCGATCGACGTGGCAACAATTCCGCGCGCCAGCTTGCGGCGGGCGCGGCGATGATCCTTCGGCTTCTTCGTCTTCGATACTTCGTGGAATTTCTCTTCGAGGACCTGGGCCTTTTTGTACAGCTTGGCCATGTCATCGATCTTGCCGGTGAACTCGTTCAGGCGGTTCTGCAGGATCTCGTCCGTGATCTCTTCTTCATCGAAGGTCACGACTTCCTTGATCGAGCGAACGTTCTTCTTGAGATCTTCCCCGAGGGTAAGCAATTCGCGGATCACGATGGGCGACCGCGAAAGCGCCTTCAGCACGCGCAGTTGACCGCGCTCGATGCGCTTGGCGATTTCGACTTCGCCTTCGCGCGTGAGCAGCGGCACGGTTCCCATCTCGCGCAGATACATGCGGACGGGATCGTTGGTTTTTTCCAGCGCTCCGGGGGTGAGGTCGAGTTCGACGTCCTCCCCTTCTTCGTTGTCTTCGAATTTTTTATCGAGTCCGGCGGAGGGCAGCTTGGGCCCTTCCAGGACGTCGATGCCTTGCGTACCAATCGTGGTCAGCAGATCGTCAAGGTCTTCAGGGCTGTGCACATCGTGCGGTATGAGGTCATTGACCTGGTCATACGTTAGGTAGCCCTTTTCTTTTCCTGTGTCGATCAGCTTTTTTATGTCGTCGTACTTGTCGTCAAGAGCCAAAGAGGTGTCCTTAAACTGTCAACTTCGCTCCGCGAAGAGCGTGTGGTAAAGTTCCTAAAAAGGTGGGAATGATGGGTGCAGCGGGGTCGTGCGCCTAGCACAAACCTTTTGAGTTTAGCACGGAAGTGCTTACCCGTCTATCGGTTGCCCGCTTTATCGCCCGTTCCCGCCGTTATCTACAGCCTTCCCAAATAGTTAGATGGCTTGGGAAGCCTTTTTGTTTCAAGCAGATTTGTCGATTCTAGTCCTCAGTTCGGTGCAGAAGTCCCGCTTTCGCCGCGACCCCGGATCCCGCAAAGCCCTGCTGATCCGCTCCAGTTCTGACAGCAAGATCTTCAGCCTATCTCTATCGGCGGAAAGGCCGGGCTTCCTGAGATCCTGCTGCACTTGCTCCTGACGCCGTCTCAGATGAATGCGGCGCAGTGCGCGACAAGCGGCTTCGAGGATTTCGGCGGTCAGTTCCTCTTCCTCCTTCAGAAGGATGGACGCGAGCACGCGGCGGTCGTTTTCCGTTGCGGGGATTTCGAGCACATCGGCAGCTTCAGGTCCGGCATTCAGCAGACATTCGACGAGGGATTCAGTCGCGAGGCCGCGATGCAACGACTTCGTTTTGCAGAACGAAGTGAGCCTGCCGGCAGGGATCGAACTCTTCTTCGGCGCCGTCGCGAGCGGAAAGATGTTCTTCGGTTGGCTGAATCTGGCGGGCGGAGGCAAGGGCGCGGATCAAGACTTTTTCCGCGTCGGTGACCTGCGCGTCGACTGGAGCCTTCACGGTCGCCGCCGAGCGAGTGGTGGCCGTGTGGCGAAGCTCCTGACGCAGGACTGCGGAATCGATCTGGAGCTTCTGCGCGATCTCGTGCGCCAATTCGTCGCGAACGATGCGGCTGGGGATGCGCTGGATGTGAGGCAGGAGATAGTTCACGGCTTTCACTTTGCCTTCGGCGCTGCGGACCGGGAACAGAGCGCGGGCCCGCTCGATCAGGTAGTCGAAATATTTTTGCGAATTGCGCAGCGCTTCACCGTACGCTTCCTTGCCTTTGCGGCGAATGTAGAGGTCAGGATCGAATCCTTGTTCGAGCGTGAGAACTTTGATCGTGAACTCTTCTTCGACCAGCAGGCCTAGGGTCCGTTCGGTAGCTTTGGCTCCCGCGGTGTCGGGATCGAAATTGACGACGGCATTCTTGCTGAAGCGGCTGAGCAGCTTGGCTTGCAGCTCGGTGAAAGCCGTGCCGGAGCTGGCGATGACGTTATGAAATCCGGCGGCGAAAACCGAGATGCAATCCATCTGGCCTTCAACGAGGATCGCGTAATCGAATTTCTTGATCCACTCTTTCGCGAGATCGAGATTGAAAAGCACGCGGCCCTTCGAATAAATCGGGGTCTCGGGAGAGTTCAGGTATTTCGGGCCCGCCTTCTCGTCGGTGGCCAGAGTGCGTCCGGTGAACGCAATGACTTTGCCGGCTTCGCTCGCGATGGGGAACATGACACGATTGCGGAATTTGGAATACATCGCTGCAACTGCGCCCTCGGGCGTCGGACGTCGGGGGCCAGGTTCATCGGATCCAACTTCCCCACTCAAGCCAACACCGGGCTTGAATGGGGCACCCGGCTTGGGGCTGACGCCTGACGGCTGACGGCCATCGTCTTGCTTCCACGAAAACAATCCGCTTTCGCGGAGGACTTCTTCGCTGAATTCGTTTTTCAGGCGGTCGCGCAGGAGAAAGCCCGAGTCAGGGGCGTAGCCGATGCGGAACTTCGCGATCATTTCTTCGTCGAGGCCGCGTCCTGCAAGGTATTCACGAGCGCGAGCGCCTTCGGGACGGCGGAGGCATTCCTGAAAAAACGCAACCGCTCGCTCGTGAACATCGAGCATCTGTCCGCGCAAGCGCGCTTCTTTCGCTTCGCCCGGAGTAGAGTAAGTCGCTTTTGGCAGCGGAATGCCGAGTTTCTGCGCCACAAGGCGGACTGACTCCGGGAAGGTGATGTTCTCAATCTTCTGCACGAAGCTGAAGACATCCCCCGACAACCCGCATCCGAAGCAGTGATAGAACTGGCGCGTGGCGTGGACGGAAAACGACGGCGTTTTTTCGCCGTGGAAGGGGCAGAGGCCGGAATAGTTTTGCGCTCCAGCTTTTTTGAGCTTGATGTAATCGCCGACGATGCGGACGATGTCCGCCTGCTGCTTGACCGTGTACGCGAAATCGCCGGGGTTCGCCATGAGTTTGAATTCGCTGTCAAGAAGACAGAGATTTCCGAAGGAATTGTGCGCCAGAAAGCAGCTGGTTTGAATATACCGGAGGGAGATTGCTGTGGAGAAGTTGTGGAATTGAAGGATTTTCGGTTGACTGTGGAGGAAAACTCGCTTGGGTACGGGCACCTGCTGCTCGATGATGCAGTTCGGTAAGCGGCGGCCTAAAATCGGCCGGCTTGGGACTGATCAGGCGGAAGGTGTAGCCTTTTGAGTGTGGGAAAAGAACAAGATTTCGAAGCCTTGTCGATTGGCGGGCGCGAGGTTCGCGTCACGCATCCGGAGAAGCCTTATTTTTCCCGGGAGGCGAAGCTTTCCAAGATCGACATTGTCCGCTACTACCTCTCCGTCGCGCCGGGCGCGCTAGACGGAATTCGGGATCGTCCGCTGGTACTGAAACGATTTGTAAACGGCGCGGAAGGCGAGGCGTTTTATCAGAAGCGGGCGCCCGGCGAGCGGCCCGATTGGCTGCGAACGGTGACGTTGTCATTCCCGTCAGGCCGTACGGCGGAGGAGATCGTCGTTGACGATGCGGCGGGCCTGGCGTGGATTGTGAACCTGGGCTGCATTGAACTGCATCCGCACCCGGTACGCTCCGGCGATCTCGATCATCCCGACGAACTACGTATCGATCTGGACCCGGGGCCAGGCGTGAACTGGGCGGACGTTCGTCGCGTGGCGCTGGAAGTAAAATCGCTCTTGGACGAGAGAGGGC
>CAVYUY010000036.1:0-54079 GCA_963771765.1 uncultured Acidobacteriota bacterium
GTCAACATGAACGGTCCGTAAACGGTAGTAAACTGATAAAAAACGGTGGCTTTACGGAGACCCGATATTTTTCGTATACCGATATCAGTTTACAATATAGATACGGATATATTACGGGGCGTTTTACGGGTCGATTTACCTGGCACCGTTTACGGTCCGCTAGCGAACGCCGTTTCCGCACCGTTCTGATCCGTTTTTTTAAAATCACCCTCACATCCTCTTAAGTAATTCTCGAAAGGAAATCTTGCATTCTATATTCATGCAAGTTTGTTAAATTGACCATGATTTCTACAATCAGTTTTGATTACTGAAAGTTGTTACAAAATAAGTTTTTCTTAATAAAAATAATTATTTTTTCTTTGTTTAAATTAGTCTGAACTTCTAAATTATTAGTAAGTATCTGAAATTTTTTTTCTTTATTTATATCAATTTCAACATCGAAATCAACAGTAAGTATTTATTTAAATAAATAATTTTTTCTTCTTTATTTAGATCAATTTCAACATCGAAATCAACAGTAAGTATTTATTTAAATAAATAATTTTTTCTTTTTATTTAGATCAATCTCAACAGCGAAATCAAGAATAAGTATTTATTTAAATACATTATATCAATAATGAAATAAATAAATACGTATATATCATCTATTACAAAGTAAAAAGGTGATGAGTAAAGCATCCATGCTGCAGTAATATCTGCGGCAGATATGGATATGTGGCAGGATCCTATCGGAACTTATCGCATGAAAGGGGATATCCGATGGGATCCAAATCCTGGGTAGCAGAAGGATTGGAAAAAAAGATCGTAAACGGATATAATACGGTATATTTACGACCGTTTACAGTGACAATACGTTGTAATACGGCTCACCGACTTTGATCCGTAAAGTATGGGAAAACGGCCAAATACGGTCCGTTTACGATACCGATACAATACGGTCCGTATTTCTGCGCCCGTGAATACGGATCGATACGGGCCGAAAACGGACCGTATTTACACTGTATACCGCCGTAAATACCCCGTTTTTACAGCATTTTCGGTCCGAAAACGGTCCGTAAACGACACCGTTTTGATCGACCTGGGTATTTAAAACAATGGAAGAAATCCGAACAACTGCATCAATATTTTAAAATGGCTGAATATGTTCAACAAATTGAATGAATAACAGGTGCTGCATCTTATAAACTTTTTGCATTAGTCATATTGTCCGATACATTGAAAAAAAATAGTATGATTATACTGAACCAAAGAGGGTTTCGATTTTGTTTCAAAAATGGTTCGAATTCTATCATTGTTTTTTTCAGTGTACATTTATTCATTTTGCTCGAGAAAGTGAACATAATTTATGATGATGTCAATTTTGTCATTGATTTTTTTTAGTAAATACCTTACGTAGAACAAACTCTAGTAAAACGGTCGCGTAACTTTAAAAGCCAGGCGCATGGGCTCTTATCCTTTTTGGGGCCTTCTAATCTCACCTGGTCCGACTTATGAGCAAATTATCAGATCAAAAGCTCTGAATCATTTTGGGCGGCTATCCTTTGCTAGAAAATAAAAGGTATTCTAGATTTTCTAATTTTCAGACTTTCGTTTTTCTTCAACGCGCACAGCAATTTTCTGGAAGAAGTCGCGAAGTTTCGTGCGGCCCGCCGCATGTGGGCTCGGATCATGCGCGAGCATTTCAAGGCAAAGAATCCGCGCTCATGGATGTTGCGCTTCCATACGCAGACTGCCGGATCTACGCTGACAGCGCAACAGCCCGAGAACAACATCGTTCGCACGGCGATTCAGGCGCTGGCGGCCGTCATGGGCGGTACCCAATCTCTGCATACCAATTCCTACGACGAAGCACTCGCGTTGCCCACGGAACAAGCGGCTCGTATCGCGTTGCGTACGCAGCAAGTCATCGCCTATGAGTCGGGGGCACCGCAGGCGATCGATCCGCTGGCAGGTTCGTACTACGTTGAGAGCTTGACCAACGAGATTGAGAGCCGGGCGGCGGAGTATCTGGGAAAGATCGAAGTTCTCGGCGGCATGCTGAAGGCGGTGGAACGCGGATTTGTGCAGCAGGAAATTCAAAATGCAGCTTACGAATACCAGCAGCGTGTCGACGACCAGGAGGCCATTGTCGTCGGCGTGAACCGCTTCGAGGTGGAGGAAGAGAAGGCGATTCCGATTCAGCGGATCGATCCTGCACTGGAACCCAAACAGATCGAGCGCGTCCGGGCGCTGCGCGCAAAGCGGGACGCGGGTCCGTGGAAGTCGGCTCTTGCAGCAGTCGAGGAAGCGGCGCGATCTGGGGCGAATGTTATGCCAAGAATTCTTACCGCCGTGGAAGCGAGCGCAACCGTCGGCGAAATTTCAGACGCCATGCGGCGGGTGTTTGGTGAATACAAAGAGGCGGTTGTGATTTAGAGGCCAGCGGGGCCAATTGAATTCAGGATTCCCCATCTGATTGTTGACCGATCTTGGCCGATTCAGCGTGGGCTGTAACCCAGAAAAGAGGCGTCATCCTGAGCAGAGCCGCCGTTCAGGCGGAGCGAAGGATCTCGCGCGGTGAAGATAAAGTCCACGCAAGATTCCTCGGCCCGCTGGTGAAAACGCGGTCCTTCGGAATGACGCATTTAGCTGCCGGTGTACGGCTCTGGCTGTGGATGCCAAAAACAAGGCGTCATCCTGAGCGGAGCCGCTTTTCAGGCGGAGGGAAGGATCTCCGCGCGGTGCAGGTACACTCCACGCCAGATTCCTCGGCCCGCTGGAGAAAACGCGGTCCTTCGGAATGACGCATTCATCCGCTGAGGGACTGCCGGGGTTCGGCTCAGTGTGTGGCTGTAACCAAAAAAAGAGGCGTCATCCTGCTCTTGCATAGCTCCGACAGCCGAGGCGGCTGTCCCACATAATTCTTATGCGGGCTGCGCCTGCATGTCCGCGACAGCGGCATCGAGATGCTTCAGCGTTTCCTCAATGGTCAGCGAGTACATTTCCCGTCCGACGCCTTCGCCGGCTTCGAGAGCCGATTTCAGATAGTGTCCGGCAATCTCTACCGCCAGCGAGTCGGTGATCATCGCGCCGGTTCGCTTGTGGTATTCGACCCAGGCCGGATGCGGCAGGGCAACCCAGACTTTTCTTCCATCCACAAGAAATTTGAGGTCGACGGCGTCGGCATGCCGCGTTGCGATCGCGACGATCATGGCTTGATACACACAATGGACTTGCTTCTTTGTCCAGCGATCGGTGGCAGTGAAATCCTGAAACATGACTAAAACTATAGCGGACCTGCACTTGCTGGGCAAACTGTCGGGCGGTCCCGTAAGTGCCCTGTCTCGGATTTCTTGACCATGCGCCGCACTGGCTGCTAATGTCTGCCTTCGCCGAGGAAGTCCCAAAATGTTTAAGAAAAGTTTGACCTTCGTCGTCCTTGTTTTTGCTGTGGCTCTGTCGCAGGCTACGACCAAGAAACCTGCCGCTCAGTCGGGTAGTCCGCGCTTCGAAATCTCCTTCGCCAAAGAGATGAGCGCCACCCCGATCGACGGTCACGTCTTGTTGCTAATCGCCAACAACAATGAGAAGGAGCCGCGTTTCCAGGTCAGCTTCATGGCTGCCGAGTCGCAGCAGGTATTCGGCGTCGACGTCGATGGACTCGCTCCCGGGACGCCCGCGATCGTCGATGCTTCGACGCTAGGCTATCCTGCTGAAAGTCTCAACGATGTTCCCGCCGGCGACTACTGGGTGCAGGCCGTTCTCAACATCTACGAGACATTCCACCTCGGCAATGGCCACACCGTGAAACTGCCTCCAGATAAGGGTGAAGGCCAGCACTGGCAGGTAAAGCCGGGCAATTTGTATAGCAAGCCGGTGAAGATGCATATCGATCCGAAATCGCCTCAGACGGTCCGCATCTCGCTGGATCAGAAAATTCCAGCGCTTGAAAACGAATTGAAAGATGTCGACTCGATCGTCGGCTGGAGCGGCGCGAACGACGACCATGCCATCGTCGACAACAAGTGGGTTAAGCACATTCACGTGCACAGCGATCTGTTGACGAAATTCTGGGGACGCCCCACGGAATTGGGCGCCGTGGTTCTCGTGCCCGATGGATTTGACGAGCATCCGGACGCGCATTATCCCGTGATCGTCGAGCAAGACCACTTCCACCGCGATCTGCCGGGGATACTCGCATTCCGCACCACTCCTCCAAGCGACAACCTGAAGGGAAGTGACCTTCGCGTCGCGAAGAACGGATACAAGCTCTATCAGGACTGGACATCGGGCCGAGTCCCGCGCGTGATCGTGATCTCCATCCAGCACGCGACGCCTTACTTCGATGACTCGTACGCGGTGAACTCAGAGAACGTTGGCCCTTACGGTGACGCGATTACACAGGAACTGATTCCGTACGTCGAAAAAGAATTTCGCGGAATCGGGCAGGGATGGGCTCGCAGCGTTTACGGCGGATCGACCGGAGGTTGGGAAAGCCTCGCATCGCAAGTGCTCTATCCCGACTTTTATAACGGGGCGTGGGTGTTCTGTCCCGACGTGGTCGACTTTCGCGCGTACATGACGATGAATCTCTACGACGACCCGAACGCGTTCTCGATTGAAGGCCCGTTCGGACGAGTGCCCAGGCCCTCAGTTCGCCAGCCCGACGGACTGGTGCTTGTCGACCATGGAGCAGATGAATCGCTACGAGCTAGTGCAGGGAACGCACAGCCGGTCAGGCGAACAGCTCGATACCTGGCAAGCAGTTTTCAGTTCGGTCGGCGACGATGGATATCCCAAGCCAGTGTTCGACAAACGGACTGGCGTGATCGATCACGAGGTCGCGAAATATTGGAAAGAGCACTACGACATGAGCGCGATCATGCAGCGCGACTGGAAGACTCTCGGCCCGAAGCTTGCCGGCAAAATGCACTTTTATGTCGGCGAGGCGGATACGTTCTATCTCGATCGCGCCGTGCATCTGCTCAAAGATTTCATGGACACGACGACGGATCCTTACTATCGGGGCACTTTCGAATTCGGAGTGCGCAAGCCTCACTGTTACGCCGGGGATATCGATCCAGCGTCCGGGATCAATCAACACTACTGGCCCGACATGGTGAAACACATGGAGGAAACCGCCCCCGCCGGCGCCGACTTGAAGAGCTGGAAATACTAAGCGTCTGCAAACGAATCAGGTGAGAAGTTAATCCGCCCCATGTGGGGACAGCCGCACTCGGCGGTCTGGTCGAGCAAAGCTCGACTTGCTTCTGCTGCAACGCACTTATCAACAAGGCCTTCCTGTACCATTGAATTGTGTCGACGCGGGCTCCCGTAAAGGCAAAAAACCAGCTGAAAATCCTCCACGCCGGTCAACTCATCAAGGTGCCGTGGCTTATCCACGGCTTTTCCACCCGTGCAGGTGGATCTTCCCGCGCTTACAGCAAAGGCGACCTGAATCTCGGATTCACGAAAGATGATTCCCGTGCCGCGGTCGAACGCAATCGTGCGGCATTTTTGAAAACCTTGGGCGCAGTAACCCGCCCGCGGCGAGGATCGAAATCGTCCTCCTTCTGGCCGTTGATCACGCTGCGGCAAGTTCACTCTGACATCATTCACTGCATCGACCACGTGCCCGACGAGCCGCTCACAGGCGACGGCCTGATCACTGCAACTCCGCACCTCCTTCTGGCGATCCAGACCGCCGATTGTTTGCCAGTGATCATCGTGGACGTAAGGCGACGCGTGGTCGGTGTCTTCCACGCAGGTTGGCGCGGCACGGTGCAGCGCATCGTCGAAAAAGGTGTTGGCGAGATGTATCGCTGTTTCGGCAGCCGTCCTCGTGACCTCAAAGCGGCGATCGGCCCCGGAGTGCAGGGTTGCTGCTACGAAGTGGGCGAAGAAGTGCGCGTTAAGTTCGAATCGCAGTTCGAGTACGGTGGCGAGCCTGTTTCGCGAAGTGAAGGATTCCGATCCGGTCCGGGAAAAATATCCTCTGCTTTTTTTGACCGCTCGCGCTCCCGGACACAGCGAATTGCCGAAAAGAATCTTTCTCGATTTGGTGGAAGCGAACCGTCAACAGTTGCTCGCTGCAGGAGTTCCGAAGAAGAGCATCGAGGCGTCTGCGCCGTGCACCAACTGTCATCCGGAGTTGCTTTTTTCTTACCGCGCGGAAAAAGGTAAGACTGGCCGGTTAATGGGCGTGGCGGGAATCCGCGACTAGTACTTCGCGGATATCGCGACAACCGCGCGAAATCCTGTGGTACCATCCCAATCGTTTTCGCGCCTGATTTTCATTTCCGCGAAACGGAGTTGCCATGTTCCCAGCTGAATGTGCTCCCACTCGACGCAACTTTCCTCAAGACGGCCGCCGCTTTCACCACCGGAGTGTCCGGCCTCGCGCTCTTGCCTCAATCGTGTTTTCGCTGCAGATGCCGACGCAAACATCATCGGCCCCAGGAAGGGCTATTCTCCGCAGATCGGCACCCTGGTTTCGATGATGACGTGGATGCGCGGGGCGATATTGACTTCCGTGAAAGGCATGTCGCAAAAAGACCTCGACTATCTCGTCGATAACAATGCGAATAGCATCGGCGCGCTGCTCATGCACCTTGCGGCGACCGACCGGATTTATCAGATCAACACCTTTCGAGGCGAATTCGCTCAAAGAATTGCCTGCCTCTTTCAAAGAGAAATGGGCGGTGCGCGATGGACCTTGGCGAGCCCGCCCGAAGGCGATCAAGGGGCACGACCTCGATTTCTATTTGAACCTGCTGAGCGAGACTCGTGAACACACCTTCGCCGAATTCCGCAAGCGCGACGACGACTGGCTCATGGCCGTCGACAAGAGCTGGGGATGGGGTCCAACCAACAACTACTGCAAGTGGTTTCACGTTTGCGAACACGAGTCGAACCACAACGGACAGATCAAGTTCCTGAAAAAGCGTGTGCCCGGGGCCAAACCGGATAGCGAATAGAAAGACTCACAGGATTTCACGGTTGCAGATTGCTTCATCTCGGATCCTTAGACTCGACCTCGGAGAACTTGGCTCTTGCAAATAAGATTCGTGGCGTCGCTCGCCCTGTCGCTTCTACTGATCGGGAAGTCGCCGGCCCAGGTTTCGTCTGCACAAATCGATGCTGTTTTTGCGTCGCTGAAATCCAGCGACGCACCAGGCGTATCGGTGCTGGTCGTGCAGGATGGCAAGCCATTCTTTCGCCAGGGATACGGTGTTACCGACCTGCGGACCAAACACCTCATCGACTCGCAGACCAACTTCCGCCTCGCCTCGTTCACCAAGCAGTTCACCGCGATGTGCATCATGCTGCTGGTGCACGATGGAAAAATCCACTACGAAGATCACTTGACCGATATCTTTCCCGAATTTCCCGACTACGGAAAGTCCATCACCATCCGCAACCTACTCAACCATACTTCCGGTCTGCCGGACTACGAAGACATCTGGATGAAGCAATATGCGGGCACTCCCGACGACAAGATTCCGCAGATCCTCGACGCGGGGGTGTTGAAGTTACTCGAGCAGCAAACCGCCGGGGTGTTTCCGGCAGGCTCGAAGTGGGAGTACAGCAATTCGGGATACGCCGTGCTGGCGATGGTCGTTCAGAAAGTTTCGGGCAAGCCCTTCGGGCAGTTTCTGCAAGAGAGAATATTCGCTCCGCTGAAAATGAAGAACACCCTGGCCTACGAAAAAGGCAAGAACGAAGTGCCGCACCGGGCTTACGGACATACGCAGGAGAAAAACGTCTGGCGCGAGACCGATCAGAGCCCGACCTCGGCGGTGCTTGGCGATGGAGGGATCTATTCTTCGATCGACGATCTCACCCAATGGGATCGGGCTTTGCGCGAGCACACTCTGCTGAGTGAATCGGAAATGCGGCCGGCGCTGATCCCTGTAAGACCGACTGGCGGCCCGGCGAAGTTCATCGATGGTCCGGAAGTGAACTACGGCTTTGGATGGTTCCTCGATCCGTATAGCGGCCACAAGCGCATGTTCCACGACGGCAGCACGATCGGATTTCGAACCACGATCCAGCGATTCCTCGAAGACAAACTCACGGTGATCGTCCTGGCGAATCGTGAAGACGTGAATCCGGAAGAGCTGGCTCTGAAGGTGGCGGATCTGTACCTGAAAAACCAAGCCTTAGGGGAGAGCGGAAGGCCGAGGGCTTTCATGTGGGGACAGCTATCGCCGATTGTGCAGCGCAAGCGCAGCGTCAGCACAAAACAGAAAAACAAAAGAGACGCCACAAAGCAGCGTCTCTCAGAAAACCTGAACTGACCTTAGACGGTTGGCGGAGCAGGTGCGGCCGGCGGGGCCGGAGCCGCCGGCGGCGCAGCCGACGTTGTGTCGTTCACCAAGTCCTTTAATTCCTTGCTGGGCTTGAAGAAGGGGATCTTTTTCGCGGGGACTTCCACGCGTTCCCCGGTCTTCGGATTTCGTCCGACCCGCGGTTTACGCTGCCGTGTACGGAAGCTGCCAAAGCCGCGAATCTCGATCTTGTCGCCCGCCCGCAGGGAACGGACTACGCTGTCAAAGATCGTTTCCACGATCACTTCACTATCTTTCCGCGTAAGCTCCGCTAAACGCGAGACTTCGTCAATCAGATCGGCTTTGGTCATAACACCCCTCTCCACCCAAGCTCTTGGAAATCGAACTAATCCTTGCCTCGCGGATACTGCCGGTCCAAACCCGGCGCTTCTCCTGCAACAGCACTCATAACTCTCTCAAATTTCAGGGGTTGGATGCAAGTTATGCTCTTGGGACTCTGAAAATGAACCTTATCCGCAGCAAAATGCCCAGACTTGGCAAAACCGTCCAGCTATTTCCACAAGTAATAAAATCCGACCTGCTGCTCGAGCATTTTTTCGCGGCTCGGCAGGTACTGCGATACATCCCCCAGCAGCAAATCCATCAACGTCCGGCGATCCTTTTCGGGATGGACCAGCGTCGGTTCGCCTTTGATATTCACCATCTTCGCGGTCTCGGCAACCGCCATCTCAAAGTCCCCAACGCCGTCGATCAGTTTCATCGAGAGAGCCTGTTGCCCGGTCCAGACCTTCCCATTCGCGATCGTCTTCACGTCTTCATACTTCAGGCCGCGGCCATCGGCCACCGCCTTGATGAACTGGCCAAACATATTGTCGATCAGCGATTGCATGTATGCCTGTTCGGCCGGAGTGAGATCGCGCGCCGGGTTGCCGGTATCCTTGAACTCTCCGGTTTTGATCACAACATCTTTCAGCTTTGCCCACTTGAGCAGATCGCCATAGTTCATCCACTGCGCGATCACGCCGATCGATCCGACAATGCTGCCCTCGTCGGCATAAATCTTGTCGGACGCGGCAGCCACATAGAAGGCGCCGCTCGCCCCGACCGTCTCGATCGAAACCACAATCTTCTTTTTCTTCTCGTTGCGAAGGCGTTTCACTTCGCGATAGATCTCTTCCGAAGCCGCGACCCCTCCGCCGGGGGAGTTCACGTGCAGAATGATGGCCTTGATCGACGAATCGTCGCCGAACTTCTTGAGTTCATCGACGACCGGCTGAGGAGAAAGAATCACGCCGTCGAGGTCGACTACGCCGATCCGGTCGCCGAATCCCGACAGGCCGCTCTGCGTGCCGCTCGCGTGCAGCGTGAGGTACACCAGCGTGAAGACGGCCAGCACGAAGAGGAAGAAGGCTCCTCCTCCGATCAGGATCCAAAGCAGTGTGCGCGAACGTCCTTCAGACATGAGGGCAGTTTAGCACTTGGAGGCCAAGCATATGCGAAGACGACCGCATCTCAGGCCGCTATCAACTCGAGGGAGCAATCACCCGGAGAGCGCCGCGTTGCACCGACACTTCTACTGGCGTGCGGCATACCAGTTCTCCGTCGGCATAGACATCAATCGGGAATTCAGTTTCAACCCGCAGTCTGCGGAGCCTGGAAATAGTCGACCCCTTTGACCTCGAGATGTCGACCGGCGTAGACGGTAGGGAACAGGCAGAACAGCTTGAACGGATCGATGCCGCCCACCACGCAAACGTCGAGTAGGCCGTCGTCCAACTTCGCGCGCGGAGCAATCTTCATGCCGCCACCGTAGATCGGAGTGTTCGCGAAAGCGGCCAACAGAGTCGGCTGATCGGTGCGGATATTCCATATGGAATCTGCATTGGATTCGTCGAGCGGTGGCGTCAGCAGCTTCACCGGAAGGGGCGCAAAAGTAAGTACGGTCGGAACGAGGCTGGCAAAATATCCGCCATGCCCGCGCAGCCATCGCGGCAACTGGTTCGCGCGCCGGGCTACTTCTCCATCGAGCCCAACCCCGGCGACGGTGCAAAAGAAGTGAGTGCGATGCGCCGCGTCGTTGCCAGAGATCCAAGACGCCCAGGTCGATCGCGCGGACACTCGACAGGCCGGCGCAGAATTGGTTCCATGCTGCGAGAGCATCGCGCACGCGCCGCAATCCCAGCGAACGAGGCAAAATCGTTCCCACTTCCCGCCGGAACAACCAATACCGGCAAAGCCAGCCGAACCAGTTGCCCAAGATGGCGATGGATCGTGCCGTCGCCCCCGAAGAGCAGGATCACATCGGCGTCATCCGGCGAAGCAGGCAAGCCGAAGTGCCACTCGACGGTGGCGTCAAACTGAAACGGCGCGAGAGTCTTCGGAGAACATCCCAACCCGAGAATCGCCGCCGCCCGCATGCGCGGATGAGGTTAGCAGAAACGCTGGACGGTTATCTGGGGACAGCCGCCGCCGGCTGTTTTTATTGCGCACGACCTGAAGAGCTTAAGGCAGAGACGAGTCTGATCCTTTTCATCCTGCGACCGACACGCAGCACCACATCCTGATTCAGTGGCATGTTGACGAACACCTCTTGCACTGCAATGGCCTCTCCGGCAATGCTGACAGCGCCATTCTTTACTTTCCCTGCGGCTTCTGTGTTCGAGGTCGCTAATCCGGCGTTCCGAATGAGTTTGTCTATGCGCACCGGAAGCGAGTCTTCGGCAAAATTGCTAAGGTCACGGAGGGCCGCGCCGCCCTTCGCCTCTGCGGCGACATCTGCGAAGCGAATCTCCACCTTCTCTAACTGTTCCGGCACCTGATCCTTTTGGAACTGCTTCGCCCAGTCGTCCCCTGCTTTCGCAGCTGCCTCGGCGGAATGGAAGTCGCTCACGATCCGCCGCGCCAGTTCCTTCTTCGCCTGCATCGGATGCATCCCGGCTTTCATCTTTTCAATTTCGGCCACCTGCACATCCGTCAGCAACTCGTAATATCTCCACATCATTTCGTCGGAGATGCTCATCACCTTGCCGTACATTTCGAGCGGTGGCTCGTGGATGCCGATCGCGTTCCCCAGCGACTTCGACATCTTCTGTACGCCGTCGAGCCCTTCCAGAATCGGCGTGGTCAACACGACCTGCGATTCCTGACCGTAAGACCGCTGCAATTCGCGCCCAACCAGCAGATTGAATTTCTGGTCAGTGCCTCCAAGTTCGACATCGGCTTCGAGTGCCACCGAGTCGTATCCCTGCACCAGCGGATACAGCAGTTCATGCACTGAGATCGGCTTTTCATCGTGAAAGCGCTTATGAAAATCTTCGCGCTCCAGCAGCTGCGAGACGGTGTACTTCGCCATCAATCGCACAAAATCGTCCGAAGTAAACTGGCCCATCCAGCGGCGGTTGAAATCGATTACCGTTTTCTGCGGATCGAGAATCTTGAAGACCTGTGTCTTGTAAGTCTCGGCGTTCTGCTCGACCTGCTCGCGGCTGAGAGGCGGGCGAGTGGCCGAGCGCCCGGTTGGATCGCCAATCATTCCGGTAAAGTCGCCGATGAGAAAAATCGCGGTGTGACCAAGATCCTGAAAATGTTTCAGCTTGCGCAGCACAACAGTGTGGCCGAGGTGCAGATCGGGCGCGGTCGGATCCATGCCGAGTTTCACGCGCAGGGGCTTGCCGGTTTTGAGAGACCGCTCTAACTTGGCGCGCAAATCGGCCTCGCGAATGATTTCCGCGGAACCCTTCTTGAGATAGGTGAGCTGTTCGTCTACAGGCGCAAAGGTTGACATGAGAAAGGACATTATAAGGAACGCGGAGTGAAAGACCGAAGGCGCCCGATGGAATATTCCGCGCCGCTTTCAATTAGCATTAGAAGTCGGAACAAAAATGGAAATTCATGTCCGGAAAGCAGCGCATGCCGACATACCGCGCATGCGCGAAGTGATCGAAGCGTCGGTCCGCGGACTCCAGGCTCGCGACTACTCTCCGTCGCAGATCGACGGTGCGCTCAAAAGCGTCTACGGCGTCGACAGCCAACTTATTGCGGACGGAACCTACTTCGTTGCCGAAGCCGTGTTCGAAGGGGAGCCTCTTCTCGTCGGCTGCGGCGGCTGGAGCAAGCGCAAGACCCTCTACGGAGGCGATCAGTACGCCGGGCGGCAAGACTCCCTTCTCGACCCTCGCAGCGACGCTGCGAAAATTCGGGCGTTCTTCGTGCATCCGGATTGGGCGAGGAAGGGAATTGGCAGCCTGATTCTCGAAGCTTGCGAGACCGCAGCGATCGCTGCCGGATTCACCCGCCTGGAAATGGGCGCAACTTTGAGCGGAGTAGCTTTTTACCGCGCTAATGGATACATCGAAACTGAAAATCAATCGGTGCCGTTAAGCAATGGAGAAACGCTGCCGATTATCAGGATGACTAAGTCGATGAGTTCGCAACTCTGAAACGACAGGCCATTATCTGTTCTTCATCCTTCGCCCAACAATTTCAAACTGGCCGCCCATCACAATGTTGATTGCCTCGGTGTAGGCAAGATGCTCCTGCTGCAAGATCCGCTCCGCGAGGGCATGCTCATCATCTCCATCGAGCACGGGCACAGTTTTCTGCAGGATGATCGCTCCGTGATCGAGTTCCTCGTCGACGAAGTGGACGGTGCAGCCTGAAACTTTCACGCCATACGCGAACGCCTGTTCTTGCGCTTCCAGCCCAGGAAACGCCGGTAACAGCGACGGATGAATATTCAGAATTCGTCGCGGAAACTGCTGCACGAACCACGGCGACAGCAGGCGCATGTATCCGGCAAGGCAGACCAGTTCCACTCCATTCTGTTTGAGCGCCGCAACCACTTCGCGATCGTGCTCTTCGCGCGGCTTGCCCTTGGAGGGAATCACTAATGCGTTGAGTCCGCGCTTCCGGGCGGTCTCGATCCCCGGCGCGTCGGCCTTATTCGAGATCACGACCGCAATGCGGGCATTTGCAATGAGGCCCGCGTCGATACTCTCCGCGATGGCGACGAAATTCGAGCCGCGTCCGGAGAGAAGGATGCCGAAGGATTTCATGGGATTTGCGAATATCATAATCCACAACGGGAGAGCGGAGGATGACCATAGAATCACGCGGAAATCACGCGGACCAGTTTTGCGATGACTGTCTATGACAGCAGCCAAATCCTGATGGTCCAACTGAAAAACGATGCAGAGCTTCTCGGCGTTGCGTTGGAGTACATACGTTGCAAAGGCGTCGAAGTGCCGGAGAGTGCCGTCTGAAATGCGAACGGTCATCTCCCATCGTACTTTGGCCAGCAGATATTTGGAGTCGAGTTCCGTCGCTTCCACCGAGACGAAGCGGGTGTCGGTCAGTCCAAGCGATGCAAAATGAGTCTTCATTCGGGGAACGACTTTCACGAAATCTTCTTTTCGCACCGATTGGGTCGCAAGGGGTCCGGCAAACAGGAATGTATCTGCATATAAACCTCCCATTACCGCCGCATCCGAACGCGTGGTTGCCTGTTCGTAGGTTTCAAAAAATGTCCTGACTAGTTGCTCCATGTGAGCCTTCTTTCGCTGAATGTAGTCCTAAAGCCGGAGCCTAACCTTACAGCTGGATTGGCACGTCCGGTGCTTTAGTACTATACCACATATGCGAAGAAAAAGCAAAGAGAAAGAGAAATAAAAGAAGAGAAAAGAGAAGAAAAACGTGAGCACCCGGCGACGATGAGCGCGGCACTTCGTCGTCACCAGAATCTAGCTGTAGGTGACCTTGCGCTCGCCCTTCACGATGCGGCCGATGGTGTAAGCCTTCTCCCCCGCACGCTCGAGCACCGATTGCGCTTTCTTGAATTTTGCCGAGGGCACAACCAGCAACATTCCCAAGCCCATGTTGAAGGTGCGCAGCATTTCGTCCTGGGGGACATTCCCTAGTTGCTGCAGATGCTCGAAGATTGGGAGGACGGGCCAAGTCCCCAGTTCAATAGCGGCCGCTGTCCCTCGCGGCATGACTCGCGGCAAGTTCTCCGTGATGCCTCCGCCGGTAATATGTGCCAGGGCCGACACGCATTGCGCGTCAATCAGTTTCCGCAGCGCCGGCCAGTAACTCTTGTGCGTGCGCATCAACTCATTCCCGACCTTGTTCTTAACCTCATTTACGTAGGTCTCTGGGGAATAGTGGGCGACTTCAAACAGTAGTTTCCGAGCCAGTGAATATCCGTTCGTGTGCAGGCCATTCGAAGGCAGTCCGAGAATGATGTCGCCGATCTGGACATCTTTGCCGGTGATGATCTTCTCGCGATCGACCACGCCAACAATAAATCCCGCGAGATCGTATTCGCCATCGGGATAGAAGCCGGGCATCTCGGCCGTCTCGCCGCCAATCAGCGCACACCCGTTGTGCTTGCACGCATCTGCGATTCCTTCGACAACTTTTTCAGCGATCGTCGGTTCGAGCTTGCCCGTGGCCAGGTAATCCATGAAGAACAGCGGGGCTGCGCCCTGCACCGCGATGTCATTGACACAGTGATTGACAAGGTCCGCGCCTACGGTCGAGTGCAGGTCCATCTCAAATGCAATTTTTAGTTTCGTCCCTACGCCGTCAACGCTTGAAACCAGAACCGGATCCAAATACTTCGTCTTATCCACGGCGAAGAGGCCACCAAAGCCTCCGATCTCGCTCAGCACCCCGCGGGTAAACGTCTTATGCGCGAGATATTTGATGCGCTGCTTGGTGCGATTCGCACGGCTGATGTCGACCCCGGCGTCAGCGTAGGTGATGGGAGTCGGACTGGAGGTAGGGTTCTTGGGCACAGCTTCTTCCGTGTGTTGAAAATTCCTTGAGTGGGGTTGAGTGCCGGATGCCGATTCAACAATCCAAGGCCGCTCATTGTAGCACGTCCAAAAGACGCTACTTAAGAGCAGCAAAGAGACCAAGAGAAACGTAAACGGGGAAACACACCTTCACTGAGACCCGCGGACGCTCACGCCCGTTCGTCACCGCAGCCCAGGATTAGTGAGCGATGAAGTCGGAAAAGAAGTAGGCCAGAACTCCAAATAATGCCAGGCCGGAAATTCCGTAAGCGGTGAGAACCCATGCGCCGCGGCCTTCATGATGTCTAATGGATGTGGTTGTGGTCGAGGACTGCTCTGTAGGTGAGACGACAGGGGCCCGATCTTCCATGCAAAACCTCCGAACGGAAAGATCGTGGCGCAAGTACATTATGCGTCACGCCTGCCTTCGCGTCGCAGCGAGGCAAGGTTATCTGATCGCGATTCTACTCCCGGTTTCACTGATGTAAATGTAAAAAGGTGATCTTAATCACGGTATCGAAAGTAAAATATATTTTCGTGTTGAGAAAGCACTTTCGTGACGAAGCAAAGTCGCGTTTCCATCTCTCGCAACGACTGCGTGGGATAATAACTGGCATCCTCTTTCCATATGCGTAATCGCTTTTTGCCCCTTCTCTTTTCGTGTCTGTTTACCGTTGCTGCGAGCGCCCAGCAACCGGTTCCCGTTCCTCCCAACGCATCGACTCCAGCCAAGGCCGCCAGTGCCGCCGACTCGACCAAACTCACGGCGAACGGACATACGTACGCACAGGAATCTTTCGTCATCGAGCAGATGCACTCGCATTATCGCTTCGAGGCCGATGGAACGGGGCGTAAAGACACGACCGCTCGTATCCGCGTGCAAAGCGAAGCCGGTGTACAGCAGTGGGGACAACTTCAGGAGGGATACAACTCCGCCAACGAGCGCGTCGAGATTCCTTACGTCCGTGTTCTTAAAGAAGACGGCACCATAGTGAAGGCTGGCGATGATGCCGTGCAGGACTTGAGCGCTCCCATCGAGCGCGAGGCTCCGGTCTATACCGACTTTCGCCAGAAACACATTACGGTTCCCGGACTTCGGCCCGGTGAGGTCCTGGAATACGAAATGGTCACGGTAATCCATACGCCGCTGGCCGCAGGCCAGTTCTGGTCGGAATACGACTTCGACAAAACCAATATCAATCTGGACGAAACGCTCGACGTCGACGTTCCTGCTGGCCGATCCATAAAACTCAAATGCAAGCCCGGCATGGATGCCGAAGATCACCGAACAGAATGGCCGCCGCATCTACCACTGGGCCAGTTCCCATCTTGAGCGCGACGACGACGATAAGGCCAAAGAGAAGGACAAGAAAAAGAAGAAGCACCGTCCTGACGAAGACCGGCCCGACATTCAGCTGACCACCTTCGAAAGCTGGGAGCAGATCGGCCGCTGGTACGCGAGCCTTGAGAAAGATCGCCGCGCGCCCGCGCCTGAAGTCCGCGCCAAGGCGCAGGAACTCACCAAGGGTCTGAACACCGATCTCGAAAAAACCGAAGCGCTCTACGATTTCGTGGCGAAGAATTTCCGCTACGTCAGCCTTTCGCTGGGCGTGGGACGCTACCAGCCGCACTCCGCCTCCGACGTGCTTCACGACCAGTACGGCGATTGCAAAGACAAGCACACGTTGCTGGCGTCACTGCTTGAAACGCAAGGCCTTCATGCCGACTCCGTCCTGATTAATTCGAGCCGCAAGCTTGATCCCGATGTTCCTTCGCCGTCGCAATTCGATCACGTCATCACGATGTTGCCCATGGGAACGCAGGAAGTCTGGATGGATACCACCAGCGAGGTTGCGCCCTTTCGCTTGCTGGCGTATACGCTGCGCAACAAGCAGGCGCTGGTGATTCCTCCCGCCAATGTGGCGTCGGCCCCGCCTCCCCACCTCGAGAACACTCCTGCGGATACTCCCATGCCCGACTATGAGCGCTCTGAGGTCGAAGGCAAGATCAATGACATCGGCAAGCTCGAGGCTCACGTTCACTACGAATTTCGCGGAGACGAAGAACTGCTGCTTCGCTCGGTCTTCCGCCGGGTGCCGGAATCCAATTGGTCGCGCGTTGCCGAAAACATCAACGCAGGTTTGGGTGGAGAAATCTCTCATCTTGTCGTCAGCGATCCGGCGGCGACCAGAGAGCCATTCACCATGGCTTACGATGTGTCCAAGCCTAATTTTCTCGATTGGTCCAAGAAGAAGACGCAGATCGTTCTGCCGCTGGTTCAATTCAGCCTGCCGGACGTCGATGACGATCAGAGCGATCCCGACGCTGAGCCGTTAAAGCTCGGACCGAAGGGTGAATATTCCTACAAGCTGCGCCTCACGATTCCCGAGAAATACACGGCGCACGCGCCGCTCGCATTCTCGCTGAAGCGCGACTACGCCGACTACAACGCGACTTATCAGCTCAAGGATGGCGTCTTCACGGCCGGACGCTCGCTGACCCTGCACCAGGACGACCTTCCAGTGGCCCGAGCCGGAGACTACGAATCTTTCCGCCGTGCCGTCGGTGCCGATCTGGCGCAACAGCTTCAGGTTGAGAACGCGTCAGCCGGCGGCATCGTTCCTCCCGCCGACATGAAGGCCGACGATCTTATCGAAAGCGCCCGAGCCGCCGCGGATAGCGGAAATCTTGCCGTCGCCGAAGCACTGCTCAAACGCGCGACGGAAGTCGATCCCAAGAACAAGTTCGCGTGGAACAATCTCGGCCTCGTGTATTTACAAACACGCCAGGATGATCAGGCGATCGTTTGCTTCCAAAAGCAGATTGAGGTCAATCCCTACGACGAGTTCGCCTACAACAACCTTGGCCGCGTGTACTGGCAGGAGCGTAAGTACGACGAGGCGGTAAAAGCGTTCAGCAAGCAACTCGAGAACAATCCTCTCGACAAGTTTGCGCACGCGAACCTGGGCGCGATGTACGCGGAGTGGCACAAGTACGACTTGGCAGTACCGGAGTTGGAGAAAGCCGCCTCCCTCAGTCCCGAAAGCGCCGAGCTGCAGGTCAGTCTTGGCGATGCCTATCTGAACCTCGGCCAGGAAGACAAAGCGCTGGCTGCGTTCGACCATGCCGTCGAACTCCAGGCCTCTCCGCTGGTGTGGAACAACATTGCCTATCAGCTATCTCTGAAAAAGACGCACCTCGATCGCGCGCAGCAATATGCCGAATCTGCGGTTTCCGCTACCGCTGCCGCGTTGCGCAATCTTTCACTTGACCGCCTCACGCAGCAGGATCTTCCTCTCGTTCAATCCCTGGTCGCATACTGGGACACTCTTGGCTGGATCGAATTCGACGAAGGCAATCTCGATAAAGCAGAAAAATACGTCGGCGCAGCCTGGGCCCTCGGACATCATGGCGAGGTTGGCGATCATCTTGGACAGATCTATGAAAAGCGTGGCGATAAAGACCGCGCTCTCCGCACCTATGCGCTGTCGATGAATGGCCTGCGTCCCACTCCCGAAACTCGCGGTCGGCTCGCGTCGCTTGCCGGTGGAGATGCGAAGGCCGATGCGGCCGTCGCCCGCTACAAAGAAGAACTCGAACACTTGAGCTCGATCGATCTTGGCAAGGCGACTCAGACCGGCAACGCCGATTTCTTCGTTCTGTTGAGTGGTGGCGCGGGATCGGTCGCGAAAGTCGATGCGGTGAGGTTCGTCAGCGGCGATGAAAAGTTGAAGTCCTATACGGCCGCCCTTCGCACCGCGGACTATCACCTGACTTTTCCCGATGACACGCCGGTCAAAATTCTTCGCCGTGGAACTCTGGCCTGCTCGGTGACCACCGGCAGTTGCAAGTTTGTGCTGACCTTGCCCGAAGACGTACGAACCGTCGACTAAACGGCCTCCTTATTCGTTAAGGGGACTGACCGTTCGCCCCGCGCCTTCATTGACGCCTCGGGCTTCCCTCACATAAGATTCTCGCGCCATGATCGCTCCCGGAACTCCCGATGAGCCGCGATCGGAGGAGGCCTGATGCAGATGCGTCTGGAGAGCCGCCCGGTCGGCGAGGTATACGTCTTTCAGTGTCACGGAAGAATTGTCTCCGGGAATGAGGTGTTCACACTGCACTCGCAGGTGGGCGACGCCATTCAGAAACATGGCGAAGTTGTTCTGCAACTCGATAAAGTGGAATTCCTCGATAGCAGCGGACTCGGGGCGCTGGTCCGGCTGATGCAGGCCGCGCGCGCCAAGGCGGGAGATCTCAAACTCTGCGGCGTCCCACCGAAAGTTCGCAAGATTCTTGAACTGACCAATTTGCTCAAGCAGTTCGAGGTCTACGATTCTCTGGAAGAAGCGATCACTGCCGCGTATCTGGGGTCGCGCTACTCGCGTGGAAAAACTGGAGACGCCAGGCCTCGCCTGCTTTGCGTTTACCCGTCTCTCGACGTTTGCACGTTCCTGCGCGAAATTCTGTGCAATGCAGGATTCAATGCCTTGACCACTACATCTGTCGAAGACGCTCCTATTTTGCTCAAGGCAACGAAAGCGAAGCTAGTCGTGATCTCTGCTCGGATTCAGTCGCTCCGCGGCAAGCCCGTCCTCGCTGCGTTACAGGAAATCGTGCCCGACGTAGCCCTATTGCGGCTGGACGACAATTTCGCGACGCAGGATCCAGCCGACGCGGCCGAAAAGCTGCTGACAGAAGTGAACGCCGTGCTGGCGCCTGTTCAGTAACGAGCCCTTTTATCTCGTACGTAGCCTCGCGATCGACCTCGTCGTCCTTACCAGATGCGGACTCGATCAGTTCGGCGCAAGATAAAGACTCTCTCCCGCGTGCGGGTCAAACGCGGCGTACCACGCGTCGATATTGCGCACGGTCGCAGCACGATATTCTCCCGGAGAATGTGAATCGGTCATCACCTGCGTGCGCAACGCGGCGTCGCGCGTTTTCTCGCCCCAGTTCTGACCGAACGCAATGAAGAATTGTTGATCTCCGGAGAACCCATCCATCGTTGGAGCTGGCCTTACCTCCGAGCGATGCGCGGTATCCGTCATATGCAGCCGAAATGCCCGCAACATCGGCGATATTCTCGGCCAGCGTTTGCTTGCCATTGATCGACAGATCGGGAAACGGTTTGTAAGCTGTCATACTGCGCAGCGAGTTGCGCCGTCGTTGCTTCAAAGTGCTTCAAATCTTCGGGAGTCCACCAGTTCCGTAGTCGTCCCTTCGAATCGAATGTGCTGCCTTCGGTGTCGAAGGTATGACTGATCTCGTGTCCAATCACCGTTCCGATTGCCCCATAATTCGCAGCCGCCGGAGCCTGCGGATCGTAGAACGGCGGCTGCAGAACCGCTGCGGGAAAATTCAGCGCGTTCTGCAGCGGCAGGTTCACGGCATTCACCGTCTGCGGCGTCATCGACCATTCCTTCCGGTCAATCGGCTTACCCAGCCGCGCAATCTGTCGCTGGTAGTCCGCGAGGTCGCCTCTCCAAATGTTGCCAAAGAGATCGTCGGACTTCACTTCATAGTTCGAATAATCATGCCAGCTTTCGGGATAGCCGACTCCCACATAGAGGGTTGAGAGTTTGGCCTCGGCTTCGGCTTTTGTCGCCGGATTCATCCAAGTCAGCGCTTCAATCCTCTTGTGGAATGCCGCGATCAGATTTGCCACCATTGCCTGGGCTTGCGCTTTAGCTTCCGGGGAAAAATACTTTTCGGCATACACCTGGCCGACGGCGTCGCCCAGCAGCCCGTTCACAACGTAGACACCGCGCTCCCATCGCGGACGCTGTTGTTCCGCGCCAGAGAGTTCCTTCCCGAAAAAGGCAAATCGCTCCTGTTCGAGCGCTTTTGGCAGGACCCCGGCATAGGCTTCGATTAAGTGAAAAGCCATCCAGTCTTTCCAGGAATCCAGTGAAGTTGAATCGACCAATTTGGCTTCGCCCGCGAACGCATCAGGCTGCCAGACAATAAAGCTCTTCGTCTCGTTGATCCCTGCGCCACGGAAGTATTCCTCCCAGTCCAGGCCCGGAGCCTTCGTCGAAAAGTCCTCGCGCAACCATGTGTTGTTTGCTTTGTGGATGTCTTCGTTCTCCGACAGGCTTCGATGAATCAGCGCAATCGAATGCTCAAGGTCGGTAATTCGGGTTGCCCGCGCCTCCGCGTCAGAAAAGCCAGCCAACTTCAACATCGTCGCGATGTGCGTTTGATACCCGGCGCGCAGCTTGCGCATGCTCTCGCTGTCCGAGAGATAGTACTCGCGATCCGGAAGTTGCAATCCGCCCTGCATCAGGTAGGGCATGTAGTGCTCGGAGTCGTTGAAGCCGGGAGCCACCCACAATCCGAAAAGGTTCGGCGTGTGATAGTTCGTGTTGTTCAGCGCATCGACGTCGGCCCGCAGCGTTTCTCCCAGAGCGCGCGCGAGTTGATGCTTGTCTTGGATCGCGGCCACCTCGTCGAGATGCGGACGCAGCGGCGACAGGCCTTTCGCTTCAATCGCCGCCTCGTCCATGTAGGAGTTGTAAAGGTCCGCTACTTTTCGGGTTGGCGCTCCCGCGGGCGGGTTTGATTTCGCGATATCCGCAATCAGTTGCGCCGTGCGCTTGTTGCTCAGATCTTCCAGCTTCGACCACACATCCACCGAAGCGCGGTCTGGAGGAATCACCGTCCGCTTGATCCAGTCACCGTTCGCATACTTGTAGAAATCGTCACCCGGCTTCACCGCGCGATCCATATTCGCCACGGCGATGCCATGTTGCTCTGGGATGGAAGCGCTCGGCGCAAATGCGGTGAACGCTAATGTTGCCGCAACGGCGAGTGCAAAGCGTCTAGATATAGGATTTCGTTTCATTCGAGACCTCCAGAATGGCGACTAAAATGGCCGACGGCTAGTCAGTGTACGCCCGATTCGTTAGACGCATCACTTCGCTGGAGGTCACTGCGGTGAGAATCCGATCGCAGCCCGCAAAGGCCGCGAACATTGGTTTTGCGCAGACTGGGCTTTGAGGCTCGAATCAAGAATTGAGGCAGCTTCGCTTGTGCCACGCGGTTGCCTGCTCGTAAGCATGCGCGAGCCGCAGGACGTAGATCTTCGCGCCACGGAGGCCCAGCAATCTGTAGGCCGATCGGCAATCCACGCTCCGTGAATCCGCAGGGAAGGGAAATCGCCGGCAATCCCCACACATTGAACGGACGCGTATTCCGCAGCAGCTTTAACTCGGCCGGCCGCAGCTGCTCCGGATTTTTCTTCAAATCTGCGATCGATGGGGCTGCGATCGGCGTCGTTGGAGTTACAAGAACATCCACGTCGGCGAAGATCCGTCCGGATATCTCGCCGCCCCTGATCCAATTCCTGCCTGCGCCGGATGTATTCCGCCGCCGACACTTGTTCGCCGCTGCGAATGCGCCGCAACGTTTCCGCTTGATAAAGATCGGGGTTCTTCGCGACACTCTCCGCGTGATACGCGTAGGACTCGGCTGCTTGCAGCGCCCGGTCCGTCGGGACTTCGAGCCGCACCTCTTTCACTTCAGCGACCATCGTCTTAATCCCGCTCAGCGCATGTTCCAGCGCCGCGCTCACTTCCGCGTCGAGATCGTCGAAGAAATATTCCCGCGGAACGCCCACGCGCAGCCCCTTTGCGCTTTCCTGCACTGCGAAGGAATAGTCCGCAACCGGAACCTCCGCCGATGTGATGTCTGCGGCATCGTAGCCCGCGATCGCCTGCAGCACGATGGCGGCATCAGCGACATTCGCAGCCAGTGGACCGACGTGATCGAGCGATAGCGAAAGCGGAATCACGCCCCGGCTCGAGCACGCGCCCGTACGTTGCCTTCAGCCCCACGCATCCACACTGCGAAGCCGGCTCGCGAATGGATCCCGCTGTGTCCGTTCCGATCGCGGCGTAAGCCATGCCCGCGACCACGGCCGCCGCTGATCCACCGGATGAGCCCCCGGCGATCCGATCGTGATCCCACGGATTGTGAACCTCGCCAAAATGGCTGATCATCGAGCTTCCGCCGTATGCGAATTCGTGGAGATTGTTTTTCCCGACAATGACGGCACCAGCGGCCCGCAGCCGTCGAACCACCTCGGCATCCTCGGTCGGAATTCGTTTCTCATGTACGCGCGCTCGCCGCGGTAGTCCGAACGCCTGCCGTGTCGATCAAATCCTTCAGCGCAACCGGAATTCCGTGCAGCGGTCCGCGCCACACCCCGCTCCGGATTTCTTTTTCCGCCGCGCGCGCTTCCTCCAGCGCAGACTCAGCCGTCACCGTAATAAACGCGTTCAGCGTCGGATTGAGTTTTTCAATCCGATCCAAACATCCGCGCGTGATTTCCACGGGAGAAACTTCCCCGCGCCGGAAGCGCGAGGCCAGCTCGGTAATCGTAGGTTGCATACCCATCGTCCGCGGGTCATTGTATAAGCTGTTCCGCCTTCCTCCTGTCTTATCCGTGTCCACGGAAGATTTTGAATTGCTCTTAACCTCCTCCGGCATCCAAAGTCCTATAATGCAAATCAGAGCGGGACGGGGACTGAAAAAATCATGTCAGAGATGACGATCGCTCCGGTGGCAACGCATGGCTTTTTTGTCGATGGCCGTTGGCACGAGGAGGGCGATGTCGTCGACATTCGCGCTCCCTACGACAACAGCCTCGTTGCTCGCGTAGTCCAAGGTCGCAAAGAGCACGCCGAAGCCGCGATTGCCGCCGCCGTTAAAGCCTTCGGCACCACCCGCCGTCTACCCGCCTTCGAGCGCCAGCGCGTTTTGCGTCAGGTCGCCGCGTCCATGCGTCGACCGCAAAGAGGAGTTCGCCCGCACCCTCGCTCAGGAAGCCGGCAAGCCGATCAAGGCGGCGCGTACCGAAGTCGACCGCGCCACTTTCACGTTCCAGGTCGCCGCAGAAGAGAGCACCCGCATCTACGGCGAGTTTCTTCCTCTCGACTGGCAGGAATTCACCGCCGGACGCTGGGGCATCGTTCGCCGTTTTCCGCTCGGTCCGGTGGCCGGCATTACGCCGTTCAATTTCCCCATCAACCTCGTCGCGCACAAAGTGGCTCCCGCCATCGCCGCGGGTTGCCCCATGGTGTTGAAGCCCGCGCCGCAAACGCCGCTCTGCTCGCTGCTTTTGGCGGAGTGTGTGCAGCAGGCGGGTTGGCCCGATGGCGGCCTCAACGTCATTCCCTTATCCAATGAAGATGCCGGACTTCTCGTCACCGACGATCGCATCAAGCTCATCAGCTTCACCGGCAGCGTTCCCGTCGGCTGGGATATCAAGCGCCGCGCCGGCAAAAAGAAGGTTGTCCTCGAACTGGGAGGCAATGCCGCCGTCATCGTTCATAGCGATGCCGACATTTCCTACGCAGCCGACCGCTGCGTGACCGGCGGGTTCGGATATGCGGGGCAGACCTGCATCTCGGTCCAGCGCATTCTGGTCGAAGAGTCAGTCTATGGAAAATTCACCGACCTGCTGGTCGAAGGTGTCAAGAAACTTAAGACCGGCGATCCGCTCGACGACTCCACGGACGTTGGACCGCTCATCCGCGAAAGCGACGCGATCCGCACCGTGAACTGGATCGATGAGGCCGTCCGCGCCGGAGCTCGCCTGCTCTGCGGTGGTAGCCGCAAGGGTTCGGTCGTCGAGCCTGCCGTTCTAACCGGCACGAAGCCCGACATGAAAGTGAACTGTAAAGAAGTTTTCGGTCCGATCGTCACCGTCGAACCGTATACGACGTTTGATCAGGCGATCCGCCAGGTGAACAACTCCGCATTCGGTTTGCAGGCTGGAATTTTCACGCGCGACGCCAAGCTGCTGTTTCAGGCTTACGAGGAACTCGAAGTGGGCGGCGTGGTTGCGGGAGACGCGCCTTCATTCCGCATCGATCACATGCCTTACGGCGGAGTCAAAGATTCCGGTCTGGGCCGCGAAGGTTTGCGCTATGCCATCGAAGAGATGACGGAACCCAAGTTGCTAGTCATGAATCTGCGCTAGTGCGGAATTCGTCTCTGTCTGAGACGCCGCCGCCCTCGTTGAAAAATTCAACATTTCTTTACCGCCATTCACTTCGCACATTTTTTCTTTTGCGAAATTTTAAAAATCCGCGACAAAGGCCATCGAAGTATTTATAATTTCCAGTTTCACCAACAGCTCAGAAAACCAGTGGGTGGTTTTCTTTTCGAAAACAGTTAACGTCGCATTTAACAGCGGACGATCCGCCGGGTCTCTTCAGCCAAGTCTCTTAAGGGAATGTCACAGATTTTTCATCGCAGTACGAATAGTCTGGCGCGGGCCACTATTTTTGGCGCCGTCTTCGTCGTGGCTGCTTTGGGTTGGGTTGCCTACGAAGTCCAGGGTTCGCCATACGTAACCTACGCCGGAGTTCGCAAGCCGCAGCCAGTCCCGTTCAGCCATCAGCACCATGTCACCGGACTCGGCATCGATTGCCGCTACTGCCACACCTCGGTCGAGACTTCCAGCTTCGCCGGAATTCCCCCGACGAAGACTTGCATGAACTGCCATTCGCAGATTTGGACGAACGCGCAGCTCCTCGAGCCCGTCCGCGCCAGCTACAAATCCGGCGAATCGCTGCATTGGACGCGCGTCAACCAGCTTCCCGACTTCGTTTATTTCAATCACAGCATCCACGTCACCAAGGGAGTCGGCTGTAACAGCTGCCACGGCCCGGTCGACACGATGCCGTTGATGTATCAGCAGGAATCGCTCCAGATGGAGTGGTGTCTCGGCTGCCATCGCGCCCCGCAAAACCATCTGCGCCCGCGCGATCAGGTGTTCAACATGCGTTACGCGCAGCCGACCAGCGCAAATCCGGTCGTGGTCGACGGCAAAAGCTTTACCGACCAAACCGATCTCGGAACAGCGCTGATCAAGAAGTACAACGTGCGTAGCGTGAAAGACATTACGAACTGCAGCACGTGTCACAGATAAGTTTTGAAATGAGCTTTGACAGGCGTAATCGAGACCGCATGGGTCGAAAGGGCGCAGCTTTAGACGCGCCGGAGGGACGAAGAGAAGTCGGGCTTACCCCGGCGTGAAAGAAGCGAAGCGGTAACAGATGACGATCGACAACAAAAATCACGGCGACCTGGTCCAGATCAAGAAGCGCGAGGACGTCTGTCCATCCAAGAAACTGGACCTCGACGTCGTTCGCGAGCGCATCGACCTGGCCACCGCTCACGACGCCGCCGAAAAAACCGGCCCTGAATACTGGCGCTCGCTCGAAGAACTCGCCGGCAGCGAAGAATTCAAAGAAGCCCTTCACCGCGAATTCCCCAAGGGCGCTTCCGAATGGCTCGACTCGGTTTCGCGCCGCGGCTTCCTCAAGGTCATGGGCGCTTCGCTCGGCCTCGCCGGCATGACCGGATGCGTCAAGCTTCCGCTCGAGCCCATCATTCCCTACGTTCGCCAGCCGGAAAACGTCATCCCCGGCCGCCCGATGTATTACGCCACGGCGGTTACGCTCGGCGGATACGCCAGTCCGGTTCTGGTCGAGAGTCATCTCGGGCGTCCCACGAAGATTGAAGGCAACGATCAGCATCCCGCGTCGCTCGGCGGCACCGACGTCTTTACGCAGGCCTCGATTCTCGGCATGTACGATCCCGACCGCTCGCAGAGCGTGATCTCGATGGGCGATCAGCGGTCGTTCGCGGCATTTCTCGGCGCGATCCGCGGACCGCTCAGCGCGCAGCGGGCGTTGCAAGGCGCGGGCATCCGCATTCTCACTCCGACAATTTCTTCGCCGACGCTGGCGGACCAGCTTCGCAATCTGCTGAAGGTTTATCCCCAGGCAAAGTGGCACGTTTACGAGCCAATCAATCGCGACAACGTGCTCGAAGGCGCGAAGATGGCCTTCGGACAGCCCGTCGAGACGCGCTACGACTTCTCGAAGGCCGACGTCATCGTCTCGCTCGATGCCGACTTCCTCTACGCCGGATTCCCCGGCAACATGAAATACATCCGCGACTTCGCCAAGCGCCGCAATCCCGACGCGCCGATGAATCGCCTGTACGTCATCGAGAGCACGCCAAGTTCAACGGGCGCGAAGGCGGATCATCGAATCGGGGTCAAGACAGGCGACGTTGGCATGTTGGCGGGACAAATGGCGTTCTATCCCGACATGCGCGAGATGTTCCCGGTGGCAAGCGTAGGCGTTGACTACGGTAAGGTCCTGTCTGCGGCTGCGATGGATTTGCATCATCATCAAGGCTCCGGAGTGGTAATCGTTGGGGATCACCAACCCGCCGCCGTGCATGTGCTGGCGCACGCGCTGAATCAAAAACTCGGCAACGTTGGCAAGACCGTTTTTTACACCGATCCCGTCGACGCGAATCCAATCAATCAGACCGACTCCCTGAAAGATCTCGTCGCCGACATGAACGGCGGCAAAGTCGATCTGTTGATTATCCTCGGCGGCAATCCGGCCTACGACGCTCCGGCCGACCTGAATTTTGCGGATGCCCTCAAGGGCAACAAGGTTCCACTCCGCGTGCATTACGGTCTCTATCAGGACGAAACCGCGGAACTCTGCCAGTGGCATGTCAACGCCACGCATGAACTTGAAGCTTGGGGCGATGCGCGCGCCTACGACGGCACCGCCAGCATTATTCAGCCGCTGATCGCTCCTCTCTATAACGGAAAGAGCCCGATCGAATTTGTCGCTTTACTCGCGGGACAGGCTGACGCCACCGGTTACGACCTGACGCGCGCTTACTGGCAAAAGCAACACGCCGGCGCCGACTTCGAACAGTTCTGGCGCAAGTCGCTGCATGATGGCTGGATCGAAGGCACGACGTTTGCCTCGAAATCACTGACTGCAAAATCCGGGGGCGCCCCGGAGACTGGGCCCAAGTCTGAGTCCGCGGCCATCGAACTCAATATCCGCCGCGACTCGACCATCTACGACGGGCAGTTCGCCAACAACGGCTGGCTGCAGGAACTGCCCAAGCCGATGTCGAAGCTCACCTGGGACAACGCAATCCAGATCGGTCCCAAGATGGCGCAGCGTCTCAGCATCGCTACCGAAGACGTCGTTGAGCTAGAGCTGAACGGAAAGAAAGTCACCGGAGCGGTCTGGATTCAGGCTGGGCATCCCGACAATTCCGTCACCGTCACGCTCGGCTACGGGCGCAAGCGTGCCGGACGCGTCGGCACCGCGCAAGGTTTCAATGCGTACGCGCTGCGCACCACCTCCGCTCCGTGGCTCGCTTCGGGCGTCACGATCCGTAAGACGGGCGACACTTACAAGCTCGCCTCCACGCAGGGCATGCAGAGCATGGACACGCCCGACGGTGCCCATCGTCCTCTCGTCCGCGAAGCCAGTCTCGACGAATATCGAAAAGAGCCGGAGTTCGCGAAAGAGGAAGAGGTCGATCCGGCGGTTACGCTCTACAAGCCTTATCCCTACAAAGAAGAGATGTACGCGTGGGGCATGGCGATCGATCTGAATTCCTGCGTGGGCTGCAACAATTGCATGCTGGCCTGCCAGTCGGAAAATAATATCGCCGTCGTCGGCAAAGAACAGGTCGTCATCGGACGGCACATGCATTGGATTCGCGTCGACGCCTACTACCAGGGCGACCGCGACAATCCGAAAGCATACTTCCAGCCCGTGCCCTGTATGCAGTGCGAAAACGCTCCATGCGAAGTCGTTTGCCCGGTCGGCGCAACGAATCACACCACCGAAGGCCTGAACGATATGGTCTACAACCGTTGCGTGGGCACGCGCTACTGCTCAAACAACTGTCCGTACAAGGTGCGCCGCTTCAATTTCCTCTTATTCCAGGACTGGGAAACTCCGCAATACAAGATGATGCGTAATCCCGACGTCAGCATTCGAAGCCGCGGCGTCATGGAAAAGTGTACGTATTGCGTGCAGCGCATCAACGAGCATCGCATCGATGCCGAGACCGCTTCGGTCCGCGAAGGCAAAGATATCCGCGTCGGCGATGAACTCCAGACCGCGTGTCAGCAGTCGTGCCCCGCCGGAGCCATCACTTTCGGAAACATCAACGACCCGAACAGCAAAGTTTCGAAATTGAAGGCGCAGGCCCGCAACTACAGCCTGCTGGGCGAACTAAACACGCGACCGCGCACAACATATTTGGCAGAAGTCAGAAACCCGAACCCGGAGTTGGAAGGATAGGGAATTAGCAAGAAGCATGGCTGAGCAATACAAATCGGCGGTCGATCTCGAAAAAGCTCCGGTCATCGAGCCGGGCCATACCTTCGGAACGGTCACGGAAAAAATCAGCGCCATCGTGCTGACCCGTCCCGCCTCGAATGGATGGTTCATCGGCTTCGGCCTCTGCTTCATGCTCACCATGATGATGCTGTATGCCATCGGATACCTTTTCTTGAAGGGCATAGGCATCTGGGGCGTCACCATCCCGATCGGATGGGGCTTCGCCATCGTCAACTTTGTCTGGTGGATCGGTATCGGCCACGCCGGCACCCTGATCTCCGCCATCCTCTTGCTGTTACGTCAATCGTGGCGCAACTCGATCAACCGCTTTGCGGAAGCGATGACACTGTTCGCCGTGGCCGCCGCCGGGATTTTCCCTGCGATCCACGTTGGACGTCCCTGGCTTGCCTACTGGCTCTTCCCCTATCCCAACACGATGCGGGTATGGCCGCAGTTCCGCAGTCCTCTCATGTGGGACGTTTTCGCGGTTTCGACTTACGCCACAATCTCCGCGCTGTTCTGGTTTACGGGCCTCATTCCTGACTTCGCTACACTTCGCGACCGGACAGACAATCGCGCCTTGAAGATTGTCTATGGCATGCTTTCCATGGGTTGGCGCGGTTCCGCCCGCCACTGGCATCGCTATGAAACCATGTATCTGCTTCTCGCGGGATTAGCGACGCCGCTGGTGCTGTCTGTCCACACCGTTGTCAGCTTCGATTTCGCGGTCGGCATCGTCCCCGGATGGCATACCACGATCTTCCCGCCTTACTTCGTCGCGGGCGCCATCTACTCGGGCTTTGCCATGGTCTTGATGCTGGCCATTCCCATCCGCAAAATCTACGGCCTCGAAGATTTCATCACTGAACGTCACTTGCAGAACTCCGCGAAAGTCATGCTCGCGACCGGCCTCATCGTTGCCTACGGCTACGGTGTCGAAGCGTTCATGGGATGGTACGGCGGCGATCGATACGACATGTTCACCATGTGGAACCGCCTGCATGGGCCCTACGCGGGACCGTACTGGGCGCTCCTGACCTGCAACATTTTTATTCCGCAGGTGCTCTGGATTCGCAGGCTGCGCACAAGTCCCGTTGCCCTGTTCCTTATCTCGGGCGTCATCCTTGTGGGTATGTGGCTGGAACGTTTCGTCATCGTCGTCCTCAGTCTGCATCGCGACTTCCTGAACTCGTCGTGGGGCATGTACTATCCGACGCGCTGGGACTGGATGACCTATATCGGCACGATTGGCATGTTCCTCATGCTGATGTTCCTGTTCTTGCGACTGCTGCCCGCGATCTCGATCTTCGAAATGCGAACTCTCCTGCCTGAGTCGGAGGTGAAAGAGTAAGCCATGAAGCGCGATCCTATTTACGGCATCATGGCGGAGTTCGATTCGGCGCAAGCCCTTGTCGATGCGGCGCGTAAAACTCATGAGGCTGGATTCAAGAAGATCGATGCGTACAGCCCGTTTCCGATCGAAGGCCTCGCCGAAGAAATCGGATTCCATCACGACGAAGTTCCGTTGGTCGTGCTGATCGGCGGCATCATTGGCGGATGTACCGGCTACCTGATGCAGTACTGGATGTCGGCGGTCGACTATCCCCTGAACATCGGCGGCAAGCCTCCCCACTCGTGGCCCGCATTCATCGTGATCACTTTCGAGATGACGATTCTGTTCGCCGGAATCTCGGCGGTTCTCGGCATGCTCGCCCTCAACGGCTTGCCCATGCCCTACCACCCGGTTTTCAATGTTCCTCGTTTTGCGCTGGCGTCGAAAGATCGCTTCTTCCTGATCGTGTTTTCTTCCGATAAGAAATACGATGCCACGGACACGCGCACGCTTCCTCGAAGGCCTTGCCCCGCGCTCGGTTTCGGAGGTGCCCAGCTAAATGCGCGCCATCCGAAAAACCGCTGCGGCTTTCCCGAGCTTCCTCTGTGGACCCCTGCGCCCTCCGTGGTCAAGAATTTTCAAGGCTCATGCCTCGATTGCACTCTTGCTCGTGGCAGTCGCGCTGACTTCTGCCTGCCGCATAGACATGCACGTGCAACCACGCCAAAATCCGCTGTCTCGCAGCGACTTCTTCGCAGACCAGCGCTCCGCGCGTCCGCCAGTCGAAGGCACGGTCGCCCGCGGACAGTTGCACGAAGACACTTACTTCTACACCGGCAAGATCGGGAACAATCCCGGCGACGTCATGCCATTCCCGGTGACCAAAGAAGTTCTCGAGCGCGGCCAGGAGCGCTTCAATATCTACTGTGCACCGTGCCACTCGCGCGTCGGCGACGGCAACGGTTTCGTGCCCTCGCGCGGGTTTGCGCGCAAGCCTCCCTCTTTCCACATCGTGCGCCTGCAGAAGGCTCCCGTTGGATACATCTTCGACATCATTACTGAAGGCTTCGGCATCATGCCCGACTACGCGTCGCAGATTCCGCCGCAGGATCGCTGGAACATCGTCGCCTATGTCCGTGCGCTGCAACTGAGCCAGAATGCCACCATGGCCGACGTTCCTGCGGGACAGAAAATTCCTTCCGAGCCGCCGAAATTCCGCGAGCCCGGATCCGGCGCGACGTTGCCGATGGTTGCGCCCGAGACGAAGACAGAAAACATGAAGGAAGAATCGAAATGAGCGCGGCGCAGGTCCGACAAATCGATTTGACGCCTCCGCCCATCGTGAAGACGATCGCGCAGCGATCCCTCATCATCGGCGTCGTCTTCAGCATTGCCGCCGTCGCGCTCGCGTTATGCGCGAACCGAGGAGTTCTATCGCGCCTACCTGCTCGGCTTCATGTGCTGGCTGGGCGTGGCTTTGGGATCGATGGCGATCATCATGATTCGCCACCTGACCGGTGGCGGATGGGGCGTCGTAATCCGCCGCATTCAGGGCGCGGCCATGCGCACTCTGCCGCTGCTCACGATTCTCTTCATCCCCGTGATCCTCGGCGTTCACCATATCTACATCTGGGCTCGTCCTCTGAATGAAGTGGCCGACAAGCATCTTCGCGAGCATCTCGAAGACATCACCAAGACTTATCTCACGACGAACGGCTTCATCGTTCGCGCCATCTTCTATTTCGCGATCTGGAATGTGCTCTCGTACCTGCTTTCATTGTGGTCAAAGCAGGGAGATCGTCCCGGCGCTCCAGACAACACGTCGAAGTTTAAAGCCGTTGCCGGACCGGGCCTGATCCTCTACGGTTTTACCATTACCTTCGCCGTAATCGACTGGGTCATGTCGCTTGATCCCAGTTGGATCTCCACCATTTTCGGTCTCATCATTCTCATCGGCGAAGTGCTCTCCGCCATGTGCCTTGCGGTGGTGGTTGAGCGCATCCTCTTCAACTACAAGCCGATGTCGGAAATGCTGAAGCCCGACTTCGTTCACGATCACGGCAAGTGGATGCTCGCCTTCATCATGGTCTGGGCCTACTTCAGCTTCTCGCAATGGCTCATCATCTGGGCGGGCAACCTTCCAAATGAAATCACGTTTTACCTGAGGCGCTTGAACGGCGGCTGGGGCTCGGTCGGTCTTTTTCTCGTCCTGTTCCACTTCGTGATTCCGTTCGTAATCCTTCTTTCGCGCCCGTTTAAGCGGGATATCCGCAAACTGGTGTGGCTCGCCGTTTGGCTGATCGTGATGCGCTTCGTCGATCTGTTCTGGATTATCGAGCCGAATTTTTCGAAGACCTTCACCATCACCATCGCTGACGTCGTCGTTCCGGTTGCGATCGGCGGATTATGGCTGGCGTATTTCTTTTGGAATCTCGCCGCGCTTCCATTGTTGCCGGCTTACGATCCGACCGCCGGAGAAGTGATCGAGCCGCATCCGCACCACACGCTTGGAGTTCCGGACAACGCATGAGTCACCAGAGCCCAAACCCGAACTTGCACGCGCACGGTGACTACGAGCGCAAAGACATCAGCGTCGCCGGAATCCTCTATTTCCTCGTCGGACTCGCGCTGGCGTGCCTGTTTGCATTTCTTCTCGTGCGAGGCTTGTTCTGGTATCTCGATCGCCGTTTCGAAACCGACCAGCCGCCGATGAGTCCTCTTGTCGCTAACGCGCCCACCGACACACGGCGCATTCCTCCGGAATATAACGGAAACTACGAAAAGTACTTGAAACAGGGTTTCCCCGCGCCGCAGCTTGAAGTCAACGAGCGCACCGAACTCAATGACGAGCGCCTCCGCGAAGAAAATACGCTGAGCACTTACGATTGGGTCGATCAAAAAGGCGGAACCGTACGCATCCCGATCGATCGCGCGATGGAACTCCTCGCGCAACGCGGCCTTCCGGTCCGCGGACAAGCGGCTGAACCATCCGCGCAGCCGCCGGCAAAGGCCGCGCCGTCAAAGCCGCAGGAAAAGAAGGGAAGCAAGAAGTGATAAGTACCTTTGTCATTCCGACGAGCGCAGCGAGGAGGAATCTGCTGGTCCTCGCCTGCGCGATGATGCTCGTCGTTCCTTCCGCCTTCGGTCAGGGAATGTCCAAGGGCATCATGTCGCCACCCGCGAGTGTGCGTCCGCCCTACCTGCAGAATGTCGGCATCGATCAACACCTTGACGGCGAAGTTCCCGCCGGCCTCGCCTTCACCGACGACTCGGGCCGCGCCGTGAAACTTGGCGACTACTTCGGCAAGAAGCCGCTGATCCTGAATCTGGTTTATTTCAACTGCACCATGCTATGCGGCGAAGCCCTCGCCGGACTCAGCGGCTCGATGAAGATGATCAAGTTCGACGTCGGCAACGAATACGACGTGATCACGGTGAGCTTTGATCCGCGCGAGACCACCGAAATGGCCGCTGCGAAGAAGAAGGAATTCCTCAAGCGCTATGGTCGCGCGAACGCCGCTGCTGGATGGCATTTCCTGACCGGCCCGGCGGATTCCATCAACGCACTCACCAAAGCGGTTGGCTTCCAATATCAGTACGACGCTGCCCGCAATCAGTACGCGCACGCCACCGCGATCATGGTTCTCACGCCGCAGGGACGCATCTCGCGCTACTTCTACGGTGTCGATTTCCCGCCGAAAGACTTGCGCATGGGCCTCGTCGAAGCCTCGCAGGGCAAGATCGGCAACGCCGTCGATCAGGTGCTCTTGTATTGCTATCACTACGATCCCGCTACTGGAAAATACGGCGCGATCGTCACCAACATGTTGAGGCTCGGCGGCGGCATCACCATTTTCTTTATCGGCGGATTGATCCTGGTTTTGCTGCGTCTCGAAAAAGTCGCGCCGCGCAAATCGTGGCATCAAAAATCGGATCAGTCAGGAATCAGTCAAACGGGATATGTTCGATAATTTTCCATTGTGGCCCCAGCGGGCCTCCACGGCGGCGGGCAATGTAGATGCCCTGTTCATCTTCCTGCTCATCGTGTCAGGACTGATGACCCTGCTGATCTTTACCGCCTCTGATTTATTTCGCGGCCCGGTACCGCCACCGCAAAGGCGTTCTCGCCGAGCAGATTGAAGGTTCGACGCCGCTGGAGTTGACGTGGTCGATCATCCCGCTCGGCGTTTTCATGGTCATATTTATCTGGGGCGCGGTCGTCTACTTCAAGGGCCGCACTCCTCCTCGTGATGCCACCGAGGTGTATGTCGTGGCCAAGCAGTGGATGTGGAAGCTCGAACACGCCGAGGGCCAGCGCGAAATCAACGAACTTCACGTCCCGGTCGGCCGCGACGTCAAGCTCATCATGACTTCGCAGGACGTGATTCACAGCTTCTTCGTTCCGGCGTTTCGCATGAAGCAAGACGTGTTGCCTGGACGTTACACCGTCGCCTGGTTTCACGCGACGAAGTCCGGTACCTATCATCTGTTCTGCGCGGAATATTGCGGCACGCAGCACTCAGGCATGATCGGCTCGATCGTCGTCCTCGAACCTGCGCAGTATGAAGCCTGGATGAGCGGCGGATCGACCGGGCCGCTCTCGGCCACGGGCGAAAAGATTTTTGCGGAACTCGGCTGCGTCACCTGCCACCGCACCGACACCCAGGGGCGCGGGCCGAATCTCCAGGGAGTCTTTGGCAAGCCGGTGCTGCTGGAAGATGGCCGCACCATCACCGCCGACGAGAATTACATTCGCGAGTCCATCCTCGATCCGGGCGCAAAAGTTGTGAGCGGATTCAAGCCCGTGATGCCGACGTTCCAGGGATTGGTGAGCGAAGAACAATTAAATGCGCTCGTCGCATACGTGAAATCGATGGCGCAGCCGGGTGCAAATGGAGCCAAAACGAACTCCGCGATGGCTGCTCCGCAAGGGGACCCCAAGGCAGCAGGAAGTCAGGTGCAATAGGTATGGCGACAGCAACGACAACCGTTCAACCCGTCGAGAAAGAAAATTACCTGAACAAGCACTACGGTGCCGGTTCGTGGTTATTCACTACCGACCATAAACGCATCGCGCTGCTTTACCTTATCTCGATCACTCTATTCTTCTTCATCGGCGGCTTCTTTGCTCTGATCATCCGCCTTGAGTTGCTCACGCCCGCCAGCGATCTGGTTCAGCCGGACACTTACAACAAGCTCTTCACCATGCACGGCATGGTGATGGTTTTCTTCTTCCTGATTCCATCGATTCCTGCCGTACTCGGAAACTTCCTTGTGCCGATGATGATCGGGGCGAAAGATCTCGCGTTCCCCCGCATCAACCTTCTGAGCTGGTATCTCTACATCATCGGCGGCGCCATGATGTTGCACTGCATGCTCACGGGTGGCGTCGACACCGGCTGGACTTTCTACACGCCCTTCAGCACCGCCTACACAAATACAAAGATTGTCGAGGCTGGCCTCGCGATCTTCGTCGCCGGATTTTCTTCGATCCTGACCGGGCTTAACTTCGTCGTTACCATCCATCGCATGCGCGCTCCTGGCATGACGTGGTCGCGGCTGCCGCTGTTCATCTGGGCGCACTACGCCACCAGCATCATTCAGATTCTCGGAACGCCCGTCATCGCCATCACCATCGTTCTGGTGGCCGCCGAACGCACCTTGCATCTCGGCATCTTCGATCCCAAGCTGGGCGGAGATCCGCTGCTGTTCCAGCACTTGTTCTGGTTTTACTCCCATCCCGCGGTCTACATCATGATTCTGCCGTCGATGGGCGTGGTCACCGAGATCATTGCTTGCTTCACCCGCAAGCGCATCTTCGGCTACAGCTTCGTTGCCTTCTCATCGATTGCAATCGCCGTCTTCGGATTCCTCGTCTGGGCGCATCACATGTTCGTCGCCGGTATCTCCGTCTACGCCGCGCTCATCTTCTCCTTGCTGAGCTACGCCGTCGCCGTCCCGTCGGCCGTCAAAGTCTTCAACTGGACCGCAACTCTCTACAAAGGATCCATCCACTACGACGCGCCCATGCTCTACGCGTTCGGTTTCATCGGACTGTTCACCATGGGCGGCCTCACCGGACTGTTCCTCGCCGCGCTCGGCATCGACGTCCACGTCACCGACACCTATTTCGTCGTCGCGCACTTCCACTACATCATGGTCGGCGGCGCGCTCATGGGATATCTCGGCGGCATGCATTTCTGGTGGCCCAAGATTTCCGGCAGGCTTTATCCCGAAGGCTGGGCACGTCTCGCCGCGTTGATCGTTTTCATCGGATTCAACCTGACGTTCTTCCCGCAATTCGTTCTCGGCTATCTCGGCATGCCGCGTCGCTATGCGGACTACAGCCACATGCCCGAGTTTCAGGTCCTCAACGTTCTCTCGACCGCCGGAGCCACCGTGCTCGGCGTTGGCTATCTGTTGCCAATGATTTATTTCCTGTGGTCGATGCGTTACGGAAAGCCAGCTCCCGACAATCCGTGGAAGGCCGCTGGACTCGAGTGGCAGACATCGTCACCCCCAACCACTTTCAACTTCGAGCAAGAGCCGGTCGTCACTTGGGAGGCCTACAACTACGACGAGATCGACTCCGGTCACAAGCAGGAGGCCCACGTTGTCGGATAGCCAAACCATGGCCGTTCACGGCGAGACTCACAACCCGGCTCTGCTTCACCACTTCGCCGATGAGGAGCAGCAGCGCAACGCCTCCAGCTTCGGCATGTGGATTTTTCTCGCCACCGAGGTCATGTTCTTCGGCGGCCTGTTTTGTGCCTATCTCATTTATCGCGGATTGTATTTCGCCGACTTCGCCGCCGCCAGTTCCTCGATCGACGCCGCGCTTGGCGGCACCAACACTGCCGTCCTGATATGCAGCAGTTTGACCGTCGTTCTCGCGATCTGGGCTGCGCAGACTGCCAGGCGTGGACTGCTGCTCCTGATGCTCGTGCTGACCATGATTTTCGGCTGCGCTTTCTTGGGGATCAAGGGAGTCGAGTACCACGACAAGTTCGTCGAGCATCACGTCCCTGGCCCATCGTTCAATTTCGAGCACGAAGAAGTTCCCGGCCATCCCGGCCAGTACGCAAATCCGCGTCATGCGCAGATTTTCTTTGCGCTGTATTTCGTGATGACGGGTCTGCATGCGTTGCATATGATCATCGGCCTGGGTCTCTTCACCTGGCTCTTCTGGGCCGCATGGAAAGGACGATTCACGCCGGAGTATCACACGCCCCTCGAAATCGGCGGCCTGTACTGGCACTTCGTCGACATCATCTGGATTTATCTGTTCCCGTTGCTGTACCTGATCGACCGGCATAAGTGAGCGATGATTTCTATGCCCAAATCACCGATGAAGCGTCACGAAACGAAATACTGCGCAGACCCATCGCTGACGCGTCCTCCCGAGCGTAGCCGGTTTTCAGGCGGAGCGAGGGATCTCGCGCGGATCGAATCCGGCTCCGAGGCTTTCCATGTCTGACCATTCCAAGTCATCTCCACTGGGGACGTACTTCGCAGTCTGGATCGCTCTGTTGGTGGGTACCGCCCTTACCTACTACGCCGCGAAACTCGATCTCGGTGCGTTTAACTCCGCAGTGGCCCTGATCATTGCCACCACGAAGGCGCTGCTCGTCGCTCTCTTCTTTATGCACCTGAAGGGCGCCGGCGAAAAACTCCTCAAACTGGTGGTTATTTCCACGGTGTTTTTCCTCTTCATCCTCCTTGTGCTCTCAATGGCCGATTACGGTACCCGAACCTGGAGTTGATTGGTAGGGGCGGACGCCTCGTCCGTCCCCGGGCGCAAGCCCGTGAGTAGCGGTATTCCACAATCCACGTTCCCAGCCCCGCCAGCCGCGTCTTTTGCTGTAACCCTCAACTACCCGTTTGATATACTCGCCCGTCGAGGCGAATCATCGCTGCGAGGTGGCCCATGGCTTTCTGCAATTCCTGCGGTGCAACTCTGAATCCTGGAACAAAGTTCTGCAGCAAATGTGGAGCGGTAGCGAACACTGCGCCCGCCGCTACGCCAGTTGGGGTTACCACGCCGCCTCCGGTCGTTGCCACGAAGAGCAGCGGTGGCGGTGCCCTCAAGATCATCCTCATCGTGATCGCTGTGATCGTTGGTATTGGCATCATCGGACTCGGCTCGCTCGGTTTTATTGTCCATCGTGCGATCAAAAGTTCTCATGTCCATCAAGACGGAGATAACGTGAAGGTCGAAACTCCATTCGGCACGGTCGAAAGCAACAAGGACCCGTCGAAGGCCGCGGCCGATCTTGGCATCGATATCTATCCCGGTGCGGAAGTGCAAAAAAACGGCGCTGCCTCCGCGACGTTCGGAAATATCCACACCGTCTCCGCTTCATTTCGAAGCAGTGATTCTCTTGATAAGGTCTGCGCCTTCTATAAAGAAAAATTTCCCGCAGCCATGTCGACATCGTCAGACACCAATCGCTGCTCGATCGTTTCCAACGACCAGAAAAATATGGTCACCATTCACATTGAAACCAACGGCGACGGCTCGAAATTCCAAATTACCAACGTGAGTAAAGCAGCCAAGTAGCGAAGGTTGGAGCCCAGTCAGTAACAACGGCACTCGTTCTCGAGAAGCCTGCTCGGGAAATAAACGCATCTCACAAAATCGCTTCATGCCGCCCATGGGACCAGCCTCGATTCGCACGACGGAAGCTTCTGGCTTGGCCGAATCGCTCCGCGCCCGTGTGGGGGGCGAGGTCCGCTTTGACAACGCCGCCCGCGCTCTCTACGCAACCGACGGTTCGAATTATCGGCAAGTGCCGATTGGCGTCGTGATTCCTCGCGACGCCGACGATGTTCTCGCCGCAATTTCCTCCTGCCGCGAATATCGGGGCTCCCTTGCTTTGCCGCGGCGGTGGTACTTCGCTTGCCGGACAATGCTGCAATGTCGCCGTTGTCCTCGATTTCACGAAGTACATGGGAAATATTCTCGAGATCGATCCCGACCGGCGCATCGCCCGCGTGCAGCCCGGTGTCGTCCTCGATCATCTCCGCAATGCCGCCGAAAAATATCATCTGACCTTTGCGCCCGATCCCGCTAGCCACGATCGCTGCACCATCGGCGGTATGATCGGCAACAACTCCTGCGGCGTCCACTCCGTGATGGCCGGCAAGACGGACGACAACATCGAGGCCCTGGATGTAGTCACCTACGACGGCACGCGCCTGAATGTAGGGGCGGACGCCTCGCCCGCCCGGACGGGCAACGCCCGGCCTGAAAGCCAAGATGAACCGCGTGGGGACCACCGCCCCCGGTTGTCCGGAGGCCTAGAAGTATCGGGCAGGAGCGATTCCGGTCGTCCCGATGAGATATACGCCGCGCTCAAGCAAATCGCGGATGACTACGCCCATCTCATCCGCCAAAAATTCCCCAACATCCCGCGCCGCGTTTCCGGATATAACCTCAATCATCTCCTGCCTGAAAACGGATTCAACATCGCCCGCGCTCTGGTGGGCTCCGAAGGAACATGCGCCACGACGCTCGAAGCGACGTGCCGCCTGGTCGAAAGCCCCCCGCAACGCGTTCTCGCAGTCGTGGCCTATCCAGACATCTATCAGTGCGCGGACGCCGTTCCCGAAATTCTCCAGCACAAACCCATCGGCCTCGAAGGCTTCGACGATCTTCTCGTCTACTACGAGCGCACAAAAGGCATCAACTCCGAAGGCCTCGCACTTCTTCCCGAAGGTGCGGGATGGTTGATGGTCGAGTTCGGCGCAGATTCCATCCCCGGAGCCGAGATACAAGCGCAGCGCATGATCGACGCGCTTCGCCGCGGCGCCAATGCGCCGAATATCCGCTTGTTCTCGGGCGCCAACGCGCGGCGCATTTGGGAAATTCGCGAGTCAAGTCTGGGCGCGACATCTCACGTTCCTGGAGAGCCGCTCAATTGGGAAGGCTGGGAAGACTCCGCGGTCGCCCCCGAAAAACTTGGTCAGTATCTCCGCGACCTTCGCAAGATGATGGCCGACTTCGGCTATAAGGGGTCGCTCTACGGTCACTTCGGCCACGCCTGTGTGCATACTCGCCTCAACTTCGATCTGCAATCGAGAGAAGGAATCGCCAAGTACCGGAAATTCGTCGAAGAGGCGGCCGACCTCGTCGTCAGCTACGGCGGGTCTCTGTCCGGCGAACACGGCGACGGACAAGCGCGCGCCGAGCTCCTTCCGAAAATGTTCGGCCCCGAACTCATGGAGGCATTCCGCAAATTTAAAACCGCGTGGGATCCCGATTGGAAGATGAACCCCGGCAAGTTGATCGAGCCCAATAACCTCGACCAGAATCTTCGCCTCGGCCCGAACTATTCTTCCTGGGAGCCGTCAACCCACTTCCAATTCCCGCTCGATCACGGCAGCCTGTCGCACGCTTCCCTTCGCTGCGTTGGGGTCGGCAAGTGCCGCCGCGAAGAAGGCGGTGTGATGTGTCCGAGCTGGCGCGTCACGCATGAAGAAGAGCACTCCACGCGCGGCCGCGCTCACCTGCTCTGGGAGATGACGCAAGGCCCGGTCCGCGAGGACGCAATCATCCGCGACCAGTGGCGCAGCGAAGAGGTCAAGCACTCGCTCGATCTCTGCCTTGCTTGCAAAGGATGCAAAAGCGACTGTCCTGTGGGCGTCGACGTCGCCACTTACAAGGCCGAATTTCTTTCGCATTACTACAAAGGTCGCGTCCGCCCGCTGAATGCGTACGCCTTCGGCAACGTCGATCTCTGGGCGCGGATCGCTTCCAACGCCTCCGGCCTCGTGAATCTCACGACTCAGCTTCCGTTCCTCCGCGACATTGCAAAAGTCGTTGCCGGCATTCCTCACCAGCGAAGTATTCCGGCGTTTGCGCCGGAAACATTTAAACAATGGTTTCGTCGCACCAGCACTTGGAGAGGCCGCCGTCCCCGCCCGTGGTGGGATAGTGCCGCCGCTGACTCCGACACCGGATCTCCCGAGGTTCTGCTCTGGGCCGACACGTTCAACAACTACTTCCATCCCGAGACTGCGAAAGCCGCCGTCGAAGTTCTCGAAACCGCCGGATACCGCGTCCTCGTCCCGCGCGCTAACCTCTGCTGCGGACGCCCTCTCTACGACTTCGGGATGCTCGATCGCGCCGAATCACTCCTGCTCGAAATTCTCGACCGGCTTGAGCCCGAGATTGAAGCCGGCATTCCTGTCGTCGGACTCGAACCCAGTTGCGTTGCCGTTTTTCGCGACGAACTGGTCAACCTTTTTCCCCACGACGAGCGCGCTCAGGCCCTCAGCAAACAAACATTCCTGCTCAGCGAATTTCTCGAGCGCAATTCCGGCACTGCACCGCTTCCACAACTGAATCGCCGCGCCCTGCTCCACGGGCACTGTCATCACAAATCGATCATGAAGATGACCGACGAGGAGTCGCTGCTCACGCGCATCGGCGTCAACTTCCAGGCGCCCGCTCCCGGATGTTGCGGCATGGCCGGATCTTTCGGCTTCGAGCACGACAAGTACGACATCTCCGCCGCGATCGGCGAACTTGAATTGCTTCCGGCCGTCCGTAACGCGCCCGACGACTGGCTGATCATCGCCGACGGGTTCAGTTGCCGCGAGCAGATCGCGCAGGGCACCGGACGCCATGCGTTACATCTCGCCGAAGTCCTGCAGATGGCTCTGCAACCCTCCGCGCTCGACCGCGACGATCCGTATCCCGAATCGCGCCTCGTGCGCGAACGCGATGCCGAGATGCGAGCCTCGATGAAGCGAGCCGGCATGGGTCTTGGAGCGGCTGCTGCCGGCAGCCTCCTCCTCTGGGCCTACAGTCGGAAGAAATAAAGACGGCTCCAGGCGTCCGACGTCAGCCGCCCCGAAGCCAGCCGCTATCCCGAATGCCGGATGCCCGCCGCCCGACGGCCGACGCCGAAAGCCCCGCACCGTTAGAGTGCAAGTCTTATGTTATCAACAACTTAGATCACTCTATCCCAACCCCATCTCTCCTGCGATAATAGACCCCTGTACGCCGCTTCTTCCTGCGCCTTCCGAGCGCGGCCTCACAAGGTAGAACTGTCATGGACCGCGAACTCACAACCATGGTCAGCAACGACGTTGCCGAAGCCCTGTCGGCCCAGGTGCAGATGCCGTCGTCCGCCACCGGACCCTTGCGCGGATCGGTCCTCGTCCTGATCCAGTTCGACGTCTGCGAAGAGATCCGGCTCGACATTCTGCGCACGATTTTTCCCGCTCGCACCGCGGAAGCCAGCTTCAAGAAGGCCCCGGCCTATGTCCGCTACCAGCGACCTCCCGTGGAGGAAAGTCTCGAGCCACTGATCCTCGATTCCGGCGAGCGTCTTGCCGGCGAGATCAAGTATTACGATTACGGCGTCGTCAGCCTGGAATTCGAGTTGCCCTTTTCCGGCGGATGGGACACGCTCGTCGAACTTTCCTGCCGCTGGACCTCCGACACGAACTTCGAGACCCTCGCCTCCCGCATCGTTAAGCAGAAGCTCGAACGCGCGGCCCCAGCGCTGATCAAGCCCTACACCGGAGAGTTTCTGCAGGAGGATTACTTCATCTTCCACGTGCGCGAGATTGAGGGAGCGCCGTCCGCCGACGAACTGCTCACCCTGAAGCGAGATCAGATCGCGCAAGTGGTCCGCGGAGAAATGGCAACGCTCTCCGACGGCGAGCGCCAGGAAATTCTGCAATCACGCATCTCGTACTACCCGAGCGATCTCGCGGTCATCGGATGGAACGCCGCCTTCATCTACGACACGTCCATCGGCGCCGAGACCGCAATTCAGCTTCTGCAGTATGCGAACTCTCAGCTTCTCGAGTTCCGCCACTACGACGAACTGCTCACCACCGAACTTGAAAAAGTGTATGACTTTCTCGATGCCGGGGGCACCGGGCTCTGGGGACGTTGGCGGACCGCCCGCGCCGCCGCCAAACTGCACACTGTCTTGCTCGACGTGAATGAACTGACCGAGCGTGCCGACAACGCCATCAAGTTTCTCAGCGACATGTTTTCCGCGCGCCTCTACAAACTGTGCGCCGCCAAAGTCGGAGTGCCCGACTACAAAGACCTGGTTAAAGAAAAGCTGCAGACCGCCGAAGATCTCTACCGTTTCATGGTGGAACAATTCAACCAGTCGCGCGCCTTCGTCCTGGAGTTGATGGTGGTCGTGATCCTGATCATCGAACTGATCTACTTCTTCAAAGGACACCCGCTCTAGGCATCGAGTCACCGCGTCGTTGCTCGTGGAGGGGCGGACGCCCCGTCCGCCCAGCCCTCACCACAAACCCTCCGCGCCTCGTCATCCCGAGCGAAGTCGAGGGACCCTGTGTGTTGATCCTGTCACTCCGAGCAAAGCGAGGAATCCGCTGTTGCAGTCCAGCTTTTTGCCGATGCAAGGACCACCCATCCCGTCAACACTGATTGGGCCCTTACCCCACGGCGCGATAGACTAGTTTCGAAATCACTCTGGAGGGAATCAACCGCTATGACTTACTACGGAGCCAAAGAGCTGGCGCAGTCGTTCCGCACGGTCCGCAATAATACGATCAGGATTGCCGAGGAGATCCCCGAAGAAAAGTACAGCTTCCGTCCGGCGACCGGATGTCGCTCAGTTGGGGAGACGCTAGTCCATATTGCCGTGATGACGCGTGTGCCCGAGCAGATCCATGTAGTCGAGCACCGCAGCACGCTGGTTGGCTTCGATTTCTTCGGTTTTCGCGAGAAGCTTCAGGCAGAAGCAAAGGTGCCGCGCACAAAGGCGCAGATACTGGAACTCTTGCGCGCCGAAGGCGAGAAGTATCGCCAGTCTTCTTGAAAGTGCTTCGGAGGCCTTCTTGGGGGAGCGTGTCGAGTACCCGGAAGGGATGGAGCCGCGAATGAAATCGCGGTTCGAAATGCTGATCGCGCCCAAGGAACACGAGATGCACCACCGCGGGCAGTTGATGGTGGTCGAGCGGATGCTCGGCATCACGCCTCACCTCACGCGGCAAATGGAAGAGCGTTTCCCGGCCATGCAGTCGGCTCCGGCGGCCCGGTAGCCGCCCGACTGAAACTCCGATCAAAATCTAGTCGACGAGTGTAGTCGCGATATTACAACCATCAATGAGGCCGAGACGCGTGTTGAATCGCCTCGGTCTCGTTGTGAAGGCGGACTAAAGTTCTTCCCGTCGCCACAGCGGCATACCCTCAGCTCCGGCCGCCAGCATCCCAAGTGATGCCCCTGCGTGACGCTCCGCGCCCCGAACCGCGGCTTCCGCCGTCGCCGCAGTACCCGCCTTGATTGCTTTGTTTGCCACGGTTTCGTAGGCGTATCCGGTGATCGTTGCTTCCAGGCTCGGTTTCCCCGATTTGACGTTCGTTGTGACGGTCAATCGAATCCAGCCATAGTGTGTTTGGCCGTTTAGCTGGAACTTGACGCCGAGATAGCGATTCTTGATGTTTCCGCCCCAATACCCGCGGGAATATCTAGGGGGGCCGCTCTCAGTTGCCTCGACGAGGTCCGTGTAATTACTAAAGAGAGACGCGGAGGGGCCGATCTTAGCTCCGCGCGGAAGGGCCAGCGCCTTTCCGTAATACCCACCGGCCCCTATTTCTACCGAGGTCCCGCGGCGGTTCGCGCCCCATGCCAACAGGCCTCGATCACTCCCCAAGCTGTAGCGCCAGATATAGAAATTGTCGATTCCATTGTTGGCCATCGATATTTTTACGGGCTCTGGCGTCGGCCAAGGCGTAATCGGTACGGGAATCGCTTTTTTGGTGAGCACCACCTCGGCCTGCGCGGGCTCGGCGAGTGCCAGCATACTTACGCCGGCGACAGCGGCTGCGAGGGAATACAGGCCGACTTGGCGATTGAGATTGTTTGAGGAAGTATTCTTAGCAGAATCGGTCGGGTGAGTGGACACGGAGAGTCCTCCATCGAAAATTGGAATTGATTTTCGGGCCCAAGGGGAGGAGAAATGCTTCTGTGCCACTGACGCGACCTCTGCTGCCTTGGACTGGACTTTTCACAGAAGGCGACAATATCTAACTAACTTATCGAGTTGTCAAGATGAAGAAATCTGCACGATCTTCGCAACTGTTGTTAACAGGCGATTTCACTCCTTGAGGTCCGGCGGGCTGGAGGACTTGCGTCAATGGGTGAAATTGGGATGTTTCGCCAACTACAACCGTATCTCTCGAAGCGCACGTACCGTCGGCTGCATATCCTCTGCCTTCGCAGTATCGAGCCCCATTGTCTCTTGAACGACGTAGAGAAGTCTGTTCGTCATCTCTTGGTCGGTCGCTTTTTGGACCAGAAGTCCGTAAATCTCGCCTACGTACCCGTCATATTCATCTTGGGCATTCGGCTCGTCTTTAACGCCGATTGGGTCCCACACGGTCAGCAGAACTCGTCGGATTTGTGAGCGAATCAACCGCGAGGTGACTTTGTCAATCATGCCCTTGCTTCGCCTTGCGTTACTGTACCGGGACGAATGTTGTAATCAGGCGATTACACTCAAATTCCGAGTGCCTTCGAATCTGTTCGGATCGGTATGTTTGGTCAATTTCAACCAGCTATTGCACTCGTTTGAGGTCCATTATCCAATCCGTTTCCCAGCTTTTACCACCGTCGGTTGATTCTGCCTGCTCCCAGTGACCTGAGGTGGGTGTGATCTCGGACCATAAGAGCCGTGTGCGGACTGGCTTCCCGCCTTCGGTATCGTCGTTCGCATAGAACGTTCCTACGCCATTGTGGAAGCTGCCTCTCACCGGCGGATCCATCGGCCCAAGCGGCGTCCTGCTGTCCAGCCACCAGATCGACCATTGCCCTGTCTTGGCGTCGAACGATCGGGTGGCTACGCCGCGGTAAGTGCCGCCCGGAGCTTCGAACACCGTGTCGTCTACATTAGCGTAGCCACCCATCAGTGGCTGACTGAATAATGTCCCTTCAAATTCGATCCACTCGTGACTGTTGACGAGGCGATGCTTCAGCTTTCGATGATGGACTTGCCAGCGTCCGAATAAGAAATCGAAGTCATGCAGTCCTGGCACCGTATTCTCTGCATGACCTATCTCTGCTTCCGGACCCGAGGAGGGCTGAGCGACAGATAGCCCGGACGCCATCAGGCCCAGAATCAGCCCTACCGATACTGCCATGCGCTGATGTATTTGCACGTTTGACTCCTTTTCGCAACGAGATAACAATATGCGCATCCTGACGCGCATTCTGCGGAAGTCTTTGGTCCGGTTCCAGTGTCATAAATTCATTGCTGAATTCACGAGTTTCACTAGACGAGATGTGAACATTAGACGTTATACAACCCAAAACGTTTTAAGTGTGTTGTTAGCAGGCGTTAACACTCATTGACTCTTCTGGGAGAAGAGATACTTAGCCTCTCGAAGTTTTCCGCAGCCAAATAAATTTCATTCTTGTGAAGCCCTCCACTCCGACCCCGAGTTCTGGGAAAACTGGGAAGCCGGCGGGAAAGAACTAGCCCGCCGCGCCGCCGCCGCTCGTGGAGGGGCGGACGCGCCCCCGTCCGCCCCGGACCGGCAACGCCGGGCCGTGAAGTCATCAAAGGCTGCCAAACCCGTCGCGTCCCTCGAGAAATGGGAATCTAACCTTGGAGCGCGTTCCCCGCAAGCATCCCGCGCCATCGTCGCATCCTCCCCTTCCGCCTCGTTTGAGATAATCGTGGCTGATCCACACACATCCTGGAGGATGCTTGAAAGCTCTGTTGCTCGAGAACATCAGCGGGGTCGCGGTACAGGGATTTCGCGACGCGGGATACGAAGTTGAGTCGCTGAAGACGGCGCTCGAAGAGAACGAGCTCACTGGGAAAATCTGTGAGATTTCTCTGCTCGGCGTGCGTTCGAAGACCAGGATTTCACCGGCGGTCATCGACGCCGCGAAAAATCTGGTCGCCGTAGGCGCGTTCTGCATCGGCGTCGATAAGATCGATCGCGCGGCGGCCAGCGAGCGCGGTATTGCGGTCTTTAACGATCCGCACTCCAACTCGCGATCTGTAGCCGAATTGGCCATGGGCGAAATCATTGTGCTGCTGCGCCGCACCTTTTCTGTATCAACGCAAATGCACGCAGGCGTATGGAACAAGTCGTCGGCCGGCGCGCATGAGGTCCGCGGGCTGACGCTAGGCATCGTCGGATACGGCAAGATAGGGTCCCAGCTGTCGGACCTCGCCGAGGCCATGGGCATGCACGTGGTCTTCTACGACGTGTCGCATGTGCTGGCGCGCGGAAATGCCCGCGGCGTGAGCTTTCGCGAGTTGCTGGAACTGTCGGATGTGGTCACGTTGCACGTCGATGGCAAGAAAGAAAATCAGGATCTGTTCGGAGCAGAGCAATTTGCCGCGATGAAAAACGGTGCGTGTTTCCTGAATCTGAGCCGCGGGTTTGTTGTCGATCACGATGCGCTTGCGGCGTGCCTGAAGAGCGGAAAGATCTCCGGCGCCGCCATCGATGTTTTTCCGAAAGAGCCGGAATCCGGCGGCGAATTTGTTAGCGCGCTGCGTGGCCTGCCGAATGTGATCCTGACGCCGCATGTGGGCGGTTCCACCGAAGAGGCGCAGCAGAATATCGGCCAGTTCGTCACAGCGAAGCTGCTGGATTACGTGAAGACGGGCGACTCCATGCTGAGCGTGAACCTGCCGCAGTGTCAGCTGCCGTATGAAGAAGGATCGTACCGGTTGATGCACGTCCATCACAACGTGCCTGGGATTCTGCGGGCGATCAACGACATTCTGGCAGATCGCGATATCAACATCGAGCGGCAAATGCTTTCGACGCGCGGCAATTTGGGCTACGCCATCTATGACATCAACCGTCCATGTGATGAAGGTCTGCTGCGAGACTTGAGGGCAGTACGGGAAACGATTCGGGTGCGAGCAGCGGGATGTTGATTGTGGAGCGTTGATAATGTAGCGACGGACGCCTCGTCCGTCGTCCAAGCGAAGCTTGGTTGGGAGCAGCAGCCTGCGGCGGGATAGAGCAGCCGGTCGCGGGATCGAAGAGCGCTCGCTTCGCTCGGGGACGGACGAGGCGTCCGCCCCTACATTATCGACCGGCAGATGCTATCGACGCGCGGCAATTTGGGCTATGCGATCTATGACATCAACTGTCCATGTGACGAAGGTCTGCTGCGTGACTTGAGGGCAGCGGGATGTTGAATTGTGTAGCGACGGACGCCTCGTCCGTCGTCCAAGCGAAGCTTGGATGGGAGCAGCAGCCTGTCGCGGGACAGAGTATTGCGGCGGGATCGAAGAGCGCTCGCTTCGCTCGGGGACGGACGAGGCGTCCGCCCCTACATTGGAGGATTATGCGCGGACTGAAAGAGAAGCGTGTTTTGATCACGGGCGGGGCCAGCGGGATCGGTGCAGCGACAGCCGTCCGATTTCTGGAAGAAGGTTCGCGCGTGTGCATTCTTGATCGCGATGAACGCGCGTGCGAGCGCATTCGGCAGGAACTCGCCGCGGTCGGCTCCACCGGTTTGACCTCGGCGATTATTGCCGACGTCACTGACCTGATGCAGGTGGAGGCCGCGTTCGCAGAAGCGATCCGCCGGATGGACGGCGTTGATGTGCTGATCAACAACGCTGGTATCAGTATTCGCCATAAATTTCTCGACATTACTCCCGAAGAGTGGGATCGCGTCATCGCGGTGAATCTGACAGGAGTGTTCTACGTGGCGCAGACGGCGGCACGGCACATGTGGGAAAGAGGCAGCGGCGTCATCTTGCAGACGGCGTCGACGAATGGCGTGATGGGATATCCATATTATGCCGACTACAACGCGACCAAGGCAGGAGTGATCGAGCTGACGCGGTCGATGGCGCTCGAACTCGCGCCGAAAGTGCGCGTGTGCGCGGTGGCTCCGGGATATGTATTGACGCCCATGCAGCGTGCGGAATATTCAGAGGCAATGCTGGCCGAAGTGAACGCCAAGATTCCACTCGGACGGCACGCCTCGCCGGCAGAGATTGCCGGCCTGTTTGCGTATCTCGCGTCGGACGATGCGGCTTTCGCGACCGGGCATGTGTTCACGATGGATGGGGGCGAAACGGCGGGCGGGTTGGCGAGCCGATGAGGCGTTTGCCCGAGTTCGGCAAAGGTGCCGAGCTTCGCTCGACGGACGGGCGGGGCGCCCGTCCCTACAAAACCGTATGGTTGAAATGAAAGCAACAGTATTTCTCGGTGGAGGGCGCATCACTGGCGCGCTGGCAGCGGGAGTGCGCCTGGCCGGCGATCGGCGAAAGATCGTCGTGTACGACCGGCATTCGGAGAAACTGCGTGCGATGCGGCGCGAGTCGCAGATCGAAATTGCGCGCGATCTCAAGTCCGCGATCGAGAGCGCGGAGATGCTGATTGTCGCTGTGCGGCCGGGGTCGGTAAAGCAGATGCTGCGCGAAGTTGCCCAGTGCGGCGTTCAAGTGCCGCGATTGTGCATCAGCCTTGCAGCGGGGATTCCGCTGAAGAACCTGCGAGCCTGGCTACCTGCAACGCGATGGGCGCGGGCCATGCCGAGCCCGGTGTGCCGCATCGGCAAAGGGTTGACGCCGGTGAGTTTCGAGCACGGCGTTTCGAAACGCGATCGTGCGCAAGTCCGCGAATTGTTTGAACGCGTCGGCCCGGTGATCGACCTTCCGGAAGATCAGTTGGACGCAATTACGGCAACGCATTCTCCGACGCACGGCTATCATGCGCTGGCGGTTCTCGCGAAGGCAGCTCGAAGCGCCGGGCTTGATCGCAAAGTGGCGATGATTGCGGCGGCCCACGCCTTGAGTGATGGAATCGCATACTGGCGGCAGAGCGGCCAGGGTCTAGAGGAACTCTTGGAAGAAGCGGCGACGCCCGGAGGCATCGCGGCGGCGACGATGGCGGCGATGAATCGATCGGGCTATGGAAAAGCCGTCGATCGCGGCATTCGCGCAGGGATCAAGCAGGCGCAGCGAAACGCGAAGCTGTGATCGGCGTGACTAAGTACGAGTTACCTAAGTCACCAGCCATCCACGGCCGAATTTGTAACAATGCCTGAGGAAGCTGGCGAAGAAGTGATCCCCGCCGGCCGGGCATATCTGACATGGAAGTTTTGACAGCGAAAGCGGTGCGTCGCAGTACGCGGGTGCGGGTGGAGATTCCGGTGAGCGTGATCAGCCTCGACCGCTCGCGTCCGTTTGGTGAAAAGTGCATGTTGCTCGTGGTCAGCGCGCAGGGTTGCGGATTTCGCAGCTCCGAGGAGTTGCTGGTCGGAACGCCGATCATGTTCAGCGGTTTGCCGGGAGGAGGAAGCGTCACCGGTCACGTTGCCAACTGCCTGCCTCTCGGAAGCGACGGCCTGTATTTCCTGGTCGGCGCGTCGCTCTACACCCATGGAAACGTGTGGGGGATCGCGGATCCTCCGGAAGACTGGAACGTTTCGGCGAAGAATGATCCAACGTCGATCGTGGCCAGCAGCGTTGTGAAAGAAGCGCCAGTGCCTGTGGCCAAAGTGAAAGTGCAGAAAAAGGCGTGGCCTTACAACTTGTTTGCCGAAGGCGCCGAAGCGCATCCGGGGCGAAAGTAAAGCCCGCGGATATTCCAAAGTCCATCGAACGCCTCGCCGCATCGCTCCACGAGCTTGTTCTTTGGTAACTATTCCGTCGATGGGCTCGCTGACATACTTTCTGAAGCCTATGTCAGAAGACTTCGAATCATCGGCGCGCCTTCTACCCGCTCCCAAAGAGACCAAGGGCAAAGCGAAGGAAATTCATACGACGGACCGCCCATTTCGCGTGAAACTGCGCGGATCGGTGCTCGTGCTGGTTCAATTGCCGAACAAGCGATCATTGCGGGCGGCGATTCATCAGTTATCGACGACGGGCGGCGTTATCCATTTCGAGAAGCCACTCGATGAGAAAGTAGAAGTCGAGCTTGTGTTCCATCTGAACGAATCGACGATTCGCGCCAAGGCCCAAATGCTGTTCCCAATGTGGGCGACGCAGGGCTGGATGCAGCCTTTTCGATTTGTGGATCTCACGGACGAAAACAGGGACTCGCTGGATGCGAGCCTGAAATCCTTTGTCAGCGAAGGCCCGAAAGCTGAAACCGCCAAGAGCGCGGCTGCCGGCGCATAGAGCATTCCATCCTTCTCAACAGGTTGCCGTTCCGCTCCTCGCAAAGTCCTGCGATAGGACGTTACCGTGGTTACATTGGGTGCGTCCTTGGATGGAACTATGATCCAGACAGGAACAATTCATGAAACGTCTCAGCTTTCTGGTTTCACTCACGAATAACGACAACGACTACCAGCAGGAGCAGGCTGCGGCAGCCGAGAAGGCGGCGCGACGGCTAGGCGTGGACATAAAAATTATCCACGCAAACAATGACGCCGTTGCCCAAAGCCAGCAATTGCTGCAGTACGTGCAGGGTTCGCAGGACGTGCGTCCGGATGCGATCTTGTTCGAGCCCGCAGGAGGGACGGCATTTCCGCAAGTCGCCCGCGCGGCGGCGGCGGCGGGGATCGGCTGGGTCGTGCTGAATCATGAGGTAGATTACGTTTCCGAATTGCGGCGGCAGTTCAAGGTTCCGATTTGCGCGATCAGTTCCGATCATCAGGAAGTAGGGAAGATTCAAGGGCAGCAATTCGCAGCGCTGCTGCCGAACGGCGGAAGCCTGCTGTATATCGAAGGTCCGGCCAATAGTTCGGCTGCGAAAGAACGAACTGCGGGAATGATGAAGACGAAGCCGGCGAACATCCAGGTGAAGACGATGCGCGCGAACTGGACGGAAGAGAGCGCATACAAGACAGTGAGTTCCTGGCTTCGACTGCGAACCTCGATGGAGAGCAAGGTGGACCTGGTTGGGGCGCAGGATGACAGCATGGCGATGGGCGCGAGGAAGGCGTTCAGTGAGATTCCGGAAGCAGACCGAGCGCGCTGGATGAAGGTTCCGATCACGGGTTGCGATGGGATGCCGAAGACCGGGCAGGCGTGGGTGAGGAACGGAACGCTGGCGGCGACGATTTTTATCCGTCCGAACACCGACCTTGCGATCGAGATGCTGGTCGAGGCGTTCAAGAATTCGGCGGGATTGCCGGAAAGCAAAGTGACGGCACCGGAATCGGTGCCTGCTCTGGCGGAACTGGCGATCGCGGGAAAGAAAGTTGCGAAATCGGCGAAGGCCTAGGGACTTCGAGTCCCGTCGTTTCAGAGAGCGAAAATCCTGAGGCGTCCCGAATGGGACGCCATTTGTTTTTCGTGGACGAGAAGTTCCTGCACGCTTCGGTCCAGGCTCCGCGCGGAGCGAGATATGCTACGCTGAGGTTCGCGGGCCTATAGCTCAACGGTTAGAGCAGCAGACTCATAATCTGTTGGTTCCAGGTTCAAATCCTGGTGGGCCCACCAGCAAATCAACCACTTCCGGCGCAATCTCCGTTTCGTTCGATCCCCCTCGTGTTATTGAGTTCTGCATCACTCGACCTCGGTGCGCCTTCACTGTGATCTCGCTGATCCCAAGCCCGCCGCCGACCTGTTTATTCAACAATCCGGAAACGACTAATGCCATGACCTCCTGCTCGCGGAGGACAACCGTTTCAAGCTCAAACTAGAAACACATAACCTAGCTCTGGCCTCTTGGGCGTTGGGCAGCGGGCGCGTCATTCGGTAGCGGATGAAGTTGCAGGAAGGCGGCTGCGGCGTCGCGGGCACGCGCCGCGATTTCGCGGGGGTTCGGTCGCTCGGCGACGCCGAGCAGCAGGCTGACCATCAAATCGCGCCAGAGCAGCCCGGCGAACTGCTCGGCAAGTTCGGCAGGACGGCCCGTGAGCAGTCCGGACGCCTGGGCCTCGGCCATGATTTTACGCAGGGCGGCGCGGCTTGCCTCGCGCCCTATAGAGTCGAGCGCACGCGCCACTTCGGGGGCATGGACCGCCTCGGCGATCGCCAGTCGGAATACCGCAATGACCGTGGGATCGCTTATCTCGCGGACGAGCTTCGTCCCGAAAGAAGCCAGCACCTGCGCGAGGGTCTCGCGATCGCGCAGCACGGGCAGGTCAGCGGGCACGTCAAGTCGCTTGGCGCGCTCGCTGATGCAGGCGATCAGCATTTCCTGTTTGTTGCCAACCAGCGCGTAAAGCTCTCGCTTCGAAACACGCGCGCGCGTCGCGATCTCAAGCGTGCTGGTCGTTGCGTAGCCGCTCTTCATGAACGCCGCAAAGGCCGCCTCAAGGATGCGTTCGCGCACCGCGGTTTCGTCTCCGCTTTCCTGGCGTCTTTTTGAAATCGATGTTCTATTCATTCCGCTCCTTGACGGCACTGGTACCGAATGGTACCATTTCTTGCATGGTACCGAATGGTACCAAATTGCAAAAGAGAATCGAGAGGATGCCACAATGAAATTTATGATCGCTTTGTTCATCGGAGTGTTTCCAGCCCTTTCCTTCGCGCAATCGCAAACCGAGGCTGGCCAAAACTGGCCTGCCGGGGCCATACCCAAAACCACCGCAGTGC
>CAVYUY010000037.1:0-22803 GCA_963771765.1 uncultured Acidobacteriota bacterium
TGAAGCAACGAAGCTATGGCACTTCGACCGTCTGTTGCGACAGATTCCATCCTCGCAGCGTCGACACCGCCCGGCCATTCGCCGCCTTGGCCGGATATTCGATCTCAATGGTGCGCGATTCTCCCGGTAAAAGCGACACGTAGTTGTCGCTGTAGAAAGCGGGAAGAATTCGGGATCCATCTTCGGTATTCAGCAGCGTGAGTTTATCTTCGATCGAGGAGACGGTTCCCGTGTTGCGTAACTCAACTTCAATTCGCGCGTTGTCGCCAGCACGAGTGGATTTTGCCGATGCAGAAATCACCGCGCGGCCCATCCGATTCAGGCGACGGTACGATGAGTTCTGCGCACCCACCCAATAAAAATTGCGCGACACAACAGCGCCTGAGGCGTCGCGCAAATCCAGATTCACGAGTACGAGTTCGTCCGACGAGAGCAACGGCGCGAGTTCCAGCCTGAATCCCTCTGTCAGAACGTTGGCGGCAGCATCGCGCTTTTCTTCGCGATGCAGCAGTAGCTTATTGTCGAGGGTGTACACGTTGGCAACGACCAACAATCCTGCGTGCGCGTCGTTGGAGGTATTGACGACCGCGACATCGTAGTTCGACAAGTCGAGTTGGACGTGCAGCGGTTCGCACGCTTTCTTCACCGCATAGAACGATGACTGGGTGTCGTAGTCGGAATTCAGAATCTGCCAGGTGTTGCTCGGCCACGCGGGTTGCGTCATCCACAGCAGGCGTCCGCTGTTCGGCGCCCACAGGTGCGCATTCATGCCTTCGAAGATCGCGCGGTGATCGACATAGTCCAGCATCTGAGCTTTGCGTTCGAAGTCTTCGAGGCTGGTGGGAGCGCCGAATTCGGCCTGCATTTGCTGCCATGAACGGCGACATCTCGCCGTTCCCGCTCTGGTGCCAGTCGTGATAGGCCCAGTCATCGTTGATAGGCCACAGATCTTCTTTCGGAATCCATGCGCGGAAAGACTCGAGAGTCGAGAACGATGGCGTGCCCGGTCTCCACTGAGAATCCGTGATTGAGCGTGGTGTAGTAGAGCGCGGGATCCATGTATTTGTAGGGCCCGCTATTTTGCAGGTTCACCTGGTTTGAGCTGGGAAAATAGTAGCGTGTTCCATCGAACGAGCGCACAAGATCAATGATGCCTTCGTTGATGATCGGTTGAGGCACGCCCTCATTGCGCCCGCACCAAACCACAATCGACGGATGGTTCCGGTACCGCGAGATCGTGTCGCGAACGTTGTCGAGAAACAGCGCGGGGTCTTGTGCTTCGACGTTGTAGTTCTGTGTGGACTCCCAGAAATCATTCCAGACCATCAGACCGTATTCGTCGGCGAGATCGTAGAAGACCTGCTCGGTATTCTGTCCAACCCAGTTTCGAATGATGTTCAGATTGGCATCGCGGTGCAGCCGGAAGTATGGCTCCAGATGTTCGCGGGAGACGCGCTTGCGCGAATCGTCCATGCCCCAGTTGCCTCCGCGAGCCGCGATACGGACACCGTTGACCTTAATGACGAGGTAAGGTGCGGCCCGGGTGTCATCGAGCAGCTTGACTGATGAAGATCTTTCGCCGCCGGATGCGAAGGAGGCGACCCACGATTTCCATCCTTCCTTCCACTCCGGCGGAAACGCGGAAGGAAATGGATCCGCAGCTGGAATTTCGCGCATCGCCTGGTGACGCACATCGACTACAACTTCGTTGTTGGTTCTCGCTGTGGTCGGCGAATACTCAACCCGCCTGAGATGACCAGCCAAGTCGAAAAGACTCAGCTCGTAAGTAATCTCGCGGATTCCGAAGCGCACGTCCTTCATGTCGGACAAAGACGTGCCTTCTGAGAACGAAAGATGCAGCATGTACAAATCCGGCTTGCCGTAACCGTTCGGCCACCATAGACGCGGGTTTTGCAGGATTAGCTGTGAGAACTCCGACGGCCTTAGAGTGACCGAGCTCTTTCCTGGCGCGACCGCCAATTGCTTCGTAATTGCGACATCGCCGAATGATGCTTTTAGCGTTCCCGACACTGGCGAGTTCGAGAGATTCTCAAGAGGCACTGTGATTTCAACATTTGCGCGGCTTCGATCGGGAAGAGGAAGCGAGGTCACCACCTGCGCGTCACCGATCTTCACATTGCCGGTTGCGGTGAGGATTACGGGCTGCCAGATGCCTGTGTCGCGGTCGCGCACTGCCGGAATCCAGTCCCATCCTTCTGTGGCTACGAAGGTGGGGCCATCGAGGCACATGATTCCGCCATTCTCCCCGGGCCTCCTTTTACGGATTGCTCCTGCGGAATGCCGGGGTGCGGTGGTGGTGATACGCGCACTGCGAGAACGTTTGGACGATCGGCCTTGACGATTCCCGTGACATCGAAGTCTCCGCGGATAAACGCTCCTTTGATGGAGCCGATCCGCTGGCCGTTGAGCCATGCGGTAGCCAGATAGTTGATGCCTTGAAAGGTTAAAGTGAGCCGGCGGTCGCGTGCGGGCTTCGGCAGGCGGAACTCGATGCGATACCAATAATCCTGCTTATTTAAAGTTTCGGGAATCGCGAGGTTGTTCAGACCGTAGTCGGGGTCGGGATACACGCCGCGATCGACCATTGTCGTTAGAGCGGTGCCGGGCACCGTTGCCGGAAGCCATTCGCGTGTATCCAAGCCGGGTTGTGAGATCGCGGGACCGTCGGCGGTCGTTTTCGGGGACGGAATCATCGACCATCCGGCTGCCAGAGTCCATTCGGAATCACCGTTCGCTTGAAGGATCTCCTGCGCGCGAATCGGTTTTGCTGATGGCCGCGAAGCGGGGGCCTTGCTGCGCGGCATCGTGGAGGGATCCTGTGGAGCCCGGTACCCAGCCTGACCGCGCGTCTGCACCGGCCACGGCTTTGATCCCTCTTCGTATTCGAGATTCGCGAAGTCGGCGGGCGAACTGGCAAGCTGCTTGATTTCGTCCGCGGATATAGCCCTTCGGAGCAGGGTGAGCGAAACGATGGTCCCACCGAAATGGCGGAAGCCTGTCGAAACGGGTGCTGGCGGCGCAATCTCGAGGATTGGACTAACGTTTCCGGTGTCGAGGGTGCCGGCGCCGACTCTGGCTCCGTCGCTATAAAGAGTGAACTCCCGACCGTCGAAGGATGCTGCGAGAAAATGCCACTGGCTCGGGAGTACATTTGTTGCTGAAGAAATCGCATTGTCTTTACCCATCCAAAGCGATGCGCGACCGTCGTTGAGCGCAAGATAGCGAGGAAATTCTTCCGCAGGGTCGCCTATTCCTGCGATCAGAGCAGTGCCTTTTGGGACTTCTTCAAACTTGATCCAGGCGTAAATAGTCCATGAGGAATCAGCCCGCAGGACTGAATCGTCCTTCAGAAGAGGCTTGTGCAGGCCATCGCCGTCGGCCAGAAAGAGCGCGTTGTAAGGTCCGTAAAACGGCGGATCGTTCGTAACCGCGATTTGCGTGCGGCCGATCGCTACCGTCGATGGAAAAAGGAGCAACAGGAATCCAAGTCGCAACGAACGCAGGAAGGGACGGGGCAGCGCTTTCATGAAATCTCCGAACATGGCGTTAAAGGCAAGGCAATTTCGCACCAGCGCTCCATGCTACGCTTTGAGCTGCAAAGGCTTCCAGTTAAGAGGGAACCCATCTCTGCACACCGATAACGAGCTCTTCGAAATGCTTAACGCAAACCTCAATTTATAAACCTGATTGATCGAATCAAAAAAATTGCTTCCGGACTTTGGAGGAATCCTTGACGAACCTAAGCGACACTCGTAATCTGACTTGGATGAAGTTTCATGTCCATCACCGCCATCATCATCACGCGCATAGCGCGTCGGCGGGGATGCACACCTGACACACACTCATAGAAAGCACTCATTGAGGTTCAGGCCCGCTGAAGCGAAACGCTCAGCGGGCTTTTTGCTTTTGGAGAGGAATGAATTGTATGGACGCGGAACTGGATTTTGAAAAGATGAACGGCTTACTGCCAGCAGTCGTGCAAGACGCTCGCGACGGCGAAGTCCTGATGGTCGGATTCATGAACCAGGAGGCTTTCGAGCAGACCAGAACAAAAGGGTACGTTACGTTCTTCAGCCGGACTCGCAATGAGCTTTGGATGAAGGGGGAGAGTTCCGGGAACCGGTTGAGAGTGGTATCAGCGCAGACGGATTGCGATCGCGACACGGTGCTGGTCCGGGTCGAAGTCGAGGGGCAGGGAGTCGTCTGCCATCGAGGGACCCGGTCCTGTTTCACGGAATCGATTTCCATCAAAAAAGATGAGGAGCTTTCGGCCAGCGGGAAGGAGATGCGATGAAGCTGCGCATCGGTATTCCCAAAGGCAGCTTGCAGGACGCGACGCTGCAGTTATTCGCGCGGGCGGGATTGCCCGCTTATACGAACGGGCGCTCGTACTTCGCAACCACGCGCGATCCGGAAATCGATTGCATGCTGATCCGGGCGCAAGAGATGGCGAGATACGTCGAACATGGCGCCGTTGACGCGGGATTGACGGGGCTGGACTGGGTGATCGAGAGCGGCCTGGAGGTCGCGACCGTCAGCGATCTGATTTACGCGAAGCGTAGCCGGGGCAAGGTTCGCTGGGTACTCGCCGTTCCGGAGGAGTCGTCGGTTGAGCGGGCCGAGGATCTTTCAGGTTGCATCATCGCGACCGAACTGGTGAAGGTGACGAGAGACTACTTTCACAAGAAGGATGTGGATGTCCGAGTGGACTTCTCGTGGGGCGCAACGGAAGTGAAGCCTCCCATGTTGGCCGACGCAATCGTTGAAGTAACCGAAACTGGCAGCTCCCTGAAGGCCAACCGGCTGCGGATTCTTGAAACCGTTCTGGAATCGAACACGCAGTTGATCGCGAACAAGAGTTCCTACACCGATCGCGACAAGCGTCGTAAGATCGACAACCTCGCACTGATGCTGCAGGGAGCGATGGAAGCGCAGGACCGTGTTGGGCTAATGCTCAACGTTCGCAAGGATGACTTGGCCTGCGTGTTGGCCGTACTGCCTGCTTTGCAAAAGCCGACCATCTCGCATCTGAGCGATGAAGATTGGCTTGCGGTCAACACCGTCATTGATGAAGGCGCCGCCTGGGACGTAATTCCGCGGCTTAAAGAAGCGAAGGCTGAAGGGATCGTGGAATATCCGCTGAACAAGGTGGTGCTGTGATGCGGATTGTTTCGGGGCGGGCGGCAGCAACGTTGATCAATGAACTCACTTTGCGCGGTGCGCACCTGAACACCATAGAACCACGAGTACAAGCGATCTTGAACGATGTGCGGCAACACGGGGACCGTGCGCTGCGGAAGTATGCCGTGCAGTGGGATGGTCTTGGCGCTCGATCGCCTGTTCGAGTTTCGCAGGCGGAGCTGGCACGGTGCTGGGAAACGCTTGCCCCAGGTTTGCGAAGTTCGTTGGAGTTAGCCGCTCGGAATATACGGCGATTTTGCGAGCTGCAGAAACCGCAATCCTGGAATCGAACCTCCGACGGAGTGTCGCTCGGGCAAATCGTGCGGGCCCTTGACTCGGTCGGCTGTTATGTTCCTGGCGGACGATATCCACTGCTGTCCACGGTTTTGATGACGGTGATTCCTGCGCAAGTTGCGGGAGTTCGAAAGATACGGGTTGTCTCGCCACGACCGACGACTGAGGTTATGGGCGTGGCGGCGATGCTGGGCGTTTCGGAGTTTTATCGCGTTGGAGGCGCCCAGGCAGTGGCGGCGCTGGCCTACGGGACGAAGAGCGTACCGCGCGTCGACAAGATTGTCGGGCCGGGAAACTCATTTGTAACCGCCGCGAAGAAGCTGGTTTCATTTGATTGCGCGATTGATTTTCTCGCGGGACCGACAGAGGCCGTGATACTCAGCGATTCGGGAAACCCGAAATACATCGCGGCCGACCTAGTGGCGCAGGCGGAACATGATGTTGAGACACTTTCGTTGCTGATTACAACATCGCGCAAACTGGCCGATTCCGTCAGCGATTGGGCGATGCGATTGGCTGAGGGGAATCCAACGGCGCAGGAGTCTCTCCGCAAACGGGGAGCAATTTTCGTTGCGAGTTCTCCCAAGCAAGCGCGCGATTGGGCGAACTGCCTGGCACCGGAGCACATCACTATCGACGCGGAAGATCTGCCGTTCATCCATAACGCTGGCTCGGTGTTTGTCGGGGATTACTCGGCGCAGGCGGCAGGCGACTATGCATCGGGTCCGAACCATGTGCTTCCAACTGGCGGACAGGCAAGATTTCGCGGAGGTTTGAGCGTTCTAGATTTTGTGAAGATCATCACGGTGCAGAAAGTGTCGAACGCCGGATTGCGGCGTCTCGCACCGGTGATCGAATGCCTCGCAGGCGCCGAAGGGTTGCCTGGGCACGCTAACTCGATTCGAGTGAGGTGCGGAGATGCTTAGGCCTCGAGAAGCCGTTAGAACTCTGCCGTCGTATCATCCACCTCTTGCGGGGCGGGGAGGGCTAAGGCTCGATTTCAACGAGAACACATCAGGATGTTCGCCACGCGTACTCGACCGTGTGCGAGGGCTCGATCCCGAAGCACTGCTGAAGTATCCGGAACGCGAGCCCGTGGAAGCGATGGTGGCGGAGTTTTTGAAGTTATCGCCTCCCGAAGTCCTGCTCACGAACGGTGTCGATGAAGCGATCCACCTGCTTTGTGAAACCTATCTTGAACCCGGCGACGTGGCTGTGATCGTTGTGCCGACTTATTCGATGTATCGAATTTACGCGATGGCCGCCGGGGCAGAAGTGGTCAGTGTCGAAGCCGGCAAGGAGTTTGCATTTCCTGCGAAAGAGCTGAGCCAGCGCGTTAGCAAGCGAACGCGGTTGATCTGCATCGCGAATCCGAACAATCCGACGGGTACGGTGGCTGATCCGAAAGACTTATTGCAGATCGCACGATCGGTGCCTGAAGCGGCCGTGCTCGTGGATGAGGCGTATTTCGAGTTCTATGGGAAAACGATGCTCGCGGAACGTTCTACCGCGCCGAACCTGTTTGTCGCGCGGACGTTTTCGAAGGCGTACGGATTGGCTGGGTTACGCTTGGGGGTCTGGCCGGCGATGCAGAGCAGATGAAGTCGGTGCGGCGGGTCGCCTCCCCCTACAACGTGAATGCTGTTGCTCTCGCCTGTTTGCCCGCTGCGTTAGCGGATCAGGAGCACGTCACGCGGTACGTAAATGAAGTTCTCGAAGGGCGTCGACGCCTGGAGGCATTCCTCAAGACAAACGACGTCCCGTTCTGGCGCAGCGAAGCGAATTTTATCCTCATGCGAGCAGGAGAGACGAAGGGACGAGCGGCGAAGTTTGTCTCGACGATGCGGGAACGGGGAATTCTTGTGCGCGATCGGTCTAGCGATCCGGGATGCGAAGGATGTGTGCGAATCACTCTTGGCCTGCGGGAACAGGTCGATCGATTGCTGGTCGCGCTGCCGGAGGCGCTTCACGAACTCGGAGTGGGGCAAGGAGCGCGACTATGAGAAAAGGCAAAATCAGGCGCGATAGTAAGGAGACGCAGATTCAGATGTCGCTCACCATCGAGGGGCGCGGGCATTATCAAGTATCGACGGGAATTCGTTTTTTCGATCATATGCTGGAACTATTCGCGCATCACGGAGGATTCGATTTGAAGCTCAAGGCGAACGGCGACCTCGATGTCGATCAACACCACACCGTGGAAGACGTCGGGATCGTGTTGGGGCAAGCGTTTGACAAAGCCCTTGGCTCGAAGCGCGGAATTCTGCGGGCGGGATACTTTCTTATGCCGATGGACGAAACCATGGGAATGTGTGCTGTCGATTTTTGCGGGCGAACGGCTTGCGTCGTCGATACGAAAGTCCGAACGCGGCTCGTGGGAGATTTGCAGGCAGAGCTTGTCGACGATTTCTTCGAAGGGTTCGCACGCGGGGCCCGGGCCAATGTCCATGCCAGAATTCTTTATGGAAGGTCGAACCATCACAAGATTGAGGCCTTGTTCAAGGCATTTGCCCGGGCGCTACGGGCCGCATGTTGGCGTGATCCGCAGATGGTGCGGCTGTTGCCGAGTACCAAAGGAGTCCTCTAGTGATCGCGATTGTCGATTACGGTGCGGGGAATCTGGTCTCGGTCAAGAAGGCATTCGATTTCCTGGGTCAACGTTGCGAGATCACTTCAGATCCTACGGCGATTGCCAAGGCAGAAAAAATCGTGCTTCCCGGAGTCGGACACTTTTCTTCAACGTCGGCGATGGAGGAGTCGGGAGTTCGGGCTGAGATCTGCAACGCGATCAAGCGAGGGATGGCTTTCCTCGGCATCTGCGTGGGAATGCAGTGGATGTTCGACGGGAGTCAAGAGTCTGAAAAAACGCCTGGATTGGGGCTGCTGGCAGGCGAATGCGAGCGCTTTCCAACAATCGTGAAATCCCCACACGTCGGATGGAACTCGCTGGAGGTGGATTCGCGGTCGCGATTGTTTCGCGGCGTGCCATCGTCGTCGTACGTGTACTTCACGCATTCGTTTCGTGCTCCTCTGGGTGAGGCTACGGTGGCGTGTTGCGAGTACGGAGGGGTATTTTCCGCAGCTGTGGAGCGCGATCAGTTGTTCGGCGTGCAGTTCCATCCCGAGAAGTCAGGCGAAACCGGTTTGATATTGCTGAGGAATTTCTGCGCCCTCTGACATGCTGACGAAACGAATTATCGCTTGCCTCGATGTCGACGGTGGACGCGTGGTGAAGGGTGTACAGTTCACGGACTTGCGGGATGCGGGCGATCCGGCAGAGTTGGCAAGATTGCACAGCGCGTCGGGAGCCGACGAGATCGTGTTGCTTGATATATCCGCGACGCACGAGAGGCGGGCGACACTCCTCGAGACGGTGCGGAGAACAGCGAAGCAATTGTTCGTGCCCTTCACCGTTGGTGGCGGCATTCGTGCCTTGTCGGATGCGGCGGCAGTATTTGATGCTGGGGCGGACAAGATCAGCATCAATTCGGCCGCACTAGCCGATCCGGCATTGATTTCGGGTATTGCGGAACGATTTGGGTCCCAGGCCGTTGTTGTGGCGATCGACGCGAAACGCGACCGTGGAAGCTGGCAGGCGTTCACGCGGGGAGGCCGTACCGAGAGTGGGCGCGACGCCGTGGAATGGGCGTGTGAAGCGGAGAGCCGCGGAGCCGGTGAGATTTTGTTGACCTCGATGGATCGCGATGGGACTGGCGCAGGTTTTGACTGCGATTTGACGCGCGCGGTGGCGGAGGCAGTTCGCATTCCTGTGATTGCCTCTGGAGGGGCAGGTGGGGCCGACCACTTCGCTGAAGTATTCCGAAGTGGGCGGGCGGACGCAGCTTTGGCAGCATCGATTTTCCATTATGGATTCAGCCGGCTTGAGGACCTGAAGCGGGAATTGAATACGCAGGGAATTCCGGTGAGGTGGCCGTGCTGATTCCGTCAATAGACCTGATGGGTGGGAAGGTTGTTCAGCTCGTGCAAGGCAGGAGGAAGGCGCTGGAGTTCGACGACTTCGAACCGTGGGTGGATCGGTTCTCGAACTATCCGTTGGTGCAGTTGATTGATCTGGATGCGGCGATTGGGACCGGCAGCAACGCCGCCCTCGTCGCTGCCATCGCACAACGGGTCCCATGCCAGGTTGGCGGGGGCATTCGATCAGTCGAGGCAGCGCAGAAAGTAATTGAGATCGGCGCGAAGCGTGTGATTGTAGGATCGGCGTTGTTCGACGATGGCAAATTGAGAACGCAATTTGCCGAAAGCTTGGCTGCAGAGCTTGGCCTAGACCGGCTGATTTTTGCCCTTGATGCGATCGGTGGTCGGGTCACAACGCATGGCTGGCGGAAGATGACTGAGGTTCGGCCTCTCGAAATGATCGAGGCCCTTGATCGCTGGTGCGGCGGATTTTTATACACCCATGTTGATTCGGAAGGACTGCTGCAGGGGTTTCCACGGGAAGTCATTCATCCCCTACGTCAAGCGGCAACGAGGCAGTTGATCGCTGCTGGCGGGATACGGTTCCGTGCTGAAATCGACGATCTGCATGCCATGGGCGTCGACGCAGTAGTTGGCATGGCAATTTATCAAGGACTCATCCCGGCCTGACATCTCGAACAATTCCCGTCCCATCTCAAGAATCGCCCATTCGAAGAGTCTGTGGGATCTGGATGATCCCCAGTCAGTGCTTCGATTGAAACTCCACATCGTTGCCGCAATGGCCTGCAAAGCTTATCTTGAGATAGAAGGCTGGGAGAAGCGCGATCCATGAATGTGTTGGTTTTGAACTCAGGAAGCTCGAGTCTGAAGTTTCAAGTCATTGCTACCGATCTGGCACAGATCAAGGAATATAAGGACGATCGCGTATGCCGCGGCGAAGTGGAGGGGATTGGCGGAGAAGCGATAGTTAAGGTGCAACATCGCGACGATCCAAGTAAGACACTGACAGCTCCTCTGCGCGACATGGGCGCGGCGCTCGACTATCTGGTGCGCTACGTCGCGTCTGATCGTTCCGGCATCACCGAGATCAAGAGCACGGCCGATATTCACGCCGTGGGACATCGCGTCGTGCATGGCGGTGAGACCTTCAAAGAATCGACGCTGATCGACGATCGCGTCCTGAAGGGGATCGAAGATTGCATCGACCTTGCGCCACTGCACAACCCGAATAACGTGAAGGGGATTCTTGCATCCCGGGAATTGTTTGGAAAGGATGTGCCGCAGGTCGCCGTATTTGACACGGCGTTTCATCATTCTTTGCCCGAGCAGGCGTATCTCTATGCGCTTCCGTATCACCTCTATCGCCGGCACCGGATTCGACGATACGGATTTCACGGGACTTCGCATCGCTACGTCGCATTCCGTTATCGTGCGATGCGTGGGCTGACGCGGGAACAGACCAATATTATTTCGTTGCATCTTGGGAACGGGTGTTCCGCCGCTGCGATCAAGAATGGCTCTCCGGTCGACACATCAATGGGCATGACCCCGCTTGAGGGGCTTGTCATGGGGACTCGTTCCGGCGATCTCGATCCTGCGATCGTAAGCGTCATTGCCCGGAAAGAAGGAATGTCCTCATCAGAAGTTGACACCTTGCTTAACACGCAATCTGGCCTGTTGGGGATTTCTGGCTTGACGAATGACATGCGCGAACTGCAAGCGGAACTCAAGGAGCATGATGATCGCCGCGTCAGGCTAGCTGTCGAGATCTTTTGCTACCGGGCCAGAAAATATATCGGAGCTTACCTCGCCGCCATGGATGGAGCCGACGCGATCGCCTTTACGGGCGGCATAGGCGAAAACTCACCCGACGTTCGCGCGAGGATATGCGCGGGAATGGAATGGGCTGGGCTTAGCCTAGATTCGCAGACTAACGAGGAGACGGTTGGCCGTGAAGCCAAGATATCGACCGAGGCTTCTAAATTGCTCGCGTATGCAATACCAACGGACGAAGAACTGCTGATCGCTCGTGATACTGTGCGGGTCATTCGCGGCGAGCCGCATCCGTCCTGACCGCCAGCTAGTAAGGCCATACCCAATCGTTGGCTTCGGGCTGGTCGACTCCGAACTGGTGAGCATAATTCTTGCATTCGATCTGCCGATTCAGAAATCTCTCCTTTGCATGCGCTCCGATTCTTTGCAGACGGGGCACGCGATCCACTACATCCATCGCCAAGCTGAACCGGTCGATATTATTGTTGATGGCGAGTTCCAAGGGTGTATTGATGTTTCCTTGCTCTTTGTAACCGCGGACATGGATGTTGGAATGATTCGTGCGCCGGTAGGCCAGCCGGTGGATGAGCTGCGGATAGCCGTGAAAATTAAACATCACCGGTTTGTCGACGGTGAAGAGTGAATCGAAATCGCGGTCGGGCAAGCCATGCGGATGCTCGCTGGTCGGCTGCAGTTTGAAGAGATCGACGACGTTGATGAAACGAATCTTAAGATCCGGGAATTCGGTTCGCAACAACGCAGTGGCCGCCAGAGCCTCTTGCGTGGGGATATCGCCGGCCGAGGCGATGACGACGTCGGGTTCGCCCGTCTCGTCATTGCTGGCCCAATCCCAAATGCCAATACCCTTGGTGCAATGGATTATGGCTTCGTCCATGTTCAGGTACTGAAGGTGTTTCTGCTTGTCACTGACGATGACGTTCACATAGTTCTGGCTGCGCAAGCAATGATCGGCAACAGAAAGAAGGCAGTTTGCGTCGGGCGGCAAATAGATGCGGGTAACGTTCGCGCTCTTGTTGACGACAACATCAAGGAAACCGGGATCCTGATGGGTGAAGCCGTTGTGATCCTGGCGCCAGACAGTCGACGTGATCAGAAGATTCAGGGATGCGATGGCGTCACGCCAGGAGAGATGTTTGCAGATCTCGAGCCACTTGGCGTACTGGTTAAACATGGAGTCGATGATGTGAACGAACGCTTCGTACGTGGAGAAGAAGCCATGGCGGCCTGTTAGCAGGTAGCCTTCGAGCATCCCTTCAAGCGTATGCTCGCTCAGCATTTCCATGACCCGGCCATCTTGGGCAAGGTTCCCCCCGTCACTGTCTTCGGGGAAGTTCTCTTCGATCCAGAATTTCTTGCTCACGCTGTAGATGGCATCGAGTTTGTTCGAAGTCGTCTCATCCGGGCCAAAGACGCGGAAGTTGCTAAAGTTCTCTTTCATGACATCGGCCAACATGCGGCCGAGCGGGCGCGTGTTTTCCGCCTGCGACCGGCCATGCTGCACGGTTCCGACGGCGTATTCACGAAAATCCGGCAAGCGCAATGCCTTCTTGAGGCGGCCTCCGTTGGCGTGAGGGTTTGCGCTCATTCGCCGCGTGCCGCTGGGCGACATCTCTGCGAACAGCGGAGAGATCTTGCCATTGCTGTCGAAGAACCGCCCGGGCTCTTGCGACCGCATCCAGTTCTCAAGAGCCTGAAGCTGTTTGGGGTCTTTCTTCACGGCAGGCAAGGGCACTTGATGGGCGCGCCAGAAGCCTTCGAGAAAATGGCCTTCCATTTCGCGGGGAGCCGTCCATCCCTTGGGCGAGCGGAGCACAATCATTGGCCATCGAGGCCGGGCGGACGCACCATGCTTGCGCGCTGCGTCGCGATACTCGCGAATCTCGTTGATGCAATGCTCAGTCGTCGCCGCCATTGCTTGATGCATGCTGTCGACGTCCGAGCCTTCGACGAAGTAGGGGGTCCAGCCGTATCCGCGGAACAGATTTTCGAGTTCATCGTGCGAGATCCGTGCCAGCAGGGTCGGGTTGTCGATCTTGTATCCGTTGAGGTGAAGGATCGGTAGAACGGCCCCGTCGCGTGTTGGGTTAAGGAACTTATTGATGTGCCATGAAGTCGCGAGCGGACCCGTCTCGGATTCACCGTCGCCGACGACCGCAGCCACGATCAATTCAGGGTTGTCGAACGCGGCTCCGCAGGCGTGCGAGAGTACATATCCGAGTTCGCCGCCTTCGTGAATCGATCCGGGTGTTTCGGGAGTGCAATGGCTGCCGATGCCTCCGGGAAATGAAAACTGTTTGAAGAATTCGCGCAGGCCTTCGACATCCTGGCTCTTCTCGGGATAGATCTCAGAGTATGTGCCCTCAAGGTAGCAAGGCCCGAGAACGCCGGGTGCGCCATGTCCGGGACCGGCGAGGTAGATCATGTCGAGATCGTACTTCTTGATCAGCCGGTTCAAGTGAATGTAAATGAAAGATAAACCGGGGCTGGAACCCCAATGGCCCAGCAGACGATTCTTGATCTGCTCGACCCGCAGAGGTTCCTTCAGCAGGGGATTGTCCAGCAAATAGATCATGCCAAGACTCAGGTAGTTGCAAGCTCTCCAATACGTTTCGGTCTTTCGCAATTCTTCCGCGTTGAGAGGTGCTCCTTGGATGGTGGATCGAGTCGGGCCGTAAGGACTGAGTTCAAGAATATCGGCTGGTACTTCGATGGTGCTCATGATCGCTCCTCTGGATGGCTTACGGATAGCCTAAGCCTGAAGCTTGCTCAGTGACAAATAGGGATTGTGGATTTCGCCGCTGGTTGACCGTTATGGGAAGAAGCGTGCGGGAAATTTTAATTTAGTAAGCATTCTTGCTGTTGAAGATACGCAGCAAGGTCATGGTGATGATTTGAAGATCGAAGGTGAGACTCCAGTTGCGGAGGTAGTAGAGATCATATTCCACGCGCTTCGCGATGGAGGTGTCGCCGCGCCATCCATTCACCTGCGCCCAACCGGTGATGCCGGCCTTAAAAGTATGGCGGAAGTTGTAGCGATCGAATTCTTCGAGGAATTTTTCGACGAAGTGCGGACGTTCAGGGCGGGGACCGACGACGCTCATGTCCCCCTTCAGAACGTTGATGAATTGCGGCAATTCGTCGAGATTCGTCTTGCGGAGGAACACACCCACCAGGGTGCGTCGCGGATCATTTTCTGACGTCCAGCGAGTATCGCCATCGGTCTGCGTACCCACGCGCATCGTGCGGAATTTGTACATCCGGAAAACACGACCGTTCAATCCAACGCGTTCCTGAACGAAGAATACAGGGCCGGCGCTGGTGAGCTTCACTGCGAGGGTGATGAGCAGGCTCAGCGGCAGAGTGACCAACACAATCAGGGTTGAGAGAACGATGTCGAAAATACGCTTCTCGAAGAGGTAAGGTCCGGTTTCCGCGAGAGTTGGACGGAGGTCAAGCATATGGATTCCGCCCAGGTCGATCAGCCGATCGCGCAGGATGACGCCTTCACCTAGGTCGATCACAACCCGGGTCGGAACGCACAGCTTTTCAAGAGATGGAGCAATTTTCTGGACCTCGCTCAAGCGTCCAGCCGGTAACGCGATGATGACGTCGTCGATGGAATGCCCGTTAGTGAAGTTCGGAATCTGATCGAGTTCGTATACCGGGCCCTCCACGACGACTTCCTGATCCGGCAGCCGCACGAAGCCTACAACCTTGCAAGGAAGTACTTCTCCGTTGAGAAGGGAGGTTGTGACGCGCCGGGCAAAGCGGTCGGTGCCAACCATCAAAATCTTGACTTCATTCTTGCCGCTGTTGCGCAGCATCTCGAGAAAGACTCGGAACGCGATGCGTGCGACGGTTGCGAGGACGAACAGCGCCACGGCGCTGATGCCGATCACGAGTCGGGAATAACTCGCTTGGCGGTACAAAAACCCGAGCGCCATGACCAACGCGTAGGTAAAGGCCAGGGCCTCGAGCAGGCGACGGCTTTTCTTGCCTGGAGCGTAGAGCTGTTCGACGCTCCAGAGCCCGGACTCTTCCGCGGCGATTGCCCACACAATTGTGGTCAGGAGGATGATCCCCCAGTAGGAGGGAAGTCCTGCCGGGCCCGATCGTGGGAAGAAAACGTTGAAACCGAATCGAATCTTGATCGCGATGAAGTAGGCGCAGGCGGGCAGCAACAACGTCAGAATTCGCAAATAGTAACGGACGTAGCTAAGGCGACTGCGAATCATGCTTGCAACTTCCTATCGCAAAAAGAAACCGAGGGCCCGGGATTCCATTCCACTGCTATTCGAAGACGCCGAAAGCGCTGAGCCGGCGCTTCAACAGAAGCGGAAGGCAATTCTGGTTCAATCCCAAAAACAGTCCAACTGATTTGGCGACATCCTGTCGAAGGCCGTGTCCGGCAGAACGCCGCATGCTGCTGTCGCTGACGCGGGTAAATTTGTTCCGGGCGAGCTTCCAACCGTCCCGCAACAGCGAATTCTTAGTGCCGGGAACATCCCAAATCTTCAGCACTTTCAGCGTGTATCCAATGTCGAAGTAGCGCTTGAACAGTCCCACGGTGGTGTGCGCGTGGGAGTGGTAGACCGGAGCTTGTGGCTCGTAGACAATTTTCCAGCCGCTGTCCAAGATGGACTTCGCGATCCCGAGATCTTCAAAAACCTTCAAGTCCTCGGGGAAGCGAACCGCCTCCCAGATGTCGCGACGGATGGCCGCATTCACATCCGAAAAATGATAAAAGCGGTAACCCATACCGGCGCGGCTTGCAGGGTCCTTCACGGTTTTTTGCTCACCGTAAACCGCGTCGAGGGCGTCCTGGCGTTCCATCGAAGATCCAGCTTTCGGGATCTGTCGGCCATAGACCGCCGCCACGCCCGGGTCATCGAAATTTGAGCGCAGGTTGTGCAGCCATTCGTCGGAAGCGGGCACTGCGTCCTGCGATAGAAAGATCAGAATCTGTCCTCTTGCAAGGCTGGCCGCAAGATTTCTTGTCCGGGAATGATGAAATTCCTGAGGGGTGATCTCGTGGATGATGACTGGGTACCGGCGAAGGAGATCGAGAGTTCCATCCGTAGACCCCGAATCGATCGCCACCACCTCGAAGGACGGGGCATTCTTCTGGGCAAAGATCGCGGGCAAAACCTGTTCGAGGTCGTGCACACCATCTTTGGTCAACAACAATATGGAAAGCTCAACCATTACATCCTCGCCCAAGGGCTTACGGCGCACCGCGTTACAAAGCAGCCGGGGTATTGCCGCCTTTTGAGATGCGACCGCTTGGCCGATTGCTGCTGGTCATTTGTTGGGGGATGCACTTCTAGCTTAAGGTTCGAAACGATCCGTTCGTCCGGCTCTCCGGACGACAAGGCCGAGCCCTTGCCAACGTCGCGGGTGGAAGCAGCAATCGATTCGGACACTTCGAAGCCGAGCCGTCCGCTTCGTGGTTGACGAAATTGTTGCTGATTAAGCCGTACTGTAATTTGCATGCGTTTCTATGTCAATAACGGAGCCCCACAGGTAAACGGTACAACACCACCATGAGCCTTGTTGTCATACAAGTGCTCCAAAGGAGTGACAAAGCGGTGACAATGTTTGATTGCTGCACACATTCTAAATGTTTCTGGCAAGCAAAACCGCGAAAACGAGTAAAAGAGAGCTTTTCCGGAACCAAAACTGGCACGACCGAGAACACCTTTGACAATTAATTCAAGAAAATCGATTTTTCATAGCTTGGAACGACGCGATCTATGTTGCTGACTAACACTTTAGTAAACAGAAAGTTGCGGCTGCCTTGTGGATAACATCTTTGGCGAAAGGTCTGGGTGCCCGGAGCTAGCTATAAAGACGCATGGAACTAGACACACGGGGAAGCCGAAAGACAGGCCCCGCTTGGTCCGAGCGGAGATACCTATCTGCGATCGGGAAGCCTGCCGTGGCTGTCTGTGTTCGCCTCCGCGGCAGCAGGAGGCGTTTGGAACCGGAAGACGGCTCCGCCGGTAGCGGTATTGTCGCGGAGTTGGTTTCCGGTCGATCGGGCTGACCACGTAATGGCTGCCCCCGAAGATGCATCTCCGACAATCCGGTTGTGTTCGAAGACATTGTTCGTGGCGGGCAGTCCGGGTCCGATGATGATTTGGTGCGAACGGGAATCGTGAAGGGTGTTGTTGTGCGACAGCGTGTTGCCCGAGACGACGCTGTCGGAGATATCCATCGACATGCCGCTGAGGCCGTTGTTTTCGAAGACGTTGTTGGTCACCTTCCATCCGAGACCGTCGGCGAAGGTCCCGGTTCTGTCATTGTTAGAACTAACGTTATCGGAGACCACGGAATTCGCTCGTTGCGTATTGCTGTGGGGATAGCTCTCCGAGAGATCGATTCCATCATAGTGGTTGTACTGGCTGTGATTGCCAGTCACTTCGATGTTGGAGTTGAAGGTGCCATCCCCTTGGCCTGAGTAATTCTTGAGGCCGCTCTCCCCGTTGTATTCCACGACATTGTGCTTGATCGAAACATTCTCTGCTGCCGCCCACGCGATGCCGCTTACGCTGGCGTAGCGGACGGTATTGTCGTGGATACTGTCGTGGCGGTTGGCTGCGCCGTCTCTGGGTGTGTGCCACAGCGCAATGCCGCCCACAAAATTCTTTCCCGCACGGAAATCACATAGGGCGACCTCGGAATATTGAACATCGAAGAGAATGATCGAGACCAGGTCGCCGGTGATGCGGTAAATGTGAATTCCGTCGGAGGACATGCTTAACGTCGGGCCGAAATTTTGCGCCTGTTGCTTCTTCGATAATTTGTTCCAAATATCTTCGTCCGCACCGACGGGTTGGTATCCGATATGAGTGCCTTTCCGGTCTACGGTGATCGGAGTTCCCGGTTGCGGAGTCGGGAAGCCTCTTGGAGAAACGGGCTCAAGCCTGGTGGCGGCCTGCATGCGGAAGTTGTCGAGGTAATGTCCGCCGGTGCCATGCACGGAAAAAACAGGCGTGTCGTTGATGATGATGGATTGCGCGCCCGATCCCACTAGCAGCAGGGGCGAATTTCCTTTCACTGTGCCGGTCATCAAGTACTTTCCCGGTGACAGGAAGAGAGGCTTCCGCGCGTTGTAGGCGGCCTGGAAGGCCGCTGTGTTGTCGGTTCCGAGCCAATAAGTGAGGCGACTCGCGCTGAATCCTCCAGCGTTCGTCAGAGTCACGCGGTTGGGTGCATCCACCGACTTGATAGTCGAGGTCAAGGACCCGTTCACAGATCCAGCTCCGGTAATGATGATGGTTTTTCCTTCGTCGCGCCCCTTCACAAAGGCGGATGGTCCCGCGGTGAAGGTCATCGACCGGATCTCGCTGACGCCGTCAGACGCGGTTACTGCATCTCCCTTTGCGCCGAATTCTGTGACTGGGGTCAGCCCCTTCACGCGCTCGGGGTGGCGAAAATCCATCACGCTGGCGTCGTTCGAATCCGCCCCGGTGTAAGTCGGAGGGATCACGACCACTCCAGACCCGCTGCACGCCGACATCGCAGACTGAACATTCATGTATTTCAGTCCGTCAACAGCACAGATGTGATCCAAGGTTCCGGTGGGTGCTGCCCCCATCAAGGGTGCGGCTGAGAAGGAGATAAGACACGTCAACAGGGAGATCGCTGTCTTTTGCATAGGGTCGAACATAGCGGACGCGGTGCCCGTTGTCCATACTCCTACTCCCGTAAGGCAACCTAAAGTGCATCGACGGAACGAAGCAGGGTGCGAAGACGTTCCCTGCAACGACTTGCGCGATTTCTTGGGGGAAAAAGCTGGCCTGCTACGGAGGCGGCAAGATTCCGAACACTGCGACCCCCGAAGGAGTGCCGACGTACACTTTGCCGTTGACGACGGTGGGGACGATGAACTTGTTCGATCCGAACTGATCGCGGGTGGGGTTCACGCCGCTGTTGTAGTACTCGACGATGAGGTTCGTGGCGTCGTACGCGTGCAGAATTCCGGTTGGTCCGTTCTCAACGGCCCAGAGAATGCCACTCTTCGTGCCATTGGCGGAGATGCTTGGAGTTGTTCCAGGATAAGGGTACGCGTCTACGGAACGCATATTGAAAGGCAAAGAGAGTTTCGCGTTAGAAACGGCGAAGGCCTCGATCGGTTCATCCTGAGATCCGAAATAGACAGTGGAGTTGAAGTATGCAGGAGTCGAGTAGATCGGCCCGAACAGGCCTCCGTAGGTTCCGCAGCATCTCGGAATTTCTTCGAAAATATTATTTACACTCGGGTTGAACTTTCCCATGTTGTCACGGTCAACAACGTAGATCCAGCCGGTTTTTCCGGAACCCAGCGCGACGTGTCTCGTTTGGCCGGAGTCATCCACCTGATCAGGCAACAGCAATATTCCGCCGGACCCGAGGTCGAAGTCGCCTGCAGATTGCGATCCCGTGTCGTAAGGTGCGAAGAAATCGGTCACCGTCGCGGGTGCGGTTGGGGATATCTTGACGATTGCGTTCCCCAAATCGTTTTGGCTTGGAAAACCGTTGCTGGTCAGGGATGTGTCGAAAGTTCCGTTGCCGCCGAGCAAATAGACATTTCCGTCGGCGTCGGCGGCGGGCCCGCCTCCCGACATCCAGATGGCTCCCTCTGCGCCGTTGGGAGTAAGGTTCAGCACGCGCGATTGCTGCAACGTCGACTCGTCATATCCGATGACCCATGACGTATACGGCTGAACATCGCAGTGTGACGCCCAGGAGGTGTAGATCACTCCGTTGGAGGCGAGCAGCGCCGCTCGATCGAAATATTGAGAAGGATCAAAGATCACGTTGACGCCGTTGCTGGCCGATCCAGTACCGGGGAATTGAGCCTGGATCTCCGTCGGTCCGCCGAACAGTTCCGCACCGGTGGTGACGTCGAGAGCGTGCAGTCGATGATGGTAAACGTCACTTGTGTCCTCAGTCGCCGCGACAAAATAAATGGCACCGTTGGGTCCCTGGGAGCGATCAATCACCGGGGTTGCAGTAATTCCGATCTCAGGCGAGACGGCCGGACATTGCCGGTCATCGCTTGAGGTTTCGCCAGCCTTCAGAGCCGTAGCCTGCCACAGCAATGCTTGAGTGTCGGCGTCGTAGGCGTAGACGCTGTCATGTTCGGTCGCAATATAGAGGACATTGTGGGTGGCGTTACCGATCGGTACGCCGGCCAAGAATAATGGCTGCGCGTCGACCCGTCCATCGGTAGAAAGAAACCCGATCTTTCCAAAGAGCGAAGGTGTAACAGTGCGCGCAGTCAAATAAGTTTCCATCAAGTTTTGACCGGTGCGCAGGTTGTCATTGTGAAAAGTGACAACGTCGGGAGGAGGATGAACCGACAGTAAGGCGGAAGAGCTTGTAACCTCTCCGGAAAGATTGCTGACTACGACATTGAAGACGGCCGCGTCATCGGCCGCAATGGTGACAGGGATGGTGTAAAACGCGTGGGTTGCCCCCGGAATAGGCGCTGAGTTTCTCTGCCACTGATACGTCACAGGCGAATTACTGATTGTACTGACCGTGAAGGTCGCTTCTTGCCCGAGCATCACTGCTTGGTCGGAAGGTTGCTCCGTGATCGAAGGTGCCGCCGGGCCGGCGCTATTCGAACTCGATCCGCAATTGGAGAGAGTCCAAGCAATCAAGACAAACAGGAAACTGCTGCCTAATCGCCGAACGATCATTCAGTTTTCGAGTTTCCTTGTGGAGTGGGGACCAAACAATTCAACAACAAGACGGCGAGTATATCCACAAACGATCGTGCTCGCAATAACGAATTGTGTGCGCGAGGCGCTTTACAAGAGGCTTTGAGGACTACCGCCTATCGTTGAAGGCCCGTCGATCTTCCCAATGCAACATTTCGAAATGGAGTCTTAAGATTCGCGATCTCAAGGTCAGTACTGCCAAGTCACCCCGCTGTACAGGCTTGGTATCCGATAAGCACGATATGCGTACGAAGGTGTGGGGAAATCCATTTCCCAAACTATTTGCGGCGTGTCGGTCTGAGTGACTTCCTGCACCTGGGAAACAACGCCCGGCGAAGGCGGAGTGGCTGGTGAGTTCAAGTCGAACTCGACGTTGCCGTTTGAAAATTGATTGATACTTCCGCCCCACTCTCCGAACGAAGGTTGCAAGTCGGTCCATTGCAAATCGGCAGTCTTCGCGGCCTCGTCGACCTGGTAAATCGTGGCGCGCGAGTAGCAGGGAATGCCGCCCGGAACCAGGGTACACTCCGCCCCTGCTGTGTTCATCACCCGATTGTTTCCGTTGTCCCAAATCGCGAGTGTCGTTTGCGAGCCACTCTGATTCAAAATTACCGGGAAGTGTTGGAAAGAGAACCAGAGACTGGGATCGTCGGTTGAGACACCACTCTGAGTCAACGCGAAATCGCCCTGATATCCGAGGTGCCATAAGATGCTTCCGTCCCCGGCGCCATTGCTGTAATTGATCTTGATGACCCACGATTGGTGGCGCATCGACAAAAGCAAATTCCCATCAGGAGGCGAGTAGACCAGAGCATTGCTATGAGTCCAATCGAGCAGGTTTCCCGAGAGGACGGGTTGTAGGTGGCGATTAGGGTCAAGGTGGTCGAAGGTATTCCACATCCAAACTGGGTTCCAGTTTTCATCCAAATCGATAATTCCATCGCCTTGCAACTGAATGGTTCCCGGATAATTCGGAAGGTCGGTGAAATACTGCCAGCAATCGACGAGGACGATCAGATGTCCGTTGTCGAGCGGGAGAATGTCGTGGTGAAATCCTCCCGGAACGAAATCAGCTCCCGCCGCTCGCATCTTGATCTGCAAGTCGCCAATCTGCATTTCGCGGATGGTATTTCCGGCTAAATCCACTTCGCGGATCAGAGAGTAGTTCGGAGTCGTGATGCTCAGAAGGATGTGTCCGTTATTAAGCAATTTGAACGTGTATGGATAGTTGCCCTGGCCAACGTCGTAATACCAGATTGGATTCCCGTCGCGATCGGTAAAGAGTGCCGGCGTACCGATCTCCGGTACGGTGACCATTTCGATGCCCGGGTTTTCGAGAGACTTCAAAGACGGATTCGGGCGCGATACGCTCAGAGCCGGAAACGTGATGGAAGAAGGAAGTGCTCCGGTCTTGAAGGTCGTGTCAGGGGTGGTAATGGTTTCACTTCCGCACTGAACCTGCGCTCGCATGTGGTACGTAGTGGACGCTCGCATGCCCGCAACTTGAGTTGATGAACTCAGGTAGCGACCTGGCAACGGGAAAGACGCCGTGGCGCGGCCATAATTCGTGTCGGGGCCAAACTCAACGAACGCAGGACCCTGGCATCCGCTGGTGATCGTGTACTGCGCGACCAGCGGATTTTGCGTGCTCGCAACTGCTCCGGTAGCGGTAGGAGTATTAATTCCGCCACCGCAAGCGGTCGGAGTGCGAAGCCTCCGGCGATTGCAAGCAAAAAGCTCATCCGGGACGCAAACGTGTAATTCAGTAAGGCTCCTTGGGATTCGGTATTCGGGCGGAACAGTTCGAACAAGAAAGGCGTCGCGGCATCAGGTATCATCAGGCACCTTGCGGAGTGGCTTGTGG
>CAVYUY010000038.1:0-39335 GCA_963771765.1 uncultured Acidobacteriota bacterium
TATGCCCGAGAATGACGCATTCATTTCGAAGATGAGCGCGGTATCCCTGGTTCGAATGATGGGGGAACTCTCCGGGCTTCCCTCAGGAGTGGCTCTCGAGCGTGCGCACGAAGCGTTGTTCTACGTGGGACTCGCCGAAGCGCGATACCGCAACCTGGGAACGTATTCCCTGGGCATGAAACAGCTTGCAAAACTCGCGCAAGCCATAGTTCATGGACCGAAGCTGCTTATCCTGGACGAACCTACAAACGGGCTCGACCCATCAGCGCGGCAACGCATGATCCGCATGATTCGAGAAATGCGGGACAGCAAACAGGTGAGAATTCTGCTCTGCTCACATTTACTGCGCGATGTTGAGGACACCTGCGACGAGGTTCTCATCCTGAAGCAGGGCCGAATCGCGCATTACTCTGACCTCAATGAAGAACGCAAGGCCAACCAGCGTTTCCTTGAGATGGAGTTTTACGGGGCGAATGGCGATTTCACGGAAGCTATCGAAAAACTCGGCTGCGAGTGCGCCATCCATGCGAATCGAATGAAGATCATTTTGCCGCAAGGAGTCGAAACCCGTGACATCTATCGCCTTGCGGCCGAGCAAAATGTCCGGATCCGCAAGCTAAACTTCCGGCGCGACACGCTTGAAGATATTTTCCTGAAAGCAATGGAGAGCTGAAATGCGGCGAATATCCTCAATGACGCGGAGCACCTGTGGCCGTCTATAGGCGCACATACGCCGCTTACACTGGAACGTTGACGCCATCATGGTCGCGCTTCCTGGTTCTATTCCGCTACGCAAGACGCAATGTGTTCCGGTCGAAGTTTCAGACCGGATTGTTCGTGCTTTGCTTTTTCTATCCTGTTTTCTGCCTGGCGTTGATTTATCTGGCCCACAATCTCGCGTTCCTGCAGCAGATCGGAGCTCCCAGCCGAGATTCTTAACATCGATCGAAAGTTTTTTTCCAACTTCGTCGATGTGCAAGGCGTTCTCGCCTTTCTGATGACGGCGTTTGCAGGTCCGGGCCTAATTTCCAGCGATCTTGCGAACGGCGCGCTTCCCTTGTATTTTTGCCGTCCGCTCTCACGCGCGGAGTATGTCGTCGGAAAAGCGTCGGTCCTCGGCATCCTGCTTTCGCAAATCACGTGGATTCCCGGGCTGATTCTGTTCTTCATACAAGCCACACTCGCCGGTCCGAGCTGGACGTGGAACAACTTGTGGATCGCCGGCAGCCTCATCGTCTCGTCGCTGATCTGGATCGCGGTTCTCTCGCTTCTCTCGATGGCAATTTCCGCGTGGGTCAAGTGGAGAATCGTCGCGGGTGCACTTCTTCTGGGAATGTTGTTTTTTGGAGCCGGCTTTGCGCAGGCCATCAACGCTGTCATGCGTACGGAATCCGGCCATTTCGTCGATCTTGCCTACCTAATGATGATCGTATGGAATTCCTTGTTCCGGCTGGAATCGGGCTTCACCATATCCGTCGCCGAGGCATCGGTCGCCATTCTCATTTATTGCGGCATATGTCTCGCGCTATTGCTTCGCAAAGTACGCGCCTATGAGGTCGTCCGATGAACGACCGCATCATTCTTGAAGATGTGTCGAAGTTCTACGGCGAAATTCTTGGCGTGAATCGCGTGAATCTCTCGATCCCTGCAGGGATCACCAGCCTCGTGGGGCCGAATGGCTCTGGAAAAACGACGCTGATGAATTTGATGACCGGACTTATTCGTCCTACGCAGGGGCACATTGAAGTGCTCGGCCTTAGGACGAACGATCCGGAAAGTCTGTTCAAAATTGTTGGCTATAGTACACAGTTTGACGCACTCCCCAAGGGACTGACCGGTCATCAATTCGTGCAATCGTACTTACGTCTGACCGGCATGGATGCAGCTCGCGCCGAACAGCTCGCCAGGAAAGCTATCGAACGGGTTGGATTGACCGAAGCGGCCGGACGCAATATCGCAGGATATAGCAAGGGAATGAGGCAACGCATTCGCTTGGCGCAGGCGCTCGCGAACGATCCAAAGGTTCTCATCCTTGATGAGCCGCTGAATGGGTTGGATCCTCTGGCGCGATCAGAGATGATCGCCATGTTTCGCTGGGCTGCGGGCCAGGGGTGCTACGTCCTCATATCCAGTCACATCCTGCACGAAGTCGACGTGATTTCGGATCAAGTCATCCTGATGAGTAACGGATATGTAGTCGCTGAGGGCGCGATCCAGGAAGTGCGCAGCGAGATTCGCGATCACCCCACTCAGATTCTCATCCGCTGCAGTCGGCCGCGCGAACTCGCCGCCAAGGTGCTGACTTCGGCGGACACAATCGAGGTCGCCATTCACAAGGACGAACACGGCTTACTCTTAAAAACGAGAAATGCCGACGAGTTCTACCTGGCGCTAAACAAACTGGCATTGAATGGAATCGAAATCGAATCCGTTTCTCCCGCGGACGACGACGTTCTTTCGGTGTACGAGTATCTGATCGGCAGTGACGAGGTGGCGCGATGAAGCGAGTCTGGTGGGAGCAAATCAAAGCTGTGATGCGGCTTGAAATCAAGAAGACGTTCTTCGCAAAGCGCGGGCTTTGGATTTATTTTCTTGCCCTGCTCCCTGTCCTACTCTTCGTCGGATATTCCGTTGTGAATGCGCATCAAATCAATCAAAGTGCGAGAGTCGCCCGGAGAGGACAGAAGCCCTTAAGTTACCAGGACCTGCTGTCCGTAAAAGCCGGCATGACGAAAGAGGAAGTTGTCACTTCCTTGGGGAAGCCGCCCGTTTTGTTTAATTGGAAAGAGCATCGTGATGCGGAACCGGGGAAAGACGCCGGCGAGATTTCTCATGAGGAATATCGTTACTCGGATGGTGTGAACGACCTTTATGTAAACGTAATCGACGACCACGTGGAGAGCGTTCACATTCAGGAGGGCTACAACCTGGGGCGCGACACCGTGATGTTCGCTGGAGTCTTTCAGTTTTTCTTTCTGCGCCTAGCTGTTTTCTTCGGATGTCTTGGGATCTTCATGAATCTGTTTCGTGGAGAGATTCTCGATCGCAGCCTGCACTTCTACTTCCTGGCGCCCGTTCGCCGCGAGGTTCTGATGGCGGGAAAATTTCTTGCCGGGCTCCTTGCGACATGCGTCATCTTCGTCACCAGCGAGTTGTTACAAAACGTCGCTTTCCTGTGGCACTTGTCGCCCTCGGCCCGCGACTTGTACCTCTATCACAATCAGGGACTGGAGCACGCCGCAGGTTACATGGGCGTCACGGTGCTCGCGTGCGTCGGATATGGCGCCTTCTTTCTGGTCGCCGGAATGATGTTCAAGAATCCAATTCTTCCGACCGCGGGAATCTTGATCTGGGAAGGCATCAACCCGTTCTTGCCTGCCCTGCTGAAGCAGTTCAGCGTCATCTACTACCTCAAGGCGCTTTCCCCCGTAAACATTCCGGCTCCCCCGGGAATGCCGCCCTTCCTTGCGATGCTGATCTCTAACCCGGAACCCATCTCCGCACCCACCGCGGTCGTCGGACTGCTGATTGTCGCCGCGTTGGCACTGTATGTCTCGAGCATGCAAGTGCGGCGGATGGAGATCAACTACACAAGCGAATAGAAGCGTCTGTATTCCTGGACAGGGCAGACGGCGTCAGGCTGACTCGAAAATAATTTGCCGCGACGCGAGATCGTCGATCAAACCATTGTCGAGCGCAAAGAGTTCCTTCAAGACAGCCCGGGTGTGCTGACCGAGTAACGGCGCCGGAGTCGATGGCGAACCCGGCGTATCCGACAACTTTACCGGTGTGCCGGTCACACGGTGAGGGCCCGCTGTCGGATGCTCCATCATAGGAAACATGCTTCGGACTTCGGTCTGCGGGTCGTTCGCCACTTCCGCAAAGTTACGGGCCAGCGAACACGGGATGCCAGCCGCCCTCAATCGTGAAATCCATTCCGACGACGGACGTTGCCTGAAGATTTCATCCAGCAACGGCTCCAAGACGCTTCGGTTGATGATTCGCGCCGCGTTGCTTTCATAGTGAGGATGCTTCTCCAGATCGGGCCGGTCCAGCGCACGGCAAAACGCAGACCACAGCTTCTCGCTTCCGACCGCGATCGCGATTTGCCGGTCCTGAGCGTGAAATGTCTGGTACGGCATCACCGTCGGAAACGACGTACCCATGGGAACGGGAATCACGTTCGAACCCAGAAAGCTCATATAGTTCGAACTCATGGTCGAAATCATGCTGTCGAGCATGGAGACGTCGACATACTGCCCAAAGCCGGTTTTCTCGCGGGACCGTAAAGCCAGAAGAATCCCAATTACGGCGAACAGCCCAGCCGTCACGTCGGTGACGCCGTATCCGCAGCGCACTGAATCACCTTGCTTAGTCCCCGTAATGCTGAGCAACCCGCTCGATGCCTGGACGACGAGGTCCATCGCCGCCTCATCGCGCGAAGGCCCTTGCTGCCCGTATCCCGAGATCGAGCAATAGACGAGACGCGGATTCCGCTGATGAATCGCCGCGTATCCAAGACCAAGTTTGTCCATCGAGCCCGGCCGAAAGTTCTCAACGACAACGTCGGTAGTGTCGAGCAGCCGCAGACATAGATCGAGTCCCTCCGGCTGCTTCAGGTCGATCGAGATCCCCAACTTTCCCCGGTTGAGTCCGAGGAAGAAACTGGCTATGCCGCCAGCAAACGGCGGTCCCCATCCACGCCCCATGTCGCCGGAACGTGCTTCAAGTTTGTAAACGGTTGCTCCGTAGTCAGAAAGAAGCAGCGTGCAATAGGGGCCGGCAAGCGCGTGTGAGAAGTCGAGAACTCGAATGCCTTCAAGGACAGACCCGGATCGCATGGTGGAAGGGATTACGGTCGACATGTTAGAGGGCATGGGTCGAGGATCGCGATTTCGTTCGACTAGGAATTGAACGTGACGGTATTTACCAGAGTTCCAATGCCATCGATAGTAATCCGGATTTCGTCTTGTTGTTGCAGGGTAAAAGAATCGGGCGGCACGATGCCGGTTCCGGTGAACAGAAAACATCCGTCCGGAAACACATTGTCGCGATACAGGTATGCCACTAAAGTCGCGAATTCGCGCTTGATCGCGCTGAGCGCTACCGAGCCAGAGAAAATCTCCGATCCGGCGCGCATGATCTCCATTCGGATTTCGGTCGATCGCGGAGGCTCATTCCGCAAAACCAGAATGCACGGCCCCAACGCACAGCTTCGATGGTATACCTTCGCCTGCGGCAAATAGAGAGGGTTTTCGCCTTCGATATCACGCGAGCTCATGTCGTTGCCGACGGTGTAGCCGAGAATTCTTCCCGTCGGACTGATCAACGAGCACCAGCTCGGGTTCAGGCACCGACCATTTTGCATCACGTCGGATTGCGACCCTTCCTCCGTGGCCCACAACTCGGCTCGCGGTACCTTTGAAGAACAATTCCGGTCTTTCGGCGCTGTAGACGCGATCGTAAAAATCGCCGCCGCCCGCCGATTTCGATTCTTCCATTCGCGCGTCGCGGCTGCGGAAGTAGGTCACGCCAGCGGCCCAGACTTCCTGGGAACCAATCGGCGCAAGCAATTCAGAATCGTTCACTGAATTCCTAGTGGCGCCACCGCCGCGAACCACATTGTTCAGATGAGCTTCGAGATCGTCGCGCGTTGCCAACGCATCCCAGGAATCGGAGACGGAATAAAATTCGCCCGCCCGCTCGATGACGCATCCTGATCTCGTCCTGTACAGTTTGGTGCCTTGGTTCGATCCGCTCAAGATTTTCTCCGAACTTCGTCGCAACTTCTTAACCCTGCTGTGGCAACTTAAACACTCGTTCCATCCGTAGCCATTTCTCGCCGGGATTGGCTTCGGGCAGCGGTTGCTGAAACTTCCACATCAGATTCTCCCACTCCTGCACTTTGGGGTTGAGGCGGTCCGCCTCAGACTTCTTCTCGAACGAAAAATCATCCGATACTTCAATAATCATAAACATGCGCGTGCCGAGGAGGTATATCTCCATGTCGTCAATGCCCGAGTCGCGAATACTCTTTGAGATCTCAGGCCAGATTTTCTCGTGATAGCGCTTGTATTCTGCGATCAAATTTGAATCGTCTTTCAGATCCAGGGTCAGGCAATACCTTCGCTTCATGCACTCTCCTGCAGAAATGTTCTATATCTACGCAACAACGCCTTATACACAGGGAAATTAAATCGCGAAATTGACCGTCAACTTTGCGCGGAATTCACGCGATCGTGACTGCTGTCTGCATAAATATGCTGCCCCGTTATATGGCTGGACTTCGTCGAAAGAAGGAACGCGACGGCCGCTGCAATGTCGTCCGCTGACCCGGCTAGCGGCGGTTCGATCTTGCGTCGACCCATCGATTCCGCAAGCACCATGTTCACGCGAACGCCGGAGGGCAGCAATTCGGCCGCCCACTCTCTCGTGAGCGCCATGACAGCCGAGGTCCATGACGCGGAACCGGTCTCCGCAGGATTCGCATTTACATTCACGATACTTCCGCGCGATAGCTTCAAATGGGGCAGGGCGTAGTGGGCCACGCTATAGCAGGGCAGCAGGTTCAGTTTAAGCATCTCAAAATATTCGCCGGAACTTCCATGCTCCAACCCTACGTAGTAACCCGGTGAGGTGCTGTTCACAAGCGCATCGATCCCCCCGAATTCCGCGATCGTTTGTGCAATGACTTTCGCGCCGTCGTCCGCAACTACCAGATCAACTTCGAAGAAACCGCATTGAGCATTTCCCTGCCGCACCTCGGCCTGGAGTGCGCGGCCAACATCCACATCGCGATCGACAATCACCGGTATTGCGCTCTCGGCAGCACAAGCACGAACGATCGCCGCGCCAACGCCCCTTGCGCCGCCGGTCACAATCACAACTTTGTTTTTGAGTCCGAGATCCAACGACTATCCTCGCAGATTAAAAAATCCGCCGTCGAGCGGGTAATCGGATCCGGTAATAAACGACGCTTCGTCCGAACACAAATAGAGCGCCAGCGATGCGACCTCAGCCGGCTCGGCCATCCGGCCGACGGGTTGCGACGCTGCAAGTTTTTGGAACATCTCCCGCTCCCGGCCCGGATACGTCCGTTTCAGATAGTCGTCGACGAACGGCGTATGCACGCGCGCGGGCGAAATACAGTTGCAACGGATATTGTGTGCAAGATAATCGCGCGCAACCGAGTATGTCATGGCGATAACGGCGCCCTTGGTCATGGAGTACGCGAAGCGGTTCTCCAGCCCCGTAGAGCCGGCGATTGACGCCATGTTCAGGATCACGCCGCCGCCTTTCTCCCGCATGTGCGCTACCACTGAATGCATGCAGTTGTAGAAGCCCTTCACGTTTACGCGGATCAAACGGTCGAAGTCGGCTTCCGTCGTGCTTTCCACGGTGCCGATGTGCGAGACGCCCGCATTGTTGACAAGAATGTGAATCCGTTCCCGGAGGAACAGGTTGGAGAATGTCGTCGTGACTTGCGCTTGATCGGTGACATCGCACCCTTGTGCGGATGCCTCGCCGCCGGCCGCGACAATTTGCCGGCATGTTTCCCGGCCTGCTGCGTCGTTCACATCAAGGACACGGATGGCGGCGCCGTGCGCAGCAAGTCGCAGCGCGATTGCTTGACCGATTCCACTACCTGCACCCGTAACGACGGCAACGCGACCGTCCAGTCGAAAGCAGCCCGGGGAACTCGTGCCGTTGCTCAGAGGGAAACCCCTCGTTTCCACGGAATGAAATCTTCCTGCGCTTTCTGCTCGGCTTTGGTGCGCGTTTCTCCGCTGGCGACGTGAATCACAAAATCTAAAACCGTTTCGCCCATTTGCTGGATCGTCTGTTCTCCGGCGATGACCGACCCGGTATCGACATCAATAATGTCATGCATCCGTTTTGCCAGTGCGGAATTAGTTGAGAGTTTCACCACTGGAGCGATTGGATTGCCCGTTGGCGTGCCCAAGCCCGTCGTGAACAACACCACGCTGGCGCCAGCGCCCACTTGTGCCGTCACGCATTCCACGTCGTTGCCCGGAGTGCACTGCAGGTTCAGACCCGGCTCCGTTGAATATTCGGGATAGTCGAGCACCGCCGTCACCGGCGAAGCTCCTCCCTTCTTCGCCGCACCCGCCGACTTCATCGCGTCGGTGAGAAGGCCATCGCGCATGTTGCCGGGCGAAGGATTCATTTCAAACGTCGATCGCACTGCCAGCGCTCGCGCGGCATAGTCACGCATCAACGCAATGAAGCGATCGCCTACTTCATGATTGCGTCCACGATTGATCAGTCCTTGCTCCACCCCGCATAACTCGGGAAACTCGGAAAGAATCGTGCGCGCGCCGAGAGCTGCCAGTAGATCGGAAGTGTGCCCAATCGCAGGGTTGGCCGAGATCCCGGAGAAGCCATCGGACCCGCCGCATTTCAGCCCCACACACAACTTCGACAACGAAGCGGTAGTACGCTTCGCCTTGTTCGCCTCCACCAGTCCATGAAAAGTCTGTTGGATTGCTTCATCCATCATGGCCGCTTCCGAACCGCTTTTCTGCTGCTCAAGTACAAACAGAGGCTTACTGAAGTTCGGATCGCGTTTCCGAAGTTCTTCCCTGAGAATTTCGATCTGCGCATGTTGGCAGCCAAGACTCAGAACGGTCGCTCCCGCAACATTCGGATGGTGAATGTATCCGGCAATCAATCCGCAAAGGTTGTTGGAATCCTCGTGCGTTCCACCGCAGCCCCCTTCGTGCAACAGAAAACGCACGCCGTCTACCTGCTCGAATAACCGCCGTTTGTTGGGCGATGGAGAACTCCCAGTCTGGGCGTCGTTCGCGGAATTGGAACTCCTTCCCTCGATCTTCCCTTCCCGATATCGTCGTGCGAGCTCCGCGACCTGTTGCCGATAGAGTTGGGGAGCAGCAAAACCGAGCTCCTCTTCGAATGCCTGCTTCAGCACTTGAATGTTCTTGTTTTCACAAAAAACCAGAGGAACAACGATCCAGTAATTTCGCGTACCGACTTGGCCGTCCGACCGCAGATACCCTTCGAAAGTCCTTTGCCGAAATCGGGTGATATCGGGCGGAGACCAGAGGAATTCCTCGGATTTCCGGTGAAACGGCGACGCCTGGTGCTGGACGTTGCCGGTGGTGAGCACTTCACCGGCGGCAATGGGCTTGGCGGCCTTCCCGACTAAGCCACCGTACATAAGGACGGGGTCTCCCACAGCCAGGTTCTCGACCGCGAATTTATGCTTGGCTGGCACGTCGGATTTGAGAATCTGACTGCGGCCATCCCATTGAATAGCTTCACCGCTCCGCAGATTGGTCAGGGCAACCAGCACGTTATCGCGGGAGTCGAGTTGGAGGACTCGTGAACTCATCGGAAAAAAGTGTACTTGCTTTACGCCCGGCCCCGCAATTCGCGATCTTCTCCAAACAATCGCTGGCTCTGGTGGCTGCAGTGCTGAATTTAGCGATACCCTGTAAGCAGGACAGCGAAAAACAAGAATGATCACACTCTCCGACCTGCTCGCCGCCGAGTCTCGCCTTACTGGAGTTACGACGCGAACGCATCTGATCGAATTCAACCACGCCGATCACGGACGAAAATTGCTGCTCAAGCCTGAAAACCAGCAACCTATCGGCGCCTTCAAACTCCGCGGAGCGTACAACAAGATCGCTTCGCTGTCTGGCGAAGAGCGTCAGCGGGGCGTTATTTCGTACTCCAGCGGCAACCATGCCCAAGGCGTGGCGTACGCTGCGCGGGCACTTGGAGTGAAGTCAGTCATCGTGATGCCAAACAACGCTCCGACCATCAAGCGCGAAGCGACCGCAAAACTTGGCGCTGAGATAGTGCTCGTGGGACCGGGTAGCGAAGAACGCAAGATCAAAGCGGAAGAACTCGCCGCTCAACACGGATACGTCATCGTCCCTCCCTACAACGACGAAAAAATCATCGCCGGACAGGGCACCATCGGACTCGAAATTCTCGCTGACGTGCCGGGAGTCGGAGCGGTTTTTTCTCCCGTCGGAGGAGGAGGGTTGATCAGCGGAGTCGCTACAGCGATCAAACTAAGCAATCCGATAATCAAGGTTATCGGCGTCGAGCCCGAACTGGCGGCCGACGCACAAGCCAGTCTTCGGCAAGGCAAGATTGTCGAGTTTCCCGCGGAGCAGGTATCGCGCACGATCGCCGACGGACTCCGTACGCAGAGCGTCGGAACCATCAACTTCGAGCACATTCGCAAATATGTGGATGACATCGTCACTGTGAACGAGCACGAGATCCGGCAGGCGATGAGGCTCCTGGCCCAGAACCCGCAAACCGTAGCTGAGCCTAGCGGCGCGGTAGCCCTCGCCGGATTTCTCTATCACCGCGATCAGGTGCCGCAAACGGAGGTGAACGTCGCGATCATCAGCGGAGGAAACATCGAACCTTCGATGCTCGAGGAACTTCGCCGTGCCTGAAAGCGTCGCCGTCTCGCAAGCACAGCAAAAGAAGCGACTCAATGAATGAACGTGACTTAGATGCCTAAAGCCCGCATCGAACTAGGTAGGAAGTGTGGCGTTCCCAATTGACCTTGACTTCGTCGATATGAAGAATGATGCTGATACTGCACGCGCCAAACTTATGGTGACCGCTCACGAAACGCGCCGTAACTCCTTCTCTCTCAAGGCATTGCCTTGTGCCACCCGTCATCAAAGAAAGCGATCCCTGTTGCTTGTGGTCGGTTTGTTCGTCGGATTCTTATCCTCAACAAACGACGCCCATGCGCAGCCGCAGCGCGGCACTCTGATTCATGAAGAGACGATTCGGGTCTCGCCGAGCGCCGACTCAGCCAAGTTGGGTCAGGCTGGACGTGGCCACGAATTGGTGATCATCGATACGAGCCGCGACTGGACGCATGTCGAAGCCATTATCCGCGAGCCCCAGAAAGATGCGGACGAGGACAGCCCCGAGGCTGAAGGCAAAACGATCACCGGATGGGTTCAGAACAAAGCTCTGATTAATATGACCACGCCGAGCGGGGACAAGATCATTTTCGGCGAAGCTGCCAACTCTGAGGACGAGGCAAGCCGCCGCCGTGGACGTCGGGACGCCGCTCAAGACGCGATGCGTCTCTACTATCGTATCTACGACCTGTTCCCGACTTCGCCGCTCGCGGCTGAAGGCCTCTACCGCGCTGCGGACATCCGTTGGCAGGTGGAGCGTTCCGACATCATGACGCGTCCGTCGGCGCGTGAACGCGAAGCCTATATGCGCGGCCAAATTGATGAGCAATGGATGAAGCTCGTCATCAAGAAATATCCCGGGACGAGGTGGGCCGATCAAGCGGCATTCCATTTGATCGAAAACAAATTGTGCGGCGATTGGCAGGGCGCATCGAAGTGTCCAGAAAAAGAAGCCGACATGTATGAGAAGTATGCGAAGGAACACGACCAGTCTCCGGCCGCCCCAGAGGCTCTGTATGACGCGGCGTGGCGTCAATCCGCATTAATCGAGATCTACAAGACCGAAGCGAATCTCAAGAAGTCCGACGAGGCAAAGAGCCGTGCCATCGCGCTGGCCCAGAGGGTCGTCAGCCAGTACGGTCAAAGCGACTGGTCAAACCGGGCACAGACTCTAATCTTCTACGTGCAGCAAGGCGTTCCAACCTGGGGCAACGCAAGCGATTGATTCTTTTTTCACCACGTAGCTTGTCATTCCCACCGTAGAGAGCGCGGCGAAGGACTTTCCCTGTAACATTTTCGAGAACTTTTTCTGCGATACTGGTTTCCAATTTTTTCGGAGGATGATTGAACGACTATCTGCTCTCGCTGATTCTCGGAATTGTCGAAGGTCTTACCGAATTCCTGCCGGTCAGTTCGACCGCGCATCTGCGGCTTTCCGAGGCTCTACTGCACATTAGCCTCTCCGACGGCTATTGGAAGATGTACTCCATCGTGATCCAACTCGGCGCAATTCTGTGCCTACCAGTTTACTTTTGGAGCCGCATCACAAAATTTCTCTCAACGTTCCCGCGCGGAGAAAGCGGCAACCGGACGGCCCTGACACATCCTCTTGGGCTCGTGGCCGTCGCATTCCTGGTCACCGCGATTCCCTCATTTCTCCTGACCAAAGTGATCGGCAAGCATCTTGAGAACATCATGATTATCGGCTGGTCGCTTCTGATCGGGGGAATCGTGATGTGGATCGTGGACGCGATGAATGCCAAAGCGGAAGCCGCAGGCCCAAGTCTCAGCAGCAAGATCCGCACCTGGAAAATGGAAAACATGGGCCTTGGTCAGGCAATCTGGATTGGCCTCTGCCAAATCTTTTCAGCCGTCTTCCCTGGAACGTCACGGTCGATGTCGACCATCGCCGCCGGACAGCTTGCTGGGATGTCACGCGCAGCGGCACTTGAGTTCTCATTCTTCGTGTCGATCCCGACGATGGCTGCCGCGACACTCTATACGCTGTACAAATCGCTGCGAGGAAAAGGTGAGAATCCGATCGGCGTCGCGCAGATCGATCCGCACGGATGGGTCGTACTCGCGATCGGCTTTATCGTCTCGTTCATCGTCGCCTATGCCTCGGTCGCTTGGTTCATGGGGTACGTCCGCAAACGCGGCTTCGCTCCGTTCGCGGTCTACCGCATCATCGTTGGAATTTTGGTGCTTGTGTTTGCGGCGAAACTTGCCTAGATAAATCCGACACACACTAGCACTTGTGGCCGCAAAAAATGGAACGCCAGCTGATCCGATAACCATATGAACACCGCCTGTGGATTCCTTCATTGTGGGAACGGCGGCTTCTTGGCATAATGATCTGGCTCTGGCCGATTGCGGCGCCGAATTTGTGTGTTCGGCGATAAAATCCGGCCCTTCATGGATTACTTGGAAACGATTTTTGTTCCCACCGGGAACCGTCGGCTCAATGAGCTTGTCGGATTCCTGATGTGCGTCTCCGCGCTCCTTCTTCTTCTCGCGCTCGTTTCGTATTCTCCTCTGGATCCTTCGTGGGACAGCGCTTCGGTTCTCACCGGGTCGCACGCCGCCCGCAACTGGATCGGCGTTGTCGGCGCTTACATGTCCGACGCGGCGCTGCAGTTCTTCGGTGTCGGCGCCTTCCTGCTTGTGCTCTTCCCGGTGATGCTTGGGGTGCGCTGGTTCCGGTCGAAGAAAATCCAGTCCCCACTCGCCAAGACACTGGGCGGAATCTGGCTGCTAATGTTCGTTCCGGCGATGCTGGCGCTCTTGCCCGGTCAGATGCGCTGGATGCACGTGATCCCGATCGAAGGTTTGATGGGTCGAGTTGTCGGCGATTTTCTGATCCACTACTTGAACCTCGCCGGGGCCTACATTGTTTGTGCCACTGTCCTGGCGGTCGCGCTATATCTCTCCACAGCGTTCTCGTTCTCAGCGATCCGGCTGTGGGCTCCGACACGCTTCGCATTCGCTACTGCGCTGTTGAGCCGTTATCAAGATTGGAAACGGGAGCGACTGAAGCGGCGCCAGCAAAAAGAACTGGATCAGCGACGGATTTCGAAACCGATTGTAAAGACGCAATTGATCCCGTCACGCCCTGTGCCGGCTCCGCAGCCACAGGAACCGCGCCGGACCGGCATCGAGCGGATGCTGGAGGACGAAGGTTCCCCCATTTCCAGGCAAGCATCAGCGACGGGAGGAATTCTCCCCGACTCACTGGCTCCTGCCGCACCAGTGCCAGTCGCACCCGATCCCGAAGTGACCCAGCGCGCCGACAGCAGCAACAAGGCCAAGACGACCATGCCGCGCATTGCAGGCGGCTACAAACTGCCTTCAAGCAGCCTGTTGCAGCGCCCCGACGAGCAACAAGCCGTCGACGCGGACGAACTCAAGCTACTCGCCCAAGTATTGACCGAGAAGTATGCCGAATTTGAAGTTCATGGGCAGATCACGCAGATCAATCCCGGTCCGGTCGTGACCACGTTCGAGTTCAAGCCGGAAGCCGGCATCAAATACAGCCGCGTCACCAACCTCTCCGACGATCTCTGCCTTGCTTTGAAGGCGGAGAGCATCCTGATTGAGCGCATGGCAGGCAAGAGTACAGTCGGACTTCAGGTGCCGAACCGCCAGCGGGAAATTATCTGGCTTCGCGAGAACATCGAATCGCAGGAGTTCATGGGCTCGAAGTCTCGTCTGACGATGGCGATGGGGAAGGATATTAACGGCCGGATCGTCACAGCTGACCTCGCGGGAATGCCTCACTTGCTGATTGCGGGATCGACCGGCGCCGGAAAAAGCGTCGCGATCAACGCGATGATCATGTCGATCCTATACAAGGCTACGCCCGATCAAGTCCGGCTGATCCTGGTCGACCCAAAGCGCTTGGAACTCGGCAACTACGAGGGAGTTCCGCATCTTTACACCCCAATCATCACGGAACCGAAGCTGGCTGCGAATGCTTTGCGCAATGCGGTCCGCGAGATGGAGCGGCGACTGAAGTTGCTCGCCGCTAAAGGCGTCAGAAACATCGACCAATACAACAAACTGTTCGATGGCGGTACGCCGAGCCTGTTCGAAGAGGGCTCTGAAGAAAAACCGCTTCCCTATATCGTCATCATCATCGACGAGTTAGCCGATCTGATGATGCTCGATTCGAGCAACGTGGAAGAGTCGATCACGAGACTGGCGCAGATGGCTCGCGCGGTCGGCATTCACCTGGTTCTGGCGACGCAGCGGCCTTCTGTGGACGTCATTACGGGCTTGATCAAGGCGAACTTCCCGGCCCGCGTTTCATTCCGCGTAGCCACGAAAGTCGACTCTCGCACGATTCTGGATGCAAACGGCGCAGAGGCTCTGCTCGGCAAAGGCGATATGCTCTACCTGCCGTCGGGTTCGGCACGCGTCCATCGCCTCCACGCTCCTTTCGTGACCGAGAAAGAAATCGCCGCGGTCGTCGAGTTCTGGAAAGCGCAAGGACTGGCCGAATATCAACAGCAATTCCTCGAAGCGCCGAAGGGCGAGCGCGAGGCTGGAAGCGATGGGAGTGGCGGAGACTCGGGATCGGATGGCGAGTCGGAAGACGATCCGATGTATGGCGACGCTGTGAAACTGGTCATCGAGTTCGGCAAAGCGTCCACTTCCCTGCTGCAGCGACGTTTACGCATCGGTTACGGACGCGCGGCTCACCTGATCGATCTGATGGAGCAGGACGGCATCGTAGGAGCCGCGGATGGGCCCAAACCTCGAGAGGTGCTCAAACGTCCCGACTGGATTTCCGAGATCGAAGAAACCATGCGATAGCCTGACCACTGAAAAAAAAAAAGGGCGGCTCTTGAGCCGCCCTTTTTCTTGCCAGAGGTTTGAAAGTTAGATTTAGTACCGGACGACGAGACCGGTGAGGATGCGCAGGTTCTTTCCGCTGGTGCTGCCGGAACTATGCAGCATCATCCAATCCGCTTGGGCTGCGCGGAAAGACATGTAACGGTTGATGTTGAAATCGACTCCGCCGCCACCCATCAACGCGAACCCGTTGCTGGTGCTGCTGAAGCCGGGGATCGAAGCCGAAGCATGATCTCCACCGATCAGAGCGTGCACAAACGGCGTGTACAGCTTGTTGGCGCGAAGCGAGAGCACTGGACCAAACGTGTAGGTGTAATTGTGGAAGCTCACACCGTTCTGGTTGGTGTAGGCAGCGCCAAGATCACCGGTAATTCCAAAGTAGTTGTTGAAATTTCCGTTGACGGCCACGTCCCAACCATTCGCGTTGATGCCGCCTGACAGGTGGGAATACTGATATCCACCGAAGACTTCCGTCTTGGGTGCGTCGCCGCCTTCAGCCGCGAACGCAGACACCGCCAACAATCCCAGCAAGCAAGCTACAACGATAAGTTTACGCAATGGACTCCTCCAAAAATTTATGAGTGGATTTGCCGGGCCAGTGCATCTCCGGGCCGCACCCAGAATTGCCGCACTCTTCTACCCGGCGAGATTTCCGTCATTGAAATTCATCCGCGGTGGTTGCGGCAAGTGACCTAAGTCGCGGCACTCGGTAACCTTAGCGAAACCCGCGTCTGACGGCCGTTTCTTAAAAAGGTTCCCGGGAGGGAAAAGGGGGAACCTTACTCGCTGGATCGACGCATCCAGTTGGGCATCCAGCTCGAGTAGTGCATGCGGACAACCGCCTTCACATTTTTGGAAGACTGCGAGATCGAACCGGTTGCTGAAAACGACGTAGTACACGCCCGCTCCCGTTGGCATCTCCCCGCGCAAAGTTCCCTGTGACACGCGGCCACTCTCATAGACAGAACTCGCCGTCGATCCCTTTTGCCAATCGGCAAATGCCGACTCGCTTAGAACGAGCGATTCGATGTCTCCTCCCGCGGAGGTGAAATGACCGACAACCGAAACCTTCTTCGAATCCGCAGGCAGGCTGAAGGTGTAGTAGCGAAGACCGCGAGCCGGTACGGCAAACGATTTATCCAGCACGGTCTGATCGGGTTGCGATCCAAGTGCCTGCTGAATGCCCTGGGCAAAGGGATTGCGGCTTGCTAGCACCCAGATCGCGCCCCCGAGAAGCAAAACGGCGACACCTTTTAGGAGAAGCGCGCGGGTGCGGCGCTTGGGTTTTGGGGAATCAATGCTCACTGCGCTTTTCCCAGCGAGCCCGCGGAATGCGACGACCGCGAGTGCGCACACCGCGGCGAGCATCGCAATCCAGAGGACCGCGGTGTGTTGTTCCGACCATGGACGAGAATCGGGCCGTCCGGAATATTGCGGATTGTGCGATCCGGATCCAAGTTGAGCTTGCCCAGGCAGAGCGTCCACGTGAAAGAAGCGAGCATAGTCGTAGACCGGCGCGGACAACTTCTCGTCCCCGTAGTACAAAGCCAGAGTTGATTTGCCTTGCGGATCAAAATAGACGCGCCGTTCGAGGGCCAGAGGCTCGGCAGATACGACGGCTAGAGGAGGATTATCGCCATTATCGATGACGACCGTGATCTGGCCCGACTTTCCGGACATTTCGATCGCGAGGTTTTCGGCGGTAATCAGCGTTCCTGCGCGACTGACTCGCACGCGACTCATTTCTCCGTTCGCGAATTGAATTCCCTTGGCGTCCTCAACACTAACAGTCCGGCGGAAATTTACTTGACCCGGCGCAATCTGAAGCAAGATTCGGCCCGCGGGCACTCGATCGGGAATGGCGCAGGAAATCAGCGTCAAGTGCTGTTTCTGCTGAGGCGCTGCGCAAGAACCAAATTTCGTCCACGTGGCCTGTTGCTCGTGCAAATTGTAGATCGCGGCACCAAGAACTTGCTGCGGGCGAATTCCCGACGTCAACTTGATATGGAGGAACCGGAAGCTCGAAGTGGGCAGCTTGACTTGGTAGTTGGAGCCTAGTTGTTCCTTGGTGAAGTCGTAGACGGTTGCGGAAGGTAGTTCGACTTCGGTGGCTTTTCCGGCCGCACTGCCTCCGGAAATCGACGCCGTGGCGACGAAATCATGAGCGTCCAACCGCAGGCGAATGCGGTCGTATTCGCCAAGAGCTGTAGCATCGAGATCGAATTCCGTGTGTCCAGCAACGCTGCCGAGATTGAGGATTTTCGCTTCGACCTCTTCCGAAGAGATTCCGGCGCGTTGCTCTGAAATCGCGTACTGGACGGACGAATCGCCGTCATAGAGGCGAATATCCCCGAGATCGGAACGAGAGTGGTTCCAGAGTTCTTCGTCTACGACGAAGTAATTCTGACGATCCGCTTGCGCTACATGTACTTCGCGAACGTTGGTGAAATATGAGATCGCCGGTTCGGCGCGATTCGAATCAGCCGCTGCTAGAGAAAAAGAAGAAGAAACGACACAATCCATCTCATACGCTCTTCGCACCCCCTCCTGGCCTGGGATGCGATTTGGCGGAGAGCTGGAGCCAATCGCGCTGGTATACGAACGAAATCGCCAGCAGCAGCACACCAAGAACGATGAAACTCACTATGCGATATCCGCGATCGAGTTGCGATACATCGTAGATGAAAACCTTCCCAATGGTCACCGCGATCAGAATCAACGCCTGCCAGCGCACGAAAGCGCTGCGGCGCACGAACCCGATGAACATTAGCATCGCTCCGTAGGCCATCCAAAGAGCGGAGTAAGTAAAATCACGCTCGATATCGTTACGGTGCAGATCTATGTAGGCGCCCCTCGATTGATTAAGGGTCGTCGGCCGAAGTGATGCGATTTGGCGCGAGTAATAGTCGGCGACCTCGCGGCTAAGAGCGATCAAGGCCAGAACATTCAGAGCAACGACGGCGGCGTTCGCCACCATATTCGCGCTTTCGTCGGTGCGCGCTGAGGCATACCACGCCACTGCACCGAGCACCGAGACAGCGACGGCATACGTCGCCATTCGCATATTGAAGACCAGTTGCGTGGTTTGAAAGTCGTCGATCGACAAGCAAACGCCCGACTCCCAGAACGAGCGCGCCCAGCGCAAGCACATTCAGAAAGTCAGACTGGATTCGATCTCCCACCCACAGAAGCACGCCCGCTTCGACGAACCATCCGATCGTGATCCAATGCGCGTCGAGGCGAATCGGAATCGCAACCGTAATAAATCCGATCGCGACGGCAAGGTGCAGGAAGTAGAGGATCTGCGAGGTCTCTTGGCCCGATATCTCGCGCATGTATCTGCCGGCTCAGAAAGATGTAGATCGCCGCCAACCCTAGCGCGAACCAAGCCATGTAGGTCTTATCGACTGCCTCGATCATGACGTATGACTGGAGGAAATAGACAACCGCATTTATGAACGCGAGCGCGGCGGGAATCGAAGCAAAAAGAGCGATTTCGCCCTTGGGATGAACTGTAAGGAGAGGAGCAATCGCAAAAATGACAAAGAACAGAGTGGCAAATATCAGCGTGGATTCCAACTGGCCACGAGAATAGAACTCCGAGTACCAGCCGACATACAGCAACAGGGTGCCCGCGTAGCTCATTACAAGCAATCTTCGCCACGGCTTGAACACGACCAGCACGAGCGTCGCAATGTCGAGCAGGGCGACGTAGGAAAAAAGCGCGAGTTCGCGATTTTGCCCGGTCGACAAGAGAAGCGGCGTACTGAAGCCACCGGTAAGAGCGAAAGCAGCGAGGATTTGCGCATCCTGCGACACCGCCATCGCGGCGGTCGCGGCCGTAACCGCCAACATCATGGCAAAAGCGACGCCGCTCGGAATCAGGTTGTAAACCTGGAAAGCCGCATATAGGGAAAATAGAGAGCACCAATCCCCACTGCCTTCAGCGAATACGAAAACGCTTTATAGCCCTTACTGCGAAAGCGTTCGCTCCACACGACGAAGCCGATTCCGGCGAGGATGCCGATGGTGACTCGCCCGGCAGGGCCGATCCAGTTGTTATCAAAAGCGAACTTCAGGAAATAGGAGATACCTACCAGGAGCGCGGCGATGCCGATGCGGTTCAGCCAGTGCGAACCAATGCGCGACTCGAGATCAATCTCAGAATCTTGCGAAGGATGGGACGGCGGAGCAATCGGCCTAACGGGCAATGCCGGTGGAACCACACGGGTGGACGCGACGGTGACGGGGGTTGTCGTGGGAGAAACGGGGGCTTCCTGCGCCACCGGTGCGATGGGCGTCACCTCCATCTGCAGGCGACGCTCGATCCGGTAGACCCGGGCGGTAAGTTCGGCCAGAATGCGCCGAATCGCTTCTAGATCGGTTTGCGCGTTGTCCATGGGTGGACGAAGAATTATCGGCTATGGGGATCAGGCGTGCACGTCATTTTTGGCGGCAGGAATTTGATTCGCTACCGCGCTTCCGTCCAAACCCAACTCCTTTGCCACTGGCTTGAGCGCGTCGATGCAGAAGGCGATGTGCTCATCGAGTTCGACACCGAGGTCCGCTGCACCGTTGATGATGTCGTCGCGGTTCACTTTACGAGCGAACGCCTTGTCTTTCATTCTTTTTCGCACCGACTTTACGTCGACCTCGGCCAGCGACTTTCCAGGCTTGATGAGGGCGACCGCCGTGATGAAACCCGCAAGCTCATCACAGGCAAACAGAGCTTTTTCCATCAAGGTGTCGCGGCTGACGCCGGAATATTCGGCATGCGACATGATGGCGCGCCGGATTTCGTCAGAATACCCGCGCTCCTTCAGGATCTCGTTTCCTTTGTAGGGATGCTCCTCGGGCGTAGGCCACCGTTCGTAATCGAAATCGTGGATGAGTCCGACTACACCCCACAGCTCCACGGCTTCAGGAGATCCAGCGGCGAACTTCCCGGCACAAGCGCGCATGCAGGCTTCAACAGATAGAGCGTGCTTGCGCAGACTTTCAGATTGGGTGAACTCAGTTAGTAAACAGTACGCAGCGTCGCGATTGATCATCAATTCCCCTGTATTTCCGATTAAAAAAGTTTGATTCGGGCCATGCTAAAACATGTGCCGCATTTTTAGTGCATTTTATTCTTGACTTCCACAGGGCGCATGCCGCAGATTGACCCTGCAGTTGACCTCTCCCCCATAAGAGTTCCTGCTTCCGTAGGTGTACGGAGGGCCCGCTCTGGCACTCCCACAACCCGATGGCCACGACACTAGCCCCTGTAGATGCCAGGGAAGTTGTCCGATGTGACCACTGCCTGTTAGTTCAGTTCCGCACAACCAACAACAATTGCCGAAGGTGCCACGCGTCCCTAGACGAGGAGCCGGAGCCTGAACCAATTGTGGTTGCGCCACCAGTACTGTTGCCCATGCAGGGCAACGGTCGCGGACATCTGAACCTCGCGACCTCCATCCGCTCACTGCGCTTGCGTAGCGGGCTTAGCCAGCGGCAACTCGCAGGACGCATGGCAGTGCCGCGCACCTACGTATCGAAAATCGAAAATGAGAAGGCTACGCCGACCCTGTCGTCCCTGGAACGGCTGGCGCGCGCACTGGAGGTTACCGTGCCCGAACTGCTCAGTGGCGGAGAACGCAGCCGCCAGGAAGAAGTCAACGAACTGATGAAAGATCAGTTCATCGCTGAAATCTTGCCGTTTGTCTCGCAGCTGAATGGGATGCAGATGTCAAGCATCCTGACGCAGGTGCGGGATCTTACGATCCGGCCGAGACGCAGCGCGTAATTAAGGTTTTCAGGCTCCGTGCCGATCATGCTGGGTTCGGCACTTAATCTTTCGCCGCTGTAGCTGCGGCTTGGGATTTTGCCAGTAGGCTCAAGCTTATCCGGGCAACCAGCCAACTCTATCGCCGGGACCATCCTCTGGTCCCGGCCTTTTTATGCCTCTCGTCCCATGTGCCGGTCCGCGGTTGAATCCCAAATAGATCGATTCTCATCTATCTGGCATGGATCTCGAAGGAGTTCGGAACTTTTATTTGGAAACGGGCGGCCCAGCACATCCGGACCAAGGGAACGAAAAGTTGGACTTGCCCGGCTTTGCAGGCGCCATCGGGAGCCCGAACGGCGCGGATGCTTCTCTGCTCGATGCTTATTCCTCGGCGGTCTCGGGGGCGGTTGAGAGGGCCAGCCCGTCCGTTGCGCACATTGAGGTGCATCAGGCAGGCGGACGCACTCGGTCGGGCGAGCCTCGCGAACGGCAAGGCGGAGGCTCTGGATTTGTATTCACGCCGGACGGCCTGATCCTGACAAATAGCCATGTCGTCCACGAGGCCGTACGGATCGCAGTGACGCTGGCGGACGGGCGGCACATGCCGGCAACCTTGATCGGAGAAGATCCAGCGAGCGATCTGGCGGTCATTCGCCTCGAGCGCCCGCAATTGGACGAAGCCGGATTGACCGTCGCGACCCTGGGCGACTCGCAGAAGCTGCGCGTGGGTCAAATTGCAATTGCCATCGGCGCACCATACGGATTTCAATCAACCGTCACAGCGGGCGTCGTGAGCGCGCTGGGGCGTTCGTTGCGGTCGTACTCAGGTCGGCTGATCGACGACGTGATCCAGACAGATGCGGCACTGAACCCGGGGAACTCCGGCGGCCCGTTGGTGGATTCAGCGGGAAATGTAGTCGGAGTCAACACCGCCACGATTTTACCGGCGCAAGGAATTTGCTTTGCCATCGGCATCAACACGGCAAAGTTTGTCGCCAGCCGGCTGCTGCGCGACGGACGAATCCGGCGGAGCTACGTGGGAATTTCGGGACAAACCGTTCCGGTGCACCGGCGTGTCGTCCGATTCTACGACTTAGCCAGGGAGACTGGTGCGCTCGTTATCTCGGTCGAGGAAGGCAGCCCGGCGAAGCGGACGGGGCTGCGCGAGGGAGACGTCATCGTTGCACTCGACGGGCAGGCCGTCGCCGGCGTTGACGACTTACACCGTCTGCTAACTGAGGTCCGGGTCGGAACGAGTTGCTCGCTCACGGTGCTGCGTTGGACAGAGAAGCTGGAGCTGAAAGTTATACCAGAAGAAGCCCGTTAGCCAGTGTGACAGGGCCACTCTGGTCCGCGAAAACTAACGGGGGATTTCGGAAGGTCGCGCTTCCGAGTTTCTTGCGCGAAAAACACTCCGCTTGGACAGAATCTGAGACAGGCAGAGCCTGCCCCGCCCTACGTTTCGCGGGCAACAGTGCCCTCCGCGTAAAAAAGGGCACACCATTGCGGTCATTGCGCGGCCCTTCCCTCTGTGTTAGCCTCTTTTTGGGAGGGCCACTTTGCAGGACAAAGTACCCACGGGACTCGATCGTAAGGAAGCTGAAGTCTACCGGCGCTTGGATTCGCGACAGCTCCCCAAACACATCGCGATCATTATGGACGGCAACGGACGCTGGGCGAAACGGCGGCATCTGCCGCGTGTAGCCGGACATCGCGCCGGGGTCGCTTCCGTTCGTTCGACAGTTGAAACGGCGGCACGCATCCATATTCCGGCCCTCACGCTGTACGCGTTTTCCGAAGAAAACTGGAAGAAACGTCCCACCAGCGAAGTCGGATTTCTGATGGGGCTGCTAAGCCGCTATCTGAAGGCCGAGGTTCCCACCCTCAACAAGAATAATATTCGTTTGGAATACATCGGCCGGCAGCAAGAACTCCCTTCGGATGTGCAGGAGCGCATGTGCTGGGCGCGTGAAGCGACCTCGCGCAACTCCGGGATGGTGCTCACCCTGGCGCTGAACTACAGCGCGCGCAGCGAACTCGTGGACGCGTTCCGATCGATCGTCGATGCTGCTTCGCGGAACGGTGGAGTCGATCATCTTCAGATCGATGAAGAAATGGTTTCGCAGCACCTTTACACAAAGCATCTTCCCGATCCGGATTTAGTGGTGCGGACTTCCGGCGAGATGCGCCTCAGCAATTTTCTACTGTGGCAACTCGCCTACGCGGAAATATATGTAACTCCAACATTGTGGCCTGATTTTCGCGGGGTTCACTTGCTCGAGGGAATCGCCGAATATCAGAAGCGCGAGCGGCGCTACGGCGGCCTCAATCACGATGCGTCATCTCTTGTGAATACTTCCAAGTCTTAGCCGCACCGAGACACCAAAGTTCAGGTTTCGGAAACATCCCTTCTGATCGGCGGGTATAATTGCGCGTTCACTTGATCGCGCAGATCACTTCCTTTGCTCAAACGAATTGCGACCGCCGTCGTTCTGATTCCTGTCGTGCTCGTCGTAATTCTGCGAGCGCCCGTGCCGGTGTTAGCGGTTGTGGCGGGGATCGTTGCTCTGGCTACGATCCACGAGTTTCTGAAATTGACCGAATCGTACGGCGTTCGGCCGATGCGTCTCCTGACCTACATCTTCACCAGCATTTTCTTCGTGCTGCTGGCTTTCAATGTTGGAAATGACAAGCCGCTGCTTTCCACCGCCGTCTTTGTTTACTGCCTCGGATTCGCGTCCGCTATTGCTCCGTTCATTTTTCTAACCCGTGCCATGCGGAACGATGACCTCAGCACCGGATATCCCGGCGCCGCCGCATCGGTGTTTGCGTTCACCTATATTGCACTTCCCATGGGCATGCTCGTGCAGCTGCGGCAGCAATGGGCGGGGGCGTTCTATTTGCTGTATTTGCTCCTAGTCGTTTGGGCCGGAGACATCTTTGCGTATTTCGTGGGCAAGTCAATCGGACGTCGCTTGATGGCTCCGCGCATCAGCCCGAAGAAGACGTGGGAAGGCGCGGCCGCTTCGGTTCTGGCAAGCGTCGGCGTCGGATGGCTCCTTTTTCACTATGCACTGCCCGTGAGCTCAGCAATGCTGAACGCGCACTTGATTGAACGCCGCGACGGGCTGTTTGGACTGGAACAACCGGCTATGGGGCCGATCATTACCCTCACGATCGTCCTGAACGTTGCCGCACAGCTCGGAGATTTAGTGGAATCGTTGATCAAGCGCGGCGCGGGAGTAAAGGATTCTGGAACGCTTCTGCCAGGACACGGTGGGATGCTTGACCGAATTGACGCGTTGCTGTTTGCGGCGCCCGTGCTCTGGTATTATGCAGCTTGGCGTGTGATGCAGTAGCCCTCCCCGGGTGTGTTCTCCAGATGTGCCCCAGAACGCGTAAAATAATAACTCTATCCTCATGAAACGCATTGCCATTCTGGGATCGACCGGTTCCATCGGCCGCAGCACTTTGAGTGTGGCTGAGTCTTATCCCGAACGGTTTCAAGTCGTCGCACTTGCGGCTGGCAGGAACGTTGAAGCCGCCTTCGATCAGGCTCGTATCTGGCGCCCTCGGGTGCTATCCATCGAATCGGAGGCGGACGCCGATACACTGCGCGGACGATTCAAGGCGGAAGGTCTCTCGGAAATCGAGGTGGTCCACGGTTCGTCAGGGACCGTTCGGGTCGCGACCCATCCCGAAGTAGACTTCGTCGTCAGCGCGATCGTTGGGGTCGCCGGCCTCGAAGCAACCTATGAAGCGGTTCGGGCCGGGAAAACGCTTGGCCTGGCGAACAAAGAGTGCCTGGTCGCAGCCGGGGAATTGATCACCGCCGAGGCTCGCAGACGCAACGTTCCACTGTTGCCGATCGACAGCGAGCACAACGCTGTGCACCAGTGCATGCGTGGCGGCAAGATGGAGGAAGTAGAACGCATTTGGCTCACAGCTTCGGGCGGACCATTTCGTGATACCCCGGAATCCGAGTTTGCATCCATCACGGTCGATCAGGCGCTCAACCATCCCACATGGAAGATGGGTAAACGGATCACGATCGATTCGGCAACGCTAATGAACAAGGGATTCGAAGTGATCGAGGCGTGCCGGCTGTTCCATATGCCTCCGTCGAAGATCGAGGTGATGGTTCATCCGCAGTCGACCATTCATTCCATGGTCGAATTCATTGATGGCAGCATTTTGGCCCAATTTTCGGTCACGGATATGAGGCTGCCGATCCTGTATGCCCTAACCTATCCGGACCGAATAGAGTCTAGTATGAAGTTCACGGTTAGTGACTTGCGTCATCTGGACTTCACTCCCCCGGACCTGAAAAAATTTCCTTGTCTCCGTTTGGCGTACGAGGCAGCCCAGAGCGGCGGCGCAAAAACTGTTGCTCTTAACGCGGCCGACGAGGTTGCAGTGGCAGCGTTTCTGGATGGCGATATCAGGTTCGACGAGATTCCAAGAGTCATTGAAGACGTGCTTGCCGCAACCAGTTCGGACACTCTGGGTTCCATTAAGAAGGTGCTGGAGGCCGACGTCGAAGCGCGCCAGATTGCGCGGGTCCGCATCGCGACCAGCAAGGGCATAAACCGGCCACGAGCAACATCGTTCGCGTAATTCCGTAATCTAATTAGTGGGAGCGTACGTACCTCACCTATGTCTGATTTTCTTACCTCTCTCGTTGCGGTGGTTGCCGTTCTGGGATTCATGATTCTGATCCACGAGTTTGGCCACTACGCGGTGGCCAAGTGGCTCGGTGTGCGGGTAGAGCAATTTGCCATCGGTTTTGGCAAGCGGTTGATCGGATTCCGCAAGGGCGAGACGGATTACCGCATCAATGCCATCCCTCTGGGCGGCTACGTCAAAATGAGCGGCGAGAACCCGATGGATCAGCGTACCGACGATCCTCGGGAGTTCCTGAATCACTCGCGCTGGCATCGCTTCCTGATCGCAATCGCCGGCCCGGCGATGAACATACTACTGGCGATCATACTGCTCACGACCGTCTACATGGTGCACTACGAATATCCGGCAGTGGACGATCAGGCGCCCGTCATCGGATGGGTTTTGAAAGACACGGCTGCGGCGAAAGCAGGCTTCGAAGTTGGCGACCGTATCACTCGAGTCGACGGAATCGACAATCCTACGTGGGAGCAGGTTGGGCTGAAAGAGATGTTGAGCCCGGGACAGCCCCTCGACGTTCAAATCGATCGCCAGGGAAAGGTTATCGAAAAAACGGTGGTCCCTGAGCCGACGGGCGTCGATCAGATCGGCTTTGCGGGATGGGCCCCGAAAGAACAAACCGTAACGATCACTGATCTTGTGGAAGGAATGCCGGCGGACAAGGCTGGGCTGAAAGAAGGCGACAAGATCACCGCTCTGGATGGCAGGCCGATGCCCGCGCTCGCCGCAATGATCGAAAGCTTAAAGATCACGAGGGACAAACCAATCACTCTCACGGTTCTTCGGAACGGCGAAGAGAAGACATTCACGGTTCAACCAGTGCTGTACGACAAGTCGTATCGCATCGGAATCGGCAGCCTTCAGATGAAGGTAAAGACTCTGCCGTTTGCCGAGGCCCTGAGCCTGTCCCTCCATGAGAACCGGCAGAACGCTCTGCTGATTCTGGAACTGGTCAAGAAAATGGCACAGCGCAAGATCTCCATGCGCTCCATTGAGGGCCCCATCCGCATCGGACAGGCTGCCGGTGAGGCTGCGCGACGCAAGGGTTGGACACCCCTGATGAGTCTGACCGCTGCCATCAGCTTGAACCTTGGTATCTTTAATCTGCTTCCGATCCCAATTCTTGATGGCGGCGTGATTCTGTTTCTCCTGATCGAAGGATTGATGCGGCGCGACATCAGCATGAACATCAAGGAGCGCGTGTACCAAGCAGCGTTTGTGTTCCTTGTTTTATTCGCGGTGATGGTGATTTACAACGATCTGATGAAGACCATCCCTGGACTCGCGGATAAGCTACCTTAGAAGCACGCGTTTCAGATATCAAATTGACCGACAAGCCAAACTTGTCGGTTTTTTCTTTTCCGCCGAATGAACCCCCTTCCGTTTCCTTCACACATTTGCTGGATCTGGATGCGGAGTACGTAACAGAAACAAGCCCACCCTGTACTCCCAGTCGAAGGCAGTGCGTATATTCCGGACTCCCGAGTATGCGTAACGGATTGATCTGACGGCAGTTTGTAAACAGTCAGCGTGGGATCCACGGTCCTCGGTAGCGGGGTCGGACAGCGCCGGTTGCTTCGATCAACGTGATAAAATAAAGGTTCCCATATGGCTACAATTCAACGCAGGAAGACTGTAACGGCCGTGGTTGGAGGGGTGCGGGTCGGATCGGATGCACCGGTTGTGGTGCAATCCATGACCAATACCGACACCGCCGACATTCCGGGAACCGTGCAGCAGGTTGCGGCTTTGGCCCGAGCGGGGTCGGAGCTGGTCCGCGTCACCGTGAACAACGATGACGCAGCAGCCGCAGTTCCCCACATCGTCGAACAGCTCGACAAGCAGGGCGTTCGAGTGCCGATCATTGGCGATTTCCACTACAACGGCCATGTTCTGCTGACGAAATATCCCGAGTGCGCGCGCGATCTGGCGAAGTACCGTATTAACCCCGGCAACGCGAGCATCGGACGCGGGGGCGATTCGAACTTCCGGACCATGATTGAAGTTGCCGTGAAATACCAAAAACCGGTTCGCATCGGCGTGAACTGGGGCTCGCTCGATTCCACGCTGCTGACTCGGATGATGGACGAAAACTCCAAGTTGGACGAACCCAAAGATGCTCGCGAAGTGACCATGGAAGCCATGGTGGTCAGTGCGCTGAATTCGGCGGACTTGGGGCAGAAATTTGGGCTTCGGGCCGACCAGATTATTTTGAGCGCGAAAGTCAGTGGGGTTCAGGATCTCATCGATGTGTACAGGGCTCTCGCGGCGCGTTGCAATTATCCTCTGCATCTCGGCTTGACCGAGGCTGGCATGGGCGCGAAAGGCGTTGTCGCCTCAAGCGCTGCGATGGGAGTCGTTCTACAGGAAGGAATCGGAGATACGATCCGCGTCTCGCTCACTCCTGCACCGGGCGGAGATCGCACCGAAGAAGTGCGAGTCGCGCAACAGATTCTTCAGTCCATGGGGATCCGCAGCTTTACGCCACAGGTCACTGCATGTCCTGGCTGTGGCCGAACCACCAGCACGTTCTTCCAGGAAATGGCCGAGCAGATTCAATCGTACCTGCGCGAGCAAATGCCGTCATGGAAGGGACGTTATGTTGGCGTCGAAGAGATGAAGCTCGCGGTCATGGGCTGCGTCGTGAATGGTCCCGGAGAATCGAAGCACGCCAATATCGGCATCTCCCTCCCCGGAACATTTGAGGAACCGAAGGCTCCTGTGTACGTCGATGGACGCCTTTTCACTACGCTGAAAGGCGACCACATCGTGTCGGAGTTTATCGGGATTCTCGATGAATACGTGGACTCGCACTACGCAGCGCGCGAGGTTGTGGTCGAAGAAGTTCCCGCCAAGGTTTAGCACTCTGCGTTCGAAGTCGGACGCCGGTGGCGAGGTGAACCGAGAATCCTTCGGGAAGCGCTCTATCGCGCGGGTTCCCTACTGTCCTGTCAATAAGAAGATTGGATTTTGCGGAGGCGAAAGGGGCACCGCCGTACCGGTGTCGCTCGTCTGCGAAACGCTGGCCGCCGAAACCACGGCTTCGAATGTCGTGCCGCTCAGTCCTGTCGCGATTACCGTCACGGTCAGCCCATTAAGCTGGGCACCCGCTGTGCTGCTCATGCCGGAAATCGTCACCCTGGTACCGGGGATGAAATTGTTGACTGCCGTAAACGTCGCCACATTCGAGGCGATTGAAAATCCGGTAATGCTCGCAACAGAACTGCAGGTCGTACCCGTACAACTACCAAATGGTGCAACGATATCGGTCACCAGCGTGTCGGGGGTGTTGTTGCCTCCCGTCGAGATCGAACTGGTGGTCGTATTGATATCGGCAATTGAGCCCGCGTCGCAGATGCTCACGTAAACGTGAGTCGAATCCGCTGAGGACGTCGTGAACATCCGAAAGCGCGTCGTGCCGGGAGTGTACGTTGCCGCGGGCACGCAGGCCGTCACTGGAGCCACGGCGTACTGCGTTCCCGAGAACTGTGGTGGAACAAGCAACGAGATCGACGGCGACGACAGCAATGTCGAGGTCGCCGGCTTTAGAGTCATGCTCAGCGCGTCAAATACCGTGAGCATCGGGACAATACACGGCACCGACACTCCAACGTTGGGATCAGAACAAGCGGTTTCAGAAGCGTAACTGGCAACGTAAAAGCGCGAGCCATCCGGGAGAGCCGTCACTGACACTGGGGAACATCCTTGAGGGCACGCGGCATTCTGGCCAGTGCTCATCGCAATGGTTGACAGAAGTAACGGCGTGTCGTTCGATGTTCCCGTTGGATCGACGCCGCCAGTTGCGGCGAAAACATAAACCGTGCCAGTCGCCGGGTTGGTAACGTAGATCCGGTTTAGGGTCGGATCGTACAAGAGGAAATTGGCTCCCGCTCCGACCGACAGGTTTGTCTGACTCGCTAAGACTGTGTTCGAACCCGTGTCGATCGGGACCAGATTTCCATCCCCTTGAGTAAGAACATACAACCGCTGGTTGTCAGAACGTGCCGCTGCCCAGACCGGAGTATTACCGACGGTGATGGTTCCCAGCGTCGATAGATCCTTCGGAGAAAGATCCACGACTGTGCCGTTGCCCTGATTCACCACATAGAGATGCTGGGCGTTGGGAGTTTCGGCAAGTGCAACTGGGTGGGCGCCCGGAGGAAGATAGGCGATGTTCGCGATCGAGTTCGAGGCAGCGCTTAACGAGGCAACGGAATCCGTACTGCTGAGATTGCAGTTGAGCCCGCCTTCTACTCCGTAGTTTGCAACATACGCCGCGGTGAGTTCTGTGGTGGCAACGTAGTCTGGCAAGTAAGAACAAGTGGTTGGCAGCGTGACAGTTCCGCCGGACGACGCGGCTAGTCCGGTGATGGTATTGAGATATTGCACCGTCGTTCCCGAAACGGAGGTGATTGGAAAACTGCCGTCATATCCGCTCTCAGTCACACCCGCTACGTTGATAACGGCGCCGACCGGAGCGGTGCCAAGGGCTGCACTTAGTGTGGCCGTCACCACGTTCCCGGCTTCGCTGATGGCGGTGACATTCGCCGAAATTCCGTTTCCCACGTTTGGAAACGTAAACGTTGTGGGCGTACCCAGACCGATTCCAACGTGCTATCGGCCGCCGGGGTAAAGGCTGTGATCAGATCGGAATCTCCGGCATAAAGGCTTCCCGCGCTGGCAACGAAAACTCGGGAACTGTTGGGTATTGTGGCGGCGTGGGTCGGATTCACACCCATGTTGGCGACACCAATGTTCGTGTCGCCGGAGACGTCAATCTGCAGAGCCGTTCCTTGATTGAACGCCACATTGTTGCTGATGCCGAAGACAGCGTGGAAATTCGCGGGATTCGGCGGCGTCGGATTGATGGGGATCACCACCGGCCGGTAGACCTCGCCGCAGGACATCTCAAGGATCATGGCCAGCGCAAGCGCTGCGAGTCCACCCACACGTCGAACAATCATCGGCACCCCGAAGCAGATTTCTGGTTCAAATGACAGAATTGAGTATTGTATCGGTTGCTTGGCGTACGCGCTAGGGAGGAACCGGTCTCTGACAGTTCGCAAATCTAGCTTCTAGCGGAAAGATGCGCTACGGACAATGTGGGATGCCTGCGCAAGCCGGCTCAGCGACAACCGGAGCTAACCGCGGCCGCGGCGCGATTTCACAGGGGCGGTCTCGTGTTCCTCTGACTTGGTTGTGGCCGCTGGCTTCTTCTTGCCTTCCATCTGCGCAAGGCTTTGCTTGAGCGCCGCCATTAGATCGACAACTGGAGCAAGTTTCTTCGGCTTCTCGGCCGCCGCAACTTCCCCGCCCTCAAGTTTGATCTCGATGAGTTTCTTCAGATTTTCCTGAAAGGTATCTTTGTACTTCTCAGGATCCCAATCATCCGCCAGCGCTTCAATCAACTGGTGTGCGACTTTCACTTCCGCGTCTTTGAGTTCCACATCCGGCGCCCCGAATCCTTCTACCTTCTTCACTTCCTCCGCGTAGTACATGGTATGCAGCATCATGCCGCCGGCGTGGGGACGTAGGAACACGGTGTATTCGCGGTTGTGCATGGTGATCTTGGCGATGGCCACATATTCGCTCTCTTCGAGCGCCTTAGTCAGAAGAGCGTAAGGACGCCGTCCAGCCTCTTCCGGCATCATGTAATAGGACGACTCGAAGTAAACGGGATCCACTTCACTTGCTTTTACGAATTCGAGAATTTCCATTGTCTTGGCGGTCTGCGGCTCGATCTTCTTGATCTCGTCGGGCTCGATGACGATGTATTCATCTTTTCGGAACTCGTAGCCCTTGACCATGTCGGCTCGGTCGACCACGACTCCCTCAGCCTGGCAAATGTACTGCTGCTTGAGGCGAGACTTGTCTGTGCGGTGCAGCATGTTAAAGGAGATGCCGGAACTGCGGGCGCCCGAGAAAAGGCGCACAGGCATGGAGATGAGGCCGAAAGTTAAGTGTCCGGACCAGACCGATGACGGCATAATTCCCCTCGCTGGCATGTCCCGAGGCAGAAAGCGGTCGGGAGAGTGGCTAAGCTCAACGGCACAGTGAGTTTAGCCTAGAACTCATATTTGATGCATCAAACCTGCGGCATGGGGAATCGAAATTCGAAGCCGGAGGAGTAGGGGTTGTTTGCACACAGATACAACTTGTTGTGTTAACTGCTGATATTCGCACATCCGCAAGGGAGACTCGAACGATGAATGATCTGCGCTTTCCGATTGGGCAATTCAAGTACGAAGGCTCGCCTACAGACGAAAAAAGGAGGGCCTTCCTCGAAGATATCGCTCAAACGCCTGCCAAGCTTCGCGACGCGGTCGCGGGACTCTCCGCGGCACAACTCGACACGCCTTACCGCCCTGAGGGTTGGACGGTCCGCCAAGTCACGCATCATGTTCCCGACAGCCACATGAATGCCTACGTCCGCTTCAAACTCGCGCTTACGGAGGACGACCCTACGATCAAGCCGTATGCGGAAGACCGGTGGGCCAACCTGGCTGACACAACAAGTACACCAATCGAAGTCTCCCTCACACTGCTTGACTCGCTGCATGACAGGTGGGTGCGATTAATGAAAACGATCACACCAGAGCAATGGAAGCGGACTTACCGTCATCCAGAACGGGGAACCATGACTCTGGAGGCGACGTTAGCCTTGTATTCATGGCACGGAAAGCACCACGTGGGGCACATCACTGCCCTGCGTACGTTAAAGTCGTGGTAAGCACATTTCGCCATCAAGAGGAATTGCAACATGATCGCACGAGTGTGGCACGGATATACGAAGCCTGAACATGCCGATGCTTACGAATCGATGTTAAAACCTGAATTGCTGCCTGGCATCAGCAAAGTAAAAGGCTACAAGGGCAGCTTCCTGCTTCGCAGGAACTCCGGTGTAGAAGTGGAGTTCATTACCATCCTGCTTTGGGAGTCGATCGACGCGATCCGTGCCGTAGCGGGCGAAGACTATGCGGCCGCGGTGATTCCTGACGAGCGCCGCAAATATCTTGTGAGAGGTGACGACCGGGCATCACACTACGAGATTGCATCCACAAATGGACTGGGCGCGCTCTTCCAGAGAACGTCTTAATTCAACTACGTAATTCCGATGCGCCACAGCAAATAGCTGGTCGATTCGCGGAGCACTGCAACCCCACGCTGTAGAACACTGTGCGGCAACGAGTCAGGTCGCGGCGCAATGTACACGGGGCCCACCGCTTCGTGCTCAAGCAATTTGCGGATTCGAAAAACATGGTATGCATCGCTCACTGCGACGCAGCTATGAAGATTGTTTGCGCGCATGATCACGGCAACCCGAGAGGCAGATTCGGATGTATCGCGTCCCTGAGTTTCGGCGATCAGGCTGCGCTCCGGTACTCCGTGGCGCATCAGATAGTCTCGGCCAACGCCACCTTCGCTGAATGTGGGATCGAGCGCCGCCCCGCCGGTTGTGATGACAACCGGCGCAATTCCGCGATGAAATAAATCCAAGCCGTGATCTAGGCGAGCGCGTAAAACTGGGGATGGACGGCCGGAGTATTCGGCTGCCCCAAAAATGACGATCGCATCCGCGGAATGAATTTCCTGTTGTGAAGCGCTGCGAACCACCTGGAAGGAAACGGCTCCCAGCAGGACAATTACGGCGACCAGCAAAATCAACAGACGAAGCCACCAGCTTGCAAATCGATGCCGGTTGGCTGGGTCGTCGTTCATCCCTGTGCGAAAAACTTAGAGATCTCGTCGCCCGGAATCGCGCCTTCGCGAATCACACGCCAACGCACGGTTTCGTCGCTCAAGTCGATGATCGTCGACGCGACGTCGCGAGGGGAATCTCCTCCGTCGACGATGATGCTGATGCGACCCTGGAGCTGATCCCGAACTTGTTCGGCACTCGTGCACTCAGTTGCGCCGCTCAAATTCGCAGACGTTGCCGTAATCGGAATCGCCGCCGCGGTCACCACGGCAAGCGGAATTCGCGCATTGGGCACGCGCAAAGCGACGTTTCCGGTGTTGGCCGTCACTTTCAAAGGCAACCGGGAGCCTGCTTTCACAATAAGCGTGAGCGGTCCGGGCCAAAATTTTCTAGCCAACGCGTAAAACTCCTCGGGCAGCGGCTTGGCCAGCTCTTCCGCTTGTTCTGTGCTCTCGATCAACAGGGAGAGAGGTTTATGACGCGAACGAGTTTTGATGTCGTAGACCTTGTCGACAGCGCGCAGGTTGAAGGGGTCGGCGGCGAGTCCGTAAAACGTATCGGTAGGCATGCCCAAGACTTCGCCGGACCGGATCTGATCGGCAGCGTATTTCACCAGGGATGTTTCAGGATTGTCGGAATTAATTTTTACGATCTCGGCGCGCACAGCGCTCCCTTCATCATTGCTACAGGCACGGATTAATTTGGACGGCGAAACCTATCATAATACTGCACAAGGCCGCAATGCGAGACGGCGTATGATTCGGCTGGAAGATAGTTCGGAACTCATATGAATCGTGTTGCAGAAACATCCGCGAAGCACGACCGGCTGCGCCGCATCGAAGGCCGCCATAATCCGCTCGCCAAGGAACTGCGTCAGGCTTTTTCTCACTCCGAACGCACCAACGACGGACATTGTGCCATCGAGGGTCTGCGGATTGTCGAGGAGGCGATACGCAGCGGCTTGCGCTTTCGCGCTGTCTTTTTCAAAGAATCCGCGGAAAACCTCGCCGAACGTCTCCTGCCGCAGATCGGCGCAAACGTCGAGACTGTGCTGCTGGCGGACAAGCTTTTCGACGGAACAGTTCCCAGTGAGACGCCTCAGGGGGTCGCGGCTCTTGTGAAGCTGAAGGAGTTCTCGCTCGATGACATCCTTGAGCGCATGCAGCTTGGTCCCGTCATCGTTCCGGTAGGATTGCAGGACCCGGGAAATCTCGGGACGATCTTGCGTTCGTCGGAAGCCTTCGGCAGCGCCGGTGTGGTGTTGGGAGAAGGTACTGTGAGTCCTTTCAACTCGAAAGTGGTTCGGGCTTCGGCAGGATCGATGTTTCGCCTGCCGGCGGTCTTTGCCAAAGAAAGTGGCGGCATCGAAGGAATATTGTCCAAACTTCGAAAGGCCAATGTGCGGTTGATCGCGACTTCTTCGCACAAAGGAACTCCGCTCGATCACGCACGATTGACGGAACCTTCTGCCGTTTTTATCGGTAGCGAGGGATCGGGCCTTCCAAGGACTGTGTTGGCGCAAGTGGATGAACTGGTCGCGATCCCGCACGCGTCGCAAGTAGAGTCCTTGAACGCGGGCGTCGCGGGAAGCATCATCTTGTATGAGGCCGCTCGGCAGAGAAGGGTTTGACCTCGAGCGATATCGTATGGGCTGTCGGCCTTTCGTCTCGTTGTATATGATCGCCGCAATTTTCGGGCAGAAAACGGTAACAATGATTTCGTCGACGAACATAACGGGTTAAGACTCGATAGCGATCGCTGAGGAAGTCGAGATGACCGCGCAATCCAGAGGCCTGTTGATCCTTTTCGTGGCCGGTGCGGTTGTGATTGTCTCTCTGGCGGTGATTCTGTCCCTCCCTCTTGCAACGAAGCCGCCCTTCGACAGAACTGAAATCCTGTCAGACTCCGCCCAGCTTCGGCTGCTTGGAACTCCCCGGGAAGGACCCGACTCCGGCGACGCGTGGGAGGTTTTTTACAAAGATGGAGCCGCGTGGGAAAAAGCCGGCAATTGGTGGGGCGGAGACTGGGCGGGAGGCAATGATGGCAACATCGTGGCCTGTCCGATTGGACAGCTTGTCGTGATCGCGAAAAGCAACGGTTCCGATGTTCTTGTACGGAATGCCGCGCGAACATGGAAAATGTTCGTCACGGACATCCCTCTGCCAACCGCAGGAGCACCCAGTCTTCAATCGGGTTGGCTGGAGAATGACGATGTCCGTTCGATCGTAAAGCAACTGCCCACTCCGGCGACCGGAGGTCTACTGCACGCGCAAGCGGCCGGAATCCGTCCGGCCAGCCGTACTCTGTGGCTGGACTACTCCATCGGCTCTTCGCGGTTGTTGCATGTGAGCGTGGTGCTCCCAGAAAATGGCGAGCGCTTCAAACTGCAGTCTGTTGAGGAGCGTCCGAACACCTTGCACATGGAGGGTCCGAATCGTGATCCCAATCTCGATGCAAGTTGTGGATCGATCCAGTTCACACAAGGGCTTCGGGAATAACGGCGAAACAAAGAAACACACGACGGCTACAGCTTCACGCCAGTCCTCCGCCATCAACCACCAACGCTGCGCCAGTGATCCAGCTCGACATGGGGCTCGCCAGGAAGAGCACGGCGTTCGCAACATCGTCTGGCGTACCAACGCGGGCGATCGGGCGATTCGCCGCATCTCGCATGAAAGTCTGAGGATCTTCCCCGAGCTGGCTGCATTCGCTTTGGAGCAATGGAGTGTCGACGTCGCCGGGGCAGACGCAATTCACACGAATATTATGTTTTCCGTGATCGATGGCCATTGCTCGGGTGAGATTCACGGTTCCGCCTTTGGCAGCGCAGTAAGACGCCGCTTGTGGACCGCCCTTGAGCGACCAGCCCGAACCAATGTTGATGATGCTGCCTCCACCGCCGCGAATCATCCAGGGAATCACTTCACGAGAGAGCAAGAAGATTCCTTTGAGCGTCACGTCGAGCGTCCGGTCCCATTCCTCCTCGCTGAGATCAACCACGTCCTTTCGGATCGCTATTCCTGCGCAATTGCAAAGAATGTCGATCCGGTTCCACCTCTCAATCGACGCCTTGACGGCACGCTGGCAATCTGTGGCACTTCGGACGTCGCATCTCAAAGCTATAGCTTCAGTGGCGTAGCCGCGAATCCGTTCGGCGACTTCCTCGCTCTTGGCATGGTCAATATCGAGTAGCGCAACCGAAGCTCCCAACTCGGAGAGGCGCAGGCAAATTCCTCGGCCAATGCCGGAAGCTGCCCCGGTGACCATGGCGACTTTCCCTTCCAGGGACAAAAGGCTCACGGCTCGTTCGATGGACAACGACTGCGTCATCGTGCCTTCCTCTGCATCGCATCCAAGGATTTCTCTGCCGCGTCAATTGTGAAGTCGACGTCCTGTTCTGTGTGGGCGAGCGTGACGATGGAATGGAGTGCTGCAGACGGGGACGCGTAGACTCCGAAGGGAAATAGTGACAGCACAAATTTCTGGAAGGCCACGCGATCGACATGCCGGCAAAAGTCTCGATAGTCGTGAATCGCCGACTGATCAGTGAACATAACTTGAAACATCGGACCGACGTTCTGCACAATTGCGCCGACCCCCTTCTTTCGCAGCAACTCGCGCAACTTTGAACACAGAAGATCAGCGATGCGCCACGTGTGTTGGAATGACGCATTGTTATCGCGAGTCAGCGCGCGGAGATTTGCCCGGGCAGCGAACATGCCGATGCGCGATCCGTTATGCGTGCCGTAGTGCAAGACGCCGCCCCACTGCAATGCATCCATCACCGCCGCCCGTCCGACGAGCGCAGCAACGGGCAATCCGGAGCCAAGCGCTTTCCCAAACGTTACCAAGTCTGGCGACAGCTTGTAGTGTTGCTGGCAGCCTCCCGGCGCGATTCGGAACCCCGTCACGGTCTCGTCAAGAATGAAAAGAATTCCGTTGGCGCGAGCAAGTTGCTCGACACTTTGCAGAAATCCCTCGGCCGGAGGAATCACTCCCATGTTGGCCATGACTCCCTCGGTAATGATGGCCGCGATTTGCCCCGGATTGCTCTCAACCGCACGCCGCAGCAATTCCACATCGTTCCAGGGAACCACGATCGTGTCATCGAGTGCGCTCCGATTCAGGCCCGAACTATCAGGAATTTTAACCGGATCGGTTCGCAATCCGAGCGCGGCGGGGGGCATCACGTTGGAACTGACGAGCACATCGTCGTGCCAGCCGTGGTAGTGTCCTTCGAACTTCAGAATCTTGGGCCTTCCTGTCACGCCGCGAGCCAAACGGATTGCCGCCATCATGGCTTCGGTTCCGGTATTCGCTAAGCGCACGCGCTCGGCGTTCGGAACGATCTTCTGAATCATCTCCGCCACTTCGATTTCCACGGCGGTTGCGGTCGCGAAGTGAGCGCCCGTGGTTGCCGCTTCTGTAATTGCTTCGACTACCTCGGGATGCGCGTGTCCGAGCGGCAACGCGCCAAAAGCCATCATCCAGTCAATGTATTCATTGCCATCCACGTCGAAGATGCGAGAGCCCCGGCCTCGCTCCATGAAGATGGGGTATTTGCCAAAGTTCGCCGGTCCACGGGAAGAGGAACTACTGGCTTCGATCAGAACTCCCAGGGTTCGCTCGTAAGCCTGCTTTGATTTTTCAGTGATGAACGTCAAAACGAACCTCCGCGGACGGACTCACGCGACCTGCCATGGTACAGCAGCGGACCTGTCTGGCGGACGGTTGTGGCCAGAGTGCGGAAAGCAAAGGGCTCTAAATTCTTCGCAATTTTGGCGAGGGCGAGCATTCCTATCTAAGTATGCCGTTGCTGCTGAAACATCCCCCGCAGCAAGAAAGGCATCCACGGAGTAGTTCCAGTGAGGGTTGAACTATGAAAATATCGATTCTCGCAGCGCTTTCCCAAGTCAGACGCGTTGGGTTGAGACCCTTCGTTCTTCTTTTCCTAACTGCTTCCGTCTTGCCGGGCAGCACCGCCTGCGCAGAGGAAAAACCTTCCGAGGCCTCGCACATGGCGGGATGGGTCGTCATCCCTGTCGATGAGTACAAGGTGTTGCGGGCGAAGGCGTATCCGGTGGAGCCCGATCCGGAACCGCCTCCGATAGACGCTACGCTGACCCGCGTGGAATACGAACTTCATGTAGTGGGAGCCCTTGCGGCGGGGCGCGCCAACCTGACGGTCGACGTTTTGAAAGATGGATGGGTGCGCGTACCGGTGCCGACCGGGCTGCTGGTCCGGGAAGCGCGGCTCGACGGAAAGCTCGTCTCGCTCGTGCCAAGTTCACAGGGCAAAAGTGGATCGCACCTGGCAGCGCTCCTGTCACATCCCGGGCGCTGGATATTGGAGCTCGACGTCGACGTCCCAATTACAGCTTCGACAGGCGACGAAAGCCTTGCACTTCCTTCCACCGAGTCGGGGGTGACGCGCGCATCAGTTCAGCTTTCGAGAAATGGAATCGATCTGAGAGTTGGAGGCGGATTGATCTCCGAAAAATCGGAGTCTTCCCGGGGAGACCAAGTTTCTAGCCTACGGTCGCGGCAACGAGCCACTTACCTTCACCTGGAGGAAGAAGTCCGAGGATCATCAGGTTGAATTGCCATTACGCCTGCGCGGTGCCTTGACGCAGCTGACGAGTCTGGCTGAAGACAGCACCTCTATCTACGCAGAGGCGGATTTCGAAGTCGTACAGGGAGTGGCGAAGAAGGTCAGCCTTCAGCTTCCGGAGACGATCACCGTGAATCAAGTTTCTGGAGCGATCGTCGCCGACTGGGAGATGAAGGATGCTGGCCGTCTCTTTCTCGAACCGGTCGACCACCGCGCGCGGTTTGTCATTCAGGGCGAAGCTCGATTGCCGAGGGATGGAATTATCAACATTCCTCT
>CAVYUY010000039.1:0-62559 GCA_963771765.1 uncultured Acidobacteriota bacterium
GCATGTGAGCGTGGAACTGCTCGACAACGGCGAGCGATTCAAGCTTCATTCGGTCGAGCAACGTCCGAACACTTTGCACATGGATGGTCCGAATCGTGATCCGGATCTCGATGCAACCTGTGCCTCAATCCAGTTCACGCAAGGTCTTCGGGAATAACACCAGAGTCAAGAAACGTTGGATCGCGACACCTTCACGCCAGCCCGCCGCCATCGACGACCAGGCTGCTCCGGTGATCCAACTCGACATCGGGCTCGCCAGAAAAAGCACCGCGTTCGCAATATCGTCCGGCGTACCCACGCGCGCGATGGCCGATTGGCCGCTTCTCTCATGAAAGTTTGAGGATCTTCGCCGAGCTGCCTGCATTCACTTCGAAGCAACGGAGTGTCGACATCGCCGGGGCAAACGCAATTCACGCGAATGTTGTGCTTGCCGTGATCGATCGCCATAGCGCGGGTAAGATTCACCGTTCCACCCTTGGCGGCGCAGTAGGACGCTGCTTGCGGACCGCCTCTTAGCGACCATCCTGAGCCAATGTTGATCACGCTGCCCCCGCCACTGCGGATCATGTGGGGAATCACCTCTCGCGACAGCAAGAAGATTCCTTTGAGCGTCACGTCGAGCGCCCAGTCCCATTCTTCCTCGCTCAGATCCACTACATCTTTCCGGATAGCTATCCCCGCGCAATTGCAGAGGATGTCGATCCTGTTCCACTTCTCAATCGCGGCCTCGACGGCACGCTGGCAATCTGCAGCACTGCGAACATCGCATCTCATGGCGATGGCTTCAGTGCCATTGCCACGAATCTGGTTGCCAACTTCTTCACTCTTGGCGTGGTCAATATCCAATAGCGCGACCGAAGCTCCCATCTCGCTCAGCCGCAGGGAAATTCCTCGCCCAATCCCGGAGGCTGCGCCCGTCACAATGGCGACTTTTCCTTCCATCGATAAGAGGCTCATCGCCCGTTCGATGGACGCGGACTGCGTCATTGGGCCTTCCCTCGTGCCGCATCCAGCGCCTTCTCTGCCGCGTCAATCGTGATCTCGACGTCCTGCTCCGTGTGCGCGAGCGTAACGATGGAATGCAGGGCTGCCGATGGGGACGCGTATACGCCGAAAGGAAATAAGGAGAGCACAAATTTCTGAAAGGCTGCGCGGTCGACGTGCCGGCAGAACTCTCGGTAATCCCGGATCGCCGGCTGACCGGTGAACATCAGCTGAAACATCGGCCCGACATTTTGCACAACTGCGCTCACGCCTTTCTTCTGCAGCAATTCTCGCAGCTTTGAGCAGATAAGATCAGCGATGCGCCATGTGTGTTGAAAGGACGCGTTATTGTCGCGACTCAGCACGCGAAGATTCGCGCGCGCGGCGAACATGCCGATGCGCGATCCGTTATGCGTTCCGTAGTGCAGCACTCCGCCCCACTGCAATGCATCCATCACCTCGGCTCGGCCCACGAGCGCAGCGACGGGCAATCCGGAACCGAGCGCTTTTCCAAACGTCACCAGGTCTGGAGACAGTTTGTAGTGTTGCTGGCAGCCACCGGGAGCGATGCGAAATCCCGTAACGGTCTCGTCAAGAATGAAGAGAATTCCGTTTGCGCGGGCGAGTTGCCTGAAGGCTCTGCAGATATCCCTCGGCCGGAGGAATCACTCCCATGTTCGCCATGATTCCCTCGGTAATGATGGCGGCGATCTGCCCCGGATTGCTTTCAATTGCGCGGCGCAGCAGTTCCACATCGTTCCAGGGAACCACAATCGTGTCATCGAGCGCGGTCCGGTTGAGACCGGAGCTGTCGGGAATCTTGATCGGATCGGTGCGCAATCCCAGCGCGGCTGGGCGGCATCACGTTGGAACTGACGAGTACATCGTCATGCCATCCGTGGTAGTGTCCTTCGAACTTCAGAATCTTCGGCCTCCCAGTCACTCCTCGAGCCAGGCGGATGGCGGCCATCATGGCTTCAGTTCCGGTATTCGCGAAGCGGACGCGCTCGGCGTTCGGAACGATCTTCTGAATCATCTCGGCTACTTCGATTTCAACCGGGGTCGCGGTCGCGAAATGAGCGCCCGTGGTCGCAGCTTCGGTAATGGCTTCGACCACCTCAGGATGCGCGTGTCCGAGCGGCAACGCGCCAAAGGCCATCATCCAGTCAATGTATTCGTTGCCGTCGACGTCGAAGATGCGCGAACCGCGTCCTCGTTCCATGAAGATGGGATACTCGCCGAAGTTCGCGGGGCCCCGGGAAGACGAACTGCTAGCCTCGATCAGGGTTCCCAGCGTTCGCTCGTAAGCCTGCTTCGATTTTTCTGTGATGAACGTCAAAACGAACCTCCGCGGGCGGACTCAGGCGACCTGCCATGGTACAGCAGAGCACCTGACTGGCGGCGGTGGCGCCCACGGTGTCCGAAAGTAACGGCTCGAAATTCTTCGCAATTTTGGCAGGGTCGAGCATTCTCTATCTAAGCATGGCGCCGCTGCTCAAACATCCCCCGCAGCCAGAAACGCATCGCTACGGAGTAGTTCCAGTGAGGGTTGAACTATGAAAATATCGATTCTCGCAGCTCTTCCGCAACTCAGAGCGTATCGTTTTGAGATCCGTTCTTTCCTCTTGTCCTAGCCGCTTCCATCGTTGCGGGGCACCGCGGCCTGTGCGCAGGAAAAGCCTGCCGAGGCCTCGCATAGTGGCGGGATGGGTCGTCATCCCGGTCGATGAGTACAAGGTGTTGCGGGCGAAAGCGTATCCGGTAGAGCACGATCCGGAACCGCCTCCGATGGACGCCACGCTCACCCGCGTGGACTACGAACTTCACGTGGCGGGGGATCTTGCGGCGGGGCGCGCCAACCTGACCGTCGACGTTTTGAAAGATGGATGGGTGCGCGTGCCCGTGCCGGCGGGGCTGCTGGTCCGAGAAGCCCGGCTCGACGGAAAGCTCGTCTCACTCGTGCCAGGTTCGCAAGGCAAAGGCGGACCGCATCTGGCGGCGCTGCTCTCGCATCCCGGGCGCTGGATATTGGAGCTCGATGTCGACGTCCCAGTCACAGCTTCGACGGGCGACGAAAGCTTTTCGCTTCCTTCCACCGAGTCGGGGGTGACGCGCGCATCGGTACAGCTTTCGAGAAATGGAATCGATCTGAGAGTTGGCGGCGGATTGATCTCCGAAAAATCGGAGTCTTCCGGCGAAACCAAGTTTCTCGCCTACGGTCGCGGCAACGAGGCACTCACGTTCACCTGGAGGAAAAAGTCTGAGGATCATCAGGTTGAATTGCCCTTACGCCTGCGCGGTGCGTTGACGCAGCTGACGAGTCTGGCTGAAGACTCCACCTCTATCTACGCAGAGGCGGATTTCGAAGTCGTACAGGGAGTGGCGAAGAAGGTCAGCCTTCAGCTTGCCGGAGACGATCACCGTGAATCAAGTTTCTGGAGCGATCGTCGCCGACTGGGAGATGAAGGACGGCGTATTGGCCGTCTCCTTCCTCGAACCGGTCGAGCACCGCGCGCGGTTCGTCATTCAGGGCGAAGCTCGACTGCCGAGGGATGGAATTATCAACATTCCTCTACTGCGGCTTCTGAATACAGAGCGGGACACGGGCGGCGTGGCCGTAGAAATCCTCGGCGCGGGCGAAATCAAAGATCAAAAAGCCGAAGGGATGGAAGACGCCGACGCAACCGATCTCGGCGAAATGGTCGCGAGCCGGCAATCGCCAGCCCTGGTCGCATTTCTTGCGCGGGCGGGCGAGGCAGGACTCAAACGATCGCTGAGTGTGAACGTTGCTCGCTACGACCAGCAAGCGGTCTTGATGGCGAATGTCGAAGAGGCTCGCTATCAAGTACTGATGAGCACGGATGGGAAAGAGCTCATACAGGCCCGCTACGCTGTGCGAAACAACCAGCGGAATTTCGTAAAAATCAGTTTGCCCTCCGGCGCGACGGTATGGAGCGCCTCACTGGCGGGAAGGCCGATTCGTCCAGGGCAGTCTCCGGATGGAAGTCTGCTCTTGCCGCTCGAAAAGTCGAGGGGAGGCGATGAGGCTCCCGCGTTCGAGATCGAGATTTTGTATCTCACAAAAGCGACGGTGTGGGAGGAAAAGGGTCGGGAGAAAATTTTGCTGCCTGCGTTGGATCTCCCAATTTCCCGGACAGGCTTGCTTTTGTACTATCCTCCGACGTTCCGCGTGACGGCCGAGCCAGGAACATTCCGTTCCCAGGAATATCAAGGCCCAACCTCAGCAGCCTTGCTCCCCCCGCCACCGCTCTATGCGATCGCCCCGGGATCTTCCCCAACGACAGTTCAAAAAGAAACGGACCGGCTGGAACAGTTCGCGCAGTTTCAGGCGGCGGACGACAAAACCAGGAAGGACGCAACACAAGCCCTGCTCGATACCTTCCGGGCAAAATCTTCGGGTGGAAAAGTGGCCGGCATCCTTCCTGTAAGCGTTCCCTTCCCCTCTTTTGGTCCTTCGATATTTCTGGTGTCCGAACTCACCAGCGAAAATCAAGTTCCTTCAGCCGAACTCAGCTTTCAGCGTGACAAAAAGGCAGGTGTGCGATGAAAAGCAGACTTATCCCGATGTTCGCCTTCTGTTTTTGTGCCGGGCTCCTGTGCGCCGCGCAAGAGAAACCCACGCTTCCCTTGCCCGACTCAGGCAATGTGACGTTGCCCCTCGATGAGTACAACAAATTGGTAGAACTCGCGGGCAAGACGCCGAAGAAACCGGACACGGCGCCACTCGCCTATTCCATCAAGCACGCGGACGTAAAGCTGATTGTCCAAGATGACTCGATTCGCGGAACGGTGCAACCTTGAGGGCGAAGTGTTCCGCAAGGGAATCAACAAAGTTTTTCTCACCAGCGGAATGACCGTTCTGGATGCGCGTCAGAACGGCAAAGGGATTCCACTCATTCAGGAGAACGGCACACACGCTGCGCTACTGGCCGGGCCGTCAGAATTCTCGATTGTTCTCGACACCGGGCTGCCCCTTAAGATCGAGGCTGGCCGCGCTTCGTTCAGCCTTCTTGCGCCGGCCGCGGGAAGTGTGCAAGTCGAATTGCTGATACCCGGTGATCATACCGTCGCGAACTTGAATTCAGGTCTGATCACGGGCCGGAAATCCGAGAACGGTCACACAGCCATCGAAGCAACCTTGGTGCCAGGACAGCCTGCTACGTTCTGGTGGGCGACGCGTGAAGCCGTCACGCCTGTCGTGCACCGGGAAGTTCGCTTCCTGGCGGATGCCAAGACGCTGGTCTCGATCAGCGATGCCGAGATGCGGCTCGCGATTCTCGCTGATGTCACCGTGATCCAAGGAGAGCCATCGCAGTTCCAGGTGGAATTGCCCTCGGGGTATGAACTCACCGGCGTAACGGGAGCCACGCTTGACGCGTCGGAGACGCAAGCCGGAGTCCTGACCCTCAAGGTGAACGCTCCCAACCAACGCACACATCAGTTCCTGATTTCGATGGAACGCTCACTTATCGATGCGAAAGCGGACGCACCCTTCCTCAGTTTCAAAGGAGCGCAGCGAGAGACCGGAGAAGTGCTGGTCGAAGGCGCTGGGACGATGGAAATTTCCGCCAAGGAGGGTGGCGCGCTGAAACGGATGGATGTGAAGGAAGCGAGTTCCTACTTACGATCGCTCGCTCACTTCCCGCCGCAAGCTGCCTTCCGTTATCACCGCCAGCCGGACGAAAAGCCAACGCTCTCACTCGAGTGGGTGCGATTTCCTGACGCCAGCGTGCTCGCGGCCGTGGCCGAGAGCGCATTCGTGACCACGCTGGTCACGTCGGAGGGAAAATCTTTGACGGAAGTGAAGCTGGTTGTGAAAAATCAGGCGCAGCCGTTCCTGAAAGTTTCTCTTCCAGCCGGCGTCTCGATTTTGTCAGCCGATGTTGGTGGCGAACGAGTGAAGCCTGTTCAAGGACCGGACGGAAGCCGAGTTCCCCTGTTGCGTCCTGGGTTTCATCCGACCGATTCGTACACAGTCTCGTTTGTGTTTATGCACTCGGGCGCGCCGTTCGCGAGAAAAGGCGGCGCCGAGTTGAGCCTTCCGAACATGGATATTCCAATCAGCCTGCTCAACTGGGAAGTGTTTCTGCCGGAGCAATACAAGGTGAAAGATTTCGGTGGAGACGTCATCCCATCAGGTCGCGTGCCTCCGGCCTTTCAACCAAACACCATTGCTTATCGCCTCGATCAAAACGGCATCGCAGTCCCCGCCAGCAGCGTTGCGGTTGGATCACTGACGCCGGGCCAACTGGGTGGGATTGTCGCGGACCCATCGGGAGCTGTGCTCGCAAACGCTCAAGTGACAGTCACTGCTCCGTCAACCGGCTATTCGATGACGACCGTCAGTGATCAGCAAGGACGATGGGTCGTATCGAGCGTTCCTACCGGCGCGGTCAAAATCAAAGCCGAAGCTCGGGGATTCAAGACGGTGGTTCGAGACGCCGTTTACGATGCGAATCAACCTTCAACTTATAGTTTCGCGTTGGGCCTAGGGACGGTGAGCGAAAGTGTCGAAGTGACTGAAGCGTCAACGTTACTGGTCGGTCGCAACTACACGGAACTGGAGCAACCGGCGAAGAACGTCCCTCAACAGGCCTCTGCGAATGTCGTCAATCTCCAGAAACGTGTTGCGGGAGTTCTCCCCGTACCGGTGGACGTGCCGCGCGCGGGCACGTCGTTCAGCTTTGTCCGCCCTCTTGTGCTGGACGAGGAAACAAAAGTGACCTTCAGTTATAAGAGCCGATGAGCACCACAGCCGAGTCTCTCAAAGCAACCGAGGATCCTATTCAGGAATTCGGTGAATCGCTTCCGACTTCGACGACTCAGGGAAATCCCGAATATGACGCACTCCGGCGAATGGCATAGAATGATGATTCGCCGGAGCCCTGATGAGCAGAATTGAGGCATGGAAAACATGGGAAGGCCGTGTTGTGGATGGAAAATATCCACTTCGCCAGTGGCTGGGTGGCTCTGACCACAGCGCGGTATTTCTCACCCAGAAGCTGGGAAAGGCAAATGAAAATGCGGCAATCAAGCTAATCGACGCCGATGGTCCGGACGCAGATCGCGAGCTCGCACGGTTGCGCGCCGCCGCCAAACTTTCACACCCAAATCTGATTTCGATCTTCGAAGCTGGTAGGGCTCGCCTCGATAGCACAACGGTTATTTACATCGTCATGGAGTACGCAGAGGAGGACCTCTCGCAAATCCTTCCGCAGAGGCCTCTGGCTCCATCCGAAGTTTCGGATATGCTGGCTCCCCTGCTGGATGCCCTCGCGTACCTGCTCGACAATGGATTGGTTCACGGGCGCATACGGCCATCGAATGTACTGGCAGTCGGAGATCAACTCAAACTCTCATCCGACCACGCCACAAAGATTGGCGAGCCGAACTCGGTCCGCAGGGCAATTGGCGTGTACGACGCACCTGAAGTTTCTTCCGGGTTGGCTTCGCCTGAAAGCGATGTCTGGTCTTTGGGCGTAACCATCGTCGCTGCTCTCACGCAGAAAGCAGTTCCCGCCGCGCAAGGAGATCCCGGGCTTCCGGGCAGCCTTCCTGAACCATTTCGAACTATCGCGCGCGAATGTCTACACCACGATCCGAAATTACGATGTTCCGTCGCAGATATCCGGGCACAGTTACATCCACCGCAGCGGCTCATCTGCAGCCGAGCTTCCGGTTCCGGCTGCGGTTTCAGTTCCGATTGAAGGTTTCGAAGAAGCAGTTCCCGAAGGATCGAGCAACCTGCGCTCGATCGTCATTGGAGTCGTTCTGGTCGTTGTGGCCGCACTGGTTGTGTGGGGGTTGATGCGTCCGCGCGCCACCGATACAGCGATAGAAGCTCCGTCAGCCTCTCAACCGCCTGCGCAACCGGCACCGGTGATCACAGCTCCTAAGCCCAATCCAGTCACGCCCTCGAAACGCGCCAGCGCTCGAGCAAAGCGGCCACCGTAACAACAGGAACCGGCGGCGCGGTCGTACATCAAGTCATTCCTGACATTCCGAAGAGTGCGCGAAATACCATAACCGGTACGATCAAAGTGAGCGTGCGCGTCGAGGTGGATCGCATCGGGAAAAGTAACTTCGGAGAAATTGAAGACCGCCGGGCCGAGCAAATACTTCGCGGGCCAGGCATTGAAAGCGGCTCAAGGCTGGCAATTCGCTCCAGCCAAGCCAACGGTCAACCGAGGAAACAAGCGCATGGCTGCTAACGTTTCGGTTTCGCCGCAGTGGAACTGATGCCTCCCCCGAACACATCTCCCGCTAATTCTTGCCCGGGAGCCGAAGTTTCCATGCGATTTGACGCAGCATGCCAAGAAAAAGTTTGGCGTCGTAAGCTTCGAGCTTCATCCGCAGGATGAGTTGCCGCGCTTTCTTCTCGAACATTTTATCGGTGCCGGGCTTGACGTATCCGCTGATGCGCAGGGACTCGAGCAGACATTCGGCGATTTGTTCGGTTTGTTCGGCAGTTGGCGGATCGAACTCTTGTGATGGCTGATCACGCACGAATTCCTCTCGCTAGCTCATACAAACAAACCGCAACCGATTGCCCCAAATTCATCGAGATATTTTGTTGATGAGTTGGAACCGTCATCAGCCAATGGCAGTGACTGAAATCCTCATTCGTAAGGCCAATCTTCTCAGAGCCGAACAGAATCGCAGCGCGACCCTTTCCAAGAGCGGAATGAATCAGAGCACTCGATTGCTCATTCATGATCAACGGGGAATGTTGCAGCGCGCGATCTCGCACCGCAGTGGTCCCCACGACCAACGAACAGTCTGCAACGGCGTTCGCTACCGCCTCGAATTCGTCGGCATCTTGCAAGACTTCTGCCGCGCCTACTGCTGAACGCGCTTCGCGAAAGGCGAGGCCGTAGGGATTCACCAATCGCAATCGACGGCACCCGAAATTCGACATCGCACGCGCAGCCGCTCCAATGTTCAGAGGATTGCGAGGACGGACGAGCACGACGACGAGATTGTTGAGGTCGGAGGAAAGCAAGAAGTCAATTCTAGCGGAATTCATGCCAGAAAAAGGCCGGGCAGAGACTGCATTATGTGGCGCACAAAGTCGATTGAAGAAGCGGTTTCGCTACCTTGCAAATCGAGTTCCCGAGTCGCTTTTTACACCATATTGAACTTGTAAAAAGAATGTCAAAAGAGCCTGTTTGGCGCATAATTAGCGAGGAGTCATTGTAAGCTTCAGTAGTTAAGTTGCTTCCGAATGGGCGAGTTTTCAAGGGTTTCGGAAGCCTACCCCCGATAGATAACCAGGAAAAACGATTATGGGGAATGTTGCAACTCCACTTGCTACCGCGGGAAGAACCATGAATCCGGTGCCTCAGGCCAAGCCTACGGGCCGCATCTTGGTCGTCGAAGACGATCCAGCCGTTCAAAAGGCTTTGCGAAGGCTTTTCGAGACGGAAGGTTACGCGGTCGAGACGCAGTCCGACGGGAAATCTGCGATTGAAAGCTTTCAGTCCTCTGCGCCTGCGGCCATTGTCTTAGACTTGCGCCTGCCGAAAGTTTCCGGGCGCGACGTCTGCAAAGAAATCAAAGCGCTCGCGCCGACCCTGCCGATCGTAGTGCTCAGCGCTGCGAGCGATGTCTCAGACAAGGTTTTGTTGCTCGAGTTGGGGGCGGATGACTATGTCACCAAGCCGTTCAGCCCCCGCGAATTGCTGGCAAGAGTTCGGGCAGCGTTGCGTCACACGACTCGCACACCAGATGTCAAATCGTCAGCTTCGAGGCATCTCGGCAGACTTCAAGAGAATGGAAGTGAAGCGCGACGGCAAGCCGGTCGTCCTCACCGCGCAGGAATTCAAGACGTTCCAATTCCTTGTACAGAACGCGGATCGAGTGATCAGCCGGGATGAATTGCTGAACGAGGTCTGGGGCTACCAAAATTATCCGTCCACCCGAACTGTGGACAATCACATCCTGAAACTCCGCCAGAAACTGGAGAAAGACCCATCAAGCCCGGTACACTTCCGAACAGTACATGGAATGGGATACAAGTTCGTTCGCTGACCTTTGTGAAGCCGTCTCCAGAGTCCGCGCGACATCTTCCGCAGCTGAGTCCGGTAATTTTGTGCCGCGACTTCGGCTTCGCACGCGTTTTCTGCTGTCGATGCTTCTCATCACAGCAGGCCTGACGACGATCACTCTTCTCCTCGTGCGCCACAGCGTGGAAACCAACGTCCGGCAGAGCATCGCCGTGAACTTGCGCAACTCGGTCGCAGCCTTTCAAGATTTTCGCCATGAACGCGAGACGATGTTGACAAGCGACGTGGCCCTGCTCGCAGATCTCCCTATCACCCGTGCCATCATGACCGGTGCCGACCCGGTCACCATCCAGGACGCCTCGAAGGACATTTACGACATCGCGAATAGCGATTTGTTTGTGCTGGTCAATCGCACCGGCAAAGTGGAAGCGCTTCACACCAAGACTCCGGGATTTACTCCCGAGGCGGCCGAAAAATATTTCCAGCAGTCGCTCGAAGAAGACCGCGGCGAATCGAGCCACTGGTGGCTCGGTGGACATCATCTGTACCAGACTTTCGTTGAGCCGGTCTATCGCGGCTCTCGTACTGACGGCACCCTGCTCGGATTTCTCGTGATCGGATACGAAATCAACGACCGGCTAGCCGGGTCGGTTGGCAAAGTTGCTGGAAGTCAGGTGGCATTTTCCTGCGGCGATGAAGTGGTCGCGACGACGCTGCCTCTCCAGCAAACACAGAGTGAGAACTTAGCGAGATTGATCACCGGATCGGCGCAGGAAGAACCTCGCGACATCGAGATCGGCAAAGAGCGCTTTCTGGCCACGTCGCTTGAGTTGTCGGGCTCGCGCGAAACTCCGGTTCGCCTCAGCGTGCTCGAGTCCTACGATCAAGCAACGAAGTTTGTGGACCGTTTGAACCGCTATCTTCTTCTGTTGAGCCTTGCTGCAATTGTCGTTGGTAGCGGACTCGTATTCTTCGTTTCGCACACCTTCACCAAGCCGCTGGGCAATCTGGTCGGCGGCGTCCGCGCGTTGGAAGGCGGCGACTTCCACCATCCCTTGGACCGCCGTGGAAGCGACGAGGTCGCCGAACTAACTCGCGCGTTCGATCGCATGCGAGCCAGCCTCTTGAAAAGCCAGCAGGACTTGCTGGAGTCCGAACAGCTCGCGACCATCGGACGGATGGCCAGTTCTATTTCGCACGATCTTCGGCACTCTCTCGCGGCCATCGTTGCTAATTCCGAATTCCTCTGCGACAGCCACCTGACACCCGCTCAGCGCGAGGAGCTTTACCAGGAGGTTCGAACGGGCGTGAACTTGATGACGGACCTGATCGATTCATTGCTCGAATTTGCCCGCACCCGCGAATCATTGAATCCGGGATCCGGAAATATTTCGGAAACAATACATCGGGCAGTGCAAGCGGTCCGCCTGCATCCCCGACATCATGATCGCTCGATCAATGTGTCATGTGGCGCGCAAGTCTCGGGCTGGTTCGATCAACGAAAGATGGAGCGGGTTCTTTACAATTTGCTCCTTAACGCCTGCGAGGCCGCTCCAGTTACGGGGGGAGACGTAGAAGTCAGCGCCGGTGAATCGGCAGGTTCGATCACCATTGCCGTAGCCGACAATGGACCGGGTATTGCGGAGTCGATTCGGGACCGCCTGTTCCACCCGTTCGTCAGCTACGGAAAAGAAAATCGGACGGGTTAGGTCTCGCAGTCGTGCAGAAAATTGTCCAGGATCACAATGGTGAGATATTTGTGGAACGCACGGCTCAGGGAAAGACCGTGTTTCGGATTGTCCTGCCGGGCCGCTTAAAGGAAACTTTTCGCACTTCCATAGATCCACTCGGGAACCTGGCTTCCCTTGTGCCGGCGCAGCAAGACAATACCAGCGCAAAATTGATTTCTCGTCCGGGTCCGTAGGCAACTGTCGTCGCCTTCTCCAGTGCCATACCCCCGGACAGTGCAGGAGGACGGCGTGAAGAGTCATTCAATCCCAGTGGTTCGTGGGACGGCACTGGTGGTTGCCGCTTTCATCTTGTTCATTCCCCATGGCAGGGCACAAGAAACGCCCTCCAACAGCGCTTCTTCGTCCAGCGAAACGGCGAATGCGGTGCATGATTTACAGGACCAGGTTCACAAACTACAAGTCATGGTCGACGAGATGCGCGCCGAAAATGCCCAATCCCGCGCCGAGATGCACCAACTGCGTCAGGATCTGCAGGCAACGCGAGCTCTTCTTGAAAACCCCGGTTCTCCAGCGACCTCGCCGTCGGCTCAGGCGCCCACTGCCGTCGAAGCAGAAGCTGCACATGGTGAGCCTTCACCAGCTAAACAAGTTCCATCCGGCATCGAGGATCGCGTTCAAAAGCTCGAAGACTCAACGTCCCTGATGAGTTCGAAAATTGACGAGCAATATCAAACAAAAGTTGAGACTGCTTCTAAGTATCGCGCACGTTTACACGGCATCGTTTTAATGAACGCATTCCGGAACGTCGGTGGATCGGACGATCTCGACTTCCCCACCTACTCCGAACCAGTGAGGCTTGGAACGCCGGCCGCAACGCTGGGCGCTACTTTCCGACAGTCAGAGATCGGACTCGAAATCTTCGGACCAAACGTTTGGGGGGCAAAAACCTCCGCGGATGTGCAATTCGACTTCTCTGGAGGCTTCCCGGCGACTGGCAACGGCGTGAACTTCGGCATCGTTCGTTTGCAGACCGCCAAAGTTCGATTTGATTGGGAGAATACTTCGCTGACTGCAGGCCAAGATTCTCTGTTCATCTCTCCGCTGTCTCCAACGTCGTTTGCATCCCTCGCCACTCCTGCGTTCGGTTTCTCGGGAAACCTGTGGGGCTGGATCCCGCAAGTTCGCGCCGAACACCGGTTTGTCTTGTCCGACCGGCAGAACATCACGGTAGAAGGCGGCGTACTCGACAATCTCGACTGGGAAACTCCTTACAACTCGTTTTATCGTTCTCCGCAAGCTGGAGAATTGTCCGGACAACCCGCCTTCGCGTTTCGGACGGCCTGGTCTCGGACGGTGCAAGAACATCCTCTGAGTTTTGGCGTTGCAGGCTACTACGGCCGGCAAAACTGGAGATGGGATCGAAACATCGATGGCTGGGGTGCAATGGCAGATTGGCAAATTCCGATTGCTTCGCGGCTCGGCCTGTCGGGCGAGTTCTATCGCGGCCGCGGCATCGGAGGGCTGGGAGCAGCGATTGGCACTTCCATTTTGTACGGAGGCGATCCTACTTCCGCTACGAGCCCGATTCGGGGACTCGACGCAGAAGGCGGTTGGGCGCAACTGAAGTTTCAGTTGACGCCGAAGCTTGAACTGAACGGCGTCATGGCAGCGGACAACGCCTTCGCCGGCGAAGCCCGGGGCTTTGCGACCGACGCAAACAATTTTGGCCCGATCTTGGGAAGGAACCAGGGGGTGCTGGGGAATGTCGTGTTTCGACCTCGCTCCGACCTGATCCTCTCAGCAGAACTCCGACGCTTTCGCACGTTCCCTGTTTACAGCAGCAGCAGCGTTACAAATCAGGTCAATCTGTCCGTGGGGATCCTATTTTGAAAACGTGCCGAATAGTTGGGCGTGTCTTTTCCTGGTTCTGATGCTCTCTCTCGGCGCGTTCGGGGCGCCCGTGAAGGCGCATGTCGAACTGAAGCGAAATGGGCATCTGGTCAAGGACGCCTCGAATGCGGTGATTTGGCTAACCCCGATCGGAACCGAAGTTCAGACGCCTCATCAGAACCCCTCTGAGATACCGCAATTGGTGCAGAAGGACAAGAGCTTCCATCCAGCGCTGGTGGTTATCCCCGTCGGCGGCAAGGTCGAGTTTCCAAATCACGATCCGTTCTTCCACAATGTCTTTTCACTCTTTGACGGAAAGCGATTTGATCTAGGGCTATATGAAAGTGGAACCACGCGCTTCGTGCAGTTCGACAAGCCGGGTATTTCATTCATCTTCTGCAACATTCACGCGCAGATGAGCGCCGTTGTCATTGCCCTGGCGACACCGTACTTCGGCGTCTCCGATGCGCGTGGAGATTTCAACCTGCGCGTTCCACCCGGTCGATACCAGGTGCAGATTTTCCATCCGACGGTCGCTCCCGACACGCTGCGCGCCATGACGCGCGAGATCACCGTCAATGAAGGTGACGCGTCCATCGGCAACTTCACACTTGCAGAATCCGACGTGAAGGTCGCGCACAAGAACAAGTATGGGCGCGATTACGACCGACCTGAACCAGACAGCCCAGCGTATTCGAGACCTTGACGCAAGAAAAAGGCGCGCTGGTTAGCGCGCCTTTTTCGCCTCTGTCGTTCACTTTGGTTATTTCAACTTATCGTGCTTTCAACAACGCCTGTCGCTGACATTCGTTCTATCGGTGACCGCCGCCGGAGTGGCTTCCGCCGCCACTGCTTGCATGTCCACCGCCTCCGCCACTCGAGTGGCTGGCACCTCCGCTCGGAGCATGTCCACCTCCGCCATAGCTGGGTGCGCTGTGTCCGCCACCGTAACTTGGCGCACTGCGCGTCGGTCCCCCGCCGTAACTTGGAGCCCGTTGCGAACCCCCATAGGTCGGTACTCCTCGATACCCACCGTAGTTGCCGCCGGGGTACGCGCCGCGGGACGAATTCCCGTACGACGGACCGCGGACGATTGGCTGCCGCATGTCGAGTTGCGGACGCGAGGCACCGCCCCCGTAACTGCCGGCGGAGGAACCGTAGCTCCGCTGTCCCATCGTGCTCGGGGCCGTACGGCTCCAGTAGCTGCCACCACCGGCGCTACCGGGGCCTCGGTTGAAGGACGGTCCCGACTCACCGCGCGATGCTCCGCTGTTCGACGGCGGAGTAAACGGACGGAAGCCACCAGAACGGTTTTCCGATGGAGAAGATTGGCTCGCGCCGCCCGGCCGCGATGAGTTCATTGATCCCAGTTCGCTCGACCGCGTGTTACCCGATGGAGGAGTGAACGTACGGGATGAACCCTCGTTGCCTCGTGACGTCTGCATACCTGACGTACCGGCACCGCGATTGCTTTCCGAGAACCCTCCGCGGGTGCTCTGCGCCGAAGTTCCAGGGTTTCCGTTGCGGTTTCCAACGTTCCCCATTTCGTGGTTCCCTTGAATGCCAGCGCTAGGCCGTTGCATAGAGTTCCCTCCACGCGCTGCGAACTCACTCGAACGTCCACCGGCAGGAACCGCCCCCACATGACTCTGCTGCATGGATTGGCGCAGACTGGCCGTCTCGCGCTGGAACGATGCCGGATGCGCGACGTTGTTATTCGATCCGAAGAATCGCTCCGAACCTCCGTTCCGAATCGTAGAAGGTGCGGCTGCTCGTCCGCTGGCCGACAAACTTGCGCGAGAAGGAACAACGGGCAGATTACCAGCCATCATTCTCGCTCCACCGATTTGCTCACGCGTCGCCGCGACGCCATTGACCCGGCCCGCTCCGAAGCGGCCCGCATTGACCGTCGACATCGCACGGAACACGTGGTCATTGTGCAGGTTGTTGATATTCGAGAATCGCGTTCCGCCATGCAGCGGCGCAAAACCACCGTAGCGTCCGAAGTTCCCGAAACCCTGCCCGCAAACCCGAAGCGCCCGCGATATCCACCCCACCATGGATGGAACCAGTCACACGGGCCGAGCGGTAGCCAGCCGAATCCACCCCATCCGCCAAATCCGAAACCAAATCCAAAGCCCGATCCCCATCCCCAGAAAGAGACATACGCCGGCGACCAGAACGGGTTGTAACCCGCGTACACCGGGCCCGGCCACCACGCCCACGAACCGCCGTATGAAAACCAGCGGCCGTAGTGATATGGCGCCCATCCCCAAGGCTCGTAACCTACCCACGTCCAACCGTAGTAAGGTTCATAGGTCCAGTTGCCATTGCGATAAGGAACCCATCCATCCGGCTCGTTCGGTACCCACACATCGCCGTAATCGGGAACGTTCTGCCAACGACCATAAGCATCGAGATCCTGAGTTCCGGTATAACGGCGATTGGTATGCGCCAGGAACTCGCGTCCCGGATGATGTGGTCGCGGTCGCTGTTCCATCGGTCCCAATCGTCTCGATCCGGAGCAGACGAAATCTTGTACTGTGCAGAATCGGCGTCGCCGCGAACTGTCGCCATTTCTCCGCTGCGAACTTCGGTGCGAGCCTTGCGGTGTCGCAATCTGCGCTTCCCCCTGCCGCACGATCACGATCGTGTCGCCGCCCGGCCGCACTTCGACGCGGAAGATGCCGTCATGATGCGCAGGATGCACCGAGACGTTCGGAGTATCAATTTCAGGTTCGGCCTCGCTGTCTTTCGAAACAGAGTAGGTCGCGATTCCTTCCGCCATCTGGATCTGAATGTTCTTGTGGTCAGATTCGAGACGTTCGCTTTTGAGTTCGCTCCGAGGCGAAGAGTATTAGCAAAATCGAGCTGCAATTCGGTACGGGCATTGTCTCCCGTGGAAATCTTGTCGCCCGTCATCACCGGCTGATTCAAAGTCACGGCAGACCAATCGCCGGAATCTCCGCGTTGCGTCGACACATCCCCGTGAATCAAACTGACGCGGGCCACACCCTGATCGGTCTTTGCTGGTGCTTCACCTGACGGTCCGCCTGGGGCAGCTTCTGTCGGCTGCGCATCGGCCTCCTGAATATCAGGACCTTGCGGTTCCGCGGCCTGTGGCTCTTGGGGCTGGTCTTGCCCAACTTCCATGGGCGCATTTGGCTGGTCCGACGGCCCAGGTCCTGGATCCGTGGTTTGCGCGAAAGCGCCGACAGACAAGGCGCTCGAAAAGCCCAGAACCAACACCGCGAAGTTTCCGATCAGTTTGTTTTTCATAAGCTGCCTCTTCGACCCAACGACACCAAAACCGTTCCCCGCTTTACGAATCGCAAGTGCCGTGCCAAAGGCTCGAAATCGGAGGACCGTAACTATCCTGTTTTCAATGCGGAAAAGTCGTGGAGACGAGAGCGCCGCCCACGGAAATTGTCGAATTGGCCAGCCTCAACCAGTAGTGGTGGTTTTCGGCCATTCTTCAAGGTTTCGAGAGATCGGTGACCCTCATCGCTTCGGCGTACATTCGATGGAAAGCGTGAACCCCTTTTTCCTGCTTCACGCTGAACCGCCCGCGGGAATAGCTGCGCGATCGAAGGTTTTTTTGTACTGCCTCGCAGATTGCTACGTCTTCAATCTGAATCTGATCGCTGAATTCCACCGAGGCCTTCGCTGCCGGCGAAGTGTGTTCCTTTTCTGGCAGGTACCATTCAAAAATCGCCACTGATCGCTCCGCCTCAACCGGCAAAACGATGTTAAGCGAGACGTTATCGGGGTAGCAGTTCAACATCCAGTTGGGAAAAATCCAGAAATAGTCGGTCGTGAGATCTTCACGCGCTTCCTGATAACGTCGCGGAGTCGCATCGCCCGGCTGCGCCCCGCGGATCGGGCTGAACTGCCGGACATGGCGTCTGCGTAGGCTCAACGGTGTAGGCATTGAAATCCAGTTCGCGATTGAGTCCGGGATGCACGCTGGGCAGGTGATATCCCTCAAGATAATTGTCGACATAGGTTTTCCAATTGCATTTCATGTCGTAGGTGCGGCGCTCGAACAACTTCATCTCGCCGAAAGGAAATTTCTCGGCCTGCTCGGGAAGAGATCCCAGACTCGTCCGCAGCGATGGGGCATGCGGATCAAGATTCACAAACACGAAATTGAACCATTCCTCGACCCGCACTGGAACGAGCGCGAACTCCTCCGGACGAAATCCCTCGACGCCTTCGATCTCGGTCGCACTGATGAGAGAACCGTCGAGGTCATAGGTCCATCCGTGATAGCCGCAGCGAAAAAGTTTGCGCGAACCGCAGCCTTCGGCGGGAGGCCCGGCCCGGTGCCGGCAAACGTTGTAAAAACCTCGCAGAATTCCGTCAACTCCTCGCACGAGCACCAGAGGCTCACCGATGAGCTCGGTGGTGAAGAAGTCACCTGGATTCGTAACCTGTGCGGCGTGGCCTACGACCTGCCACGTGCGCGAGAAGACTTTCTCTTTCTCCGATCTCCAGACATCGTGCGATGTGTAGAGGTCGGAAGGAAGCGTCCAGGCTCGAGCAATATCTGAGTCCACATGAAAATGGTCGTGACGATCCGTCATGGAAAATGGGATCCAGCGATACGCCGACATTCTACGGCAGTCGCGGAAAGTGCGATTACCTTGGTGCTCTGTCCCGTGATAGAGCCGCTGTTTCGTATGGTTAAATGTTTGAGATATGTCCTCCTCCGCGATCCGTCCGGCTGATGCTTCACGCGCCGAGCGGCCCATGCTGTTCGAATCTCCGGAGAAGCGTCAGTTTATTCTTTCCCTTCTGCTCGTCGTTCTCGTTTTGTCGCTCTACGCACAAACAAACCATTTCTCGTTCCTGAACTATGACGACGGTATGTACGTCATTCAGAACCCCCATGTACGGGCGGGGCTGACGTTCGAGACCTTCCGCTGGGCGATCACTTCCACGTACGCGAACTGGCATCCTTTAACGTGGATGTCTCATGCGCTCGACTATCAACTATTTGGGCTCAACGCCGGCGGACATCACTTCGTCAGCGTGCTTTTTCACGCTCTAAACGTAATCTTGCTCTTTGGCCTACTGGCGCGTGCGACCGGACGACTAGGCCCCAGCTTTGTGGCAGCGGCATTATTTGCGGTGCATCCGCTCAACGTAGAGTCCGTCGCCTGGATCTCGGAGCGCAAGAATGTTCTCAGCACGACTTTTCTCCTGCTCTCTCTCGGCGCCTATGGCTGGTATGCGCGGAAACCAGACGTGAAGCGCTACCTGTCGGTCGTGATCCTGTTCGGTCTGGGATTAGCGTCGAAATCGATGTTGGTGACGCTGCCGTTCATACTGTTGTTGCTGGACTACTGGCCCCTTCGCCGGCTTTGGCATGATCCGTCGGAAAGCGGTCAGGAGTTTTCGCCGCGTCCGCTTAAGTCACTTGTTATAGAAAAGCTCCCGCTGTTTTTGATGTCAGCGGCCGATTGCGCTGTGACCCTCGTCGCGCAGGGCAAAGCAGGAGCAGTCACTACACTCGAGCGCTTTCCTTTCTCAGTTCGGTTTGCTAACGCAATCTATTCTTACGCCGCCTATCTCTGGAAAACAGTTTGGCCAGCTCACCTGGCGAATGTGTATCCGCATCCCGGCAGCTCGCTGCCAACCTCGAAGGTGGTTGCGGCAGCGGCTCTCCTGATCGTTGCCACCATCGTCTTCCTCAACTTGCGGTCGTCACGATACCTCATCGTTGGCTGGCTTTACTTCGTGGGAACGCTTATCCCGGTGATTGGCTTGGTGCAGGTTGGCGATCAAGCCATGGCTGATCGGTACGCCTATGTACCCCTCATCGGCATCTTTGTGATGGCCGCGTGGGCTTCGGCCGAAATCTACGCACGAAGCATGGCCAGGAGTCGTTTGTACTCGGCTGTGTGGGTGATCATCCTCTTCTCCCTTTCCTGTGCAACGTACCTGCAGATCGGCTATTGGAGGGACAGCATCTCGCTCTGGTCACACACACTGTCCCAGACGAAAAACAATTTCGTCGCCGAGAACGGCTTGGGTGGCGCACTGATCCAGGCCAATCGCGCCGACGAAGCATACCCTCATTTTCTGCGGGCATCGATGATTGCGCCCAAGGATCCTCTGTCGCACGCTGATATGGGGACCTATCTGCATCAGCACGGCCGCTTATCCGAAGCGGTCGCACAATACGAAATGGCGGTCCAGTTGACCAGCAATCCCGGCGTTCTGGTGAACACCTATACGAATCTGGGATCTGCTTACCGGCAGATGGGCGAGTTCACGAAAGCCCAGATCAGCCTGAATCGAGCGCTCCAATTGGATCCCTATCGATTCAACGTCTGGCTGCAGCAGGGCAACCTCAAAATGGACGAAGGACAGCTAGACGAAGCAATCGCCGACTATTCGCGATCTGTCGAATTGCAACCTACGGCCGAAGGGTACACGCAACTTGGCCTCGCGCTGGATCGAGCGAACCGCCATCCGGATGCCCTCGCCGCTCAAGCCGAAGCTCAACGGCTTTCCAATAGCCGCACTGCAGGGGAACAAGCAGCCCGCGCGATGTCCGTCGAGCAGTTCTAATCCTTGTCCACAACCGTGTGTGTCGGCGTCAAAATAATTTAGTGGGTTACAAACTCGAACACGCAAGAATCAACGCTTTTGTCGTTCCCGTTTTGACAGAAAATGGCGCGTGCGCGACACAATTTGGCAATCACGCAGGGTTTGAGCATTCTAAGATTGAGTCTGAAGTTTCGAACCTCCATGAAAACAAACAACCTTCCGGAATCTTCCAAGAACTTCGGTAACCTAGCGGCTTTGGCGCGGCAAGTGCAATTATCGAGAACGACTGAGTCATACGTGACCAGCAAGATTTAAAAAAAGAATTAACGAGGGAAAAAATCGAGATGCGTAAACAGAAGGGTTTCTCACTCATCGAGCTGCTGATCGTGGTGGCCATCATCCTGATCATCGCAGCTATCGCTATTCCGAACTTGATGCGTGCGCGTATGTCAGCCAACGAGGCGTCTGCCGTGGGCTCCGTGCGCAGCATCAACACTGCCGAAATTTCTTACAACGCGGCTTATTCGAACCTGGGCTTTGCCACTTCGCTGCCTTACCTTGGTGGCCCTGCGGGCGGAACCTGCACTCCTTCGACCAGCAGCGGCTGCTTCATCGACAGCGTTTTGTCTGTCGGAACGAAGAGCGGCTATGTGTTCGCCCTGCAGATCGGTGCTAGCCCGATCGTTGCCAGCGTGGTGCCTTCTTACAGCATCATCGCATCGCCGGTAACGCCGAACCAGACCGGTGTCCGCTACTTCTGCTCGTTCGAAGACGCGGTTGTCCGCTCTGCCACCGCTGCGATCACGGCTCCTTGCCCGGCGACCGCGACGGCCCTGCAGTAATCGAAGATAGTTTGGCGAAGTACTCGGGGGAGGGTACCAGCCGGAGCAGCGAACTCAAGTTCGCTGCTCTTTTACTTTTTGGGTCAGCCTTATCCGCGACTCCTGCCTGGCAGCCTGCCCGGCACATTGCCACTCCGTGCTATTCGATTAACAAAAAATGTCAGAGCTAACTACTAGGAACGTAAGTAGTAACGGGATTTTCGCTGTAAGTCTATGAGAATCGCAGATTCGCTGGTGCTGCAGCCGGTCGGAATTCGGCATTAGACATGCCTTAGAAAATATGTCCGACGAAAGCAAATTCTCCCGGCCCCGACGGGAACTCGTTAAAGCGAGAGGATCAAACGATAATGATGCGCAAACAAGAGGGTTTCTCACTCATAGAGCTGTTGATCGTAGTGGCCATCATCCTGATCATTGCGGCGATCGCTATTCCGAACTTGATGCGTGCGCGTATGTCAGCAAATGAAGCGTCTGCCGTGGGCTCCGTGCGCAGCATCAACACTGCCGAAATTTCTTACAATTCGACCTACGCAAACCTGGGCTTTGCTACATCGCTGCCTTACCTTGGTGGCCCTGCGGGCGGAACCTGCACTCCTTCGACCAGCAGCGGCTGCTTCATCGACAGTGTTTTGTCTGTCGGAACGAAAAGCGGCTACGTGTTTTCGCTTGCGATTGGGTCTCATCCGATCGTTGGTGGTGTGGTGCCTTCTTATAGCATCATCGCTTCGCCGGTAACCGCGAACCAGACCGGCGTCCGTTACTTCTGCTCGTTCGAAGACGCGGTTGTCCGCTCTGCTACTGCTGCGATCACGGCTCCTTGCCCGGCGACCGCAACGGCCCTGCAATAATCGAAGATTGTCGCGAAGTACCTGGGGGACGGTATCAGCCGGAGCAGCGAACGCAAGTTCGCTGCTCTTGTATTTTCCGGCCTAAATCGGCTCCAAGTAAGTCCTTGCATCAGAAGACTTTGCGCCTGGCCTCATTAGTCTTCCAAATACCGCATAGCAATACGCCGCAAAATGGCTCATTATGGACGTTCGGTATGTGTCCCCTTGCCTGAATCTGGCTACCGGAGCGGCATGCAGAGGGATTTTCTGATCAAAGCTCTCAAAAACGAGAGCCGGAGGATTCACTGACTATGCAAAAGCAAAGGGGTTTTTCGCTGATTGAGTTGTTGATCGTAGTCGCCATCATCCTCATCATCGCAGCCATCGCAATTCCGAACTTGATGCGGGCGCGCATGTCGGCGAATGAGGCGTCGGCAGTCGGGTCGGTTCGAAGTATCAATACCGCCGAGATCTCCTATAACGCGACCTATTCCAACCTGGGCTTCGCCACGTCTCTGCCGTACTTGGGCGGTCCTGCGGGAGCGGCTTGCGTGCCTTCAACCAGCAGCGGCTGCTTCATCGACAGCGTTCTGTCCGTTGGAACCAAGAGCGGATATGTCTTCTCGCTGCAAGTCGGGTCGAGCCCGGCCACGGGCGGGGTTGTGCCGTCCTACAGCATCATCGCCTCGCCGGTAACGCCAAATCAAACTGGCGTTCGTTATTTTTGCTCGTTTGAAGACGCGGTTGTCCGGTCTGCGACGGCTGCGATTACTGCTCCCTGCCCCTCTACGGCCTCCGCACTACAGTAGTTGGTTCGCGATCTGTCGAGCCCGGATTCAAATCAGGCAGCAAACCATCGTTTGCTGCCGTTTTCATCGATTGACTGCCAATTCTGCGGAACTCCACTGACAAAAAGTGTCAAGGGCGGGCTCCGGCTTTGCCTGAGACATACCTCAGGGACCGCATCCTAATGGGCAATCTACAGAAAGAACGGAGCTTACAACCTTTTGCGGAAGCGAATCGAAGTGGCCCAAGAGCTGCAACAGAATCATCGACCGGAGACACTGACGACTTAGAACACTTTCGACTGGAATCTCAATAAATGGTAAGGGGATCGATCCTATGAAATCACAAAAAGGATTCTCGCTGATCGAGCTGCTGATCGTGGTCGCAATCATCCTGATCATCGCGGCGATCGCAATCCCCACCTTGACGCGTGCGCGTGTTTCGGCCAATGAGTCCTCTGCGGTAGGCTCAGTTCGCAGCATCAACACCGCTGAAATATCCTACGCAGCGGCCTATCCGACCCTGGGGTTCGCGACTTCCCTCCCTTATTTGGGAGGTGCAGTGGGCGCGGCTTGCATACCTTCAACGAGCAGCGGTTGCTTTATTGACAGCGTTTTGGCATCAGGAACGAAGAGCGGATACACGTTCACCCTCGCCATCGGATCCAGCCCAGTGGTTGGGGGCGCGACCCCGTCCTACAGCGTGATCGCGGGCCCGCAGAACACCAACTTCAGTGGAGCGCGGTATTTCTGTTCCTTTGAAGATGCAGTCGTGCGTTCGACCACCGCTGCAATCGCTCCTCCCTGCACTGCTACCACCACAGCCCTTCCGTAGTTCGTTCGGAAAGCTGGGCTCATCTACGGCGCGTTTCTTTATTTTGCGCCGCAGACCAGGCTGGTTACGAACGTACTCCAAGCAAGATTCCACTCCGCAAACCTGAGACCTTGATCCTCGTATAATTTTCTCGTATGGGCACGGGGCTGGCAGAGTCATCGGTCGCTGCAACGGTCACCACCGTTGAGAAGAGCACGGACCTCTCTATTTTTGCGTCTGGCGCAAAACGGACTCTGATTCTGTGTCTGCTGCTCGTGCTCGCGACTCTCGCTGTTTACAAGCCCGTTACACGCAATTCATTCATTAACATCGATGACAACGGCTATCTTACTGACAATCAACATGTACACGCTGGACTGACAGCAGCGACGTTGAAGTGGGCGCTGACGACTTACGATTGTGAAAACTGGCATCCTCTGACCTGGATATCGCACGCGATTGACTGGCAGCTCTTCGGAGGCAATGCGTCCGGACACCATTTGATGAGCGCAATCATCCACGGGCTCAACGCGATGCTCCTGTTCCTGCTCCTACAGCGCGCCACTGGCTTCACCTGGCGCAGCCTGGTTGTGTCGGCTCTGTTCGCGCTGCATCCGGTAAATGTTGAGTCAGTCGCTTGGGCCGCTGAGCGCAAGAACGTCCTCAGCATGTTGTTCTTCCTGCTGGCTTTGATCGCGTACAGCTGGTATGCCGAACGCCCTTCCATTCAGCGATACGGGTCCGTTGCCCTCCTGTTCGCTCTGGCCCTGATGGCTAAGCCTCAAGTGATCACGTTCCCATTCGTGCTTCTGCTCTGGGACTACTGGCCTTTGCAGCGTTTTGGGTCGCGCAAGACCACGGACGGAGAATGCCGATTTGCGCCAGCATCGCTTTCATGGCTCGCTTTTGAAAAATTGCCGCTGCTCGCTCTCTCCGCGGGAAACGCGATCCTTACGATGCGCGCGCAGCGCACCGCGGTGCATGACGACTACTACACCCTGCCCTATCGGCTGGCGAATGCCCTCGTCGCGTATGCGCGATATGTGGGCCACGCTTTCTGGCCGATTCACCTTTCTCCGGCGTATCCGCATCCCGGCAGTGGTGTCCCGTTGTGGCAGAGTTTGGCAGCCGGTACATTTCTGCTGCTGGTGACGATCCTCACCTTCATATCCCGAAAGCGTTACCTGGTGGTTGGATGGCTTTGGTTTCTCGGAATTCTTGTTCCGATGATTGGAGTCATCCAAGTAGGCGATCAAGCCATGGCCGACCGCTATGCCTACATACCATTTATCGGACTTTTTTGGATGGCTGTCTGGACGATTGCCGAAGCGGCACAGGAGTGGCGGATTTCCGCTCGCTGGCTCGCGGTTCCCGCTTGTCTCGCGATTGCCAGTGTTGCTGTCCTCACTCCCCGCCAGGTCACGTATTGGCATGACAGCGAGACTTTATGGAAATATGCGATCCGCGTCACCAACCGTAATTTCATGGCGCATTCTTACCTTGCTGCTCTGCTGACGAAGCAGGAGAGGCATGAAGAAGCCATGGCTGAATATCAACGGGCTGAAGAAATTCACGCGTACCCGCTGACCCAGGTTGTGTACTTCGCCGACTACGAATTGCGGCACGGGCACATTCAGGGCGCTATCGAGGACGCGAAACGAGTGATTCAGGGTACGAAGGATCCAACCGCCCGCCAACTCGCCTACCGCGATCTTGGAATCGCCGACACGCAACTCGGAAAGTCTGCGGAAGCCAAGGACAATTACAATCAGGCGCTGCGGTTAGACCCGCGCGATCCCTATGCGTTGATGGGACTCGGCCTGATCGCCTACCGTGGATCAGATTTCTCGGGAGCAGCCGAGTTTTTCTCACGCGCCGTATCGGTCGATCCCAGCGATCTCGACTACCTTTTGTTGGCTACGGCTTTGCAACAGTCAGGCCGCCAAGCCGAGGCCAGCGCAGCCTACCAGCAAGCTCAGCGCGTGTCAGCCGACTGGACGCAGGCGCAAAACAAAGCGCACTGGTTTCTCACAAACTAGTCCGCAGCCGCATTTTTGCTGGCGTAGAGACGTGACTCTCGTAACCCGGCAACCGTCTGTAAACGCGCCAATGTTGAATATAATATTTCCAGGACAAATCTCAAATTCGCTGACTGCACTTTCACCATGCCCGCCATTGAAATTGTTGGACTTGAAAAGACCTATCTGGTCGGCTTCTGGCGCAAGAGCTTGAAAAGAGCCCTGCAGCCACTTCATCTAACGGTCGAAGAAGGCGAAATATTCGGTTTCCTCGGGCCGAACGGCGCCGGCAAAACAACCACATTGAAGATGCTGATGGGGCTCGTGTTCCCTACCGCAGGCACGGCGCGCATCCTGGGACACGATTGGACTGATCCAGAAGTGAAGGCCCAGATCGGTTTCCTTCCGGAGCAGCCCTACTTCTATGATTATTTGACCGCACACGAACTGCTCGACTACTACGGAGCGCTCTCGGGCGTTCCCGGCAAAGATCGCAAGCCGCGAATCGATGAAGTGCTGCGTCGCGTCGGGTTGAACGACATCAAGGGAGTGCAGCTGCGCAAATTTTCAAAGGGCATGTTGCAACGCGCTGGGATCGCCCAGGCCATTCTGCACGACCCGAAGGTGGTTTTCTTTGACGAACCGATGTCAGGTCTCGATCCTGTCGGGCGCCGAGAGGTTCGCGACTTGATGGGGCAGCTGAAGCGAGAAGGAAAAACAGTCTTTTTTTCCACCCACATTCTTTCGGATGCTGAGGCTCTTTGCGATCGCGTCGCTATCATTAACAAAGGCGAATTGCGAGGTGTGGGTTCCATTTCTGAACTCACTTCGAGGGTTCAAGGGAAGGTAGAAGTTGTGTGGCAGGGAGCGCAAATTCCGCCTTCGATGAAAGCACTCGCGGCGGAATGCCAGGTGACCGGCGAAACGACACGGGCGGTAATCGCCGAGCGCCAGCAGGACGCGGCCATTGACGCTCTTCGTCGGGAGCGCATCCGCTTGATCTCGATCACGCCGTTACGAACTTCGCTGGAAGAATATTTCGTCGAGAAGATGCACCATTCTCAACAGACTGCGGGGACGCTAGCATGAAGAACCGCATCCTCTCTATCGCATCAAACACATTTCGTGAGGCCGTTCGCGACCGCGTTCTCTATAACCTAATCGCCTTCGCCATTCTTTTGTCAGGCGCCGCCATTTTCGTCGGACAGATCTCGATCGGAATCGAGCGACTGGTGGTGGTGAACCTCGGGTTAACCGCGGTCACCCTATTCGGGATCGTGATTGCGATCTTTATCGGAATCGGACTGGTTTCCAAGGAAATCGAGAAGCGCACTTTATACACGGTTCTGTCGCGTCCAGTACGCCGGTGGGAGTTCGTGATCGGAAAGTTCTTCGGACTCGCTGGAACGCTCGTCGTTAATACCTTCTTCATGGCGATCGGCGTATTCGGAGCGCTTCTCTATGTCGCTCATAAACTCTCGGCTGCCGATGCGTTCATCTTTGTTTCTTTGTATTTCATCATTCTCGAGTTCTTAATCATCTGCTCTCTTGCCCTCTTGTTCTCGTCGTTCTCGTCTCCGCTGATGTCGGCGGTGTTTGCATTTTCGCTGTTCATTATCGGAAGCTTTGCCGACGATTTACGCGGGTTTGCCAAGCTGACAAGCGGGGCCGCCGGTTGGCTGGCGACAGGAGCCGCTTATCTGGTTCCTAACTTTTCGGCGCTCAACGTGATCAGTGCAGTCGCTCATCAACAGCCCATCGGAGGACAACTCGTCCTCCAAAACACGCTTTACGCAGTCTTTTATACGGTAATGGCACTCAGCGGTGCGATCCTGATCTTCGAGCGTAGGAATCTGAAATGATCGGCATGCAGATCGCGCTCCGGAGAAACGCCGGATGACTTCGCGACGTCGAACCACGATCGTAGCCACGGTCTGCCTTGTGGTATCCATGGCGGCATCGGCTCTCTTGCTGCGCCACATCGACGAGATACGGCCCTCCGGGATCGACGAGGACGCGCTTTACTTTCAGTCCCCTAAACTCGTAAAGCGCTTGAGCCTCGGGTTCGATGGCTTGATGGCTTGCATCTATTGGACCCGGGTTGTGCAGTATTTCGGGCATCGTCACCATGAGCATCTGCTTTCATACAACGAACTCGCCCCGCTGCTCGAAATAACGACTGCTCTCGATCCTCAGTTGCTCGCCCCCTATCAATTTGGAGCCAGCTTTCTGGCACCGAAACCGCCAGACGGAGCGGGCGAACCAGATCGAGCCATTCGGCTCATGGAATACGGGATTGAACATAATCCCGACAATTGGCGCCTCTACTACAATCTCGGCTTCGTTTATTACACTGATTTGAAGGACTACAAGAAGGCTGGCGAAGTTTTCGAGCGGGGCTCGACGGTTCCGGCAGCGCATCCTGTTTTGAAGGTTCTTGCCGCCCTTATGCACGAACATGCAGGGGACGTTTCAACTGCGCGCCTCCTGTGGAGTGCGACCTATGATTCAAGCACAGAACCCAACATTCGGCAGAATGCTGCCGATCACCTTCGCAGCCTTCAGGTTGATGAAGATGTTACGAATTTGCAAGCTGCGGTGACACGATTCGGTGAGCGGACGGGGCGTCTTCCCGTCAGCATAAAAGAGCTTGCCGCCTCCGAACATCTGGCCAATGTTCCAGTCGACCCGGACGGGAACCCTTACGAAATCACGTCGGAAGGATGGATCCGAGTTCGGAAACCTGACGACTTTCCATTCATCACCAAGGGCACTCCGCCCGGCTATCATCGCCCGGTTCCGTCGAAACCCCATAACAATTCTTAAAAGCGCGTGTTCTACTCCGGCGGGTTCCGTATCATGAACTGATCCCGAACCCATGTCTCGATCTGATTCTCCTCAACCTGGAATCTTTACATCCGGCCGACGCTACTGGACCGACCTCGCCTCGCGCGAAGGGTCTCTCGCCGCAACCCGAAGGTTGTTTGTCGAGCTGTGGGAGTTCGTTCGGGACTCGACGCCATCACGAAAACGTCAACGGTTTGGCGATGCCGACTACGACTGGGACTATCGCGTTAATACCACTAGCGGCGCTGTGGGATGGCGCGAACGGTTGCTGGGAGTTTTTCATTCTGCCTATCAACCGACCGAACCGGGAGTGTTTCATGAAATGCTGGTTGCTCTTCATGAGAGGGCGAACGCCAACCCAGCAGACTTCACTTTTATTGACCTGGGATCGGGTAAGGGGAGAACCCTGCTGATGGCTTCCGACTATCCCTTTCACCGCATTCTCGGGATCGAATTACTTCCAGCTCTTCATCGAATCGCCCAGGAAAATCTTGCGAAGTACAAATCCGAGTCTCAGAAATGCTTTGCGCTGGAGGCGATTTGCGCCGATGCCAGCTCTTTCCGCCTTCCCGAGGAACCACTCGTTATCTATCTGTTCAATCCGTTGTTGGAAGCTCCACTCCGGAAGGTTCTAAGCAGTCTTGAAGCGTCTTACAAAGCGAGCCCTAGAGCGATCTACGTGCTCTATCACAATCCTCAACTGGAGTGGCTGTTCGCACAAAGCAGCGGAATGCAAAAGGTGCTCGGCACCGACCAGTACTCAATATTCCGGTTCAATGCGTAACAGGTGGCGCGGTGGGACAGCGACTAGAAAACTACCCCAATTCCGCCTGAAATCAGGTTGCTTTTCCAGTTGTAGAGGCTTGTGGGATTGTTGTTGTTCTCCACAAACTTGAAGTAGCGGTTTTCGTACGTCGCCTTGGCGTACCACTTTCCGAAGTTGTATCCCACACTGCCACGTACGAAGTATCCATGATCGAAATTGGGATGCGGCAACTGCAGCAGAGCCCCGGCGTTACGAAAACGGGGCGTAAATTCGGGTGCACCTTCAGCCTGGACGAACGCTCGCTTCAGGGGTCCGAACTTGTACTTCAGCACCAGGGGAATCTCCACCAATTCCATCTTGTCGCGCACGAAGAATTGATTGTCCACGGTCGCTGGCGGCAGGTAGATTTTGCGTACTTGAGCTTCGACTCCGATCGTCAGATCATGCAGTTGAAAATCGGCTCCCCCGAAAACAGCAAACTCCTTGGCGTGATTTTGGGTATCGGTTGGAAGGCGAATCTCGCCGCCGGCCACGATGCTGGGGCCGCCCCGCTTGGGGTTGGGGTGAAGGACGACGATTTTGCCCTCGATGTTCGCCTCCAAGCCCGAAACCGATGGAAGTGAGCCAAACCTGTCGGAGGTCTGTCCGGCGTCGACCCCAAACGTACCTCGTTGACAATAGGCCGGAACGCCCATCAATAAGAACAAGCACACTCGCACCATATGCGTCTTGCAGCGCTTCATCCCTGCTATCCCCCTTGTAGGGAAAACGTGAACACTTCCGCGGATACCGTCAGACCGAGAGGCGGTTGTGGTTCTTAGAATTTTAATTCTTTTTGTGAGATGCAGGAGGGTACGGAATCGTTTTGTGCATCCACCAAGGCACGAGAGGCTCTGCAAAGCGAGGAAAACACACCGCCATATACAGCACAAACGGGGCCGATTGAGCCATCGCGGCGGCTCGTCGGCCCCCAATGATCTGGTGATTAGGACCCTTGCTTCTCGAAGAAGAACTCGGATTTCCTCGACAGTTGCTTCTCTTTTCGATAGGCGCGAGCGACATCTCCGAGCGGCGTCGGCACCGACGATGGTCCGAACTGCCACAAGGGCTGTTCCCCCTGCGCGTAGCTATACGAGTCCGATGCCCCACCGACAATTGGGCGTTCTGTCGCCATCGCGTGCGGCTCAGCGTGCTCGGGGTGCTCCGTAAATTGAGTTACCGATGTCTGACTTGAAAGTACGGGCGCTGACGACTGGCTGAAAGCGGCTACCGTGCAAAATAGAAACAGAACCAGCAATGTGATTTTCATAGTTATTTTGTCCAAATCCACTACTGAAGAAAGCATCCTGCTATCCAAATCGATGCCCATATTTATCAATCATTTACAAACATTCAATAAAGTATGCTGCAAGGTTTTTCACATTGGAGGATCGGGAATTGGACACAAGGTTTTCCAACCACTGTGCCGGCGGTTTGCTCAAGAAGGTTTCACAGGTGTATGTTTCGCTATTCCATCAGAACGAACGGCTCAAATGAAGATCCCCAATATCGATGATTGCCGGAGCCGCCGAACCGCAGTTCTGGTCGCCATCGCGGTGGTTTTGGTGACGACAGCGCTCATAACGCGGGCGAGCGCTCAGACCGACTGCGCCGATGGTGATGGAGTCCTTGACACTGCGGCGCCGAAATCGATGACAGCCCAGGAATTGGTCCAGAAATTCTCCTCGGCCGAAACCAAGAGTGAGAGAAGCCCGCTCGCACTACACCTTCACGCAAGACGTACTCGTGCAGACTCTGAACGACAAGACGGTCGATGGACAATTTCACGAGATCACGCAAATCTCGTATGACGACAAGGGCAAGCGGGTGGAAAATGTCACTTTTGCCGAGCAGTCGACCTTGCGCGGCATTCAGCTTTCCGATTCTGATTTTGATGATATCCGCGTGTTCATGCCGTGGATTCTAACGACCGACGAAGTCCCCGAATACAACTTGACCTACGCCGGTCAGCAGCACGTTGACGATCTTGACACTTTCGTTTTCCACGTCGAACCGAAGAAGCAGGAGAAGAACAAGCGCTATTTTCAGGGCAGGATTTGGGTCGACAATCGCGACTTGCAGATCGTGAAGCTTTGCGGCAAGAGCGTGCCGGAACTCGTGCACGTGAAGAAAAAGCAATCGATGGACATTCGGCCGATGTTTGTAAGCTATCGTCAACTTGTCGATGGGAACTGGTTTCCGGCCTACGCACGGGTGGATGACACCTTGCATTTCCGGGTGGAAGCGGTGCATGTGAGGGAGGTAGTGAAGTTCACAGGATACAAACGGCTTGCGGCGACCGGCGGCCCAACCAAACCGTAGCGTTCGTATTTCGTAAGGAAATCAAGACAGCACTTGAACCTTGCTTTGAGGTATGGTGTACTCTCCGCTATGGCAGAAGAGAAAGAAAAGAACCGCAGCAAAGACATCGTTCTGTGGATCATTACAGTAGCTTTGGTTGCGCTGGCAATCTTCTGGTACAAGAAGTAAATCTGTTCCGCCCGCTCAGCCCACAGATCAGTCCAGCCCGCCATCCTTCGTCTTGGCGGAATTCTTCCCGAGCCCCAGCCTTGCGAATTGCTATGCCTGCCTCAGTTCGTTTCGACTCAACAAAATGTTGCAAAAACATTCAGGGTTGACACTCTGTGTCAGCATGAGCAAAATCAAGGCCGTCTATTTTTCCCATTCGTCCGGGAAACTGCGGGGCCCGGATTCCAACCCAACCTTCGATCTGTCTCTAACTAGCTCGCCCAATAACCCTAAGGAGAAGCAACAAAATATGAAGCAAAAATTTGGCGTGCTCGGCCTCTTGGCTGCGCTCTCCCTAATTGCGTGTATCACAGGCGCCGCGTTTGCCCAGGAAGCAGATACGATGCCGGCGCATCCGATGTTTGAACGTCTGAGGCCCGTTCTCCATGACGAAGCCGGTACGCCGGCGACGCCGCTGACTACCTGGAACGGATCTTTCGTTTACCAGAAAAAGACGTACAAATACAACATGGTGGGTCAGGCTCCCTCGACGGGCAAGTCCACCACCGTTCCGGTATTCATCATTCCGGTCGTGCTCTCGTTCAAAGGGTCAAAAGGCACCACCACCTTCAGCCCGTTGACCAAGCTGAAGAACGGACAGACCGCGGTTACCAGTACCACATCCTCTCCGATTTACAACAACCTGGACTTCAAGTCCGGCGGCGTGGACATGGGCACCACTCAATACGTTGACGCGTTTCAGCGCGGTAACTTCTGGGGCACCGTAAAGGGAAAGACTGGGTACCACGTCCTGTTGGGCAAGCCGACGACCCTGCCGACTCTGACCCTGACGGTTCCGGCTGCTGATGGAGCGGTTGCCAACGAGTTCGGCATCACCGTCGGAACGGCTGACATCAACTGGTTCGATGGCCAACTCCAGTCCTACATCAGCAAGCACACCCAGATCGTTCCCAATTCCCTGCCGGTATTCATCACCTACAACTCCTATCTGACGGAGTTCGGTGGTTGCTGCATCGGCGGATACCACAGCGCTTTCGGCAGCTCGTCCGCTCCTCAGGCGTACGCGCATTTCACGTACATCAGCACGCCTGGGATTTTCGCTCAGGACGTCTCGGCGTTGTCCCACGAGACCTCGGAGTGGATGGATGATCCGCTCGTCGTAAACACCAGCGGCAACGCGTGGCTTGCGGCATTCTTGAAGTTGGCGATCCGGAAGAAGGCTTCGCAAATTTCGGAGCGTTCCCTTACACCCTCGGCGGATCTACCTATAACCTGCAGGATGAAACCTACCTGGGCTACTTCGGTGCACCCACCAGCGGCTCGGTAGACAATCTGCTCACCTTCCAGGGCAATCCTTTCAATCTGAAGGTTTGCTCGAACGGTGGCTAAACCGTAAAGTCTTTCTGGAAACCCCGCTCCGCAAGGAGCGGGGTTTTATTTTGTGAACAACACCTACCGCTCATTGCTCGGTGCCAATTTTCCGGGCGGGCTCGCGGCGAGCGCGTTTAGGGATTTCGCCCATCAATCGGGTAAGATACTTCGGCTATCCACGAGACGCGCACCATAGTCTCGGTGAATCGGCATAAAAACCGTCAGTCCTACTTACGATGAATCGCGAATATCACAAGTGGTACAGCCAGGAACTGCACCGCGACATGGAGGCGCTCGTTTTCGGCCATGCAGGCCCTCCACTGATCGTTTTCCCGACATCCATGGGAAGATTCTTCGAATATGAAGACCGTGGAATGATCGGCACCCTGGGCTCCCGGATCGACCGAGGCGAATTGCAGGTGTTCTGCCCGGACGCCGTTGACCTCGAGAGTTGGTACAACCGCGGTGTGCATCCGCGAGTGCGGGTAATGCGCCACTTGCAATACGAGCGCTACCTCCTCCATGAATTTCTTCCATTCATCCGCTGGAAGAATCAGGCTCCACAATTGGCCGTGACCGGATGCAGCTTTGGCGGATATCACGCGATGAATTTTGCGCTGAAGCATCCTGACGCCGTAACTCATTGCATCAGCATGAGCGGCGCATTCGACATCCATCAATTCCTCGATGGTTATTACGACAATGATTGCTACTTCAACAATCCGCCCGACTTCATCCCCAACATGTCGGATGACTGGTTCCTGAGCCGCTACCGGCATATGAAAATCGTGCTCGGCTCCGCTGATTGGGACATCTGCCTCGACCAGAACGTTAAATTCTCAGCCATTTTGAACGGCAAAGCCATCCCGCACTGGCTCGATATCTGGAACGACAATTCAAAGCACGATTGGCCTTTGTGGTTGAGGATGGCTGACAAGTATTTTTGAGATCCATGGATCTCGGGTGCGAACAAAGGATTGGAGATTCATGATCGTCCGAAGAGTGGCCGCCACAGCGCTGTTGGCGTTGTCATGCTTCGGAGCGTTCTCGCAAGCCGCGGAAGCTCGTTCTGGCCAAGAAACTTCCATGGTGAACCAATCATCCGCGGATACCAGAACGGCAAAGCTAGGCAAAATTACTTCATACACGCTCCCCCCCGATCTATACAAAAAAGCCCATGACCGGAGCCGCATCCATTTTCGATTGGCGCTGATTGGATTTGCGTACGGGCTCGCCGTTCTTTGGATCATGCTGCGTTGGAAGATTGGCGTTACGTATCGCGACTGGGCGCAATCAGTCTCAGGCAGGCGATTCGTGCAAGCTTTAGTATTCGTACCTCTGTTGGTGATTACTATCGCCGTTCTTTCCCTGCCGTTGGACATTTATTCGGAGATCGTCGAGAAGACATTCGGCATCTCTGTCCAATCCTGGAGTTCGTGGAGCTGGGACTGGGTGAAGACGCAACTGATTTCTCTCGTTGTTTTCACCTTATTGATCTGGCTCCTTTATGCCGTAATTGTGCGAAGTCCAAAGCGATGGTGGTTTTACTTTTGGTTGGTATCGCTGCCCATTGGGGTGTTCCTCGTCTTCATTGGCCCGTGGGTTTTTGATCCCATGTTTCACAAGTTTGAGCCACTCAACCAAAAAGACCCCCAGCTTGTAGTCGCGCTCGAACAGATGGTGCGCGGGCAGGCGAAAACATTCCGCCTGAGCGCATGTTTTGGATGGGCGCAGCGGACAAGACGACCGCCCTTAACGCCTACGTCACCGGTATCGGCGCATCGAAACGCATTGTTGTTTTCGACACCACAATCGCCAAAATGAATACGCCGCAAATTGTTTTTGTCGCGGGTCACGAGACAGGCCATTACGTGCTGCAACACATCCCAAAAGGCATCGCATTCTTTGCTGTTCTGTTTCTGGCGCTGTTCTACTTCGGATCTCGCGTGGCCCATTGGGCTGTCGAACGTTGGGGGAAGATCTGGGCAATTCGGGGCTTGGACGATTGGGCATCGCTACCTCTGCTAATCCTCATGCTATCGGTGTTCATGTTCTTGGCGAATCCGCTCGCCAGCGCATTCAGCCGGCATCTCGAGCATCAGGCTGACCAATTCGGACTTGAGGTTACTCACGGCCTGACGCCCGACTCGGGGCAAGTCGCAGCGCAATCGTTCCAGATACTGGGCGAGGTCGACCTGTCAGATCCAGATCCCAATCCTCTTGGAGTTTTCTTGTTTTACAGCCACCCGACCATCGCCGACCGCATTCAGTTTGCTCTGACCTACGACCCATGGGTAAACGGCGGACAGGGTGAATTCGTAAAATAGACGGGGAATGCGACCTATGATGGTGTTGAAATTGAACGACAACATTTTGATGGAGACGGAATAATGAAAAAGATCGGCATTTTATTTGGCATGGAGAATACCTTTCCGCCCGCCCTCGTTGAGAAGATCAACTCAATGAAAATCGACGGCGTGGAGGCCGAGTTCGTGAAGATCGGCGGCATCCGCATGGATGAGCCGAAGAAGTACGATGTGATCATCGACCGTATTTCGCAGGACATTCAGTTTTATCGCGCCTACCTGAAGAATGCCGCCCTCCACGGCACCATCGTTGTGAACAACCCGTTCTGGTGGACCGCTGACGACAAATTTTTCAACTACGCTCTGGCGCACAAGATGGGCGTGGCGATTCCGCCGACGGTGATCCTTCCCCACAACAAGCACCCCGAAGGAACGACGGACCGCTCGATGCGCAATCTTATCTTTCCGTTGAACTGGCAGGAATTGTTCGATTATGTCGGATTCCCGGCCTTTCTGAAACCCTACTCCGGCGGGGGATGGAAGCATGTCTACAAAGTGCATTCGCCCGAAGAATTCTTTCATCACTACAACCAGACTGGCGACCTGTGCATGACGCTGCAGCGCGGCGTGGAATTCGATGAGTACTTCCGCTGTTATGTCGTGGGCCAGGAAAAAGTTCATATCATGAAGTACGATCCGAAGGCCCCGCATCATGAGCGGTACGTCAAAGGGAACCCTCCGCCTTCAACACCAGCACTGCGCGATCGGATCGAGAAGGACTCGCTGGCCCTCTGCCGGGCTCTCGGATACGACCTGAACACGGTGGAGTTTGCGGTCGAGAAAGGCGTGCCTTACGCCATCGACTTTTTGAATCCCGCACCCGACGCGGAGATAACATCCGTCGGACAGGAAAATTTTGACTGGATCGTAAACGCTGTCGCGGAGATGTCGATCAAGATGGCGCAACGCGGCGCCAATCCGACTAAAGAGATGCGATGGAGTGAGTATTTGATGGGCTCGCCATCTCCGTCATCCGCTCCCAAGGGCGAACCAGAGTGGGTGGCGGCACGAAAGAGGAAACCGGGGAAATAGAACTTTTCATTGTTGGAGTAGAGCGCCGCCGGGGATACTGAACATGCGAAAAGGCAAAGCTGCAAAGACGGTCGACGAATATCTCGAAGGCACGCCTGAGCCTGCTCGATCGACTTTGAAACATATTCGCGCGGTGATTCGTTCGGTTGTTCCCAAGGAAACGGCCGAGGTGATCAGCTACGGGATTCCGATGTTCAAGTTCCACGGGATGCTGGTCGGTTACGCGGCATTCAAGAAGCATTGCAGCTTGTTTCCGACTGGATCCGGAGTGCTGGACCAGTTCGCGAAAGAACTTGCTGGCTATCGAACTTCCAAAGGAACGATTCAATTCCCTGCCGAAAAACCACTGCCCGACGCCCTGATCAAGAAGATCGTGAAAGCCCGGGTGAAGGAAAACAGGGAGTGGGACTGAGGGCCAGCAACCGCAGCCAGGATTGTGGCATTGCTATACTAGTTAAACCTCGGCGGCTCGAATTCGCGGGCGAAAGGCGAGTTGCGGCGACTTCGTTCTGAACGACCAGTCAACTGAAGACGAGGTAGCACGACGAGAGATCTGTGATGCAGCCTACTTTCACCATCGGAATTGAAGAGGAGTATCAGACGGTGGATCCGGAGACTCGGGATCTGCGGTCGCACATTCACGCCGAGATCCTGGAAAAGGGCCGGATGATTCTTCAGGAACGAGTGAAAGCGGAGATGCACCAATCCGTGGTCGAGGTCGGAACATCCGTCTGCAACAACATCAAGGAAGCCAAGGCGGAAGTTAAGAAGCTGCGAAGCAACATGGTTCGCCTGGCCAAAGAGAATGGCCTGCGGCTGGCGTCCGCTGCAACCCACCCCTTTTCCGACTGGAGAACGCAGGAGATTCATCCCGACCAGCGCTACAAGAACATTGTCGAGGATATGCAGCTGGTCGCCCGGGCCAATCTTATTTTTGGCCTTCACGTGCACATCGGCATCGAGGATCGCGAGACCGCGATCCACATGATGAATCATGCGCGCTACTTCCTGCCGCACATCCTGGCGCTTTCGACGAACTCGCCGTTCTGGCTGGGCATGAACACCGGTCTGAAGTCCTACCGGTGCAAGGTGTTCGACAAGTTTCCAAGAACAAATATTCCTGACTACTTCCCCAGTTGGGGCGAGTACGAAAACTTCATCAAGCTGCTGATCAAGACAAACTGCATCGACAACGCCAAGAAGATCTGGTGGGACATCCGACCTCATCCATTCTTCAACACGATCGAGTTCCGGGTTTGCGACATCCCGATGCGCGCAGATGAGACGATTGCAATCGCAGCCCTGATTCAAGCCACCGTCGCGAAGCTTTACAAGCTCTATACGGCGAATCAGGGATTTCGCTTGTACCGGCGAGCCTTGATAATGGAGAACAAATGGCGGGCTGCCCGCTACGGCCTCGACGGCAAGCTGATCGATTTCGGCAAGCAGAAGGAAATGTCCGCGCGCGAACTCGTGGCGGAGTATCTGGAATTCATCGACGACGTGGTGGATGAGCTCGACTCCCGCGAGGAGCTGAACTATATCCACGAGATTCTTGAGCATGGGAGTGGCGCCGACCGCCAGCTTCGTGTGTTTGAGCAAACCGGAGATCTGAAAAAAGTCGTCGACTACATCATTGAGGAGACAGAGGCGGGGCTGGCAGAAGATGAAGAACCGGCAGCCGTCCGAAAAATAGGTTGATGAGCATTTCTGTCGGTCCCAAGCGCATTCAATTGAACAAGATTCCCTTCGACCCCGAGTTCACCCCGGGCGCTCATAACGCAGTCAACATTTGCCTGCGGATTCAGCCGAGCGAACGAGTCTGCGTCATCACTGACCAAGCCACCCTTGAAATCGCGGCAGCCATCGTCTCGGAACTTGAAAAGCTGGGCGCTCCCTACCACGCGTGGATTCTGGAAGAACTTGCAGACCGGCCGCTGAAGGACCTTCCGCGCGTCATTCTCGATGATCTTGACGCAAGCCAAGTTTCGATCTTCGCGGTGCAGGTACAAACCAACGAACTACGCTCGCGCATTCAGATGACGGATGTCGTGAACCGGCGCAAGATTCGTCACGCGCATATGGTCAACATCAACCGCCAGATCATGCTGGAAGGGATGCGCGCTGATTTCCAGCGCGTGGACCGATTGAGCCAGAAGGTTGTCGAGATGGTGCGGAAGGCCTCAAAGATCCGCGCGAAAACCGCTGCGGGCACTGATCTCACCGCCGAGTTGAATCCCAACTACAAATGGCTGAAAACCAGCGGAATTATTTCTCCCGAAAAATGGGGAAACCTTCCGGGCGGCGAAATCTTCACGACGCCGGGAGAGGTTAACGGGACCTTTGTCATCGACGGCGTTGTGGGGGATTATCTTTGCGCGAAGTTCGGAAACTTGAAAGAGACGCCGCTCACCGTTCGAATGAAGGGCAATCGTCTTACCGAAGCGCACTCAGAAAACCGCGAGCTCGAAAACGATTTCTGGAAATACACTCACACCGATGCGAATAGCGATCGCGTCGGTGAATTCGCCATCGGCACCAACATCGACCTGAAAGACGTGATCGGCGAAATTCTGCAGGACGAGAAATATCCGGGCGTCCACATCGCGTTTGGGAACCCATATGGCGCACATACCGGCGCGGACTGGGATTCGACCACCCACATCGATGTAGTTGGTCGCAAATTCAACATATGGGTCGACGATCAGCAGATCATGCAGGAAGGAAAATTTCTCGTCGAAGCATAGATCCAAACGCTAACCATCCTTCGGACTCTTTTGCCATGTCCTCGCCTGCCAGCACGGAAGTTCTCAAAAAAGCGTACGCCGCGTTCAATGCCCGAGATCTGGAAGCCGCGCTGGCAACTATGGCGCCCGACGTGGAATGGCCAAACGGCATGGAGGGTGGAACCGTTCACGGTCACGGTGGTGTGCGAGAGTATTGGACCCGCCAGTGGAAGGCAATCGATCCGCACGTCGACCCGATAGGGTTCGAAGATGACGAGTCCGGTCGGATCGTTGTAAGCGTTCACCAGGTCGTGAAAGAACTAACGGGAAAACTACTTTTCGACCGGATGGTCGAACACATCTACTCCTTGAAAAACGGGCTCATCACTCGTATGGAAATTCGGGAATAAGCGGTACCATACCGCAGTCCGACTATGATTCCCTCCCTACGACAGCAGTTCAATCGCGGATTTACTGCCGGCAAATATCAGAACTTCTTGCGGCAGATTGACCAGGCATGCGGAACGCATGTGCAGTTCCGCCTCTGCGAGACTCCGTGTTTTTTCCCCAAGGAATTGCTCGAACGGATGGCGTCCGATGGCAAGGATCTGATTCGACAGCTCGTCGACAATCCGCAATATCGAGCGAAATCGGAAGAGGCCGTGCCGGCCGAATTCAAGGTTCCGAATGAAGCGCCTCATCCCATGTTCGTGCAGGTCGACTTCGGGTTGGTTCGCGATGCGCACGGAGATTTGCAACCCGAAGCTTGTAGAGTTGCAGGCCTTCCCTTCCCTCTACGCCTACCAAGGACCGCTCGCCGACGACTATATTGCGGCTTACGGACTTCACGCGCCCGACTTCGAGCTTCCGGCGTCAGCTCGTCTCAAATATTTCTTGAGCGGACTAGAGACCGAAGACCTACCAGGATCTGCTGCGCCGCGCCATCGTCGGATCGCACGATCCCGACAATGTAATCTTGATGGAGATTCATCCAAAGCAACAAAAAACACTCCCTGACTTCCTTCTAACCGAGAAGATGTTGGGGGTGAAGACCGTCGACATCTTGGATATCAAGAAGGAAGGCCGCAGGTTATTTTACGAAAGCGGCGGCAAGCGAATCCCCATCGAGCGCATATACAACCGGGCGATCGTTGACGAACTTGAGCGCAAAAACGTAAAGCTCAACTTCGACTGGCGTGACGATCTCGATGTTGAATGGGCGGGTCACCCCAACTGGTATTTCCGTATCAGCAAGTTCTCCATTCCATATCTGAAGCATCCCTCCGTGCCAAAGACATGGTTCCTCGACCAGATGGACTCCGTTCCAGATGATCTCGAGAACTACGCTCTGAAGCCGCTCTATTCCTTCGCCGGATTGGGCGTTGTGATCGCTCCCACGAAGGAAGACATTGCTGCCATTCCGCCGGACAAGCGGCCTTACTACATCCTGCAGGAGCGGCTGAACTTTGAACCCGTGATCGAAACACCCTTTGGCGGCACGAAAGCCGAAGTGCGGGTCATGTATGTGTGGTTGGACGAACTCACGCCGGTGCTGACCATCATCCGCATGGGCCGCGGACTCATGATGGGAGTCGATCACAATAAAAATATGGAGTGGGTCGGAGCCTCGGCCGGTTTTTTCCTCGACGAAACTTAGCGACGAGATGAAGCTATGACTCCGCTGGAACCGCTTCGAGCCGTTGACTGACGACGATCCCGGCGGTCAACAGCGCAAATGTAAGGCCGATGGCCGACAGAAGCCAGCCCCAGTGTTCCATCGGATGGCGCAGGAAGCGCGTGACATGACGTCCATATTCACTCGCAATGTATGCGATGCCGAAATACCGGATCGCCCTGCAACTCGCTACGATCGCAAGGAAACGTCCCCGTGGATAGTCGGACGCTCCGGCCGCTGCAAAAAACATGCTGGTCGGAGTCGGTAGCGGAATCAGAGTCGAAGCCGCCAGCGTCCCAGTTCCCCACCGCTTGAACAACTTCAGGAACTTGGTTACGACACTTTTTTTGAATTTCTTATCCAGATATGCTGATCCTGCTCGACGCGAAATTCGGAACGTTAAGTAAGCCCCTACTAGTGATCCAGTGGTCGCGGTTGCGGCGTATTCATACCAAAGCGGACGATGGCTTGCCGAGAGGATGGCCGTCAGGATGTCTGGTCCGCCGAAGGTTGGGATCGGAGAACTGTCGAGAACAGCCAGAAAGAAAAGCCCGGCGGCGCCCAGATGCCCCAGCTTCGACGCGAAACTCCGCGGATGCCGCCGGACCTGCGCTTGGAGGAGGAAATTCACTATCTTCGAACTATACCAACTACATTCGTGCGCGAAGTAAAGGGCGGTAAATTCGGTCAAAAGATGTCAGCCGACCTTCTTCACAATGACCGTCTGCAACTCTTTGCCGTTGGGCCGTTTCACAAACATCTTGTTTCCCTCAAAGCGAACGAAAACAGCTACGCCCGTTCCCAACTCGCCGGGAACGTAGCCATCAGACCGTTCTCGCAAGTACTCGCCTACATATTCGACGCCGTCCACCCGTACGACGACGGCACTCCGTGCGGGTAATTGGCGCGCCGCAATCTCGCTCTTGATCTGCTCTTCCGCGAGCGCCCAGTTTTCAAGATCATGCCCTGAAACCTTGCCACTCCAAACGTAGATTTCTTCGGCGCGCCGCCGAATCGCCTCCTCCACTTCTGCTGGAGACAACGGAGTATGGACAGCAGAATTCTCGCCTGAAGATGTGGTCATGGAACCGTCCTTATGAAATCGTCAGCAATTTGTGATACTTCCATGCTATTCCTTCTAAACCGCAAGCCTGAAGGCTGGCATCTCACTGAAAGACATGTCCAAACCGTTGTGGGAAGCGACCTCATCGCTCCTGTTCCCAGTCCGGTTTCGCCTCGTTAGGACAAGGCAGTTGACCGGATTGTGTAGGGGGCCTAACATTACCGCCGAACCGGGTCGCGCGCTCTTATGATCGGCCAGCAAGTCTCCCATTACCGCATCCTCGGCAAACTCGGAGGCGGGGGTATGGGCGTTGTGTATGAAGCCGAAGATCTCAAGCTGGGACGGCACGTCGCGCTCAAGTTCATTCCAGAAAATCTGGCGGGCGATCCTAAGTCATTGGAAAGATTCACCCGCGAGGCGCGAGCTGCTTCCCTGCTGAACCATCCTCACATCTGCACAATCCACGGAATCGAAGACAACAACGGTCATCCCTTCATCGTGATGGAAAGGCTCGAAGGCGAGAGCCTGAAGCAAGCCATTGCCGGCCACGCGATGGAGACCGAGCGGGTTCTTGATATTGGCGTCCAGGTGGCGGACGCGCTGGTGGCTTCGCACGCGAAAAACATCGTCCACCGCGACATCAAGCCGGCTAACATCTTCCTCACTCCCACCGGCCAGGTGAAAGTGCTCGATTTCGGACTGGCGAAACTTGTCCACAACCTCGGGACGGAAGACGACGCTGGCGCTGATAACTCTCTGACGGCTGTGGGAGTTATTCCGGGTACCGCCGTGTACATGTCGCCGGAGCAAGCGCGCAGCGAGATCGTCGATGGACGCAGCGACCTGTTTTCCTTCGGCGTCGTTTTATACGAGATGTCCACGGGCAAGAAGCCCTTCACGGGCGCAAACTCCCTCGTCACTCTCGATGCTGTATTGCACTCCAAGCCAATTCCTCCTCGGGACTTGAATCCAAAGATTCCGGTGGAATTGGAAGGAATTATCGGCAAAGCGATGGAGAAGGATCGCAACCGCCGCTATCAGAGCGCGGCGGAGATGCGATCGGATCTGGCGCTCCTCAAGCGCGAAGCCGAGTCCGGAACGATCAAGACTCCCAGCGCAACCGCAAAGCTGACGGGTCGCCACAAAAACCTTCGGCAGGAATTCGCGGCTGCTGACCTATCTGCTCTTAGGAATTTCTGCGTTGCTGGTCACGGTGCTCGCAGCTGTTGGTGCATGGTGGTACAAGCATCGCGAGGTAGCAAACGCCGAGCAGCGAAACGCTATCGCGGTGCTACCCCTTCAGAACATGAACGGGGACGTCAGTATCGACTATTTGCGCTACGCGCTGGCTGACGAGTTAACCAGCGTGCTCACCTATTCGCGGACACTTGAAGTTCGCCCATCTTCGGTGACACGAAGATACGTAGCCTTGGATATCGATCCGAAGAAGGTGGGACAGGAACTCCGGGTTGGCCGGCTGATTCAAGGACATTTCATGAAGCAGGGTGATCTGCTGGCGGTCACTCTCGAAGCGACCGACGTCCCAACGGACCGCCTCCTGTGGAATACGACTGTGTCCGCGAAGGCGGACAACCTGATCGGCCTGCACGAGGAATTGAAATCGCAAATCCAACGAGGCTTGCTTCCCGTTCTGGGCGGTGGAGGCGGCGCAATCGAAACCGCGTCGGCTCCCAAGAATCAAGAAGCGTACGACTTTTACCTGCGAAGCGTAGCCCAGCCTCACGATCCCAAAGCCGAACAAGGAAGCGATCAAGATGCTGGAGTGGGCCGTTGGCATCGATTCCAGTTACGCGCCTGCATGGGAGGCCTTGGGCCAGCGCTACAATTTCGACTCCGTCTATGGAGGCGGCGGAGAAGATGTATTCCAGAAATCGAACAACGCATTTGAGCGCGCCGTGACGCTTGATCCAAATCGCGTCATGGCGGCCAGCAGTCTGATCACGAACCGCGTCGAACGCGGCGACCTCGGGCGCGCCTACGACGCAGCAACCGACCTCGTTCGGAGGCGTTCGCAAAGCGCGGATGCCCATTTCGCACTTAGCTACGTATATCGCTATGCAGGCATGCTTCCGGAATCGGCTGAGCAGTGCAACGCGGCGCGCCAGCTTGATCCGGGAAATTTTGCGTTTCGTTCCTGTGCGTGGTCCTTCGCCGAGATGGGCAAGACCGATCGTGCGCTGGACTTCGTGCAACTGGATGCCGGCTCGGAATGGGCCGCATGGGTCACTCCGTATGTGAACTTGGCTGAAGGGAATGTGGCTGAGGCAAGGAAGAACGCCAAATCGATGGCAAGAGCTCCCTTCTACCATCGCGATTTGATGGAGGCTTGTACGGCCGCGCAGCGTCCGCCTGACATTGCGAAAATCGTGCGGGACGCCGAGTCCTCCGTCATGATCGAACCCGACGCCGAAGCGTGGTATCACGTGGGCGCCTTGATGGCCTATTGCGGCCAAAACGAGCCAGCCTTGCGTCTGCTCAAAGCCGCCGTCCAGCAGAATTACTGTGCGTATTCAGCGTTGCTCGACGATCCGCTTCTTAAGGATCTCCGGAAAGACACGGCATTCAACGCCGTCCTGACCGCAGGAAGCAATTGCCAGGCGTTGGTGAAGGAAGGACGACAATAGTTGACGGCGCTCTGAGCGTAAGGAACAGGCGCCGGACTTCCTCAGATTGAGCATTTTGAAACTCTTATTCGTTGGTTGCAGTTTTCGAACTTCGACGAACTTCTCATGCCTAAAATATCGCGACGCTCTCTTCTGAAAACTTCGGCTGCGGCGTTGGCAGCATCGCAGCTGTCATTCGCCACCACTTCAACCCCGACCGAGCGCAAGGGTCGAATCCGTCAGTCCGTTTCCCGGTGGTGTTACAAGCAGATCCCACTGGATCAACTTGCAGAGTACGCGGCGAAAATCGGGATGCGCGGCGTCGACCTGCTCGGACCTGAAGACTACGAAGTTCCGCGCAAATACGGCATCCTCTGCACCATGGGGTACGGTGGAGGCGGCGAAATTCCCAAAGCCCTGAATCGAACCGAAAACCATGCAGCGATCGAAGAAGCTTTCCGCACCAACATCCCTCGGGCCGCCAAAGCTGGCGTTCCCAATATCATTACGTTTTCGGGCAATCGCGCCGGCATGCCCGACGAAGAAGGCGCAAAGAACACCATCATCGGACTGAACCGGATTAAAAAGATTGGCGAAGACAACGGGGTAACGATCTGCCTGGAGTTGCTGAACAGCAAGCGCGACCATCACGATTACATGTGCGATCACACTGCATGGGGCGTTCAGGTCGTGCAGGAAGTGAATTCACCCAACGTCAAGTTGCTCTACGACATTTATCACATGCAAATCATGGAAGGGGATCTGATCGAGACCATCCGCAAGAATATCCAGTGGATCGCTCATTTTCACACGGGAGGCGTACCTGGCCGCCATGAACTGGATTCAACCCAGGAGGTTCAGTGGGATGGCGTGATGAAAGGAATCGCCGACACCGGTTTCAAGGGCTACGTGGCTCACGAATTCGTGCCAACCGGGGATCCGCTTGAGTCGCTAAAGAAGGCTGTCGATCTCTGTGATGTCTAGGGGAGGGCTGGGCGGGGCGAGGATGTCCTCCGCGCCCCGAATAAAGTTTATTTACTACCGCCGCTGGCTGTCGTCGCTCCCATGGTGAGGGGACGGTTCAGTTCCAAGGTGAGCTGAGTTCCAGCCGGCAAAGTCGCCGAGCGATGTTTGGCGAGCCAGTGTCCTGTTGTAGCGCCTGCACCCACCGCGCCTCCGACCAGTATTCCGACCGGACCGCCTGCGAGTCCACCAATCAACATACCGGCCGCTGTGCCACCACCTTCTTCGATCGTATCCCGGCGATCGTGCGTTGATCCCTTGAACTGACCTTCCGAATTCACATCGGTGCCACGAATATTCGTGTCAGTTAGAGTCGCGTCGAGATAGAAGCGCTCGCCGGTCGGAAGGATCACTGCTTCGGGAAGCAAGCCGATTGTCGGCTTGCCTGCAATTCGGCGAGGTTCGCTCACACGAGTCACGCGGCCTTCGATCGTGGCTCCGGCCGGGATCACAGTCTGCCCGTCTACGACAACTGCTTGCGTCACGCTGCCATGGAAAGGATCACCCGCTTTGTTGCTGAACGTGGCGAGCGTTGTGTCGAGCCGAACCATCAGAGCAGTCCCTGCTGGTACGGGCGCGCTGGATTGGGCCGAGAGCATCGTCGCAATCATGACGCCGGGCAACAACATCCATTTTTTCATTCGAAAAACCTCCTCGATCCGAAGCTTTCTTTGACTGTAGCCCACGCTAAGTCTCCGAACAAGCATCGCCCAGTACATTGGAACCAGCAGAGATAAGGGCATCCCGCAGATGTCCGAACGGACGATGCCGAAGCAGGAATTTCTTCGCGAAAGTGTGCACAACCTCACATTGCATTCATGTCCATCCGATATAATCGTGAGTTTCGCAATACTCATGGGCAAGCCTATAGAGGTACTGCCAGCCCGCCCCGAGCGAGCACTCCACGCTGAAGTGCTTGCCGGATAGGTTCTGGCTACCGCGCACGTCTTGTTCTAATCAATGAATCGAAGGAAGCCACCTACTTATGTCAAATATTGCTGCAATTCATGCACGAGAAGTTCTCGATTCCCGAGGCAATCCTACAGTCGAAGCAGAAGTTTTTTTGGCAGATGGCGCGTTGGGCCGAGCCATCGTTCCTAGTGGAGCCTCTACCGGTGAGCACGAAGCCGTCGAGCTACGAGACGGGGATACGAACCGGTTCGTAGGCAAGGGAGTTCTGAAAGCCGTCGAAAACGTGAATGGTGAAATCGCCGAAGCCCTCGCGAATTGGGACGGATTCGACCAGCGATCGCTCGACGCCAGGATGATCGAACTGGATGGCACCGAAAACAAAGGACGGCTCGGCGCGAACGCAATCCTCGCAGTGTCCATGGCGGCGGCGCGCGCTTCGGCGAACAGCCTCGATGTCCCCCTCTATCGCTACCTCGGAGGTGCGGGCGCCAATACGCTGCCCACGCCGATGATGAATATCCTGAACGGTGGTGCTCACGCCGACAACAACGTCGACTTCCAGGAATTTATGGTCATGCCGGTCGGCGCGCCCTCCTTTTCGGAAGCGCTGCGCTGGGGCGTCGAAGTATTTCATACCCTCAAAGGCGTCCTGAAGAAGCGCGGATACAACACCGCGGTTGGCGACGAGGGCGGGTTCGCCCCGTCGGTGAAATCGAACGTCGAGGCTATCGAGGTCGTGCTGGAAGCAATTTCGAAAGCCGGTTATAAGCCGGGAGAAGAGATTGCCATCGCGCTCGACCCCGCCGCCAGCGAGTTCTATCAGGATGGCAAATACGTTTTCAAAAAGTCGGACAAGTCAGCGAAAAGCTCCGACGAGATGGTCAAGCATTGGGCTAAATGGGTTAACGACTATCCCATCGTTTCGCTCGAGGACGGCCTTGCTGAGAACGATTGGGATGGCTGGAAAAACCTGACGCAGGAAATCGGCGGAAAGATTCAGTTGGTCGGCGATGATTTGTTCGTGACCAATGTGCAGTTCTTGCAGGAAGGAATCGACAAAGGGGTGGCCAACTCGATCCTCGTCAAGGTCAACCAGATCGGTACCGTCAGCGAGACGCTGGATGCGATCGATCTTGCCCGGCGCAATGGATACACATCTGTCATCTCGCACCGGTCGGGCGAGACCGAAGACACGTTCATCGCAGACCTAGCGGTGGCAACCGGAGCTGGCCAGATCAAGACCGGGTCGGCGTCGCGCACCGACCGCGTCGCCAAATATAACCAACTGCTAAGGATTGAAGAAGAGTTGGGCGGCACCGCGCGATTCCTCGGCCTGAAGGCGCTGAATTATCACGGATAGCGGAACTCGCAAGGATCAAGAATGAGAAGGGACAAATATGATCAGTGACTTGCTAGTGCTTGAATTTGATCAAGAAGCGAAAGCGACTCGAACGATGCTTGAGCGGGTTCCGGCCAAACCCGACTTCACACCTCACACCAAGTCGATGCCTTTGGGCAAGCTGGCTCCGCACGTTGCCGAACTGGCCGGCTTCGGCCTCACGATCCTGACAACGCCCGAACTGGATTTCGGAACATCGACCCGCGCCCGCCTGCCTTTCGAATCGGCTCAGCAACTGGTAAAAGCATTTGATGAAGGAGCGCAAAAGGTGCGGGATGCGTTGAAGAGCACACCCGATGAGGCATGGTCGCAAAGCTGGAAGTTGAGCTTTCAAGGTAAGCCCATCTTCAGCGGATCACGCTTTCTTGCGTACCGCCAGATGTTTCTCAATCACCTGGTGCATCACCGCGCTCAACTTGGAGTGTATTTGCGCTTGAATGATGTCGCACTACCAGCGACATACGGTCCATCGGCTGACGACAGGATGGGCTTCTAAGAATCACTGGCGGAATGGATCGCCACGCTTGCCTGGTGGCGATCCTTGCCATCCGCGCGCAATATCCGCATTCCCAAGAACCAGGAGTCAATTTTGTCACGACCGAAACCGCTTGTTCTGACCATCCTCGACGGCTGGGGATACCGCGCCGAAACCAAAGCCAACGCCATCGCGCTCGCGCGCAAGCCTACTTATGACCGCTTGCTCCGCGAGTATCCCAATACTCTGATTCACACCAGTGGCCCGTACGTTGGGCTGCCTGAAGGACAGATGGGTAACAGTGAAGTCGGCCATCTCAACATCGGCGCTGGCCGCATCGTTCACATGGACATCACCCGCATCGATCTGATGATCCAGAACGGTGAACTGTTTTCTCACCCTGTTTTGCTGGAGGCGATGAAACACGCGGGCTCAGGCGAACGCCGTTTGCACCTGTTCGGTCTTGTATCCGATGGCGGCGTGCACTCACAACAGGCCCACTTGTATGCGCTGCTGAAAATGGCAAAGCAAAATGGGCTGGACCGCGTTTTCGTTCATGCCTTCATGGACGGTCGCGATACCCTTCCCACCAACGGCGCGGGATATCTCGAAGAACTCCAGCAAAAGATGCGGGAGTACAACTGTGGCAGAATCGCCACGGTCAATGGGCGCTACTACGCGATGGACCGCGACCGGCGCTGGGAGCGAATCGCCAAGGCCTACAACGCGATGGTGTTTGCAGACGCCGAAGGCGGCAAGAACGCGGACCCGGTTCAAGGGATGAAGGAATCGTACAACAAGGGCGTAACGGACGAATTTGTTATTCCATTTGTCTGCACCGATAACCGTGGAGAACCCCTGGCCACGATTCGCGATGACGATTCCTGCATATGTTTCAACTTCCGGGCCGACCGCGTGCGCCAGATCACGCGCGCTCTGGCGCGCAACAGTGGACTAACCGCAAAAGATGGCAGCGATCTGCCCGGGGCAAACGATCTCGACGCGACGATTCCGCGGGATCGGGTTCCGAAAAACCTAAATTACGTGTGCATGACGCGCTATGACAAGAATTTCACCTTGCCGGTCGTCATTCCCCCGGAATCAATGGCGAATATTCTGGCCAATGTAATGGGGGGATTGAACATGCGGAACCTGCGCGTGGCTGAAACCGAGAAATATGCACACGTTACCTATTTCTTCAATGGCGGAGTGGAGCAACCGTTTCCGGGAGAGGACCGCGTGATGGTGCAATCTCCGAAAGTGGCGACCTACGACCTGAAGCCTGAAATGAGCGCAGCAGGCATCGCGGACGCGGTTGTGAAGGCTGCGGAAGACGGAACGTTCGACGTCGTCATTGTCAACTTCGCGAATGCCGACATGGTCGGGCATTCCGGGAAGATCGAGCCCACCGTCAAGGCCGTCGAAACGGTCGACGCTTGCCTGGGACGAATCGAAAAAGCGGTTCGCGAAAAAGGCGGAGCGATGTTGATTACAGCCGACCATGGCAACGCAGAGATGATGATCGACCCCAAAACCGGGGGTCCACACACCGCCCACACAACAAATCCCGTCCCCTTCATCGTGGTTTCCGAGGATGCCAAACAGTTCACGCTGAAGCCGAATGGCTCCTTGCGCGATATTTCCCCGACTCTGCTGGGGATGTTGGGCCTGGATGAACCCCAAGAAATGACGGGAGCCGATTTGCGTCTCTTCTCAAAGTCCAGGTAACGAAAAAAGGGACGATCGTTTCCGATCCGTCCCCTCAATCGCAAATCGAAGAATTAGTTCGCTAGTAGAGCTGGCGCCGTCGCCAAGAGTCCGGCCGCCAGCTCGAGGTCGTGCAAATCTTCGCGGCTGAAATCCTGCGCAAATCGCGGATCGAGGCCCTTACGAGAAATCTGAATCACTCCGACCACGGCCGAATCGCGATCCATGATCGGCACGGACATCAGCTTTTGAATTGGAGCGGGCGCGGCAGGCTCATCCACGCCATCCAGTCCCGGCTTGATGGTCTCAAAAATACTTGCATGCTTCACGCGGGCAAAGTTGTTGAAGATCTCCGCCTTCTTGCTCAGCGCGGTATGCGCCGCCACCGCTTTGCTGGAGAGCGGGATTGCTCCCGTCGTCCGTAAATGCTCTGGAAAAACAAATCTCAGCAAGCCGCCCTCGAGTCGAAGAAGGGCAACTTCGGTGTATTGCACCCGAAAGATTTTCGCCAGAACCATGCACAAATCGAGCGCCGACACTCCCTGGCCCAGAACAGTCCCTAAGGGGAGCAGATGCTCAGGAAGAACAACCTCTTCCATCATCGTCTGATCGGTTTCTTGGCTCATAAGAGATCTCGCAAACTCCGTTTACCACGGGCGAACATAAACTCTATCGCACTTTAAACGCCACAAGGTACTTCCCAAAGTAAAGGCTGAGCGAAGAACAAGTCTTTTGTTTTCAATCGAAACAGGAACCAAAGGACGTATTGTGCATCCCTCACGGCACTTTAGAACCAGACGCAAACCAACACTTCGTTGACAGTTTTTGTCACTAGCCAGCCCCACGGGCAGGTATTGAAACCAGCGCCCAACACCGATTTTCTCTGAAAGTTCAACTCGTTTACACTCAGTCCTTATGAATAATCCACCACAACAGCCGAACGTAAAATTGTCGAACGATGCGTCGTACCGTGAAAGCTATGCAAACAGCGTGCAAATGCGGGTCAACATCTGGGACTTCTTTCTTGTCTTCGGCACTCTGCAGCAGCAGACGGAGACGAACGTCGAAATCCGCAACTTTCAAGGGATTTATCTAAGCCCTCAGCAAGCCAAGGCGTTGCTCGGTCTCTTACAGCAGAACATTAACGGATACGAAGGCGCGTTCGGCGAGATCAAGTTGGATCCGCGCATGGCGCCCCAGGGACCGGTGCACTGAAGCAACCTTAGAAGTCATCCGCAATTGGAGGGCCGCACGAATCGCTTGCGAGAACGGTTGCGGGGAGCACTCCTGCAATAGAATGTCTTCTCACATGCGATCGAGCCCGCATCCGGCCCTGGTTTTTGCATTCATTCTCGGCGTGATCTTTTTGCTGCACGCTCCGCTTCTGCAGTTGCCCTACTTTTGGGATGAAGCCGGCTACTACGTCCCGGCGGCGCGAGACCTTCTCCTGACGGGAAGCCTCATTCCGCATACAACGGTTTCAAATGCGCATCCTCCGCTCGTGATGGCGTGGATCGCGCTGTGGTGGAAGTGTTTTGGCTTCGCACCACTCGTAACAAGATCGGCGATGCTTGTTGTAGGTGCTTTTTCTCTGCTGGGATTTTTTAAGCTGGCCGAGAGCGTCACAAACCCCGGTGTTGCAGCAGCCTCGACTTTGTGCACAGCCCTGTATCCGGTTTTCTTCGCGCAGAGTTCGTTGGCTCAAGTCGATCTCGCTGCTGCTGGTCTGACGTTCTGGGCGCTTCGGGCATACCTCTCGAGACGGCCGGTGGCGACTGCGATCTGGTTTTCTCTGGCGGCGCTTGCGAAGGAAACTGCGATTCTTGTGCCGATGGCGCTCGCTGCATGGAAAATTCTTGGCTGGATCACTCCGGCGAAGTCATCGCTGAGATCTTTGTGGACGACTGCTGCCGAGGATTCAGATCGGCGGAGAAATAAACTTCTCGTTGCGCTGCTCCTTCCCCTGTTTCCTTTGGGCGCCTGGTACACGTACCACTACGAGCGCACGGGTTACGTTTTCGGTAATCCTGAATTTTTCCGATACAACGTTGCCGCCACGCTCAACCCGCTGCGGATTCTCATAGCTCTGGCTCTACGTCTATGGCAGTCCTTCGGATACCTGCATCTGTGGTTGCTGACCGTCGGAATGTTATCGGCGATGTTGCTTCCTCCGCTGCGGGACGACGACGCGCATAGGCCGCGCATTACGATACCGACGCAGCTTATTTTCTTTATCGTAATTGCGACCTACGTAGTTGTGCTCGCATTCATAGGTGGCGCCGTACTCGCGCGCTATATGTTGACCGCGGTGCCACTCGTTATTCTCATGGCCGTGTCGACGCTGCGACGGCGGATTCGTTATTGGCCCGTCGCCGTCGCCATTGTCGCGATCGCGTTCGTAATCGCATGGTTCTGGAATCCTTTGTACGGATTCTCACCGGAAGACAACCTTGCCTACCGCGATTTCGTTACCCTGCACGAGGACGGCGAACGATTCCTCGAGGCTCGATATCCGATGGCGCACGTTCTGACCGCGTGGCCCGCTTCGGATGAACTTGCGCGTCCCTGGCTGGGATACGTCACGCGACCCATGCAAGTCGTGCGGATCGAAGATTTTTCATGGGACGAACTGCTGTCGGCTGCTGATTTCCGTTCCCACTTCGAAGTCGCGATGGTCTTCTCCACCAAGTACGAACCGCCGCGCCCACTGCTTGAGCGTTGGAAGGTCTGGACCGATCTTAAGCGCAAGTACTTTGGCTACCATCGGGACTTGCCGCCGGCGGTCGCGGCGCAGATTCTGGGCGGGCGAATTGTTTTTTCCGAAGAGCGCAAAGGCCGATGGATCGCAGTAATCGAGATCCATAAGGAAGAAATCTTGAGCGCGAGTGTCCAGTAATGTGCACGCCAGCATTCGGGACATACAGGTAGCCCCGTTCCAGATCACTTCTGCATTAGGTGACACGAATGAGTTTTGATCACCAGCCACACTTCCTTGCCGATCTCCAACTGCAGTGAATCCCGCGCAGCAAGGGTTAAAAGGGTTTCAAATTCCACTCTGCATTTCACCCTCGCCGACACAGTGACATCCCGCTGCTCGAGGGATTTGATTCTTCCCGGAATGATGTTGCGCGCGCTGAGTCCGACCGGCGCACAAGTCGCGAGCAGGATGTCGCCGGCGCGAATTCCTACTCGCAGCTCGGAACCAACTCCGCCTCGGACAAGCGGCGTCTCCAGCATCAGTGGAGGTCCGTCTCCCGCAATTCGGCATGTCATCGTACCTCGCTCCGGACGGACGGCTTCGACGACCGCATCAAAAATATTTTCAAAGCCCGCCAATTGCGCCACCGTTTCCTGATAAGGAGCCGTCATTACCTCGTGCGCACTACCTTGTGCAAGCACGCGTCCGGCATCAAGCACAATGACGCATTCGCCGAATGCAAACACTTCTTCTCTGCTGTGCGTGACATAGAGAATGGGAATTCGATGAGCTTCGTTCCAGTTGCGGAGATCGCGGACGATTCGCGCCTTGGTGGGGCCATCCAGCGCTGCTAGCGGTTCGTCCAGCAATAGAACATCCGGATCAGTCACCAGCGTCCGTGCAAGTGCTACGCGCTGGCTCTCTCCCCCAGAGAGCTGCCGTGCCGGGCGCCGCAGGAGATGCGCGATCTGGAAGGCTTCCAAGATTGACGTCACTCGTCTCACGCGCTCGTCGCGAGGAACATGCGCCAAGCCGTACGAAACATTCTGTTCGACGGTCATGTGCGGGAAGAGAGCTAAGCTTTGCAGAACGTATCCCGTCCGGCGATCTGCGGTCGGGATGTTGACGCGGTGGCCATCATCAAACAGAACTCGGTCGCCGACAGCTATGTGACCTTTTTCCGGCGTCGCCAGTCCCGCCACACAATCGAGCAACGTTGTCTTGCCAGCGCCCGAGGCGCCAAACAGAATCGTGAAACCAGACTCCGACTCGAAGGAGACATCCAAAATGAAGCGGTGCGGGGCATCGCCGCGAGAATGTTGGAAGCTTGCTTGCAGCCGCGGACCACGACCGGGGGAAATCGCAATCGGATTCGCCTCTACCTCGGCACGCGTGCGCGGATCGCTCATCGCGCCTATTTTACGGGATGAATCATCCAGGTTTTGCGATTCCGCCCATAGATGATGGACAGTAGCGCGAAGCAAACGATCAGGAGCACAATCGCGGTTTGGTTCGCTCCGGCATAGTCTCCTGCCTGCACGCGGTCATAGATGTCGATGGATATCGTGCGAGTGACGCCCGGAATGTTTCCGCCGACCATCAACACAACGCCGAACTCTCCCAGCGTGTGAGCGAAACTCAGTACCGTGCCAGTGATCAATCCATGCACAGAGAGCGGGGCCACAACCCTAAGGAACGTTCGCAGCGTCGATGCGCCCAACGTAGCGGAAGCGTCGATCAACTTTCGATCGACTCCCGCAAATGACGCGGCAAAGGGCTGCACGGCAAAGGGCAGACTGTAGAGAATCGATCCAATGACCAGTCCGCTGAAGGTAAAAGCCAGTGTGTGTCCCGTGAGCGAGATCCACCATTGGCCAACTGGACTATGCGGCCCTAGAGCGACCAGCACATAAAATCCCAGCACCGTTGGCGGAAGCACAATCGGGAGAGCAATGATTGCTTCGACAAGGAATTTCCATCGCCACTTCGAAAACACCATCCAGTAAGCAATCGGTATGCCGATAATCAGTAACACGAATGAGACGGTTACGGCCAACTGCAGACTGAGGCGGAATGTTTGCCAGTCAATTCCCACGAAAAGTCACAGAGCGAAAATTGGCGATCTACGATGAGACTACTTGCTCGCTGGCGGAACGATGCCGTTCATGCGAAGGTATACCACCATTTGTCCGTAGTGATCGAATCCGTGCGACGGCACCGACATTGCCAGCCCAAGCCGCGATACGGCGCCCTCACCAAACGGGCTCTTCACAGTCGCCGTCAGGTTCGTTTCGTTGATGGTCGCTATGGCTTTGTGCACGTATTCGAACGAATCTTTGAGATATTTGAGAACATCGGTTTTCGTTACCATCGAGGCCGGACCGGATTCATCTCCGATATCGACAGGCGGCTTTTGCTCCAGCAACGCCGCTCCCAGTTCGTAATTCACGGCAGCCACATGCTTGATTTGCTGTGAAAAAGTACGAACTCCTTTAAACTCACCCGCTGTGGGCGCGAAGTCGAATTTGTCGTCGGGCATGGCTTCGCAGGCTGGAACGAATTCGTGCTCAAAATTGCTGATATTACGGTCCAATAACTGCGTAACCGTTCGATGTTCTTCTTTCGGCGTAAGCGCTGGAGCTGACACGGCCAATGTCAGAAGCAGTCCACAGCAAACAATGCCAAGTTTTGTATTCATAAATTCCCCTGATTTCAGTCCCGCACCACCGCTGGAGTCATAGTCAGTTCCGCTCCGGTCAACCGATGGCGCCGAATACTCGACAATCCTAAGACCATTGCCACAGCGGACCATGCCAATGCGGCAGGAACGCCTTGTCTGGACGCCAGCGCGCCCCAAACAGCGCTGCCGACAGCCATACCTCCTTGCAGCACCAAGAGGTACATCGAGAGTGCGCGGGCACGCATCCACGATGGGCACATCATCTGCGCTACGACGTTAAAGCACGCCAGAATGCCAATCCAGGCGGCACCCGCCGTAAACAATATCAGACAGAGCCATTCAAAGATATGCACCTGCCCGGCGGCAAACGTCATCCCCGCAAAGACAACCGTCGCTCCGGCAACCAGTCCATCCACCGAGTAGCGAACGCGCAGGCGAGGCAGCACGGCTGCTCCCGCCAAAGCTCCAAGCCCGAAGCAGGTAAGTAAGAAACCGTACCCTTGCGCTCCGTGCGGCTGGCAAATCACAGGCAGCAACGCAAGTAGCGAGGTCGCGCCAAAACTGAAAGCCCCGGTGCGTATCAATACCGATCTCACTTTCGGCGCGCCGCGAACATATCGCAAGCCCTCCATGATTGCATCCCACACTCCGTGAGTTTCGAGCGGCTCATGCGGCGCTCGCTTCCACGAATATAGAAATACAATCACGCCGAAGAACGACGCGGCGTTTAAAAGAAACGACCACCCCGCTCCAGCCGCTGCTACGACCACTCCACCCAACGCCGGCCCGACAGCCCTTGCCACATTGAAACCCGCCGAATTGAGAGCGACGGCCGAAGCATGTTGAGCCGGAGATACCACTTCCGGGGTGATCGCCTGCCATGCGGGATCGTTCATCACGGCACCCAGTCCCATCAAGAATGTGAAAGCCAGCAGCATCCAGGGACTGACGGCATTGAGAAGGGTCAGAACACCGAGTGCAACTGCGGCAACGACCATCCAGCTTTGGGTGAACAGAAGGAACCGCCGGCGATCCACCATATCGGCCAACGCTCCCGCAGGGAGCACGACGAGAAACACAGGAATCGCGGCGGCAGCCTGCACCAGGCCAACCATGAGCGGGGACGTCGAGAGCTGGGTCATCAGCCATCCCGCGCCCACGTTTTGCATCCAGGTACCGGTGTAAGAGACGACGGCCGCAATCCATAACGAACGGAAGAGCGGCTCGCTCAACGGCGCCCAGGCTACTTCGGCTCGCTGCCGATTCGAGCCTTGCACTGACGGAACTGTGATCGGATCAGCCATTGCTGACGTCGTCTTGCTGAACTCTTTTGGTCACGCTTTTGTAGTGATGGCGAACGGCCATTGTGAATCTTTCCAGGCTCGAATCAAGTAGATCGCCACTCCAGTAAGCAAAATGATGGCCGCATATCGCATCTCTTTCTGCCAATTCTCTCGATTAAAGAGTATGAAGAGAAAGCCCGCGCAGGCTAGTAACGCCGGTAACGGATAGAGCCACATCCGGAATGGCCTGGGCATTTCCGGCCTCGTGATCCGCAACACGATCAAGCCCACAGCCTGAACCAGAAACTGCAAAATGAGTCGAATCACAACCAGCGCGGCAATCGCATCCTTCAAACGTAGGAAGCAGAATGCGGCCGCCACCACTCCAAGTGCCAGCAATGAAATGTGAGGAAATCGGTACACCGGATGAATTTTTGCGAACGCTTTGAAGTAGTTGCCGTCCTTGGCTGCAGCGTACGGAACCCGCGAATAACCAAGCATTAGGGAAAACACCGACGCAAATGCCGTTACGATTACCAATCCCGTCACAAGCCTTGCCGCCCAATCTCCGTATACCCTCTGCATGAACAGCGACACAACATACAGTCCGCTGTTGTTCTGTCCCGCCTTGAGCATTTCCCGCCAGGGAACGACGGCCAGAATGCAGACATTCATCACTAGATATAGACAGGCGACCAGCAGAATGGAAAGCAGCAGTGCGCGAGGAATATTCTTTCCGGGATCTTCGATCTCGTCGCCCAGGAAACAAACGTTGTAGTATCCCCAGTAATCGTAGGTCGCGACGAGCATCGCTCCGCCCAGCCCTGTAAAGAATTGTCGCGACAAAGTAAAGGCGCCGGGTGGAAAGTCGAATGCCCGTGCAGCGCTGAAGTGCGTCAGACCGGCGTAAATGATCCAGCCGATCGTTCCCATCACCCCAAACCATAAAATTTTCGAGAGTCGTCCGATCGCCGTGATCCGCCGGTAGAGCAGCAGCACCGTGAAAAAACAAATCAAGACTGCGACCGCGGTCCCGGGAGTGACGACCCAATTGACTTGCAGCGTCCCCGCCCAAGGAATATGGAACATCGCGTCGTGGTGCGCGTAGACGGTTTCCAGTTCCGGCCAGTAAAAAGCAGCATAGCCCGCCAGCCCGATACAACCGGTCGCAATCGAGAGTGGGGCGCTGAACGAAACCTGCCAGATATACAGGAAGGAAATCAGCCGTCCCCATTTTTGGGGGCCGTACATTTCGCGCAAGATAGCGGTACGATCCACCTGACGCGGGGAGCGCCGCACCCAACTCCGCGGACACCAGGCCATCGCAGACGGCGAGCAGCGCTCCAGCAATCCAACCCAACAAGGCTTGAGGTCCGCCCATCGCGCTCAACACCAACGGCATGGTGATGAATGGACCGACGCCGATCATGTCGATCATGTTCAGGGCGGTAGCGCTGCCCAAACCCATGCCCCGAATCAGGCCGCCGGAATTTGAAGAGGAGTCTGGTGGAGAGTCCATTGGTTTCGTAGGGACCTTGCGTCTCTACGGCTGATCGCTACCCTTGGCGCTCAACAAATTCACGTACAGCCGCACCGCACCCGGCACACCCGCAGGCAACTGCCGGAAAAATGCGTAGCCGGTATAGATGTAGGTTCCCTTCCCGAACTGTGCCCGCAACAAACCGCCTTTTTGTTGTTCTTCGCCGGGATCATGACAGGCCAACAACGGCTTGAAATGGTCGTCCCACTTGTCCATGAAATATAGACCCGCGTTCCTGCACCCATCCTTCGAAATCGCGTTGCGAGATCGGGTTGGGGAAGTGGAAGACAGAGTCGTCCGGCGCCAGGATTTCAACCGGCGCTTCTTCCACCGAAACGCGGGCCCGGCTCAGGTCCGCCGGATAAGGCGTGAATTTGCCGTTGTTGAATTCACCCGTGCTTGCGTTGTACTGCACAACCAGCGTGCCGCCAGCCGATACGAAATCCAGCAACTTCTTGTTATTTGCCGCGATATCTTTCTGCGTGTCGTAGGCCCGAATGCCCAACACCACAGTCCTAAACTGACTCAGGTCTTGCGCCGCGAATTTTTCTGGTGGAATTACGGTAACGTCCATTCCGATCTGTTGCAGCACCGTCGGAATGTCATCCCCTGCGCCCATGATGTAAGCGACCTTCAAGTCATGCGGAGCTTGTACGTCAACGATGCTCACGCGCTGCAGTGCCGGTTGGTAGTAGTAGAAGCTGCCAAGATCTTCGCGCGTCACCAGCGTGTAACCTTCGCTGTACTTGACGCCTTCCGATTCCAAGACTGCGCGGATCGCTGCGCGGCCCTGCTGCAAGCCCGCGGGAAACACTTTGAAGTGCAATTCTTGCTTCTGTCCTCTCTGGGTCGCATCAACGGCAGCCTCCGCCGGTTCCGAGCGCCATCCCGAGGGCAACTCCAGACGCAATTCTCCATGCACCTTGCGCGCGAGATTGCTCGTTACGCCGACCGTGACGGTCGAAGTCGAACCGTTGTGGGTGGAGATCACGAGAGTTCCGGGCTCAAGCATCACAGAAAATGAGGGCACAATTGCCAACGGACGCGTTAGCTCCTTCCCACTCTCATCGAGAAAAGGCGTTACCACGGGAACCGTCATTCCGTTCCGTGCATGGACAGCGCCGCCTCCCTGCGCCGAATACTCCACTCGCGCCCGCAGCGACGGCGGGGGAAATGGCAGCGTCGCGTATTTCTCGTTGTCGATGTGATTAACACTTTCAACATCGGGATTGTCCCGATGCCAATACGGCCGCGTAAACGGCGTGTCCTTTGGAACACGCAGACGGAAATTCACGTGAAGATCGTTACCGGGCTTGACCGTTTCCGGCTTGGTCTTTCCGTTGATCGTGTTCCATCCGACGGGGACTTCCAGCGCGACATGATCAATAAGCAATGGACGCTTGGAACCATTGTGAAATGTCACCGCGACGACAAACTCCTCCCCCGGCGAAATCGTCGTGAGCGCTTCAGATTCTTTCGCGACGGTCTGCGTGCGGCCGTCATCCGAAGAAACATTCACAGAAAGGGTCACTCCCAGCACAGATTCAATGCGGTCTCAGCCTGCTGCTGCTTCTCCGCAATTTGTGTTAGCAGATCGGTCTTTGCGGCGCGCGCTCAAATTGCTGCCGTTGATTTTCGCCTGCACACTGCCGAGGCCCGACACGGCACGCATCAGGCTCGGGCTAGCATCCGAGCTATCCTTGCCCTTCGCACCATCCGTCGCTTCGGCGATCCATTTTGCGATTTCCGCCAACTGCTGCTTGAGTTCAGGGACCTTCTTCTCCTCGTCTCCCAGTCGATCGGCCAGCGCGGGAAGGCTGTTGTCGATGCCATCGAAGAAGCTTTTTTCGTGCCCGTCTCTTCCTTTGCGTAGAAGGGATGACGGAATCCACAAGTCTGTAAAAAGTAAATCGGTCGCCGGGATCGACGGTCCAGTTCGCCGCGCCTTGCGACATTTGGTGCCGCAGTCCCGCCATCGCGAATTGGATGTATGAAGTTCCCAGCGCGGGATCGCGCTGACCGGTATTCAATTTCAAGGTCCAGTCCGCATCCGGGCAGGTCATCGCTCCGAAGCCGCAAACGTTGCCGATATAGAACTTCTTTGCCTGCCAGGGCTGCAACCCTTCCGCAATCTGCTCTGGAAATCGCTTCGGATCGGCAGCAGCGCGAAATGCCTCTTTCGACAGAATGCTCGACGCCTGGTGATTTCCGTGCCCGTCGCGATCTGTCCCAGAAAACCGCGCAACCAGAACATCTGGACGAAACGTACGAATGACGCGCACCACGTCGGCGAGCGCGACGTCATGGCCGCCCCACTTTGTGAACGTCTCGTCAGCGTTCTTCGAGAATCCAAAATCGGCAACGCGTGAAAATCGTTCCTGCACACCGTAATACTGATCCGACGCGAGCAATTCTTCCGCGCGCAGCACACCGAGAACGTCCGACAGATTGCTGCCGATCTTGTTCTGCCCACCTTCACCGCGATTCAGCGTCATCAGGAGTGTATTGATTCCGTGCCCGCGAGCCTCCAGGGTCAGCATGCCTCCGTCTTCATCGTCGGGATGAGCCACGACCTGCATCAGCCGGGCCGTCGTGCCGAGGCGAAGCAATTCCAAATGCAAGCCAGCTACACCTTCGTCCTGAGGAATCGCAGCCGGAACTCCCTGATAGCGCAAGCCCGGTGGATCCGCGTGAAGTTTTTCTGGCGACTGCGTGGCTTGCATTGCAGGAGCCGCGGCCTTCTTCGCAAGAGCCTTGTGCGCCAAGGCGCTACTCTGTGAGAAGCCGAAGACCGAACAGCACAGGACACAGAGGAAAAAATGGAGGGCGGTAAGAGTCGTTGGACGCGAAATAGCGCGGCACCCCACGCGCCGCGGCAAGATGGCAGATTCGGAATGTCTCACGGTACAAGGATGGGGCCTAAAGCCGTTTTGACGCAAATTTTTGCATGGTCCCAAAGGGTGGTCAGTACCACCTACGTCCCGAACAACAGTTCCCCTTCGCTCACAATTTGAAGTTCGATCCAACCTTCGAGCGGCAAAGAATCGACAGGCAGCCGGTTCTGCCAAAGACTGAACCGCAGTTTCAGCTTGTTGGTCGCTGCGGCAGAGGATGCGGCGTGCTTGTGCTCCGTCTGCGCTGAGCCGGGAGTGGCGAGCAGCCAGGCCAGTGGCACTCTAAACTCGAAATTTCGCAAAAGAGCGATCTTAACGTGCTCATCTGGCTGGGAGGACGAAGCTATCACGCGCTCCGCCGATCCGTTTTCGATTCTCCACTCTGCAAGCCGGCGTCCTCGCACGGAAGCGTCGGCACGCAGAGTTCTTCGGGGTCTTGGCTCTGCGGGAGCCCAAGATTCCATATTCACAACGACTTCAAAATCCTCCTCCGGAATCTTTCCTGCAAAATCAAGACGTCCATAGAGGTAAGTCGCGTCGATGCCCGCATAGACCGCGTCAAGCAAGAACTGTTTGCCATGCATGGCTCCTGCACGATGATCCGCCGTATAGATCGCCGCTCCCATCCATTCGAAGTAGCGAACCTTATCGCCTGCCACTCGTGGATGGATGTAAGCCGTCTGCGGGATGAACGCCGGACGTACTTCGCCGCCCGCGATGGGCTGTGCCAGGTAATCCGGAGGCGTCGCCCCCAAAGCCTGATAAACGTTGGAAAGATGTTTGCGATAAAGCTCATCGAAATCGCGATCGTTCGCCGAATGGTGCTCCGGACCGTACCACCAGTTCCAATCGCTACCCTCGGCGATCAAGATTTCGTCGAATGCTAACTTGCGTTGCTCTTCCGTTGCTCGCGGTGCATTCAGTTCGTAAAACTGGCGCGCGTGATTCAAATAGTCCCACGCGCGATTGTCTTCGGGAGCGCCGATCCACACGTTGAAATTTGCGCTGATCCACGAACCTGGCACGAGTGATGACATAGGGCTGAAATCTTTATGACGGGCGATCGCCTCAGAAATCGTCACCGCTTCAAGTCCCGGTTCATGCTGCAGCACGTCATAAAAGCGTCGCAGAAATTCCCGGCCGGATTTTGGATAGTATTCCCAGGCGTTCTCGCCATCGAGAATGATTGAGACGACAGCGTCCCTGCCCCTTGATAGCACCGGCCGCGCAGCTTCTTTGATGTTGTTAATCAAGTGACGGGCCGCATCCGCTGGAGGCATGCCGGAATAGACGAAACCGATCAGATCCGAAATCTGGTGATCCCGAAATACCAGGTTCATGGTGGCCGGCCCGTTTTCATAGCGATGGATGTTGTAGAGCTTGTCCGCCATGTGCGAGGGCAACCGGCCGTTGCCGTCCCGTGCGAAGAACATTCCGGCGCTGCGCCCGAGTACGCCTTCATCTGTCGCCATCCACTGCACACCCACGCTATGCGCGAGGGCCAGCACTTCCTC
>CAVYUY010000040.1:0-11811 GCA_963771765.1 uncultured Acidobacteriota bacterium
AGCGATAGAAGCCCCGTCAGCCTACTTCAACCGCCTGCGCAACCGGCACCGGTGATCGCCAAGCTCCTAAGCCCAATCCAGTCACGCCCTCGAAACGCGCCAGCGCCTCGAGTAAAGCGGCCACCGTAACAACGGGAACCGGCGGCGCGGTCGTACATCAAGTCATTCCTGACATTCCGAAGAGTGCGCGAAATACCATAACCGGTACGATCAAAGTGAGCGTGCGCGTCGAGGTGGACGCATTGGGAAAAGTAACTTCAGAGAAATTGAAGACCGCGGGGCCGAGCAAGTACTTCGCAGGTCAGGCCTTGAAAGCGGCTCAAGGCTGGCAATTCTCTCCAAGCCAAGCCAACGGTCAACCAGAGGGAACAAGCGCATGGCTGCTGACGTTTCGGTTTCGCCGCAGTGGAACTGACGCCTCCCCCGAACACATCTCCCGCTAATTCTTGCCCGGGAGCCGAAGTTTCCACGCGATTTGACGCAGCATGCCAAGAAAAAGCTTGGCGTCGTAAGCTTCGAGCTTCATCCGCAGGATGAGTTGCCGCGCTTTCTTCTCGAACATTTTATCGGTGCCGGGCTTGACGTATCCGCTGATGCGCAGGGACTCGAGCAGACATTCGGCGATTTGTTCGGTTTGCTCGGCAGTTGGCGGATCGAACTCTTGTGATGGCTGATCACGCACGAGTCCTCTCGCTAGCTCGTACAAACAAACCGCAACCGATTGCCCCAAATTCATCGAGATATTTTGTTGATGAGTTGGAACCGTCATCAGCCAATGGCAGTGACTGAAATCCTCATTCGTAAGGCCAATCTTCTCAGAGCCGAACAGAATCGCAGCGCGACCCTTTCCAAGAGCGGAATGAATCAGAGCACTCGATTGCTCATTCATGATCAACGGGGAATGTTGCAGCGCGCGATCTCGCACCGCAGTGGTCCCCACGACCAACGAACAGTCTGCAACGGCGTTCGCTACCGCCTCGAATTCGTCGGCATCTTGCAAGACGTCTGCCGCGCCTACTGCTGAACGCGCTTCGCGAAAGGCGAGGCCGTAGGGATTCACCAATCGCAATCGACGGCACCCGAAATTCGACATCGCACGCGCAGCCGCTCCAATGTTCAGAGGATTGCGAGGACGGACGAGCACGACGACGAGATTGTTGAGGTCGGAGGAAAGCAAGAAGTCAATTCTAGCGGAATTCATGCTAGAAAAAGGCCGGGCAGAGACTGCATTATGTGGCGCACAAAGTCGATTGAAGAAGCGGTTTCGCCACCTTGCAAATCGAGTTCCCGAGTCGCTGTTTACACCAAATTGAACTTGTAAAAAGAATGTCAAAAGAGCCTGTTTGGCGCATAATTAGTGAGGAGTCATTGTAAGCTTCAGTAGTTAAGTTGCTTCCGAATGGGCGAGTTTTCAAGGGTTTCGGAAGCCTACCCCGATAGATAACCAGGAAAAACGATTATGGGGAATGTTGCAACTCCACTTGCTACCGCGGGAAGAACCATGAATCCGGTGCCTCAGGCCAAGCCTACGGGCCGCATCTTGGTCGTCGAAGACGATCCAGCTGTTCAAAAGGCTTTGCGAAGGCTTTTCGAGACGGAAGGTTACGCGGTCGAGACGCAGTCCGACGGGAAATCTGCGATTGAAAGCTTTCAGTCTTCTGCGCCTGCGGCCATTGTCTTAGACCTGCGCCTGCCGAAAGTTTCCGGGCGCGACGTCTGCAAAGAAATCAAGGCGCTTGCGCCGACCCTGCCGATCGTCGTGCTCAGCGCAGCGAGCGATGTCTCAGACAAGGTTTTGTTGCTCGAGTTGGGGGCGGATGACTATGTCACCAAGCCGTTCAGCCCGCGCGAATTGCTGGCGAGAGTCCGGGCAGCGTTGCGCCACACGGCGCGCACACCAGATGTCCAGATCGTCAGCTTTGACGGCATCTCGGCCGACTTCAAGAGAATGGAAGTGAAGCGCGACGGCAAGCCCGTCATCCTCACCGCGCAGGAATTCAAGACGTTCCAATTCCTTGTACAGAATGCGGATCGAGTGATCAGCCGGGATGAATTGCTGAACGAGGTCTGGGGCTACCAAAATTATCCGTCCACCCGAACTGTGGACAATCACATCCTAAAACTCCGCCAGAAGCTGGAGAAAGACCCATCAAGCCCGGTACACTTCCGAACAGTACATGGAATGGGATACAAGTTCGTTCGCTGACCTTTGTGAAGCCGTCTCCAGAGTCCGCGCGACATGCTTCCGCAGCTGAGTCCGGTAATTTTGTGCCGCGACTGAGGCTTCGCACGCGTTTTCTGCTGTCGATGCTTCTCATCACAGCGGGCCTTACGACGATCACTCTTCTCCTCGTGCGCCACAGCGTGGAAACCAACGTCCGGCAAAGCATCGCCGTGAACTTACGCAACTCGGTCGCCGCCTTTCAAGACTTTCGCCATGAACGCGAGACGATGCTGACGAGTGACGTTGCCCTGCTCGCCGATCTCCCTATAACCCGCGCCATTATGACAGGCGGCGACCCGGTCACCATCCAGGACGCCTCCAAGGATATTTACGACATCGCGAATAGCGATTTGTTTGTGATGGTAAATCGGACCGGTAAAGTGGAAGCGCTTCACACCAAGACTCCGGGATTTACTCCCGAGGCGGCCGAAAAATATTTCCAGCAGTCGCTCGAAGAAGACCGCGGCGAATCTAGCCACTGGTGGCTCGGCGGACATCGTCTTTACCAGACTTTCGTTGAGCCGGTGTATCGCGGCTCTCGTACTGACGGCACGCTGCTCGGATTTCTCGTGATCGGATACGAAATCAACGACCGGCTGGCCGGGTCGGTCGGCAAAGTTGCTGGAAGTGAGGTGGCATTTTCCTGCGGCGATGAAGTGGTCGCGACGACGCTGCCTCTCCAGAAAACACAGAGTGAGAGCTTAGCGAGATTGATCACCGGATCGGCGCAGGAACAACCTCGCGACATCGAGATCGGAAAAGAGCGCTTTCTGGCCACATCACTGGAGTTGTCGGGCTCGCGCGAAACTCCGGTTCGGCTCAGCGTGCTCGAGTCCTACGATCAAGCAACGAAGTTTGTCGACCGTTTGAACCGCTATCTTCTTCTGTTGAGCCTTGCTGCAATTGTCGTTGGTAGCGGACTCGTATTCTTCGTTTCGCACACCTTCACCAAGCCGCTGGGCAATCTGGTCGGCGGCGTCCGCGCGTTGGAAGGCGGCGACTTCCACCATCCCTTGGACCGCCGTGGAAGCGACGAGGTCGCCGAACTAACTCGCGCGTTCGATCGCATGCGAGCCAGCCTTTTGAAAAGCCAGCAGGACTTGCTGGAGTCCGAACAGCTCGCGACCATCGGACGGATGGCCAGTTCCATTTCGCACGATCTGCGGCACTCTCTCGCGGCCATCGTTGCTAATTCCGAATTCCTCTGCGACAGCCACCTGACACCCGCTCAGCGCGAGGAGCTTTACCAGGAAGTCCGAACGGGCGTGAACTTGATGACGGACCTGATCGATTCATTGCTCGAATTTGCCCGCACCCGTGAGTCGCTGAATCCGGGATCCGGAAATATTTCGGAAACGATACATCGGGCAGTACAAGCGGTCCGCCTGCATCCACGACATCATGATCGCTCGATCAGTGTGTCATGCGGATCGCAAGTCTCCGGCTGGTTCGATCAGCGAAAGATGGAGCGTGTTCTTTACAATTTGCTCCTTAACGCCTGCGAGGCCGCGCCAGTTACGGGGGGAGACGTAGAAGTCAGCGCCGGGGAATCAGCAGGTTCCATCACCATTGCCGTAGCCGACAATGGACCGGGCATTGCGGAGTCGATTCGGGACCGCCTGTTCCATCCATTCGTCAGCTACGGAAAAGAAAATGGGACAGGGTTAGGTCTCGCAGTCGTGCAGAAAATTGTTCAGGATCACAATGGTGAGATATTTGTGGAACGCACGGCGCACGGAAAGACAGTGTTTCGGATTGTCCTGCCGGGCCGCTTAAAGGAAACTTTTCGCAGTTCCTTAGATCCACTCGGGAACATGGCTTCCTTTGTGCCGGCGCAGCAAGACAATACCAGCGCAAAATTGATTTCTCGTCCGGGTCCGTAGGCAACTGTCGTCGCCTTCTCCAGTGCCATACCCCCGGACAGTGCAGGAGGACGGCGTGAAGAGTCATTCAATCCCAGTGGTTCGTGGGACGGCACTGGTGGTTGCCGCTTTCATCTTGTTCATTCCCCATGGCAGGGCACAAGAAACGCCCTCCAACAGCGCTTCCTCGTCCAGCGAAACGACGAGCGCGGTGCATGATTTACAGGACCAGGTTCACAAACTACAAGTCATGGTCGACGAGATGCGCGCCGAAAATGCACAGTCCCGCGCCGAGATGCGCCAGCTGCGTCAGGATCTGCAGGCAACAAGAGCTCTTCTCGAGAGCCCCCCCTCTCCTGAGACCTCCCCGTCGACTCAGGCGGCTGGTGCCGTCGAAGCAGAAGCTACACATGGCGAGGCTTCGCCGGCGAAGCAACCACCATCGGGCATTGAGGATCGCGTCCAAAAGCTCGAAGACTCAACGTCCCTGATGAGTTCGAAGATTGACGAGCAATATCAAACAAAAGTAGAGACTGCTTCAAAGTATCGCGCACGTTTACACGGTATCGTTTTGATGAACGCATTTCGAAACGTCGGTGGGTCGGACGATCTCGACTTCCCCACCTACTCCGAACCAGTGAGGCTTGGAACACCGGCCGCGACGTTGGGCGCTACCTTCCGACAGTCGGAGATCGGACTCGAAATCTTCGGGCCGAACGTTGGGGGCGCGAAAACATCGGCGGATGTGCAATTCGACTTCTCTGGAGGCTTCCCATCGACTGGCAACGGCGTGAACTTTGGCATCGTTCGCTTGCAAACGGCCAAAGTTCGTTTTGATTGGGAAAATACTTCGCTGATTGCAGGCCAAGATTCTCTGTTCATCTCTCCGTTATCTCCCACCTCGTTTGCATCCCTAGCCACTCCTGCTTTCGGCTTCTCGGGAAACCTGTGGGGCTGGATCCCGCAAGTTCGCGCCGAACACCGGTTTGTTTTGTCCGACCGCCAGAACATTACGGTAGAAGGCGGCGTACTCGACAATCTCGACTGGGAGACTCCTTACAACTCGTTTTACCGTTCCCCGCAGGCCGGAGAATTATCAGGACAACCCGCCTTCGCGTTTCGCACGGCGTGGTCGCGGACCGTGCAGGCGCATCCACTGAGCTTTGGCGTTGCCGGCTACTATGGCCGGCAAAACTGGAGATGGGATCGAAACATCGATGGTTGGGGTGCAATGGCAGATTGGCAAATTCCGATTGCTTCGCGGCTCGGCCTGTCAGGCGAGTTCTATCGCGGCCGCGGTATCGGAGGACTGGGAGCAGCGATTGGCACGTCCATCTTGTACGGAGGCGATCCTACTTCCGCTACGAGCCCCATTCGGGGACTTGACGCAGAAGGCGGTTGGGCACAACTGAAGTTTCAGTTGACGCCGAAGCTTGAACTGAACGGCGTCATGGCAGCGGACAATGCCTTCGCCGGCGAAGCCCGGGGCTTTGCGACCGACGCAAACAATTTTGGCCCGATCTTGGGAAGGAACCAGGGCGTACTGGGTAACGTCGTGTTTCGACCTCGCTCCGACCTGATCCTCTCAGCAGAACTCCGGCGGTTTCGCACGTTCCCGGTCTACAGCAGCAGCAGCGTTACAAATCAGGTCAATCTGTCCGTGGGGATCCTATTTTGAAAACAGGCCGAATGAGTTGGGCGTGTCTCTTCCTGATTCTGGTGCTCTGTCTTGGCGCGTTCGGGGCTCCCGTGAAAGCGCATGTCGAGCTGAAACGAAACGGGCATCTGCTCAAGGACGCCTCCAATGCGGTGATCTGGCTCACCCCGATCGGAACCGAAGTTCAGACGCCTCATCAAAACCCCTCAGAGATTCCGCAATTGGTGCAGAACGACAAGAGCTTCCATCCAGCGCTCGTCGTTATCCCCGCCGGCGGTAAGGTGGAGTTTCCAAATCACGATCCGTTCTTCCACAATGTCTTTTCACTCTTTGACGGAAAGCGATTTGATCTAGGGCTGTATGAAAGTGGAACCACGCGCTTCGTGCAGTTCGACAAGCCAGGTATTTCATTCATCTTCTGCAACATTCACGCGCAGATGAGCGCCGTTGTTATTGCGCTGGCGACACCGTACTTCGGCGTCTCCGATGCGCGCGGAGATTTCAACCTGCACGTTCCACCCGGCCGCTACCAGGTGCAGATTTTCCATGCAGCGGTCACTCCCGACACCCTTCGTGCCATGACACGCGAGATCACTGTCAACGAAGGGGACACATCTATCGGTAACTTCACACTTGGAGAATCCGACGTCAAGGTCGCGCACAAGAACAAGTATGGCCGCGATTACGACCGACCCGAACCAGACAGCCCCGCTTATTCGAGACCTTGATGCAAGAAAGAGGCGCGCTAGTTAGCGCGCCTCTTTCGCCTCAGTCGTTCACTTTGGTTATTTCAACTTATCGTGCTTTCAACAACGCCTGTCGCTGACATTCGTTCTATCGGTGACCGCCGCCAGAGTGGCTTCCGCCGCCACTGCTTGCATGTCCACCGCCTCCGCCACTCGAGTGGCTGGCACCTCCGCTTGGTGCATGTCCACCTCCGCCGTAGCTGGGTGCGCTGTGTCCGCCACCGTAACTTGGCGCACTGCGCGCCGGTCCCCCGCCGTAGCTTGGCGCCCGTTGCGAACCGCCATAGCTCGGGACTCCCCGATAGCCTCCGTAGTTGCCGCCGTTGTATCCACCGCGGGACGAATTCCCGTACGAGGGACCGCGGACGATTGGCTGCCGCATGTCGAGTTGCGGACGCGATGCACTGCCTCCATAACCGCCGGCGGAAGAGCCATAGCTCCGCTGTCCCATCGTGCTCGGTGCCGTACGGCTCCAGTAGCTGCCACCACCGGCGCTACCGGGGCCTCGGTTGAAGGAAGGTCCCGACTCGCCGCGCGATGCTCCACTGTTGGAAGGCGGGGTGAACGGACGGAAGCCGCCACCGCGGTTCTCTGACGGAGTGGATTGGTTCGCGCCACCCGGCCGCGAGGAGTTCAACGATCCCAGTTCGCTCGACCGCGTGTTGCCCGACGGAGGAGTGAACGGACGGTACGAACCTTCGTTGCCTCGTGACGTATGCATACCTGACGTGCCGGCGCCGCGATTATTTTCCGAGAAACCTCGGCGGTTGCCTTGGGCTGAAGTTCCAAGGGCCCCGCTGCGGTTTCCAAAGTTCCCCGCCTCATGGTTTCCTTGAATGCCAGCGCTAGACCGCTGCATAGAGTTTCCTCCACGCGCTGCGAACTCACTCGAACGGCCCCCGGCAGGAACCGCCCCTACATGACTCTGCTGCATGGATTGGCGCAGACTGGCCGTCTCGCGCTGGAACGATGCTGGATGCGCGACGTTGTTATGTGATCCGAAGAATCGCTCCGAACCTCCGTTCCGAATCGTAGAAGGTGCGGCCGCTCGTCCGCTGGCCGACAAACTTGCGCGAGAAGGAACAACGGGCAGATTGCCAGCCATCATTCTCGCTCCACCGATTTGCTCACGCGTGGCCGCGATGCCATTGACCCGGCCCGCTCCGAAGCGGCCCGCATTGACCGTCGACATCGCACGGAACACGTGGTCATTGTGCAGGTTGTTGATATTCGAGAATCGCGTTCCGCCATGCAGTGGCGCAAAACCACCGTAGCGTCCAAAGTTCCCGAAACCTCTGCCCGCAAACCCGAAGCGGCCGCGATACCCACCCCACCATGGATGGAACCAGTCACACGGGCCGAGCGGCAGCCAGCCAAACCCACCCCATCCGCCAAATCCGAAACCGAATCCAAAGCCCGATCCCCATCCCCAGAAAGAGACATACGCTGGCGCCCAAAACGGGTTGTAACCCGCGTACACAGGCCCAGGCCACCAGGCCCACGAACCGCCGTAGGCGAACCAGCGCCCGTAGTGATAAGGCGCCCATCCCCAAGGCTCGTAACCTACCCACGTCCAGCCGTAGTAGGGTTCATAGGTCCAGTTGCCATTGCGATAAGGGACCCATCCATCTGGCTCGTTCGGTACCCACACATCGCCGTAATCAGGAACGTTCTGCCAACGACCGTAAGCATCGAGATCCTGAGTTCCGGTATAACGGCGATTGGTATGGCGCCAGGAACTCGCGTCTCGAATGATGTGGTCGCGGTCGCTGTTCCATCGGTCCCAATCGTCTCGATCCGGAGCAGACGAAATTTTGTACTGCGCAGAATCGGCGTCGCCGCGAACTGTTGCCATTTCTCCGCTACGAACTTCGGTCGAGCCTTGCGGTGTCGCAATCTGCGCTTCACCCTGCCGCACGATCACGATTGTGTCGCCGCCCGGCCGCACTTCGACGCGGAAGATGCCGTCATGATGCGCAGGATGCACTGAGACGTTCGGAGTATCTATTTCAGGTTCGGCCTCGCTGTCTTTCGAAACAGAGTAGGTCGCGATTCCTTCCGCCATCTGGATCTGAATGTTCTTGTGGGTCAGATTCGAGACGTTCGCTTTTGAGTTCGCCCCGAGGCGAAGAGTATTAGCAAAATCAAGCTGCAATTCGGTACGGGCGTTGTCTCCCGTGGAAATCTTGTCTCCCGTCATCACCGGCTGATTCAAAGTCACGGCAGACCAATCGCCGGAATCTCCGCGTTGCGTCGACACATCCCCGTGAATCAAACTGACGCGGGCCACACCCTGATCTGTCTTTGCTGGTGCTTCACCCGACGGTCCGCCCGGGGCAGCATCTGTCGGCTGCGCGTCGGCCTCCTGAATATCAGGACCTTGCGGTTCCGCGGCCTGTGGCTCTTGGGGCTGGTCTAGCCCAACTTCCATGGGGGCATTTGGCTGGTCCGACGGCCCAGGTCCCGGATCCGTGGTTTGCGCGAAAGCGCCGACAGACAAGGCGCTCGAAAAGCCCAGAACCAATACCGCGAAGTTTCCGATCAGTCTATTTTTCATAAGCTGCCTCTTCGACCCAACGACACCAAAACCGTTCCCCGCTTTACGAATCGCAAGTGCCGTGCCAAAGGTTCGAGACCGGATGGACCGTAACTATCTTGTTTTCAACGGAGAAAAGTCGTCGAGACGAGAGCGCCGCCCACGGAAATTGCCGGATTGGCCAGCCTCAACCAGCGGTGGTGGTTTTCGGCCACCTAGTCAAGGTTTCGGAAGATCGGGCACCTTCATCGCTTCGGCGTACATTCGATGGAAAGCGTGAACCCCTTTTTCCTGCTTCACGCTGAACCGACCGCGTGAATAGCTGCGCGATCGAAGGTTTTTTTGTACGGCCTCACAGATTGCGACGTCTTCAATCTGAATCTGATCGCTGAATTCCACCGAGGCCTTCGCTGCTGGCGAAGTGTGTTCCTTTTCTGGCAGGTACCATTCAAAAATCGCCACTGATCGCTCCGCCTCGACCGGCAAAACGATGTTGAGCGAGACGTTATCGGGATAGCAGTTCAACATCCAGTTGGGGAAAATCCAGAAATAGTCAGTCGTGAGATCTTCACGCGCTTCCTGATAACGTCGCGGAGTCGCATCGCCCGGTTGCGCCCCGCGAATCGGGCTGAACTGCCGGACATGGCTCTGGTACGGCTCAACTGTATAGGCATTGAAATCCAGTTCGCGATTGAGTCCGGGATGGACGCTGGGCAGGTGATATCCCTCAAGATAATTGTCGACATAGGTTTTCCAATTGCATTTCATGTCGTAGGTGCGGCGCTCGAACAACTTCATCTCGCTGAAAGAAAATTTCTCGGCCTGCTTGGGAAGAGATCCCAGACTCGTCCGCAGCGATGGGGCATGCGGATCAAGATTCACAAACACGAATTTGAACCATTCCTCGACCCGCACTGGAACGAGCGCGAACTGCTCCGGCCGAAATCCCTCGACGCCTTCGATCTCGGTCGCACTGATGAGAGAACCGTCGAGGTCATACGTCCATCCGTGATAGCCGCAGCGAAAAAGTTTGCGCGAACCGCAGCCTTCGGCGGGAGGCCCGGCCCGGTGCCGGCAAACGTTGTAAAAACCTCGCAGAATTCCGTCAACTCCTCGCACGAGCACCAGAGGCTCACCGATGAGCTCGGTGGTGAAGAAGTCACCTGGATTCGTAACCTGTGCGGCGTGGCCTACGACCTGCCACGTGCGCGAGAAGACTTTCTCTTTCTCCGATCTCCAGACATCGTGCGATGTGTAGAGGTCGGAAGGAAGCGTCCAGGCTCGAGCGATATCTGAGTCCACATGAAAATGGTCGTGACGATCCGTCATGGAAAATGGGATCCAGCGATACGCCGACATTCTACGGCAGTCGCGGAAAGTGCGATTACCTTGGTGCTCTGTCCCGTGATAGAGCCGCTGTTTCGTATGGTTAAATGTTTGATATATGTCCTCCTCCGCGATCCGCCCGGCTGATGCTTCACGCGCCGAGCGGCCAACGCTGTTCGAATCTCCGGAGAAGCGCCAGTTCATTCTTTCCCTTCTGCTCGTCGTTCTGGTTTTGTCGCTATACGCACAGACAAACCATTTCTCGTTCCTGAACTATGACGACGGCATGTACGTCATTCAGAACCCCCATGTACGGGCGGGGCTGACGTTCGAGACCTTCCGCTGGGCGATCACTTCCACGTACGCGAACTGGCATCCTTTAACGTGGATGTCGCATGCGCTCGACTATCAGCTATTTGGGCTCAACGCCGGCGGACATCACTTCGTCAGCGTGCTTTTTCACGCTCTAAACGTAATCTTGCTTTTTGGCCTACTGGCGCGTGCGACCGGACGACTAGGCCCCAGCTTTGTGGCAGCGGCATTATTCGCGGTGCACCCGCTCAATGTAGAGTCCGTCGCCTGGATCTCGGAGCGCAAGAATGTTCTCAGCACGACTTTTCTCCTGCTATCCCTCGGCGCCTATGGCTGGTACGCGCTGAAACCAGACGTGAAGCGCTACCTGTCGGTCGTGATCCTGTTCGGTCTGGGATTGGCGTCGAAATCGATGTTGGTGACGCTGCCCTTCATACTGTTGTTGCTGGATTACTGGCCCCTTCGCCGGCTTTGGCATGATCCGTCGGAAAGCGGTCGGGAGTTTCGCCGCGTCCGCTTAAGTCACTTGTTATAGAAAAGCTCCCGCTGTTTTTGATGTCAGCGGCCGATTGCGCTGTGACCCTCGTCGCGCAGGGCAAAGCAGGAGCAGTCACTACACTCGAGCGCTTTCCTTTCTCAGTTCGGTTTGCTAACGCAATCTATTCTTACGCCGCCTATCTCTGGAAAACAGTTTGGCCAGCTCACCTGGCGAATGTGTATCCGCATCCCGGCAGCTCGCTGCCAACCTCGAAGGTGGTTGCGGCAGCGGCTCTCCTGATCGTTGCCACCATCGTCTTCCTCAACTTGCGGTCGTCACGATACCTCATCGTTGGCTGGCTTTACTTCGTGGGAACGCTTATCCCGGTGATTGGCTTGGTGCAGGTTGGCGATCAAGCCATGGCTGATCGGTACGCCTATGTACCCCTCATCGGCATCTTTGTGATGGCCGCGTGGGCTTCGGCCGAAATCTACGCACGAAGCATGGCCAGGAGTCGTTTGTACTCGGCTGTGGGTGATCATCCTCTTCTCCCTTTCCTGTGCAACGTACCTGCAGATCGGCTATTGAAGGGGACAGCATCTCGCTCTGGTCACACACACTGTCCCAGACGAAAAACAATTTCGTCGCCGAGAACGGCTTGGGTGGCGCA
>CAVYUY010000041.1:0-16095 GCA_963771765.1 uncultured Acidobacteriota bacterium
CCCGTGAATCGTAGGAGGGCATACGAATGAAAACTATTTTGATCGCGCTTCTTCAGCTGTCTCTATCCGTTGTCCTGATGGTGCCTTCAGTAACGGCGCAAAGCCAGCCCGAAACGAAGCCAGTTCTGTTGAGAGAAGTCCGAGGTCAGACCATTTTTTCTAAGACGTTGCCTGCGGCGAATCTGACCTTCAGCAGCGAATTTCGCTACGTGGGAGGACAGCGGGTCAACCTCTACGGCAACGCCGACGCTGAACAGCATATCTTTGCCAAGATCAATCCTCAAGGCAATGTGGAACGCTTCTACTGGGTACAATTTGAATAGTTTCTCCCCACCAACAATTACACCTATAACTATCCCGCCGACCGTTCGACACAGTTTGGCGGACTGAACTTCGTATACGACAGCAAGAGTTGGCCTGATTACGCCTCTCTTCAAGTAGACGACGCTGCGTCCGACGGCGCAGCCCTTTCACGGCTGTTCGCGCAACACAATCTCAAGTTTCCGAAGAGAGCGATTCGCATTCGCATGTTTCATCTTCCAACTTCTGATCGGCGAACTGAGCTCATGATCATCTACGGGGAGGCTTTGCCGGAAAATTCCAAGGTTCCGGTGCGAGAAGGCGGGGTGGACTTGGACAAGGAATTACCCGATGCCGCAAAAGTGTTTCTCGACAATGCGCGAAGAGACCTAACCATCCGAAAACCGTGATCCTGCTAGACTCAATCGTTTGGGGGTATTGCGGTGCAGGGTGTTTATATCTTGTCGGCTGTTCGTACGCCGATCGGGAAGTTTGGCGGGTCGTTGTCGTCGTTGACGGCTGCTGACATGGGCGTCGTCGCGGCGAGGGCGGCGATCGAGCGGGCGGCGATCCGGCCGGAGCAAGTTGAAGAAACTATCTTCGGGAATGCTCGCCAGGCGGGCGGAGGACCGAACCCTGCGCGGCAGATTTCGGTGCGCAGCGGAGTTCCACAGGAAGTTCCTGCGTACACCGTGAACAAAGCCTGCGCCTCCGGGCTTAAGTCGATTGCACTGGCGTACCAAGCCATCACTCTTGGCGACGCGACCTGCATTCTCGCGGGTGGCACCGAGTCGATGTCCCGCCTTCCTTATTATCTCGACGGCGCGCGCTGGGGATATCGGCTAGGCAATCAAGAACTTGTCGACGGCATGTATCGGGACGGATTTTTCTGTCCTCTGGCCAAAATGGTGATGGGCGAAACGGCCGAAGTGCTCGCGGAAGAATACAAGATTACCCGCGACGAGCAGGATGAATACGCGTTGATGTCGCAGGCACGCGCGGCACGCGCCATTGCGGCAGGACGCTTCGACGCCGAACTTGCTCCGGTCACCGTCGAGAGCAAGAAGGGAACGACAGTGTTTGCGCGCGACGAACATCCGTACGCTGGCGCGAGCCTGGAAAAGCTGGCGAAGCTTCCGCCGGTGTTTTCGAAAACGGGAACCATCTCGGCAGGGAACTCTTCCGGCATCACTGATGGCGCAGCCGCCGTAGTCGTGGCCAGTGAGCATTTCGTGAAACAGAACAACCTGAAACCGCTGGCGCGCATTGCCGCCGTTAGCTCAGCCGGTGTCGATCCTAGAACCATGGGAATCGGTCCCGTGCCCGCACTACAGAAGCTGCAGGATAAACACAATCTGCGCCTGCAGGATTTCGGTTTGATCGAACTGAATGAGGCTTTTGCCGCTCAGGTGCTGGCCTGCGATCGCGAATTGAATATGAATCGCGATCGATTGAACGTGAACGGTGGCGCGATCGCTCTCGGTCACCCGATCGGATGCACGGGAACGCGAATCACTGTCACGCTGCTGCACGAAATGCTGAAGCGCAATACAAAGCGAGGGGTCGCGACGCTGTGCGTAAGCGGTGGCATGGGAATGGCTCTCGCTCTCGAGAGTGCGGTTTAACCCCAGCCGTTCGACCGTCCGTTGCCTCGATTCAACCGAACCAAGCTGCCTCTGGGCGATTTGTGCTTCATTGCGGCGGCAAAATCGCGCAACTATACTCAGTCTCAAGCGGCACTTCCAGTTCCGGAGAAACATGTCGTTATCCGCGGTGATCGTTGACGATGAGCAACTGGCGCGCGACGAACTCGCCTACCTGCTGAAAAACGCCGATGACGTGAATGTGGTCGCGCAGGGCAAGAACGGCCTCGAGGCCGTCAATCTGATTAAAGAGCACAATCCGGACCTGGTCTTTCTCGATGTGCAGATGCCAGGCCTCGATGGTTTCGGGGTCATCAAGAAACTGCTCGATCGCAAGATTCCGCTTCCGAAAATTGTTTTCGCAACCGCTTTCGATCAATACGCAGTGAAGGCGTTTGAAGTGAACGCCGTGGACTACCTGCTCAAACCCTTCGACAAGAAACGTGTGGCGCAGGCCATTCAAAAAGCGCGGGTTCAGCAAGAATCCGTCGCCGCGCCTGCCGAGAGATTGGAAACGCTGGTCCGCCTGCTCGAATCGCGCAAGGAGCCTGCGACCAAGATTTTGTTGAAGGCCGTCGGCCGGATGTTTCTGGTGGATCAGAAAGACATCTGTTATGCGTGGATCGAAGATGGCGTGATCTCCGTGGTTACGGCTGGGCCATCGGGGATGGAAGGACAATCCAACTGTCGAACGCTCGAGGAGTTGCTCGACAGTCTCGATCCAAAACTATTCTGGCGGGCGCATCGTTCCTACCTGGTGAATATCAACCGTATCCGCGAAGTTGTGCCTTGGTTCAAGAGCTCGTACCAGCTGCGCATGGACGACAAGAAGCAGACTGAGATTCCCGTCAGCCGCGCACAGACCAAGCGCCTCCGGGAGCTTTTCGGACTCTAAGCCCTCGGACCTTTGCATATCCGAGCTTAGCCGAACAGAGCGCGCATTCGAGCTTTGTGCTTCTCGTGTTTGGTTCGACGTTTCTGCCTGTTCCACAATCGCGATCAATTCATGAATGAGCGTACCCGTGTACATTCCAGCAATCTCGCTCGTATAGCTGTCGGAGCAACATTAAGAAGAAGACTCCGGAGGACGGTGTGAGAGCAGCCGCCCTCCGGTCTTCCTTGGGGGAAGGTTAAGACGCAATCGCTTCCAAACCCGAACGGTCGCGAATAACCAAAGTGGGCCCATCGAGACGGATCAGATGTTTCTTGCGGAGATGGCTCAAGAGCCGGGTCACCGTCTCTCGAGAAGCTCCGATTCGTTGCGCCATCTCTTCGTGAGTCATCGACGCGTGAATGCGTGATTCCGATTCCGTCTCGTCGAACGGAGTTTGTGAGAGCAATAACCTTGCCAATTTCCCGGCGGACGACCGAGTCAGCACCAGATCGTGAATGTCGCGATGCGCGGAGCGGAAATCGCGACTCAAGCATTGCGAGGTGTGAACTCCAAGCTCGCTGTGAGACTGCATGAGCTCGAGAAAATGGTTGCGGTCGACGAAGTTCACCTGGCAAGGAGTGGCTGTTTCCGCAGTGACCTCGTAGCCCATACCTGAAATCGAGGCGCTGAGCCCGAGAGCTTCGCCCGCATACGCGGTTTTGAGGATCAGGATTTTGCCCTCGCGCGAGGTGATCGAAAGGTTGACCCTGCCGGAGCAGATGATGAAGATCCCACGAGGTGCCTGCCCTTCGACGAACAAGATCGCGCCCGCCGGAAGTGTGCTCCTATGGCTTGCCTGGTCCAGCGATGCGAGAACTGATTCCGAAAATCCGCAGAAATATGCGGGATTCGCGTTAGGGCATTGAGCGCAGTCTTCGACGATTTCCAGGTTATAAGGAGTTTTCATATCGGCCTCCGCCGTTTCCTGCCGTCTTCTTCTGAGGCTGAACTCCGAGGTGCCTCCTGGGCCCATTCCAGCCAAGTGTCGGGAGCCCGCCAGGAGGGAGCGAGCCTGGGCGCGCGTTTCACCGTCTGCGCTCTGTGCGGCCGCGATCAGCTCCCACGCCGCGCTTGGTTCCTGGTGTTTTTCCCATTCGATCCGGCAGGCTAAGAGATAAAGAGAATCAACCGCGGGTCCCGACGCTTGAACGACGGGCTGGGGGGCGAGGACCTCAACGCGCGTTAGATCTTGAGGGACCTTCGTCTGGTCGAGGATGAAGGAGGGGTTTTCATAGAGTGGAATGGAATGGCTGGTATTGACTCGGCAGCGGGGAGGCCGCGAGACCGGCACCGTACTTTCCACACTCCTGCCCCAGACGCTTGGACTCAGCGCTTGATGCTTATGTACGAATAACAATTTGTCTACTCCAATCGGCCCGATCCGCTGGGCAGCGGATGTGTTCTCATCTGGGAATAAGGCCGTCTCGCCTTAGCAGGATCAATCAGTGCGCCGGCCAGAGGCGAAACCCAAAGACAATGCATGTCTCGTGCCGAAATGGAATCGCGGGTCTCCAATGTGGGAAGTTCCGTGTTTGGAACGGGTTCCGAAATAGAAAAATGCCAGTCGCTTTCTCGCGGAATGCCGAGTCTTCGGCAAAGCGACGATTAGCCGTCACTTCTGTGGAGGATCCGTAGAACAACGATGCAAAGGATTAGCTCTTGGGGTCGGAGTAGTCTTTCCGGTTGATTTTCAACCGCTGCATTTTGGATTGCAGCGTCGTCCTCTTTAAACCGAGGCGGCGAGCTGCGCCTTTTGGACCCGAGAGCACGCCTCTGGTTTCCCGAAGCACCCGGATGATGTGACGCCGTTCGGCGTTGTCGAGCGTGTGATCGTGCGGCGTGTCTTCGGAGTCCAGACTTGCCTGCAGTTCCATTAGCGGAACGCGCAACACCTTGCCTTCGCTGAGAATGACGGAACGCTCCATCAGATTTTCGAGTTCACGCACGTTGCCCGGCCAGTTCCACTGGACCAGGGCCTTCATGGTCTCCTTCGGCACGGTTTCCAATTGGCGATCCATGCGAAGGGCAAATTTCCGCACGAAATGGCGAACCAGGAGCGGGATATCTTCCCGCCTCTCGCGCAATGAGGGCAGCCGGATCGGAAAAACGTTCAGCCGGTAAAAGAGGTCGGTTCGGAATTGATGCTGGGCCGCGGCCTGGGCTAGGTCCCGGTTGGTCGCCGAGACCAGCCTGACGTCCACACGAATCGTGCGATTGCTCCCCAGGCGCTCAAATTCCTGGTCTTGAAGAACGCGCAGCAATTTGGGCTGAAGCTCGAGTGGAATTTCGCCAACCTCGTCGAGGAACAAAGTTCCATGGTCCGCCAGTTCCATGCGCCCGATTTTTTGGCTGATCGCGCCGGTGAACGCGCCCTTCTCATGGCCAAAAAGTTCGCTTTCGAGCAGGCCGGTCGGAATTGCGGCGCAGTTCAGCTTGATGAAGCGCCCATCCTTGCGGCGGCTCATGCGGTGGATGGCCCGGGCGATCAACTCCTTCCCCGTCCCCGTTTCGCCTAAAACTAATACGGTTGCATCACTCGAAGCGACTGTCGCTACTTGATCGAGTACTTGTTTGAGAGAAGTGCTGTCTCCGATGATTTCGGCGAAATCGCCTTGAGATCGAATCTCCTCCGACAGATACTTGCGCTCCTCTTCCAGTCGTTTCTTGAGAGCCTCGATCTCCGAGGCGGCACGATGATTTTCAATGGCGATCGCCAGTTGCGCGGCCACCTGTTCGAGTAGATTGACATCGTCGGAGTCAAAGGCCTGTCTCCGGGTGCTGCCCAGGACAAAAACTCCCATCGGGCCTTGCGGCCGCAGGAGTGGGACGCAACAGAGGGATTGGATTCCTTCCGCGATGAAGTGCTTGGCAGTCTCACCTTCGAAGCTTTGCAACTCGTGCTTTGAAAAAACTCGCGGCGACGGCGCCTGCAAGACATCACCGGACGGCTGATTGCTATTTGCAACTAATACATCGGATGTAAGTCCCCGTCCCATGGGGAAATCCATTGACTGCCGCACGAGGAGTCCACTATTTACGTCGTGAAGTGAGTAGCTGGAATACTCTTGCCGAAGCACCCGCCGGATACGCGCGGAGATCCGTGGAAAGACTTTTGGCAAATCCCAATTTGTAGCGACGAGGCTGCTGACGTCGAGCAACATCTGCAGGCGTTCGACCTGCTTGCTCAATCGGAGGTTGAGGTTCTCGAATGCCTGTTGCAGAGTTTTCTGCTGGGTAATATCGACAACCACGGCGCCGACCCGGCTAACCGTGCCATCCGAGTTCTTGATCGGAAAATAGTGGTTAATGGCGAATCGAATCTCACTGCGCCAAGGAAAAGTCGAGGCGACCTCGAAATTGAGCACAGGCTCGCCCGTCAGAAAGACTCGCTTCAACTCCGGTTCGACCACGCTGGCGAATTCCTGGAGCACGTCGCGAACCGTGTTGCCAAGATGGTCGGCCGCAGGGATACAGTTCATCTGCGCCAAGGCTTCATTGATCACCAGAAACCGCAGTTCCGAATCCAGGATGCAGAGCCCGACCGTCGAAGAATTGAAATACGCGGCGATCAACTGTTCCGGATCGGCGAAAGCCGTGGGATCGACAAATGGGATGGGCCCGCCGGCTTCGGAATCAAGAGGGTTCAGCCTCATGGTTGCGAACCAATCCCTGCAGCCACGACGATCGACTTGCCGGCTGCCGCCGAGAAAAATATCACCCGCGGAGTACTGGGGGACGAGGCCTGAAGGAGGAACGGAGACGCGCCGCTTGGGCGGATGCTTGAGATCCCTTCGAGGTTCGGTTGCTGGTTGCCGTGGGAGTAAACGTTCACAACAATCCCCGGTCCGCCTTCCCCCTCAAAAAGGCGCACGTCTCATGTGAAATCTCGGAATTATAACCCTTCTGTCAATTGGCTCTGTCATTCCGGGACGGGGTTTCGAGCCGGTCACACGGCCTATAATCGTCGTATGGCGCGGGGGTGGGAGAGCAAATCGATCGAAGCGCAGCAAGCGGAAGCGACCGATAAGACGGCTCCGTCGCGTCCGAAACTGACGCCGGAAGATGCCGCTAGATTTCGTGAGCGCGAAAGTCTTCGCTTGTCCCGCCAGAGAGTTCTTCAGCAACTTGAATCGAGCCAGAACAGCCGTCATCGCATCCTGCTCCAACAGGCTCTCGATGATCTCGACCAAAAGTTGAAACAATTGGACAGGTAGCTACAGACCGGCTCGACGCCCGTGCTGAATCTCCCCGCGTATAATGTTCCCTTTATGACAGCCTACGTCTATGTTTCGTTGAAGAAAAGCGTCCTCGACCCGCAGGGCAAAACCATCCAGGGTGCACTCAAGAAAATGGGCTATAAAGGGCTCGAGAGCGTCCGCCAGGGAAAGTACTTTGAGCTTACGCTCGATGGCGGATTGTCTCGGGACGAGGCCCAAACTGAGGTCGAGCGCATCGCCCGCGAAGTTCTAACCAACCCCGTCATTGAAGAGTTCCGATTTTCCCTGGCTGAGTAGAATCGCCAACTTTGAGGTTTTCCCATGTGCGGCATTGTCGGGTACGTCGGTAAGAAAAGTGTCGTCCCAGTGATTCTCGAGGGCCTGCGCCGGCTCGAGTATCGCGGCTACGATTCCGCAGGCATCGCGGTATCGGGTACGGCCGGGCTCGAGATCTGTCGCGCCGAAGGCAAGCTGCGGAACCTGGAAGAGGCACTGAGCCAGAAGCCGCTGAATGGCACCTACGGAATCGGACACACCCGCTGGGCCACTCATGGCCGTCCGACCGAAGAAAACGCGCATCCCCATCGCGACTGCACCGGGAAGATCGTCGTCGTTCACAACGGCATCGTCGAGAATTATCTCAGCCTGAAAAAGAACCTGACTGAGGAAGGCCACAAGTTTACAACCGAGACTGACACCGAAATCATCGCTCATCTGGTCGAAAAATATTCTCAAACATCGAATGGAAATCGTCCCTCGCTGGAAGATGCGGTTCGAAAATCGATCAAGCAGCTCAGCGGCGTATTTGCAATCGCGGTTATTTCAACGGATGAACCGAACAAGATCGTTGCGGCGCGTAATGGACCGCCGGCAGTGATCGGACTGGGCAACGACGAATATTTCGTCGCTTCCGACGTTCCAGCGATCCTGGATCACACACGCGATATTTTTTTCCTAAGCGATGGCGATATGGCCGTCGTCACTTCTGATGGCGTGCAACTGACAGACTTCGACGGAAAGCCGGTCTCGCGTCAAGTGCAGCATGTCACTTGGGATCCGATCCTTGCAGAAAAAGGCGGATTCAAGCACTTCATGCTCAAAGAAATTTACGAGCAGCCGCGTGCGGTTCGAGACACTACGTTGGGTCGCGTTTCGCAAGCGACAGGGCACATATTTCTCGAAGAGATGCAGATCAGCGAAGCCGAGTTTCGCGCGGCAAAGAAGATCAACATCATCGCCTGCGGAACGAGCTGGCACGCCGGACAGGCCGGCAAGTTCATGATTGAAACGCTCGCGCGGGTACCGGTGGAAGTGGACTACGCCAGCGAGTGGCGCTATCGCAACCCGATCGTCGATCCCGACACCATCACGCTCGTGATTTCACAATCCGGCGAGACCGCCGACACGATTGCCGCGCAACGTGAAGCGAAGTCCAAGGGATCGAAGACGCTCGCCATCTGCAACGTGGTCGGATCGATGATCACGCGGGAGGCTGCCGGGACGATTTATACGCACGCCGGACCGGAGATTGGCGTTGCCTCGACAAAGGCTTTCACCGGACAGCTCACTGCTCTCTACATTTTCGCGATGTATCTCGCGCAGGTGCGAGGCGTGATGACTGCGGAGCAGGCCCGGACCGCGATGCTCGAACTGACGCGCATTCCTGGGAAGCTTGAAACGATTCTGACGCACGACGAAGCCTGCGATGACCTTGCGAAGCGCTACCAGAAAGTGCATGACTTTCTTTTTCTTGGACGCGGCATTCACTATCCCATCGCCCTTGAAGGGGCTCTGAAACTCAAGGAAATTTCTTACATTCACGCTGAGGGATATCCGGCCGGCGAGATGAAGCACGGTCCCAACGCTTTGATCGATGAGAACTTGCCTGTGGTTGTGATTGCGACGCGTGATTCGAACAATCCAGATTCCGTTCTGCGATACGAAAAGACGATTTCCAATCTGAAAGAAGTGAAGGCTCGTTCCGGAGTTGTGATCGCGCTCGCCACCGAAGGGGATGAAGAAATCAAGGAAGCTGCGGATCACGTTCTCTACATTCCTCCTGCTCCAGAGGAACTCTCGCCTATCCTCGAAATCGTGCCGCTGCAGTTGTTGGCTTACCACATAGCGGTGCGTCGCGGGTGCGACGTCGATCAGCCCAGGAATCTCGCCAAATCCGTTACGGTCGAGTAGTTCTCCCGCTTACAGGCGCAGCGCGTCCATGGGCGGGAATGCATATTCTGCGTCGACCGGCGTCCAGCGATGGGGTGTTTCCTGCCTAAAAAAGGGATAGCGAAGGAAATGCGGGAACCTTCATTTCGCCGATTGTCGAATGGTTTGTATTTGCGATCGCAGCCGCCACAGGACAGTCCCCAACGCAGCCAGCCCCGCCGTCCATATCGCGAACGCGGCATCCACCACCCATCGCGGCGCTTCTCCAACGCGTCGCAGCAAAAACGGCAGAAAATTCCAACACGTAATGTGAACGTAGTCCCACGCGTCATACTTCATATCGTCGGTAGTCAGACCCCAGGCGTCCATTTTTCCAAGGGCGAACGCGGCAATATTCTTAAAGCGCAATGCGATCACGAAGGTCGGATGACCGAACGTCTCCATCTGGTAGATCTCGAGCGGCAGCCAGAACGCCAACGAAGCCAACTGAATCACAAAACTGATGGCAATGAGCGCGATGCCGCCGCGCCACACCCACCGGCTGAAGTTCGCCCGATATCGCAGGAGCAACGGTACTGCCAGAAGCGCGACCATCTCCGCCGCGGTCGATACGTACCGATCTCCCCAGGCGAAGTCACCTGCCCAGTAGGTGTAACGCGCGTAGAAGGCGATGTACGCTGCCAGGAGCAAAACAGATGTCACTGCATACGCGCGAACTTCGGTGAGCAGACGCCTCCACAGGAGAATCACGAGCAGCAGCGCCAGGATCAGAAGCGGATCAAAAAGGAAGATTGATTTCTCCGGCTTGAACAGCGCACCGAGCACTCCTTCATGAAACGGCGTGCTCCACGGATAGTTCGCTGGCAGAGTCGGGTCTTGCATCCGCTGTTCACGCGCAAAGATTGGCAGGTAAGTCTGCGTCAACGATCCAAAGCGATAAAAGCTATAGAGACGCTCCACGATGGCAAATAACCCATAGATAGGAAGCGAGACCTTGCAATAAGTAACCAGACGCTCCCAGATGTTGTGTCCACGCTCCCGTTCGAATAGCAGGATCGTCAGCAAAAAGATGCCGGCTCCGATCAGGTCGATGCCTGTCGTGACACGAGTCAGCAGGTTAAGGCCTAGCGCAGTCGAGCCGATAACAAGCGCTCTGATGTTTCCGGTGCGCAGCCATTCGTATTGAAAGGACATGCCCACGAACGTCAGAAGCATGATGTAGTTGTTCTCCATCATGTTCTGGGTGTAGTGCAGATGCGTGGTGCAGAGAAGCAAACCAAGAACACCGGCAACCGATTCGTTGACTCCAAACCGCAATTGCCGGAGAAATCGAAACGTAATCAGCGCGGTCAAAACACTTACGAGGATATTGACGCTGAAACTGACAACGATGCTGCGCACCGCCGGGTCATCCTGATATCCCGCGAACGCGTGCCAATTAGAGATCCAAGTCGCCACCAGATCCGAAGGCAACATCAGCAAAGACTGTCCGATGCCGTACCAGCTGAAAATCTGGCCGCCACGGCCATGCAGCCCGAACTCCGGATATTCGTTGGGGAAGACTTGCGGCTGCGAAGTCCACAGCCAGTGCGTGGTTTGCAGCCGATGCATCGTGTCGGCGCTGCCCAATTCCCCCGACTGAACGACGAAGGCGAGCAGTCCGGCCGCCAGGCACAATAGGAATAAAGGATCGCGCATCCACCGCGACAAACGTGAGCTCATCGTTTCTGGATGGTAATACAAAGCGGGCGTCGGGCTTCGGGGGTCAGCACCAAGCTCGAACCCGAAATCAGAAAGCCCTTGACCCCGCACTGACGCCTGACACCCGAGCCCTGAGTTATCCTGTATCGGTTAATTCCATGTCCAACTGCGCCTTCTGCGGAACGGAATTGTCGGGCAACATGCGTTTCTGCTCCGCCTGCGGAAAACCTGCGGCGAGCACCGACGAACTGGCAACTCTTGATTTTGCGACAGCGACCTCGCCCCTGCCACCGCGTGGACGATCGGGCTCAGCTCCGAAATCGTCGTCGCGCCCATCCTCATACCCTGAATTTCTGCTGAATGAAGGGCGCTTTCTTCCCGGACGCCTGATCGCCAGCCGCTACCGAATCATCGCTCTACTCGGCAAGGGAGGCATGGGCGAAGTGTATCGGGCAGATGACCTGACGCTGGGCCAGGCTGTCGCTCTCAAATTTTTGCCTGACACCGCAGCGAGCGACGAAGGACTGCTCGAACGCTTTCGCAACGAGGTTCGGATCGCACGGCGCGTATCTCATCCGAACGTGTGCCGCGTGTACGACGTTGGCGACGTCGAGGGACAAGCATTCTTCACGATGGAGTACGTCGACGGTGAAGATCTCGCGTCGTTGTTGCGCCGCATTGGACGTCTTCCGCAGGACAAAGCCATCGAGATCGCCCGCCAGTTGTGCGCAGGCCTCGCGGCCGCCCACGCCAAGGGAGTTCTGCATCGCGATCTGAAGCCCGCCAACATCATGCTCGATGGCCGCGGCCAGGTCGTCATCACGGATTTCGGATTGGCGGGAGTTGCCGACGACATCCGCGGACCCGAAGTGCGCAGCGGGACGCCCGCCTACATGGCGCCGGAGCAACTAGCCGGCAAAGAGGTCAGCACGCGGAGTGACATCTACGCGCTGGGCCTTGTGTTGTACGAAGTGTTCACGGGTAAGCGGGCCTTCGCGGAGAAAGTGGCGGGTGTGTTGCATGGCGATTTGGACCGCACTCCCAGCCGTCCATCATCGGTGGTAAAAGATCTCGATCCAATCATCGAGAAAGTTATTCTTCGCTGCCTTGAAACAGAACCTTTGTCGCGTCCGGCCACCGCGCTTGCAGTAGCGGCTGCGTTGCCCGGCGGGGATCCACTCGCCGCCGCGCTGGCCGCCGGAGAAACGCCGTCTCCGCAGATGGTCGCAGCAGCGGGCGAAAAAGAAGGACTTCGACCGCCAGTAGCGATCGCGATCCTGGCGGGAATTCTGCTGGGGCTCTCGTTGATGATTTACTTCTCGATCCGATATAGCGCGTACGAGAAGATGGGCTTGGAATTAACGCCCGAAGTGCTCACACAAAAAGCTCACGAGATCATTTCCCGCCTGGGCTACCCGGCCCGACCAATCGACACGGCGTACGGTCTCGACATCGACGGCGACTTCCAGGACTCGGTCGAGAAAAACGATAAACCGCATCCAGACTGGAATGCCGTACTCGCGGCCCGCCCCTCGATATTGCGCTACTGGTATCGCCAAAGTCCCGACGACATGGTCGCGAGCGACTTCCGCGATAACCTACTCACTCCCGGAATCATTACCGAGCACGATCCGCCGCCAGTGCTCTCCGGCATGATCAATCTCGAACTCGACCCGCAAGGGCGGCTGACTTACTTTCAAGCAATCCCCGATCAGAAATTTCAGGGACAACCCGAGTCTCTCCCGGCCCAGCCTGCCCCGGCTGACTGGAAGGTCTTGTTTGACGCGGCCGGTCTGGATTCTTCGAAGCTGCAATCCGCGAAACCCATTTGGAACTCCCTGGCCGTGTTCGACACGCATGTTGCGTGGACCGGAGTCTGGCCCGGAACGACGCGCCCACTGCGCGTGGAGGCTGCGTCTTTTCAGGGTAAGCCCGTGTATTTCTTCCTGATCGGCGATTGGACCAAGCCAAATCGGATGAAGAACACGGAGCCGAAAACACTTTCCCAGAAGATGAGCCGGATCATCGGAATGGTCTTGCTTTTCTCGGCCTTGATCGGTTCAGCATTCCTAGCCCGCAAGAACTATCGTCACGGCCGTGGCGACCGTAAAGGTGCCTTGCGATTGGCGATTGCGATATTCCTCTGCGAGATGGGCTTGTTCCTTTGTCTCAGCCACCTTCCCTCAATCGGTGATGCGGTCGGTCTGTTGGTGTTAGCGATCAGCACTGCGCTGTTTATTTCGGGAGTCATGTGGATGCTCTACATGGCGGTGGAACCTTGGGTGCGGCGGCAATGGCCGAAGACGATCATCTCGTGGAGCCGCGTTCTGGCGGGCGCCTGGCGCGATCCGGTGGTGGGCCGCGATATTCTGCTTGGCGTTGCGCTTGGCGTGGTCTGGATCCTGATCTTCCAGCTTCGCTATATTCCGATGATGCACATGGGCGCTGCGCCCGGGATCGGCGGAACCGACGCACTGATGGGAGGCCGGCTTGCCCTGGGTGGCTGGTTGCGGCAGTGGCCTCAGTCGATTCAGTCGACCTTGGTGTTCTTCCTGCTCCTGATCGGATTGAAGGTTCTACTCCGCAAGGAATGGATTGCCGCGATTGTTTTCGTCGCGATCTTCGCCGTTCCTCGCGCGCTTACGAGTACGTATATGTCAGTCGAGCTGCCTTCGCAGGTTCTCGTGTACGGCATCGCGCTCCTTATCGTGCTTCGATTCGGACTTGTGCCCTTGGCATGCGCCATTTTTACCATCGATATGCTGGCCAACGTTCCGTTCTCCGCCGATCTCTCGACATGGTATATGCCGACGTCAATCGCGGCTCTGCTCAGCGTTGTAGCGATCGCGGGATGGGGCTTCTATCACTCTCTGGGCGGAGAACCGTTATTTAAGGAAGAGGCGGAGTAAGCGCTCGGAGCAGTCCGGTGTGCTATGGATCGTTTCGCTCAAGGCATTCCAAACTTTCCGCGTCGCGTGCGGCCTAAGTCCAGGTTGGGCTGCATTCCGCAAGTATTGCTGGCCCTCGCACTGGGCCTCGCTGTTTCCTACATCCTCACGGGAATCTTCAGTCCCTGGGGATTTTTCTTTGGCGGACAGTTTCACGTTCTTCCCGACTGGCACGGATACGGCGTCATGCACGCTAAAAGCGGGCGTTACGTTCTCTATGTTCGCTTTCAGCCGCGGAAATCGGGCAGCAGGATTTATCCTGCGCCGAGCGTCGGTGGAAGCGCCTATTTATGCACCCCGCGCGGCGAGATCCTTTTCATGAAACTTGGCGGAGGCATGCGACGCAGTATTGGTTTGAACACCAACGGAGAAAATATTTCGTTGTACATGAATAATCACTCGCATTTTCTGTCAAACCTGAATTCCGACTATCGACCCTCGATCGAATTCCGAGGCAAGTGGCAAAACCCTAACATCGTTATGGACGATCACGGCAGCATCGGGCGCGCCTTCAATCCCGACGGCAGCGTTTTCCTCGATCACGACCGAAACCACCCCTACATTGCTGAAGTGGTCCCGATCACCCTCGCGCCAGGTTCCTACTCCGATTTCGAAGCCGCCTGCAAAGCCAAGAATTGAATTACCCTTCGGAGGAGAATCGGTCGTGTTGACAGGGCCTGATTTCAGACTTACGATGCCTAGTCTCTCCTCCCCGATTGCTGTTCCCGCGACGGGACATTACCACTCCCGCAGCTGAGGGCTCCCGGTCATTTCGTGTGCGCTCATCGCGCTCACCTCATGAGGCGACCATGAAACGTTTCCCGATGAATATGCTCCTCGCGGCAATCGCAGTCTGCCTGCTGGTTTCTGCGGCTGGCGCGCAGGCCACGGTCAAGACTCTCTTCAATTGGACCGGTGGCGGAGGGAATCCGGAAGGGAATCTTGTGTTTGATTCTGCCGGGAATCTGTATGGCACCACGTCCGACCCGGACGGGACCACGGTTTTCGAACTCGTCCCCAACTCCAATGGCTCATGGACGCAAACTGTGCTTTGGGCCTCCGGTTCTGTCGGCGACCCCAACCGCATCATGCCTGGAGCCGTCTTCGACGCCGATGGCAACATCTACCTCACGTCTTTCATCGGCGGTCTCAACGGTTGCGGCACCGTCTTCAAGCTCACGCACAACTCCGACGGAACATGGACCGAAAAGAATCTAGTTGATTTCGATTGTGGCCCGAACGGAGCGTTTCCGTTCAGCGGTGTGACCTTCAACAAGGCAGGCAATCTTTATGGCACCACCACCGCAGGCGGTAACTTCGGGCAGGGATTGATCTATCAGCTCACCCCCAATTCCGACGGAAGCTGGGCAGAAACAGTACTCCACCACTTTACCGGAGGCAGCGATGGCGCCTACCCGGATCACCCGAGCCTTATTTTCGATTCTGCCGGCAGCCTGTACGGATCCGCCGCGTTGGGAGCGCAAGGGAACTGCTTCCTGTTCGGAAATTTTCCCTGCGGCACCATTTTCAAACTGACACCACAGACAGGCGGGACCTGGGGATTCACGGTGCTTCACAGTTTTACCGGAGGCGCGGACGGGGGCAATCCCGAAGGAACGCTCCTCTTCGATAAGATCGGGAATCTCTATGGCACTACCTATGGCGGCGGTACGTCTGGACGAGGCGTCGTCTTTGAATTGACCCCTCACGCCAACGGCAAATGGAGTGAGAAGGTATTGCACACGTTCAAAGGAAGCGCGGACGGCAACGGTACGGTCGCTGGTCTCATCTTCGATTCCGCTGGAAATCTCTATGGCAACACCCGATATGGCGGAAATAATCAGTGCGGTTTGGCCGGAAACCCGATCGGCTGCGGCATCGTGTACGAGCTGACCCCAAAGAGCTCCGGCTGGACGGAAAAAATCCTGACCCGCTTTCATGGCACGCCTAATAGCACTCCCACGAATGTTCTCCTGCAGGATAGTCATGGCAACTTTTACGGCGCAGCGGCCGGCTACGACACCGACAGCGACGGTAGCGTATACGAACTCACCCCCTAGCACCGACCCGGGACCGCCATCCACTGATCGTCACTCGCGGTCCCGGTTTTCCCGCGCCAACGACCTCAAAGCCCGCAATCAGCGCCGGTCGCCCTCGCTTACTACCCCCCTCCCGTCAGCGGA
>CAVYUY010000042.1:0-39384 GCA_963771765.1 uncultured Acidobacteriota bacterium
CGAGAGTGCCGACGACGGATACGAAACCCAGCTCGAAGGATATGACGGGATTCTCGTTCCCGGAGGTTTCGGGAAGCGCGGGATTGAAGGCATGCTCCTCGCGATCCGATATGCCCGAGAGAAGAAGGTTCCTTATTTCGGTATTTGTTTGGGGATGCAAACCGCTTGTATTGAATTTGCTCGCAACGTGGTAGGGCTGGCGGAAGCGAACTCGAGCGAGTTTGATCCGGCAACGCCTCATCGTGTGATTTACAAGTTGCGCGAATTGCGCGGCGTCGAAGAGTTGGGCGGGACCATGCGATTGGGTGCGTGGCCGTGCAAGATCGAACCCGACACGCTGGCAGCCAAGATTTACGGGAAGGTAGAGATCAGCGAGCGGCATCGTCATCGCTATGAATTCAACCGCGAATATGAAGAGCCGATGACGGCAGCCGGGCTGCGGATTTCAGGTTCGACTCCCGACGGAACCTATGTTGAGATGGTGGAGTTGCCGGATCATCCGCACTTTATCGGATGCCAGTTCCATCCGGAGTTCAAATCGAAGCCGCTCGAGCCTCATCCGTTGTTCAGCACATTTATTGGAGCGGCGTACCAGTACGGACTGAAGCGCCGAGCCGAAAAAGAGACGGCGGCTGTCGAGATGTTTCACCGGCCGGAGAAGGTGCGAGTCTAGCTGTTTAGAACGATGACGACCGTTGCGATTCGAACTATTTCTGGAACTTCTCTCGCCATTGGATCCTCGGGCTCTCGCACCGTCACCATCGACCGCTCCAAAGAGAGTGGCGGCGAGGGGCTCGGGTTCAATGGCGGCGAGTTGCTTTTGCTGGCGATCGGCGGCTGTTACAGCAACGACGTTTTTCGTGAAGCGACCAAGCGCGGGCTTAATGTAAAAAATGTTCAGGTCACGGTGAACGCGGATTGGGCCGGAGATCCGGTACGGGCGCAAAATGTCTCGTTTTCTGTGATGGTCGAAGCCGATGCGACGCAAGCGGAGATTGTTGAGTTGATCCGGCATACCGATCGCGTTGCGGAGATTCCGAATTCCCTGAGGCTTGGAACTGAGGTTAAGCTGGCTGAAATCAAGGCTGTCGAAAGCCGATGAGCATCGCGTCTTTCCAAGTCGGCGACATTCACGTCGGGTCCGGTGATTTGTTCCTCATCGCAGGACCGTGTGTTATCGAGAGTGAAGAGCACGCCATCCGCATGGCGGAGATCATCAAAGGCGTGGCGCGCTCGCTCGAGTTTCCCTTCATCTTCAAAGCCAGCTACGACAAGGCGAACCGCACATCGATCCGGAGTTTTCGCGGTCCGGGGATCAAAGAAGGACTTCGCATTCTCAAGAAGATCAAGAATGAACTGAACGTTCCGATACTGACTGATGTACATGAGACGGCCGATGTTGGCACAGTTGCGGAAGTGGCCGACGTTCTTCAGATTCCAGCATTTCTGAGCCGGCAAACTGATCTTGTCGTGGCTGCCGCATTGAGCGGGCGTGTCGTCAACATCAAGAAGGGACAATTCGTTGCACCGCTCGACATGCGCCACGCCGTCGAGAAGTGCCGCGATGCGGGAAACACGCAGGTTTTCCTGACTGAGCGCGGGGCGAGCTTCGGTTACAACAATCTGGTGGTCGACATGCGAGCGCTGGCGATCATGCGCAAGTTTGCGCCGGTGGTGTTCGATGCGACGCACTCCGTGCAGTTGCCCTCCTCGCAAGCGGACGAGAAGGGCCCCGCAGTCAGCGGGGGTCAGCCGGAGTTTATTCCTTTGTTGGCGCGTGCCGCGGTTGCTGCTGGTGTCGACGGCGTGTTCATGGAAGTCCATGACAATCCGAAGGAAGCTAAATCCGATGGAGCAAATGCGCTCGAATCGACCAAGCTGCGCGGCGTGTTGAAAGAATTGCAGGCCGTCAAAAAGGCGCTGCTCGAGGCGCACGCGAAGCCGTAGGAAAAATTCCCATCGCAGCGAAGGCGGCCGGAAACCGGGCGCCCTCTTCATCTCAAATCCTCCCGCATGAAGATTTTTCCGTTTCGTTTCCATGACGTTCTACAGAGTGCGGGTCTCTGATCGCTGTGCTAGATTGAAGTTCTTCGTATGAAACATATCTCCAACTGGGCGCTGAATGTTGCTTCCGTCCGCGGAGCGAGCTACGCCGACGTGCGCGTCATCGCGCAGCGAAGCCGTGCCCTGACTACAAAGAATGGAAAAGTCGGAAGCGCGTCCGACGCCGAGTCTGTGGGAATGAACGTTCGCGTTTTGGCAGATGGAGCGTGGGGATTTGCGGCGTCCTCAGAATTGGGGCGCGGCGCCGTGGAGGCAACTGCGGCGGAAGCGGTGGCCATAGCACGGGCCTCCGCGCGTGTGAAGCGCGAGAATGTACGTCTTGCGCCCGAAAAGCCGGTCGTTGCGGAATGGAGCACGCCGTACAAGCTCGATCCTTTTGCGGTTTCGGTGGAGCAGAATATTGACCTGTTGCTAAAGATCGATGCGGAACTGCGATCGGTGCCAGGCATCACGCTGGCAGAAGCGAATCTGAACTTTAATCGGGAGGAGCAATGGTTCGTTTCGTCCGAGGGCGCGGATATTCATCAGACGAAGTTGTCGACCGGCGCGGGTTATGCGGCTTACGCGTTCGCGGGAAACGAGATTCAAAAGCGTTCCTATCCGAATTCATTTGGCGGGCAGTGGCAGAACAAAGGATATGAGCTCGTCGAAGAGTTGAAACTCCTGGAGAATGCCAAACGAATCGCTGAAGAAGCTGTCGCATTGCACAAAGCGGATCAATGTCCGGAAGGCAAGTTCGACGTCATTCTCGATAGCTCACAGCTTGGACTGCAGATACATGAGTCGGTGGGTCATCCCATTGAGTTGGATCGAGTGTTAGGGATGGAAGCGAATTTTGCAGGGACGTCATTTCTGACTCTCGACAAGTTGCGCACGTTGCGCTACGGCAGCGCCTTGGTCAACGTGGTCGCGGACGCACGTCAGGAACACGGGCCAGGCCTCGGCACGTTTGGATTCGATGATGAAGGAGTAGCCGCGCAGTGCACCCCGATCATCACCGACGGACTGTTTACCGGATATCTGAGTTCGCGAGAAACGGCGCACACGATCGGCGAGGATCGCTCGGGCGGCACCTTGCGTGCGGAAGGATGGAACCGGCTGCCGATGATTCGCATGACCAACATTAGTTTGCTTCCGGGAAAAAATCCGTTGAGCCTCGAACAACTGATTGCTTCGACCGATCACGGAATCCTGATGCAGACGAACCGTTCTTGGTCGATCGACGACAAGCGATATAACTTTCAGTTCGGCTGCGAGATTGGCTGGGAGATCAAGAAGGGCAAGCGCGTGCGGATGGTGAAGAATCCGTCCTATTCGGGCATCACCACGGAGTTTTGGAATTCGCTGGACGCGATTTGCTCGCGCGATGAATGGACGTTGTGGGGCACCCCAAACTGCGGCAAGGGTCAGCCGCAGCAAGTGATGGGAACGGGCCACGGGGCGGCCGCTTCACGCTTTCGCGCAATTGAAGTGGGAAGCGCATTTAAAGGAAGCTAGGGCATCTGAGCCCGAGCCACGGAGAACCCGATTCGCGGCGGGCTAGCTTAACTGCCGAGTGCTGGAAGCCGAATGCTCACCAAAGAACAAGCCGGCGATATCTTTGACCGCATCAGGAATCTCTCATCCGCGGATGCCGTGGAAGTCCTTTTCTCTGGCGGACGATTTGCGCTGACTCGTTTCGCCAATAACACCATCCACCAGAATGTCGCCGAGGAGAACCATATCGTCTCGGTCCGCACTGCATTCGGCGGAAAGACTGCCCGAGCCTTCACGAACAAATTCGATGACGAGAGTTTGAGCCAGGTGGTGAAGGCATCGGAGAGCCTGGCGAAGGTTCAGCATCCTGATCCGGATTTGCTGCCGATGCCTGACTCCAAAGAAGCCGCCGGGCTCGGTCCTGGCAAGGGATCAGGCTCTGATCAAGTTGCTCCTTCGCGTCATTTTGAGCAGACCGCGGCCATCACTCCGGAAGTTCGGGCCGACGGTGTTCGCAAAATTGTCGAGGTGGCCGACCGACACAAGTTGACCACGGCAGGGGTCTTCTCGAGCGGGGAATCATTCGAAGGCATTTTCAATTCGCGCGGGCTGAGCCATTGGCATCGGCAGACCTCGGCGGAAGTTTCGATCACGATGCTCGCACCCGATTCGTCAGGCTGGCAGAAGGCAAATTCCCCGGACGTGGCGAAAGTATCCCCGTCACGGCTCGCAGAAATCGCCGCCAGGAAGGCGGTCGATTCTGCTCATCCGCGTGAAATTCCAGCAGGGAAGTATACGGTGATCCTTGAACCAGCCGCTGTGCTCGACATTGTGGGATTCATGTTCTGGGATTATTCCGGCATGGCAATTCTCGACCAGCGATCGTTTCTGACTGGCCGAATTGGCACGAAACTTTTCGGCGATAACATCACCATCTGGGACGACGTCACCCATCCGCTTCAGAACGGTAGTCCGTTCGATGGAGAAGGCGTGCACCGGCAAACGCTGCCCCTGGTCGAAGGCGGAGTCGTGCGGCGCGTGGTCTATGCGCGGGCGACCGCTGAAAGAATGAAGCGTTCCGAACATAGAGACAACGTCGGTCCGATCGAAGCGACGGGCCACGGTTTCTCTCTACCCAATGAAATGGGAGAGATGCCGATGAACATCGTGTTCTCAACGCCAAGCGATCCGCAGACGGTCGAACAGATGATTGCCTCGACCGAGCGTGGAGTGTTGGTCACGCGGTTGTGGTACATCCGCGAGGTGGAGCCTTTCGAGAAGATCCTCACTGGCATGACGCGCGATGGAACGTTCTACGTCGAGAACGGACGCGTGCAAGGCGGCATTAGAAATTTCCGCTTTAACGAAAGTCTGATTCACATGCTCTCGAATGTTGAAGCCATGAGCGTGCCAGTTCGTTCCAGCGGGGAAGAGTCGTTCGACATGGTCGTTCCCGCGATGAAGGTGCGGGACTTTAACTTCACAGAAGTGACCAAGTTCTAGACGACACATAGCATCTTCGTGCCGCGCGGGTGGGCGCTGTTCAATTGATCAATCCCCATACCGCGGATAATTCACGCAGCGAAACCTCATAGAATTGCCATAGTTTTACCGGGATTTGCCCCACAAATCACGGACGCGAACGTGCTATCCCAGGCGAGCTTCGGACATCGGGAATCCCTTCTAATTCACTCAAAGAAAAGCAGTTAACCCCACCTGTTCAATGACTTCGGTAACTTTGTTTGTCTGATTCCGGGGTGTACGCTGCCCTTGAGTTGAGCAAAAGTCCGGCGCGCACCAGCACTGCCGGAAGGAAGGTCACTCCAAGAACGTGGCAGCAGAAGGCACAGCACGGATGACCGAGGCGCAGATGAATTCGGCCCAGTATGAAGACATGCAGGGCGCGGCGCGATTTCCCCTCCATCTCACTGCGTCGGTGACGACCACCGGGGTCGCGTATTCCGCAGAAACCGAAAATATTTCAGCGAACGGAGTCTTGTTCGCGATGGACAAGGATGTCCCCGTAGGCTCGATGGTCGATTTCACGATTCTGCTGCCGGCCGAAGTTGTCGGTTCCGGGCGCGACGTGCAGATCGATTGCCGGGGACGCGTGGTGCGCAGCTTTGACGATCGTGGACGCCGCGGCGTGGGCGTCGTGATTGACGAATACCATTTTGAGCGGGCGTAGGCGCAAAGAACTGTATGGCTACCATTCCGGTTAACGCGGAAGGACATTTCGGAGCAGGCGAAGACAAAGGACTGTTCGTCCGCGTCATCGTTGCCGACACGCAGGCGATTTTCCGCGCCGGCCTGCGAAAAATCTTTGCGCTGGAAGATGACATTCGCGTAGTCGGGCAGGCGGAAACGCTGGTCCAGACGCAATCGGCAGTGGCGAAATTTTCGGCCGATATTCTGATCTTCGAGGCGGCCTTAACTCCGAATCCGGTGGAAGCCGTCGCTGAGTTGCTTCGTCAAAATCCGAAATTGAAAATCGTAGTTGTAACGCCGAATGCGGATGAAGATCTGACCCTAGAATTGTTCCGCCGCGGCGCTCATGGCATTGTGTCGCGGGAAGTCGAACCCGAGTTGTTGGTGGATTGCCTGCGAAAAGTGATGGCCGGGGAGCCGTGGCTCGACGGCCAAGGTATCCGGTGGGTGATGGAAGCGTATCGCAGCCAGACCGGACGGACTGCAGGAGCGCGCCCCAAAGTACAGCTCACACCAAAAGAAACGGTGATCGTTTCTTGCGTGACGCAGGGCATGAAGAATAAAGAGATTGCGCTGCGTGTCGGTACAACCGAGCAGGTCGTGAAGAATTATCTGAGAAAGGTCTATGACAAGCTGGGCGTCGCCGACCGCTTGGAACTCGCGCTCTATTGTTTGAACCATCACGTGGTCGATAACGCAAAAGTTCCCGCATTGCCGGCCTCTGTTCCAAATGGTGTGCAGCCGATCGCCGCCGCCGCTGCCGCTGGAGCTACATCTTCCGGCAGCACCGTGACCTCTGCTGCCGTGCCAGCGGATTCGCCAGAAAAACTCTCCTGAGAATTCTCTCGCGTTAATTTCCTTCGAAGGTTGCGGTTTCGTCGAGGTCCCCCATAGAATCGTGTAGGAAAGAAATCGCTGGCATCTGAAGAGTTGTTCCTTCCAACCGATTCAAGCCGGAGAGATGGCCGAGTGGCTGAAGGCGCACGCTTGGAAAGCGTGTTTAGGGGAAACTCTAACGTGGGTTCGAATCCCACTCTCTCCGCCACGTTTTCAAAGTAAAAATGCGACATAAGCTCACTAACCACTCTTAGAGCCAGTCTTCATCTTGGAATGAGCAACACGCAGTTTTGCTAGCCCCAGATGCGGTCAAGGCTCAAACCAACCGATCGGGAATAGAAAAGTGAGCCGTGGGTCAACAACCGGCCTCCCTACGTATCCGTTTCGTGGGCTCAAACGGACCCAAACAAGCAAGCGCTCCCATCGAGTGGATGCGGTATTCGCCGCATGATGAGATTCGCTGCGCTTCTTCCGTCCTCCTGGGCCTCGGCAAGGAGCCATTCATTAGAAGGCATTTAATGAAAAGTGGTCGCATGCTCGACGAAACAGGCACCGACAAGGTTGTCGGCAGTGTCCTGCTGCGCGAGACTTAACTTCCTTCCTCGCCCGGATCGTTAGCTCTGACAATAACTTAGAAATACAGGCAAGTGCTTCGAGACCGTTCGTGCTTTAGCAGCGGCACTCCTTTCACTGGGTTGGCGCATAATCTGCATCCCCGAAGCATGGACTTCGAACGGCACCAAAATGTGCCGCTGGGGTTCAGATCACAATACGGAGTTCTCGATGCGCGTGATGCAATGGGCTTATGTTCTTCTGGTAGCGGCGTTAGTTTCATTCTGCGGTTGTGGTGACAAAATTAGCTCCAGCACAAATTCAAAGTCTCAGCCGCCGTCAGGGCTGAGCTACACAACGCTGTCGGCGGCCTACAGCATTGGAGTGGCAATTCCCGAAAATAGACCGAAGAGCAGCGGTGGGGTCGTCGCGTCGTACACCCTCAGCCCAACTCTTCCGTGGGGTCTCAGTCTGGACAGTGCCTCGGGCGTGATCAGCGGAACTCCGACGGTCGCCGCGCCGCAAGCGAATTACACGGTAACCGCATACAACGCAGGCGGCAGCACGAGCGCCACGCTCAGCATCACGGTGGCGAACGGCGGGCCTGCCACCCTCGCCTACAGTACTAACCCGGCAGTCTACACCGCGAACGCGCCGATCATGGTGAATTTGCCCATCACCACCGGCGGCGAGCCGACACGCTATGGGTTCAGCCCAGGAAGTCCGGCGCTTCCCTCTAATCTGGTCTTGAACCCGACGAGCGGTGCCATCAGCGGAACTCCCACAACCGCTTCCCCTGCTGCTTCCTACTGGATCACCGCAAGCAACGCGTTCGGAAGCGCCACGGCGAAGCTGACGATCACCATCGACGGTAGTGATGCAACAACGCTGAGCTATTCACCAAGCACCGTCGTGTACACCGCGGGGCAAACCATCACACCACTCGCTGTGAGCAATCGGGTAAGTGGAAACTATGTTGTAAGTCCACCGCTTCCATCCGGACTTAGCCTGGACAGCAATTCGGGAACGATCAGTGGCACACCAGCGACCCCGACTCCGACTGCAACTTATACGGTTACAGCCATGACATCGGCGGGCAATGCGGTGGGAACGGTGAGCATCACGGTGAATGCTGCGGCTCCGTGGGCGCAGGCGATCCCGAACATGGAGCAGACGATCACGCCGCTGGCGCCGGCGGGCTCGCAATTCCAGCAACTCAACCCGGACCTTCCGGATAATCCAGCATGGCTGGCCACGCATGCTGCAACCACGGCGATAAGTCCCGACGGCGGCACCATGCTGGTTCTGACCAGCGGATACAACCGCGTGTTTGACGAGGGCGGGAATTCACTCACTACGTGGGAAAAGCCGGACTCGAACGAATACGTCTTCGTCTACGACATTTCAAGCGGCGCTCCCATCAAGAAACAAGTCTTGCAGGTTCCGATCACCTATTTTGGCATTGCGTGGGACCCGACGAGCACCAACACCAATCCGGTCGGACAGAATACGGTTGCGCACTTTTATGTGAGTGGTTGCAGCTGGGATGATGTTCATATCTTTTCCTATACCGGCAATCAGTGGACGGAAGAGAATACGACTCCGCTCTCCTCAGGCTCGGTGCCTCTGCTTCAGTTGGGACACAGCAACACAGGCGTGGGCATAGGTGTCTACCCTTGCGCTGCCGGCATTGCACTTTCACCGAGCGGACAGACCATGGTGGTAGCCAATTATTACAACGATTCCGTATCGATCTTCACCGGAGGATATGGAAACTGGACGCCGGAAAATATCGCGACCGGCCAGGCCATTTCTTCTGGTGGAGACTCTGGCGCTTCGAACCTGGACCTGCGCCCGGGAAAGAGCCTGGTGTCGCCGACCCCGGGAACACCAGGAGGCGAGTACCCGTTCTGGGTAGTGATCCAGGACACGGTCGCGAACGATTCGAACGACGCGCATGCTGTGGCTTATGTATCGAGTATTCGTGACCGCGAGATCGATGTCGTGCCGCTCACGCAAAGCAATCCAAAACAGCCACAGCTGCAGGTGACGGCGCGAATTGCCGTCAAAGGGCAGCCGAACAAAATGGTCATGAATCAGGCACAGACACTGTTATATGTCGCCGAAGATCAGACCGACACGGTCGACGTCGTCGATATCAACCTCGACCCAAAGCATTACATGACCTACAACACGGTGATCGAGACCATTCCTGTGCTGGCGCCTCCGGGATTGCTGCCTTCGTCTTTTTACTATTCGGGCTCGAACCACGACATCGCGAACCCCATCTACACCGGCGCGAACACAAACAGCCTCGCCCTCTCTCCCGACGGAAACACGCTCTACGTGACGAACGGCAACTTGAACGCGGTTGCCGTGGTACGTCTGAACGGCACGAACTCCGGCGACCAGATAAGCGGCCTGATTCCCACCGGCTGGTATCCAAATTCCGTGAGCGTCAATGCGGCGGGCACGTGGATGTACGTTGCAAACGCCAAGTCGCCTACTGGTCCGAACCCCGATTGGTGTTATGGCTACGGGCCGGCGTTGTTCGAGCCGAATTGCTTTTCCTCGAATCAGTACAATCCGCAGCGAACCAAGGCCGGCTTGCAGAGCTTCCCGGTTCCGAGTGCGAGTCAACTCAAGCAGCTGACCACGCAGGTCGCGACCAATGACCGTTTCGCCACTACAGAATCGACCAGCGCCGCGCAGGTAATGGCCGCGGTGCGATCAGGCATCAAGCACGTGATCTACATCCTGAAGGAAAACCGAACCTACGATCAGGTGCTGGGCGATCTGGTCGATAAGAACGGCATGCCAATCGGCGATCACGACGTAAGCCTGGTGCAATGGGGGCAAGCGATCACCCCGAACCTCCATAACCTGGCGCGCACTTTTGTCACGCTCGACCACTTCTATGCAAACTCGGAAGTAAGTGTTGACGGATGGGCATGGAGCACATCTGCGCAGTGCAATGACCTCATCGAACATGAGTTTCCAATTGCTTATGCCTTCCGCGCACTGGGCTTGGAAGCCGAGGGGGTGAATCGGGGCGTGAACGTCGGGCTCCCCACGCTGGCCGAGCGGCTGGCCGCGGATCCGGTCACGCCTGACGATCCCGACGTTTTGCCGGGTCAGGCCGCCGTGGGCGCTCCGGATGGCCCCAATGGAGAGATCGATACGGGATACTTGTGGGACGCCGCGTTGCGAGCCGGTCTTACGGTTCGTAATTACGGTTTTTTTATCGATACGACTTGCTACAGCCAGCCCGGTTGTACGATTCCGGTGATCCATGACCCGGCAGCAACGAGCACCGTGGTTGCATATCCCACGAATGCGGCCCTTGCGCCGTATACCGATCCCTACTATCGCGGCTTCGACAATAATTTTCCGGATTATTACCGCTTCAAAGAGTGGGAGCGCGAATTTGATGCGAACTACGCAAACGGGGGACTTCCGTCGCTGAGCCTGGTGCGCCTCATGCACGATCACACAGGAAGCTTCGATACCGCCATCGACATGGTGAACACGCCGGAGTTGATGGAAGCCGATAACGACTACGCCGTCGGGCTGCTGGTTCAAAAGATCGCGAACAGCATCTACGCCCAGAACACGCTGATCTTCGTCATCGAAGACGACGCGCAGGATGGCGCCGACCACGTGGATTCTCACCGGACGATCAGCATTCATTGCCGGCCCTTACGTGAAGCAGGCCGCGGTTGTCTCTACCGCTTATAACACCGATCGATTTCATCCGCACGATGGAGGAAGTCCTGGGAGTGCCGCTCCTGAACCTGAACGATGCTCTCGGCCGTCCCATGGCAGACGTCTTTACCACTACGCCGCAGCCCGTGGAATTTCAGCGGCTGCGCCTTCGGATTATCTCTATGCCACCACACTGCCTCTCACTGCGCCTAAACGGGCATTGGAGATTCCGAAGTCGACGCACGATTCCGTGTACTGGGCCCGAGTACAAAGGGGCTCGATTTTTCCGATGCGGATCGCGTCGACCCGTTTGTCTACAACCGCATTCTTTGGAAAGGCATGATGCACAACCGGCCCTATCCTCCATCGTTGAAGACACGATCAACTGGGGACGAAGATGAGGAGCAACGCAAAGACGCGGACGAGAGGGAGCATCGCCGCTCTGCGAAACAAGATGCCACGCAAAGACTAGAAAGGCGCCGGCAATAACTCCCCAGCAAAGGTTGGTGGTTAGAAGTAGGGCGCGGGACTTCACTCCCGCGCCCATTTTTTTGCCGTGCCGCGCTCGCGCCAAGCAGAATAGGCGAGCTCAATAAGTGTTCACGCACGCGACATAATCCTGCGTGTCCATTTGGCTGATGCCACAGGCATAGAGCGGCCAGTTCATCGGGTTGGCCATGTTCCAGCGGACCGTTATTCCCGTACCCGGGCCGGTTGGGTAAAAATACGAGCTGGCGTTGCCGGCATCGTAGTAGTTGATGAAGTCGGGAGTTCCGGCTCCAGTCGGCGTTAGTTGCGGATAGAGTTCCTGCGAAGAAGCCTGCAGCGTTGTGTTGGGAGTGGCGCCATAAGCAGTCGAAAACGTGTAAAGGCTGCTAAATTGTGGCGGAGCCGGACTAACATCCAGTCCATAGTTGATCGACTGATAATCCATCGGCATGAGCGTCTCTTGTGCAATGGTGAAGACCTTGAACGCCGGATTATTGCCGAAACATGGACTTATGCCCGGAACTCCAAACATCACGTCTCCGGTAGCCAAAACCCGAAACTCGTCCATGTGAGTGTGACCGGTCACCGCCATGGCGATGAGGCCGGGATATTTGGCCAGGATCTGGATGAACTCGAGCTGATATTGCGGCTGCCACATCATGGCGACTTCGCTGTCGGACGTCTGACTCGGCGTGCCTGCCTTTGCCGCGATCTGTGCAGTTTCTGTCGTGTTGGCTCCGGGGGGTACATGCATGATGAGCCACACCTTCTGATTGGCAGACTGTGCCGCGGCCAATTGCGAATCAAGCCAGGTAAGTTCCGCGTAAGGGTCCAGCGGCGGAGGTGGGGTTGCGACAGCGAACGGATTGCTATCGAGAGCGACTACCAGCAAGTTCGATCCTAATGGCTGCGCGGAATAGGATCCGATGGTCGTGAATGAGTTCTGAAACGTTGTCTGGTCTGCGCTGCCGTTCAGCAGCTTCGTGTAAAACGTGCTGGCGTTGTCCGCGAGGAAACCGGCGTCCGGGCCCGCGCCGTAGACGCTATAGGTATCGATGTTTCCCGGCACAAAGATCACTGGAACGTTTTCTACGGTTGCCCGGATCTGCATGGAGACGAAGGCGACCGTCTTGTCGACAAACTGTTGCATGGCAGCCGTGCCCGCCGCATTCAAGGTACACAGGGACGGGGGCTTGGTGATTGGAACCGGCGGAGTCGAATACAGCGCGCAAAACCACTCTGGAAGATCATGGCCCAGCATGTCGCCGGAAAATAGAACCATCGGACTCGTTCCCAGATTCTTCTTCACGCCGGCAAGCGCAAGGACCAGCGCCGGGTAGTTCGTATCGGATCCCCATGCCGAGGGCGGCTTCTTGCTCAAGTTTTGCGCCTTCTGAAAAATGCTTTCCCACTGACTCGCAGGCGCGGCGGCCAGCGCTGGATAAAGGGTCGGATCATCCAAGGGATTGAAGTGAATATCGGAAATTGCCACGATAGGGTAAGTTGCGGGGAGAGTCTGGGGGACGGTACTGACGCCGTTGCACCCGGACATGACAACGATGGTTCCCAACATGAAGAGAAAAAAATACCGCCAGATTTTGGTCATAGCCCTTTTCCATATAGAAAGAATGGTGGAGAATCGCCGCGACCATTGAGGTCGAACGGAAATGCGCCGCACATCTTCCTATCGGCAAAAGCTGCCTTGAGGTTCAGCGTTTCGACTGCCGGCCTCGATGCAGGTGGCCCGGGGCACCATTCCTGGGAGTACGTATGGGTGCCTTCTCGAATCGATCCACATAGGCCGACATAGCAGTGCCTACCCGCTTTGACTCGTCTCATCTGAGGAACTGCTCCAAGCATGGTTTTGAATTGAGGCGCAGCCAGGATGCGGGAGTAGACAATCTACTTCCACAGCGAGTAGAGTGTCTACATCTATGACAGGGAAAGATCAGTATAAAAACCGGATTGAGCTGCTGCAGGGAACACTCGACATGCTCATTCTGCAGACGCTGCAATGGGGACCGCAGCATGGATATGGCATTGTCCAGGCTTTGCGTTTGCAATCCGGAGATGTGCTTCAGGTGGAAACTGGATCACTGTATCCGGCTCTCCATCGATTGGAGCGTCAGAGCTGGGTGCAGTCTGAGTGGAAGCAATCAGAGAGCAAGCAAAGAGCCCGATACTACCGAATCACGGCCAAGGGGAAAAAGCAGTTGGCGTCGGATCTGGGCCGATGGGAGCGGATTGTCGAAGCGATTGGGGCGGTGATGTACGTCAAGCCGGAGGAGAGTGAGTCGTGAAGTGGTTTTCGAACTTCGGTTTTCAGCGGCGAAACCGCGAATTGCAGGAAGAGATTGATGCCCACCTGCAGATGGCAATTGCCGATCGAGTGGCGCGAGGCGAGACGCTGGAGTCGGCGCGACAAGCGGCAACTCGGGAGTTTGGAAACATTGCTCTCGTGCAGGATGTGACGCGCCAGATGTGGGGCGGAGGTTGGTTCGAACAACTAGGCCGGGATGTTCGTTATGCCTTGCGGCAGCTGCGTAAGAATCCCGGTTTTGCCATCACTGCGACGGCGATGCTGGCAGTAGCTATCTGCGCGAACAGCACCGTGTTCAGTTGGATCGACGGCACCATGTTGCGTCCGATTCCTGGCGCGCGGGACACGGGCGATCTTGTGAGCCTGCAGCGGGGAGAACGGAACTTCTCTCCGACTCCGCCCTTCTCGTATCTCGACTATCGCGATCTGCGCGAGCAGGACCACACCTTCGCCGGAATACTTGCATATCATCACGATTGGATCACGCTGACTGGCGGCGCACAGCCCGAGCGTGTCTATATTGCGAACGTCTCGGCGAACTATTTCGATGTGCTCGGCATCAACCCGATGCTGGGGCGCTTCTTTCTGCCTGAAGAAGAGACGAAACCATCCGTCCCCAACGTGGTCCTGAGTTATTCGCTTTGGAAGACGCGTTATGCCGAAGACCCAGAAATTGTGGGCAAGTCGATCGAGATCGCCCGCCATCCCTTGACGGTGATCGGTGTGGCGCCGGAGGGGGTTGTCGGAGCAATGCCGGGGCTCCGTGACGATTTGTGGGTAACGCTCGATCCCCTCGGGACGGATCCGTGGCGGATGACGCATCGCAGTGGTGGTGCGGTCTGGCTGAACGTTATAGGAAGATTGCGGCCCGGGGTGAGCCGTGGCCAGGCTGCCCAGGATCTCGACACCGTGATGCGCAATATTGTGGCGGCGTATCCGAACGATCATCTGGGAGCGAACCAGATCACGCTGGATCCCATGTGGCGCTCGCCTTTCGGCGCCAACGGATACATGGCGGCGACGCTGCCCGTTCTGCTCGCCTTCGCCGCGGTGGTGCTGTTGCTGACCTGCGCGAATGTGGCTACGCTCACGCTGGTGCGGTTTGTATCCCGGCGGCGCGAGCTCGCGATCCGGCAATCTCTCGGGGCGAATCGCATGCAACTGGTGCGGCAGATGGTGCTGGAGGGCATGGTGATTTCGATCGTCGCAGGAGCCGTGGCCCTTGGGTTGACATCGTGGACATCGAAGACATTCGCATGGTTCCTTCCCGCGAACTCAATACTGAACGGGAACATGGACCACAACGTGGTGATCGGGATTGCAGTGTTTTCAGTGTTGGCCGGCATGCTCTGCGGCGCGCTTCCCGCCTGGCGTTCGTCTCACGCGCCGGCGATTGAGGTGCTCAAGGCAGAGTCTGCAAGTATCTCCGGCGGCTCACGTAACCGGAAATTGCTCAGCGGGTTGGTCGTGGTGCAAATCGCGCTTTCCCTTCCTCTGCTGATCTGCTCCGGGCTATTTCTGCGAACACTGCGGAATCTCGCCAGCGCGAATCCAGGATTTGAGCAGGATCACATTCTCACTGCGTCCGTGGGGCTTAATATTGTCGGCCACAGCGACGACGAGGTGCGGCTGATCCGTCACAAGATACTGGATCGCGTGTCGGCATTGCCCGGCGTGAAGGTCGCGTCTCTTACGGACTGGATTCCGATGACCCTGGGCCACAAGGGCGAGGATGCGTATCCGGAAGGGTATGTGCCACACCCCCATGAATCTTTGCAGGTGTACCACGCCGAGGTGGCCCCGCGATATTTCGAATCCCTCCATATACCCATTCTGGAAGGACGTGAGTTTACGCCGGATGACGATGAAAAGGCCCCGAGGGTACTCATCGTGGATCAGACTGCAGCGAGACGCTACTGGCCGGGACAGGATCCGCTGGGAAAGAATCTCAGGATATGGGGCAGACTTTTCACGGTTGTCGGCGTCGCGAGAAATTCGACACATATGTTCGTGAATGAGTCACCGGAGCCGATGGTGTATATGAGCTTTTTCCAGGCGGGGTACGAGACGATCGTGCAGGTTGAGACCGAGGGAAATCCGGTCGACCTGGCGCCAGCCGTGCAAAACACCATCCATCAAATCGATACACGGCTGCCGGTTTTCGATGTGCGTCCCATGCGAGAGAGTACCCAGCTGGCGAGCATCTTCGCGGTTATACAGAGCACCCTGGCGGGAATGTTCGCGCTGATCGGGTTGGTCCTTGCTGTAACCGGGATCTACGGAGTCGTGGCCTATCGAACCCAAATGCGGACCCACGAGATCGGAGTGCGAATGGCTCTGGGCGCTTCCCGCGTCGATGTGCTGCGACTCGTGCTGTTACAGGGAGTGTGGCTCACAGGCATTGGGCTGGCGCTGGGATTGGCGTTTGCGTTGGGACTGACACGCTTCATCGCCCACCTGTTGTATGGAATCGGCGCCAATGATCCCGTCACCGTTGCTTCCGTCGTCACGCTCCTGGGAACAATGTCTTTGGTAGCATGCTACTTTCCCGCACATCGAGCGATGCGCCGTAACCCCGTGACCGCAATTCGCGAGCTGTAAGCTGCAAGTGCAGATCCGATGCGAATTGCGTGAATAACTCTCGACACCGTCAAGGTTCCTGAGCCTGGGCTGAATCAGAAGAGTCTCGGTGCAAAATCCTTCAGATCGCGGCGCCATGTCTGCCATTCATGGTCGGTTCCCGGTGATTCGTAGAAGACGTGCTGAATATTGGCGTCCTGTAGTGACGTATGCAGTCTCTGGAGTCCTGTGCGCATTCTTTCAGGCTCGTTCGTTCCTACGCCAAGCCAGAGCAAGTGTACCTTCTTGCCGAATGCTGCCGGATCGGCGAACACTCCGTTGTAGTCGGTCTTGGGATCCAGTTTGCGATTTCCGAGCACGAGCATCCCACCCGCTCCGCTGAAACCGCCAATGTAAGAGAAGAGATCCAGATGATCAAGCGTGATCTGAAACGTCTGCATTCCACCCATCGAGAGGCCTGCCATCGCGCGATGGTCGCGATCCGGTAACGTGCGGAAAGTGGAATCAATGAATAGGATCAGAGCCTGTGTTACATCATCTTCGAATGCCGCGGCCATATCCTGCATTGCCTTCAACATTTCAGGCGACCCAAACCCCTTTGCGAACAAATCAACGGGGGCCTCGCCGGCGCGGTGCGCGTAGCCATACGCCATCACCACGATCATCGGCTTGCAGGTCTTTGCCGCGATGAGATTGTCCAGAATGAAATTGGCGTTGCCCTGGCGAACCCATCCGGTCTCGTCTTCACCGGCGCCATGTTGCAGGTAGAGGACCGGATAGCGTGTCTTGGTCTGCGCGTCGTAGTTCGGAGGCAGATAGACCAATGCGTGCCGCCACGTCCCCGTTATCTTCGAGTTGTACCAGACCTCGCGGACCGCGCCATGTGGAACATCTTGCACCGAATAATAGGTAGAGCCCGGCTCCGGAACTTCTACGCCGCTTGCCGGCTTACCTCCTCCGAAATAGGCGTGAGTGTTGGGGTCGCTGACCTCGGCTCCATCAACAATCAAGGTGTAATAGTGGAAACCGGGAACAAGCGGCGGAGTGGTGATGGTCCAGAAGCCATCCTGCTGTTTCTCCATGTCCATTTTCGGGCCGCTCCAGAAATTCAGTCGGACCTTCGTAGCATCTGGAGCTTTCACGCGAATCTGTACTCTTCCGGTGCTGTCAACCCGTGGATACTCCGCTGCCCATACATTCGTCGTGGAGGGCTGAAAACTGCCCGATTCCTGCGCCCAACAAAAACTCAAAGACAAGAGGATTAATATTGCGAATCGCCGCATGTTGTTCTCCTTCGTGGCCATCGAATGTGAACCATAGCACCGCCGAGCGATAGCTTTTCGTTAACTTCGGCATTGCTGTCGCAGTATCCGGTTTGGATCACTGCTCAACTGAAATGACGGTTATAGACTTAGGATCCAGTTTCAGAGTTAGCTTGCCACCCTGAACCTTCGCTGAGATCGGCCTCGGCGTGACTGTGTTAGCTGCGTCGAAGCTGTTGACGCTGTCCACCTTTGGCGCGGTCAGAGTTTCGCCCGTCGCTGATTTGGCTACAACACCACTCAGCCCTGCCTCGATCTCGACCGGTTCGTTGGGATCGAGATTGGTAATCTCCAGCCACAACTTGCCGTTCGCGTCTTTGGCTGCGATCGCGTCCAGGCGCGGCAAAGCCACATCCCCATGTGTGTACCAACCGCCGTCAAAAGTCACCGGCACGACTGTGGCCTCCTGGAACGGCACATACATTTTGAAGACGTAATAGGTCGGAGTCAGGACCATTTTCTCTTTGTCCGTGATGATCATAGCCTGCAACACATTGATCATCTGCGCGATGTTCGCGCCGCGCACGCGATCAGCATGACGCGCAAAAATATTCAGATTCAGGGCCGCGAGAATGGCGTCGCGCAGGCTGTTCTGCTGGACCAGAAATCCCGGATTGCTGCCCGGTAAGGGCGCGTACCAGCCTCCCCATTCATCAACAAAGAGCGCTACTTTTTTGTCGGGGTCATACTTGTCCATGATCGCCGAGTGCTTGCTGATGAGACCTTCCATCTCCAAAGTGGCTTTGAGGATCTGGCTGTACTCCGTTTCACCAAACCCCACCGACGCGTAGGCAGGTGGCCAGTGCCCCACCGTGTAATTGTGCATGGAAAGACCATTGATGTCCCAGCTCCATGTGTGTTGCTGATAAGCCTTCATGACGGCTTCCGTCCAATCGGTCCATCGCGGGCCATCGCCGCCAGGACCGACGGCGATCTTCAGCATTTGCTGCTTGTCCTGTTGCGCCGGATTGAAGTTCCTTACGAAGCGGCTGTAAATCTTCATCTGGCTAATGTAGTAGTCGGGCGTCATGTTTCCGCCGCAGTCCCAGCTTTCGTTCCCGATGCCGAGCAACGCGACTTTATAAGGATTCGGATGCCCGTTGGCGGAACGTTCTTTTACCAGCGTCGTCGGTGCTGCTGCGGTCATGTATTCCAGCCACTCGGACGCTTCCTGCGGAGTTCCGGAACCGACATTGACCGAGACGTACGCTTCCGCCCCGATCTGGTCGATGAAGTCCATGAACTCATGCGTTCCAAACGTGTTTGCCTCAGTCACTCCGCCCCAGTTGGGGTTGAGGGTTACTGATCGTTGAGGGCCGATGCCCTTGCGCCAGTGATACTCATCGGCGAAGCAGCCACCGGGCCAACGAACGTTTGGAACCTTGATCGCTTTCAGGGCGCTGACAACATCGTTGCGAATCCCGCGCGTGTTCGGGATCTTGGAATCGGGCCCGACCCAAATACCTTCGTAAATGCCATGTCCCAGATGTTCTGCGAACTGTCCGAAAATATTACGGTCGATCTTCGCACCGGCTTTGGATGTGTCAATCGACATTTCAACCGTCTGAGCCGCCAGTATCGGCGTAGTGACAGCCATAACGACCAGCGTGAAGCCGACAAGAAGTGAACGCATAAGAGGCGATGTCCTTTTTTGCAGAAGTAACAATTTAACGACATTCGAAGTTGGCTGCATCTTCCGTGTCTCCTTGCCCCTTATATTGTGCGTGCTTCGGATAAGCACAAAGCGGCCGGCTGCGCCCAGGAAAAGCCTTGCCAGTTGCAATCACCGACGTAGGCGCCACTCCCTTCTCGACCCAGTTGACAAGCGCGCCCAGCAAATCAAACTGGTCCAGAGCCTGTCCTCCGCCACAGTGGCTCATCCCCGGGACAAAATAAAATTCACTCCACTTGGACGCCGCGTCGAAGCCTCCGTTGGCCGCCGCAATGTCTTTGTAATAGTTGAACGTATCAAGCGGGGAGAACCACGGGTCGCTATCGCCGTGATAGAAGATGAGCTTGCCCCCGTGCGCCGAGAAGGTCGTTAAGTTCGTGGACATAGAGTCCACCAGTGGCTGGATGGCAGCCAGAGCTTCCGTATCGACATCCATCGTCATGTCGGTCGTCGCAGGGCCGAAAATGCCGGGCCCGGGCGACAGCAATCCTCGAAACGGCGGGCCATTCGTAATGCCCGTGTCATAAAGGAAACCGGCATAGACTTGCTCTCCGCTCGAGGACTTGGGCCCGCCGAGGGCTTTCTTGATGGCGGCGACTTTTTCTGGAGCCAGACACGAATCATTCATTTCGCCCTTGCAGGCCAACATCTCAGGATCGAAGTCGCACCCGAGAGGATCGGAGATCAAGCCGTCGGCAACGCCATCTTTGGCGTCGCACTTCTTGACGAGGGCATCCTTGATCAGCTTGCGATCGTTGTCGGTAATGGCTTGATCGATGATGGGTTTCCCAGTTGCGTCTTTCGGAGCAACTTGATTGAAGGCGATGGGAATCCATCTGCCGATCGCAAGATTGGAAAGCCCAGTGCGCATTGCAGGATCGCCGGAGATGATGCCATTAAAAGCCGTTGGATAGCGCTGCGAAAGAATCATCCCTTCGCGTCCGCCTGTGGAACAGCCTGAAAAGTACGAGAAAGCTGCTGGCTTGCCGTAGTGTTGCGCGATGAGTTGTTTGGCCACCGAAGCGATCTCAGCATTCGCCAGAAATGCAAAATCCAGATATGCCTGCTGATCTCGCCTGAACCCGAAATCAAATCCGGGATGATGGCTCGTATGACCTGTATCCGTAGTGACAACGGCGAATCCTCGCATGAGAGCGAGCGTGTCTCCAGTAGCATTCCATCCAAGTGGTGGCATGACGACACCGTTGCTGCCGCCTCCGCCTTGCATCATGAAGTCGCCATTCCATTTGTCGGGCATAGCCAGCGCGAAGGTGATTCCGAACTCTTCTCGGTCAACTCCGGTGCGTCGGTTCATGACACCTTCGACTCGGCAATATGCAGGTAGAGGGGCGGTGCGAGTCTGGTTCCAGGGAATCGTCTCCGTGGTCCCGGCAACAATAGCCGCCGCTTTGGTGATTTCCACATTCTCGGCTTTGAAGTTTGTCAGCTTCGCGCAGGAGTTTCCTTCTTGCGCCCAGGCACTAGCAGAGACGAACAACATCAAAAGCATTTTTCTTAAACATTTGGAATGCATATCGCCTCAATCCCTTGATATGAAAACTATTCTGGAAGAACGATTTGTCTCTCGATTTCAAGATTCCCATTGACTGAAGAAACTCCGATTCCGGGTTGACCGCTCCCGATAGAGACCGTGTACTTGCCCTTTGCCACGATGATGTCCCCAAGATCGGTGACCATACTCAGGTCGCGCGAGTTCAACTGGAACTCGACCTTCTGGCTGGCTCCCGCCTCCAGGTGGACGCGTTGGAATCCGCGGAGCGCAAGGCGGGGCGCTCCGGAAACTTCCGGAAATTTCAGGTAGAGTTCGACAACTTCATCTCCGGCAACTTTCCCGGTGTTTGCGACCGTGACGGAGGCGTGTACTGGATCATCTGGGTTGACTACAGCTTCCGGCAGCGTGAGGTCGCTATAAGCAAACGTTGTGTAGCTGAGGCCGAATCCAAACGGCCACAGCGGCTCTCCCTCGAAGTAGCGATAGGTGCGTCCTTTCATCGAGTAATCTTCGAAATGCGGAAGCTGATGAACATCTTTGTAGAAGGTGACGGGAAGACGTCCGGCGGGGTTGTTCTTGCCGCTGAGTGTTTCAGCGATCGCGGCGCCCCCCTCTTCCCCGGAGTACCAGGATTCGAGGATGGCGTTAGCGTGCTCTTTCGCCCAGTTCACGCCGAGCGCGCTGCCATTCATCAGCACAACGACGAGAGGTTTGCCGCTCCCAGCGAGCGTCTCAATTAAATCTTCTTCGGGTTTGGGCAGATCAAGGCTGGTGCGGTCGCCGCCGGAAAAGCCGGGCTGGCTCACAGGCATCTCTTCACCTTCGAGACGGCTGGTGATGCCGACTACGGCGACGACGACATCGGCATTCTTCGCAGCCGCGACTGCCGCGGGATCGGGCACGTTGTTCACGGGAGTCCACAGGAGATGCGCTTCCGGTTTGCCCTCTCCGTTGCGCCCATAGAGGACCTCGATCTTTAAGGGGTGACCTTTTTCAAGGTGAACGGGGCTCAGATTCATGTTCTTGCCCCAGAGCGTCATAATCTCTCTTCCATCCAACGATAAGCGGCCGAAACCCTCGACGCTGAGACCCAACAGATAGTCGCCGGTTGCGGTGGGATTGAGTGACCCAGTCCACTTCACCGAGAGGTCGTGAATTCCTTTCGCCTGTTCGGGAAGATTATTCTCGTTCAGATTCACGGCGGACTCGACCCGCGAGGTAATGGGAGTCGACTTTGCCTCAAAGCTGGGACGCGAACCGTATTCGGCGTTGAGGCCAGCCTTGCCATCCGGCGTGGCGAGGACAGATGACGGTACAGGGTCTGCCTTGTTCGAAAGAAATTGAGTGCCGGGCACGTAGGTGATTTTCGCCTCCGGGAACTCAGCTTTCATTCCTTCCAGCACGGTGACTGTATGCGATGTGCTGCCGTTGTAGTTACCGAGGAGAACGGCAGTTTGATCGGCGAGTGGGCCGACGATGGCGATGCGCTTGGCCGATTTCAGCGGCAGGACGCCATCGTTCTTGAGCAGAACCATGGATTCATTGGCGATGCGGCGGGCGAGCTCGCGATGCGCGGAACTGTCGAGCTGTTTCTCGTCAATGTTCATGTAAGGCACGGTCGCCGGCGGATCGAACATGCCGAGTCGGATGCGAGCCGTAAACAGGCGAATGAGTGCAGTGTCGACCGAGCTTTCAGGAAGATATCCCTGCTGCACAGCCTCGATGTAGGGCTTGTAATCGTGGTCGTCACTCACTTTGGCGAAATCGATGCACTCATTATCCATGCCGCGCATGATTGAGATCGACGAGGCTTGCGGCTGCGTGGGGCGGTAATGGTGGCCGTTAAAGATGTTGCGGACGGCGTCGCAATCCGAGACTACATAGCCCTGGAAATCCCATGCGCCGCGTAGAGTGTGCTGCAGCAGGAATTGACTCGCGCACGCCGGCTCGCCATTGATCGCGTTGTATGCGCACATGACCGAACCCGCGTGCCCCTCGACGACGGCCGCGCGAAACGCAGGTAGGTACGTGTCTTCCTCGTCGTGTTTGCTCACGTCCACGTCGGTGAAGTGGCGCGTGGGCTCAGGACCGCTGTGAACGGCATAGTGCTTGGGCGTAGAGATGACTCGGTAATAATGCGGATCATCGCCTTGCATGCCGGTTACAAACGCGACGGCTAAGCGAGCGCTCAGGAAGGGATCTTCACCATAGGTTTCCTGGCCGCGTCCCCAGCGCGGATCACGAAAAATGTTCACATTAGGCGCCCAGAAGTCGAGACCTTCGAAAATATTCGAGTGGCCGGCCCGCTCGTGCTGCGTATGTTTGATTCGGCCCTCGATGCCTATGGCGGTCGCCATTTCGTGAATGCGGGGCACATCGAAGGTGGCGGCGAGACCGATCGGCTCGGGAAATTCGGTTACGCCATCGGAAATGACGCCGTGCAAGGCTTCGCTCCACCAATCGTAAGAAGGAATCTTCATGCGCGGGACGGCGCGTGCCTGATTAACAAGTTGTGAAGCTTTCTCTTCCAGCGTCATCCGGTGGACCAGATCGGCCGCGCGTTCTTCAGGAGAAAGGTTGGGATTCATGTAAGGCAGGCTGGAACTATCCTGCGCCATTGAGGTGGAAGCGAGAACGGCAATCATGAATGCGGCCTGCAAGAATATTTTGTAATGGTTCATTTCTGCTCCAATAAATCCGATACGTCCTTAGCTACTTCGCGCAATTCTTACCACTCTCAACCTGAAATTGATTCTCCGTTGCAAACAACGGCAGCGATGCGAAGCTGCAGTTCGACCAGCGCCCGAGCGGCCTCCATGTCCGGATGCCGGCGCAAGCTCCAGCCAGCTACTCTTATGTACTCCACATGACCTTTCCATGAAGCGTGAGTAATATCCGCTGTTATACACGGCGAAGAGCGTGGCCGATCCGGATGATGTCCCGGCAGCGGTTTTTGAAACTGGGCATCTTCACAAATCGAAGACGCTTCATCAAAATGGGCGGCAGCATGGTACTGCTGGCACGATTCTAGTACTGGACCTACTTCGATTCCTTAATGATTGCGTCCGCGGCGTTGCCGGCCACGACCCAGCTTGCCGAACCCGCAACGACGGCTTCATCCTCAAACCAGAGGAATCCGAAGTCGTCGATGCACTCCGGAAAATCCGGTTTAATAATGATGTATCCCGGAATCACGGCACCCGGGATGTAAGCATTGTCGGCGCGATTGTTGCTGTACGTCATCGTTTTCGAGACGGTGCCGACTCCGGCTACGTACGAAGTGCTCGAGACCGGGTGCGTGCCGAGAATGTAGTTGACGGCGCGAAGTGTGTACTCGGGGCCCACGAGATCCGGAAACGTCTTGTGCAGGAAATACGTTCGGATGGCCATGTCCACCACGACGCCCGATCCGCCCCAGGTGCCGAGGCTCGGAGGCACTCCGAACGGAGTCTCGTCCAGCCGCTTGGCCAATCCCGCCATGTATGTCTTCACCGCTTCCCGCATCTGATCTTTTGCGCTCGGATCCAGATACGGCAATGCCCGGACTGCTTTCCAACCATTGAAGTCCATCTGCTCGGCAGTGATCATCTGAGGAAACAATTCCTTCACGCGGGCCTTGTAGGGCTCGGCACCATTCGTCGCGATAGTCAGTTCCAGAGCCGCGGCCCAATCCATACCGACGAAAGATCGGCTCCGGCCGGAGCCGGCGGGCGGAGTTGCCGGAGCGACCGGCGCGCCAGAGTTTGTTGGCGTACCCGAACTGCTCTTTGGCTTACGACCTTGCGCGCCAGAGACCACACCCTGAGAAGCTGCGAGCACACCACCTGCGGGAGCCTCCCGGTCTTGCCCGGTGCTTGTCGGATACAGCGTTGGATTTGCTGTCGTGTCCTTCCAGGCTTTGATTGCGGTATCTAGACAGTCTTTCGCTAATGCGTCGTCCCAGCCTTTCAGCGTATCCGCCGCTGCAGCCAGCGCCGCGATGGCATTCCATTGGAAATACGGGTTGTTCGTGGTGAAGATCCAGCGATCGTCCGGCTTGCCGGAGTAATCGCCCTTTGTCTCGTTGAGGCCGAGCTTCGGATCGTAAATGCGGCCGTCAGTTTTCGACGCTCCGTCGCCCACCTGTGTGTACTGGCGCAGATCTGGCTCGTGGGTGCCCCGGATGGCGTGGCCGATGTTGTGAAACTGCGCCAGGATGAGCAGTGCACCGTGCTTGACTTGCTGCACAGTATCCGGCACGCCGTCCGGACGATGCATCTCAACCGTTCGGGCGGCTTCATCCACCGTAAGCTCGTCGTACTTGAGATTGAATTCGCGGTACGCCAGAGCGAGGCTCTGAATCACACTCAACTGCGCAGGCTCTTCGAGGTCGAAGTCGCCGGCATCGTACCAGCCGCCCACGTTCATCCCAGGGATGTGATCGCCGCCTTTGTATTTCCCATCGGTCGCTGTCGACTGGTTCCAGCCGTCGAATTGGTCCCCGACCACTGGCGCCATACGCCCATCATCAAGGTGCGAAGCACCGTGCCACATGCGGTAACCTTCGCGAACGGCAACGTGATCCATCTGCGCAGCAATGTGATGGTCCAGGCTGTCCTGCCAAATGTTGGCGTAAGCGTCGTTCGAGATCGGAAAGGGCGCGGTGCGCCGGTCTGCGTACTCGATGACATAAAGGCCGGAGTCCTTCACGGAAGTAAAGTCGAATTTCGAATAGACGTAACGCAGCCAGGGTGTGGAAGGCGTGATCGGCCCCTCGAACACTTGCTTGTACGATCCGTCTTCCGTCAGGCGCAGCACTCTCGCTGTCTTCGGAGCGTCGTACTTCGGATCGAGTTCGAGCACTGCCACCTTTGAGAACCCCGGCGCATAACCGACCTGGCTGTGCGCGATCACGGGCGGCCGAGTCCAATTTGGAATCACGTCTGGCCTGATGTGCCAGACGATGGCTCCGGTGGTCTTGTCCGAAGGGATCAGGGAGCGCAACACGAACCAGCCGTTGGGCGCGCGATCGCGTCCGTCAAACAGCATCAGGTTGGCTGTATCCGAAACGACGTTCACGCGGGCAAGCGGGTCGTCAATCCCCAGGGAAATGCTCTTGCCCTCGGCGAACGGCAACGGCTGCGTGTACCCCTTGGCCTTGTCCCAGTCCTCAAGGTAGTACGCCTTTTTCGGTTCATCCGGCAGGGGCAAAACCTTCATCATCGGATCGTTCGGGGTACGCGGAAAGATGCCGGCTTTGCTTCCGTCTACCAGGTACGCCTTGCCCATGTAGATCGAAGGAAGGAACTCCAGGTTGAAGCCTGCGCGGCCTGCCAGTTTCGGAGGTAGTGGCTTGTCGAGATTAATGCTGACCTTCACGCCGCCGGGTTCCGCAGCGACTTCCAGTGTGTAACTGAAGTCAAAGGTCGGGAATGCGAGGTCGGCGCTGAGCCGGTTGTTCGCTTTATCGGCATGGCGATCTTTAAGCGATGCGACGAGGTCCCACTGTTCGGGCGTGGGCATCAGGCGCACGTCGCCATTGGTCGCGATCCGCTGGCCGTGGAGAATCATCTCCATCGCCGTGTTCTTCTGGTCCACGAAAACGGGATGGTACGTGCTGTCGTAAAGAAATACGCTGAAGCCTTGGGTGTCGAGGTAATTCTTGTCGGTCACCTTCATCGTAAAATCGGCGCCAGACAAGCCCGGAGCCGAGATCAGGGTCAACAGGAGACAAGCTATGATTCGCGTGAACATAAATTGGGATGAATGCTGCTCCTTTGCCGCTACATAATATGACATGCACATTGTGATCCGTTAGCACTGCTTGCCACTGTCTTCCATCGCTCTTACCGTCTCCGCCGTGATCTCTCTGTCATCGAACTACGTAATTACCTGAATTCGAATCGTACTCCCCCGCGCCCACGGGCTTTCGCTCCACGTTGCCGCTTCCAATCGGGCCTTGACAAACATTAGAGTACGTCCGTACTCTTAGCCTATGCGTTACTCCCCGGAACACAAAGCGGAGAATCACGAGAGGATTCTTTCTGTCGCCGCTCGCTCTTTCCGCGAGCGAGGCGGGGACGCGAGCGGCATCGGAACCGTGATGACGAAGGTAGGCCTGAAAAAGGGCGGCTTCTACCGGCATTTTAAGAGTAAGGACGACATGTTCGTCGAAGCCGTGGCACGGGCACTCGACGAGACAGGGAGAAGTTTGGTGGAGTATGCAAAGTCCGTGCCCGACGGGCGGGCTCTGCGGGCGATCATTGAGCGGTACCTGAGCGTTGGGCACTTGAATTCGCCGGGAACAGGATGCGTGCGGGCCGCTCTGGGGCCGGAACTCGCGCGTAAACCGGTAGCCATACGAAAAAGGATCGAGGCGTTGTTGGAAGCGTATCGTGAGCGATTCATTCCATTCGTTCCCGGAAAGACCCGAGAAGAGAAACAAGCGAAAATCCGGCTGCTGTTCCCCAGCATGGCGGGAGTCTTGATGATGGCTCGCGTGAGTTCGGATCCTCAAAGGCGTGAGCAGTTCTTGATGGAGGCGAGAAGATTTTTCATAAAGAGCTTCGCTGAAGAATAATTTTTTTGATCTTATAGAGTACACTCGTACTCTTATAAGAGTGTGGTGACACCAAACTGAATCGAGAGGAGAACCAATGAAATTCATGATCGCTTTGCTTATGGCAGGGCTTCCCGCCCTGTCCTTCGCACAATCGCAACCCGAGGCTGGCCAAAGCTTGCCCAGCGCGGCCATCCCTAAAACCACAGCAGTGTTTGTCATTCAAACTCCCAAGCAGGGCGTAACCGTTCAACAAGTTATTGCGCTGATTCCCGACGAGATTCAGGCGACGGTCAGGCTCTATCTCGATGGAAAAATTCGCGAGTGGTATTCGCGCGGAGATGGCAAGGGCGTCGTCTTGCTCGTCGATGCGAAGACCGAAGATGAGGCGCGGGCCCTGATGGAAACGCTGCCGCTGGCAAAGGCACATCTGATGGATCACCAGTACATTCCCGTCGGCCCGCTGACGCCGCTGAGAATGCTGAACCCAGCTGCCTTCCAGTGACCCCCAAAATGGCGCCACTGCAGGACGAACCAGCTTGAGAAGGAGGCTACCATGATCAAACCCAAAATCATCGTCACTGGCGCGGCCGGGAAGACCGGGAGCGTTGTCGTCAAAGAATTGCTGCAAGCTGGCTATCCCGTCCGCGCCCTGGTGCGCGCGGAAGATGACCGGAGTGCGCGAATGAAGGCGCAAGGCGCCGAGATCGCAATCGCCGACATGAGCGATGTCGAGCGCGTTGCAGACGCGCTAAGGGACGTTCAGGGCGCCTACTATTGTCCGCCCCTCGATCCTTACATGATTCAGGGCGCGGTGGCGTTCGCGGTGGCCGCGAAGGAAGCCCGGCTTGAACACGTTGTAGCCCTGACCCAGTGGCTATCAAGCCCTTCCCATCCTTCGCTCATGACTCGCCAGCACTGGCTGGTCGACCGCTTGTTTTCGATGACACCCGGAGTAGCACATACGATCGTCAACCCAGGCTTCTTCGCCGACGCGTATCTGCAGACGATTGGGATGTCGGCGCATCTCGGCGTCTTCCCCTGGCTATACGGCGAAAGCCGCAACGCGCCACCCTCAAACGAGGACATCGCGCGAGTCGCCGTCGCAGCGTTGATCAATCCGGCGCGGCACGCCGGCAAGAGCTACCGCCCGACTGGGCCGGAACTTATGGGCGCGGAGGACATAGCCAGGGCAATTGGCCTAGCTCTTGGACGATCGGTCAGGGTTATGCCGACCCCGACATGGCTGTTCATGAAGGGTGCACGGATGGCCGGCTTGCCTATCGACGTCTTGAGCAACGTGCGTTATTACATCGATGATCACAAACGCGGAGCGTTTGAACTGGGTGCACCAACGACGGATGTGCTCGATGTAACCGGGCGCCCCCCAGAGGACTTCGAGTCGATCGCTCGTCGCTATGCGGCGCAACCCCGCAACACACGTACTCTTGGCAACCGGGTTCGAGAGTTCGCCCAGTTCATGATCGCCCCGCTCAGTCCTGGCTTCAATTTTGATCGGTACGATCATGAGCTGCGCCGTCCGTTTCCATCGCAGCCGCAGGTCGCACCCGACTCCGAGGTGTGGAGGCGCGCGCACGGCATCACCGCCCGCGCCAAGTCTGCCGCGTCAATCGACAAGAAGGGCACTTCTGCCACCGGCCGTCCACAATGGGCGGAATCTTAATAGGAGGAACTTCATGCAAACGCAATTCGCTTTTTTCGCCAGCATCGCATTCAGCTTGCTCGCGTGGGGAATACTCTCCGCCCGATACATCTGGCCGGAACTCCGGCTTCGGTCCCGGGCCGAAGCGTTGCGGCCTCTGCTCATCCTGCACAGCTTCCGCTTCATCGGTTTAGCATTTCTGGTACGCGGGGTCGTATCGGCTGACCTGCCGTCCGTTTTCGCGCGTTCGGCGGCCTATGGGGACATCGTTGCGGCGATACTCGCGGTGCTTGCACTGCTGTCGCTGCCCAGTGGGGTGGGCATCGCAGTCGCCTGGATCTTTAATATCTGGGGCGCAGCCGATCTCTTCAACGCCTTCTATCAGGCCAATCATGCCGGGCTTATGGCGGGGCAGCTTGGCGCGACTTATTTCATTCCAACGTTGATCGTTCCCCTATTGCTGATCACGCACGGGCTCGGCTTCCGGATTCTTATGCAGAGTCAACCTCGCCCCGCGACGCAAGAAAGCAGGCACCTGGCATGACGCTTCCGGGCGTAAGGTAAGTTTCACTTGAAAGGAGCTATCGCTTTGACCGGCCCAAACAGAGAAGTCGCGACAGTCAGGCGACTTCTTTAGAAGCATTGCGCCTGGCAAACTCTCTCGAATAATTAATGATGCGAATGGCGAGGGGGTGACACCGTATCGGGGGAACTCATGACGAGCCGTCCGTGCCGCACTCCCTTGATGCTAATGAGCTTGTCTGCGAGTTGCTGAACGTCGTGGGATTTGCCACGTAAGAGCACTACTTCAAGGCACGTGTCGTGATCGAGATGTGCGTGGAGCGTTGAGATGACTGCATCATGATGTTCATGCTGAAGATCTGCTAACTTTTCTGGAAGCAGGCGAGTGTGATGGTCATAGATCAACGTTACGGTTCCAACGACGGGAGCCTTCGAAGCAACAACCGCCGTTCCCACCAGCCGGTCCCGGATCAAATCTCTGAATGCCTCGGATCGATTGTCGTAACCCTTTTCGGCAATAAACTTGTCAAAACGGTCGAGTAGTTCCGCGTCCAGAGAAACTCCGATTCTGCTGACCAATGCCATGTGTCGCCAAATACTCTTTCCCTCATCGTAGCACAATCAGCAACAATCGTATTACTGGTTTCACAATTCAACCGTACTTTGGGGGGCGTTTCTAAATTTAGAGGTCTGCGGGATGGCGCCGTCTGGCAACGCTGAAACGTGATTGATGTCACGGACGTGGCCGATGAGGATATGTGACTTACATGTGTAGCACGAAAATGACGATAGTAATATCATTGGCAACACAAAAGGCGTAGAGTTCACGCGCTTTGGTTTTGCGGCGCTCCGGAAAATGTAAGATGCGCAAAATACTATTCGCCATCTCGCTGCTTGTGATCCTGCCGGCATCACTCATGGCGCAAGTTGGCGGTAACCACCGCGGAGGCGATAAGCCGTCGTTGCTTCGACTGTCAGGAACGGTGCTGGATACGTCTGGGGCAGTGATTCCCGGAGCTACGGTGCACGTTCGAAGCGCGAATGGTTCTGTGCGAATGACCACACAGTCGGACGCCAACGGCTCCTTCAACATTTCCGGCATCTCCGCAGGAGTCTATCGACTGAGTGTCTCGAATCCCGGTTTTGAAACCAAAGAAATCCCCATCGCGATAGCGAACACAGAACCTGGGGCCCCGCTCCGCATCTCACTCGCTTTGGCTTCCGTGAACACAACTGTAAACGTCCAAGGCAGGGCAGATAGCCTGATTGGAATCGCCGCATCGGCCACGCAGGGAACGGTGGGCGCAACAGAAATCCAAGATCGCCCGATTCTTCGCTCGGGAGAAATTTTGGAGAGGGTTCCCGGCGTGATCATCACACAACACGCTGGCGGCGGTAAGGCGAATCAGTATTTTCTTCGCGGCTTCAATCTTGACCACGGCACGGATTTTGCCATTTTCCTTGATGGGATGCCGCTGAATCTGTCTTCGCACGCGCACGGCGAAGGGTACGCGGATATGAATGCAGTCATTCCGGAATTTGTGGAACGGGTGGATTTCCAGAAAGGGCCATACTCCGCTGATGTCGGCAACTATGGCTCTGCTGGAAATGCCCATCTGGCATTTTTTAAAACGCTGCCCCAGAACTTTTTCAAGGTGGAAGGCGGCCCAGAGGGTTTTGGACGATTCGTCTTCGGCAGATCGCAACCGCTGGGTTCGGGCAATTTGCTCTATGGCGGCGAAGCGTATCACGATGACGGCCCATGGACGCATCCCGACAATTACTACAAATTCAATGGCCTTCTCAGCTACAGCCAGGGCGGAAATGCGAACGGTTTCAGCATCACGGCCCGCGGCTACCACGGTACATGGCACTCGAGCGACCAAATCGCCGATAGCGCGGTGCCCCTGGTGAGTTTCTACGGCACGCTAAATCCAACGGACGGTGGTAATTCCCAGCGTTACAGCTTGCAAACCGAATGGCATCGCCGCGGCGTGAATTCTGCGACGCAAGTGATGGCGTATGGGTTTTATTACGATCTCGATTTGTTTTCTGATTTCACTTACTTTCTGACAGACCCGGTTCGCGGCGACCAGTTCGAGCAGCAGGACAAGCGTTGGGTAGCTGGGCTGGATGCACGGCATACTATCTTCAGCGAATGGTCTGGTCGAAAAGCAGAAAATACGTTCGGCCTGCAGGTCCGAAGCGACTGGGTACACAACGGCCTTTTTCAGACCGAAAATCGCCAGCGCGTGGACAAAACTGATTCCAACACCGGCACCGCTCTGCCGGCAACGACGCAAGCCGACCGCTTTATCGACACACAAGTAGGTTTCTATGTGGAAAACAGAATCCAGTGGGCGGACAAGTTCCGCACGGACGCGGCCATCCGCGGCGACGTGGGAGGCGTTGACGTAACCAGCCTGGTGACGGCGGCCAATTCCGGCACGGCAAGAAAGTTTCTGCCCAGCCCTAAATTGAGTTTAATTTTCGGCCCGTGGTCCAATACCGAGTTCTATGTGCAAGGTGGATTCGGGTTCCATAGCAATGACGCGCGTGGCGCTACCCAGACGGTGGAACCGGTCTCGGCGGAGAATCCTTTCCCCAATACTCCTGCGACGAAGATTCCGCTTCTGATCCCAACGAAAGGCGGCGAAGTTGGCGTCCGCACGCTGCCCATCCCGCATCTGCAAAGCACCGTTTCGTTGTGGTATCTCCATAGCGCTTCCGAACTGCAGCAGTCCGGAGACACGGGAGGGACCATTCCATCGCAACAGTCGAGCAATCGTTATGGCGTCGAATGGGCAAACTACTACACCCCACTGGAGCATTGGGCATTCGATTTCGACTTTGCCGATTCCCGCGCTCTCTTTACCTCAATCGACGATGGCGATGCGGCACCCGGCAGTCCGGGCGGCAAGTGGGTGCCGGAAGCCGTGGGATGGGTTGTTGCATCGGGCGCGACCATGCATGATCTCAAACACTTTACGGCAAGTTTGCGCCTGCGCTACTTCGGGCCACGCGATCTGACCTCCGATGGGATCTTTCGCTCAAAGGCAACTGCCTTGCTCAATGCGGAGGTGGGCCATCAGTTGGGCGAAACCTGGCGCGTGTCGGCAGAATTTCTGAACATACTCAACCGCCGCGATCACGACATTGACTACGCTTATGAATCCCGAATAACGCCTACAGCCTCGTCCGCATTCAGTGACGTTTTCCATCCCGTCGAACCGTTTCAGGTGCGAATCGGTCTACGAAAAACGTTTTGAGGATTGCTGCGATCGCGGTCAGTCTTGTACGAGCTTAGCCACTGAAATCGGAGAATCTTCAGCAACCACGACGGTTGTTCCAATTCTGCTGGTCTCTCCGCGATTCGCTTTCAGATGGCCGCTGCACCCACATTACTTAAAACCACATTCAAACTGATAACGGAGTACAATTTTCCGCCATGCCGGCCAACGACATTAATTCTTTCCGGTCCGTTTTTCGCGGTCAGGTTTTCGAACCTGCGGATGCCGGCTACGATGAGGCCCGCCAGATCTGGAATGCAAGTGTCCGCAAACGTCCTGGCGTGATTGCGCGTTGTTCTGGCCTCGCGGACGTGGTTACGGCCGTGAATTTTGCAGCTGCCAACAACCTGCTGACTGCGATTCGAGGTGGCGGACACAACGTTGGTGGCCGGGCGCTTTGCGACGACGGTTTGGTGATCGATCTCTCCCGCATGAGATCCGTTTTCGTCGATAGCGCCACCGAACGAGTGCGCGTGCAAGGCGGAGCAACTCTCGGTGACCTGGATCGGGAAACGCATGTCTTTGGGTTGGCGGTACCGTGCGGCATAGTGTCCAAGACTGGGATTGGCGGTCTGACGCTCGGAGGCGGGGTCGGATGGTTGGTTCGTAAGTATGGGATGACCATCGACAACTTGTTGTCCGCAGAAGTAGTCACAGCCGACGCGAAAGTGCTCAGCGCCAGTGAACACGAAAACGCCGACCTCTTTTGGGCGCTCCGGGGAGGCGGTGGAAATTTCGGCGTCGTAACATCGTTGGAGTTTCAGGCGCGCCCAGTTGCAAAGGTTTTAGGAGGACTTCTCCTCTATCCTCGGAATATGGCGACCGAGGTGATCCGGCACTTTCGTGATTACATGGCGTCAGCTCCGGACGAACTTACGGCATACGCCGCTCTTCTTCACGGCCCGGATGGCTCTCCTCTGGTTGGAATCATTTCCTGCTATTGCGGCAAAATTGCCGATGGGGAGCGTCTGCTACAACCTTTGCGCAAGTTCGGTAACCCGGTTGTAGACGGTATTCAGGCGTTGGCATTTCCCGTCATGCAGTCACTGCTTGGCCCATCCTTCCCGGACGGCAATCAGAACTACTGGAAGTCCACATTGCAACGCGAGTTGACTGACGACGCGATCGCTGCGATTGTCGATCATGCCAACTCACTGCTCTCGCCGCTTTCTCTTGTTGTTCTCGAATACTATGGGGGAGCCGCTGGCCGTGTTTCGAGCGAAGCCACCGCATTCCCGCACCGCGACTTGCCGTGGGATATTTTATTTATAGCGCAGTGGACCGATCTCCTTCAGAGTGACACACATCGGAACTGGGCCCGAGCGGGAGAGGAAAAACTGCGGCCTTTCTCGCAGCACGCGCATCTGCTTTCCGCACTCGACATCGAAACAGACGAAGTGATCAAGACAGCCTTCGGCCCGAACCTGACCCGCCTGACCGCCATCAAGAAAAAATACGATCCCGCAAATTTCTTTCGTGTGAATCAGAATATCAATCCTTGAACAGCAGCCTGCCGACGCAACTTGGAGTCGTCGGTTTGTCCAACGGAATTGCGATCCGCGCCTCTACTAATTTGTATTAGCGGCCTCTCCTCTCTTCGCCATAATTTGATGTCCATTTGAACTTTGTGTTCGCTGGCTCGAAACCTTCAGTTCTACTCGCGTCAAGATTCTTTCCTGCCTCGAAAGTATATCTGTGGTGTGGTTCCCAGCATTGTCCGAAACATTTCAATGAAGGCACTTACACTGTCGTAACCGACTGCGATAGCGACCTCTGTGACAGATTTCTTCTGTGCCAACATTTCAAGGGCAGCAAACAGCCGCGCTTGCTGTCGCCAACGGCCAAATGACATCCCTGCGTGAGCCAAAAACGCACGCATGAAAGTGCGGCGAGCCATTCCGGCAACATGCGCCCAATCGTCCAGCGTGCGGTCATCTGCAACATCATCCAGTAGAGCATCGGCAACTCTGGCCAGTCTTTCTTCTGTTGGTAAGGTCAATCGCAAAGGTTGCTGGTCGGGCTGTCGAATCTCATCACGAAGCGTCGTGATCAAGTGCTTCTTCGCCGGGTTAAGCGGTTGGTGAAGGTCCCAACCGACCATACGATTGACTATGGCGAACAACAGCTCCGATGAGTTGAACATGCAGGGCGTCTTCGGCAATCCTCGACACATCTCCGGAGACAAGTCCACCATCGCACCAGCAGCGCCCCCGACAGACCGCGCCGCGTGCAAACAGTTTGGTGGAGTCCACGCGCACCGCCGGGAGGGAAACATCCATCGTTCGCTTGCTGTTTCCACGATGAGCAAGCCCTGGGTCAGTGCGACGAGTTGTCCGCGCGGGTGGCTGTGCTCTGGCGTCCAGCCTTCGACCATCCGCCTCTTGAAGGCATATGCCAATACGGGCGTATCGCTGTCGTAGAGATGGCGCAGTTCTTCCATATTCTTCACATTGAACATGGATTTGCCAGATTGACCCTTTTCCGACATACATCGCCACTTTCCCGTTAGCGGAACAACCCGAAACCCAGTTAGAGTACGCGGTAGAACAACGAATGACAACGCGAGGAAATAGTCGCGGTACTAAACACATTTGAGAGGCGGACGAAAGATGAGCCCAAAGTTTTTGCAGAGCCAAAGCACACGGCGTGAAATGTTGCGAGATTGCGCCGGGTTCGCGGGAACCGCCCTTCTGAGGCAGCTGTTTGCGGCAAGTCTTCTGGACGCCGCCGTTCCCGCTCTTCGTCAGCAGGCGGCGACGCCTCCAACCGACTCTCTGGCGGCCATGCGTTCGCAAATGGGCACCCTGCCTATCCGCTTGCAACCGCTTGCGGAAAATCTCACGTTACTTTCCGGGCCTGGGGGAAATGTTGTGGTGCTGAACGGGCCTGACGGCAAAATCGTGGTCGACACGTTTCTTATGCCGGCCTGGCCGAAGTTGAAGGAAACCCTCGATGGGCTGGGCAATGCGCCGCTGAAAACGGTGATCGACACGCACTGGCATGTCGACCACACAGACAATAACGCCAGTCTGCACGCCGCGGGCGCCACCGTGCTCGCCCACGACAACACCAAGACCCGCATGGCAGAGCCACATGACAGTTCGCTTTTCGGCTTGCACTTTCCGGCATCCCCGGCGGATGCTTTGCCGCAGCAGACCTTTAGCAACAGCAAAGAGCTGCACGCCAACGGTGACATTGTGATGCTGCAATATTTCCAGCCAGCGCACACCGACACGGACATCTACATTCACTTCCAGAAGGCTAACGTGATTCACATGGGCGATACTTTCTTCAACGGCTTCTACCCGGTCATCGACGCCAGCACCGGCGGGAAAATCAACGGAATGATTCTCGCCGCCGATAAAATTCTCACCTTGGTCGACAACAACACCAAGATGGTTCCGGGGCATGGCCCCCTGGGCAACAAAGCCGATCTGACCAAATTTCGGGACATGCTGGTTGTGGCGCGCGATCGTGTACAAAAACTAAAGACCGCCGGAAAATCGGCCGCCGAAATAGCGGCGAGCAAACCGTTCGCGGACCTGGACGCCACTTGGGGTAAGGGGTTTTTCAACGGCGATGTGTTTGCTCAGGTGGTGTATTCCGCGCTTTGAGTCGCGATTCCGGCGCTCAAATGCGCGGCCGTTCTGCGGTGCGCCCTATCGCTGATTCGAGCGCGGCTCTGTAAGACCGCGGGTCGCCATTTTATTGAGCATCGTAAATCAAACTCTAATAAGCGCGCGCGAGAGAGAAGAGTCAGGACATTCAATGAGAAACGTAACCTACGCAATCAACCTTAGCCTGGATGGCTGCTGCGACCATACCAAATTCAAACCGCCTGCCGATGGCGAAGTACTTGAACATTACACTCGCCTCTTGCGAGATTTTGACTTGCTCGTCTATGGGCGTAAAACCTATCAATTGATGGTTCCGTATTGGCCTGATGTCGCAAAAAGCCAGTCCGAGACAAAAGCGGATATTGAATTTGCTCAAGCCTTTGTCTCCAGGAAGAAGATTGTTTTTTCACGATCGTTGGCCAGCTCTGAAGAGGAAAATACGAGAATTGTTCGCACGAACCTTCGCGACGAAATACTTAAACTGAAGCAAGAACAAGGTGGAGATATTTTGCTCGGCGGTGTAGATGTTCCTTCACAACTCATGGAGCTTGGCCTGATTGACGAATATCGTTTTGTCATTATGCCAACCATCGTTGGGGAAGGGAGACGGTTGTCAGAAGGTGTCAACCTGGCGGAGAAATTACAACTGAAACTTGTCGAATCGAAGGTGTTTAAAGCTGGATGTGTTGCGCTTCGTTACCTGAAACAGTGAGAGAGCTCTGTAAAGCCTCTGCCGCCACTTGCAGGCTGGCGCCGCTGCCCGCGGCCAAGCGCACTGCTTTCTTAGTCTTAGGTGTCATGACATAACGGTATAGCCACTATCGTCATGACGATACGTTCCCGCAGGAACATCTTGCCATCACACTTCAGCCCGCGTGCGGAAATGTGGGGAACAAACAATGCGGTTTAACTGTCGCCGACATGTGTTCACTAGCGGAAGATGAAGGTCAGATGTCGATCCGCCGTTCTCAATATCCCAGTTGCTTGTTCACAATATTCTTCAACGGCTCGTTGTTCTCAAATCTCTCGTACTGCTCCAGGAAGAAGCGCATTGCCTGATCCTGCCAATCGGAGGTGTGATCCGCGCAATGCGGTGATAGTAAGACATTCTCAAACTTGAAAAGTGGATGCCCCGCCGGCAGGGGTTCGTGTTCAAACACATCGAGCGCTGCGCCTTTGATCTTCTTGGCCGTAAGCGCACGAATCAGGGCCGCCTCATCGATGACCGCGCCGCGTCCAACGTTGATCACAACCGCCGTCGGTTTCATCGCCGCGAGTTCGGCGTCGCTAATCATGTGCCGTGTCTCCGGCGTCAGTGGAGCTGTCGCCACGACATAATCGCAGAGGGCCATCATTTCCCCCCGCTGTTCAGGCCTGTAGTAACGCTCTACTAAGGGATCACCTGATGTCGAAACGTGCCGCCTTACCGCGAGCACGTGCATACCCATGGGCTTCACGCGGGAGGCGACGGCTCGACCGATGTCGCCGTAGCCTAAAATCCCGACAGTCTGTCCACCGATCTCTTCGATGTCGAACTGTTCCCAGACCTGTGCGACTTGGTTGCGAACCATGCGGCGGAGATCCTTGGCGAAATACAGGATCGCTGCGAGCACAAACTCGCCGAGGGAGGAACTGAACACCCCGCTGCCATTGGTCAGCAGGACTTCGCTGTTCACAAGTTCCGGAAATAAAATGTTATCCAGGCCGGCGGCCTTGGAGTGAATCCAACGCACATTCTTGCAGGTCGAAAAGAAAGACCGGAGCATGTCGCGGGTGCCCGGCCAAAGTAAAATTACGGTAGCTTCCTTCGCAGCCTGCGCGCACTCGGCCAAGTCGCCACAGATTGTGTGCGGCAGGCCCTTCAACATTGCGAACCGCGGATCGTCTCCCGATGCCAACACCAAAACTGGATTCTTATTCCCCATCCTCAATATCCTGCCACGATCTGGCGGCTAAAGATCGTTTTTGGATATTTTTCGTGATCCAGTCGCAAACCTGCGCTAATTTGAGGTGCCACCAAGAGGGGCCAGGACAGAGTCGTTGTAAAGGGCAGTCGGCTGTCCGATCGAGGTTCCGAATCCAACTCCTATTTTTTTGAGGAAGTCGTAGGGAGGTGTGCCTCCGGCGAAGATCCAGACGAAATCGTTGGTAAGGACTTTCAATCCTGCTCCGGTCTGCAGCACGGCGCTATCCTGAGTAAACTCCACTGGAATCGAATTAAAGATGACGTTGATCGTTCCGGCGCGCATGCATTCTTGAATGCGCTTCGCGTTTCGTTCCTTTATTCGCGTGAATTCACTCTTTCGATAACACATCGTGACCTTATTGCCACGTTGTTGCGCAAGTGCAATGGCTGCCTCGACGGCGCTGTCGCCGCCGCCGACTACCAGAATTTGTTTGCTGCGATAGTGGTCGGCTTCGATCAGTCGGTACATCACTTTGGGAAGATATTCTCCTTTGACTCCGAGTTTCTTTGGATTGCCGGCTCGACCGATCGCCAGGACAACGGTTCGTGCGTGATACCGCTGAGTGGCTGTCTTGACCGTGAAGGTGCCGTCCATATGTTTCTCGATGTCTTCCACCATCGAGTCAGCGCAAACATTGAACTCAACTCGATTCAATACCATGTCCCAAAATGCGAGAAGGTGTTCTTTGGAGAGTTCAGTCTTGTTGAGCTTTCCGTAGGTGGGGAATTCCAATGGCGTGGTGGTCACCACTTTTTGGCGCGGGAACCTGGCGACGGTGCCTCCCACTTCATCGCGCTCGATTGTGATGTAGTTAAGTTTGTTTTCGATGGCGCGCAACGAAGCGCTGATGCCGGCCGGTCCAGCCCCAACGATCAGAACGTCGTAGATGCCGGATGAGAGGCCCGGCACCGGCTTACTCTGAATTCTCCGCGTGATGATGTCGACGCAAGCTCGCCCTTCGTTGACCGCATTCTTGATGAGTGCCAATCCACCCAGTTCTCCGACGATGAATAGGTTTTCGATGTTGGTTTCAAATTCCGGTGTGAGCG
>CAVYUY010000043.1:0-8107 GCA_963771765.1 uncultured Acidobacteriota bacterium
TGCTGGCATCGCGCCTGGATTAGAACTCCAAGACATCCATGCGCTTTCCTTGTGGCCTCGCGTGGATTCATGGCCGAGACACCGCCAGGGTTCTTCGATGTGAATGAGGTGTGTACACATCCCAAGGCACTGTCCGATTACGCACACTCAAGTCCATCCTTGGGCACAATCATTTGTGTTGGTAAGCCCAAGCCCGTGTAGCGTCAGCCTCTTAGAAACGATGACACTGGCACATTATTTGCTGCGATTTAATTCTCGTTCTTTGTGCTTACCTGGAGGTTCGACGCCAATGGAAACGGTCATCCAAGATTTGCGCCATGCGGCACGAAGGTTGCGCCGAAGTCCAGGCTTTGCGGCGGTGTCCGTCTTCACCCTGGCGCTTGCCATCGGCGCGACGACGGCAATCTTCAGCGTGGTGTACGGAGTGTTGCTGCGGCCGCTACCGTACAACGATCCACACCGGCTCACCGCGATCTTCGAGGTCAATACCAGGGGCACGTGGTCGCGCCTTGCCGACCCGAACTTCGACGACTTCCGCGACCAGAACCACAGCTTCGAAGTCATCGCAAAATACAGCGCTGACCCCGCCTCGGTCTCAGGCACGGCGAACCCACCCGTCCCGTTGTCGCCAGCGTCTCCGCTGATTTTTTCAAAGTGTTTCGCGTGCAACCCACCCTCGGGCGGGGCTTCAATGCTGCGGATACCGCAAAAGGTTCGGCTCCAGTCGCGGTTGTCAGCTACGGCTACTGGAAACAGCAGCTCGGATCTTCCCTGGATCTTTCGCAGCTGCACTTGAAAATTGATAGCGAGATCTACTCTGTGATCGGGGTTGCTCCCGACGGCTTTCAGTTTCCTACGGACGCCGCGCTCTGGCTGCCGGCCGATCGAGACGGCGAAAATCCAAGTAGAACTTCGCACAACTACAGCGCAGTCGGACGATTGCGAGATGGCATATCCGTCGCGCAGGCCAATGCCGAGATCAGCGCGCTTGCTCGACGCATTCACGACAGCGCGAGCGATCAGAACGACTACCTCCTCAAAGATGCCGCGGTCGTTCCTCTGCAGGACTCGATCACAGGCACGGTCCGCCCCTCGCTGCTCGTATTGCTTGGAGCGGTAGGATTTCTTCTGCTCGTGGCTTGCGCAAATGTCGCCAACATGCAACTCGCCCAGGCGTCGGCGAGACAGCGTGAGCTTGCAGTGCGAAGCGCGCTCGGCGCGTCCCGTGGACGTTTGATCCGCCAGTTCCTCAACGAAGCGCTCCTGCTTTCGCTGACCGGCGGCGCTCTTGGCGTGTTCGGAGCCTTCCTCGGCGTGCGAGGACTGGTTGCCTTGGCGCCGCGAGATCTGCCGCGCCTTGAGAGTATCTCGATCAGCCTTCCGGTCCTTATTTTCGCGGTGCTGCTTTCGACTGCCGTCGCCGTGGGATTGGGCGCCTTCACTGCGTTTCGATCAACCGCCGGCGATGTGCGCGAGGGCCTCGGAGAAGGCGGTCGCGGACAAGCAGGTTCGCAAAGAAGTCAGCGCATCGGTCGCGCCATCGTAGCCGCGCAAATTGCCATCACGCTCGCCCTTGTCGTCGGTGCCGGCCTGTTCGGCCGCAGCCTGATGAAAGTCCTCGAAGTGAATCCCGGATTTCGGATCGACAAAATCGTCACCATGGATGTCTCCCTTCCTTTCGAGGGATGGACCAATTCTCAAGCGAAAGCGGGCGAGGCTACCCTGTTTTTGAACCTCATCGATCGTCTTAAACAAGTTCCGGGCGTGCGCAATGTAGGTGCGACCAGTGGGCTCCCGATGGCAGGAGGTCTCCCGGACGGAACATTTCTGCTGATGTCGCAGAACGACCTTCCCAAAACTCCCGCGAACGATGAGGCGCTGTCTCGCCTCTTCGATGAGCTGTTCAAACAGAAGGAGCGGGGCGGTAGCGCCGATTTCGGTGTCGCCACCGAAGGGTACTTTCAGACTCTCGGCATTCCGCTGCTGCGCGGACGCATGTTCGACCAGCGCGACACGGCCGACTCTCCGCACGTGGCTCTCATCAGCGATTCGCTGGCGCGCACGCGTTGGCCGGGACAAGATGCGATCGGTCACACAATCGAGTTCGGAAATATGGATGGTGACATTCGCCTGCTGACCGTCGTGGGGGTTGTTGCCGACGTCCATGAATACGGACTCGACGCGCCGCCCCGTCCCACCGTCTACGTGGACTTGTTTCAGCGTCCGCGCCCAGCGATTACGTTGACCATGCTTACGGACTCAGACACTCAAACGGTCACGACATCAGCGCGTAGAATTTTGCAGGAACTCAGCCCGGAAACTCCGGCGGAGTTCCGTACGTTTTCCGAGGTATATTCCGCGTCGCTCGGGTCGCGCAAATTCAATCTGATCCTGATCGGTTTCTTCGGCGCGGTCGCGCTCTTGCTCGCGACCGCAGGCGTTTTCGGCGTGATGGCCTACTCCGTCAGCCGCCGGACCCGCGAAATTGGCGTCCGGGTGGCGCTGGGCGCGCGCTCGCGCGATGTGCTCTCGATGGTCATGGGACAGGGCATGCGCACCATCCTCATCGGCATCGTCATTGGTCTGGCCGGATCGCTGGCGTTGAGCCGCGTCGTGGCATCGCTGCTCTTTGGAGTGACGGCAACCGATCCGCTAACCTTCGGCGCTGTGATCCTGCTGCTGGTCGCGGCAGCGATGCTCGCCTGCTACATCCCAGCCCGACGCGCCTCAAAGGTCGATCCCATGGTGGCCTTGCGCTACGAGTAGGAACACAAGGAGCAGCAAACACCACCCGAACCTCGCCAGCCGCATTAGCCCTTCTCCTCCTGCTTGCCCGAACCCGCGTTGCTGCGTTCCATGAATCGTCGGAAGAACTTGCCGGCCACCTCCATCCGGCCGACCGCGCTCGTCGGTGCAAAAGCAGCAGGTTCCGCCGCCGGTGCCACTTCAGCGCAGCTCTCCATATCGCCAACCTCAGACGCTTTCCGCAAGAGCCCCCAAGCCTCGCGATAATGCTCGTACTTCGCCTCGGCGCCCACGGTACACAGCGAAATCGACTTCAGCCCGCGAATCAATTTTTCTGGAATGATGTACCACGCATCTTCCAGGATGACGTACGCCGCCACAAAATCAAACGACCCCGGCGGATACGGCTTATGACTGCTGCATACCGAGCATATGTAGCCGTCGCCCTTCTCCAGCTTCGCAATCGTGCACTTCACCTGCACCGCCACAAACTTTCCCGGACGTCCCACCACGCAGTCGAAACTCCGCGAGTCACCCCAAGGCTTGCTCGCCGCCAATCCCTCCTCGCTGGCCCGCGCCAAAAACACCGACTCCGCCCACTCCCCGCGCTTCTTCTTGTCTTGAATGATTTTCGTCTTTCGCTTCTTCACCTATCTCAGCTCCTTGCGATCTGCCATCTCGACTCCTCATCAACCTTCTCCTATCACCTGTCATCTCGACCAAGCCGCCGGGAGGGCGAAGCCAGCCCAAGGCGCGTGGAGAGACCTCCTGTTTCCAGGACAATCACCGTGGATGCCCAACAGCCCGCCCTCACCCTGTCGAACGATCTCGCCGGTTTTGCCGTTGACGTCATCCCGAGAGCCCGCGTCTTTCGTCGCGGGCCGAGGGATCTCCCCTGCATACGAACCGATGGGTGAGAACCGCAGCGTAGCTGCCGATGAGTGAGCGGCGACGACTGGTTGCTCCAGGCGCATTGGCAGACAGCGGGCGCATGTCTCCAATCTGGCTTTTCTAAATTTCTCAGTAAAGGTTACGCGTCACACCGAAAAAATAAACCTGTGGAAAACAGACGAGTCGACCCCTTTTCAAGCCCCGGAACGCATGTGGCGGTCATCCCGAGCCGAGCCGCTTTTCAGGCGGAGAGAGGGATCTCCCGCGCCACCGACCTGTGCAGTCATCCGCGTTCAATCATGCTTTTGCGCTCGGCCCATGTTCATTCATCACAGACTTTCCGCCGCGTGGGAGGTAGAACATCACCATGCGTCCGCCAAAGCGCTTCTAAGTCTACGTCATGACGAACGGACCCAAGTCGGCCGTTCTTTATACGGGCGTCACCGGCAATTTGCAGTATCGAGTCTGGCAGCACAAGAACAAAGTAATCGCGGGATTCACCCAACGCTACAACGTCACCTCATTGGCGTACTACGAGGAGTTCATCTATCCGGATGCGGCCATTGCACGCGAGAAGCAAATCAAGGGCTGGAGTCGGCTGAAGAAGATTCGTGTGATCGAAGGGATGAATCCGCGGTGGGAGGACTTGGCGCAGAAGTGGCAGGATGTGTATAAGCCTGCCGCCGTGGGTCAGTCCCATGGCTGATGCGGTGTGCACAACTTCGGGTTCATCGGCGGGGGGATTCCTCGGCCCGCGAAGAAAAACGTGGCCACTCGGAATGACGCCGCGCATAGTCAATTGCAGGGTGACGAGAAGCTTTACTGCATTCGGTGCAACCCGGTGAAGCGGACTCTTGCGTCCGCCCGCGCGGCAAAGTCGAACGTGAATGGGTCAGCCGGCCTTGAGTTCGCAACGGAGTCGTCCCGAGCGGAGCCGCTTTTCTGGGGGAGAGAGGGATCTCCCGCGCCACAAAACAAAGGGCGAAGAATCCGGTGGCGAACAAAGGATCTTGTACAGATAGACGGGACGTTCACCTGAACGGCATGTGGCGTCATCCCGAGCGGAGCCGCTTTTCAGGCGGAGAGAGGGATCTCCCGCTCCACAAAACAAAGGGCGAACAATCCGGTGGCGAACGAAGGATCTTGAACAGAAAAACACGGCACCCGGGAACCTTTGGAAAAATCTCAGCTCTTTCTTCTGTTCCGGCGTCAGCCATTGCTTTCTTGGACACTTTGAACCTATGGAGCAACCGAAAAACACCGCTTTCGGCCCTTACGTTTCGGTTCCAAAGCGCCCGAAGCCCTCTGAACCTAAGAGATTCGCTCAATCGCCGTGCTCGAATTGAACACAGGCCTTTCTCGACTCCTACGAGATAAGCCTTTCTGTCGAATCAAAGAGATCCTGTAAATGCGGTTCGCTCTGCTTTCCATTAAGTGCCTGCCGTACGAAGGTTCTCGTGTCAGACTCCTTCAGGACGAGTACTATTCCTCCCTTTGTCTGCTGAGACACTCTGCGAACATGCTGGAAAATATGTTGTTCAAATGGGGCCGAGGCTCGGCAGACCATGATGACAAACTTGCCGGCTTGATCGTTCATGTAATAAGCAACTTGTTGAAAGTCATCCGCGCTGAGATCACCGTAGTTCTTGCATTCCCAAATCACCTGTGTTGCCGAGTATTTATTGCGAACGATAGACCAAAATCCAGACGCAGCTCGATTAGATGCGACCCAATCTCGAGCAATTCTGCCATCGACTTCTCTACATTTAGCCTGTACGTTTGATAAGGAGCGAAAGAAACAGAGTCGAATTACCTCGCCTATCAGGTCCTCGAATCGTTTAGACGCATCTTTTCCGTGCGGAAGTGTTGCGAGCTCTTCCATGAGTTCTGCGAGTTTGGTACGGTATGATGACGTGGATAGCGATTCAGGAACATCAGTTATCAGGCCTGAGGTCTTAAGAGAAATATCCTCTCCCAGCTGGGTAATAACGGTTGTTTGCAGCTGCAGCCCGTCTATATACGAAGGGTGCACGGCAAAAGTGGAATCGTGTGACACGGAAAGGCTGCCGGGGTTCTCTGCCTCTGACGATTTAAAGCGAATCTTTCCGTTTTGTTGTTTCTGCCCCCAAAATCCGATGTCGTATAGAAGTTTTACGAATTGCTCCGGTGCCGTGAAATTGTAAATCCAGGTCTTGCATGATTCTTGAATTTCTTTGTCGACGAGCAGCTTCTTGATGAAATCGTCGATGCTTCCTAGCGTGTACTCGGTGCCAAGTCCATAAAACCGAGTCAAAACTAGCCCTAGGTGCGGGTAATTATCCGCATACTCATCCGCCAATTCTTTGAGTCTATTTTCAGAAAAAGACTTCCGCGCCTCTCCAATGTCGGCATCCGTAATTTGAGATCGTTGGTGCGATTGTGCAAGACCAAGGGCAGAAGAGAGATACAACACAACGTCGCGAGGTCGATATTGACAGTACTTAAATACCCGATCTTGGCTCTGCGAGGGGTCGCCTTCGAAAAAAGCTCTCCAGGTAGAGCCGTCGACCGCATATTTTGAAATGAGACCGTCGTTTAGTCGTCGCTCGACGAGTTCGCGCAGGAGCTCGCGCGTCCAATCTAGAGAAACCAGAGATGTTTCGAGTCTGGAGAACTCACTATCCAATTCTCGTACCCGATCGAAGACGTTTTCTCGCAAGAAGATGATGGGTCTCACTACGTCTGTGGCAGCTCTAATTTCTATGCAGGCGTGCATGAGCGCAATCACAAGCACAACAGCCTTGTCTGAGCTATCCCACTCATCATCGAGAACGATCGATCAGGATTAGCTGTTGAAACCGCTGCTGGCCGCCGCATTCCTCGGTCAGTTCCTTGGCGATCTTTTCAGGGCGGTTGCGGAATCTGAGCCAATCTTTATTATTGTCGTTCCCAAGGTATCCAAATCCTTCATCTATCAGGGTCAGCAGCCGAAGATCGAACTCGAATTGCTCGATGTTATTGCGCTCACGAGTAATGTCGCTGCCTTCTGCGGTGCGGAATGTGAATAACCCCTGGCGTTTTAGCTCGGCGATAGCCTCATCGATAATCGCTCTTACAAAACTGGAAACGAGGGTATTGAACGGCTTTTTATGTGCTCGATGATCCCAATTGTTCGACAAGAATGCGTCGCCAGAGGTCAGAAGCTTTGGGAGGACTATAAGGCTATTCTTTGGGAATTTGTCTTTCAGATAAAACGTGATCGCAGTTTTTCCAGTACCACGCCTTCCGATGTAGAAGCATTTGCCACTTCCAAGGTCTTTGGCTGACCTGATGGCGGGCGTTTCTACAAATAGAGAAGGAGTACTTCTAACCAAGTCGTGCTCAGCGAACGACTGCCCGAGCTTTGCGTTGCTGAATGCTTTTTTGGACAGGGGATTTGCCATTTCGCGTCCTCACGTCAATTGAAAAAGGGTCCTACGGCATAAGAGCCGCGGGACCCCCTCGCGTACGCCGTCCTTTGTACACTTGCTAAGTGGGGATTGTAAATTGCACGTTTGTGCTAGTAAGTGGGGCTTCGGTCCTTCCCGCGATTCGTCGAAATTCGTTCGTTATCTCGAAAACGAAACTCCACGGCCAAGAACCACGATGAACAACAAGCTGGCGATCGCCCCCACGGAGATCCACGCGATGCTTCGGTAGATCGGCCCTCGTCGCTCCTCCGAGCTCACCGTCCAGTCATGCATGATGCTGGGTAGACTTAACAATCCCGCGTTTGCACCCAAAGTCGATGGCAGAGCCGAAGCGACGACATAGAACAAGCCTGCGGGATTGAGCACGCCCGCTGCCAGCGCCAGCAAACCATCGGTGAAGTAGGGCGTAAAGCACAGCACCCGAAGTCTCGCCGAATTTTCATCTCTGCCGTGAAATTCTTTAAGCTTGCCGCCCACCAGCAACATAGACCCGTAGTATGACGCTACGCCCAGCAGGATTAGTCCGACACGCCACAGCCAGTGCGGTTGCAAACCTCGAATCACAACTTCCCAATCGCCAAAATTCGCGAAACCCGAAAATAGAAAATAGCCGGTGCCGGTAAACAAATTACCCGCCATCGCGAGCACAAGGAAGTAAAAGGTCGCCGGTTTGTATCGCTTCGGTTTGAGCAACAGAAGCCAGAAAATTCCGGCGAAGAAGAGATTCACCAGCGTGCCGCTCGCGGCAATCCATCTCGTATCGATGTCGCTCTGCAGCGCGACTGTGCTCATCGTGATGCTGTGAGCTCCGCTCAACCAAGCCGTTACGCCGTGGCCTAAGCCTTCATGCAAGACGTCCTGGAGAATGCAGGCAAAGGCCGAAATTGCGATGACGGTGAGTTTGTCATCTTTGATGGAAGCTGCTTCGGGTGTCATCGACCTTCTTATAGCACACGAAAAAAGGCACGGCCGAAGCCGTGCCCTTCATTCCTACTTTTTCTCTGCGCCTCTATGGTGAAGAC
>CAVYUY010000044.1:0-46011 GCA_963771765.1 uncultured Acidobacteriota bacterium
GCCTTGCCGCCGCGCTAACGTTGAGGCAGCTATTTCCCGTTGCGAGCCAATCAAATTACGCGGCCTATCGCCGGGACACGCCGAAGAGCAGCAGTCGTACCCCAAGTCAACAGCGTGACGCCGGCGAAAGCCAGCGATCCTTTCGCCGCTGCGGGCAGCGAGATTTTCAGCAACGCGTACAGCATCCAACTCGTGAATGCGTAATGGATCAGGTACATCCCGTAGGCGTTCGACGTAAGGCTGTCGAAGATACGATTGCCGCGTTTCACGAATCGTACGAACAAGGACAGAAAGGCGAAGCTCAATGCTGCGCAAGACAGAACGAACGTCGAGTCGGATGCGATTTCCCACCCACGCGAGCCAGCATGCGCCGTCATCGCGCCGATGCCCACACCCGTAGCAATTCCAAAAGCGATCAGCGCTCCGATCGACCACAGGACCCAGCGACGAGCCGGTTGGGGTCCGAGCCAGCAATCCCCGGTTAAGCCCGTAAGAACCAACCCCGGCCCCCATCAAGAAATAGAAAAGATAGTTGAAAGCGCCAGCTGGTACGAATCGTGAACGGACCGAAAGCGCTCCAGCGAAATGCATTGAAGACCAGCTCCATCGGGATGTAGGCCACTAGGAAAGGATCACCATTCATCCGAAGAATACGATCGGACGGCGGTAGGCTCCGGATGTGAGCTTTCCGAGCGAGTCTCCCCATTTCGGAAGCGCGAGGAACAATGCTGCGGCGATTGCATCGAATGCGAGCAACACCCAAACGAACCACGCCGGCCCGGCAGGCCAATTTCCCAATGACATCCATTGACGCCAGAAACCCATCTGTCCGCCCGCGGCTACGCTTTGCAAGTAGGTTGGAAAGTAAGCGAGCGGAGCGATGACGGCAGCAGCGGCAAGGAACGGCACGCCGAGACGAATGGCGCGATCGCGCAAGAAATTTCCCGCCTGTTTGTGCTTCAAACTGTTCCAGACAAACAGTCCCGACAGGAAGAACATCAGCGCCATAAAGAAGGTGTCGTTGAATCCAGTGAAGAGCGCGAAGCCGGCCCAATGCTGGGAATCCACTACCGGAAAAGCCTGCCACCAACGGGGTAGCGCCGTCAGCGACGCCGGAGGCGGCGCGAACAGGGTGATAGGCGAGCGCGACGTGATGACCAATCACCAGCAGTGTGATGAACGCGCGCAGATATCCGACGGACGTGTTGTAGGCATTCTCTTTGGGGTTGATCGCTGTTAGTTCGGTTGTGGAGTTGCTTTGATCGGACGTGGTTCGACTGCACCCGGGTTGTCAAGTGGCGAAACGCTTTGTGGTAAACGCACAGCTGGCATTGCGACCGTCATGGCTGGTTGCTCCTGATCATTGATTTAACGGACAAGGATTCCCCGAAACGCGCGAGATGACTTCTGCGCGTCACGCGTTATGAAATTGTTGCGGTCTTTACCTCACCTGCACTGACACATGCTGGCGTGAAAGAGTTCGCTGCTTCCGGAAGTACTTCAAGATCTGCCAAGATCTGTATGGCTCCAGCGATACAAAGCCCGAACCAGGAACATACGGCGCTGATCAGAATTGACACGTTCACGATCGCGGCAATCTTCACGTAGTGTGCGGAGTCCCGCACTGAATCTGCCAGCACCACCAAAAACAGGAGCGTCCGTCCGCCCGCCGGCGTTTGCCCAGCCGCGTCGAGGATGAACTTCAGGATGATTACGGTGACAATGGTTTGCGCCAGTTGAGTCGTGAGCGGAAACCAGGCCCACTGCGGACGCGCCAAGGTGATTGAGAGCCGTACGATGACCGCAGCGGCGAGTACCAGAAATGCCCAGTAAAACCTGTGCCAGATCGGCGCAGGCGCGAGAAATGAAGCCGCCGGCCCGAGAATCATCCAGGGATGATGCGGCACCAGCAACAGCCACACGAATCCGAAAACGTTAAATACCAGCTCGGAAAACGTCTGCACGAAAGTTGGCTTGCGCTCTTGTCTTTGCAATGGCGGCAGCTTTTCCGGGTCGAACTTGCAAAGCATCGCTTCATTGGATTTACTCGACAAAACCGCCGTACGCTCGATGACCGCGAACACAACCGTGATAATGCCCGCCGCGATGAACAACGCAGACCACAGAGTAGCGAGCGTGCTCGCCACAGCGCTTCCCCAGTTGCCGCTGTTGGCGAAATTGACCGGGCCGAGAATGAAGATGAAGACCGGCACGAGTATCCAGGCGAGAACCATTTTCAAAACGAACGAATAGACGGGAAACAATCCGGGACCGATCAGTAACGCTGCGGGCCAAGGCGGCTGGCGACGACCATTGGACTGCCGCAACGCTTCAGGATGTCTGACACTTCGGTCCGGGTTAAGGCGCGCCCGAGTTCTTCTTCCCTGGCGTCGACCTGCGATTGCAGATCTTCTCCTAGCTCGGCAATCAGGCCTTGCTGCTGCTTCGATTTGGGAAGCCAGAAACGGACGGCTTGCAGATATCGATCAATGAGTTCCATAACGTGCTCCTAGACAATTCCGTTCAACAGACGCGAATGCCCGCCCTGGTTCGGCTGACGACGAAACAACCTCCGAACATGCGGCATGCAATACCAGGCATAGACCAGCGCGCTGATCAAGAGATATCCCCACATCCAGCTCAGCACTCCCCAGAGAAAGCTGCCGTTGTACACCAGCGCGAGGTGGCTGTAGTGAGCAGTGCCTGTTGTTCCGACGCTCACGATCACGTACGGATAAGCCTTGATCATGGGGTACTGCAGCGCCAGGCCTACAACATTCACAAATAAGCGAGAGACCGGAAGCAGCCAGCTCCAGAGAGGATGCGCGAGATTGATGGCACGCTGTGCTACGCCATCGCCAACAGCAATAGGACCGGCAAATAGAAGCGATGCCACGACGGGGCCAGCCCAAGGTGCCCAGCCGCCGAACCGAAGAGTAGGCCAGGAAATACGGTTATCAACATCCACGAAAATGTGAAGCGCCCATCGCCGCCAGCCCGCAGCCGAACACCAGCGCGCGATCGGATGACGGGGCCGGTTCGGAGGGCCGGTAATGCCGGCTGTATATTACCCCGGACCAGGTTCAGAACTGTAAAGATTGTCGTGACGCAAGCAATCTGAATCAGTGCCGGACGAAGAAGAGCGGTAACGCCGATCGGTTCGCGCAAATAGAGGAGCACGCCGATCGTCATTCCGACCGCGATCGTCAAATTGCACGAGAGAATGATCAGATACATCGGGAACAGCTCGGGGCCGATGAGTTCCCAGCCGATGGTCAGGCTGCGGCCATTCTGCCGGTAGCGCCGGGCAACGATCATGGGATCGCCCTGCTCTTTGAAGATGGCCATCTGCTCACTGTCACGAAGGGGGCGCCCGAATTCTGATTCGCGCGACTCAATCTGGTCGCGGGGTTCGACGGACAGCTCCGACACGATGTCGTCGCGCTGGCTCCGAGGCAGGTAGCGCTTCACTGCATTCAAATAACTGTCGAGAAGTTCCATGGATTTTGACTATGCCTCTTGAAGAATTCGTCCAAGTGAAGCGTTAATGCTTTTCCATTCTTCGAGCAGCTGCTCGAGAATTAACTCTCCTTGCGTCGAAAGCCGGTAGAAGCGCTTGTTTCGCTTCTCTTCTTCCCGCCACTGGCTAACCAGCAGTTCCTGCGTTTCCAGGCGACGCAGAAGCGGGTAGAGAGTTCCTTCATCGATCTCCAGACCGTCATCGGCGAGCGCCTTTCGCAGCGTGTATCCGTAGCGCTCGGTGCGGAGCTGCGTCAAGACGGCGAGGGTCAAGCATCCGCGGCGAAGCTCCAGTTTCAGATTTTCGAAGATCTCGCTCGATTGGGTACCGTTCGCCATATAGTATGTGTCGCACACTGTATGATACACAGTATAAGTTGTCAAGCATTTCTTAACGCCACCGTTAAAACAGTGAAAGTTGTTTAGATTCAGCGACTAGGCAGAGATATCCTGACCAAAGCGGAGCCGTGGCCACGCCGTCTTTGACGTCGAAGTCGCTAAAGGCGTGATCGGATCGCAGAGGACCGCACGGGTGTCGCGCCCTAGCCTTGAATTCGGCGCGGGGGTTGAGACAGATTTTTCCCGCCCTCTGATTCTCGGGATCGATTCCGCACCTTAGACGCCGGCCGAAACCACATGGCCGGGAGAGCCCGCCAACTTTTCCTCTCGCAAGAGCCGTCTGCGGTAGCGAACGTGGCGTAGCCTCGTCATCTCAACCAGCGGCTTCCAGACTGGATTGACAAGGTTGTGCTTGATGAGCAAATGCCAGAAGCGGTTGGAACGCTTGTAGAGGCACGACATGGCGAAATAGGGCATTACGGCTTGCCACTGCTCGGGCCGGCGGTGCCATATCGAAGCGAGAGAGAACAACCGCTGGTAGATCCACGCGTACCCATGTTCCAGTTCGTCGGGAGCCATGTGCTTCGGCTGAAAGACAGCATGGCTTGTGTCGTAGAGATCCCAGTCGCGGTGAAGGATGCGCCGTTCCGCCTCCATCTGACGAAACAAGGGCGTCGCTGGATATGGCGTGAGAATGTGGAACGTGGCGCACTTCAGACGATTTTCTTCTATCCAATCGGCGGTGCGGGCGAACACATCTTTCCGATCGTGATCAAAACCGAGCACAAAGGATCCGTTCACCTGAATGCCGTAGTCGTGCAGCATACGGACACGTCGCGCGTAGTCAGAGGTCTTCGGCGTCTTCTTGTTCGAGTCTGAGAGATTGTCATCGGAAAGCGACTCGAAACCGATGAATACGCCTGTGCAACCGGCGAGTGCCATGTTTCGAATGAGTTGTGGGTCATCGGTGACATCTATGGTCACGGCCGCGCTCCAGATTTTGTCCAGCGGCCGAAGTGCCGCGCACAATGCGTGCAGGTAATCGCGGCGCGAGCCAAGGTTGTTATCGATGAAAACCGCGTAAGGCTGATCGTCGGCTTGAAACTCCGCGACCACCTGCTGCGGCTCTTCATGCGATACGGCATCCGCAGACCGTCAGTCGCGAGATAACGGAAGCCGCAGCGATTGTGACAGCCTCGCGTCGCGATCAGGCTGGTGGTGGTCAGAAAACTGCGGCGTGGGAGAATCGAGCGCCTGGGCGACGGGTCGTCGCAATAGTCATTCTCGTACGTCGCAATGTACCGCGACTGGAGGGCGTTCCGTTCGATGTCGCGCAAGATGCGCGGCCAAAGTTGCACGCCGTCGCCAAGCGCGAGCGCGTCCGCGTGCGGATCGCATTCGTCGGGGCAAGACAAGCACATGCAGTCCACCGAGGATCACCTTCGATCCGCGCGCGCGATACCAGTCGGCAAGCGCGAAGGCCCTCTTGCGCGAACGTGAGATGAACGGTGATCCCCACAACTCGCGGCATAGGCCGAAACGGCGGGCGTCCGCCGAGCAGAGTTTTCATCCCAGTACTCGACACGCCAAGGATCAGGCGTGGTCGCCGCGAAACTCGTCAATGCCAGTGTCGGAGTGAGGACATGCTTTCCGAAGCTGGCGTTCGCGTCCTTCGGATAGAACGGGTTGATCAACAATGCGTAATGGCTTTCGATCGAGCCGGCACCTTCGGAAGAATCGAGGGAAGGAGGTTCAGTCATCTCGCGCGGCATCCACCGCGGCCGAATCGGAGTGGAAAAAGGGTCTTCCTTTCGCTGCATTCGAGTACTTTATAACACAAAGTACTTCATGTCAATAAACGGCCGTGCGATTCGTTTTTCGGGCTTTCAATACGAGAGACTTCTTGAATTTAAGGTGAAAAGCCCGCCCTGCCGCGCGAGGCGCAACGAGAATAGGAGCCCGGGTAGGTGTCGGTCTGTGGAGTCTGATCTATGGAGTCTGGTCTGTGGAGTCGAAGATCTTAAGGCCGGGGCAGTGCTGCGATCGGCCCGCTAGCCTGTCCCATGTGCTCAAGGACAAGGCTCCCCACCTGATTCCACAGGTGCGGATCGCAGGCGCTTTGCATGTGGTCGGGAGTGAAAGTGCGGTCAAACCATGAAGTGTTCTCGCACTTCACAGGAGACTGGTGATAGTCGAAGCGGTAGTTGCCAACGATGTGGGTTTTAGAATCGTCGGCTGCGTGAATCATCGAACGTCCGTGAATAAAACCGTGAGGCTGATAGAAGTTCACCGCCGCAGCGACGTTGTCGGGAATAATGTCGTCATGCTGCCAGGGCTTAGCCACGCTGTCGACCTGCACAGTCAGAAGGACGGGAATTCCCGCGCGGTTCAACTCGCGAGCCAGTAAAACGACCGCCGACCCACCCCAGCTGTGACCGAAAAGAATGATGTGGGCTTGCGTTTTTTCCTGCTCGCTCAGAATGCCGTTGTGGTCGCCGTCGAGCAAGCCAAGGATCGTTTTGTACGCCGTTCTGCGGTGACGGTTTTCGAAAACGTGAACGTAGGAATTTTTCGGCAGCGTGGCTCGCGTGCGCTGCGCAAACAACACTGGACCCTGATTGGGATTATCGTGCCGAACAAATCCGCCAACGAAACCAACGAGGATGTAAGCAGGAGGTGTGACGGGGGGTTCTACTACGATTCCGCCGCCGTCGGCCGCAAAAGAAAACAGCGGCATTGCCAGACAGGCCGTGAGGATGACAACGACGACTCGCGTTCGCGTGAGAGCAGGCACGCGGAAGGGCTCCTAGCTATATCTACCGTCTCTGATGTTCGCGGGGCTGCGCGGGTTGCGGAAAAAACCTATCTAGTTGACAACCTCTGAACAAGCACGCTCAAGCAGGTCGTCGAAAAGCCGCATCCAGTAAGGCTTTTCGGGTCCCCAAACCGGAGGCCAGTCTACACCCGCCTGTCAAGCGGGACGAGATTTTTCGGGCCGGAGACGAATGGATTGCCCGTCAGGAAGTAGCGCAGGGGTCGCTCAGCGGCTTTGACGATCCCAATTCGCGGCGTGATCGAAATTTGACGCGGCTTCTCCGAAAACCATCGTCCCCGATCCAAAGGCTGCTGGCGGAGGAAGTCAGGTCGCATCCGTTATCGCGGCGCGCGTAATCCCGAAAGCCTCACACAGCCGGCCTGGGCCGCTCGTAGGCTGCGTAAGTCTTTGTCGTGGACCTCAAGGCCTCGGCCTTGGCCATGTCCTCGATGCCAGAGAGCGGTTCCAGCGCGCGAAAAAGCACACCGCCCGCGCCACCCTTCGGGCTCGCAAGAGACATTCAGGCAATAGTGATTGCCGTAGATGAAATACACGTACGCGACCGGGCGGACCAAAGAGAACCGATGTGCGGGCCGTGTTTCCGGCGGCCGAGTGGGCGGCAGGATCGTTCTTGCCGAGATAGGCTTCGACTTCGACGATGCGCGCCGTGATACGTCCAGTGGCGGCGTTTCGAACCAGCACTTTCCCTAAAAGCTCGCGCGCGACCCGGCGCGGATTCGGCGCAAAAAATGAGCGGGAGAGAGGGCGAATTGCCGTCGAAGAAGTCGCGTTCCGTAGCTCAGACATGCCACGAAATCTTAACTGCTCTGGACATCGCTTGTCCGATGCTGCGCCTAGATGGGTTTTGGCTCGGTGTTGCGGGCCGTCGTTACATTCGATGGCGGATCATTGAAGGATTTCCCCGGTGCATGGGCGACTTTCTCGTGCTTGGCGCCGACTTTGCGGATCGCGTCGTGCCAGCCATCATCCCATGTGATTCGTGCTTCGCCATCGACCCACGTCCAGGTGCCATGCTCCTCGCCGAGAGTTTTCTTGGCGTCTCCATTGGGTTCCAGAGTAATGAAGAACTTCGCTCCGTTACCCTCGCCCACTTCCCATTTGCCGATGAAATGATTTCGGCTGGGCATGGTAGCCGAGCCATTCGTATCGCCGAATTCAATGCGGTCGATGTCCGCGGAAGTCTTTTCTTTGTGGCCGTCTTTGTACACGATCTCGGCAGACTTGATGTCGATCTGCGCAACCTCCAAGGCACTGAGGCTTTGACGATGCCCATTCTTGTAGACGATGACAATGGCGCGGTCGTCCGCCGACGCGGGAGAGGCGTGCAGCACGGAACCAGCAAAGGCAAGCAGTAGAAGCGTTGGAACTCCAACTGATCGAATGAGACCACGCATGGCTTCCTCCTCGGAAACGGGCGTAACTTCACTACGTTATGTTACGAGGCCTGGATCGGAATAGTTCCGACCCATAACTCCTGCCATTCCCACCGAAGGAAGGAATTCGCTGGTGCCTGCCAAAAGCTACGCAGCGCCCTTGGCTGATTCTTTCAAATATTCCAACACTTCGTCGGAGTGGCCCTCGGGCTTCACTTTCTCGAAAATGTGCTGGATTTTGCCATCCGGACCGATGATGAAAGTTGTCCGGGCGACTCCCCAGACCTTCTTGCCGTACATATTCTTTTCCTTCATCACGCCGAAGGCCTCGGCGACTTTCTTGTCGGCGTCGGCCAGCAAGGTGAAGGGCAGGCTGAACTTGTCCTGAAATTTCTTTTGTGCTTTCGGCGTGTCCGGGGATATCCCGAGCAGCACGGCGCCCGTCTTCTGCATCTTTTTGTATGAGTCCCGGAACTCGCAGGCCTCAATCGTGCAACCAGGCGTATCGGCACGAGGATAAAAGTAGAGAACCACAGTCTTGCCGCGCAGATCCTTCAGCGCGATCTCTTTTCCGTTCTCGTCCTGCAAAGTAAAGTCGGGAGCCTTATCATTGACCTTCATGGGAATTTCTCCGGGCAAAACAATATCGAGAGCTGGACACGCCGCCAAACCGTTGTTCGCGGCGTCCACGGGAATTTTACACCTCAAGTTTTTCTCTCGCGGAAGGCTTCTGGCGGCAGTGCTTTGCGCGGCCGCACTGTCCCTGAACGTTGCCGCGCAGGAAGAGCGCCCGCAGATCACTCCTGGTGAGCGCAAGGCCACCAAGAAGAAAGATGCCGGGCCGCGAGCACTGGCGGTAGTGCAACTCGCGCCGAACGGAAAAGCGTCACTAGTTCCGATCGCCATTTTGATCAATGGGAAATTTTGGGATGCGACCGCCTACAAGGCCGATCCCGTGCCGATGGCGTTGGACTCCGGAAACGTCTACGAGGGAGAGCGTTCCGGCAATTCGCTCGGCCTCTTCACCGTAGGCAGCGCGCTCCACAGCAATGCCGTGAATTCGCAGACTCCCTGGCTGGGAACGGGGATATGGCGTCCGGTCGGAACGGAGCCCGTGGCGAAGCCCGCTCAAGCCGCGACCGAACCGGTCGGACTGGACAATGCTGACGGTCCGCCACGTCTCACGCGCGATACGGAGAAACAGGCCGCACCGGCCAAAAGCGCCCCTGCTTCAGGAAGTGCTCCACCGACGAGCAACAATCCGCCATCGGGTTCTGCTCCTTCTGGTTCGCACGATTCCGACGGGCCTCCGCGATTGACGAAGCGCGATTCGTCTCCGGACTCATCGCCGACACCTCAGCCAGCTCCGGCTCCGGCTTCCGCTTCGACACCCGCCCCGTCGTCTACGCCTGCAGCGCCGGCAAAACCAGCCGATTCCAAACCTGACTCGAAGGCGAACATACCGACGTCGGATAGCGGCACGGCCGAGGCTAACCGTCCGAAGCTCCGCCGCGGAAAACCGGCCGAATCCTTTGCGGACGACGACATCCCGGGCTACAGCAAACCAGGAGCTGCCTTCCGCTTCTGCGACGACCAGTTCAACGTCGACTAGCGGCAAACTTGTGGAAACAACCGCTGCCAAAAGCGATCTGCAATTGATTCCCGCGATCTCCGATGCCAGCGGCCCGGAGCCGCGTTCGTTCACCTTCGAATGGCTCAAAGGCGAGGAAGAAGATCGTCGCAAGCAACTCGTGGATGCGGCGAAAGAGCAGCTTCGCGCCTACCTAACCGCCCGTGCCAAGGCGACGACCTTGCCCGCCTCTGCTGCGGCGCATCCGCGGGCAGGACAGCACGCGGCAAAGCTTCCCGAACCGATCTTCGAAAACACACAAATGGTCGCCTATGACCTGTGGAACTCGAATCAGCCCGTCATCATTTTCAGTGCGCAGGCCCACATGCCTCCGCCCGCGGCGGGGACGGCTCATTCCGAAGCGGACGCCGAGCTGCAGTACTCCATCGTTCTGGTGGCCTACCCCGACATCTACAACAACCTGCACAAGCTCTATTCGGCAGTCACCGACAAATTCCATCTCGACATGACTCCACGCCTCGACTTGATTGACGCGGTGGACGCAGATGGCGACGGGCGCGGGGAATTGCTGTTTCGCCAGACCTCCGATGCGGGATCAGGATGGGTCGTCTATCGCGCGACAGCCGACAAACTCTGGAAGATGTTTGATAGCCAGAATCCGCAGTAGGATCGCGAAAAACCAACCCATCTCAACACGCGGCGCCACGCGACGGCGATATTGCATTTCGCGCACTCTTAAGCCTCCGAGTACGGCCGTTCCACGGCGTGTATCATTCTTTTTTCTGGAATCGGTTTGCTTGGAGGCGAGCGTGTCCCTGCGTCAACGATTGCTGTTTGCCGGAAGTTTTTTTCTCATCTGTGGGCTGGCCGTGGCTCAGGATCAGGATTACAGCAAAGTCCAAATGAAGGTCACCAAGGTAGCAGGGACGGTGTACATGCTCGAAGGCGCCGATGCCGGCAACATCGGGGCATCGGTCGGCGAGGACGGAATCGTCATTGTGGACGACCAGTACGCGCCTTTGGCCGACAAAATCCAGGCCGAGCTCAAGGGCATCACCGACAAGCCGATTCGATTCGTCATCAACACTCACTATCACGGCGATCACACTGGTGGAAACGAATATTTCCAGAAGCAAGCCCCCATCATCGCTCAGGACAATGTGAGAAAACGCCTCGAAGCAGGCGGCCCGGCTGGGAACGGATCGTCGATCCACATGGAGCACAAGCCCGCTCCCAAGGGTGCTTTGCCGATCATTACGTTTGATCACGATGTCACCGTGCACCTGAACGGCGAGGATATTCGCGCACTTTATTTTCCGGCCGGCCACACAGACGGAGACTCGGTGATTTTCTTTCCGAAATCGAATGTCGTTCACATGGGAGACGACTTCGTGACGTATGGATTTCCGTTCATCGACGTTGATAGCGGCGGCAGTATCGACGGCATGATTGACGGCGTTGAAAACGTGATCGCTCAGGTCCCGGCGGATGTGAAGGTCATTCCCGGACACGGCCCCGTCTCGAGCGTCGATGACGTTCGAGCTTATTTGAAAATGCTGAAGGAAACTCGGGGAGCCGTGGCGGACGCGCTTAAGCAAGGGAAGTCTGTCGACCAGATGAAGCAAGCGAAGATCCTGGCGCCATGGAAGAAGTACTCTGGTGACTTCATCACCGAGGACACATTCATCGAGACGCTTTACAATTCTTTAACCGGGCAGAAGAACAACAAGTTTGTGAAGCATAACTGACAGCCCAAACCGATTCATCGTCAAAGGGAGCGCTGATTTCGATTGCGTCCGACCCGCCGTAAATTCTTGCTTTCCGCACTGGGTGCGGGCGCCGTGGCAGCCTTGCCAGCTACCGTGCTTTCTGGTTGCAACGTTTCTCAAAAAGCGGGTGCGACGGTTAAGCCAAATTCTGATTTAGCCTTCGACGCCTCTGTCGACGCAGCTTTCCCTAAAGGATTTTCTTGGGGTACCGCCACGGCGTCTTACCAGATTGAAGGCGCATGGCAGGAAGACGGAAAATGCGAGTCCGTCTGGGATCGTTTCTCTCACACGCCCGGCAAAATAAGAAATGGCGACACCGGCGATGTCGCCTGCGATTCCTATCACCGCTGGCAAGAAGACATCGCGTTGATGCGCGCGATGAATCTCAATAGCTACCGTTTCTCAATCGCGTGGCCGCGCATCCAACCGGGGGGATCGGGCGCCGCAAATGCGAAGGGCATTGACTACTACAGCCGCCTTGTCGATGCGTTGCTCGCAGCGCGCATTCGCCCGCTGATCACTCTGTATCACTGGGATCTGCCGCAGACACTCGAAGATGCAGGGGGATGGCCCAATCGCGATCTGGCCGGCCGCTTCTCGGACTACGTGCAACTCGTCGTGCAGGCACTCGGTGACCGCGTCTCCGACTGGATCCTCTTCAATGAACCGGACGCTTTCGTCGATTTCGGATACCTCGAAGGCACACACGCTCCCGGGCGCAAGAGCATTCTCGACTTTCTTCGTGCGACACACGTGGTGAACCTGGCACAGGGCGAGGCTTTCCGGGCGCTGAAGGCTCTGAGGCCATCGTCACGCGTAGGCAGCGCTTTGAGCATGTCACCGTGCGAACCGGCAACCAATTCCGAAGAGGATAAGCTGGCTGCTGACCGGGCTCATGCCATCTGCAACACGTGGTTTCTCGATCCCGCTCTACGCGGACGCTACTCCGACGCATTGACGTTTCTTCCTGAGAGAGCGATGGGAATCAAGTCCGGCGACATGGATAAGACGCGTGCGCCCCTCGACTTTATCGGGATCAATCTCTACTACCGTACCGTCGCCTCCGCGCCCGGAACCATGGAACGCTTTTCGCATGCACAGGAGTGGTTGTTCCCCGTGAAAATGGATGGCGGCCAGACGGGCCCGAAAACCGATTTCGGTTGGGAGGTTTGGCCGAAAGCGCTCTATGACATGGTCACGCGCATCACGCGCGACTACGACCGGCCCGCCATCGAAATTACTGAAAGCGGATGTGCATACAACGACGGCCCGGATGCAAGCGGGAATATTCGAGACAACAGGCGCGTGGAGTACCACCGCCAGTATTTGTCCGCGCTCTCGCGATCAATCGCCGAGGGAGCGGATGTCCGCAGTTATCACGCGTGGAGCCTCATAGACAACTTCGAGTGGGCGGAAGGCTACAGTCAGCGTTTCGGCTTGGCTTACGTGGACTTCAAAACGCAGCGCCGCACCATTAAGGATTCGGGAAAGTGGTACGCGAAAGTTGCAGCGGAAAATCGGGTCAAAGCGGTAGGGTGATTTCAAAAATAAATCTGATGCAGAGTCTGGATTGCTGATTTCAGGTTAGCGATTTGTCTGACTCTTGAATCTCAAATTTACGATCTGAAAGTCGCAAGTTCTCTATTTTCCCTGCATCACCAATTCGCCGTTCTCGACTTTCAAATCTCCAACGCCGTCGGGGAGCTTCAAACGGTCGCGCTGCTCGCCCAGTTTCTTCTGCAGGGCCGGATTCACCAGCGAGACAGGGACGCTCAGATCCCCAACTTTGAATTCAGTCGGCTCGAAGGTGGCGTATCCACCCTGGTCTCCAAGGTGTCCGGAAACCGTGATCCATACGTCTTTGCCGGCGATCTCAGTGAGGAATTGGCCATGCACGACGTCTCCGTCAAAGCTAACCTGCTGGTCCTTGATTGTTGGCGCTGCGGAGCCAACATTCGAATCGGGAGTTAAGCCTGCGGCGCCAACATTGCCCAGGGATTGCGCGAGAACCGCACTGATCTCATCGGAGTTGATGCGAACCTCGGGCTTTGTTGTGCTTGCCGAAGCGACGGGAGTCTCCGCTGCATCGGGCTTGGGTGCATTCGACGCGCCAACCGGTTGAGCCTGTGCCTGCTCGGTAGCCTGTTGGAAGTCAGCCATTTTCTGGTCGAAAGACTGCGCGTGCTGAGCAATCGCGGCCGGGGCTTGCGGCTGCGCCACGGGCGCCGGTTTCTTAAGGACCAGCACAATGGCCACCAACGACGCCAAAAGGGTGGCAATGCTGATGATGCGGTCCAGCTTGAGTTTCATGGCATTGCAATGCTAATCGGCTCTCGGGGGCAAGATCAGATGACCGAAGTCATGGGCGAAAGATGGTACTTGCGCGTGTGGGACCGGGTTCCAACCTGGTCCGACTCAATCAACAACTGACGCAATCAGTCCAATTTCTTCGCCAACAATTCGTTCACGATTTGCGGGCTGGCTTGGCCTTTTGAAGCCTTCATGACTTGCCCGACAAAGAAACCGAGCATCGTCTTTTTGCCGGCACGATATTGCTCGAGCTGTTTTGGGTTTGCAGCCAGAATATCGTCGATGATTTTTTCCAGTGCGGACGTATCGGTCGATTGCCGCGGGCGGCCTTCCTCATCGTAGACTGCCGGAAAATCTTTGCTGCGCTCGAAGCTCAAGTCGTAGAGATCTTTGAGCATCTTCCCTGAAATCGTGCCCGACTCCACGAGGTCTGCCGAGGCTGCGACTCCCGCCATCGAAATCGGGGACTGCTCGATGGAAATACCCTTCGCCTTGAGACGTCCCATTAATTCGCCTTGCACGAGGTTCGCTACACGCTTGGGATTCTTAGCGGCCTTCGCCGCCTGCTCGAACTGGTCGGCGAGAGACTTCGAAAGAGTCAGCACCTGCGCATCGTATTCGGTGATGCCATAGTCCTTCACCATGCGGGCCCGCCGCGCTTCCGGCAATTCAGGCAATGCGCGAGCGATCTCGCTCTTCCACTTTTCGTCGACCACAAGCGGCAGCAAGTCCGGCTCAGGAAAATACCGGTAATCGTGTGCCTGCTCCTTTGAACGCATACCGTACGTCTTGCCTTCGCTGGAGTTATAGAGACGCGTCTCCTGGATAATCTTGCCGCCGGATTCGATCACGTCGATCTGCCGTCCGATCTCGTACTCAATCGCCTCGCGGATGAAGCGGAACGAATTCACATTCTTGATTTCCGCCTTTGTACCGAATTCCTTCTGGCCTCGCGGACGCACGCTGACGTTAGCATCGGCGCGCAATGACCCTTCCTCCATGTTGCAATCGCTGACGCCTGTGTAAAGGATGATCTCTTTCAGCCGAGTCAGATATTCGTAGGCTTCATCAGGCGTAGAAATGTCGGGCTCGCTAACGATCTCAATCAGTGGTACTCCAGTCCGGTTGAGATCGATTGCGGTCTTCTCCTCGGAGTCTGGGAATCCCTCATGAAGACTCTTGCCCGCATCTTCTTCAATGTGCACGCGGGTGATGCCGATCTTCTTCTTGCCATCTTTGGCCGGAACTTCGATAAATCCGAATTCCGCCAGCGGTTTATCGTACTGGGAAATCTGGTATCCCTTGGGCAGATCCGGGTAGAAGTAGTTCTTGCGCGCAAAAATGGAGGTCTCGTTAATGCGGCAGTTGAGCGCCATCGCCGCGAGCGTTGCGAACTCCACGGCCTTCTTGTTGAGAACCGGCAGCGCACCGGGCATTCCGAGGCATACAGGGCAGACGTTGGTATTCGGCCGCGCACCAAAGCGCGTCGAGCACGAACAGAAAATCTTGCTCGCCGTCAGAAGGTGAACGTGGACTTCGAGCCCAATAACCGGCTCAAACCTGGGATGCGCCGCGATCGAAGTCTCCGCAGTCGTGGCCATAGAAAACGATTATAAAGGCGGAGCAAGGTGCGCTTGGTTATGCCAGCGCTTGCGACCGTAATTTGTCGTTGCTGGCCAAAATTTGATTCGTCCGCCCTGCAACCTCGTTCGTCATTCCGGTCGACCTTGATTTTTCATTCCGACGAATGGGAAGAATCTGCTTCCCTCGATAGTCTCTTCGCGGCACACGACAAGGAGATAGCAACGGCTCAACGATGGTTCGGAATGACTGGAGCGCGATTACGGGTTCTGCGGGGCGTCCAGATATTTGTCAGCCGCAATCTCGAAGAAGAGAAGTTCTGTTCCCTTGGAGTCGGCCACGCCAGTGATGTCGATCTCAGCTCCACGTAAAGGCTGGTCGATGCCGCCAACATCGAAAAACAAAAATCCAGATTGCGTTGAATGCGGCTCGACTGCCTTCGCGGCAAACTGCGAGCCCTCGATCTCGTCCCGGTCTTTCTGGCTGACTCCGCCCTTCACTTTGTGCGGTAGAGGCAGTGGGCTGGGCCGCGTGCTGGATTGAGGGTTAGAAAGGCGGCGGAACAAATCGTCCGTAGTAACTGGCGTGAGTTTTGAATGATTCGCCGTGATAAGCGTAACTTCCATGTTCCCGATCGAAACTGGCAGGTCGCCGTCGTTGGTTACGACAAAGAAGACAGGCAGGAAACCGTGTTCGGCATAGTTGACGGCGAAGATTTTTGCCTTCTCGGGCTTGTCATATGGGTCGGCGGCAATTGCGACCTTTTCGTCGCGATGAAAATCGTGCGCGGGATAGTTAATCGCACTTTTCGCCACTGGCTTCACAAACGTCTTCGACGCGAGGACCGCAGGCGCAAAGGCGACGCTACACAGCGCAATCACGAACCATCGCCTGTTCGATCGCATGCCCTTTTTCTGCATGCCGCAATTATAGAGGGACTGAGCTGTTGCCGCTGATCTGGCGGTTTAGAATGGCTTCGATTGCTCTACTTCTTCTACAGCCTGGCCCTCGCATTGGCGATGCTCGTGACGTCGCCTTACTGGCTCTTCCAGGCCTTGCGTCATGGGAAGTACCGTCGCGGATTCTCTGAACGTATGGGATCGGTTCCTGCCCGGCTCAAAATCGAGCAGGGCCGGCCAGTTCCAGCGATCTGGGTACACGCCGTTTCGGTCGGCGAGGTACTCGCTGTTGCGGGATTGGTGAATCAAATGCGCAAAGCCTTTCCGCAACACCGATTATTTGTTTCGACGACGACCGATACTGGTCAGGATCTCGCCAGCAAGCACTTCGGCGCCGAAAACGTTTTCTATTTCCCGATGGATTTTGCCTTCGCGATTCGACCCTATCTGCAAGCCTTGAAACCCGGCCTCGTCGTGCTTGCAGAAACCGAATTCTGGCCGAATTTCCTGAGGCTGGTTCATGCCAGTGGAGTTCGTATAGCGGTCGTGAATGCGCGTATCTCTAACCGCTCATGGCCTCGATATCGGCGCTTTGGCTGGGCTCTTCACAAAATGCTTGCGCAGGTAGACCTGTTTCTCGCGCAAACGGAGACGGATGGCGAGAGGCTCGAATCGATTGGAGCCGAGAAAGGGCGAATTCACATCACCGGAAATCTGAAGTTTGATGTGAATCTACCCACGCCACCCGCTATCGTCGAGAGCCTTCGTCTTTCCCTCGAGAAGGAAGGCGCTGGTCCGGTCCTCGTCTGCGGTAGCACCGTTGAGGACGAAGAAGCGCCTTTGCTGAAAGCCTTCGAGAATGTCCGCGTGAGCCATCCGCATGCTGTCATGATTCTTGCGCCCCGGCATCCGGAACGGTTCGATACCGTCGCAATTCTGATCCAGCGCATGGGTATTCGTTTCCAGCGTCGTTCGAAATGGCAGTCGGAGCCTCTCGGCGGAGGTGTCTTCCTCGTGGATACGATCGGCGAACTCGCGGCCCTTTATGCCTTGGCCGACATCGCCTTCGTCGGCGGCAGCCTGGTTCCGCGCGGTGGCCATAACATCATCGAGCCTGCGCAACATGGTGTCGCCATCGTGACCGGCAACCACACTGAGAATTTTCGCGATATCGTGGGACTGTTTCAGAGCCGTGACGCCGTCCGGATTGTCACCTTGTCGGAGCTGCCGCTCACGCTGATGCATTTGCTCGAGAATGACGCCGAGCGCCACGCGCTGGGGCGTCGCGCGAAAGAAACGATCCTGTCGCAGATGGGTGCCACCTCCAGGACGCTCGAAGCACTTCAGAGCCTTCTTGCGGAGACTCCCGCTCGGACAGCATCCGTAGCGCATCCCCATTGAATCCACTCGCAACCATCTACGGCGGCGTTGTTGCTGCGCGAAATGCTTTGTATGAACGCAGCATTCTGCGGACCCGCAAATTGCAAGGTCCGGTTATCAGCGTGGGAAATCTTTCCTCCGGCGGATCCGGAAAGACTCCGTTCGTGTTGCTGATGGGAGAAATGCTCAATGCACGTGGGATAAAGTTCGACGTTCTCTCGCGCGGCTACGGACGCGAGACGCGTGGCGTACTTCTTGTCGATCCCGCGGGCCTACCCGCGCAGTTCGGCGACGAACCACTCCTCATTGCGCGCAAGCTTCAGGTTCCTGTTGTTGTGGGTGAGAATCGGCATAATGCTGGAGTTTTCGCCGAAGCGAGATTTGGCCATCAGCTTCATTTACTCGACGATGGCTTTCAGCATCGCGGGCTAGCACGGGATTTCGATATCGTCCTGTTGACGCCTCAGGACGCGAAGGATCGCCTGCTTCCCGCGGGACGTTTGCGCGAACCCATGCGGTCGCTTCGCCGGGCGGATGCCGTGGTGCTTACAAGCGGCGCCTCTGCCGATGCCTTCCCTTTAGAAGGAAAAGTGGTGTGGCGTGTGCGCAGGGGAATTGCGCCGCAGAATGTCCCCACAAGGCCCATCGTCTTCTGCGGGATCGCGCGTCCGCAGAACTTCGTCCTGCAACTTCGTGCCGCGAATATCGAGCCCATCGCTGAGGCCTTTTATCGAGACCATCACGCCTACTCCGAAAGGGATATCCGCGAGTTGCTGAGCCTGAAGCAGCGCAGTGAGGCCGGTGGCTTTGTGACAACCGAAAAGGATGCCGTGAACCTTGGACCTTATCTTTCCGCGCTCGATCCGCTCTCGGTCGTGCCGGTCCGTATGCAGCTCGACGACGCAGCTAACGCCCTGGATACTATGCTGCGGAAGATAGAAGAACGGAGGCACATCGCATGAGAGAATCGACTCGTAGCGCCGGCGTCTCCCCGGCTTGTTGCGGTGGCCTGATGTTCTCCGTGGTGTTTCCGCTTCAGCCCGAGATGTCCCGCTTTTGCTAAATGACTAAGCACTTCAAAGAGGGCGACCGCCTAAGGAAAATCGTCGAATCGTTTCCCAACATCACGATCACGGTGCTGGGCGATCTCGTCGCCGACGAGTTTGTTTTCGGTGAGATTTCTCGAGTCTCGCGCGAAGCGCCCGTTCTGATCCTTAAGCATCGCGATCGCACGGTTCTGCCCGGCGGCGGCGCCAATGCCGCCAATAACCTCGCTGACCTCGGAGTGAATGTTCTGCCCGTCGGAATTGTGGGCGATGACGAGGCAGGCCGGCTTCTGCTGAAATACTTTCGCCACAAGAAGATCGCCGTGAGCGGCGTACTGAAAGATAAGAGCTACACGACCGTCACGAAGACGCGTATTCTCGCGGGCATGACGCACACGGCGCGGCAGCAGGTAGTGCGCGTCGACCGCGAGCCCGTCGAAGCGCCCAACAGCCATTTGACGCGCGAGCTTTATTTGGCGGCTAGAAACTACGCGCAGGCGTCTGACGCGTTGCTTGTTTCCGACTATGGATACGGCGCCGCGACTCCGGCGATCGTGAGCACGCTTCGCGAAAAGGGCAAGCTCGGATCCGTGCCGATCATCCTCGATTCACGCTACCGCATGTTGCAATACGCCGGCGTAACGGCTGCCACCCCGAACGAACCCGAAGTTGAGGACGCCCTTGGCGTTCGCATCGGGCAAGACTGGGAGAAGCTTCTCACCGCGGGCGAAAAGCTAATGGCGCATATGAAGCTTCAGTCTCTGGTAGTTACGCGCGGCCGCGACGGCATGGTGGCATTCGATCGCAACCACAAGCCAGTGGACATTCCTATCTTCGGGTCGGACCAGGTTGCCGATGTTACCGGCGCGGGCGATACAGTTATCGCTTCGTTCACCGCCGCGCTGGCAGCGGGGGCAACGACCGAAGAAGCGGCGCAAGTCGCGAATTATGCGGGTGGAATCGTCGTGATGAAACGCGGAACTGCAACTGTTTCGCGGGACGAACTGCTGCACGCAATTGAAAAGACTCCGCCCGCCACACGACCTCATTGAGCGCGAATGACAAAATCCTGAGCCGGGACCAGCTTCGGCGGCGCGTTGAGAAGTGGCGTCGTACGGGTGATCGCATCACCCTGGCAAACGGCAACTTCGATCTGCTGCATGTCGGACACGTGCGATATTTGAAGGGTGCGAAGGCGCTTGGCGGAAGGCTCGTCGTCGCGGTCAACTCCGACGACTCCGTCCGCCAACTCAAAGGCGAAGGGCGCCCGATCATGCCCGCGGAAGAACGCGCTGAGATCGTAGCGGCTCTCGCCGATGTCGACGCCGTAGTGATCTTTCCAGAGCTCGACGTGCGATCGATTATTCGCGAGATTCGGCCTGACGTTCAGGCTAAAGGCACTGATTACACGGCCGACTCTGTTCCGGAACGCGATGCCGTCGCCGAATACGGAGGCAGCGTGCAGATCGTTGGCGATCCCAAGGATCATTCGACTTCCGACATCATCCGTTCCCACCTGTCGCCGAGGAAATCTTGATCGCTGGCGCCACCGGACATTCGATGGTCCAGAGCCTTCTCATCGTGCGTCTGAGCGCCATGGGAGATGTGATCCACACCCTGCCAGCGGCACAGGCTCTGCGCGACGCTTTTCCGGACGCCACGATCGGATGGCTGATCGAAGAGCGTTGGGCAGATCTTTTGAGCGCTCCGGGTACGGCTCGCCGGGGACCGCGTTCGGCAAAGCGACCGCTGGCTGACTGGGTTCACACCCTCAACTTGACCGGATGGCGGAAGACGCTTTTCACCGCACCCACGCTCGAACGAATTGCAAGAGTCTGGAATGATGTTCGCTCCGTTCGCTATAACATTGCCGTCGATTTACAGGGTGCGATCCGTTCCGCTGTGCTGGCGAGTTGGTCAGGAGCGCCGGTCATTTATGGTTCAACACAACCGCGGGAGGGTCCTGCCAGCCTGTGGTACACGAGGAAAGTGGTGACGTCAGGAACGCACGTGATCGAGCAAAGCTTGTCGCTGGCGAGCGCGCTCACGGGAGTGATCGCGCCAGCGCCACCAGTGGAGTTTCCTCGAGACAGTGTTGCTGAAAATAGAATAGAAAAGCTTCTCAGAGATGGTGGCATGCGGGACTTCGCCATTCTGAATCCCGGAGCCGGCTGGGGAGCGAAACGCTGGCCCGCTGAACGCTACGGGGCCGTCGGGCGGGCTCTAGCCACACAAGGCATACGATCCATTGTGAACTATGGCCCCGAAGAAGAAGCTCTCGCGCGAGAAGTGGAGAGCGCAAGCGAGGGCACCGCGATGACTCTCAAAAGTTCGATCAGCGAGTTGATCGCGCTGACGCGGCGCGCGCAGTTGTTTATTGGAGGAGACACCGGCCCCTTGCATCTGGCTGCCGCATTGCAGGTTCCTGTCGTCGCCATCTTCGGCCCGACGGATCCAGCGCGGAACGGGCCTTACGGAACGCGCAGCATCGTCTTGCGCAATCCTGCGAGCCCGACCACGCATGCGCGTAACCCGCGTCCCGACGAAGGTATGCTCGAGATTGGAGTCAGTTCGGTGGTGGACGCCGCTCGCAAGTTGCTCGATGGTCCGCCCCACACGGAGGCTGCCCGTGGCTGAATGGTCACGTGTCGCACGCCGCATTCGTGTGCCGTTGGGGTTTGCATTCGCGATTCTTTATTTCTGCCTGGCACGGCCTACCTGGCGATTTATTGCGTTCGGGGCGATCATGATTCTTCCGGGTCTTCTCATTCGCGCCCTTGCGTCCGGACATGTTCGCAAGAATGAAGCGCTCGCAACCTCTGGGCCTTACGCGTATACCCGGAATCCTTTGTATCTTGGCTCGATGTTGATGGGTATTGGTTTCGCTGTGGCCGCTCGAAGCTGGTGGGTCGGTATCGTGCTTGTCCTGATGTTCTTCGCGATCTACATACCTGTCATACGTGGCGAAGAGAACTTTCTGCGCGGAAGATTTTCGGACTTTGAAGAATATGCGAAACGCGTGCCGAGAATGCTCCCCAGACTTACGCGATCAGGAGACGCGTCAGAAGGCGGAGGCTTCTCGATAGATCTTTACCTGAAACATCGGGAGTACAACGCGCTGGTTGGAGCGCTGGCAATGACAGCCGCGCTGGTCGCCAAGATGCAGCTCTTCAAAAGCTAGGAACGGTTTGGCGCCGAATAATCGTACCGGTATTTTTCGATAGTTCGGGTGCCTTGCCACCTTTCAAGTCGCCGCGTCAAGAAGAACAACGAAATCAAGATCCCGCTGCAAAGGCAGATACCGGCCGCCCATAAAGCCTGCTTCCCTATTCCCACAAAACGATCCCCCAAATTGGACAACAGATACACCGCAACTCCTGAAAGGACGATGACGATCAACGCTGTGGTGAAGAGCAAACAACCGTCCGCTAGTCCGCGCGCTTTTTTCACACGGATGTCGGCCCAGCCGAGCAGCCAGGACATCGGGTGACGATGGAATTGCAAGACCGCGCAAGCAAAATCCCATTGGCTTAAGACCTCCGGCCGGAGTCTTACGTCATAAGCATGGGCGCTTTTCGCAAGCTCGCACAATTTTTCGTAGTTGAAGTCCCGAAGAACTGGCCAGTCGGCGGAGTGGCCACCCGTATGTAGCGTGAGGTTTGTTGGCTTCGTCGGCAGGTGGCGCAAAAACTCTATCTCATCCTCATCGAGTGGCGCACCAGACCGCTCTGCTTCGCCCTCAATCCGCGCGATCACGAACTGAAGAGCGGCCTCCAAGTCTGCATTTTCTTCTGGTGTCAAAGCAGGACACTATCCGTTCACTTCTTCGCTAACAGTTCTCTGGCGTGTATCAGTTCCGTGCGCGTTGAATTCCCGCCCTCGCATGATTTCAGTAGGAGCGCGTAATACTCGTTCGCATCGTTCTGCTTGCCGGCAGCCTCCGCCGCTCGAGCCGCGCCATAGAGTCCATTGAAGCGGTTCGGGTTGAGTTTCAGATCGGTTTGATATTCGATCAGCGCTTGCTCGGGCTTCTTGGCTTCGAGTAGTAAATCGGCGAGCATCTCCCGGGCTGGAATTTCCTCAGGCTCGTCACCTAGCTTGTCATTCTTGTCGGCGATGGTGCGGAGGACGCCGATGGCCTTGTCGTCCTCGCCTTCAGCATGCAGAATCCAGGCCTCTGCCTCCTGATAGTCCTCGCCGACTGCCTCTGCAGGGTCATTCTTTTTTTCTGCAAGCAGCTTCTGTCGAACGTTCTCGATTTCGCGTAGATCCTTGTGAGCCTCGGTCAAATCCCCGGATCGCGCAGCGCCAATCGCTCGCGCCCAATAGGTGATCGACAAGTCTCCAGTCGACGCTCCGGGCACCGGCGCCAAAGACGCCGCCTCGGACCAGTGCCGCAATTCGAGATCATAGATGGCTGGAAACGCGGTCATGGCATTCATCTGCGGATCAAACTCAGGGCCGTACATTGATTCCATCTTCGGCATTGTCCCGATCTCATCAATGACCTTCTTTGCTTCTGCCTCGCGGCCACTTTGCAGGTAGGCATAGACGAGAAAGTCCATCGCATGAAATTGGTGGCCTTCGCCACCCATACCCATAGCCGCCGTCTTTCGGGTTGCCGCGACGGAGGCAAGATTTGAATTGATGTCGTCTTGCCAGAGGCCGACGCGGGCAAAGATATGCGACGGCATGTGCAGCGCATGCGGCGCGGCAGGAGCGATTTGCGCATAACGGCGCGCGGCGGGAATCCCGAGCTGCGCCAGCCCCGGCTTGTCATAGCTGTGGATCAGGTAGTGCGCCACGCCAGGATGATCCGGCTCTGTGGCGAACAGCTTTTCCAGAATTGAGGCTGCCTCTTTGCGGTTGGCGAAGGTTTCGTCGTTGTGAGGCTCGGACGCAAGCAGCGAGAGCGCGTAGAAAGCTGCCGCTTCGTGATCCTCCGGGAACGACTGATAAACCCTCTTCATCGCGTTGGAATAGGCCTTGGCATGCGCGCCGTGATCCAGCTTTTCCGAATCGCTGTAAAAGGCTGCGGTCGCCGCGATGTATCCCTTCTCGCGAGGAGTGGCCTTCGTTTCGAGCTTTTCAGCCGCCTTCACTTCTTCGAGGCCACGGGTGATGACGTTGGGCGCGGGGTTATCCCAGAGCTGATGCCAGATGCTCATCGCGATTCCCCAGTGAGCCATGGCGCACTGTGAATCGTCCTTTGCAATCTGACTGAATTCTTTTTCGGCCTCTTCGTACCAGAACGAATGCAGGAGTGCTACTCCTCGGGCGAAGGGCTTCTGTACTGCCGCCGCACAGGAAATCGGGAAGTGCACGGTCCCAAGTTGTGTCTCGGTCAGGTTTTCGTGGTGGTGATGATCTTTGTCGTCGTCGGCGAAACCGGCAACTGTCACGAGACTGATGAACAGCAGAAGACAGGCAAGTCGCTTCATTGAATCCCCGCTAGAGCGCGAGCCAAATTCTAATCACGCATAACCGGAGGGTCAAACGAGCGCACGGCCCTCCTCAGACAGAGCACCGGGCTGCAGATCAAAATGAAAGACGCCTAGTCCGTGCGCAACGCATTCATGGGCTCAATGGTGGAGGCGCGGCGGGCGGGTATGAATCCGGCGAGCGCCGCGAACGCGCACAAAACAAAAATAGATCCTGCGAGCGTCAACGGATCGTAGGTACGAACTCCGTAGAGCTGGGCCGACATCAGCCGTCCACCCAACAGCGAAACTGGAACGCCGATCGCCAGGCCAAGCACAACGAGCAACAGCGCCTTTTTGAGCACGAGCGAGACGACATTGCTGCGGTTAGCGCCAAGCGCCATCCGCAAGCCGATTTCGCTGGTACGACGCGCAACCGAATACGTCGTGATGCCGTAGAGCCCCACCGACGCCAACGCCAGGGCAAGCAAGCCAAACAGGCCCATGAGCCGGGTGATGAGGCGCTCCTGGTTGAAATTATCGGCAACCTGGAAATCGAGAGACTTGAAGTCAATCATCGTGAGGTCCGGATTGATATTCGCCAGCGTTCGCCGAGCCAGCGATTCCAGGGCGGAAGCATCGCCCGTAAATTGAATGGTGATCGAATTCGGAAATAGCGATCGGCTTTCGGCGGTAATCATCCGCTCTTCTTTGAAAGTGCGGTTGAACTGACTCAGCGGGCGGAAATACATGGATGCGAATTCGTCCCGGGGATTGTTGTATTTCGCGTCCGCGACCACCCCGACAATTTCGTAATCGCCCGCATACTTCTGGTCCATCGTTCCAAAGTGGCGGCCAATCGGATCTTCGGTTGGGAAGAACTTTTTCACGAACTTCTGATTGACGACAGCCACCATGCGCGAGGTAGATGTGTCCTGCTCGGTGAAGCCGCGCCCACGAACGATAGGTTGTCCGACGGTTTCAAAGAAGTGCGGGCTGACGCGGTCCCAGGAAGATCCGTTATGCGCATCGGGACCGGGAGCGGGACGGCCCTCTACATAAACGCCTTCGCCCCAGTTGTTGCCTTCGAGCGTGCTGTAAAGAGCAATGCCGACACTCTTGACGCCCGGAAGCGCGGTGAATTCACGTTCCAATTGTTCGTTGAACGCGGCCAACGGTGTCAATTTTGTAGCCCGCTCCCATGGGATCGAAGTGGAGGACGTAGCGGTTGGTCGTGGCAAGTCCGAAATTTTGCTTTTCGAGATTGCGCAAAGTTTGCGCTCATCAGACCGGCGCCCACCAGCAGCACAAGCGAGAGAGCTGCCTGCAGAACGATGAGGATTTTCTGCGGCAAGAGGGCGCGATCGCCAGTGGATCGATTTATGCCGCGCAGCGCCTCTGCGGGATCAGCGTGCGATGAAATCCACGCCGGGACAATGCCGAAGATGACGCCGGTAGCGAGTGACAGCAGGAAAGCGAATCCCAGCACAACCGGTGAAGGGTTTGCATGAATCGGCATTTGGATTGCGTCCGGAAAGGCCAAAGTCAAAATCATGCGCGCGCCGGCGTACGCGATGCCGATGCCTATGACGCCGCCGGCTATAGAGAGAAGAACGCTTTCCGTCAGCACCTGGCGAATCAGTGCCGAACGAGCCGCGCCCAGAGCTGTGCGGATCGAAGTCTCCGCCTGCCGGGCCGTTCCCTTCGCCAGCAAGAGATTGGCAATGTTGGCGCATGCGACCAGCAACACAAGGGCAGAGATCCCCGTAAGCAGGTGAAGCCCGTCTCCCGTTTCCTGCTGAAGGTTCCGAATGCCGGCCCCGCCGGGAGACATGACTACATGCTGTTTGGGAATCTGCGTATCACCGCCGTTCGCGGTGTACGAGGGTTGCGTCGCCAGCCACTGCCGGAGAGTATTCGAAATCTTGGATTGAACGCTGCCGGGAGCGACGCCGGGCTTCAGTCGGCCAAGAACATAGAGCCAGTTCGAATCGGCCACTTTGAGGATGCTGGTCGGGCCTTCCATCACTGGTTCGACGTTCAACGGAATCCAAATCGCGGGAGGATTTGAGTCGATCCGGTCGCCGAAAAATCCGGGAGGAGCGATGCCGACGATTGTAACGGGCTGGCTCTGAATGTAAAACGTCGATCCGACGACGTTGGGGTCTGCGGCATGCGCGCCCTGCCACGCCGCATAACTCATCACGGCCACTGGGGTAGCTCCCGGGACATCGTCGGAGGGAACGAGCATGCGCCCGAGATAAGCGCCAAGGCCGAAAGTCGAGAAGTAATTGCCCGAGACATACTCAGTGCGCTCAGATTTCGCCGCGGCTGCGCCGTAGCGGACATTCATCATGTTGCGGCCGGATTGAAATGCGGCAAGCTGTTCAAACTCCGGGGTCGTTTCGACGAAATGGCGGTAGAGATCGTACGAAAACAGATCGAAGTCGCCGTCGTCGCTGATAAAGCCACCGTTGACGCAGCAGTCATCCTTGTCGCCGACGCGGTACAGGGTCGCGGGATTGGTCACCGGGAGCGACTTCATCAGGATCGCATGGACCAAAGTGAAGATCGCGGTGTTCGCACCGATTCCGAGCGCGATTGTAAGGATGACTGTCGCCGCAAAACCGGGAGTTTTGCGGAACTGGCGGAGGGCAAGCTTGACGTTAGTCATGGTCAGGATTATGGACGGGGGAGCACCGGAAGGGAAAGCAAGCAGATTCTCCCCTCCGGTCGGAATGACAAGAGCAACTTCGAGGGCTCCGCAGCGCTTTGTCGCGCCGGGGACCGAAGCGGTGGGGAGACCTGCTGCTCGCGGGCGGCGCCTGTGCTTCCGGCGGACAGCAGATTCCTCCCTTCGGTCGGAATGACAAAGCGGGTGGGTGACACGATAAGCGGGTTGCCGCGCCCGCAAACGAAAAGCCTCCCGCTTGCGCAGGAGGCTGTTCTGGGGGAGGGACGCGGGCCGGAGCCCGTTGGTCCCGAACTTACTTCGGTTGCTGCGCTTGGTCGCCGCTCATCGCAGGCGCTCCACCGTTGCTGGAGAGCTGCTCGAGGTCGTTCTTCAACAGGCTGATTTCGACGCGGCCTCCGCTGATCCGCTTCGACTTTGCGGTGTCATCGGTCGCGGACGGAACAGGCGCATTGCCCATACCGACTAGGTAGATGCGATAGACCGGGATCTCATGGTTGAGTACCAGGTAGCGCACCACAGACTCGGCCATCTTTTGCGAAGTCGTGATGGCGGTCTGTCCCTTCCCGGACGAGAAGCCCTGGACTTCGATGATGTAGCCGCGCTGTCCCTTTACGCCGCCCGCCATCTGGTCCAGCGCGTCCTTCGCGTTCTTGCTGAGGACCGTCTGGCCGGGGCGGAAGCGGATTTCAGTCTGGTTCGAAGCTTTGTACTGGTCGATGTTGCTGACGACAGTCTCAACGCTCTGAACGCGGGTGGTGACTTGCTGCGCCGACTGCTGCGCCATGGTGGCCTTGTTGCCAGCATCGACGGCATGCTGATCGGCAACGTCCGCTTTGTCCGAGGCCATCTTGATGCCAGCCTGGGCACGCGAATCGGTATCCTTGATCGCCTTGCTGTTCGTGGACGTCAGTTCATCCAGCTCGTTCACGCGGTCGCGAATGGGTTCAGTCTGGCGCTGTACATACTTTTTGCGGGCGAAAGGATTCACACGTCCCCAGAAGCCTTCGCGGGACGGGGGAGCCAGAGGAGCCTTGCCGGTCGCATTGCTGCTGCTGTCGGTGGAAGCCGACTGAGCGGCGGGCTGGCTCTGATCGGTGCTAGACGAGGTGGTCTGCGCAAGAGCCGGAATTGCAAGCAACGCGGCCAAAGGCAGGGCGACGATGAGACGGTTGTTCATGATAACTTCCTCCAAGTTTTGGGGAGACCTAAAACTCCCCTGGGGCACGCCGTAGAGCGTGCTTGAAAATTTGATTGCGTCCCTGAAAACGATAAAAGGAAAGCTAGCCGATTCCGTCGAGCCGCCTCGCGCTGACGCTACGCGAAGCCTTCAAAATCGAGGCGCCCAGCATAGCAGCGCCACCGTGTCCTATTACATGTGGGATGCCAAAATGAAGCCCCCTGGTTGCGGAGCTAAGCACTTGATAACTCTGGACATTGTAGTCGCCCTTTCGCATGAAGGACAGAGGTGTATGCATTTGCAGGGTAATTTTGGCAAACCTGATATAAAAACTGCGTGTAGAAATGTGAGACGCGCTTCCATTCGTAGGCTACAAAGCCTTTTGTTTTCACCACGAAAACAGGCATAAAGAACGCAAAAAAGTGCACTAAGGAGGCAATTTGGCAGCAGAACGCCGAAGAGTCAGGACCCAGGCTTTCCGGGATGCCGTGTTGCTGGCTCTGGCAACACTTTTGTTTTGCATACTGACGCGGGCAGCTGAACCTTCGCTTGCGTCCTCGAAAATCTCCGCCGATCACCGCCAGCAGTATTCCGATCTCGCCGTCACGTGGATGCAGCAGTATCTTCGCGTCGACACGACGAACCCACCTGGGAACGAAATGAAAGCGGTGGCGTTCTACAAGAAGATCCTCGACGCGGAGGGCATCGAAAATCGTGCGTTTGAGTTTACCCCTGGCCGTGGAGATCTTTGGGCGCGAATTCCCAGCGCGGCCAGCGAAGCAAAAACCCTCCGGCCAATCATCCTGTTAAATCACATGGATGTCGTGACCAGCGACGCGGCCCACTGGCACGTGCCCCCGTTTAGTGGAGAGATTAAGGACGGCTACATATGGGGACGGGGGGCGCAGGACATGAAGGATGAAGGTCTCGCGCAACTGGTCGTCATGGTGATGTTGAAGCGGGAGAAGGTGGCTCTGAATCGCGACGTGATCTTCCTGGCCGTGGCGGATGAGGAAGTCAACGACGTCGGGACGGATTGGTTCCTGGAACATCAGAAAGCCCTCCTCGGGAACGCCGAGTTCGTAATCAACGAAGGCGGAGAGAATCTGCTCGAAAGCGGCAAGGTGAAGTATGTTGGCGTCGACGTGGGGGAGAAAACGACTTATTGGTTGCGCGTGGTAGCTCATGGGCGCCCGGGTCACGGATCGAGACCGAACTCGGATTCGGCTCCTGACAGACTGGTGCGCGCCCTGAACCGAATTATTGCCTACAAAACGCCGATCCGGGTGTTGCCGGTTGTGGATGAGTTTCTGCGAGATATGGCTCCATTCGAACCTCCCGATCTGGCGGTCTATTACCGCAACGTTCGGAAGGCGGTTGAAGACAAGAAATTTCAGGAGACGCTGGACAGAGACGAGTCACTCAACTATCTGTTGCGCGACACGATTTCGCTGACAATGATGGGTGGTTCGTTACAGACCAATGTGATTCCTCCCGAAGCGTGGGCCAACCTGGACGTTACGGATTCTTCCTGGAGGCGATCCCAAGGAAGTGCTCGCTGCTTTGCGCCGGGTGGTTAACGATCCGAATGTAATCATTGAGCCGCCCTCGGAACCTTTTCAAATCGCGAATTATTCGGGCACCGATACAAAGCTGTTTGCGGCGATCCGGGAAGTCTCGGCAAACTATTTTCCAGGGGCACCCGTCGTGCCGCACATCACGAGCGGCTACACCGAGAACCAGAGATACCGCCCGCTGGGAATAGTGGCGTACGGATTCAATCCGTACACGGCGAGCGATGAGGAAGGAAATACCGAACACGGAAACGACGAGCGGATTCGCGTGGAAGAAGTTAAGCGAGGACCGCGAGTGTTGTTTGATGTAGTGGCGAAGGTCGCCGGACAGTAGTTGCCACGGATCTGCTGGCGCTTTCACTCCGAAGGAGCTTGTCATTCTAAGCGGCGACTGTTGGCCGCGAAGAATCTATGCAACTGGGCGAGAAGTGCAGAAGTTGGTCTCGCTGAGCTGATGTCACTCCCGCGTGAACGTTCCTATCCAGTTCGGTTCCCAGGTTTTGCCGCCGTCAGCCGAAAAGGCCTGCTCCGTAAGGAATGAGCCAGCCGTAACGTCCGAGAAAACAAAGCGGACGAAGATCGATTTCTCGCCTAAGTCTTCCTGATCGAAAAATTCCCCGCGGCCGCTGGTGTATTGCCCGGTCGTGGGCGGAGTCGTCAAGACCCCAGCTTTGCTATTCGCCCAATATAGCCGCCATTGGTGCTCCTTCGGGTTATAGAGACGAAGCGTGAGACCTTCGATCTGGCCCGTCGCATTCGATACCACGAGTTCGCCGAAGTTGGCGCGGCCGTTCCAAAGGGTCTTCACCACCGACGTGCCGTCGTAATCAATCCACGCTTTGGATCCCGTGAGTGGGTGATCAAGACGTTTGAGGTGAGCCTTCCAGCTTCCTTTTTCAAAATCAAAGTCGTGCTGGCCGTCGTTGTCTTGAGCTGCCTCGAGCTTCGGCACGACTGATTCCGCCTGCTTCTTGAAAGCTTCGTCACTTATACGCGTCTGATCGGTGATCCAGTTCACTTCCCACGTCTTGCCTCCGTCGTCGGAAAACGCCTGTTCGAAATGAGGCGTATCCGTGTTGGTCTTGGACCATACAAATCGGACAAAGATAAGCTTTCCGTTCAATGTGTCTTGCGCATAAAACTCGCCGATTCCATCTTTGAACTGCCCGACTTGGGCTGGCACAACAATGCCGTCTTTGGCATTGGCCCAATAAAGGCTCCACTGCCGCGTTTCCGGATTGAAAAGCCGTAGAGTGAGCCCCTCGATGTGTCCGGCTGAACCGGTGGTCTCGAACTGCTCGATCTGAGAGCGGCCATCCCAAACTTTCTGGGTTGAAGAAAGTCCGTCGAATTCCACCCAAGTATTCGAGCCGGTTAGAGGATGCAGGCGCCGCTTCAGGTGAATCGTCCAGGTGCCAAGTTCAAAATCAAAATCATGCTGACCACTCTGCACCGCGGATCGTTGAGAGTCTTTGCTGTTTGCTTCCGTCTGAGTACTGGCTGGTAAGCACTCGCCGCAAATCAGCACACATGCCAGGAGAATTTTCAGAAAACCCGCGGAACGCTGCATCGGTTTCACTCCACTGGAAGAATTTTGGGTAGGTACCAGCCGAGCATGACACAGCATGTGGTACTTTGAAATATCCACTTTTTGTGAACTTAACGATACCACTTTCGAAAACGGACACACCGCTGTTCCGCCAGGTGTATCTGGGCTTGCGCGAAGCCGTGTTGTCGGGAACCCTGAAGGGCGGAGAAAAACTGCCCTCGACGCGAGACCTGGCGGAACAGCTCGGAGTTTCCCGAACGGTAGCACTGCTTGCCTATGATCAGTTGCTCGCGGAAGGGTTCGCGTGCGGCCGCCCGGGCTCAGGCACATATGTGTCCCGATCGATAGGCATCAAGCCGGCAGCATTCTCAGGACAGTCGGTGAAAATGCGGTTATCGCGCTTTGGCGCAGCTGCTGGAACTGCGCGGACGCGCGTGAACCATCCAGGCCCAGGGCCCGCATTGCCATACAACTTCGAGTACGGTAGAAGCGACCTGGAGCAGTTCCCGTTTGCGATGTGGAGGCGCATCCTGATGCGCTGTTCTCGCAAAGCCAGGGTTTCGGAGTTCGACTATGGACGGGCAAGCGGAAGCGCCGCATTACGTGAAGCGATTTGCTCGCACCTTCGGCGTTCGCGCGCAGTTTCATGTGACGCGTCGCAAGTAATGATCGTCAACGGTTCCCAGCAAGCCCTGGATCTGATTGCTCGAGTGCTGATCGAACGAGGCGACCGCGTTGCCGTGGAAGATCCTAACTATCAGGGGACGAGCGAGATTTTGCGAGCTGCCGGCGCACACCTGCTGCCGATCGAACTGGATCAGGATGGTCTTGATCCTCGCAAGCTGCCCCTCAACGCTCGCATTGCATTCGTGACTCCATCGCACCAGTTTCCCACTGGCGCAATTCTGCCTTTGGATCGGCGGATTGCCCTGTTGGCATGGGCGAAGCGCGCGAACGCAGTGATCGTCGAAGACGACTACGACGGAGAGTTTCGATATGACAGCCAACCGCTGGAGTCGCTGCAGGGGCTCGACCGCGAAGGGCGCGTGATTTACATCGGAACATTTTCCCGGACTATCTTTTCGGCGCTTCGCATCGGATACATGATCGTGCCGAATGGATTGTTGGACGCGTTCGTTGCAGCGAAATGGTTGTGCGACCGGCACACGGCAACGCTGGAGCAGGAGACTCTCGCGGAATTTATTTCCAGCGGAATTTATGAACGGTACTTGCGGCGCATGCGGCGAAAAAACGCGGCTCGACGCAAAGCACTTCTGGATGCGATTTCCCTTCACTTGGGAAATCGAGTCGAGGTTCGTGGCGATGGCGCCGGAGCGCATGTAGTGCTATGGCCAAGAAAGAAGATCAGCGAGCAGGATTTGATTTCGCAGGCTGCGTCTCGAGGCGTCGGAGTGTATGGAATATCCGGTTACCGCATCCGGAAGTCTCCGCGCACCGCAATTATGTTGGGGTATTCGCAGATGGACGAGGCTCAGATTCTTGCCGGGATTCGGCGATTGGCCGAGGTTTTGTGAGGGCAGACGTCGATCTGGTTACGGTCACTCGACAACCGGGCACGGCTGCCGCTACATCGATTCATTTTCGCTTCATGCCTGGCAATATCTCTCGTATTGCTCAAAGATGAATGGATCGGTCATTCCGGCGATGTAGTCGCAGACCACGCGCGGCAAAGAATCGGTCTTTGCTTTTTCCTGATAATTCAAAGGCAGGGTGTCTGGATGCTGCATCCAGAAGGCGAATAGGCCGCGCACCGTGCGCTCGGCGTCGTCTTTTTCGTCAGAGAGCGTGGAGCTGAAGTACAGGTTTTCGTAGAGAAAATCTTTGCTCTGCTTGCGCTCGGCCTCCACCGACGGACTGAAAGCCGCTAGCCGTTCCTGATGATTTCGGACATCGTCGAGAGAGCGAATCCCTGCTTCATCGATTCGCCGTTGCGTGTTCCTAATCAGATCGTCGACGAAGCGATTTAGCACACGCTTGATGGCTTCATTGAATTTCAGTTTGACCGGAGCGTCCGGATAGACTTGCTCGACCTCACGGTAGAAGGCATCGAAGACAGGAATTCCGTCGCGAATCTTTTCGAGCGGCAAGAGACGCGCTTCAAACCCATCGTCGAGATCGGCGGTGTTGTAGGCGATCTCATCGGTGAGATCGATGAGTTGGGCCTCAAGCGGCGGCCGCTGGTCGAGAAGATATTCGGCCAACTCGGGATATTCCTTCGCTTTGTAGTCGTGCGAGTGCTTGATGATGCCTTCGCGAACTTCGAACGTGAGATTCAGCCCGCGAAACGCTGCATACCGTTGCTCGAAATCTTCCACGATGCGCAACGCGTGCAGGTTGTGCTCGAACGACAGCCCGTGCTCCCGCATCGCAGCATCGAGAGCTTTCTCCCCGGCATGGCCGAACGGCGTGTGGCCGATGTCGTGAGCGAGACCGAGAGCTTCGGCCAAGTCCACGTTGAGGCAGAGGGCGCCGGCTATCGTGCGCGAGATCTGAGTAACTTCGAGAGTATGCGTAAGCCGATTACGGAAGTGGTCACTGTGACGGCGCGTGAAGACCTGCGTCTTCGCTTCGAGACGACGAAATGCCCGTGCATGAATAATGCGATCGCGGTCACGCTGAAAGTCGTTGCGGTAGGGATGGCGAGGCTCGGGAAAGCGGCGTCCACGGGATTGTTCAACGTGCACCGCGTAGGCGGCCAACATGGGGGAAGAATAGCAGAGAGATAGAGCGTTGAGCAGTTGGCAGTTAGCGTCCACCCTCTCGACTTCACGCTTCTGCGCGGATTTTTCAGCGCAGCGTGAGGCGCATTTCGTTGCTGGTTTCGAATCCCAAAGACTCGTAGAGGTGGCGGCCGTCGTCGCTGGCATGCAGCGTGACGCGCGCGAAGCCTTCAAGGCGGCACCATTCGATCATCGTTCGCATAAGTCTTCGCGCAACACCTTGCCGGCGATATGCGGGATCGGTGTAGACGTTAAGAATCGTGGCGCGCCTGTATTCCAGATCGTAAGGGTGGGGTGGCCATGGCGAGATGTTGACAGCACCTCCTGCAATCGTGCGTTTGCCGTCGCTTGCCAGCCACGACCGAAAAGAGCCGTCTGACATAGCTTCGCGCAGGTATTCCGTCGCCAAGGACGCCATTGCCTCCAGCCTCGGGAGGTCGTTGTAGTTCATATCCTCGTACATCCTGCGGCGTTGGCGAACTATTTCGGGGATGTCGTCGACGGTTGCTTCTCGAATGGTGAAGTGGACCGATGTTTCGCCTTGCATGCGGAAAGTTTAGCAAGGTGGCAGGCTGCCAAAACTCCACTGTGCGGATAGGCGGCCAGAAGAGGTGAACTGGCTATTAACAGCCTCAGTCGACTCCGCAACGCTGTGGGGAGAGGCTGGCTTACCGGGAATTGATCAGAGGCCAGTAAGACCTACTTGGTAGTTTCTTCCTTGGCTAGTTTCACCTTTGCCGCGTCGAGCTTCTGCTGGACCTTGGCGAAGGCGTCAGAATCCTGTTCAGCCGGAACGGTTTTATTCCATTCCTGAACCGCGCGATCCCAGTGAGCAGCCGCAAGTTTCAGGCGGCCGGTCTTTTGGTAGAGATCGCCCAGGTGCTCCTGCACAGTCGGGTCGGAACTCATGTGAAGCGCAGCTTTGTTCAAGCTGTCCTCCGCCATGTCGTACTTGCCGAGCTTGAAATAGGCCCATCCGAGCGAATCGAGGTACGCGGGGTTGTTGGGATCGAAAGTCAACGCCTGCTTGATGTAGTTCAGTGACTCTTCGAGCTTCACTCCGCGGTCTACGTTCATGTAGCCGAGGTAATTGAGAGTCGCTGCTGCCTGAGGATCGGTCGCGGGCGTGGCAGAAAGCACTTTCTTGAACTCGACTTCTGCCTGATCGAACAGCTTCTGTCGCTGCAGCAAATCCCCGCGAAGGAAAAATACATACGCTCGATCGTCGGCCTTGGTGGAGAGCTGTTCCGCTTTGGCGAGAGCTTCTTGTGCATCACTCCAGCGTTTCGCGCGCGTGTAGATGATTCCGAGACGGACATAGGCGTCGCGGTCTTCCGGTCCGCCTTTGATCATCGAGCGAATGTCAGCGACCGATTGGTCGACCTGCCCCATGTCGGCCAGTTGGGCATCGAGCACCATGCGAAGGTCGCGGTCCTCAGGCATCTTCTGCGAAGCTTCTTTGGCAATCGCAGTCGCTTGGGGCCACTGTTTGGCTTCGCGATAGGTGTCGATCATTTCCTGATATCCACTGCGGGCATTGTCGTCGCCCAGCACCAGCATCTTGCGGAAAGTATCGACCGCAGCCGTATAGTTTTCTTGGTCGCGATAAATCATGCCGAGCCGTTCGATGAAGATGGCGCGATTGTTGCGATCGGACTGGCTCGATCCAGTCTCGGCTTTTTCGGTTTTCTTCAACAGATCCTGCAACAGCTTGACTGCTTCGTCGTAGCGTCCCTGGGCCTGATAGACCGCGGCCATGCTGTACGGGACGTCCATGGTGTCGGGAACGAGAGTATCGGCACGCTTCAGATTTTCGAGAGCCAAATCGTACTTGCCTTCCCGGCGATAGATCTCGGCGATCCGGATATAGGTCTGCGCATCCTCTGGATTCGAGTCTGCGATCACCTTGTACTGCTCGAGCGAAGCGTCGAGCTGGCCATCATTCAGCAGATTTTCGGCGAGGCCGCGGATGGAATCGAGGTTGTCGCGATCAAGAACGATCGAGTGTTTGTAGGCATCGATGGCGCTCTTAAAATCTTTGCGCTGCTCGTACGCTGCACCAAGCGCGGCATAAAGCTTGGCTGAGCGCGCCGAATCCGGAACCGAACTCAGAACCTTCAGGGCGTGGCCGGTGTCTCCTTCATCGGTATAAAGCATTGCCAGCGTGGTAACAGCTTCTTCTGAACTGGGATCAAGCTTGATTGCAGTCTTGAGTTCCGCCTCCGCCTTCTGCATATCGTTGTTCAGACGATAGAGGCGGCCGAGGAGCAGGTGATCGTCCACGCTCTCAGGGTCGAGCTTCACAATCTGCTCGTACTGATCGATGGCGAGTTTCAGGATGTTGTCGGATCCGTTGCCGCCGGGCATGTCGCCCAGCGACCGCAGATAAATGCGGCCCAGCAGCTTGTGGGCTTCGAGGTTCTTCGGATCGCGCTTGATGATGTCTTGCGCTTCTTTGACGGCGTCGGCGATCCGGCCGGTCTTTACATAGAGCTCAGCAAGGGCAGAGGTCAGGAATTCGGATGAAGGGTCGGCCTCGATCGCCAGCCGGTACTCCTCGGTCGCCTTCGTGGCGAGATCGCTGCGTCCGTAGGCCGTGACCATTTCCTCGTACATGTGCGCCATCGTGTAGTGATAGTAGGCAGCACTTTTGTCGACCTTGCGGGGCGAGGTCTTCGCATCGGCTGGCGCGGAGGCTGGTTCCGACGGGGTGGTTTGCGCGACCGCCGCGCTTGCCACCATCATCATCAAAATAAAGCGAAAAATTCTATTCATCCTCGACCTGACTGCGCTGGAAGCGCGTTTCCGGACTCAAATTCTTGGATGCAAACCCGCTGGGGGAAAGGTGCTTTTATTCTACCCCGATCGATGGCAGTAAGAAACAGAGAGTCGTGTCGGGGGATACCGGAAGGTCAGGGACCAGCGGAAAGTGTCAAATTGCGTAAAAATTAAACAGATGCAGGGAGTCAGGTGCCTGGCGTCCGCCTCCGAGAACTCCCTCTCTATCTAACAAACCACACCGGCCGATATCTAGTGGCGGAAGTGGCGCACGCCTGTGAACACCATAGCCAAGCCGAGGCGGTCTGCAGCTTCAATCACTTCCGGATCGCGTTGGGAACCTCCCGGCTGAATGATCGCGGTCGCTCCGGCTTTGGCGATTTCTTCCACGCCGTCGGGAAAAGGGAAAAACGCGTCTGAAGCCGCGACCGTCCCCTTCAGTGGAAGTTGGGCCTTCATAGCGCCGATCTTTGCGGCATCAACACGAGACATTTGTCCGGCCCCGACCCCAACAGTTTGTCCGTCGCGCGCGTAGACGATTGCGTTGGACTTTACGTGCTTGCACACCTTCCACCCAAACAGGAGCGCACGCATTTCTTCAGGAGTCGGAGGACGATTGGTGACGACTTTTAAGTCGGAGTCTCCCAGAACCCGGCTATCGTTGTCCTGCAGAAGCATGCCTCCTGAGACATTTTTGAGCACCCACTTCTGGTTCAGAGCCGCCACTTCAACGAGACGAAGATTTTTCTTCGACGCAAACTTTGCCTTCGCGGCTTCGTCGAAAGCAGGCGCCGCGATCACTTCTAGGAAGAGCTTGTGCATCTCCTCCGCGGCTTCGGCGTCGACGGGGCGATTCACTCCGATCACGCCTCCAAAGGCCGAAACCGGATCACACTCCAGCGCCCGTTTGTAGGCCTCGGCGAGCGATTTTCCGGTTGCGGTGCCGCAGGGGTTGGTGTGCTTGATGATGGCGCAGACGGTTTCGTCGAATTCCTGCGCCAGATCCCACGCCGCCTGCAGGTCGACGATGTTGTTGTAGGAAAGCTCCTTACCTTGCAGTTGGCGGGCGTTGGCCACTCCCAGACCGGACCCATCCGAATACATCGCTGCCTTCTGATGGGGGTTTTCTCCGTAACGCAAATCGAGGGTCTTGTGAAATGAGAAACGGAGCGTCTGCGGAAAAGCGTCGGTTTCCGGGTGCAGTTCATAGGAATCGGCGCTGACGCGCTCCAGTGTCGAGGCGATCGCTGAATCATAAGCCGCGGTTGTGGCAAACGCTTTCTGCGCAAGCCGCCATTTCGTCTCTCGCGAGAGTGAAGCGCCGGACTGGAAAGCTCGTCAGCGATTGCCTCGTAATCCGTCGGCGACGTCACGATGGCGACATCCTGAAAATTCTTGGCCGCCGAACGGATCATCGACGGTCCACCGATATCGATGTTTTCAATGATCTCCTCGAATGCCACCCCAGGCTTAGCGGCGGTCTTCTCGAAGGCATAGAGATTCACCACCACCATATCGATTGGATCAATGCCATGTTCGGCAGCCGCCGCGACATGTTTGGGATCTTCGCGACGATGCAAGATGCCGCCATGAACCTTGGGATGGAGCGTTTTGACGCGTCCATCCAGCATTTCGGGGAAGCCCGTGAGATCGGAAATGTCTTTGACGGCGATTCCCGAATCGCGCAGGAGTTTCGCGGTTCCCCCGGTTGAGACAAGTTCGATGCCAAGCTTGGAGAGTTTGCGGGCGAAATCGACGAGTCCGGTTTTGTCGGTCACGCTGAGGATGGCACGGCGGACTTTGGAGGGAGAACTTGGCATGATGGGCCTCGGAACAGGGTATGAATGCGGAGTGACCGAAGATTCTATCAAGAGGGCGCGGTCGGTCGCTTGTGACAGGCTGCGAAATGCGGAAGGCCGCGACGGTGTCGCGGCCTTCCAGGCGTTTCCGGTGTGTTACTCGAATTTATGGGACCGTGCCGCGGGCGGCTGCGGCCGGAGTGTTTGTCGTGAACGAGAACCATCCGCTGGCGGCTTCGTTCCCGGAGATGACTGCTAAATTGGAGGCCTGGTAGACGCCGGTGAAGTCGGGAGCCTTCGCATCGTCGGTGCTGGCGACGATCCAATATTGCGTTCCGGCAGTCAAGGCCGTCGACTTGATGTTGACTGTAACGAGCTGGCAGCAGGTTCCAAACACCGGAATAGTCGAAGCGTGTCCGGTTGCCAATGCCGTTCCAACCGTCCCCGCGTTGTCGCTGTAGAGGCCGACCTTCACCAGCGACGTACCGGAGATCCAGCCCACCGCGAGCTGAAGTTGCTCGACATGAGCGTTAGCGGTGGGGATGAACGGAACGCCGATCCACTGCTCCGACAGACCAACAGAGTTAGTCGGGCCGAGAACGTAATATCCCGTTGTGTCGTTGTAGGCGTCGGTCGAGTTGGGACCGAGATTGCTGAAAATTGTGGTGAGCTTGGGCGCGGGTTTGGCAGCGGGCAAACGCGGACCTGAGTGATTGGTGTGGGCTACTTTCAGCGCCGAGTCTTGCGCAAAAAGGACACCAGCGGCGAGTGTAAGGACAAACAAGCAGGTGACTGCTCGTTTCAGTACCATTCTTTTAATCCTCCAATCAGATTAATTGCAGCACCGCCCCAGAATCGGGACTCGTCGTGGAGTCATAATCATCGAGCAGGACACCGGCTGAGGCCCAAGGACTGTGCATGCCGGATGTCTGGTGGTGCGCCGGACATTCTTAGTCGGTATCGCTGTGGAAGGCCAGTGGGATAAAGGCTTGGGGTCCAAAGTCACTAGAGCAAAACCTGCCCGGAGCGGCAGTTTTCGCCGAATTCGGATCGAGCGGATCGGAGAATCTAGCTTGGCGGCTGTTCTAGGTCTTTGCTTTGGCTTTCAGCTTGACCTGTCCGTCGGCGAGCTCGACCGAATATTCCACGCTTTCGCAGTGGTACTGCTTGCGAATCTGTTCGGTCTTTTTCTGAACGAACGTGGCGAAGGAGTCGATGCTGCCGGAGACGTTCTCCCCGGCTTTTTTCTTCGCCGCAACCAATGTGTTGTAAAGACGTTCCACCTGCTCGCGCTCTCCTTGATCGACGCTGTGGAGCGTGAACGGTTGCGACGCTGACGGCGCGGTTCCCGCTGCCACCGCTGCTGCGGCCGCGCTCACCCCGTACACCGGATGATGCGGTTTATGCTCTTCTTCCGCGACTCGAACCCCCTGAACCGAGAGCAGGGCGTCTTGCGGGCGACGGTACCCTTCTTCTCGGATACGTGATTTCTTGCGCCAAAGATCGCTATAAAGCGCATAGCGCTGCGCCAGCTCGTTGTATCGATAGCGTTGGGAGAAATTCATGCGGCCGCCGTCAGAGAACTTGCGCAGCAAGCTCAGCACTTTCCACTCGACGTCGGTAGGGGGACGCTTGGTCGGGTTGCTGAAGAAGATCTCGTACTCGATCTTGAGGCGTCGCAATTGCGAGTCGAGAAGATTCAGTTCTTCGTCAGTGGTCACAAGAGTCTCCATGCACAGTTTAGTGAGCAGAGTCACCATTAGGCGAGGTATCCGTCGGACACGGAGGGGAATGTACGAAAGTAAGCGGAGGCCTTAGCTGCCGGATATCCGCTCAGAGCCCTTTGCAGCAGTGCATGCGGCCAAGCGGAAAAATTGGGTTCAGCTGACGACCGATAGACCAAGACCGATTCGTCTATTTTGCGGAGTTTGACGCCATTTTCTTGACCATGGCGAGAACGAGTTTGCGATCGCTGTCGTTGAGACTGGTCGAATATCGACGAATTTGGCTCAGGAACCGCACTTCGTCATCGGAGAGCTGGGGCAATCCCTTGGATCCGTTGCTGTGCCCTGGCTCGGAAAAGAACTGGGACAGCGGCAGTTCCATGGCACCGGCAATTTTTGAAAGAGTGTCGAGAGATGGAATAGTGTGACCGTTCTCGACGCGCGACAGGTAGCAGCGGAGTAACCCCGTGCGCTTTTCGATGTCGCCCTGAGACATACCCTTTTGCAGCCGGTAGTTGCGAATCGTCTCGCCGATATTCATCGTTGGAAGCATTTTAGGATGCGCCATAGTAACCAGAGCGGTAACTTCTGGCAAGTGGGAAATTTGTGCTATTCGACTCACGATAGTGCCATATGGAAAACGAATGACATCGAGCAAATTTCCGCCGCTTTCAAAATTCCTTATACGGCGTAAAAGTAATTCTCGAGCCTGAAAACGGGCTACAGGCGCGGACTTCGGCTTGGCGGGAATTCCCGCCTATTTCTTGAGCGTCTCGGATAGAAAGTCGGCGGTTCGCTTCCAGGCGTCCGCTGCATCGGCCGCCCGATAACCTTCCTTATTATTCGGATTTTCAAAAGCGTGGCCGGCATCGTCGTAAATCTTGACGTCGATTTTCTTTCCCATGCTTTCGAGCGAGTTGGCAAATTTGTGAACGTCGTCGGGAGTGATGCCGCGGTCTTGCGCTCCGAAAAGTCCCAATATCGGAGAGTTAATCTTTTTCAGCGAATCGGGATCTGTGGCAAGGTGGCCGTAGTTGATGACATCGGCTGCGAGCGCAGGTTCCTGCAAGGCGACATCCAATGAGTAGCCGCCGCCCATGCACCATCCGATGGAGCCAATGCGATTCTTCTTCACGTTCGCCTGCGACGCAAGGAACGTAAAGGCGGCATGAAGATCGCGTTTGGCGCGGTCTTCGGGCACACCGCGCATAATCTCGTGAGCTTCATCGGGCGTGGTTGCTACCTTTCCGCGGTAAAGGTCCACCGCCAGCGCGACGTATCCTTCATCCGACAATTTTGAAGCTTGCTCTTTCACCCATGCGTTCAGCCCCCACCATTCATGAATTACGATGACCGCGGGAAAGGGTCCTTTCCCTGACGGCGTATAGAGCACGCCTTGAACGGTTTCATCGCCACTCTTGTAAGAGACGGCTTTGCCTTCCACGGCGAGCGCCGTCGATGCTGCGAACAAAATTGCGAGCGCTAGCAAAAATGATTTCTTCACAGATGGAAGCTCCTTCGGTTTTGCGAGCGAACATTCTGCGCGAATCCCTTCGGGATTACAACAGACGTTCCATGTAGAGTGTGCCTTCCATCGGATTGGCACAGTAGGGAGTAATTTCGCGGAAACCAATCTTGCGGTACATCGCGACCGCGTCTTTCATGACCGGGCCGACGGTGTCGAGCCGCATCCGCCGATAGCCAACCTGGCGCGCTTCGGAAATGATGCGATCGGCAAGTACGCGCCCCAGTCCCATGCCTCGAAATTCCGGGCGCAGGTAGAGACGCTTCATTTCGGAGATTTCATCTTCAAGCTTGTGAAGCGCAACGCATCCGGCGGGCCGTCCGTCATACTCGGCCAGCAGCAACCGACCGGAAGGTGGAGCGTATTTACCGGGAAGATCGGCCAGTTCCTTGTCAAAATTTTGAAAACAGAGGCTGAACCCGAGAGACTGCGCATACTCGAGAAAAAGGACGCGTGCCTCTTCGATGTGAGAAAGGGATGAAGCCTGGAAAATCGAGAACGCAAACTTTGCGGAGGAGGTAGCCGGAGCAGACGGAACAGTTCGGGAATCGCCATCCATCACCGTGCTCCTCGTATCCTCTGTGTTTAAGGGATTAAACGGTCAAGGATTAACCCATCAACATCCCGCCGTTGACACTCAAAACTTGCCCGGTGATGTACGACGCTTCATCGGACGCAAGAAACGCAACCGCACTTGCCACATCGTCCGAGGTTCCAACACGTCCCAGTGGAATCTGTTTCACCGCATTCTGCTTGAACTCCTCGCTAAGAACGGCGGTCATGGCGGTTTCGATGAACCCCGGAGCCACGGCGTTGCACGTAATGCTGCGCGAACCCACTTCGCGCGCAATCGCCATAGTGAGGCCAATCAGACCGGCTTTCGAAGCGGAATAGTTGGCTTGGCCTGCCTGCCCCATTTGTCCGAAGACGCTGGTTATGTTGATGATGCGCCCCCAACGCTGTTTGAGCATCGACGGAATGACCTGCTGAATGCAAAGATATGCGGAGGTGAGATTGGTTTGGAGCACAGCGTCCCAGTCGGCACGCTTCATCCGCATCACCAGTTGATCGCGGGTAATGCCAGCGTTGTTAATCAGGATATCGATCTTGCCGAACTGAGAGAGGGTCGCCTTTATGGCGGATTTCACCTGCTCTTCATCTGCCACATCGAGCGTGATGGCATGCGCCTGTCCGCCCGCCCCGGTGATCTCGTTCACCAGTTCATCCAGCTTCTCTTTATTCCGCGCCGCGACGGCGACGGATGCTCCATCTTTCGCCAGCCTCATCGCGCAGGCGCGCCCGATCCCTTGCGAAGCGCCGGTGACGAAAGCTACTCGTCCTGATAACGACATGCGTTCTCCCGATTTCTTGTTCCAAGCTTTCAGCGGAACGCTGAATTATACCCGTCCCCCCGCACCTATTCGATTCGGCGCAGCGGCCAGATCAGGACTTCAAGCTTACGAGCGAAGAGTAGTGAAGGGGCGGTATCGGGCAGCGTGATGCCCGCAGCTTCCGCAACCGTGTTGATTTCAAATTCGGCTTCCGCCTTCTGCAAAGGCCACGGCTGGTGGTGGATGTCACCCCGGTACACCTTGTTGGCATGAGTGGTATAGAGGCAGTAACGCTCGGTCAGCCAGTGTTCGAGCGATCCTTTCTGGCTCAACTCGAGGGCCGCCTTGGGGCGGAAGCGTCCGCGAAACACTGCTGCTCCGCGCAGGCGTTGGGAGGAGTAGTGGATGCTTCCGTCGCGATCATCGGACGACATCGCCGCGTGAAAATACGGAAGATGATAAAACGCTCGCGCTGCCCGCACCGCCGTCAAGCTCGCGGCGTCAAGACTGAAGAAGTAGACGCCTGGCTTGCCGCTATGTGTCACGTAGGTCCGTACGTTCAATTCCGGAAAGCGAGAAAGCCCAGGGAGTGCCGGAACAGCGCGTGCCCGAATGCCGGTCATATGAAACGGAACAACGCCGACCCAGCATTGTTCATCAAAGACATCGAGATCCAATTGCGCCGGAATAAGCGGTCGCAGTGCATCTGCCGGCATCGGCCAGTGCGCGAACAGCAGGTCGCGCCACGTTTGCTTCATCACCCAGGGTCCGGATGGCAGTGGCCACGGGCGATGCTCCGTCGCTTGCAGGATGGGATGCACTCCACAGTTTAGCCCGTACCCGATGCCAGTATCTTTACCGTAAACGCATTGCGCATTCACAACGCTGGCCATTACCATTCGGACACTCATGCCGCACACTGCAAAGAATGAAGTGATAGTGATGCCCGACCCTTCCAACCGAAACTCATCTTCGGCCGACGCGAATTCCGGCGGGCCTGGCCACCGCTCTCCGCAAAAGGCATCGCTTGCCGAAAATCTCGCGCCGATTGATCAGCCGTCGCCCGCTCCTCCATCGACCGAAGTTTTCGCCGTGTTCGGCGTTGAGCCCGAGATCCAGGCGTACGCGATGGCAAAGTATTCGCGCTCCGCCCTGTCAATGAAGGAGTCCTTGCGCGAGATCAGTTCGCAGAAGGCCGAGAAATTCCTGAACACATTTTATTTCCAGTATGGCCATCGCTCGATTGCCGACCTGGCGCACATTGCTCTCGCGATCGAACGCCTGTCGATTCTGGCCGCGATCGAGCTCGCCGACGAGCAGCGCTGGGACGGACAGGAACGGTCGACGCGGTACCAGGATTTTCGCAAGAGTGGGTACTACACGCCTGATTTCGGCTCCGACGACGAGGCACGCAGGCTTTACCGAGAGACTCTCGACTTCTCGTTCACTGAGTACGAAGCGTTATCGGCGCACATGACGCAGTATCTAATCAACATCACGCCGAAGCCCGCGGACATGAAGCAGGATGCTTACGAGCGCACGCTGAAGGCAAGAGCGTTCGACATCACGCGCTATTTGCTGCCGCTGGCAACGAACACTTCTTTAGGTGAGATCGTTAACGCCCGGACCCTGGAGACGCAGGTTGCGCACTTGTTGTCGCACACCCATCGCGAAGTTCGGACGCTGGGCGAGTCGCTGAAGAAAGCGGCCACCGGTGCCGCGTACAACGTGAATTCCGACTCTTTGCAGAATCTGGTGTCGCAGATTCGCGAGCTCGATCCGCGGCTCGGAGCCAGGGCAGAACAGGAATTGCTGCGCGAAGTGCGCGTGGCACCAACGCTCGTGAAGTACGCGGATCCGAACGAATATGAGATGGCGACGCGCCGCGACTTGCGGCAGGCCGGAAAAGAGTTGATGGCCGGCGAGCCAATCGCTCCGTGCAAAGCCATCGTCGACTTGCTCGACGAAGAGCCCCTCGAAGTAGAGATTGCGACGACTTTGCTCTATGAGCACTGCCACCATTCATATCGTCAGATTCGACAAGCCGTGCAGGTCGCAGGCGAACGCCGCCGGCGAGAGATCATCGATCTGGGTCTGCGACATCGCGGAAAATACGACGAGATGCTCCGAGGGTTCCGCGCCGGACAGCAGTTCCGCTTCGACATCCTTATGGATACGGGCGGCTTCCGCGATATGCACCGCCATCGCCGCTGCATCCAGGTGATGCAGGGTTTCACCACGCAGCACGGCTACGAGATGCTGCTCGACATGGAAGATGCGGGCGTCCGCGGACGCTTCGACGCGGCGATGAGACGTGTGCAGTCGGCGGTTGAAAAGCTGAGCGCTCGGAAGACGCCGGAAGCCGAAGAAAATGCGCAGTATGCGATTCCCCTGGCATTCCGCAAACGGGCGCTGTTCAAGATGGACTTCGCGGAGGCGGTCTACATCTCGGAGTTGCGAACAACGCCGGCCGGACACGTCTCGTATCGCAACGTGGCGTACGCGATGTACGAAGCGGTCGCGCGGAAGTATCCGGCGTTGGCAAAGTATTTCCGCGTGCATGACGTGACGGCCCCGGTGGACTTGCTGCAGAGGTAAGGTCTTTCCACTCTGCGGCCACCTTTTGCGGGCGCGGCGCAAACATCGCTCCAAACATGCTCAGTACCAAATCAACGTTGTCATTCCGACCGGAGGGAGGAATCTGCTTCGCGCCGGCAGCAGAGGCACCACGTGAGATAAGCAGGTTCCTCGTCACTTGCGCTCCTCGGAATGACAAAAGTTGGAGAGTTCCTTGGAATGACAAAGCTTATGAAAGGGGATGGGAGGAAGTTTGTGAACGTTGAGCAACTCGACATCCGATTCGAAGAAAGAGATGCCGAGGAATTGCCGTTTCCCGATCAATCGTTCGATCTGGTTTGTGCCGTCCCTGAGCACGACGGAACTCTTGATTCCGCAGTCGTAACCCAGCAGGCGGGCAAACTTCATCGTTCCTGCGACCCGCAAAATCGCCAGAACTCATGGTGGCAAAACCCGCGGCCCCGTTCCGCTTTGGAAC
>CAVYUY010000045.1:0-15721 GCA_963771765.1 uncultured Acidobacteriota bacterium
GCATTATCAGCCGCGTTCTGGGCGTTCGCGCGGGCAGCGTGTTTACGTTTGCCTCGGTCAGTGCCGGAGAAGAAACCGCTCCAGGCCAGGTCACCGCCCAGGAATTGCGTAACGTATACCGAATCGACCAGGTGGATGTGGCAACGCGAGTCTACGGAGTTGTGGGAGATCCGATAGCTCACTCGCTGTCGCCGGCCATCATGAACGCTGCCTTCCGGCGCGAGAACGTGAACGGGGTCTATCTGGCGCTGCATGCCAAGACCTTGAAAGACCTGCTTACGTGCATCAAGGAGATTCCGATTCACGGCATCAGCGTGACCATGCCCTACAAGGAAGCCATCCTGCCGCATCTGGATAATACGGATTCTCATACGACGAAGATCGGCGCCTGCAACACGGTGGTTCGCGCGCAAGACGGCAAACTATATGGATTCAACACCGATACGGCGGGCGTGGTTCGCCCTCTGGAGCGACGGTTGAGCACCATAGAAGGCGCGAAGATATTGGTGATCGGAGCGGGAGGCGCAGCGCGTGCAGCCGTCTTTGGACTGAAGGAGCGAGGGGCTGAGGTTTACATCCTGAACCGCAGCGCGGCACATGCGAAAAAGCTTGCGCACCAGGCGCGAGCCCGGATCATGAAACGTCCGGACTTGAAGAAAATGGCGTTCGACGTCATCATCAATGCCACCCCGGTAGGGATGGGAAACTCGCGCGAAACGCCGCTTCAGGACAAAGAGATCAATGCCCGCTATGTGTTTGATATGGTTTACGATCCGCCGGAAACAAGGCTCCTGAAATTGGCCAAGGAGCGGGGAGCGCAAGTGATCCCCGGGATCGAAATGTTCGTCCACCAGGCAGCGCGGCAGTTTGAGATCTGGACCGGCAAGCCAGCTCCGTGGGATGAGATGTTGCGAGTGGTCCTTCTGGCGCAACAGGAGCGGGCTAACCACACGGCGGTCACGAAATAAACGAAAGTCGATGCTGCATAGCAAGAAAAAGTTGCATTTTACAAGGTGCCCAAAGTAAGATGCAGTATAGGAAGAGTGACTGTAAACGCTTCCGGTTGTGACCAGTACCGCCCGTTCCTTACTTCCAAACTCGCAGCATACAAGCTTTTGGCGAATTAACTCGACGTGAGAGACGGCTAGGTCCGCCTCGATCCCGGTTCGGAGAGTTCAATATGGCGTGGTACGCGTACTGTCTTACCGAGCACCAAACCCTACCAAATGGAACCCGCACTCGCCGCCCCTTCCTGCTCGAAGGGGTGCAAGGTGTTAACGGCGCTGCAGTTCTGAGTTATCCCAGTGGTGAATTCGCGGTGATCGTCAGCGAATACGACCACACAGCCGGTGAGCTAGACCATAAAGCGGCAATTGAGCACGCCCGCGTGGTGAGCAATTGTTTCCGCAACTCCACAGTCCTACCCTTCAAATTCGGCACGATTTTTGACAGCGATGATGCACTTCGGCAGGCCGTCCGGGTCAACCGGCGGGCTTTCGGCTTGAGCGTCGCGAAACTGCGCGGAAAGTCGGAAATGCACATCAAGCTGGTCGTGCGGGACGGCTCCCTGCGCGAAGCCATGATCGACATCGAGCTACCTCACACCGTCGGCGGCGACTACCTGTCCAAGCTGAAAGTGAAGGCCTCCAGAGAGCGCGAGCGCCAGACCAAAGCGCGGGCTCTGTCCGTTCAGGTACACAAGCTGTTTAACCCACTGGAAGAAGAAGTCAGCTGCAAGAAGGTCGCGCAGGAAGGCATGTTAATCGACATCGCCCACCTGATCGATTCCAAGAGCGTGGAGAAATATCAGAACCGTTACAGCACCGCTGCCAAGCAGTTGAAGAACTGCGAAGTGGCGATCAGCGGTCCTTGGCCGCCTTATCACTTCCTGCCCGGCAAGCTGCGCACCGTCGCCGGGAACAGCTAGCAACCTACCAGTTCTAAAAAGTCGAAGCCCATGGCATGATTTGCCATGGGCTTTTTGATTCCGGCAGCACGATGCATTGAATATGCATTGTTATGCACTCGGGAATTTCTGAAGCATTCATCCCGGCCATCGCCACTCCCTTGCGCCGTTACGCTAAACCTAATCGCACGTGCTAGTTAGGGGAGCCTGTGCGCAAAATCACAGGATTTCCACAATTTGGCTCGGCAAGTGCTTCTCTAACAATCAACAAAGAGGCCGCACACTCTACATGACCTTCACTCTCTTCGACATCTACGCATCATTTCCCGAAGAGCCGTTCCTTGCGGAGCGGTATCTTGCTTGGCCTTCCTGACATCGCCTACCATTCGTAGCCTCTTGAATGTGGCCCCAGAAATGGGGCCATTTTTTCTTGGGCTTTGCCGACATTTAAGAGGCTAGCGGGCTGGCGTTTGCTCTCATTCTCTTGGAAGTTCAGATACACTGTCGTGCGACATGCGCAGCTTCCAAATTGCTTCTGTACTCCTCACAAGTTCCTTGCTGGCGTTAACGGTTCCGGTGCTGGCTCAGACTCCGCAAAACAAGCCTTCAACGACCCCATTCGCAATGCCCGCGCAGATGACGCAGGCACAACAAGACAATTTCCCGCAACAATTGCTCAACGAACTAACTCAGATCAAGTCCGCCGCACTGGAAGACGATTACGCCTATCACCAAGTCGCGCATTTGACTGAAAATATCGGTCCACGTCCGAGCGGATCCATTCAGGCCAAGGCTGCGGTGGACTACGTGGCATCCGAGTTGAAGAAACTGGGACTCGATGTCCAACTCGAAGAGGTAAAGGTTCCCCACTGGGTGCGAGGAGCGGAGACGGCAGAGTTGGTAGCTTACACAGGCCGGGTCGAGGGAACCGAACAGAAGGTTGTTCTGACCGCTCTCGGCGGAAGCACTGCCACCCCGGCAAACGGACTGACTGCAGAAGTGGTGGTCGTCAACAACTTCGACGAACTGAAGGCTCTGGGACGAGAGCAAGTTGCGGGAAAGATTGTTCTGTTCAACGAAATCTTCGACAAACAAAAGGCCGCTGCTGGCCTTTCGTTCGTGGCTTATGGAGAAGCGGTTCGCTACCGCGCGGCCGGTCCGAAGAGCGCGGCGGATCTGGGAGCTGCGGCTGCGTTGGTGCGATCAGTCGAGAACGCTGACTATCGCTTGCCGCACACAGGCTTCAGCCTGCCTGCGGGAATTCCAGCCGGAGCTGTCGCATCCGAGGATGCCGAGCTTATCGCGCATCTTGCGGCGCAGGGCAAAGTTCGAATGCATCTGACGCTCACTCCGCAAAAGCTTCCTGACGCGACCGGATACAACGTCATCGCTGATATCAAGGGCAGCGAGCATCCGGAGCAGGTCGTGGTTATTTCCGGACATCTTGATTCTTGGGATTTGGGCACGGGTGCGATCGACGATGCCGCTGGCGTTGCTGTTGCGATGGAGGCCGCCGAGATCGTACAGAAGCTCCATTTGCGGCCTCGCCGAACTTTGCGCGTGATCGCCTGGATGGATGAAGAGAGCGGTGGAGCTGGAAGCCAAGCTTATACGAAGGATCACTCGCTGGAATTCCCGAAATACGCGGCGGCGATCGAGAGTGATTCCGGAGCGGCTCATCCGCTGGGCTTCGACATCAGGATGGCAACGAGCGCTGCCGATTTGCTCAGGCCCGCACTCAACATTCTGCAAAGTTTCGGCGCGACCGCGTTGCAACCCAGCAGCTATCCGCCGGGTGCTGACATTTCCGGAATGTCGGAAGCGGGGGTGCCGGCTCTGGGGCTTCTGCAGGATGGAAGGACCTACTTCAACTACCATCACAGCGCCGCGGATACGCTGGACAAGATCGTGCCGACCGAACTGCGCGAGAACGGCGCGGCGATGGCCGTCATGGGATATGCCCTGGCCAGCATGAAAGACCCTCTTCCTCGATAAGCCGGAATCATCAGACGCAACATCCTGAGGGTTGCAGTGTTTCTACCCAAAGCGCACTTCAGAGTGGACGGAGTTCCTGTGATTTGAATCACATCGCTGCCGTAAGCTCTTTGCAGCCCTTGGAGCGGTTGACGCATCTTAATTTTGGCGCTTATCATCTTCGTTTGGCCCAAAGACCATGGACGCCCCTGTAGGGCGTCCTAAGATTTTGATGAGGTGTTGTGCAGATTCGAACTGGACCTATGGACAAGAAAAAGCTGGAAACTTTCAAGAAACGATTGGAAACGCGGCAGCAGGAATTACGCCACACTGTAAATCGGACTCAGGCCGACGGGCGTTCCGCTGATGAGGATACGGCGCAGGATATCGCCGACCGCGCCGCGAGTTCCTACACGAAGGAATTTTTATTCAGCCAGAGCAACAACGAGCGAAATCTTTTGCAGATGGTTGACAGGGCTCTGGCGCGCATTCGCGAAGGGAATTTCGGCGAGTGCATTCATTGCGGCAAAGAGATCAACGCGAAGCGGCTCGAAGCGGTGCCGTGGACTCGCCACTGTATCGAGTGCCAGGAAAAACTCGAACAAGGCTTGCTAGAGGAAGCTCCGCACTAGGAACCCAATGATGTGAAAACGCCGCCGAGAACTCGGCGGCGTTTCTCTTTTGGCTCCATCTTAAGTCTTCAACTGAAACGGCAGCTTTCGCACTCTTTGCCCTGAGGCAGCGAAAATCGCATTCGCCACGGCCGGAGCGATGGGCGGTAAAGCGGGCTCACCCATTCCCCCGGGATCTGCCGTGCTGTGCATGAGGTGCACTTCGATGGGTGGAGCTTCACTGATGCGGATCGGATCGTACGCATCGAAGTTTGTTTGTTCCACCGCGCCGTTCTTAATCGTGATTTCGTTTTTCAAAGCGGCGCTTAGACCGTAGATGATCGCACTTTCAGCCTGCGCGCGCACCGCCTCGGGATTCACAATCTGTCCACAATCAATCGCCGCCACGACACGATCAATTTTGAAATTGCTGCCGTCGACGGTGACTTCCGCGACCTCGGCGATGTAGCTTCCAAACGAAAAATAGGCGGCGATGCCCCGTCCTTTGCCCTTGGGTAGCGGTGTGCCCCATCGTGATTCCGATGCAGCAAGTTCCAGAACACCGAGAAGGCGCGCCGGATCGGGATCGTCTTCAAACCTCGGCTTCCAGTTTGGAGGCTTCACGAGCAACGTTTTGCGAAATTGCACCGGATCTTTTCCGGCAGCTGCGGCCAGTTCGTCGATGAAGCTCTCCACCGCGAACCCGTTGAAGGAATGTTCAACGGAACGCCACCACAACGGCGGAACTGCACTGGCGGCCAGGTTATATTCCAGCCGCATGTGAGGAATCGCGTACGGCATCTGCTCTGCGCCGCCCACCTCCGATTTCTCGGGAGCCTGTTTCTCGGGAGGATCCCAGAACGCGCCAATCGATGTCGATGAGATCGCATGAGACCATGCGACCGGATTGCCGGCATGATCCACCGCTCCTCGCATTTGATGACACGCCGCGGGGCGATAAAAATCGTGCGTCATGTCATCTTCCCGCGACCATACAAGTTGCACGGGCCGGCGAACGATTTTTGCGATCTGCGCCGCTTCAGCCGGATAGTCGGCCACGTAACGGCGGCCAAAACCTCCGCCCATCAGAGTTGTGTGAACCTTTACCTTCTCAGGTGGAACGTCGAGAAGTTTCGCTACCGTCCTCTGCACCCAATCCGGGGCCTGAGTGGGCGCCCACACCTCCGCCTCGCCGTCTCGGGCGTGAACGGTAATGTTCATCGGCTCCATAGTGGCGTGTGCCAGGTAAGGAAATTCGTAGATCGCTTCGACACGCTTTGCTCCCGCAGGCAGTGCGGTATCGACGTCACCTTCGTTACGGATGCGCTTTCCAGGCTTGGCCGATGCTGCGCGCAACGCTTGGCGGAGCTTGTCAGTCGATTCCGCAGAGGCCGGACCGTTGTCCCACGTAATCTCCAGCGCGTCCCGGCCCTTCATTGCGGCCCATGTGGTATCAGCAACAACGGCAATGCCACCGGCGGTAAACATGTCACGGCCGAGAGCAGGAATTTCGAACACATCGCGCACACCGGACACGGCTTTCGCCTTCGAGGCATCGAAGTGGGCGTGCTTTCCTCCGAATGTGGGACAGCGCGCGACCATGGCGAAGACCATATCCGGGACGCGTACGTCAATTCCGAACTGTGCGGTGCCGTTCACTTTGGCCGGGATGTCAACGCGAGGAGTGCTGTGCCCGATCAATACGAAGTCGCCTTGGTTCTTCAGAGGAACCTTTTCGGGATCGGGGAGCGGAAGTTTCTCGGCTGCTTCGACAAGCTCGCCGTAAGTCGCTCGGCGGGAAGACGACGCGTGCAGGACGGCCCCCTTTGCGGCCCGGCATTGACTGCGTGGAACTTTCCAGTTCGACGCAGCGGCGGTGATCATCAACTCGCGCACGGTCGCTCCGGCGCGACGCAGAGGAGTAAAGCTTTCCTGCGTGCTGCCACTGCCGCCCGTGCCCATATGTGGATACCAATCGGGCCGCGTGTCCGCTTGTTCGACAGTGACCGAATTGAAATCCAGTTCGGCTTCTTCGGCCAGGATCATTGCCAGGCCGGTGCGGATTCCCTGCCCCATCTCGGACTTCGCCACGATCAGCGAAATCGTTCCGTCGGGCTTTACGTGAATCCAGGCGTCGAACGGATTGGCTGTCAGTTCCTTCGGACCCTTCGCATTTTCCTGCGCTGCAAGGGGAACAGGCGAGAGTCTCAGGCCGATCACCAATCCGGCCCCGGCCATCGATCCTTTAACCACAAATGTTCGGCGGCTGATCGGCATGGTTATGCTCCTTCCCCGCTCGATGCCCGATGGATTGCACGGCGAATGCGCTGATACATGCCGCAACGGCAGAGATTCCCTGCCATGGCGTTGTCGATCTGGTCGTCGGTGGGTTTCGGCGTCTTCGAAAGCAAAGCGGCTGCCGACATTATTTGTCCGGGCTGGCAGTATCCGCACTGTGGAACCTGTTCGGCGATCCATGCGCGTTGCACCGGATGCGAGTTGTCGGAAGACAAGCCCTCGATCGTGGTGATCTTTTTTGCGCCCACGCTCGACACCGGGGTCTGACACGCGCGTACGGCTTCGCCATCGACATGAACCGTGCAGGCACCGCACAATCCCATGCCGCAGCCATATTTTGTCCCGGTCATGTTGAGAGAGTCGCGCAGAACCCACAAGAGAGGAGTATCAGGAGAAACATCGACGTGCAGGGGGCGGTTGTTGATGAGAAGCTGGATTGTACTCATGTAAGAACTCCGCAACCGGGTTGTAAGTTTAGACGAGCCTAACTGAAAGATGTTTGCCCTGGCAAACATGGGCTTCGTAGGTCCCCAATGTCAAGAAAACATCCTAAGCGCGGCGAGAATCTTTAGACTTCGGCGGGTGCAGAAGTCCTTCTTGTCAAATCGCGGCGCTCAGGATGACGTTGGTCTGTAGTCCAGGCTACGCCCCACTCAAAGTCCGGGCTTCTTCGCTTCTTCCTGAGGGGCGGCGGCTCCTGGCATAACATTCTTGAGTGGAGCGCTGCGCTCTTCATTTTGTTCGGGATGCGGCATCGCTTTGCGCGGCAACATCTGATCACGCATTGCCGTGTTGTAGACGAAGATGGCTTCTACGACCGCGGCTTGCGCAAGATCGTCAGGCTGCAGGCGCTCGTAGGTGTCCTGGTTCGAGTGATGCGTGCGAGAGCCGTAGTCGAGCATGTCCTGGATGAACTGGAATCCCGGGATCCCAACGGCGTCAAATGCCTCATGGTCCGTGCCGCCTGTATCGCGCATGGTGATCGTGGTGACGCCAAGGTCGGCGAGCGGCTGCATCCATTGCTGGAAGATCGAAGAGATGCCGGCATTCTGCTGCAGGTAAATGCCGCGGATTTTTCCCGTGCCGTTATCGACGTTGAAGTATCCCGAAATCTTCTGCTGTTCGGGCTTCAGTTCCACCGGGCCGGCGGGTTTGCGCAGAAAATCAGGCAAAGAGAGCTGGTCGGGAGCAGTTGAAAGCGGAACGAATCCGAAGTGCTGTTTCACGTAGCCGTAGGAACCGAATTCTCCTTGTTCCTCGCCGGTCCACAGACCCACGCGAATCGTCCGGCGCGGCTGCACGTGCAGAGAATTCAGAATGCGCATGACTTCCATCGCTACGATGGTGCCGGCACCATTGTCGGTCGCGCCGGTTGCCGAAGCCCAGGAATCCAGATGTCCGCCAACCATCACGACTTCGTCTTTCAACTTCGGGTCGGTTCCGGGAATTTCGGCAATGGTGTCGAAACCGTGCTCGTGGTCGCCGGTGAATTCCGTGTCGACGTTCATCTCGATGGAGACTGGCACGTTCGCTTTCAGCAGCCGGTAGACGCGTCCGTAACTTTCAATCGCCATCACGACGACGGGGAGAGTCTCGGCGTGCTCGCGCTTGTAGGTAAACCAGCCCATGCCCGATCCGCCATCGTCGAAAATCGTTCCGCCGGAGCCGCCACTGTTGCGGCCGTCGCGGCTCGGGATGACGATTCCTGCAGCGTGTTCAGCAGCGAAGAATTGACCAGCCTTCTCGCGGAATTCCAGGCGCTTGATGAATTCGGCAAATCCATCCTGTTGCTCGCCGACGTGGACGGGATATTCGACCGTCGTTTTCAGGTTGGCGTCATCGCGGCGCTCGAACAGGGCTTTGTCGACTGGCTTTACGTCACGCATCGGGCCGAAGAAAATGATTTTCCCGGCAAGTTTTCCTTTGAACTTCTCGAGATCTTTTTCATCTTTCGCGTCGACCCAAATCGCGCTGCCATTCACGGCTCCGTGGCTCGAGGGCGACCACGGGAGCGCTTGCGCGATGAACACCGCCGTATCGGGCGCCGACATGCGAACCCACGTATTGAGTTGTCGCCATCCCAGACCGAATTCACCCCAGTCTTCCAGGTGCGCGTTACTGCATCCCATGGCGGTGAGTTGATCGCGAGTCCAGTCGTTCGCTCGCTTCAAGTTCGGAGAGCCCGTTAGGCGAGGACCGATGCCGTCCATTAAGCCCGAGGCATATTCCATGACGTGAGAATGGGTCAGGCCTTCCTCACGGATTCGCTGATACATCGACAGATCCAGCGTCTCAATTGCTGGCTGGGATAGCTCGTAAGAGGGCTTGGCGTTTTCGTCGGCCTTCGCTTCTTTGGATTTCTTGTCGGCCGCGGATATCAGAAGACTGAGCGACAGAACGGCGGTAATAATCGAAAACAACCGCTTGTGCAGTGACATTATGTTTCTTTCCTCCCCGGAACGGAATGCGCAGCGTAGCAGAAGTCCGTGACCTTGTGAAAGATGAAAGCGATTTCTCAAAGCAGAGCGCGCGACCTGTCATAACATCGAAGAACTGTTGGAGTTTCGGTCATCGATAGGGGTTGAGACGTATCCAATTGCGCATTTTTGACTTTTGACGCCCGTGTTTTGAGCCTGTTAGACTGCTAGTTTGTCCAGCCAACACAGCTAGCAGAAGGGAAGTTCGTGCGCGCAGAAACCCGCCATCAACTGAAACAGGACGCCTTTAGCCGGGTAACCATCAATGCCGCGGAGAAGACGGCCGATTGGACGGTAGAACACCGATCCACTCTCATCGTTGGGGCTGTCGTCGCCATCGTGGTTCTTGTGGCCGTGATTGGGGGCTGGTACTACCTCAACGAGCAGGACGAAAAAGCGAGCTTTGAACTCTCGCAAGCGGTCCGCACGATGGACACGCAGCTTCGTCCAGCAGGCACACCCGCACAACCCGACTTTCCGACTTTCACTTCTGCCAAAGAGCGGGCAGAGGCGGCCAAAAAGCAGTTTCAGGCGATTGTGGATAAGTATCCGCACACCCGGACCGCCGACATGGCTCACTACTTTCTGGGCGTTACAGCGGTGAACCTGGCTGACACTGCTGGCGCCGAACGAAGCTTCAAGGAAGTGATTTCGGCGGGCAACCGTCAGGTTTCTTCCCTCGCGAAAGATGCTTTGGCCTCGCTCTACGCCAACACGAATCGTACGAAGGAATCCGTAGCGCTCTATCAGGAACTGATCAACAAGCCGACCGATTCCGTCAGCAAAGTTGCCGCCCAGTTGCAATTGGCCGAGGTCTATCAGAATTCCAACCAACCCCTCGACGCCAAGAAGCTTTACGAGCAGATCAAGAAAGACAATCCCGGAACCGAAGCGGGTCAACTCGCCACGCAGAAGCTCACGGCGATGAAGTAGGGGCGCAGCGACCGGGGATATGGTCAGCGCTAGGGATCAAATTCCTGGCGCTCATCCATCAAACTTGGGCTTGTTTTTCCCAAGATCGCCATTCACTTGTCCAAAGACCCTAATTCCTAACCTAGCCCCTTCCTGCTTCCTTCCCCTGATACCATGTTGGCGGTTCCTTACAACTGAAAACCATGGCCGACTTCACGCTCCGCATCAATGGCAGTGAAAAGAAGATCAGTGTTCCTCCGGAAATGCCTTTGCTCTGGGTTCTCCGCGATACGCTGGAGCTAACAGGCACAAAATTTGGATGCGGTGCCGGACTGTGCGGCGCATGTACGGTGCACGTCGAAGGCAACGCAATCCGCTCCTGCGCAACCCCCATTTCACAAGTCGCAGGCAAAAACATCACCACCATCGAAGGGCTCGGCGCCAATGGCTTGCATATTCTGCAGGCTGCGTGGATCGCGGAAGAGGTTCCGCAGTGTGGCTATTGCCAGACGGGGCAAATCATGTCGGCCGCAGCGCTGCTGGCGAAGACGCCGAATCCTTCAGACGATCAGATCACGCAAGCGATGAACGGGAATCTTTGCCGCTGCGGAACGTATGAACGGATCCGCAAGGCGATTCATCGAGCTGCGGAGACTGGGGGCAAACGATGAGTCCTTTGTCTCGCCGTGAATTTGTCGGAGCCGGAATCGCCGCCGGCGCCGGGCTCGTCATAGGTTTCTACTTGCCGCATGGAGGAAGCGAGAAGAAAAATTCGTTCTCGCCCAACGCCTACCTGCGCATCACTCCCGACAACAAAGTCACTATCGTCGTGGCGCGATCCGAGATGGGACAAGGTATCCGGACCGCGCTGCCGATGATCCTCGCGGAAGAGCTTGAGGCCGACTGGAAGCAGATTGAAATCGAGCAAGCGGGAGCGAGCACACTTTACGGAGATCAGACTACCGGCGGAAGCGCGAGTATCCGGACGACGTGGGATCCGATGCGGAAGGCAGGAGCGGCCGCGCGCGAGATGCTGATTTCGGCCGCCGCGTTGACGTGGAGCGTGCCTCGATCAACCTGCACCGCTGAACTGAGCCGCATCAAGCATGCGGCCACGAACCGAAGTCTTAGTTACGGGGAACTCGTCAGCAAAGCTTCGGAGCTGCCGATTCCGACGGACGTGACGCTGAAGCAAAGCAAAGACTACAAAATCGTCGGACAGCGTTTGGCTCGCGTCGATTCGCCTTCGAAGGTAAAGGGCGAAGCGACGTTCGGCATCGACTTTCGCATGCCGGGCATGAAGTTCGCGGTGCTTTCGCGGTGTCCTACGATCGGCGGGAAAGTATCAGCGTTCGATGACAAGGATTCGAAGAAAATATCCGGAGTAAGTTACGTGGGCAAGATCAGCGACTCCTCGGTCGGCGTCGTTGCTGATAGCGTATGGGGCGCGATGGAAGGACGCCGCCTGCTGAACATTACCTGGGACGACGGGCCGAACAAAGATCTTAATACCGCGAGCCGTGATGGCTTCGCTCAAGCAGGGGGCGGCAAAGAAGTCCGCGAGCATGTTTCTTCTGGGCGATCCCGCGAAAGCGTCGGGGCGAACGATTTCCGCGGAATACTCGCTGCCGTTCATGGCTCACGCTCCGATGGAGCCTGGAAACTGCACAGCGCATTTCCAGGGATCGAAGTGCGAACTGTGGGCGCCGACGCAAGTTCCGCAGGACTGCCGGGACTCCGTCGCAACGGCCATCGGACTTGATCCTGATCAGGTGAAAGTCAACGTCACATTGATGGGCGGCGGTTTCGGGCGGCGACTGGAACATGACTACGCTGTCGAAGCCGCGCTCGTGTCAAAGGCCATCAACGCCCCGGTGAAAGTGCTTTGGACGCGCGACGACGACATGCGTTTCTCCACTTATCGTCCGGCGAGCCTGCACCAACTTACCGCGAAGGTCGACGGCGCTGGATATCCGCGTTGCATTGACGCATCGCTTAATTTCGCCGTCGATCAGCGGACAAAAGGGACAGCCTGTCCCGAACGGAGTCGATCCAGACTTGCCGGACGAAGCAGGTCCGGTTTATGGCATTCCGAACTATTCGATCGAGTACGTCATGACGGAGACCCCAGTTCCACTGGGATGGATGCGCTCAGTGTACGCGCTGCAGGCTGCGTTTGCGCTGGAGAGCTTTATCGACGAACTCGCGGTTGCGGCCGGAAAAGATCCTTTGCAGTATCGACTTCACCTGCTCGAAAAGGATCAGGATTTGGCCTACTTCGCAACAACGTGGCATACCGCCCGCATGCGAGGCGTGTTGCAACTCGCTGCAGAAAAAGCTGCATGGAGCAAGCCGTTACCCTCCGGACGCTTCCGCGGTATCGCTTGTTTTGGATGCTTTGCTTCTTACATGGCCGAAATCGTCGAGATCAGCATGGAGAACGATGAGCCCCGGGTACACCGTGTGGTCGCAGCCGTCGATTGCGGGCAGGTGATCAATCCCAGCATTCTGGAGCAGCAGATTCAAGGCGGGATTGTGTACGGGCTTGCGAACGCCTTGCGTGCGAAAATCACGATCGAGAAAGGCCGCGTGGTGCAGGGTAACTTCGACGACTACGCGCCCCTGCGCATGGAAGAGACTCCAACGGTTGAGGTGTATGCGGTGCAGAGCAGCGATGTGCCAACCGGAATCGGCGAGCCTTCCGTCCCTCCGATCGCGCCTGCCGTATGCAATGCAATTTACGCAGCGACTAAGAAGCGAATCCGAGCGCTGCCAATCCTGGGTTAACCGAACCGGGCGGGCAGCGCTTGCCGATCTGGTCCAAACTGGAGCGTCAGAAAAATATGTTGGCGAGCGCCGCATCTCGAAAGCAAGATTTCTGACGACGGACAGATCGTTGGTTCGGCGTGATTCTTGAAGTCTCGGTGTCCGGGAAACTTATCTTGCACGGGCGGTGTCTAACTTAGCGGCATCCCGTTTCTGATCGCTCACGCTTCGTCCGCTCATTTCACCGATGAGGTTTGGTCATGCTCGAGGCGGTGCACCTCACGAAACGTTACGCTTCCCTTCCCGCTGTTGAAGACTTGTCATTCACGCTGCGTCCCGGCCAGGTTCTCGGATGCCTTGGACCGAACGGCTCCGGAAAGAGCACGACCGTGAAGATGCTGACCGGCCTGCTGGAGCCGAGCCGCGGAGTCGTTCAGTTTGAAGGGGTCGACGTTCGCGAAGACCTCACGGGATATCGCAAACGATTTAGGTTACGTTCCCGAAGAGGCGCATCTTTATCCGTACCTGACCGGATGGGAATATCTCGAGATGGTGGCGACGCTTCGCGGCATGCGCCACGACACGACTCTCGATCACTATCAATTCGATGCTCGAGCTGTTTTCGATGCATTCGAACCGCTTCGCCAGTATCGGCACGTATTCCAAGGGGATGCGCCAGCGCATTCTCCTGATCGCGGCGTTGATGGACAACCCGCGAATCGTAATCTTCGACGAACCGCTCTCCGGGCTCGACGTCACTTCTGCGCTCATCTTCAAGAATCTCGTTCAAGAATTGGGCCGCGAAGGAAAGCTGGTTTTTTATTGCTCGCACGTGCTCGAAGTCGTCGAGAAAGTCTGTACCGACGTCTTGATCTTGCGTAAAGGAACCGTCATCGCACAGGATTCGGTCGCAAACATTCGCAAGATTTTGGGCGAGTCACTCGAAAACACGTTTCTGCATCTGGTCGATGACGTCGACACAATGAGGGTCGCACGCGACATCGTTTCTGTGATGAGTGCAGCGTGAGCGGCCTTTTCGAAATCGTCCGCCACTGGTGGCGCTTCTATCGCGAACGTCCATTCCTGCGCCTGTTTCGAATTTTCTCGGAGCGCATCTTTCGTGGCGGAGGGGATTCCGACGCCGACGGCCTGGATCTCGGCGTTGGGCTGGTTCTCACTTTACTGGCTTTGCCGGGAGGATTCGTCTCGGTTCTGATGTTTGTGAAGTATTCGACGTTTCTTTCCTGGATGCGAGGCGCTCCGCACGTCGATCCGTTAATCGTCGCGATGCCGGACGAATACTTCTTCATCACGCTTTCGATGGCCGTAACTGGCGTTGTTACCGTCTGGCGTTGGGACACATTGTTTCCCGATCGCCGCGACTATACCAATCTGGTTCCGTTGCCGATTTCGACCTCGCTTCTCTTTTCGGCGAATCTTGCGGCAGTGCTGTTTTTGGCAGGGTTGATTGCCTTCGACGTGAATGCCGCTTCGTCCATATTGTTTCCACTCGGCGTTGGCGCTACCCAGAGTTCATTCCTTTTTTTCGTGAAGTTTGTTGTTGTCCATGCGTTGGTCGTCGGAGCGGCCAGCGTCTTTGCCTTTTTCGCGGTGCTGACACTGCTGGGCTTTTTCCTCCTAATCCTTCCGCCACGTATGTTCCAGAAGATCTCGCCCTATATTCGCGCTTTGGTGGTGATGTGCTTCGTGACGCTGTTGAGCACGAGCTTCGCTCTGCCCGGCTTTCTGCCGCGCTCCCCGTCCCCGTCAATCGATTGGACTGAACTGCTTCCGTCCTGCTGGTTTCTCGGTTTGTGTCAGGCGTTGCGGGGAAAGGCAGACCCCGCTCTTTCTTCGCTCTCGCGCCTCGCACTCCCCGGGCTTGCAGTGACGATTGCGGCGGCCTTCTGTGTTTATGCCCTCGGCTACCGGCGGCATTTCCTTCGTATCCCCGAGATGACGGAGAGTGACACAAGTACACATCGTTCGGGCGCACGATGGCTCGGCAAGGTTCTTGATCGATGGATCTTGCGCACGCCGTTTCAGCGCGGCTGCTTTCACTTTGTCGCTCGAACACTTTTTCGCAGCGAGCCTCACCGTTTGGCGATGGCGGGAATCTCCGGGCTTGGAATTGTGCTCGCGTCGCAAATGCTCGCTACTGCGTTTGGCAATCATCCTGCGATCAAAGCGACGCCTTCCGGCGATGCGCTCGCGGTGCCGTTCGTCCTGACGTTTTTTATTGTCGTTGGCCTGCGAATCGTTTTTGAGATACCGGTTGAACTGCGCTCGAACTGGATGTTTCGCATCACGCTCGATTCCGAGAAACATGAGTGTCAGGCATTGGGCAGGATGGTCATTCTCGCGTTCGTGATTCCGGTTGTGACGGTGAGCCTTCCGATCTACATATATCTCGACGGAGCGTTGGTAGGCCTCATGCAGACGTCCCTCGTCAGCTTGTGGTCCTTCTTTCTCGTCAATGCGGTCCTCGTTCGCTTCCGAAAACTACCCTTCACTTGTCCTCTGCCTGTCTTTCAACAAAACTCGATCGTGATTCTTCTCGGATGGGCGCTCGCGTTCTTCGTCTTCGCTGTAGTGACGCCAGAAGTTGAGTCGTGGGCGTTGGCGGAGCTGCCACGGATGTTCGTCTTTCTGATTCCGGCGGCCCTATTCTGGTACGTCCCGCGGCATATTGACCAGAGAGCGATTGATGTTGAGAGAACGCTCACGTTCGAAAACGATTCCGTACGAGACATCGAAGTCTTGCAACTCGGAGTCTG
>CAVYUY010000046.1:0-17334 GCA_963771765.1 uncultured Acidobacteriota bacterium
GGATTCGGTTTTGATTCGTCACTCCGATCTCACAAATCCTTTGGCGACTTGAACGATCTCTGGAAATATAGTGCCGGACAATGGACGTGGATCAGCGGCTCCGCCAAAGCCAACCAGTTAGGGAAATATGGAACGCAGGGCCAAGCCGCTCCCGGCAACATTCCAGGTGCGCGTGACGGTGCCGTTGGCTGGGTGGATGCATCGGGCAACATCATGCTTTTCGGCGGAGGCGACTTCCGCTCGACTGCGCCCGGCGGGAAGTTCAATGATCTCTGGCAGTATCAGCCAAAGACGCCCGCAGCTCCGACCGATTCAGAATGAATTGCGGAGCTGCTCAGTAATTGACATGTATAGAAATTTTTTGGAACCGGCTTTAGCGGTCTGACGTGGCTACTGCTTTCTGCTTCGTAGTCATCATCTTCGATAGTTGATCTGACCTCGTGGTCGCAGTCGATGAGAATACTGTCCCATCCTGCACGATTCACCGTATAGCGACCTCCTCTGAATCCATTTACGGTAATGATCTTGCTTCCGTGCTTTCATAGGGAAAGAAATTTCATCCCAGACGAAGTGCTGATCGTGCAGGCATGTCGAACAAATCCTGATAGAAAGTGGTTCGGGTCGCGTAGCAGATAGCTCTTCGCCTGTCGAATACAGCGGCTTTAATTTTCGTGAGTTTGAATCGTAGACATCGCATTCGTTTGTGGCCTTTCTTTTGGCTGATCCTTCTGGGCCCTCTGATGCACCCGGTCGAGCTGCGCTCGCAGACGAAATATTTCGACAAACCTTCTTCCCCTTTTTCGGCAGATCCAGAGCAGGAAGCAGAACGGGCACAAACATCTTGCTCCTGTACGGTCGCGAACCCATTTCTCGCTTTGAATCCTCCGCACCCGCCGGCCGATTGCGGCTTACCAGCGGTTCCTTCCCTCTCATTAACCGGGAATAGTGCCGCCCTGAATAGATGGGGAAAGAGGGGGATTGACAGGCAGCATTTCATAGCGCCAGACGGACGCCCGCTCAGGTATCCCGCTGCTCAACCTCGCACGACCGACGACCGATCGATCGAGTGGGGCGGTCTTTTGGTGGACTCCACACGGTTCTTGCTTTTCCAACAAGCATTTCGCCTGGCGACCGAGAGTGACACGCGGGCTGGATTGTCAGGTCCGTTTTTTCGCGACTACAAAGACGCGGTTTTGAATATTCACGGATGGAATGATGGCGATCCATTCTTCGTGAACTACATTGACCATCCAATGGAAGGCAGTGTCGCTGGGTTTCTGGAGGTCGCGCACGATTCCCGTTATCGCAACGTGGAGTTCGGCAAATCCTCCGGATATTGGAAGAGCCGGTTGCGAGCGATGGCCTTTTCAGCGGCTTTCAGCCTGCAGTTTGAAATCGGTCCGGTCAGCGAAGCGTCGATTGGCAATATCCAGAAGATCAATTCAAAAGCGGGAGTCGTCGACTGGGTGATCACGCCCGTTGTAGGTATGGGCTGGATGGTCGGTGAAGATGTGCTCGACAAATATGTCGTGCGAAGACTCGAAGCCCGCACCAACAATCATTTCACTCGCATCCTGTTGCGCGGCGTTCTGAACCCAACTCGCAGCTTCGCCAACCTCATGCAAGGAAGAGTTCCATGGCATCGCGATACCCGCGAAGGCGTCCGGGATTTTTAGGTCGCGCGAGCCGACGCGTGGTGTCTTCTCTGCTCTAGCGCATTCCCGTGAATTGGCCGATTCTCGTCGACTTGATGCCTTCGCGGCAATGGCGCATCTTATCGTCATATGCCCGTCGCGATCGCAACTCCCATCCTCGACCTTTTCGAGGCACATCTCACCGTCACCGACCTCAATCGAGCGATCACTTTCTATCGCGACCAACTGGGCTTACCACTGGCAAGAATCTTTCCCGAGCGGAAGGTTGCGTTTTTTTGGATTGGCGCTCCCGGTAAGGCCATGCTCGGGCTATGGCAGTCTGGAACGATGCCGATCAAAATATGCCATCACACCGCATTCCAGGTGAGCCTCGCTGAACTGCAGAGTTCACCGGCAAGACTGCGTGATGCCGGCATCGAACCGACAGATTTGGACGGAAATCCGTCGGACGAACCGGTTGTTCTCGCCTGGATGGCGGCCGCGGCAATCTATTTTCAAGACCCTGACAACAACCTTCTCGAGTTCATCACAATGCTGCCCGACACCCCCAGACCAGACCTAGGCGTTCTCCCATGGAGCGAGTGGGTCCAGCGAAATCAGTCAGAGTTGGCGAAGTGAACGCCCAATTTCGCCGTTGCGCATGACTCACCTCCCCAGACGTTGACAGTAAAATGTTGCGGATGATACCCATGCCAGCCGTAGTTCGCCGCGATTCCACTTCCTTGCTGGTACCAAGGCTTCAGCGATGAATAAAAAACTCGAAAAATGGCTCTCCCTTGATAAGATCGTGAATCGGAATTTCGTAACGTTGCGATTTTGACAAATTGGGCATGCATCTTGATAGGAACGTCGATCCGAAGAATCCTGTCAGATCGCCCGAAACGAAGAGAATCTCTCACCGGACTTTTAGTTCAGGGGGCTGAAATGCTGCGCAGCTTTTTCGTGATAGGAACTCTGGCACTCCTGACCACGACCGCACTGGCGGCCGTCAAGGTCGAAAAAACGGGATATAAAGGATGGCGCAATTGCTATCGCGTCAGCAATGGCGAGATTGAGATGATCGTCACGTCGGATGTGGGCCCAAGAATCATCCGATTTGCCTTTGTCGGTGGCCAGAATCTTTTCAAAGAATATCCCGAGCAAATGGGCGGCACGAAGGAAGAAAAGTTTCAGCTTCGTGGTGGAGACCGCGTTTGGAAGGCTCCCGAAGATCCGGTGGCGACTTGGGCCCCTGACAATGTGCCGGTCGAGATTCAAGCGACAGCCAATGGCCTTATCGCGCGCGCGCCGGTCGAGCCGCTAACAAATCTGCAGAAGGAAATTGAAGTCGTGATGGCGCCGTCCGGCACCACGGTGATCGTCTCCCATCGCATCACGAACCATTCTTTGTTCCCGCTTGAATTCGCTCCATGGGCTCTCACCATGATGGCGCAAGGCGGCACCGCGGTTTCCGGATTCCCTCCCCGAGGTCATCATCCCGCGAATCTCGAAGCCACCAATCCCCTGACCATGTGGGCTTATACGAACCTCGCCGACCCGCGCTGGAAATTCACCCGCAAATATATGATGCTCCGGCAGGATCCCAACAATAAGGAAGCCCAGAAGATCGGAATGTTTAATCCCGACACATGGGCGGCCTACGTTTTGAACGGCGAAGCCTTCGTGAAGCGCAGCAAGCCGGATCCTTCCAAGACCTATCCCGACTTCGGCGCGTCATTTGAAACATTTACGAACAATGAGTTCCTCGAGATTGAATCGCTCGGACCTCTCACCAAACTCGCGCCCGGCCAGACCGTCGAACTGGTCGAACATTGGGGACTGTTTCGCAAAGTGACCTTGAACGATTGGAGTGACGACGAACTGGACCGCATTCTTCTCCCTCTGGTTCGCTCCGTAGGGAGCCTCCAATAATGATTGCTACCTTCCTCCTGCAGTCGGCGAGCGGACGTCTCGCTCTCGGCCCCGTCGATCTGATCATCGTCGTTGTGTACTTCCTCCTCGTGTTGGGCCTGGGCCTTTACCTGAAGAAGTACACCACCACCGGCGAAGATTTTTTTATGGCCGGCCGCGATATGACGGCATGGATTGCCGGCCTCAGCTTCATCTCCGCGAATCTTGGTTCGCTCGAAATGATGGGCTATGCGGCGGCGACCTATCAATACGGAATTCTCGTAGCGCACGCCTACTGGATCGCTGCAATCCCCGCCATTCTGTTTCTGGCGCTGGTCATGTTGCCGTTCTACTACATCTGCCAAACGCACTCTGTGCCGGGCTATTTAAAGTTGCGTTACGGTGAGGGCGCAAGATCGCTTTCCGCCATCTCGTTCGCAGTCATGACGATCCTGATGAGCGGGATCAATATGTATTCGATGGCCGTCATCATGAAGGTCATCCTTGGCTGGGATATTCACTTCAGCATCTGGGTCTCGTCTCTCACGGTCGCGGTTTACGTCGTTGCCGGCGGCTTGCTGTCGGCAATTTTCAACGAGGTTCTACAGTTCTTTTTGATCTGGATTGGATGTCTTGTCATCCCCGTCGTCGGCCTGTACGAAACCGGCGGCTGGGCGGGCATGGTTCATCGCATTCAGACGAACTTTCCTGGTCAAGATTTCATCCACATGTGGAGCACGACCGGTTCGTTTACCGCGAACCCTATGGGCGTCCACTGGACTGGAATCGTCTTCGGCTGGGGATTGGCGATTTCATTCGGTTACTGGACCACCGACTTTCTTGTCGTCCAACGCGTGATGGCGGCGAAAGATTTACGTTCCGCGCAAATGGGAACAATCATTGGCGCTTTCTGTAAGATGATGGTGCCGCTGATCGTGATCGTTCCCGGCCTGCTTGCCCTCGCAGTGCTGCCCTTTCATCTCGTTCCCGAAAGTCAGGCGGGGCTTCCGGGCGTTCACACCTACAACGAAGCTCTCCCGCTGATGCTCGCGCGCTATTGCGGCCCCGGCTTATTGGGCCTTGGCGTCACTGCGCTGGTCGCTGGGTTCATGTCAGGCATGGCTGGGAACGTTACAGCGTTCACCACAGTCTGGACATACGACATTTATAAGCCTCTGTTTCGCAAGAACGCTCCGGATTCGCACTACGTTTCCATGGGCCGATGGTGTTCCCTGCTCGGAGTTTTTGTCAGCATTGGGACCGCTTACTTGGTGATGAATTTTTCGAGCATCATCGTCTATGCGCAAGCGATCTTCGTCTTCTTCATCGTCCCGATGTTTGGCACGGTGATCCTCGGAATGCTATGGAAGCGGACTACGCCCGCAGCGGGATTCTGGGGATTGCTAGCGGGAATTCTGACTTCGTTTGCTCTATGGTTCTGGGTTAAGTTCGATCCGCAGGCACTCGCGCACATCGCGTTCTCGGTGCATGCGAAAGACATGGCGGAAAATATCTACCGGGCGATGTGGTCGCTGATCGCGAATGTGCTCGTGACGGTCGTAGTCAGCCTTTTCACCAAGCCAAAGCCTGACAGCGAACTCACGAACCTGGTCTACGGGCTCACCGACATTGCACCCGCTGGACACTTCTCATTTTTCCAGCGCCCCGTCACTTGGGCTGGCGCAGTTACGGTCGGATTCATCGCGCTGAACTATTGGTTCTGGTAAGGAGTTAACGTGCATAAAGACTTCATTTCGATCTGGTTTTTTATCGGAGCGTTGCTGGCTCTCTACGGTGCGCTGATCCTGGGATCCGGCATCTACGGTTTGTATGTCCCCTCGACTACGGTCGTGGCAATGCCCCAGCTTCATATTCCGATCTGGTGGGGTGCAGCAATGCTCGTATTCGGATTGATCTACGCCATTCGGTTCCGGCCGAAACGCAGCCAGCGGTGAAATCGTGCTTGGCGGGATCCTTGAGAATCTCTAAGTCAGAGCGCGGTCGAGATGCACGTAGCCCCCATCAACGAAAAGATGCTGACCAGTAATGCCGGCTGATTTCTCTGACAACAGGAAAACTACCATCGCCGCAATTTCGTCCGGCTCTGTCATACGATGGTCCAGCGGTATTCTTGCTGTAATCTTTTTGGCCCGCTCTTCCGGATCCTGAAACGTCTTCAGCCAACTCTCGTATTGCGGCGTCATAACTTCCGCGGGGATCACACAATTCACGCGCATTCCGTAGGCCGCCAGTTCGGCGGACCATTCTGTGGTGAGTCCAAGAATCGCGCCTTTGGACGCCGCATATCCTGACGTGCCGCCCTGGCCTGTGATTGCCACCTTCGACCCGATATTCACAATTGATCCTTGCGTCTTTTTCAGAAATGGCAGGGCGGCCTGCGTCACGGAAAAGTAGTGGACCAAATTTCTCTCGAGCGAGAGCGCAAACTTCTCCGGACTTCCATTCTCAAGCCCAACGCCATCATTGACTCCGGCGTTGTTGACGACTCCATCGATGCGTCCCAACTTCTCAGCAGTTTTCGTGATCGCGCGCGAGACGGCGGCCGAGTCGGTTAAGTCGCCGGCAATGACCTCGCCGGCAATTCCGCGCTGAGCGAGTTCGGTCTTGAAGTTCTCGATTGCCGCGGCGTCGCGATCGATGATGACGGGAAGCCCGCCTTCGTCCCCGCAAGCACGAGCGATGGCAGCCCCGATTCCCCGCGCGCCACCGGTGATCAGAAATACTTTGCCTTTCAGCGCAAGAAGCATAGAGCCCACCATCCGTAAGCTACCGGGCGAATGGGAGTGAAGTATAACCCAGAAGTTTTTCGAAGTGCGCGCCCGCGTAACACGCGCCTAACGGCAAGAAACGAGATTACGAAAGGGCGGACGAGAATATCGAACACATCGAATCATTTGTTATCCCGACCGGAGGGAGGGATCTACTGATCTCTCCTACGGGAAATCGCGTGCCCCTATTCCACGTGCAGCGTGTGCGTCGTTTTCCCCGCCAGTTGAGCTTTTGAAAGAACGACCATGTTCCCGTTCAACGTTCCTATCGACGCCGACCGCAGCTTGCCTCCGTTCGCCGGATGCACGTGAATGACGATGTCGGCATCGAAAGGCTTACTCTGAGGCAAATTGATCGTCACATCCCATCCCGACGAAGCGGACTGGGTAGACCAGCCAATCTCTCCAAAGCGAGTGGGACATTTCTCCACGACGATTTTCTGTTTCGCCGCGAACCATGTTTTCGGCGCCGCCTTTTGCAAATGAACCCGCTCGCTATCGTTTTCTTCGTAGCAAAGCAGCCATCGCAATGCGAGCGTGGGCTGCAGCACGCTGTTCACAACAGCGGAATAGGTCCAACCTGCGCCTTCGCCCGCGCTGCCTCCGGGAAACAAGGCGTCTTCCGGCGCATAGCGGTTGCCGCTGTCCATCGCGAACGTGAGGTTCGCGTAGAGAGTCAGCAGGAAGGGCCGGTAGTCGTCCCTGCGAATGCGAGCAGCCAGAGTCCCGTGCTCCATGAAATTGGATGTGAGCTGCGTTCCGCTGTCGATCGCGTAAATTCCGTCCGCGGCCTGGTTCATCCCAAGAACTTCCTGCCCCGCAATCGCTCGATGGCGGAAATGGCCTTCATCCAGATCCGCATCGCCCCAATCCGATGTCCACCAATCCATCATGTAACGATGATTCTCATAACTGGTGAGTTGTTCCGGTTTACGCGTGGTATCAAACGCCGAAAAAGGAGTGATTCCCGCTCGCTTCATCTCTGCGTTCCGCGCATCCATCGTGATCTTCAGCGCGTTCTCGACGTCGGAGCGAATTTCTTTCGCAAGAGTTTCAAAAAAGCGGCCGGCGTCTACGAGAGCTTGGTCGTTGTGCTCGCTTCCCGCTCTTTGCAGGCAGCGCCCGTGTTCCTTAAAGCCGCGCCACACCCATGCGGCATTTTGATAGTAGTAGAGATGCGAGTCTGGATGATCGTCCGCCGGATCTCCGTTGTCCGCTTCCGGCGAACCCCAGATCAGCCCATGCCGAGGGTCATTTGCAGGAAAAGCTTCCTTCGCAAATGCACGCCGCGCCATGACGTAATCGATCATCCTCTGTAAAACCGGAAGCCGCCGCTTCAGCGCTTCCAAGATCGCCGGAATAGTCGTACGCTCGCGCGGAGTTTTGCAGGAAAACTCCGATGTTCACCGGCGCTTCCACCTGGTCTTGCGTGTTGTAAACGAAATTCCCATCTGGCAAAACGTATTTATCGAGGTAATGCTGAAAGTGAGGATCAACCCGGTCCACCTGATTCCACAACTGGTGTACCCAAACAAATTCGTAGTGCGCCACCGGGAACAGGGCGTGACTACGTTCTGGAATTTTGGTGTACGCGCCCTCGCCAATCTGATAAGTGGGTTCGAGCCCGCGGTAGCTGCACCGTGACAGCACGATTCCTGCTTTCGCCGATTGAAGCAACCATGGATCAGGGATGTCGACCTTCATCCGGGTATCGAAGAAAGCCGTCCAGCGCAGCCACAGGTTGAGGACAGCTGTATAGAAATCGTTGGCGCCGCCATTCCAGTAGCGATCCATCACGCCGTCTCGGACGATCGGCTCGGTCACACGGTCCCCGCCCCGAAAAGCTCCGGTCTGCGTGGGATGCAGCGTGGCCCGAACTCTTGCGATCGGTTTTTGTTCGGCGTTGTCCGACAACACCATCATGACTTCGTAGCCCACGCCATGATCGGGGTTCCAAACTCCAATATCAGCTGCGGGAAGAAATCCTCCCAGCATGGTCCGCTTGCTGTATCCCGGTTTGAGAACATAAAAATACGGAAGCGCCAGCAGCCGGCCAGGCTCGAATAATCGTCCGTTCGTATCAGGGGCCCACGAGGCCTGAGGATCGTCGCTCACCTGCCGCGATTTTCCGTCCGCTTCCAGCCAAATCGATTTCAGGGCGCCTACTCCGTCGTCAGAGACCAACGTCCAGCCGGTGTATTCCTTACCCAGCCCGGCGAGATTTTCGAAGCTAGGGTCCTGGTCAGAGTTCAAAACATGTTGGCCCAGCGTGTCGGGCCCCATCGTGATGGTTCCCGGCCGTTCGAACTTCATGTTGGAAGACTCGTGCACCGGACGAGGCTTAATTTTCGAAAGATCTCCGATTTGCTTCGGAATCCGCGCGAGTTCGCGTTCGGCGGTGACGAAAACCATCGCTCCCTGATGCGTCACGTGTTTTTCGAAGACGGCAGTGGGCGTGCCATTGTGCCAGGGCAGGATTGCCAGCAATCTCCAGCCGCCAACTGAGTCGCCGACTTTGAGTTTCTTGTTTTCGCCCGATGCTGATGCTTCGACTTCTTGATACTCGATCTCTATGCGATGCACGGTGATTTTCACCGCTAGCGCTTCCGCCTCTCCGGGCAAGAATGCCGTGTACTCGTTCAGAATGGTTGGCAACGATGCACCGGGAGTTGAGGCTTCCGCGGCAGTGGATGGTCGGGATGACGACTTCTGTCCGGATTTCTCTCCAAACGCCGGTACGCGGAGCATCGCCACGCTCGAAACTCCTGCCGCAACACCCTTTATGAATGAGCGTCTCTTCATCGGCATCTCTCCCTGATTTTGGCTCAGACTGGTACGAGTTCAATGGCCTGCGCTTTGATCGACACCGCACAGGAAAACTTGGATACCAAGTTTTTTGAAAGCAGCGGCCTTGGCCAGCATCGCTTGATCGGCGGTGGCAGCGTCACGCCCGTAAGCGACCTGTATATGGTTAGCTTTGTGACGTCCCATCAACTGATCGCGGCTCACGCCGTGTAGTACTGCATTCATCATCGGCCACTGGGGCGTCGTCTCTTGCCATCGGCGCTCAACTTCTGCGCGAGGCAGGTCGACCACCGTCGCGCGTCCAAGATCGGCAAGCAGTTTGTCTTTCTGTACATATACGCGGCTCCAGACAATTTCTCCGGGCTTGCTGATTCCCTTCAGCGATCCGCCGCCCAGCGGAAAATACATCGGTGGCTGGCGTTCGCTCACCGCGCCTCGATATCCTTCCGCGAAATGCTGCGGAGGCGCGGCGCCGGAAATCTCGAGAATCCAGACAAATTGTCCGCCGTATTCTTCGCCGTAGCGCAAATCGTGTAGCGTGGTCTCGGGATCGAGACCCATCTTGCTCCACAAGCGGTTGGTAATCAGCGCATCGACACCTGCACATTCGTCGACTTCATTGAAATGAGGCAACGCTTTTCCCTCGTAGAGAACCTTGCCGGTCACGGCATTCTTCACGGGCGGACGGTCAACGTTGTTGAGAAGCCCCTCAACCAGGTCCGAAGCTGGGCAGATATCTTTCAGTCCCTGCTGATACTGAATGCCGATCGTGTCGCACCCGAAATCTGCCGCGATTCGCAGAGCAGCAACATACATCCGGCACTGTTCGAGAATTTGTGCGTCGGTGAGTTCTGTCGCTTCGTCCTTGCCAGTGCGAAACATCATCCCCTTGGCGTCGAGCCAATGGCGCACTGCGAGCGCTTCGGCGTCAGGCACGCGCCGCATCGCGGCAAAGAGCGCCGACTGGCTAAGTCGTTCCTTGAATATGCCGAGCGGATGCAAGAGTTCGTCGGGAATGATGGCGTTGTACATTCCCATGCATCCCTCGTCGAACACCCCGAGGATGGCGGGAGTTTTCAGCAGCTCGTCGGCAACTTCGACACCGACGCTTTCTGGACCCTCCGAAGATGAGGAGTGAAATTCGCGGACGTGGGTGTCGTCGTGATGGATCTTTTGTCCTTGCAGCCACTGCTTGAGCCGCGAAAGAAAATATTCATCGCGAAAATCCTGGCTCCAAAGCGAACTGTAGGGAACTCCGGCTTTGGTCAGCCCGCCGTTCAGGTTGAGCATTCCCACCAGTCCCGGCCAACGGCCACTCCAGTTCGCAACCGTGAGAATTGGGCCCTGATGGCGGAACAGTCCCGGAAACACGTGATGGCTGTATTGCCAGACGGCTTCGGCGACAATGACCTTCGCGCCCGGCGGGATTTTTGAAAAAACCTCGATCCCGTGACGCTGGCTATCGATAAATCCGTGCTTTTTTTCTTCTGAATACGGATGTGCCCGTTTCACGGAATGGCCCAGCGACTCAATCGCAGCCGTCAGTTGTTTTTCCGCAGCGGCTTGCGCTGGCCAGCACATCTGATTAGCGGACGGCCGCAGGTCTCCGCTGGCCACCAGAAATACTTCATTGCTCGTAGAAGGCATAAAAGTCCGATCGCACGCTGCAGTGTATTCGAATCAGCAGGAATGTGCCAATAGAAACGTTACGATTTTTTAGATTAGGAGCTTTTGGGAGCAGTTTTGAGCGAAAAAGGGGCTAGCGGGTGGGCAGCGCCGCAGTCGAATTGCGGACCCGCAGCTCTGCGGCGAGGCGCAAATGCTTTGAAGGGGAATCGCTCGCCTCGTCGCGATTCATCAGCTGATGCAGCAGCCCAAATGCCCGCCTCCCCATCTCGAACGTCGGCTGAGCAATCGCGGTCACGCTGGGGCTGAGGTACTTGTTCCAGGCGTAGTCATCGAATCCGACCACGCTCATGTCTTGCGGAACTTTCGTCTTGTTCTCTTCGAGAGCCTGTAGAAGGCCCATCAATAGCTTGTTATTGCTCGCCATTATGGCGGACGGGCGGGGTTCCAGTCCAAGCAGTTTCTGGGTTGCGTCGAATCCGCTCTGGATCTGCACGTCTCCCTGTACCAGGTACTCGTCCCGGATAGGCAAGTTCGCTTCTTGCATAGCTTTACGAAAGCCTTCCAGCCGATCACGATGAGGCGAGAGGGCGAGAGTGCCAACGATCATGGCAATTTTCCGATGGCCCAGGTCCAGAAGGTGGCGAGCGGCGAGATATCCCGCTTGAACGTTGTCGGTGGAGACGGTGCCTTCGCTTTTCGAAGTCGGCAGGCGATCAACAAAAACGCAGGGAACGTGCAATCTGAGCGTAGTTTCGTACGATATCGAGTCACGGCAACACGCCAATAAAACACCATCGACACGACGTGAAAACAACGCTAGCAAGTGATCGTTCTCGCGCGCGGCATCCTCTTGGGAATCGCAGAGAAACACGGCGTACCCTTCGGCTTGCGCTGCCTCTTCGACTCCTCGAACCACTTCAGGATAGAAAGCGTTCGTGATATCGGGAACCACGATCCCGATTGCCTTGGTCCTGCCCTTTTTCAGGCTTCGAGCGATCTCATCTGGTTGATAATGAAGGGCCGACATCGCCCGCAACACTCGCTGCTTCCGGTCTTCGCTGACCGGAACATTCTCATTCACCACTGCGGAAACGGTTGAGGTCGAAACTCCAGCGAGGCGCGCGACATCCTTCATCGTGTATTTCTCGCGCTTTTTCATGCAGGATAGTTATACCGCGCGTATGCGCGGTTGAGAAGGGCATGCGCAATTTTGCGAAACTATTGCTCTGGATCGAAACGTTTCGCTTGACGGGAAGTTCGCCCGTCTGTAAAAAGCCAAAGGCGAAAGGTCCACCCCAGGGATGGAATCGAACGAACTGAACTGCGAGATTGTTTCGATGACAAGTCGGCGTCGGGTTCTGCGGTGCCTCGGCTTCGCGTCCGGAGCTCTTGTCGCGGACTTTGTCTCTCCAAGGCGATTCATGTTCGCCCAACAGGCTCCGAAACAGTGACGGGATCAGCATTTCATGTCGGGGCTTTTACGAAGATCTACGATCCGTCCGTTGGCGAGAAAGAACACTGGTACATCAACGACCACACCTTCATTCGTGCCGAGGATGGTCAATGGCATCTGTTCGGCATTACCCACAAGGAGCCAGCGAAGGCGATGGAAGAGAAGTTTTTCGCGCATGCCACCGCGCCGAGCCTTCTCGGGCCTTGGACCAAACAAGCCTCCGTCCTTCCCGTGGATTCATCGCAAGGAGAGACAGTCGTGTGGGCGCCCTATGCCTTGCGGCATAAAGGCGTCTACTACATGTTTTATTGCGGTGGAGGGAAGGAACACACGAAATACCACATCCACCTTGCAACCTCGGTTGATCTGTTCCACTGGAAGCGGAATCCAGCCAATCCGATGGTCGTAGACGGCTACGACGCGCGCGATCCCATGGTCATCGAGCACGAAGGCCAGTGGATTCTCTATTACGCTGCGACTAGCACTCCTAAGGGCGGCAACCACACTGTAAAGTCGGCCACCAGCCCTGATCTGGTTCACTGGTCACACCAACCGAAGTGTTTCGCGATGCCGAAACCGGCACGTATGGAGGGCCGACTGAATCGCCATTTGTGGTGGCGCGAAACGGAAAATATTATTTATTCGTCTGCACCAACCACGGATACAACGAAACGGCAGTCTATGAGAGCGACGACCCTTTTCATTGGGACGCTGATCGAATGGTGGGAAAATTCCCCGCGCACGCTGCCGAAGTGATTCAAGCCGCGGACGGCAAATGGTATGTTTCACGCGCCGGGTGGGGGCAGGGTGGTGTTTATCTCGCGGAACTATCCTGGAAAAGCTGACGCGATGTTGTGCCATCGCGTACCACCGAGCACGCTTTTGAAATGCGTTCTGCGAATCGGGCTGATGCTTTCCCTGCTATCGCTTTCCTTGTGCGTGGCCGCCAAGGACGCCTTCACACAATCCTCTCAGAGTTCCGCGGCGACCATGCAAGACATCAGCGCCGCTCTGCGGGCACACGAATACGAGCGCGCACTGCAGCTTGTCGAACCGATGGTTCGCGATTCTCCGAATGATGCGAGGCTTTGCAGCATGCAAGGGATAGCGCTCACTGGATTGCATCGCAATTCAGATGCGTTGGCCGCATTCCAGCGCGCGCTCAAAACCTCGCCCGATTATCTGCCCGCCCTCGAAGGCGCAGCTCAAATCGAATATCAGGCGGGCGACAAGGGCGCACTCTCGTTACTGCAACGAATTCTGAAAACGCATCCAGACGATCAGACCAGCCACGCGATGCTGGGATCTCTGTACTACAAGCAAGGAGACTGCGCCCACGCCGTATCGAATTTCGAAGGCAGCCGAGAAGTTATCGACACGCAGCCATTGGCGCTTGAACAATTCGGGTCTTGCCTGGCGAAGCTCGATCGCCTCGACGAAGCAAGCGCGGAGTTCCTCAAAATCGTGAACGCAAATCCGGCCGACACGCGCTTAAGGATGCATTTGGCGGCTCTGCAACTCGAAGCACGGCACCCGAAAGATGCAATCGCAACCTTGCAGCCCTTGCTGCAATCGCAAAGCAACGCGCCTAGTGGGCAAACCGACGCACGCGTCGCCGAATTGGCGGGAGCTGCTTACGAGGCCGATGGACAGACGCAACAGGCGGTCGACTTGCTGAATCGAGCGGTCGCCGCTTATCCGAAGGACATCGATCTGTATCTCGCACTGGCCGCGCTGGCGTTCGACCATCATTCATTCGCTTCAGGAATTGAGGTAATGACTTCGGGATTGCGCCTGATGCCAGACGCCGCACCGCTATATTTGGAACGCGGCATTCTTTACGTTCAACTGGCGGACTATGAGAAAGCCCAGACCGATTTTCAGAAGGCCGCCGAGATCGATCCGCGTCAGACGCTGAGCCAGGTAGGCCAAAGCAAGATCGCCGAAGAAGCAGGCAACTTTGATGAAGCACTGGCCAAGGTTCGGCGCAAGCTCACCAGAAATCCGAATGATGCCTTCTTGCTTTACACGCAATCGGAAATCCTCGTGCAGAGGGGCGTCCAACCGGGCAGCCACGATTTTCAAGTCGCTTTGGAATCCGCACGCAAGGCGGTCGCGATCAATCCGAAGCTTCCTCTGGCACGGAACATTCTCAGTACGCTGTATCTCAGCTCCGGTCAGACGCAAGCGGCGGCTGAGCAAGCAAGACGGGTACTCAAAGATGATCCCGACAACGAGTCCGCGATTTACCACTTGATCCTGTCGCTGCGCAGAAACGATAAATCTGCTGAGTTGCCGGATCTTCTGCAGCGACTGGCCAAACTGCGGCAAAATGCCAATAAAAGATATCCGCCGGAAAAGCCCGGACGATCCAGCGGACACGCTTCGCTAGCCGTCGCAGCTCAACAAGGGCAACTTTTCTCCGAATGGCAACGAAACTGGGGCGTTTTCGCATGCGGAACGTTGCGATAGCTGCCCCGCACGCTTCCGGATGTTGCAAACACTTCAGTCGCCAAAAACCATACATAACCTTCGTATTATTATGCATTTGGCCTAGGTGGCTCCCAAATCGAAATATTTCGCAACGTTTCGATTGCAATGTGACAGTTCTCCCGATATAGTGGCTGGCAACCTCCGGTCAGAAGTGCGGCTGAGGACCGGATTCCAGAAAAAACTGAGGCGAACCATGAAACCTACACGGCTGATGGCTGGTGTCATCTCGATTCTTGCTTTGTGCGCGATGGGTTGGGCCCAATTCAGCAGCAGCGTCCAGGGAACAGTGCGCGACTCCAGCGGAGCGACTGTGGCCCAGGCAAAGGTCCAATTGCGAGATCAGGCCACGGGAGTGGTGAAGCAAGTCGTCACCAATACAGAAGGTCTCTACCGCTTCAACAGCCTTCCCATCGGCAAGTATCGGGTCACGGTCGACGCAGAAGGTTTCAAATCGCAGACCATCGATGTGGAAGTAACCGCCAACCAGTCCCGGGACGTGGACGTTACGATGGCGGTCGGAGCGACCAGCCAGTCGGTGGTGGTCACTGGAGAAGCTGCGTTGGTCGACACGACTGAAACGCGCATCCACCTCAGCATCGACGCCGAAAAGCTTCAGGACCTTCCGGTGCTCAGCAACAACATCATCAGCCTGATGAGCATGGCTCCTGGTGTGGTAGGCAACAATGCCGACCAAGGCGACAACTTTACCAACGAATATTTTCCGGACATGAGCGCGAACGGCCGCAACTGGTCCGGGAACCAGTTCAATGTCGATGGACTGACCGTAACCAGCAACGTGACGACGGGAACGTTGAACTGGGCTCCGAATCCGGACTCGGTGGAAGAATTGACAGTCGAAACCAACACTTTCAAAGTGGACCAGGGATTTGGCAGCTCGATGGTCGTGAACATGGTCACGAAGTCGGGCAGCAACCAGTTCCACGGCAGCGGCAAATATCTCTTCAACGACCAGCACATGTGGGCGGCCACGCATTTTACCGATCCCACGGTCGGATATGCGCCGTTCAAGAAGCACGACATCAGTGGAACGTTCGGCGGCCCGATCATTAAAGACAAGACCTTCTTCTTCGCTTCTGTGGAAACGCTGCGGTCGCTGACTTCTTCCGGCAAACAAGGAACAACGTTTGAAAGTCCGCAGTTCGTCGCGTGGGCGCAACAAAATTTTGCAAATTCGATCGGAACCAGTGTCCTGACAAATTATCCAGTTGTTGGCTTGAACAACTTCAGCGTGAACAGCCTGGCCTCTGACTATTTCGGTAGCAGTTGCGGAACACCGAGCACATTCAACATTCCTTGCAACATGCCGGTGATCATGAACGGCACCTACGACCAAAGCCCTTATCGCAACGGATTGCAGTACTCGCTGCGCGGCGATCAATACGCCAACGGCGGCAAAGACAGAATTTACGTCAGCTATTTGAATATGGACGAAGGCGACCAGAATGCCGCGATCCGCAAAGATTTCGCTTCCGTTAATTCCACGACTTCGTGGGCGACGCAGGCAAGCTGGACGCACACCTTTTCGGAAAACATGGTGAACGAGCTGGGATTTTTTGCCGACCATGTGTTCGGATGGAGCACCAAAGCTGCGCCATTTTCGGTGCCCAGCATTACCGTCGCGGGCGTTGGTCTGACGATCGATCCGGGGTGGTCCGGCTTATACGCCCAGCACAATTACAACTGGCGTGACGTCGTGAGCTGGGTTCACGGCAAGCATTCATTCCATATCGGCGGCGGATACTTTCGCGATGATGACACTGCAGACTTCCGCAACGCGCAAGGACGCCCGCAATTCAATTTCGACAATTTGATTGAACTCGTCACGGATACGCCTTCGAGCGAAGGTGGGGTTGCCTACGATGCCCTGACCGGAACGCCGAAGCCATTTGTTTTCGGCGCGGCTGGAAACGGAGAAAGCCTGTTCTTTCAAGACGAGTGGAAAGTTCGTCCGAACCTGCTGCTGACGCTGGGCGTGCGTTGGGATGATTTCGGCAATCCAGTGGGAGTGAACGGATACCACTACAGCAACTTATTTCTCGGATCGGGCGACCTTAATCAGCGATTCGAGAACGCTGCCGTCCGCAGCGTAAACTCGCCCTTTGCCCACCGCCTGAATCGCAACGTCTCTCCCCGGTTTGGTTATGCCTGGTCCCCGGGACACGACGGCAAGACCAATATCCGCGGCGGAATTGGTGTGTATCACAACCCGATCGATCTGGGTGAAACGATCGACGTTCTGCGCGGGAACCCGCCCGGATTTTTGTTCCCGACCTTCACGCAATCGACCCCCATCAAGCCTTTGTTCTCGCTGGGAACGCAAAACACTGTCTGGCCTTTCGGTTTTACCCTGCCGGCAATTCCGTTGGGACAGGTGAATCCGGTTGGCGGATTAGTTGGCGTCCAATCCGATGTATGGGGAGTTGATCCGCACCTCACGTCGCCGCTGACTTTGAACTGGGTGTTTGGCGTTGAGCGGGAGCTGCCGTCAAAGTTCGTCGTTTCGGCAAATTATTCGGGATCGCACACGTGGGGGGCGTTGTCAGGTACTGACTTCAACCGCTTTGCCGGCGATTTGCTGGATGGAAATCTCGACCGCCTG
>CAVYUY010000047.1:0-69639 GCA_963771765.1 uncultured Acidobacteriota bacterium
TCACAAAAAAGATGGAGATCAGCAAAACGTGGAAGCTTTCCCGTGATTCGAAAGGATAACTGCTATACGAAATCAGAACTGACACAAACACCCCGGCCAGCGCGAGAATCAGCGTTTGCAACCGTCGCAGGGGTATCAGGATGATATTCAAATAGAAGAGGCACAAGAACCGCTCGACGGACGCCAGTCGCCGCCATGCTCCGCTGGATCTGCACCGGCATTCCACGAGCGCAGTTGAATAGAGTAACGCCTCAGAGGCGACTACAGCGAGCGAGGTTTCGATGCTCTGGAACGCTGATCGTAACTGGGGAAGCCGAGCGCTGCCGCTACCGGCCAGGGCTTTCTTCATACGCGGCGGACATTTCGTCTGTAGCGGATCTTCGCGGTTACAATTCCCCGCGCTTCAATGTGCAATCGCGGACGCCGGTATTTTGAATTTGCGTCAGCGCCTCAAGCTCTTCGCAAAGCAGCTGGCGAAACTCTTCTGTGCCATTCCCAGCGAGCTTCCACAAAGGCTTCCAGGTCAGACTCTTTAGCTCCTTGAATCCCCTTCGAAAAGGCATTCGTTCGATGCTCTGAAGCAGATTTCTCAGTTGTAGCCAGAGGGCAACGATGTGGGTCACGAGAAAGCAAACCAACAGGAGACATGAGTACAGCAGGCACCAATAAATTATCTTGTAGCCGAATGGCTCAAAAGCTTCGGCAATTTCTGACGGTCGCATGAGCAGGAGATCACTGAGAATCCGGCCAACGCTGACAGCCCTAGCTTAATGTCGCGAGGCACGGCGCCTAGAATTTCCCAAGGCCATTGACCTTCTTTCGCAGTCAATGCCTTGCAGCTGCACCCGGTTAGTCGGATCCAGTGATTGCTCAGAGCAGGACGTAGATTTCTCATCAAACGTGCTACTGCTCGGAAGAACCGACAACTTCTCCTGCGTCGACGTCACTCCGGTCAATGACTGCCAACCCCACCAAATCCATCCTGCCAGCAGCATCACCAGTGGCAGACAAGGCGAAACGCCCGAACCAACGTTGATATACCGATAAAGAAAACTCCCAAGAGTGCTATCCAAGTCTGCTGACCAAATCCAGCCCGTCAGGCTAATAGCTATGAGGATTGACGAATGTGCAGAGCTGCAGCGCCGGTCCGCGCGAGAAATTTGCTTTTGCGCTGAGTTGAATCCCCGATAACAAGCCGCGCCCAGAGCCGCGACGCTGAAGACGTAGCTACCCAACACCAGCCACAACCCGTTCAACGCCTCACTCCATGACTGCTGCAACGTCAATTCCTGAGCAGGATTTCCATAGTGGCCGAGCCATAATGCTGCAGGTATCACAAACAGAGTTTCCGTTGCCAGTAGGAGCATTCCGCCCAGGAATAGCAAACCATTGCGCGAGGATGAGGGGTTTCCTCCAAATCTCCCAAGAGTCTCTGAACGCGAGAATGTGCTGGGAAATGCGAGCAACAAAGACATACACAAAGTCAGGCCAAAGGCGAGCATCCAGAAAATCGTCCAAGCAACCGAGAAATGTACTGCGTACGTCTCTCCAAATTTAAAGTGGCCGGCGGCGGCGAGCATTCTTAATTCCGGGCGCCTTATATGTCTCCGGGATGTATGTTTTGAATGGTTTGAAGAACACCAGGTCGATACATCATCGAGAACGCTGACTGGCCAGTAGCCATCCCTACCAACAGAAGTTAGCCACAGATGGGCACGCAGCGGATTGCCAGAGTTGTTCTGAGCCGGCTGAAAAAGGACGGCATCCCGAGTTGCTCGTAGTCCTTCGCCGGCAATTCGCCTGACTTCGCATTCGGATCGAAAGCGAGCAGCGATAAAAACGCATTGAAATTTCCCACGGAATAGCTATCGGGAAACAGGCGGTGCACTTCTTTGCGCCCTCCGGACATTCCATCCAATCCTGGAAAGTCAGCTCCAGTCAGCAGCGGAAACGGTGTCACCGCGAGAATTCCATGAAATCTCGGATCGTAAAAGTCGTGGACCATCAGCAGGTCTGCCCCAACCGTAACCAGCCTGGCTTGCGGATAGTTCTGCCGCAGATAACGAGAAAGGAAAATTTCGTCTAGTGTGTCACTGGCTCGAATAATCACAACTTTCGCATGCTTCCTACGGAGTGTGGCAACGATTGCCTGCAGCATGGATTCCTGAGACAACGGCGTTTGCAGGGGAGAGTACGCCCCCACGCTGTCGTCATCATTCCCTGTCACACTCAGACTCAGCGACAACCCGCTTGGTGGAGCGGCCTTAGCATTCGATGTTTGTGTTTGGATCTGTACGTCGCGCTGGTATGCGTCTCGCAATTGTGCGATCTCACGGGGAAAATAGAGTCGAATGAAAGGGACTACCGGTTCAGAAGAATCATTCCGAGAAAGCTCCGCAACTTCAGTTTCCGACGGTTTCGTCTCCTGGTTCCCGAAGGCGGTCTCGTCTTCCGACAAGATGGCTACGTGCGAATGGACATCATGTCGGTCATAGAAAAAGACGCTTAAGTAAAACTCCTGGTATTTATCACTGAACTGAAATGTTGCGAAATCAGGCCGTCCTGGGTGGACAACTTCGCTGTTCTCCAGTTTCTGATCGGGCCAATGCGTTTTTACGGATTCAGAGAAGTCGCGGACCGCATGATAGCTGCTGATCGTTCCGCTTCGAATCACGATCCGGGAAACCCGATCGCGTGGCTGAGCGTTGAGAATTGAGTCAAGGGACATCAGCGAACCGGAGAATGCCGGTCCAAAGATCCGTAACACTTTGCTTTCCGGAAGGTCCGGTCTCGAACCAGCGAGAATGCCACGACGAATTTCGAGCGCGTTTTGAACTTGCTCGGCATGCAGGCCTGCAGTCGGGGTTTCACCTACCACGAAAACAAAGAGCACGGTTCCTGCGGTTCCGGAACTTCCCGATCCCTGAAAGATCATCAAACCGGGCAGCGTTTCTACCTGCTCCTGCAAATGCGCTTGTGCCATGCGAACGGTGAAGTCCGTTGATTCGTTGTGTGTCGAATTATCCCAAGGCATCCAGGAACGGGAAAAGAGATAGCCACTCGCTTGCGCTGCACCCTCAATCGATTCAATTCCACGGTCAAAGAGAAGGGCCATGTGTGTGTGAACGGGATCCGGGAGTGACGCAATCACGAAACGGATGTTGGACTGCTTTGCTTCAGGCACGTTCCAATGCTTTGCCGCGAAGTCGCTGTCGCCATGGGATTCTGCACGAAAATAATCTTCGATGAGTCCGGTGAGCCCTTTTGCCGGACAAATGGCCTTGCACGTTCCGCACGGTGCGTGACCTTCACTCAGAACCAGCGGACACAATCCGGCGCCGATGGTCGGAAATGGTTCGGTCCCGGCAGCGAGTTCTTGCGACCGCATGACGACGGCCGCGTCCCGCGACGTCTTCGGTGCCTGCGACGCAGAGCCAAGACTCGATATCCCTGTGCCTTGATAAGCCGAGTAGGCTACAACCAGGCTGAACAACGCCAAGTATCCGGCTTTCATAATGTTCGCCTTTCGAAAAGCTTTTGGAGATTTCCTCTGCCGTCGCTCTTATCCCAAGTGCTGTTAACAGCGGGCAGTCGGGTGCAGGCCCACTCGGGTGGATAGTGCTGCAGCCATCTCACTTATTACGAATATTCAGAAGTGTTTCCCAGATTTTGAGGAGCGGCTATCCGAACGGATAGAGTGAGGACCATACTCCGTGGCAATCGCTTGAAGCAGCCATTTCCTCAATCGCAGCGGGCATTGTCGGTTAGGCGTCGGAGCCAAGCCGAATTGGCTATCCCGTTGGCACGGATGGGCCAGTTTTTCTCGAACGAACCCGAGCTACAATTCTCGCGCCTCAAGCCATGCCCATTGTGGTCTTCCCCCGAAGGCAAATGGAGATGTACCGTGGCCAAGTTCGAGATTCGCAGAATTGTCCGCGAACTGAAGAAACAGCGTCGTCAAATTGACCGGGCGCTTGTCGCTCTGGAGGGCGAGGAGGAGAGATCGCCAAAACAACATGGAAGAAGGGTTCAACCTAAACTCAAGGTTCTTCCGCCGATCCAGTCGCAAAGTGTAAAGAAAGCACGTGTAATTCCGTTTATTCGCCCAGAGATTGTGGTTGAGGCGAAGCGGTCTTCCTTTTAGCAGGCCTTGAAACGATCATCCGGGCGAAGCGGATAGCTTCGCCTTCTTTTTGCTCGCCGTCGATACGACCTGACACGTCTCCGAGAGAGTAATTCGAACACTCTCGACAGGAGTTTCAACCTGGGCTACTCTCGTCGCAGCCGTCCGCTTCCCAACTAACGAGAGCTGAGCGAAATAGGCCATGTACCAAGTCAGTATCCTGCCCTGCCCTGAGATGAATCGGATGGACTGCAAGTTAAGCTGCTCATTGACGATCTCTCTGAGGGTCGGAAACGGAGCTTGGTTCGTTTAGGTTAGTTGCGAAGTGTGGCAGGCAACTTTTGCGGCCCAACCAGATTCCTACGGCGGGAGTATCCGGCGATGCATACGCTTCTACGGAGAAGTTCCTGTGAATGAGTCTTCTCCAGACCGAGCAGGAACGGTAACCAAGCCACAGAGGCATGGACGCGCGGGCGCGAGGTTCTGGATTCTAGTGACTGCCGCGATCCTCCTGATTGTGGTCTGCGGTCTGTTCCTCGCGTGTGGCCATCGTTCTCCGGCGGCAAAGTCCAATTCGTCCGTTTCAAACCGCTCCAGCCAGTTCATTCGTCTCAAAGGCACCACCGAAGCCGTCGAGTCTCGCGCAATCCTGGCTCCACTTCTTGCCGGCCAGCAGGTTTCCACCCTCACGATCGTACGGATGGCGGCCTCTGGCAGCCGTGTGAAGAAAGGCGATCTACTGGTCGAATTCGACCGGCAGGCTCAGACACGGGACTTCATCGACAAGCAGGCCGAATATGAAAAGCTCGTCGACCAGGTCGCCGAAGAACGGGCAAAGGAAAGTGCTACCCGTGCGAAGGATGAGACCGAATTGAAGACTGCCGAGGACAATCTGCGAAAGGCTGAGTTTGAGATACAGAGAGCCGAAATCGTTTCGCGCATCGACGCTGAAAAGAACCAGGAAAACCTGGACGAGGCTAAAGCCACATTTGAACAGCTACGAGAAACCTTCGAGTTGAAGCGGAAGGCAGCTCAGGCCGCCATTCGGATTCTCGAAATCCAGCGCGATCGCACCCAGCAGACAATGATGCACGCTCAAGCCAACGCCAACCTGATGCAAGTCCACTCCCCGATTGCTGGAGTCATCGTGCTAAACACAATCTGGAAGCAGGGGACGATGGGCGAAGTGCAGGAAGGCGACCAAGTGCGGCCAGGAGTGCCGTTCATGCAGGTAGTCGATCCAACAGCGATGCAAGTGAGAGTGCTCGCCAATCAACAAGACTTCCCCGCACTGGAAGTCGGTCAGACAGCAAAAGTTCGTCTCGATGCCTATCCGGATCTGGAATTCCCAGCAAAGATAGAACAGGTGTCCCCAATCGGTGAAGGCGGAGATTTTTCTGCAAAGCTTCGGACCTTTGTTGTGATTGCGGCCATCGAGGGAAATAATTCCAAGTTGATGCCTGATCTGTCCGCGGCGGTTGATGTTGATGTCGCGAAAGAAAACCCTCGTTCGAACAGCGGGAACGGTTCGTAATGATGAAGCATTTTCAACAACTGTCAATGCGAGGCAAGACGCTGGTGGCCGCGGTCATCCTGCTGGCCTGCAGTGGAGTTCTGCTTGGGGCGGTGCGATTGGGTAAGCGTGCGCCCAACGTTCCGACCGTCGAGATCAAACGAGGAGAGTTTCTGGATTCGATACAGTTTCGCGGGGAGGTGAAGGCCCTGAAGTCCGTCACTATCAGCGCACCCGCGGAAGCTGGGGATCTTCAAATCCTCAAGGTCTTGTCCGAAGGAACAGTCGTTAAGCCAGGAGACGTGGTCGTCGAGTTCGACAAGACGAAGACGCAACAGGACCTGGCTCAGTTCCGGTCTGCGTTGAAATCGGCCGAGGCGGAGATTGGGCAAGCCAAGGCCCAGGCTCGGCTGGCGGAAGAACAAGACAAGACGAATGTTCTGAAAGCTCGCTACGACGTTGAGGGAGCCAAGCTTGAGGCTGGAAAGCAGGAAATTGTTTCTAAGATCGAAGGTGAAGAAGCCAAGTTAAAGTTGGCGGATGCGGAACAGAAATTGAAGGAAGCACAAGCCAAAGCACTTTCAGACGCAGCCCTCAACAAAGCCACGATGGAAAGCAAGGTGGAAGCTAGCAAGAAGGCGAAATACGATGTGGAGCGAGCGGAGCGATCGTTGGGGCAGATGGTTTTGAAGGCTCCTTCACCAGGAACAATTAGCCTTCTGCAGCACTGGGGTGGTTCGGGCATGGTCACATACCGTCCCGGAGACCGCGCATGGCCGGGCTCATCCATCGCGGAGTTACCGGACGCCTCTACTTTGCGAATTTCCGCGCGCGTGGACGAGACAGAACGCGGACGGCTGGCAACAAAGCAGCCAGTAACCGTGCAATTGAATGCGATTCCCGATCGCCAATTCACGGGCCACATTGAAACCATCGGCGAAATTGCCAGCCTGGACTTCTCTAGCGGTTGGCCTATCACACGGAATTTCATCCTTGAGATCGTGCTTGACCAGACGGATCCGCGATTCAAGCCGGGGATCACAGGACAAGTCACAGTTGTCGTTGAACAAATGGCCAATGCCATCACATTGCCGGCGCAAGCGCTGTTCCAGAAATCTGGACAGAACGTTGCGTACGTTTGGAGATCCGGACAGTTTGAAGAACGTTCGATCGAAGTCGGACGTCGAAGCGGAGACAAGAGTTTTGGTATCCAGCGGCGTGAACCAGGGAGATCTGGTGGCGCTGAGAGATCCGACTTCGAAGGAGTAGACAGAGTCGGGTGAGAAGCCGCAGAACCATTGCGTGGGCCATCGTGGCAGTCGTCTTGTGCGCTGTTGGCGGCGTGTTGGCGGCAGTACGTCGATCCAACTCGACGACTGCAAACAACGAGGTTCCGACCGCTCGTGTGAAACGCGGAGACCTCGATATGCAGGTCTATGTCACCGGCGAGTTACGGGCGAGCCATTCTGAGATGCTGACGGTACCCCCGATCGGCGGAGGAGCGTTGCAGATTACGCATCTGCTTCACACGGGAGCTGCGGTCAAGAAGGGCGACCTGGTGATGGAATTCGATCCCAGCGAACAGCACTATAAAGTTGATCAGAATCGCTCAGAACTCTTGCAGGCAGAGCAGGAGATTACGAAAGCCAAAGCGGACGCTGAAGTCGTCGCTGCGCAGGATAAGGTGGCGCTGCTCAAAGCGCGGTTCGACGTGCGCCGGGCCGAACTGGACGTGCAGAAGAATGAACTCGTCAGCACCATCGATGCCCGAAAGAATGAACTTGCTCTTGAAGGAGCGCGGCGCGTGCTGGCTGAACTTGAACAGGACGTAAAGTCACGCAGCGCTTCGAATCAGGCCAGGATCTCCCTGGCGGAAGAAAAGCGGAACAAGGCTAAGCTGGCGATGGATCAGGCGCAGGACAGCATCAACAAAATGCGGGTCACGGCGCCCATGGATGGCTTGGTGGCACTTGGAGAAGAACGAAGGAGCGAGTGGCGGATTTTTCTTCAGCGGCATGTCCCTGCCTGAGTATCGAGAGGGAGACCAGGTTGAGCCGGGCAGAAGCGTCGGTCAGGTGATCGATCCCAAGAGCATGGAGTTGGTGGCTAAAGTTGGCGAGCTCGAACGCAACAACATAAAAGAGGGTCAGACCGTCGATCTGCAATTGGACGCTCTGCCAGGAACGCCCTTTCATGGCACGGTGAAGACCGTCGGTGGAAACAACAGCCGCAGATTCTGGGAGGACGACAGCTCCAGCAAGTTCGAGGTGTCGATCAGCTCTGGCGACGACTGATCCGCGGATGCGTCCGGGGCTGACAGCGCGGGTATTCATCAACGGCGAAGCGCGGAAGAACGCGCTCTGGGTGCCCCGGCAGGCACTGTATCTGAAAGAGAACAAGCGCGTCGTATACGTCCGCAACGGAAGCAACTTTGATCCGCGCGAGGTCAAGATTCAGGCCGAAAACGAGAGCCGCGCGGCGATCGAAGGCATTGGCAGTCGGACACAGAGATCGCACTAATCGATCCGACGGCTCCGCGAAAAACGGCAAGTCCGAGTTCGTCGGCTCCGACCTGGGCGGAGGAGTGCCCCGTAATGGCGACCACTCGCCCAGCTCCCGCCGCGCGATATCTCCGCGGATACCAGCAATGGCTCCCGGACTTGCAGCTTGGGATTGCAGAATCTTTTGCTGCACCGCTTCGGTCGTTGCTGACGATGCTGGGGATGATTTTTGGCGTCGCGGCGGTCGTCTCGATGCTTTCGATCGGCGCGGGAGCCCGACAGAAAGTGATGGCACTGATCGAGCAGATGGGGGTGCATAACCTGATCGTCGAAGCGAAAGAGACGACCGAGTGGCAGGCACATCAGAAAATTCGCAAGATCTCTCCAGGGCTCTCGTTCCAGGACTATCGAGTGATTCGCGATGATGTAAGCGACGTAGTCGCGGGCACGCCGCGCAAGCGGATGACTCCATCGAAGACGATCCCCAAATCGCAGCAGGATCCTCCGACGGTTTATGGGGTCGACCCGATCTACATGAAGATTGCCGGGCTGCACGTGCTGCAGGGACGATTCTTTAGCGACGATGAAGAAACGCGTGCCGCGCCAGTTTGCGTGCTGGGAGCGGCTGCGCGGTCAAACTTGTTCGGGTCCGCCGATCCGATCGGGCAGTATGTGAAGGCCAACGAAACCTGGTTTCAGTGTGATCGGCGTGGCTTCGCCACAACTCAGTTCACAAACTGAAGTCGCCGGAGTGCCCACTCAGGATCTCAACAACACATGTATGTCCCTCTGAACTCCGCGATTCTGCGTCTCGAGGACAACTATAGCGACGTGCGCGACGAGATCGACGGCATCTACCTGAACATTCGCGATAGCGCAGACATGGGCATCGGTGGCGCAATTAGTGCGCGCCATTCTGGATTCCTCGCATCACTCCGCGGGGGATTTCAGCGTGATTGTTCCCGCCGAACTGCTGGCCGAACAGAGGCGGACGGAACGGCTGTTCAATGCAGTAATGGTTGCGATCGCTTCCATTTCCCTGCTGGTCGGCGGGATTGGGATCATGAACATCATGCTGGCCAGCATCCTTGAGCGTACACGCGAGATTGGAGTGCGCCGCGCGGTGGGTGCGCGCCAGTCGGACATCATCCGCCAGTTCGTGGTTGAGGCGATCCTGATTTCGTTTGTGGGCGGAAGCTTCGGAATTGTATTCGGCTTCCTGATGTCGCGCCTGATCGCGTGGCTGGCAGGATGGTCGACGATTGTGACAGCGACTTCCATTCTGCTTGCATTTCATCGTTTCGATTACGGTTGGATTGGTTTTCGGAATTTACCCTGCAGTCAAAGCCGCACGCCTGGACCCGGTGGAAGCAATTCGTTACGAGTAGCGGCGGCGCGCCATCTTCACGGCACGAGTCAAACAATCGTGGAGGAATGAGGAATGAGACACTCTCGCCTGTGCCTGATCGCTTTGTCTGCTGAATGGTTTCAGTCTGCACGTCGTCGCACAAAAGGCGAGAGCTACAGCGATCTGATGACGCCTCAGGTGCGCTCTGGCAAGCTGGCGAGCGCCGGAGCATTTCCGGAGCTATGTTGTGGACGGAAAGCTGCGCCTCAGCTTGCGGGATGCCATCGTGCTGACGTTGGAAAATAACAGCCAGGTGCGGATACAAGAGACGCAGGTGGAGTCTTCGAAATTTACGCTGCTGGGAGCGCATGCACCATTCGATCCAGTCGTGACAAGCACGGACAACATCACGAGCACGATCTCGCCGCCGTTCACCGTCCTGCAGGGAACCGGAAGCTCCAACGTACAATTTCAAGAACACGACGAAAAATCTGGTGTTTGGTTATTCACAGACCTTCGAAACGGGAACAAACGTTCAATCGACTTTCACCAGCTAGCATCAATTCCTCCAATAATTCCTTTTTACCTGTTCAACCCTACACCAGTTCGACGCTCAATTTTCAATTCACGCAGCCGCTTCTGCAGCAATGGCTGGTTTTTCGCGAACCGTGCGCCGCTGATCATCGCCCGCCGCAACTTCAGCAGTCGCAAGCCACTTTCGCGGCCGAAGTGAATAACAATATTCTGCAGGCCGTGGGGCAATATTGGGCGGTGGTTCAAGCGAAAGGCAATCTCGGATGTGGCGCAAAGCTTCGATGGATGCGGCAGAGACCACGTACAAGCGCGACAAGCGCGCGCTGGAACTGGGCGCCCTGCCCCCATTGGATATTTACCGGTCAGAATCGCAAGTGGCATCTCGCCGCGTGCAGGTAATCCAGAGCGAATATGCACTGAAGCAAGCTGAGGACACATTGCGCCTGACGATCGGCGCGGATCAGGATCCATATTTTCAGGCGCTCGATCTTGAACTGACAGAAAAGCCTGAACCGGACGGCGAACTGCGGACCATCGACGCCGGGAGCGCATTGCAGGCCGGCGCTGATGACAGCGTCCGGAATTTAACGTGGCCCGCGCGGCTTTGGCCAACGATGAAACGCGAGTTCGTCTCGCTCACAATCATCTCTTGCCTGAGCTTGATCTGCAGGGACAATATTCCAGCAACGGCCTTGGGGGATCGACCGCAATCACGGCGGCCGGATTGCCAATTGCGAGTTCCTGGGTCAGCCAGTTGTTCGGCTTTGGCTTCCCCACCTACCAGGCGCAACTATCGTTGAGCCTGCCGCTGAAAAATCGCGCGGCGAAAGCCGAGATGGGGACCGCATTGGTCTCTCGGCGCAGCGACTTGTACGGCGAGCGACAGATTCGCGAGCAAGTCGCGCTGGACGTCAGCAACTCCGTTCATCAACTTGAACAAGCGAAACTGAGTATCGTCGCCGGCAAAGAGGCGCTGGACCTGGCGAAAAAAACGATGGCGGCGGAACAGCGCAAGTACGAATTAGGATCGAGCACGATTTTTCTTGTACTCGAAGCGCAGACGGAAATGGCGGCGGCGGAGCAAAGTCTGCTTGCAAGCTGAAGTTGGCTATCAGCTCGCCATCGCTGCGGTCGATCATGCGACTGGGGAATTGCTTGAGCCTTATCACGTCCAAATTGCGGACCTGACGCACTAGGAGCGTCGGATCGGATCGTTTCCACTCATGTTCGCGATTTCCGCGGAGGCCTCGGATTGCCTCCGATTGAATCGAGTTCAGAGATCACATTCGGCGGAAGCTGAAGAGAGGCCGCGGCCAGATTTTCCCGAAGATGTTGGATGGATGAGGTTCCCGAAATCAGCAGAATGTTGCCCGACCGGTGAAGGAGCCACGCTAGTGCCACCTGCATTGGGGTTCCCCCGACAGCCTTTGCCGCCGCGTTCAGACCCGATGATTGCAACGGGGTGAACCCGCCCAGCGGAAAGAACGGGACGAAGGCGATTCCCTGCTTTGCGAGGTCGTCCACAAACCCATCGTCACTTCGTCGCACCACGTTATACAGGTTCTGGACGCAAACGATCTCCGTTATCTTCTGTCCCTGAGCCAACTGCGCGGGGCTGATGTTGCTGAGGCCAAGATGGCGAATGAGGCCTTTGCTTTTGAGTTCGGCTAGCACCGTCAACGGCTCCTCGATCGAACCTTCCGCCGGTGCCTCTATTCCTCCAACCCGCAGATTGACTACATCGAGCCGCTCCAGGCCCAGGTTCCGCAGATTATCATGAACGGCATCCACGAGTTCTTCACGCGAGAGAGCGTGAATCCACGACTTGTCTGGGCCGCGACGCGCCCCGACCTTAGTTACGATCACCAGTTCGTCTGGATAGGGGTGAAGCGCCCGCTTGATAATCTGGTTGGTCACATGCGGGCCATAAAAGTCGCTCGTGTCGATATGGTTCACTCCCGACGCGACGGCCTCTCGCAGGATCGCAATCGCTCCGTCGACGTCTGGCGGCGGTCCCCACACCTGCGGACCGGCAAGCTTCATCGCGCCGTATCCCATACGGTTTAAGGTCATCGATGTATTCGGAAGTTTGAAAGTACCGCCGAGCGTGGTCTGGGTTGTCATGCTGGATCTCCTCGCGCCCTTTCTGCGTGTGTTATGGTCGCTGCTTCTTTAGATGAAGAAGTTCAGATTAGGAGCCGGTATTTTGTTCGGTGTTGTCATGTGCCCCTAGAACCCCGTAAAGCGTTCGTACAAGCGCGATCGTCCGCAAGTGTGCCGATGCGATTCTTCATATGAACACTCAGGTTTTGCTCCGTGCGGGAAGACAGCGATAGGCAACCGCAAGGGTTGCCTTTTGACTGGAGTATCGGTCGCAACCTTGTATCAAGACGTTCCAAACAAGAACGCGCTGCTGCCGCGAGTCGCCTTGACACTTTGAAATGATTTTCCTTCCAGACTCACAATGCCCTCAGACCGTGGCAATCGCTCTGCGCCCAAGAAGAGTGTCGCTTCGTGTTTTGGTTCGGACGTCGATTCGTTCTGAGGATTCATGAAGGACCTGCGATCAAAACTGGCGGACGCAATCGATCTCTTCTCTCCGAGAGATGGATTCCACGAATCGCCTGTTCCTGGCGTTTATTGCCTCAAGGCTTCGCATCCATATCAGATCGCAAAATGCCATTGGCGCGCATGTTTGTCTATCGTCGCGCAAGGCCGCAAGGAAATCATTTTGGGCCATGAAACATACCGATGCAATCGCGCTCATTACATGGTGAATCCGATCGACCTGCCTGTCGTTGGCAGAATTGCCTTTGCTTCGTGCCAGAGACCCTTCTTATGCTTGCTGATCGTTCTTGATCCGCTAACTCTCGGTGAAATCGCTGCTCAATTTGAGGGCGATTTGTCGAAGGAAGCAGAAACTCATCCACAGGCGATGTTTGTCGGGAAAGCATGCAACGAGATGCTGGCGGCCGCGATTCGACTGAATGGGCTCTTTCGAACGCCCGAAGACGCCCCGTGCTGGGCCCGTTGGTGATCAAAGAAATTCTTTACCACCTTCTAAAAGGACCGGATGGGGCGGCCATCCGCCGAGTTCGTTTGCTCAGGAAGCAAAATGCACAAGGTATCTCAGGCGATTGAAACGCTAATCTCTGAGCGGCGCGAGAACGTCAATATCGGTGCGCTGGCGGAGGCGGCCAACATGAGCCGTTCCGCCTTTTTCAAATGCTTTAAAGCAGCGACTTCCGTCGATCCCATTCAATATCAGAGAAGTTTTCGATTGCTTGAAGCGAGGCGCTTGATACTTCATGAAGGTGAAACTGCCGAGTGTTCGGGTTTCAGGGTCGGGTACCAGAGTTCATCCACAATTTAGCCGCGATTACTCCAGGATGTTCGGCAAGTCGCCCTTGTGGGATGCGAACACGATTCCAGACCTCAGAGATCGCCTCGATCAACATTTGTGAGCCTTTTTGGCAAATCCCAGAGTCCTTCAATCTTTGGGAACTTCCTGAAAACCTGCGCCAAAACTCCTACACATGCAGCAGGAACTCCGGATCGTCGGGCAGTTGGCAGCGGAATTTCACCGGCTTGAAGTTTGAATCGAATTTCAGGATGGTCTTGTCCGTCCGGCTGGCTACGTAAAGGTTGCCGGAATTTCCGAAGGCCATTCCGCCCGCGTTCTTCACCTTCAAATTATCGATTTCGCTGAGTACAAACTTATCCGGTGAATCCGCTAACGAGGCCACATAGATATGGTCTCCTCCGCTGACATACAACTTGCCAGCATGGACAACGAGATGAACGGGGCATCCTTGCTCGAGTTTGTTGCTCTCAGCCAGATATTTTCCCGTGATGTCGTAAATCTTAACAGTGCCAGCAGGCTGGTCTGCCACGTAGAGCATGCCATTCGCCCAAGCCACTCCACGGACCGAATGTTTCTTGGCACCAATATTCGAATACGCAAGGCCGGCGGGGCTCGCGACGGGCGTGGTGGCCGGGTTCGACACGCTGCCATCATTGGATGCCACAAAGGTTCCGGCGAGGAATTTCCCGGAGGCGGGTAGTGCCGCAGCAACAGGTGCAGGCTTTCCAAGTTTGCCGTCGTTCGACACCGTCAGGCGCGTGACCACGTTCGTGTCCTGGCTCGACAAGTAGCAATGGCCAAGGCCATCGAAAACAAAATCGAAGGGATGCAGAATGCCGTTACAGGTTTTGTTCGACGCGAATTGGCCGACAAATGCATACTTTGTTCCCGAACCTTCGTAGCAAAGCAAACTATTCTGCGTGTTGTTCGCATTTGCCACGTAGAGGTACTTGCCGGCGATGAACATCCCTCGAAGTTCATCCAGGACCACTCCCAAGGTCTCGTCGAGCACGGAAGAGGTAATCCGGTTGCCTTCTTTGTCGTAGGCATGGACATTGTTCTTATGGGGATCGCTCTCAGGCTTGCCGCCATGAAGAGTAACGAACAACATACGGGTCCCTCGTCGGGTGATTTTAAATTGTCCTGTCAGTACGGATGTCCCGAAGGCAGGCCGAAGCACTACACTCGGATTCCAACCACAACGCTATAGTGGCCTTTGCTCCTTGCAACGTTTCACCCGCGCCGATCACCATACCATCGAGGGCAATGGTTCGAAAGACTGCGGTGTTTCGCTCAACTCTGAGAATCAGAAGAGCAAATCCCCAAGTCCTACACTTGACGGTTCTTATCTTTGTGGGAATACTGTCCGCAATTACGAATTCCAGGTCAAGTCAACGCCCCCCAAGATAAGAGAGGAACTTCCCGTGAGAAGCACATCCACGTCCGTGTCCACCGCTATTTCCCGTACGGCGTCATTTCAGTCGTTGTCTCGACTCGTACTTTCCTTCGTACTTCTGCCACCTTCGCTTCTCGGCGCCCAAACGCCGGCGCAAACTACGGACACGGATCAAGCGGACCAGAAAGTGAAGAAGGTGTTTTATTCCGCCAAAGACCGCCTCGCCGCGATGCATGCGGCTTCGATTTTCAAGGCAAAACCGGTAGCGGATGCGAATATTTTGGAGGGGCCCAAGCAGGACAAGAAGCAATTCCAACTTCACTTTAACGACAAAGTGATATGCGATTTCGCCGGCCCCGGGTCGCAGATGGGAGGAAAGACTCCCAAATTCTCCTGCAAGATCACGCGGGTGGAAAGTTCCGATGGCACGGTACAAACGTTGAACCCAGAAATGGATGAGGAACCGGTGAAGGTCAAATTCGGAGCGGATGACAACGAGGTGTACGCAGAAGTCCCCGCTACCCGACTGATGTGGGCATTGGGCTATTACGCTGACTCCTGGTTTTCCGTTCGTGTCGAGTGCCACAACTGCCCTGAGAATCCGATATCCGGCTCCGGCCCTGTAGGAACACGAACATTCGATCCGGCCACCATCGTCCGAAAATATTCCGGACACAAAATGTACGAGGATGGCAAAGAAGAACAGGGTTGGAGTTGGAAAGAACTTGATACCGCGAACGGCCGGCCGACTTACGAGCGTGACGGGCTGAAGCTGATGGGCGCTTTCCTGCAACACAGCGACAACAAGCCACCCCAGCAACGTCTTTCTTGCGGCAAGGTGCAAGTGGACCAGAAGACGCAACCCTTCACGACTACATGCGACAAACCGGTGATGCTCGTCCAGGACCTGGGCGCGACGTTCGGGGGCGGGGGATGGTTCACCACCAATGGCTCTGCAAAAATGAATCTGCAAATTTGGTCCGGCAAGAATCTTTGGAAAACAGCCGGCACCGACACTGCCCCTCGCCAGTGCCAAGCCGCGCTTCGCAAGAGTCTGACTGGCCATGACGGGCTGAGCGACCCGCTGATCAGCGAAGAGGGACGAAGGTTCGACGCAGGCTTGATGTGCCAACTCTCAGACCATCAAATCGAAGAACTCTTCAAAGCTTCCCGGGCAGCGCAAATGCCTCAGTATCACAACAAGGACGGCAGCTTCAAAACCGGTGTCGACGAAGCTTCCGTCCTCAGGCAATGGGTCGAAGCATTCAAGAAAAAGCGCGAGGAACTCGCACAAGCGCGATGCGAGTGGAAGGAAAAACCAGCCGACCTTGCTGCGATTGACAATCCCTCAGGACTCGCGACGGTTCCCAATTTTTGTTCATCCAAACCCTTCTGACTGGGCGAGGACTAGAGATATCCGGAAAAAGAAGTGAGGCATTTTGTATGTTGCTACGATCTATTGCGTGTTCGTTGTCGATCGTTTTGGCGGGCGCAGCCAGTGGCTCCGCCCAAACCCAGGGATGCGAAGTTCCCGACGGTATGACCAAGGAGCAAAAGCTGCCTTGTGTCCGAGCCAGCAGGATCTTGCTCGACCAGCCCGTACTGACCCCCGCTCAATTGGAAAACGGTCCGGACTTTGATGCGGTCGAACCGGAGAAGACCCGATTCGCCTACTTCACTGCCGCCGATACGATCGCGTGTTATTTTCGTCCGCATTACGCATTCGCCAAGGTCCCAGGTGACAGCATGAAATTTCAATGCTGGCATATGACCTCCGACGGCGGATTTTTCAGCGCAAATGGTGAGCCCATTCACCCCGACGACGTGAAAGTTGTCATCGAAAAAGACAAGAGCGGGGACAAATCGGCGTCCCTTTATGCACGAAACGACGACAAGAACGAGCACGAGATCAAAGCAGATCACTTCAAAATCAAATATCTGAAGCCGCCATATCCTGAGCATAATCCACGCTTCAACGAAGTTTTCACGGCGGTAGCCACCACGCGAATCATGTGGGTGCTCGGCTTTCCCGCTGACCATGTGTATCCAGCGGGTGGTGCCAGTTGCATTGGCTGTACCGACGATCCGTTTGGGAAGAAGGTGGCAGACAACAAAGCGTCTCTGAAAGACGCGCCGTCCGTTTTTAAAATTGTCAACGCGGAACGAGAGTTGCCGTTGGACGAGATCAGCGCCAATGACGACGAAACGTGGTCGTGGACCGATGCGGCCAGGTTTTATTCTGATGGGGAATGGACGCACCAGCAGAAAGTAGAGTTCGACGCCTACCGGTTGGCGCTAGGACTCATCCACTATTACAACGCGCTTCCGCAGCAGAACCGCATCGTCTGTGCCGAATGGGATTCAACCGCAACAGCAGGACACAGCAAGGTTTGTAAGAAACCGATGATTTACGTTCACGATCTCGGGTCGACATTCGGAAAGAAGCGAAGTGCTTTCGATCTTCTCGGGACTAATCCTCGGGGAAGTTTCGAAGCTTACGAACCGCAGACCGTCTTTTCGGATCCAGAGAATTGTGAATTGCGCGCGACGCTGTTAGGCGAGAAACAGGTGTTGAAGGAAGCGCAGGACCTCATGATCCAACGAGTAGCCCGGCTCGATCGTGAAACCGTCAAGTCGATCTTCCGGGTGGCGCGCTTCAACATGATGGATCAGAAACAGGTCAAGAGACTGCGCGCTGCCGGCGCGCAGAATGTAGACGAAGCAGCACTCGATGAATGGACGAATGCATTTCTGAAACGGGTGGACGAGGTGCGGAATGCCCACAACTGCAAAGCCAACTGAATCGCGAGCGATCTTGACCGCACGCTGTGAGCCTCATCGAACGGGGCGGTTGGGCGAACGGCTTCGCACCTTTGCGACCTTCTCCAGCTTGCAAAATCTCTAAAACAGGGCCGGGAAAAACGGAGTCGATTTTAAGGCTCCAGAGTTGGCGCAATCCGCATGCTCTTTAATCGCAGCATACTGACGCACCGGCTGCAGATATCTATCGCAAATCCGGTTCGTGAGTTCGATGGTCGATTCGACCTGAGACAAGACTCCGGCAACCAAGACGGTCATCGAAAGCGACAGCGAATTCGCGTTCACGGCGTTGTACATCATTTCGGGGGTGGGCTGATAGATTGGCATCACTGCTCCTAAGGGAGATGTTCTTGAGACTGTCCTCACCTGAATAGATGCTGCACCAGAGCACATGGCGCTGACCATACCGTCTATTCCCAATTACGAAAGTACAGTGACCTATCGGGTATCGTGCAAGACGGAAGCGTCTGTAATCTTCCGCATCACTCGACAAATCGGATTTGCCGAGTGTTGGACAGGGATCAGCCTTCTCGAACGAAGCAGCCTAACTTCCAAACAAGTTTGCGAATCCAGTCTGCCGCGCAGCTCAGACTCGCGCGATGCGCAGACGTAAGTTCTTAAGATTCGGCTTTTCCAGCCGGATCAACCCTTTTCGATTCGCTCGCACGCGAACTATGTCAGCCTGTACGCCGGGTAGCACGGCTGAAGGCGACGATGAAACGTTCGGGCCCGTGAAGTTTAATTCGTAAACGGCGCTCTGGACCAACCCGGATACGATTATCGAATGGCAGTCTAAGTCCGGCAGCGTCGCCTCTCCTTCCTGAATCGGGGAATCCACCATGCTGAACAAAACAAACGGGCCCGTCTCCGAGCCTGCGCCGATGAAATTGAAGCCCTCGATTAACTCGGTTCGCTTCTTGCCTGTAACTCCGACATCTGCGATCTCAAAAACATGCAAGAAAGAATCGTCCTCAGCGGGATGCGCGGGCGAAACTTCGATGCGCCAGGCTCCCGGGACCACGTTCTTGCGGTTAGAAGGCTGGATCTTCGTAAAGTCGTCGCCCCAAAAAGTCTTCCACATGTGCTGGAGCGCTGGGTCTTGCGGTAACGGTCCGCCTTCTTGCGGTTCGAGAGGCCAATTCTGACCGCTTCCCCAATCACCACCGTGGTCATCGCCTGGATTATAAAAGTCATTTCCCGCACCGCCACGACGAGTGACAATCCTCTCTCGTGGCAGCAAAGCATGCACCAGCAACTCTCCGGATCCTTCACGGAAGCGGAAAGTTGACGCATTCTTGAACTCTTTCACTTCAGGTGTGTTTTGTCCCGCATCCTGGTCCACGCTCGGCTGATTCACTCCATGAAGCAGCCATGCCTTTTTGAACGAATCATTCTTACTGATCACGCGATCGAAGACGAAGAGCAATCCCTGCGCTGGAACGTACACGATTTCTCGCGTAAATCTCTTCAACTTTTCGCGAGAGTAGGCCTTGGTAGCATCGCCCATGGCGTAGTGGTATTCGCCCGGAGCATAGTCCACCGAGCGCATGGAGCCGAGATCCCAAATGTCCCGGGTTCGATCAAAATCCTCAGGGCTGCGGATGGTATTCCAGTACCGGGACGAATCCATGCGCTGCCCACCATCGTTAGCTGCGGCCAGCAGGTTTTGTGACCAAAAGAATTTCTCCGATGGGTCGTAGATAAGCACAGAATTGTGCGCGACCGTGCGGCGGTAGTAATTGAGATAGTGCGGACTCTCGCTGTCGGTGTAGTCTGCGCCGCTATCAATGGCCAGATATCCGCCGCGGTAGATATTGATCTGATTCTGATCCAGGTGCTGATGTTTAGCCAGATAAGGACCGCAATCGAATTCGATCCAGGTTGAGTTGGGCTTCCATCCATCACGCATGACCAAATGCCCTACCCCCGGGAAAAAGTGCTGACGGGGCAGTTCCCTTTCCTCCATTAGGGACGGATCAATTGGAATGACATCAGGATCGTCCCAAAGGAATTGCAAGACTGGCAGCGTCCACTGTTTTGGGAAGAAGCCGCTCTTTCGGAGCAACCATGCGCTGCACGGTTCTTTGAAACGATTGACCGCGTATCCGAGAACTGACGTGTCGCGCAAATCGAGTATCGGATATTCGTTGTCGCCCTCCCGCGAGGGCGTGCCATTGGGCAGCAGCTTGTAGAGATAGGTATTGCCGATGTTTTGGAAGATGGAATAATGGTGAGCAGGATCAACGCCGGTCGTGGTCCTCTGTAACTCGGCAAGCAAAGTAAGGCTGGCCCACGTAATCCGCATATAGTCCATGGATTCGTGGTAGCTGCCTTCAGGAGAAACCACGTTGGTGGTCTCGAGAATGTTTGCCAGGCACTTCCCGACCTGCACTCGCCAGGAATGGCACCGGTCCCCACAACTGGCGTAGCCATCGAGCGCCGCGACAACAAACGCCGCCAACGATAAATAGCGCACCGCATAATTGTGATAGGAATAGTTGCCGGGATCGGCGAAGTCGGGAGTTGCCAGCATTGAAGAGGCGCCCTCCATCAACTCATCCGCGATCCGTTTCTGCAAGGCAGGTTCGAAGCCTGCATATCCTGAGAGCCAATCGAATGCCAGAGACCATCGCGCATAGTCAAGCCATGATCGGGACGGTTTAACCCCTTTTGCGATGTGGCCAGCCCGCATTTCCGCTAGGGCCTTCTCAGCGAATGCGTTCTGCCGGGTGATCTGCCAAGAGAGAGCCCAACCCTCCATGTCTTCAGACGGGCGCATTCCCCCCGCATATCTGGTTTTCAGGATATCCAGCCCCGTAAAAGGGTCCGCATTGGAGACCAATAGTCTAGGGCGAGGAACGGACGATTGCGCGTTGCTTCGAGAGAGAGCCAGAAGAACGGAAGATCCTACCCCAGCAAGGAAATCGCGCCTTTTCATTCCCAAGATTGCTCCCCCTGGAACACCCACGAATCAACCTCTGAGGTGTTTTTCTTTTTACATTTTTGCGCAAGCAAACACAAGCAGTCGAAAGCAGTCATTTCGAGAGTTTCGGTCATTCACGATTTCGTGTTCTCTCAGATTGCTGATTTCGCGCTCCCATGGCTGCGTTACAGAGCTAAAGGTGCGATACGGTCAGCTTTGACACGACTTTCTTTTGTTTTCTCTGGATGGCAAGTATAGAATAGCGTGCGTCGGCTTGGGGAAATGATCGGCTGCAGGGAGATACGAACCGAATGATGACTGCTAAAAGCACCCGACTCTTGGCGGAACAGCGCCGACGCAAGATCCTTGAGTTGATTGATCAAAAAAATCAAATCACGGTACGAGAATTGGTTGAGCGGTTCTCGGTCTCGTCGGTGACAGCTCGCGGAGACCTAGACGCTCTCTGCTCTCAAGGTCTCGCGGTACGATCCCACGGCGGAGCCGTTCGCAAGCTGGAGGCAAGTTCGGATTCCCGGCCGGACTCAAGGGAGGCCCAGCGCTACGCGGACGTGGCACGGCTGGCAAAGGTTAGCATAACCGCCGTCGAGCAAATTGCAGACGGAAGTTCTCAAGTTGCCGCTTCCGTACAGGCAACAGTGCTCGCGGCAGCGCGCAAGCTTGGCGTGTCTCTCACGCCTGGAAAAAAGAATCGAACGATCACATTCATCCTGGGAAACCGCGACACAGTAAACGAATTCCAATCGAAAGTTCTGCTTGGGGCTGAGTTGTATCTCGCCCAGCACGATTGGGATCTGCAGTTCATCAGTTTTCGTTGCGACTTGAACGCCCCGCTCGGAAGTCTGCGCTTGCCTGAGGCACTTGTTCGGTCGAATCGACCAAGTGGCGTCATTCTGACGGGAACACATTCTGTAAGTATCCTGTCTGCCCTTTCCCAAAGACAAATTCCTTTCTCTGTCGTCGGGAACAACATCGTCGGATCGTGGCGGCCGGATCAATTCGACTCTGTCTTCACAGATGATGTGCGGGGATCAACCGACATTACACGTTATCTGATCTCCCAAGGTCATCGAAACATCTGGTACATCGGCAATCAGCGTCTTCCGTGGTTTGCCCGGTGCGCGGCCGGTTACCGCCAGGCGATGAAGGAAGCGGACCTTGAACCTCGCTTCAGCGAGATCAGTTCGGAAGATCGCGAACTCGGATACTTGGCCGTAAAGGCCTTGCTCGCCAGCGGAGAGAGGCCTACCGCCCTTTTCGTCGGCACCGATCAGGCGGCTTCCGGCGTTTATCAGGCCTTGCAGGAATCCGGAATTCGTATTCCCGACGACATCAGTGTCGCGGGTTTCAACGACACGATCGGTGAAGTCTTGCATCCCGGACTGACGACAGTGCGAGAGTTTCCCAAAGAATTAGGTGGCCATTTGGCCGAATTTGCTCTGCGGCGAATTCACGAGCCAAACTTGCCGCCTCAGCAACTAGTGATGCCCACTGAACTGATCCGTCGGGAGAGCGTGCGACCTATTTCCTCCGCTCAAACATTGCTGTCATCCGTGCACCTCCACGAAAGCGTCCTCTGAGTCGTGCTGGCCAACATGGGCCTTCGATTTTTCACATCTGCTCAGACTCTCCTTCTATTTCTGGCCGCCAGCATCGCAGTCGAGGCGCAGATCGTTTCGGCGCCTCCGCCAGAGGCGTTCAGGGTATTGCCGGTATCCGCCGCGGGGCCAAAGATCACCCCTTATCTTCAGTATCAGACCGAACAGGCTTGGCGCGAAGATGACGCAAGGTTAAGAGGTGTGGGACAGCGTCCGTACGGAAGACGATCTTTTGCGCCTGCAAAAGGAAGTGCGCCAAAAAGTCTTGAGCATGATGGGCGAGCTGCCAACGCGTCGAACTCCATTGCACCCCAGAGTGACAGGAACGATCGCGATGGATGGCTTTCACATCGACAAGCTGATCTTTGAGAGTCTCCCTGGTGTCTACGTGACGGCACTGGTGTACATACCCGATGGTCACAACAGCGATGCGAGCGGCGCTCCAATGACGAAGCATCCGGCAATTCTCGTGCCTGCCGGACACGCGGAGAACGGGAAGGCTCATTATCAAATTCTTTGCCAGCGACTTGTTCTTCGCGGCTATGTCGTCATCAGCTGGGATCCGGTTGGACAGGGAGAGCGCAGCCAGTTCTGGGACGCAAAGGCCGGCCGCAGCCGCTACAACCGGATCTGCGCGGAACACGCAGTGTCTCGGAAATCTGGCCTATCTCGCTGGCACCAACCTGGCTCGCTGGGAAATCTGGGATGGTCTCCGCGCTTTCGACTATCTGCTGACACGATCAGACGTCGACAGCCAACCGCATCAACATCACCGGCACCAGCGGCGGCGGATTTCAGGCGATGCACATCGCCGCACTCGAACCGCGGATCAAGGTGGCGGCTCATATCTTGCTACATCACGTCGTTGCCCATGCGAGTTCACAACCGGATATTCCAGGATCCCGGACAGCGATCCTGAGCAGGACTTGTACGGCATGATATCGAACGGAGTCGACAATGCCGGACTGCTGCTGTTGATGTATCCGCGCCCGGTCTTCGTTGCCGCTGCAACTCTCGACTTCTTCCCTATCGAAGGCACACGCAAAGCTTTCCAGGAAGTCTCGGCACTTTATGCGCGTTTCAATCACGCGCACAACATCGCGATGGCAGAAAGCTACAACGGACACCAGTATTCGGATGAAAATCAGCAAGCCGCATTCGAATTTCTCGATCAGTTCAATCGGCTGCCGAGACGAACGCACTCGTCTCCTGCAAAAGAGTTGGATGAAAAAACTGTGCAGTGCACGCGCACAGGCCAGGTGATGCTGGATTTCGAAGATGCGCGCTCTTTGGTGGACGTGATCCGCGATTACTATATGGAGCGCCGCTCAAAAACGAAGGTCTCTATTCGCCAGTTGTACTACGCGAAGGGCTATCCGGGCATCTCAGCGTGGGACGCCATCAAATATCACGGAGTTACGCAGGAACGTCACATCGCTTGGGAGACTGCCGGAACGTCCGAGAATCAAGGAATCTCTATCGACCGGTATGCTCTTGTATCACAGCAGCAATCTCGTTCTTCCGTTGTTGCACATTCACCGGACCGCAAACGAGAACTCATCGCTGCCTGTTTTGGTTTGGCAAGGATGGAAAGGCTGGGCAAGCTGATTGGCCGGAGATCAAACGTTACATCGAGAATGGGTTTGACGTCGTGACGTTTGATTTTCGCGGCCTGGGCGAAACTCGAATGCCCTATAAAGCACTTTCGGAAGACGATCCATCGTTCGCGCAGCTCGATTTCGACCGCGCCTATGTGAATCCACTGTCAAGCGTGCTTGCAGGTTATGTGTACAACTCTCTTCTGACCGGTAGACCCTATTTCCTGCAGATGATTGAAGACTTTGAGATCGCTAGTCGGTTCTCGCAGTCCGTACTCCAGCAAAAAGACTTCTCTGTTGTGAGTGATGAAGAGGGATCCCTCTTCACGTCAGCGGTTATCTGCAATCTTTCCAGCCGTCAAGAATATTCGGCGACCGGATACTCATCCGTTGACGTGGTCCGATCTGGTCATCGATGGGCGCGAGCTGTGGCCGATCCAGTATCTATTGCCGAATGCTGCATACCTGCAGTGAAGTGCGGGGTATGGACAAGTCGAGACGGGCCACAGGCGGGACGTTGCCGGATGCGCACAGATTTAACGGCATCAGACTTATCGAGTAGTCGAAACTCCCGAACTTAACAGCGAAGCCGAATCGGCATCGAGGTATATGGAAGTGTTCGGGTGGTTGCGAAGAATCGAAGCCGGCATCATCGGACTAATCTCGCCCTCAAGGCAGGCCTTCACGGCCTGCGCTTTGCGCGTGTCCGGCACAACGACGATGATTTCTTTCGCGCGCATGATCTGCCGCACCGACATGGAAATCGCCGATTTCGGAACATCCTCTACGCTCGAAAACCACCCCTCGTTCACCTGCTGCCAGCGGCAAGCCTCATCGAGATCGACAATAAGATACGGATCATCAACCTGAAAATCCGCAGGGGGATCGTTGAATGCAAGATGCCCATTCTCCCCAATTCCTGCAAAGAGAATGTCCACAGGCTTGGACTGCAGCTCCATCCCGATCCGCGCAATAACCCTTTGTGAATCAATCTCACCATCGAGAAGGTGATAGTTTGTGATTCCAACTTTGCGAATTAGTCGCTCCAGCAAGTATTTGCGAAAGCTTGCAGGGTGGGTCGGAGGCAGACCAATATATTCGTCCAGATGAAAGGCCTCAACTCGCTTCCAGTCAATTCCCGGAGCGGCAGTTAGCGCGTCCAGAAATTCAAACTGAGACGCTCCTGTTGCCGCTACGATACGTGCGCTTCCCTGCGCCGCAATCAATTGCCGGAGCGAGCGCGCTGCATGTTCGGCGGCTGCGTTGCCCAGGGAGTGCTTGTCTGCAAGAATCTGAATTTTAGATTGCACCACTTCAGTTCAGCCTCGTCATTCGGTATTAGTCGCAACTCGTGATTCGTCGGCGCGCCGGGTACTCAACGCGCAACTGAAGTTTCTATCATTGAGCGTTCGCTCCCGACTGGGTATGGGCTAAGCGCGTAAGGTGATGCGATAATCTTCGATCAGGCAGTAATAGCGCTTTATGGAATCGCTCTTCCGCCTCTGCTCGCCGCCCCAGAGCATCTAACAACGTCCCGGCAGTGTAGTCCCACCAACCGGCGAAGCTACTGGTCTCGCTGAGATTGATCGCTTGTATAAGTGCGGATTGCAGCTGTTGCTTCCATGCGTCGGTGTCGAATCCTGGTAGCTCCTGGGCCGCTCTCCAAGCCCAGATTTCTTGGTCCGCAGCTGAATTGCTGGCGGCCGATCGCAACTTCAGCTTCGCCTGTTCGTGCTCCCCGCACGTCGCATACACGTTGCTCAGCAAATAGTTGATCCGGGCGGTTTGCGTATACGCTTCCAGTCCATCTTGTGTGAACGGCAAATCGGGAACTTTCAGATTGAAATTCTTCGCCGCGTCCAAAGCCTCTTTGCATCTTCCATTCGCGACCAGGGCGAGCAGTTCTTGCAGCCGAACTTCGACCCACACCTGTCGCACATTCGTTCCTCCTTCTTCATTGGGAAAAAATCGATCATGAAATAAGCTTTCAGCGCGTTCGAACTTCCCCGCCTCCGCAAGGTTAAGGATTAATTCGAAAATCAGGTTGGCAGGCGCGTCCGCAAGCCTCGGATATTTCTCCAGAACCCGCACTCTTTCCTCGGCTGGACTGCCTAAGAGGCTGAGTGCCTGGTCTGCGCCTGCGTAAATCGTAACATTCGAAGGGTCTGCGTTAAGCGCCTCGCGAAATGCCGAGAGTGCGCCTTGGGGATCATTCTTCTCGTGAAGCAGAGCCAGGCCCAAACTCGCATTCAGAACCGGAATGTCGGGATTCAGTTTGCCTGCTCGCGTCCACTCCGCAAGTGAGATATCCGTCTGTCCGCGAGAAAAATATAAAGTGCCAAGCAGATAGTGGCCGGTCGCATCTGTCTCGTTGGCTTGCAAGGCGGCGGTCAAAACAGAACGTTCTTCGTCGGTGCTGGGAAAAACATAAGAAGTCGGCAGCGCCGAAGCAATTTTGTAATCCGTCAATCCCGACTGCCCTAAATGCTCGCGGCAATATCCGCGAAAATACGCAATCATCGGATGTCTTGCCGGCGGGAGGGCACCGGGTTCGCTTTGATCGCGAGAAGGCGTAGGATACTCGCGCGAAAGCACGGTTAGAGCCTTCTGATATAGCCCCAAACGGATATAAAGTCCGGCTAAATTCAGAACTCGAGTTGCGTCGTTGCCGAGTTGCTCCAGATCCTGGGTGCCCAGTTCTTCTCTCAGAACAGAGCTGAGTGGAAACCTCTCGATCGCTTCCTTCGCTGCAGTTTGTCCTTGCTGAGTCTTCCCAGACGCGATTGTTACGGCGACCCATTCCTCGGTGGCACGTTCATCCGCGGGCGACATTCGAACCGCTTCGTTAAGGTAATGCTCGGCTGCGATCAAATCCCCTTCGCCAGCCGACAACTCTCCCAAACGAAGGGCCGCTGCGGAACGAAACGTGGCAAAGCGGTGAGCATCTTCGTACATCGTACGGGCTTTTCGCAATTCCCCTAAGCCGTTGTAGGCAATACCCAAGTAGTAGGCGATTTCCGGATCGGTAGTATCACGAGCCGCTGCGGGTTCCAGGTATTGCTTCGCCTCCTCGTACCGTTGCAGGCTCGCAGTCAGACGTCCGGCCGACTTGAGCGCGGCAAAACTGTCGTGAAATTTGCGCAAGGTCTCTTCATAGATGTCCAGCGCTTGAAGATTCTTTCCGTTCAACTCAAGATCTTTGCCAAGCTGAATCCAGTCATCGCAGGTTCTTTGCTCGGGGGGAGGCACGCGATGTGATGGTTGAGGACCTATATGAACTTCAGACTCTGGACTCCAGTCATATTCGCCCTCGGTTTGGCGCATCAGGACTGCGCCGTGCTCATCTCGAACCTCGACCGTGTACTTCGCTCGCGAATCGCTGAGGACGATATCGTGAGTCCACGCGTGTGCAGGCGTGAGATTCATTGTTTCGCCGAACAAACGATTCGTGCCGTTCAGAATCGCGATCGCCGCTTGAGGATATTCACGATTTGCGTTGAATCCGACAGCCAGCGTATCGCCCTGGCGATTCAGGCTGAGCACACCGGCAAGATTAGCCCGGGAGATTCCGCCAATCTCGCGCACCGGCATCCAGTACTCGGAGAAGTGAATCGACTGCCGCGGCTCAAGAAACGCATACGTTTCCTGATTGCGAAACAGACCAGCCTGGATTTCTATGTACCCACTGTTGTCATCAGAAAGAGCTTTGCGCCAGTCCAATCCCTCTTCGTCCACGCCCCACGACCAGATCTTTTTGGCCGGAAGATCTTCGTACGCAGCAAAATGTGCCGTACCAGTTCTACTGGCAGGATTCCACACTCCCATGAAGGGTTCGCGGCTGCCGTGCGTGAATAACGAAACTGCTCCGTGAACATGATTATGGATTACGCTTAAATCGTGACCGTCCGAGTCCACGGGCCAGCGCGTAATTTCTGTGAAACCGTGGCTTGCCGCAAACCGCATCGGGTAAACGATCTGGGAGTCGTCTGAAATGCGAGCGGCAGCATTGTTCCACCAGTAAAAGCGATGGCGGACATCGCTGCGGTTGCTGAGAGCAACCCGCTCTTCCAGCAAGGTTGATCTGGGACGGAGTACGAGTTCCACTGTCCACTCCATACCGTAGACCCGATCGACGTTACCCACAATCACGGACGCGCTGCCGTCGGAGTTCTCCTGAAAAGCGAAATCGACTGGCGACATGCTGACCCAGTTATGCGAAACAGGAAAATTGAACTCAACGCCAAAAGCAGCCCATGCGCCCCGGTAGCCGACTGCCGCTTTCTTGATCGAAGTGTTGTCGTAAAACATCGAGTGGCCGGAAATCTTGTCGATGCAGGTATAAAGATGACCGCCAAGATCGGGAAGTACGGAGCACTTCAAATATTCGTTCTCGAGATAAATAGCGCGCCACTCGTGGTCAGTACGACGACTTGTGAGATTGTCGCGGATTACGTATGGATAGTTGAACTTGCTATTCGTGAACTGATCGAAAGGCGGGTTCGGATCGGGCATCCCTTCTTCATAGGTTGGAAGGGCCAGAGTTCCCTGCCACACGCGCACTTGGGCTGACGAGATCGTCGCGAAGTACAGTGTGGCAAGGAGATAGAAAGTAGTATCGCATCTAGATTCGCAAGGCTCGCGCCGCGTTCTCGAAATAGACCTTTTTCAGAATCGAATCGGGTAAGCCGATTCCGTAAATCTTCCAGCGGCCTTGAGGCGGAATTTTCGCGGGCGCATAGTCGAAATATTCGTCGTTCGTTTCCAAGAAATCGATAGTAGATCTCGTACAGCTGATCATTGAAAACTTGCTGCGGGAATTCGTCGCCATGCGGCGTCGCGTCGGTGGCGAACAGGATACGATCCTGATATTTGTCGAAGAACTTCCGCGATGTCACCGGCTGGCGTCCGAGTTCACCAATGCGGGCTGCCATATCGACCGACATATTTGGAAAACGGTCCAGGTTGTCGGCGACATTTTGCAGATTTTCGGAGAAGTTGCCAAAGTGTAGCGTCACAAAGTGAGTCTTAGGATGTCTGGCGATCACGCGGTTCCGAGCGTCAATCAACTCCGCGTTGCTGGGAAAGTCCTTTCCATAAAATGACCAATCTGGATGATTGCTCAACTCTTCGTAGCGCTCGTTGAATCGATCCGTCGGCGTGAAGAACGCAACTGGATCTGAGATATGCATCGCAACCGGAAGATCCAGTTGTCCGCAAATGTCCCACATCGGGATCGAAACGGGGATCATCGATTTTCACCAGCGAACCCGACGTGATGTTCTCCCGCAGATAGAGTCCTAATGTTTTAAGAATCTTCAAGCCTCGGGCGCCCTTGCGATGAGCGCTCTCGATTGCCTGCGCCTGCAACTTTGGGTAGTCAGCTTCCTTGAAGCGGGAATATGAGGGCTCGGTGAACGTGTAAAAACGCCCGTGATAGAGCCGATCATATTTTGCTACCGCTTCGGCCAGGCCAGCCTCGTATCCGCCGGTCAGATTCACCATCGACCGAATATTCTTACGGTCCATCACGGCGAGCAATTCTTGTGGAGTTCCCAGATATTCGCGATCGGGCGACGAGTTCAATTCCGTTTTCTGATTTGGTCGAAGCCGAAATATGAGTATGAAAATCGATGACCGGGAATCTTGGCCCGCTCTACGTGGGACTCGTGCACCTGGAGCATACTTCTTGGTTCGTACTTCGAAAGCTCCAAGGACGCAGGGCTGGGCTGGGTTTGTGGTGTGACACCGGCGCCCTTGGCAGTGCCCACCCCGCATCCCGCTATCGCACCCACGCCATACAGCCACTGGCGCCGATTGATCACTCAGTTCCTCCGACTAGTTACCGGGCTCAAGAACCGGCGTCGCGATGTCCATAGGCGCTGTCTGGCCATTGATCGAACCATGCCACACGCTTCCTCCGAACGTCGTGATGTAGACTTGGTCGCGATGGACCGGATCAGGAATCACTCTGTGCCCATACTTGAAATTGAATCCTGCTATGCGTGTCCAGTGGAGCCCGCGATCGGAGGACCTCCAAGCAGACGATTCAAAACCGGCAGCGTAGAGGACACTCGCGTCTTGCGGATCAACCGTGACGTCATAGATATGTCGGTCCTTGATCTAGCACTTGCTTCCAGTTCCGCCCGCCATCCTCCGACAAGAAAATTCCTCCGCCATCGCCGTGCTCCCCTGAAGCACGCGCCCACGAAGCCAGATAAAGGCGACCGTTCGACTGGGGATCGACGGCGAGGCCGTTCGGTCCGTTCGTTCCTTCGGGCAGCGAAACGGGCACCCAGTGTTCGGCTCCGTCCGTGGACTGGTACAGAGCGCCATCGCCAGCGTTGCCAATGCTTCCATCTTCGGAACGTCGAGCAATCACGAGAAACAGGGTACCGTTCGAGCTTCTCACTAATCGCCATGCAAACGGCTGTTTCTGCGTGATGCCACTATTCTTCAGGGCCCAACTACGCCCCCCGTCAGAACTCTTGTAGACGCCTCGGCCAAACGCAGCGACGTACAGGATCCGCGCATCGACCGGGCTCGTGGGGTCAAGCAGAATATGAGTCGCTGCCGTCTCATCCATTCCCAGGTTTGACTTAACCCACGTCTTTCCACCATCGTCACTGCGGCAAACACCGCCTTTGTAGTTCAGGACCGAATTGTGGCGCCACATCTTGGGACGGGGAAGATCGTGAGTGTAGCTATTCACGCTCCACATCCGCCCCTTCACTTTCGGATCGAATTCGACCCAGTACGTAGTATTCATCCAGTTTCGGGGCACACCAGATGTTGAACTGGTCCAAGAGGCGCCACCATCTTCGCTGCGAAACAGCCCGATGTCGGTATATGTAATGAATTGGCGATTTTGGTCGAACGGATCAAAGTGAACGCCATAGGTGGTGGTGACATCCAATCCGAGACTGGTCCAACCCCGGTCGTCTACTTTTCGCGAATACGCTGCCGCCCACGTTGCGCCGCCATCGGTGGATCGCATCGTTCTGCCCAGGTCAGTGCTGTAAACCAGATTGGGATCCTGATCGGCAACCGTAATCGCAAGAGGATTCTCTCCCCAGGTTGGCCCAAAACGCTGGGTGATCCATGCGTCATCTACATTCTTCGCAGCCGTGTTTGATTCTTTCCACACCAGCGTCCAGCCAGCGCCAGAGTCCACGGTTTTGCCAACACCCATCCATGATTTTCCGTCAATCTCCAAATGCTCGTAAGAGACGTAAGCTATTTCCGGATGCTGAAGACTCGTCGCAACCGCACGTACTTTTGCTTCTTTTCCGGGTAGTTCGCTCTTGCGCCAGTTGGCTCCGCTATCACTTGAAACAAAGATGCCCTGCTCCGATGTAGCGTAGACGATCGGCTGAGAACCCGATCCAACGCCGAGAGAAACACTATTGACGGGTGCGGGAAACGGCAGGCTGCGCACCCCGCTCGAACTGACTACGCTGAATGCATTTGCACTTGCCAGGAATAAAGTCCGCCCGCCCTTGGCAGAATTCGGATCGATCCAAACTCGTCGCGGGACATCTGGCAATGTCACTCTGCTTTTGCCAATTGTTCCCGAAGTCGCTCGAAACAAAGAGCGCAGGATTTTCCTTCGTACCAGCAGCAGCGTAAAGCGTGTGCGAGTCGGCAGGGTCGACCGCCAAGGCTGCGATGTGACCCAACGGGTCCGGAGTCGGCAACAATTTTTTCATCAGCATGATCCGAGTTCATGTTTACGCCCTTGACTGCGGATGGACTGGGATAGACGAGTTCCCAGCGCTCGCCGCCGTCAACACTGCGCCACAAACCGGTTGCATACGCATAGATCGTTTTCGGATCCAGTGGGTCGTATACGAAAAACTCCACGACACCACGCAGGTTAAACATCCGCCAGCTGCGTCCGCCATCGTGAGTGATGTACGAGCCAGTCATATCGCACGAAACCAGGACCGTGTTCGGATCGTGAGGGCTGATCGTTGGATTGAACATGGCTCCGCCGCCGCCCGGCCCAATGGGATGAAACCCGCCGGGCCGATCCGCGAAAGCACATGTCATGACAAACAGCACCAGAAGTGCGCAAAAGATCAGGCGATGAGATTTCATTGGCTCCTGAAATTGTCGCGTCCGTTTCTCCACGCAACCGCTCCGCTTCCCAAGAAGGACCGACTTCATTTCGGCTGTTAGAAAGTGATTCGCAGCCGCAGCCGGATCGTCCGTTGGCTGAGCACTCCTTCCTGAGGAAAGCTATTTGTCAGTTGTCCAAACAGCGGATTGGCGTTGACATCGGTGATGGGAAGCACCTTGCCGGTGGTTTGATCCACGTTGATGTTGAAATCTCCCAGCTGCGAGAAGGTTCCACCACCGCCGCCGAAGTCTGCATCGGGCGCAAACAGCGGATGGTTGAAAATGTTGTCGAAGTCTGCGCCGAGGGTCGCCACCACTCGCTCGCCAATTGCGAAGCCTTTATGAATGCCGAGATTCACGCCCCACGCGCCGGGCCCAACCAACATATTTCGCTTGGCCACCGCAGGATTGCTGATCAGGTCGGATCCAATCGAAGGCAGGCCGAAGGAACTCGCATTCCAAATGACTGCGTTGCTGCCTTTTTTCCCGGTATTGATGTGATTGTTCAGCACAACAGGGCGGAAGGACGGCTCCGCGTTGAAATCCCCAACCGCATCAATCGACGAGACCGCGATATTCCCTGGCTCTACCGGATCGCAATCATCACAAACCCAGAAGGGGGTGAAGCCTTGTCCTGACTTCGCAAACATGTTGAAGGTCGTTTGCCATCCACCCAGAATGGCGTTGGTGACTTTGTTGAACGAGTTTCCGATCCTATGGTTTCGGCCCACCGGCAGATCGTAGATTCCATACGCGATGAAACGATGCTTGGAAACGTATCCGTCCGTTCCATAATCTGAATTGGGGCTGAACGGGTTGTAGGCAATGCCTCCCAGACTTGAGTTAGCCGTGTCTAAGGCGCTGGTTTTTTGATCGAGATATGTGTAGGACACATCCAACATTAGTCCGGCCTTGTAACGACGCGTGAATTCGGTTTGGAAGGAATTGGAATTTGCGTGGCCGAAATTTCCGTAGGTAAGCAGGAACTCTCCGATAAGAGGAAATGGCAGGCGAGCCAGATCCTGCGGCGAGTAGGCGCAGGTTCCTTGCGTGGGATCGCAAATTGTGACGCCATCGCCCTGGGTCGTTCCGAACGGCACGTCATTCGGCGCTAGCTCGTCGAGATCCTTACCTGCAATCAAGCCACCCATGTGAGTTCCAAGATATGAGAGCCGCAGAGTTCCGTCGTGAATAATCTCGCGCTCGAAGGTGGCGTTGTATTGCTGAATGCGCGGTGTTTGGAGATTTAAAGGAATTGCGTTAGCGGTAACGGAGTTGCCAAATCCCTGGGGCGTGCCTCCGGTGATCGGACTAATGCCGTTCTGAGTAGCAGTCGGCCACCCTTCCAGGGTCGTTCGGGACGTGACACCCTGATTGAATGGGTTCGTTCCGATTGCGTCACGAATCCCCTGCGCTGCTGAAGTCGGATAGAAAAATCCCCAGCCTGCACGAACCACCGACTTATCGCCAAGTTTGTAGGCGACACCCAAGCGCGGCGAAAGGTTGTTTTTGTCCGTTCGAACCAGACCCCGGCCCAAGCCAGCCTGCGATGCGTTTATGTATCCATAGTTCGCGATTCGCGTGTCGAGATAAGGCAGCGTTTTGTTCGAAGGAATGATGAAAACCCCAGGATTTCCGTTCGGGTTCGTGCCGGTTGGATCGAAGTTAATGAGCAGATCGTTCTTCTCGATAAATGGTGTTGCCAGGTCGTAGCGGATGCCGAGGTTTACGGTCAGCTTCGATGAAACCTTCCAGTCGTCTTGCGCAAAGTAGCCTTCCTCCCAGTTGTAGACGTTCATCGGAGGCCTTGCCTGCAGACACATAACTTGCGCTGGTCGGGGGCAGCCCGAGCAGAAAGTCCGAGAAGGGATCGACGACCGAGCCGACGCAAGGAGTGGGGTCGCCAGCACAAGTTGTCGGGTTTGCGTATGTCATCAAGCCGCGCGGGTTGCCGCGGTTCAGTGCGAAGCCGTCTATGGCCTGATTCCGCACAAAATCGGCGCCCAGTCGCACGTTGTGCTTGCCATGTACCCACGTCAGGGTATCTCCGAAAGTGATCAACCCCTGATTTTCCGGCCGGTAAGTATTTCGGCCTCCGTTCGAGAAAGAAGCAAAATTGCTACCGAAACTGACAGCCGGATGCCCGAACGTGCCGAGCGCGAATTGTCCAACAACGGAGCCGTAGGCGGCGATGTCCGACGGATCAAAGCCGATGCTGGAAAGAAAACCTTGCAATGTAGTGTTGCTGTGCCGGAGAAGGTTCTCCTTGTTGAATCCACCACGCGCTTCGTTCACCAGGCTTGGCTTAAAAATGCGGGTGTAAGAAAGAGCCACGGTCTGGTTCTGGCGATTGTTTTTCGTCAGGCCGAGGCCCGTGTACGGAGAAACTACCGGACTCGTTGCGTTGGTGTCAGCGGAGGTGTTGTAGCTGATGTAGACGTGATCCTTATCGCTGAAGTCATGATCAAGCCGCAGGGAACCCGTATCAAGCGTGTCTCTTCCCGGCAATTCCGTCTCAAAACTCGGAATGCGCCCATTCGACGAGTCGATCGGTGCGCCCACCCCGATGTGGGGAAAATAGGTGGTGATCATTTTCTGCACAGACGGATTCAAGAGCCGGGAGGGAATTTGGATGAACTGCAAACCCGCGCCGCCCACCGTGTCGTCGGCAATTTCTTGCGAGGTCAGCGACTACACCTGCCGGGACGTCTGGCTTGCTGCGCGTCATCGAGTCCCGCGAAATTGCCGGTCCACAGTGCGGGATTCGGAATTTTTGTCGATTGAATGCTGACCGGCGAAACGTCATAGTCGCGCTCGTACGCTGCAAAGAACCAGGTATTCTTCAGACCTTTGATCGGGCCGCCGATGGCTCCGCCAATATCGTTGATATTGAAGTATGGCTTGGGATACTTGGAGACAAATGCATCCGGCTGAAAATCGGCGATTCCAGCGAGATCCTGCAGCGACAGGGCTGCCAGGGCGGAATTGGCATTGTTGTAAAATGCCGAGCCATGAAACTGATTTTGTCCGCGCTTCGTGGTGATGCGGATATTGGCCGTGCCCGCATATTCGGCGCTAAAACTGTTAGACAGTACGTTGACCTCATCGACCGCTTCGAGAGAAGGCTTGCTGTCGGTGGGCTGACCGAAAATTCCTCCGTTCGAACGCTGGCCATCCACTGAAAAGCTGCCGCCGTAACTTTGTCCGCCGATGAATTTGAAATCCCCGTTTGTATCCGACTGCGTGATATTGGGGTTCAAATACAGAAACGAGTAGATGTCGCGAGTGTCGCGAGGCAGGTCGATCACCGCTTCGTGCCCTACCGTATCACTGATCGTGGGGTTCTCTGTATTGATGGTCACCGCGTCCGCGGAGACTTCCATTTTTTCCGAGATCGCCGATACGTGCAGCGTAATATTCACTCCCACGGTCTTGCTTCCGTTCACGACAACGTCGTTCAGATCTTCCGTGCTCATGCCAGCCGCAGTCACCGACACTTTGTAGGTGCCAGACTTGAGTCCGAACATTTCGAAGTCCCCAGCTCCGTTCGCGCTGGTCTGCCGCGATGTATTCGTGTCGGAGTCAGTGATGATCACCTTCGCATTGGCGACGACCGCGCCACTGGTGTCTTTGACCGTGCCTCGAATTGTGCCCAAGTCCGTTCCTTGCGCGAAGGCAAAGCGGGTGCTAGCGGAAACGCACACCACGACGAGAATGAACGCAAAGCGCAAAGCCGATTTCATAGCAATCCCCCGTTACGGTGAGTGTCGGATGGCGAGCTTTTTATCACACACAACAATCAAAGTAAACAAAGAAAAGCACTATTCAAAAAGAAAGGAAGATAAATGAAAGTAAAGACCAGACAAGGTGGCCTTTCCTGGGGAAATCTTTCCCCGGGCACCTTGACGTCTCCAATAGGGAGCGATCAACGTTAATTGCCCCGACGAGGGACGCGATTGCCTCATAAACACGGGCTGTTCATGTCTATGAGCAATGTGAATGGTTCGAATACAGAAGGTCTCCCAAGCTCCCCGTATGGTCCACAAGCACCGTTTCGCCGCTCTGACAGGGAAAGCTCACTACGGCTGGCTGGATTATGAGCAACTTGGGACTTCGAGAGAAACAGAGCTTCCTTTCCGATAACAACAGAAAGAAATAGAAAGCCATGGTACATTCGAGGAAAGCTAAGTTAAACGGTGCAGATTTCTGCGTACGGCGAGGACAGTCGTCGAGTTCTGAGTGAAATTCGGTGCAGCGCACTTCTCTTCGATTTGGATGGAGTCTTGATTGATTCTACGCCCACTGTTACCAGGGTCTGGCGCAAATGGGCCTTGGAGCACGGATTTGATCCCGATGAGGTTGTTGAACGCGTTCAAGGCCGTCCCTGCGCCGACATCGTATTAGCTTCCGCCTCAAATGGATTGGTTTTAAATCTTGAATCAAGTTGGGTTTGTGTTTCTGGCTCTTGACGAATCGCCCCAGAGAGGAACCACGGAAATGCGCCGTCGAGATCTTCTGAAGAGTGTCGCGATTTTACCCGCGCTGGCGCTGCCTGCCCGAGCGGCTGAGCCGATAGAGACCTATCATCCAAGTTTCGATGCAACGGTCGGAGAGCGCCTCGACCAAGGACCATTTGACATTGACCAGGACCAAGGTTGGCAGACGATTCTGTTCACGACACCATTGGAACGGCCGCTTCGCAACCCAGGGCTCGGACTCGTCGGCTACACCTGGGAGGAAAGTGGGCCCTCACTGGCAGCCCGAGCGGGGCGCGAAACACTCGAGCAGCATGTCGAGAAGATATCGAGCTTGCCGTTTGTGGACGTTCTCTACATTCGATGCGATTGGCGGAATGTGCAGTCGCGTCAGGGCCGTCTCGACTTGGATCCAGTTTGGGCACTCACGCTGGATGCAGCCAAGCGCCGGGGCCTTCGCGTTGCATTCCGGATTCAACTGTCGAATCTTTCCTATCAGCCCGAAGACGTTGCGCTCCCGCGGTTTCTGCGGGAGCGAATTCCGCTGCGAAAAATTGGATCTATTCCCGGAAAAGAACACGAATCGTATAGAGAGCCTGCGTACGACCATCCTGAATTCCAAAAGGCCTTCGCGGAGTTGAACGAGTTGCTGGCGGCGCAGTTCGACGGCCACCCCCTCATAGAATGGATGGACTTGATGCAGTACGGATTCTGGGGCGAAGGACACACCAGCGATTTTCCCAATCCTTTTTCCGACTACCCGACCGCCGAACGAACGTTTGCAAAGATGACAGCCCGGCAATTCGATACGTGGAAGAAAACGCCGCTAGCGGTCAACACCCAACCCGATATCAGCAACGTGGGAAACCGCACGGTGCTCGATTTCGGCCTGCGGGCTGGAGGATGGCTTCGGTCGGACAGCGTTATCGTCGAAGAACCGATCCAGATCGATGAACTCGCGAACCGTCCCGCCTGGACGGCGGCAATCATGGAGGATGGCTATTTCCGGCAATATGATTCGCAGAAACTAAAAAAGGACGAAGCTGGAATCAACGAAATGGAAAATTACATGCTCCACGTCCTTGATCTGCGAGCCAATTACTGGTCTCTGTGGACCGAAGCAGACAATCTGGCGCATTACAACGAGGTGTACCCCCGTGGGTTCGAACGGCTTCGAGCGAACATGGGATATCGTTTGCGACCTTCTTGGGTTTGGCAACGGAAGAGATATGGAACATTCGAAGTAATCGTGTGTATCAGCAACCGGGGTGTAAGCGGAGTTCCTGGAGTGCTCTGGCTGCACCTCGAAAGCGCAGACGGAAAAGTTGTGTTGGAAGGCGCGCTGGACGCAGGCTATCCCCACGGCGGCGGTCTACGGCAAGCTTCTTTTCTGCTCCCGAAGGGCTATAGCGGAAAGATCAACCTATCGGCTCAACTCGAGATTCGGCCGGGCGTGAAGAAGGCGATTGCCTGGGCTTGTGAACAACCTGTCAATGCGGACGGATCTATCACCATCGAACTCAAAGCGGAGAATGACAAGGGGTGGAGAAAAGGTGTCTGAAGCCAACAGAGAGAGTTGACCGTTCGATTCTAAGTAGGACGTGATCACTTGCTCGCCCGCTCGGCCATAGCAAGGCAAAGCTCTACTGATGGCATCACCTCGGCGATTGAAGGGGTCGGTGGGGATTGGGTTCGCACGGCGCGAATGAATTCCACGGTTTCGTCGTAACATCCATTCACAACGTCCTCCGGCAAGTCGTCGGAAGCTATCTCATCCCACACCAAGTGTCCGTCCTTGAAGCAGCGCCAACCCCGTTTCGGACCGAAGGGGCACGTGACCGTTACCCGAAACCCGGCACCGAAAAGGTCGTAGGTTTCTTCAACCATGCCGGCAGTTGGTAGCACGTCAATCCGCCCTGCAATTCCGCTCTCAAAATGAAGGTCAATGGCATACCAGACATCAGACATTGCAGCCGCCTTCATCGGTCGCAGCTCAAACGAAATCACTGATCCTGCGATGTAGCGCAGCGTATCGACGGCGTGTACGGCGGTGGTCCAGAGAAATTCCGGCTCGCTCCGTGCGTGCCTCGACATAGTGCAATGAACGTAGCGAATGCCTCCTGTAGTCTTAATCCACTCAAGGGCGCGGTTCAACGAAGGCATGAAACGGCGGTTGACGGAAACCATGTTGAACGTTTGCGACATCGCGGCAGCATTGCCAAGTGCCTTCACCTCAGCCAGCGATGTGCCCAGTGGCTTCTCTACAACGCAAGGAATTCCCCTCTCCAACAACTTGATTCCAAGCAAGGAAATATTCGCTGGGGGCACCACGGCGATGCAGCCGTCTAGCCGCTCGTGATCGAACATTTGATCGAAGTTTTGGTATGCCCTTGCAAAACCATACTTCCTGGAGAATTCGGTCGCCCGGTCGAACGAGAGGTCGCAGGCCGCTGCTAACAGAATTTCATCCGGATGCGTTGCCTTGTATCGGGCGAGGGGGATCGCATGCCCGCTCTCGGAGTGCTCGCCGCAACCTATCAGTCCCAACCGAATCATAAGTTAGAGTTGTCAGTGACCGCGGGCCGATGTAGTCAGACCGCGGCTGTCAAGGGCGGCTTGCTCACGGTTTGCACTCCCACGCACGAACCAGAGCGATCCGCCCACCGCAACGGTAAGAACGGCAAACCAAACCACCGTGACCCGTTGATTCGGAGGCGCGGCAAAAAGCAGCAACAGGCTCAGCAATCCAATCGATGAAATCGTCCGGCTCAGAAAGCGAAATACCGGCACCGTGAAGTCCGCGGTGTCCTTCAATTCGGTGGCAACATCCACCGGTGTGTTCAGATTTTTGAACAAAAGCGCGCGTGCGGGATTATCTCCCCGATCAAACAACATCGTCAGGAAGAACACGCCAAACGAAGACGGAATAATGATTGTGACCTGCTGAATGAGAGACCAGTGATAAACAAAGGAGCCCAACATACCTAGAAGAAGTCCGGTGCCGAAGGAAGCCAAGCCGGACCACGGTGGCGTCCGGCGGACAACCAAACCCAAGAGCGCGGGGGGTCCATACGCGAGCGACATCAACGTATTGAAGGTCAGCATGATCTGGAACACGCTCTGCCCGCTGGCTGCCATGACCACGGCAATCACCGTCGTCGCTCCACCGATCAGAAATGTCGTGATCCAACCCACCACCAGCAACTCGTGCTCTCCTGCACCTTTGCGAAACAGCGACTGATAAACGTCTTTCGTGAGGATTGCCGATTTCACATTGAACTGCGCGGACAGGTTGGCCATCGTAGAGCTGAACATGGCCGCCAACATGACTCCGATCAAGCCATGAGGCAACAGAGTCAGGCTGGCAACCGCATACGCCGCTTCACTGGCATTGGGCAGACCGAATCGAGGTAATTCCGGATAGATTACTCGCATGGCCATCGGCGGGATGAACCAGACGAACGCCCCGACGAAGAACAGGCCGCAACACAACAACGCAATTTTGCGCGCAGAGCGCTCGTCATCCACGCTGAAATATCGCTGCGCCATGGCGCTCGTGTTGTATCCAAATGAAACCATGATGGTCCATGATGCAATGTAAAGCCACCCAAACTCGCCTGACAGGTGAAGCGTCTTCATCTCTGGCGGAAGACCGTGGACGAGTCCGGTCATTCCCCCGACTCGAACCAGGGACATCACCACAAGAACCAGACAAAACGGCATCAGGATGGAGGCTTGCAGGAAATCGGTGACGACGACCGCCCACAGGCCGCCCAGCACACAATAAAACACGATGAGGGCGCCAGCCCCGAGGATTGTCCATCTGACTGGAATCCCGCACGCGGAAGAAACAAAAAGGCTGAGTCCGAACAGGGTACTCGCGCTAGTGAACAGCTGGAATACGATCGTAGTCCAGGAAAATACTTGATGGGTCGCCGGATTAAAACGCCCCGACAAATACTCCATCACGGTCGTGATGCGAGCTGCGGCGCCAGCGCTGGGCGAAAACGAAGTAGCCCAGCAGAAAGCTCAGAGCGTTTCCGACATACAGGCCTACGACGGCAATGCCGGACCGGTAGGCGACGCCGGCCGCACCGGTGAACGTCCACGCGCTAAAGCCGGACATAAAGCAACTCAGACCCGCCACCAGCCAAGGGATTCGACTGCCGCCGCGAAAATACTCGGCTGCGCCGCGATTAAAGCGCAAAACGTAAAACCCCACTCGCAGCATGAGGAGCGCGTAGAGCCCGATCACCAGGTAGTCGATAGAATTCGCGCTCGCCATTCGGGATTCTCCGTTTCCTTATACTTTGTTTTCGACAGAAACAGAAGGCAATAAACAATCAAAAGAAAGAAACAGTCGCAATTCGAATGCTATACTCAGACCCTCATGCGTCGCCCCTACCTTGTCATTTCTGCGGGAGAACAACTCTTTTCATCGTTCTTTTCCTCTGAAAACCAGCGCTGGTTGCGCCGCCGATTTGCTTGGAAAAGATCTGGCGCACCCAAGTTGAGTGGGGACTTCAAACGGAGTTTAGCGAAAGCTGATGCTCTCATCACCACGTGGGACAGCCCCCGGTTCGGTGATGACCTGCTGAATTTGGCTCCTCAACTGGCCATCATTGCGCACTGTGGCGGAGAAGTTAAATCGCGATTCTCCCCACTCCTGCTCAAACGTCTGATCATCACCAATGCGGCGGCACCCATGGCGCGGGCCACGGCCGAGTTGGGTGCAACATTTCTTGCCTATTGCGCGCGCAATGTGGACTTCTATCGTTCTGAACTGCGCAAGCGCTCAAATGAGATTTACGACAAGATTCATCTCCACGGCAGTTCCGAATCACTATCGGACAACCAGTCGCAATGATTGGATTTGGCCGGATTGGTCGTGCTCTCGTCGATCTCATGCGCGGCTTCGACATCAAATGGTTAGTCTATGACCCGTATGCGCCGCGTTCTTTGTCCCGACACTATCCCGTGCAATTTGTTGAACTGAAGAAGTTGCTTCCCAAGGCTCATTTGCTAGTTTTGACGGCGGCATTAACAGAAGAGACACGCGGTCTGCTGTCGCGACGAGAACTCGCATCCCTTCCCGACAACGCTGCCGTCATCAATATTGCCCGCGGAGGTCTGATCGATCTAGCCGCCCTTCGCAAAGAGGTAGCAAGAGGCAGGCTGCGTTGCGCCCTGGATGTGACAGACCCGATCGAGCCCCTTCCCACGTCTGACTCGCTGAGGAATATGCCCGGAGTCATTGTTACTCCGCATATTGCTGGGAGCGGACAGCGCGTGAGACAAGAAATCGCAGGAGTCGTTTTGGATGATTTGAATCGATTCTTCGCCGGCAAGAGCGTAGAGAATCGCGTGACGACGTCCATGCTGGACCGGATGACTTAAGAATGCGAATCTCGTTCTCGACCCTCGCCTGCCCAGACTGGACGATGCCACAAATCATCGCCACCGCCGCCCGGGAAGGCTATGACGGTATCGAGCTGCGATTTGTGCAGGGGGAAGATTCGCTCTGGAAGCTACCCGTGTTTTCGGGAGCTCAACTTGCGGATACCAAGCGAGCCCTCGCGGATCTGGGTTTGACTATTTCGTGCATGGATACAAGTTGCCGTTTCGATTCGCCCGATTCTACCGAGCGCCAACGTTGGATAGACGAAGGAAAACGGATGGCAGAGTTGGCTGCCGAATTGGTGGCGCCGGGGCTGCGCTTGTTCGGCGATACGATTCAACCGGGCGCAGATCGTACCTCGACGCAAAGTTGGATTGCTGACTCCATTCGCAGTTTGGCGGAAACCACTGCACAGACAGGGGTGGGGGTGTGGCTCGAGAATCATGGCAGCTTTGTCGCTTCCGCACAGACGGCCGCCATTCTCGCGGAAACAGCTTGTTCAACGACGGGTGTAGTTTGGGATCCGGTGAACAGCTTCGCCTCCTGCAGTGAACAGCCTGCACAAGGAGCTTCCCTGCTGGGAAATGCGATTCGCCACGTACATTTGAAGGATTTGAAGCGCCAGCGGGACGAATGGAAATACACGCTCACAGGGGAAGGCGAGTTTCCCCTACTTGCCGTGAAGGAGGCTCTAGAGCAACTGAAATATGACCAGTTCGTTTCGTTTGAGTGGGAAAGGAAGTGGCACCCGTCCATAGAAGATCCGGAAATAGCGCTGCCACACTTCGCACGATGGTTTCGCGAAAGTTGGGCCCATGGCTAATTGCGATGGCGCGATCCTGCGGCGCCTGCAATCCGCAGATATTCCGGCGGCGTATCGTCTATCGGCGGACGCAGGATGGAATCAAACGGAGGACGATTGGCGACTGCTGATGGATTTGGCACCAGAGGGCTGTCTGGGAATAGAAGTCGACGGCTGCCTCGTTGCGACTACAACTCAGATTTGCTATGGCCGGAAACTGTCATGGATTGGCATGGTGCTGACGCATCGCCAATATCGTCGGCAAGGCCTGGCAAGCAAGCTGCTAGCAAGTTGTTTAGAACAGGCTGAACAGTTGCAAGTCGAAACTATCAAACTCGACGCGACCGATCAGGGACAAGGGCTCTACGAAACATTCGGATTTCACGCCGAGCAGGAAGTGCAGCGGTGGTCGCGGCCCGGAGACGATTCGGGAATACTCCCGATCAAGAAGAACTCTACGAGGAGCCTTGGCGCACTTTGGATTCGACAGTATTCGGAGCAGATCGTTCTCGGCTTTTGGAACGACTGGGGCGGCGGTGCCCACCCGTCTCCGCCTCACGATCATATTTGTTCTACAGGCCAGGCCGCATGACTGCATACCTGGGGCCGTGCGTATCTGAAAGCGCCGAAGCGTCTCGCCAACTGATCGGACAGGCCGTTCTGGCTACGAACTGCAGTTGGTCATGGGACTTGTTGCCTGCAAATCGAGACGCGGTTGCACTCGCACGGGAACTAGGATTTTCTCCGCAACGGAATCTTGTTCGTATGGCGCGCGGAAGTCCATTGCGAGAAAAGGAAAAAGCAATATTTGCAATCGCAGGGTTTGAGATTGGCTGAAATTGAAAATCAAAACAGAATCAGAATTGGAAGAACTACTCTCGCGGCCTGACCCGGAGACCGTTTCAGCGGTTTCAGTTTTGGACGGCGATCTGCTTATTCTCGGAGTGGGCGGCAAGATGGGACCGAGCCTCGCCCGCCTGGCGAAACGAGCGATCGACGCCTCAGGAAGGCGGAAACGCGTCATCGCTGTGGCCAGATTTACGAACCAGAAGTTGCCGTCGGAACTCGCTGCGATTGGTGTTGAGACTATCCCTTGCGATCTGCTTGAGCCGGGCGCTCTTCACCGCCTTCCTGATGTTTCCAATGTCGTTTTCATGGCCGCTCGGAAATTTGGCACTGCCGGCGAAGAGCATCTAACTTGGGCAATGAACACGTTCTTGCCGGGTCTGGTCGCGGAACGATACCGTAACTCTCGAATCGTAGCCTTCTCTACCGGAAACGTTTATCCATTGCGCTCATTGTCAGAAGGTGGGGCGCTGGAGACTACACCGATCGGCCCAATCGGCGAGTACGCGCAATCTGCGCTGGGTCGCGAACGCATGTTCGAATACGGATCGGCGCACCTGGCAAACCCCGGTCACCATCTTGCGCCTGAACTATGCGGTTGAACTTCGTTATGGCGTTCTCGTCGATATCGGACGGACGGTATTCGAGCGCCGCCCTGTTGATCTTCGAATGCCCGCGGTGAACATCATCTGGCAGGGCGAGGCAAACTGTTGGTGCTTGCGGTCTTTTGCGCTTTGCCAATCGCCACCGACGGTATTGAACGTCACCGGCCACGAGACTCTATCAGTGCGAGAACTTGCGGTGCAGTTCGGGCACCACTTTGGCATTGAGCCGACATTTCTTTCTGGTCCAGAGGCCTCCAGTGCTCTACTAAGCGACGTGACGAAGGCGTGCAGCATTTTTGGAAATCCTTCAGTGCGCCCCGCCCAGATGATTGAGTGGATCGCAAACTGGATTCGGGATGGCGGCGCAATGCTGAATAAGCCGACCCATTTTCAAACACGGGACGGTAAATTTTGATGCACGTGCGGGAGAAACTGCGATCGGGTTTGGTCATCCCCGCCCATCCACTGGCGTTGAATGCCAAACGCAAGTTGGATGAGCGTCGACAACGGGCGCTGACCCGATACTATCTTGCTGCTGGTGCGGGTGGCGTGGCTGTCGGAGTACATACCACGCAGTTCGCGATTCGAGATCCAAAGTTTGCGCTGCTGGAGCCAGTACTTGCCCTTGCAGCCGAAGAGTGCCGGGGCAAGGACGTCGTAAAGATCGCCGGCGTATGTGGTCAGCCGCAAGCAGGCATTATTCGAGGCAGAACTTGCAGTGCGACTGGGCTACGATGCGGCGCTCCTGAGCTTTGCGGGTTTAAAAGACGAAACGATTCCCGAACTGTTGGACCACGCTCGTTCGATCGCCGAGGTGATCCCGCTAGTCGGATTTTATTTACAGCCAGCAGTCGGCGGTCGCCTTTTGCCTTACGAATTTTGGCGTGAGTTTGTCGAAATCGAGAACGTGCTCGCGATTAAGGTTGCGCCGTTCAACCGCTATCAAACGCTCGATGTGGTTCGCGCCGTGGCGCAATCTGGCCGCGCGCGCGAAATCGCTTTGTACACCGGTAATGACGACAATATTTTGAACGACCTGCTCACGGCTTTTGATTTCGGTGGCCAGCCAATCAAGTTTGCCGGAGGGTTATTGGGCCACTGGGCGGTATGGACGAAGGTCGCCGTTTCTCACCTTGCCCTCGCCAAAGATTACTCAGATGTGCTACCGAGGTCCCTGCTCACGCTCGGCCAGCAAATAACCGACTCGAATGCAGCAATCTTCGACTCCGCGAATCATTTTCGCGGATGCATTCCGGGAATTCACGAAGTCCTGCGCCGTCAAGGATTACTCGAGGGCCGCTGGTGCCTTGATCCCGACGAAGAACTGAGTCCAGGGACAGAGCAGCGAGATCGATCGCGTGTGCAAATCGTATCCGCATCTGCAAGACGACTTGTTCGTACAGGAGCACCTCGATGAATGGCTTCGGTAACTTGTTGTTGGCTGTGCTGACGCTTGTGCCCACGGGCGCAATCGCCGCGGAGAATGCGGTCGTCGAGAGCTCGAAAGCGGAACAAGACCTCCCGCTCACACTCGATCCGGCCTCCGCATTCTGGCGTGATTCACGTCCCGTGTATCTGGAGCGCGATAACTTCGGCAAGAACCGTACCGCAACATCAAACGGAGGTCCGCACGCGCTGGACGAACAACAATCTCTATTTTCTGTTTATCTGTCCTTATCAGGAACTCTATCTCAAGCCCGATCCGAACCTTCAGAAAGAAACCAATCACCTATGGAATTGGGATGTCGCCGAAGTCTTCATCGGCTCCGATTTTGCCAACATTAAGCGCTACAAGGAATTTGAAATGTCTCCGCAGGGCGAATGGATCGACCTCGATATCGACTTGAGCAAACCGCATCACGAGGATGGGTGGACATGGAATTCGGGCTTCACCGTGATGGCGCGAATTGATCCGAGCACTCACACCTGGTACGGGGCCATGCGCATTCCTCTTGCGGCAGTCGACCAGCGGCCTGCGGTCGAGGGAAATACATTGCGCATCAACTTCTTTCGAACCGAAGGACCGCCTGCCCGTCAATTGGCAGTAACGTGGCAGCCTCCCATGAACGACACTTTTCACACTCCGCAACACTTCGGATTGATTCGACTGGTAGGAAAGCAATGATGGCGCGGAACTGCATCTTCATTGCTCCCGCGCCGCGCACGGTTGCAGACATTTTCGACGCAAAGGAAATGGCGCGACTGCGGGCGCTTGGAGAAGTAGTGATTCATACTGACGGACCCGTAACCGAGACCATCTTCGAAGACCAGGCCGCGCAATCGAAAATCATCATCGGTCAGATCGATCTGCCTGAGGCGCGCCTCAAACGTGCACCCTCCTTAAGAGCCATCTTCAATGTGGAGGGAAACTTTTTATCGAACGTTGACTATGAGTACTGCTTCAGACACGGCATCCGCGTTTTAAGTGCCAGTCCGGTTTTCGCCGAACCTGTGGCGGAAGCGGCACTCGGAATGGCAATTGATTTGGCACGAGGTATCACGCGATCGGATCGCAGGTTCCGTGAAGGCTCGGAGGATTACGGGTTCGAAGCAAATCGTGATGCGTTCTCACTTTTTCGGGAAGACATCGGTCTCATTGGGCTCGGTGATCTTGGCAAGTCAATCTTGCCGTTGCTCCGTCCGTTCGATTGCCGGGTTCGCGCGTATGATCCCTGGTTGTCGACCGAATACATTCAGAGCTTGGGGTGCATTCCGGCTTCGTTGGATGAAGTTCTTCAGCGCTCGCGCCTCATCTTTGTCGTCGCTGGAGCCACTTCGCAAAATCAAGGCTTTCTGGCGGCGGAGCAGTTCTCGTTGATGCGTCCTGGCACCGCCATCGTCTTGGTTAGCCGGTCAGCCGTCGTAGATTTTGATGCGATGATGGATTCGGCTGAGAAGGGACATATTCGGTTCGCAACCGATGTTTACCCGCAAGAACCGTTACCCGTTTCACACCGTGTCCGCCAGATAAGCAATTCCATCCTCTGCGGACATCAGGCCGGGGCAATGGATAGCGCCATGAAGAACATTGGCAAACTTGTTGCCGCAGATGCCGAACTCATCTTCCGCGGACTTCCACCGAACATGTGTAAACAAGCGCAGCCGGAAACCGTAGCGCGATTTCGCAGCAAGCCGGTGAGCAAGACCTGAACGCCTTCGAGCCTCGGATCATCCTCATCGGTCCTTGGGCGCAGATCTATCTCGATGGGAAGCCGGTGTATGCCTTGGCACATCAGGTTAGAGCTCGTGTGAGCATCATAAAGGCACACAATCCACACGTAAATCCACCTGGACCAAGTCGCCGCGTCTCTTCGCCAGCGTTGACGAGGCCACTGGGAGCCGATCAGGTAGGCTCGAACTTCACACTAAGCGACCATTCTCCAGCGAGCGCTTTGGTCAGAGCCTGAAGTTCAGACGAAGGCTGCCGTGCCGGCGTAAGCGATTGGCCGTGTGCACTTGCGTCAGCGACGCCAAGCGTCCACACGGTTAGACAGCTGAGTGAAACCAATGCGCTTCCCAAACGTTTCCCTCATAAGTCTTCCACGAATCGTTGACTCACGCTTTCGGAGATATTCAATTACAGGTGATCTTGCCCTGCGTGAGGCTAGTAACTGCCTTCTCGGAGAGGCCGGGCTGATAGCGTTCGTAGGCTGCGGAATAGGCCTCTGTGTCTGCGCCCGCAGCACCGGGATTGCCGGTCACAATAATCAGAATTGTTCGGTCAGAATTGTAGAATGCGGTTTGCGAACGGCTGGAGTCATATCCGCTTACTTTGTTGAAGCCGGAAAGATGCGAGGCATACCAGGCAACCACGTCGCTGACTTTCACGTTATGCTTCGAGAAGTAGTTGTAGAGACCGTAGAAATTCCCCTGCATTTTGCTCTTGCAAACCTGGCCATCCGGCATTTTTACCGGCTTGTTGCCCGCGTTTTCTACTACAACGGTGGCAGGAATTAGCGGAAGGCCCGTCAGAGGATCGTTCGTGAGTACTTTTCCCTGACCTGCGGCGTTCGCCAAGGCAAGAACAACGATTGTTGCGACTGCGATTACGTTCTTCATCGGTTTCTCCATTCTGCAAAATCGAACGCGTTTCTCGGAAGCTCTGTAGCAGCGACGCTCCGTGCGCCTCGGGGAACGAAGATGGCTGCCCAAGTCAGCAAGGCAAAGGCAAGCACGAAGAACAAACCGCGCAGGAGACATCCGACAATTTTGCGAAAGATTGTCATCATTGCTTATCTACCGAACTCCACGTGAAGGTCCAGCTATCTATGCCGCCCCTTCTCAGGATAGGAGCGCTGAGTGTGCGATTGGTGTGTAATGGGCAAGCTCCGGTCAGTGATATCTCGTGAGGGCGACGCGTGTACCCGGTTTCTCTTCGCCCGAGTCGTCGTAGTAATTTTTAGAAATCTGGATTCGTACACCGCCGCTCTTTACAGACCAGCTATTTCCTCCTTCGCTTTCCGACCAAGCACCGTGCACGCGCAATTTGTACCACGCCACCACGTCCGGCATTTGGTCGGTCGTTACGAGTCCATACATTTTCGATTGCACGCGCGCGCCGATAGGACTGCTCCAGGGGCGCGCATGAGGGTAAACAGGGACGACGGCTCCGGCCCAGCTGGGATACGAAGGCGCAGCGTTATCCGCAGCGTGCCCTGTCAGGGCCTGCCCCGTCACGAGTAACGAAAGAACAGAAAGCGTGAAAACGTAATTGCGAAACATGAACGTTCTCCTCTTCGAAATGTGCGATCGCTTCTGCTCGCTGCCTTCAACTCAGGGTTCAACTTTGTACAGCGCTGCCATTCCAGCATCCATGTGGTCATCGATATGGCAATGGAACATCCAGGTGCCAGGGTTATCGGGCACCATGTCGACCGTTTCCATCTGTGCCTGCATCAGAGGAACAACGTCAGTGCGTTTGCCGTCGTGCAAGACCACGTTGCCGTGCCAGTGAGGGGTATGAACGCTGAACTGCTCGCCAAGGGCAACAAGGTACCACCGCACACGCTCGCCTTTTTTCATGGTCATCATCGGGCCAGTTCCATAGATGTAGCCGTTAATCGCAAACTTGGCGTTGGAAATGGTGAAGCCTGAACCCAGACCCGAGAAGTTTCCCATGTCGTCGACAGGAGCAAACTCCAGTTTGTTTACCCCTTTGGGATCGCCGGTGAAAGTCTGGATGTTGTGATCGAGATACCAGCTCACGTTCTCGTCAAACAGCTGAAATAGGCAGACAAATTCCCGGTCGACATCTTTGGGCTTGCCGTTTTCGTCGGCCATCCCCCGGCGGCTCACGATCATTGCTCCGACCAAGCCGCTCTCTACGTCTTTCAGTTCATTTGTGTGCGAGTGGTAGAGCCAGACAACAGAGCTGGGATCGTTTGGCCCGGGGCCGGCTCGGTCCGGAACGTTCCATATGTAAGTGTGCGTCTTGCGCGGAGGGACGGCGTCGTCTTCTTTTTCGGTTCCAGATGTGCCGTCGTCGTAAGGCGCGCCTTCCGAGGCCTTGTCATAAACAACTCCGTGTGGATGCATACTGTAGGGGCGCGTGGCGTTGTTCTTGAAAAGGATCTTGATCGTATCTCCGACTTCAGCTCGGAGAATAGGCCCGAGAATACCCGCATGTTCCCACTCCGGCGAACGCGGCTTGAGATGGGCAAAGGTATCATCCGTGTATTCGCGGTAGAGCACCTTCCGGTACACGGTGCCAATGCGATGAGGCCCGCGTTCGGTAAAAATCCGGGAGTACCCATCGAACTTCATTCCCATCATCTTGTTCACGCCGCCGGGAGCATAATCCCAGTCCACTTCGTCGGCGGCGATGTAGTAAGTACGGGTCTTGGGCGCGGGAGCATCAGTCGGTGCTTGCGCCGCAACGCAAAGGCAGCACATCAGAACAATCCCACTAACAGCTGCAGCCCGGCAAAACCTGCGATGCTTTGCCATTTTATTGCATCCTCCGGATATTCAATCTGTGAGTGCCTTAGTGCGTGGCAATCAATTTCCCGCGTGTGTGGTCTCGAATTCGGCATTCATCCAGTGTTTGAATGCGGCCATGTTCTGCGGACGGCCTAGAAAGTCTTTGACCAATTCACTTGCCGGCATGGAACCTCCGGGCTCAAGCACAAGTCGCCGATAGCGGGCTGGTACATTGCCGGCAAACGGGTCATCAGGATCAAACTTGGAAAAGAAGTCCTCGGCAATGACTTTGTCCCACATGTATGTGTAGTAAGCCGACGAGTACTCGGCGAGGTGTCCGAAGGAAGCATAGAAGTGCTCAGTGCCGGGAGTCAGGCGGAGGAATAGATAGCGATGAAGATCTTGGTCGCAAATTGCATCCGGATCCAGTTTGTCGGGGTTGGATTTGTACATGTCGAACGAAATCGAAGCAAAGCCGTTTTGCTGGGCTGTCTTGCCGACGCGGAGAAAAGCTGAAGCCCGGTTCATGCGCTCAACCAATTCGACGGGAATAGCCTCACCGGTCTTGTAGTGGCGGGCAAATGTGGCAAGCACCTTGGGGCTGCGCAGCAGGTCTTCAAGCATTTGAGATGGCGCCTCAACGAAATCCATCTCGGGGCTCAAGCCGCTGATGCCTGCCCATCGTTGCTGGCCGCCCAATATCCAGTTCATAAGGTGGCCAAACTCGTGGAAGAACGTTTCCACGTCGGCATAGTCATTGAACCCCGGGTCAGTTGCGGTGGGTGCGGGGAAGTTACAGATCAACGCGGCTTCGGGGAGCTGTTTGCCGCGCACGCCATCCAGCACTTGGAACATCGCGGCATGGCTGTATTTCCCGGCCCGCGGGTGCATATCAAGATAAAAACGGCCAATGGCCTTGCCATTGTCAAAAACATCCCATGTTTCAACGGAGGGATCCCACGCCTGAGCGCCTTTTTCCTGCCGGAAGCTGACGCGGAAGAACTTAGCCGCAACGTCAAGAATTCCCTGCTTCACTTCTTCGTAGGGAAAATAGGGACGGACGGATTGCGAGTCGAAGTCGTATTGGGAGCGCCTGACTAATTCAGGATAAAACCAGTTGTCATAGTCCCAGATTTCTGTTGCGCCGGGATGAGTCTTTTGTTTTTCGGCGACGAGCATGGCCAGCTCTTTTTGCTCGGCTGGGCGTGTTGCGACATCCAATTCATGGATGAAGGTTGCGATGTTCGGGGCACTGCCAATCATCTTGTCAGCGGCGTTGTAGTCTGCCCATGACTGATAGCCAAGCAGTGTGGCGATCTGGTAGCGAGTGCTCATCATGTCTTTCAAGATGGTGCGGTTCTGTGGATAAGCGCGCGCCAGAAAAGCGGTCATCAATTTCTGCCGAAGGTCATCACTCTTCGCATAGGTCATGGCTGGGAAAAAATCCGGATAGGCGGTGGTGAGCCGGATCTTCCCATCGGCTCCGGGTTTATGCCGCGCGACGTAATCTTCTGGCAGCCCCTCCAGTTCTGACTTGTCGGTGACATCGACCGATTTCTGATCGTCATCAATGTTGCGGTTGAATATTGATTCCTCCTTGGTTAGCTGCTCGTTCAATTCCTTCAACCGGGCGCGAGAGACATCGTCTTTGTTGACTCCGGCGAGACGAAATTCCAGGAGGGCGCGTTGCACGTAGTTGCGAGTCCCCGGATCGGCTTGCGAGACATCCAGACTTGCCAGAGCGCAATAAACATCGTGGTTCAACGAAAGGGAGGCTTGTGCCGCGCTAGCCTTCCCTAGCATCGCCATCGCATGGTCGCGAAGTGTGCCGTCTGGGTGGATCTCCTGCATCGGTCCAGCAAGATATGCTGCCGAATTGATGTGCCTGATGGCTTCGTCGTAGGGCGCTAGCGTATTTGCGATGGTCCGCGGACCATTTGCTGCCTTGATCGCGTCTATGGAGCTTTGGGCTTGTACAAGGTGATCGTTTTCGATCTTTTCAAAAGCCGTGACATCTGGGTTGCCAGTCCAGATAGGAGGTTGTGATTTCAGCAGGTCCTGCGCTACAGCAGTAAACGCTGAACATGAAAAAGCGATCGCACAAACCAAGCGAATGGGTTTCATTGTGTCTCCAGCTGTGGTGCGCAGGAATCTCCCGCTCGCATAAAATTATGTAAGTGCAAAGTCGCTATCAGGCGACATCGTCGCGACAAACATCGCAGATCACAACCTCACGCCGCCATGCTGAGCGGCGAATTTGCCGACGATCGGCAGCTTGAAAAGCTTTTGCTGGTAGGCCTGGTACATCAGGAAGATCCAGATTCCAAAGCCAGCGACGATGAAAATCAGCATCAACGGCAGAGCAATCAGGCCAAAGATTCCGGCCGTCAGAGGGGTCAGAATGGCCGACAGGATCATCCAGACGATCCAGAAAGCGATCCACGCGACATTAAAGAAAATGGACTGGAAAGCGTGAAAGCGGACGAAGGAGTTCGACTTGTAGGGATCCAGGACGAGGAAGATGATGCCGGTGACGAAGCCGGCGAGATACGTTAAGGCTCCCACGACGTTCGTATCCATCGTCTTCGAGCCCGTCTGGCCGGCCGGAGACATGACAGACTGCAGCCGCTGCTCCTTCAACTACCGGCGCAGAGAGGTCCGGTCTGTGGTTCTGCCGGTGAGCCACAGGACTGACAGAAGCGAGTGTCAGCGGCTAGTGCGGTTCCGCAAGTTTGGCAAGCGCTCATGTCTCCCTCCTCAGAAATAAACTTGGTGGGTCTGATGCCTCGGTGGGAACTTTGCTTCGGCAAAGAGGAATTCGCAAACCAACTGAACGCAAATTATGCATTAACTCCTAATTCGTTCTGTTGTAGTGGTTTAGCGAGTCTGATTAACTCGTTTTAGCCCGCTGTCCGTGCTAAACTCGACGCTCAAAATCCCGTCCGGCGTATGAAGGCCTCAGCTACAGAAAATTGTCCCGCCCCGGAAATAAGCTACAGTTTCGGACTTTTCGTGCTTGACCCCGGCGATGGCACACTGACGCGCGATTCGGTACGCGTACGCGTGCAAGAACAGCCTTTTCAGCTATTGCTATTGCTCGTGGAACGCGCCGGACAGATTGTTTCCCGGGAGGAGATCCGGAACCGACTTTGGCCGCAAAATACCTTTGTCGAGTTCGACAGGAGCCTGGGAGTGGCGGTACTGAAGGTTCGCGAGTCTCTTGGGGATGATGCCAGCAATCCCAGATTTATCGAAACCATTCCTCGGCGGGGATACCGGTTTATAGCTCCAGTACAGATTAAGAGCCCGGTTCCTGCGAATCCGACACAGTCGGGAATTTGGGATAAAAAACGGCTCGGATGGGCTGCCCTCATAGGGACTTTGCTCGCAATTTCGGCAGTGGCAGGAGCTTGGATTGTTCGGTTGAGGAGTCGCATTCCCGCACATGCTGGCGTCGTGATCGGCGACTTCGCCAATGAGACCGGTGACGCGGTATTCGAAGGTACCCTACGCCGAGCCGTGATAATCCATCTCGCGCAGTCTCCCTATGTCACCGTCGTTCCGGAACAGAAACTGGGAATGGCGCTGCAGAACATTGGGCGATCGCCTGAGGAAGCGCTTACCCCAGCACTGGCCTTGCAGGTTTGTCAGCGGTTGAAGAGTGCCGCGCTGGTTACCGGCTCCATCCGAGGCGCGACCCAGCACTATCAGATTTCGATTGAGGCGCAATCATGTGCTGACGGTACATCACTGGTACACGAGTCCTTCTCAGTCGATGGGAAACAGGAAGTACTGCCGCGGCTCAGCGCTGCGGTTGACGATCTCCGCAAAAGGCTGGGTGAGTCACGACAGTCGCTCAAAACATTCGATGTCTCGATCGAGCAGGCGACCACCAGTTCTCTAGAAGCCTTGAGGGCGTATCAGTTGGGGCTGGACCTGCGCGCACATTCCAGAAATGTGGAAGCGCGCGATGTATTGAAAACGGCGATTACCCTCGATCCCGATTTTGCCATTGCCTACGCACAGTTGGGTTCAACATATTCCAACCTCGGCGAGCCCTCTTACGCGAGGCAATATTTTGAAAAAGCTTTTGCGTTGAGAGCACGCGCGACCGAACCAGAACGCCTATACATTACCGGTCGATACTTCGACATTGTGACTGGGGAGCGCGAAAAGGGCTCTGAAAACTCCAAGCTCTGGCTGGAGATTTACCCCAACGATTGGAAGGCTTACAACGCACTTGCGAACAATGCCGTCCTCCTCGGGCGATATCAGACTGCGGTGGACAATGCGGGCAAAGCGATGGAACTCGGCCCTGGTCAAGACTTCGGTGTATCCAATCTGCTGATGGGGCTCATGGGGCTGAATCGCATGGATGAAGCCAGGGCCCTCTGCGAAAAACTCCTCTCGACCGGACACGACAATAGTTTCATCCACCTTGACCTTTTCGGAATCGCACACTTCGAAAACGATCAACCAGCTTTGGAGCGTCAGCTTGATTGGGCAAAGAAGCATCCGAGCGATCCAGGAGTGATTTTCGCCGAAGCATCGGCCGCCGCAGCGGAAGGCAGGCTTGAGACAGCTACCAAGAAGTTCGATCAGGCGGCTGAACTAGATATCACCCAAGGTGATTCTGAGGCTGCAGCCATCGTCTTGTCGGTCTCGGCAGAAGTCAATTCTGAAATGGGGCGTACCTCAATCGCCAAGAAGGAATCCGAGCGCGCTCTGAAACTGGGCAGAAACGAAATGGTAGATGGCCTCACGGGTCTGGCTGCGTCGCGTGGAAACGACGTTCAGCGGGTGCAGATTCTGTTAAACCAGATGGATCATGAACACCCTCTGGCTACTTTCAACCTTGGAATCTATTCCCCAATTCTCCGGACCATGATGGCGGTCTCCCGTGGAACATCCCCTGAGGAGGTCACCCATCTTATGGAGCCCGCTCTACCATACGAATTCGGTTCGTTGGCCGACATGCTCCCAATCTATGTTCGGGGAAGTGCGTACCTGGCAGCCAATGCTCCCGCTCGAGCTGAGGTGGAATTCCAGAAGATTATCCGCAATCGAAACATTGACCCGTTGACGACCCTATATCCGCTTTCTGTGTTGGGCATGGCTCGCCTGTATCGGATGATGGGAAAAACAGCCGAGAGCGAGAATGCGTATCGAGAACTGTTCACCCTCTGGAGGAATGCAGACAAGACCTTGCCAGTCCTGCTGAAAGCGCAAAAGGAATTTGAAGGGATAAGGAAATCCCAGCACCGCAATCCAGGTGAGCCGGCCGAGGCCCAATAAGGGGAGCAGGTGCGTACTCTATGGCGGTCCTTTCATTTTATGGGGCTCTGTCATAGTGATGGGATGCAAGGTCATGGAGGTCACGCGCCGATTTGATGAATGGGTTTGCGGGAACGGACTGACTCAAGCGCTCCTACCTTCACGATCGCGTATACATTCGCCGCGAGATAAGCAACCGACATCTCGGCTCGTCTGAATCGACCACAGAAATTTCTGGATTATCAGTAACCCTTCCGTTACGCCATGAGGGAGAGTTGCCGACACTTCACTGGGAAGCGCCCCGAAAGAGCATCGGCAGCGCCGCTTGCCCCCTAACTAAAACTTTGGATCCTGAGGATTATGTTTATAATCCAATTGGTTGATATGCGATACGAATCGGAACACAAGTCGCGAACGCGTGATCGTATTGTGCGGAACGCTGCTCGCAAGCTCCGCGCTGAGGGACTGAGCGGTCCTGGGGTCGCAAGCGTCATGAAGGCATCGGGGCTCACAGTCGGCGGCTTTTACAAGCACTTTCGGAACAAGGATGAGCTTCTCGCCGAGGCTATTGCGCAGGGGTTCGCCGAGTCTACCGAGAAGATCAGTTCTTCCCTGAAAAATGTACCGCCCGAGGACAGGTGGAAGGAGCTTGTTCGCTTGTACCTCTCGCCAGAGCACTGTGACCATCCCGATTCCGGCTGTCCTGTGGCGGCCTTAGCCCCTGAGATGGCGCGCACCAAAATTAGTGTCAGGAAGCGAATTTCCGGCTTGATCAAAGACCGAATGGAGCGGTGGCTGAAGTATATGCCGGGACAGACTGCATCGGAGCGGGAGGAAAACTTCTTCGTCATTTTAAGTGCGATGGCCGGTGCCGTGTCCATGGCGCGCATTCTTACTGAGCCTGGCGACAGACGGAGAGTGCTGGCAAGCGTACGAGATCATCTTTTGCAGAGTTTTTGATTGTTTTTTTGCATCTGTTGGATTACATACATAATCCTATTACACATGCGAGACACGAAGATGAACTGGCGATGGCTAAAAAGCTTTTGATTTGCCACAAATGACAGTCACGAAAGGACGTTTATGAAACTCACTGATCGCACGATCCTTATCACCGGAGGCTCAGCCGGTATCGGGCTTGCATTCGCTCTCAAGTTTCTTGAACTGGGCAATGAAGTCATCGTTACCGGTCGGCGTCGGGCCGTGCTCGATCAGGTGAAGACAAAGTACCCGAAGCTTCAGACGGTCCAGAGCGATGTCGCGGACTTAGCGCAAATCGCCTCCCTCGCCGCGCGCGTAAAGTCGGATTTCCCCAAGCTCGACGTTCTGATGAACAATGCGGGTATCATGCTCCGCCAAAATCTTAAGGTGCCGGCGGCTGACCCCGTTGGGTTGATGACGGAGATGAACGTCAACGTAGGCGGCCTAATTAGCACGACTTCTGCGTTCATCGATATTCTCAGGGCCAACAAGGGTACCGTGATCAATACGTCCTCGGCACTCGCGTTCGTGCCGTTGCCCTCTGCTCCGATCTATAGCGCCACCAAGGCCGCGATCCACTCCTACACCCAGTCACTACGGTTCCAATTGGAGGAAACTGGCGTGGAGGTAGTCGAGCTCATGCCGCCCGTGGTGAAGACCGACATGACGGCAGAGCTTGCCGAAGGCGACGGCTTTACGGTGATCACCACAGACGAGTTGGTGAGGCAGTCGTTTGCGGCTCTAAAGGCGGGTGCTCTCGAGATACGGCCAGGGCAGTCCAAACAGCTCGCATTCATGCGCCGCCTCGCCCCCGACTTCATCAACAGGCAGCTCTGGAAGGCTTCTAAGAAGTTGGTTCCGACCGGGGTCTAAACGATCGTAACTGACGGTTTCGCACGCCCCCGCACAGTGGATAAAGAAGAAATTCATGACCCAATTGTCTGAACATCCAAGCGTGAAACGTTTTTACGAAGCAAGGACGAATCTGGACGAAATGCCCAAAGATCGGGTCCCTGATGCAGCTTGCCTCCGACAGTTGTGCCTGAATGCGAGTGCAGACGATGTAGGTTTTATTGAGCACGACCGGCTAGAGATGGACGATCAGAAGGCCAAAATTGAGGAAGTCTCTTTCCATCGTGAAAAGGTACACAGATGCCGGCTCCTGTTATTGGGCTTGTCCGAATAGCTCTTTTGCAAGCATGACGGCTGTCATTGCGTTAGGCCAACCAGAGTAGAACGCAAGATGAGTGATCGCCTCGATCAACTCCTCCTTTTTCACTCCATTTTCCGCGGCCTTTCCTAGGTGGAATCGCAGTTGATCGGGGCGATTCAGGGCAATCAACGCCGCCACTGTGATAAGGCTGCGATCGCGCTTGGATAATTCCTTGCGCTCCCAAACATCGTCGAACAGGACTCGGTCCGTGAGTTCGACCAGCTTGGGAGAAAAGTCACCGATTAACTTCTTCGCCCCGTCTGATGATTTTGGCATTTGTCAGTCCTATTCTTAGAGATCATTCGGGTCGTAACCCGGCTTTTTGTACACGTTGTCCCATTTGTTGAGGATGTCGGGCTTGTACACTTTTTCGACCCACTCTTGTGCCTTCACTTCTTCCATCGCTATGGAAACAGAGTCCTCCCCATATCGCAGAATATCCGTGATGTCCTTGGTGATTGCTTCCGCCAAACGAGTCTTCTGCTGTTCCGATTTGCCAGGCCACAACTGCACGACCACATGCGGCATTTTTCTCTTCGTAATTTATTTCAGTACTACTCGTGTCAGTCACTCACTTCGTTCCGTTCGGGTACAGGAGCGTCTTGATTGCACGGCGCTCGTCCATGGCGCGGTAGCCTTCCGCCACCTGATCCAGAGGCAGAGTTAAATCAAAGACCTTGCCAGGGTTGATCTTTCCGTTCAATACAAGCTTGATCAGTTTTGGTAAGTAACGGCGAACCGGGGCCGGTCCGCCGTGTAGATGGACATGAGCGAAGAACAATTGCTCACCGTCGAGCATGACGCCGTGGGGAACGCCAACATAGCTCACGTACCCACCTGGGCGCGTGGCCCGGATCGCCTGCATCATGGATTCCTGAGTACCCACACACTCCAACACCGAGTCTGCGCCGATTCCTTTGGTCAGTTCCTTTATGCGTGCAACGCCCTCATCGCCTCGTTCCGTCACAATGTCCGTGGCACCAAATTCGCGTGCGAGTTTCTGGCGAGAGGCATGGCGACTCATGGCGATGATCCTTTCTGCTCCCATCTGCTTGGCTGAAAGCACGGCGAGAAGGCCCACCGCGCCATCACCTACGACCACGACGGTGCTACCTGGCTTTACATTCGCCGCGTCCGCGGCAAACCAACCTGTTCCCAAAACGTCGGATGTCGCCAGCAAACTCGGGATCATCTCTTTCGTCGGAACATCGTCAGTAGCCACCAAAGTCCCGTCCGCTAGAGGAACCCGCAGCAGGTTGGCCTGCGCGGTGCTCATGAACTCGCGTTGTACGCAGGAGGACTGATAGCCGTCCCGGCAGATGACGCAGGTGTTGTCAGAGGTCACAAACGAGCCGACCACGAACTGGCCAAGCTTAACGTTCCTTACGTCTCGACCCACCTCTTCAACGATGCCGCAATACTCGTGACCCATAGGAGTCGGCCGAGCGATTGCCTGGATGCCGCGATACGGCCAAAGGTCCGATCCGCAGATACATGTAGCCGAGAGGCGGAGGATAGCATCCGTCTGCTTGCTCATTTTGGGCTCTGGCCGATCTTCACAACGAATATCGCGCGGCCCATACAAAACCGTTCCTTGCATTTCCTCTCCTCATCTCAGCGGTAGCTCATTTGCTCCATTTGCTCGGGATATCGCGCCCCTTGAACCTCGATGTTCGACGCGGCGGTTTCAATTTCCTGGAGCTCGTTTGGCGTGAGTTCGACTTCAGCCGCTCCGATGTTTTCTTCCAGCCGATGCAGCCTGGTTGTGCCGGGAATCGGCACGATCCACGGCTTTTTCGCCAGCAACCAAGCAAGTGCGATTTGCGCGGGTGTTGCTTTCTTCTCCGTCGCAAATCTGTTGAGCAGCTCCACCATTGCTTGATTCGCATCCAGGTTCTCCGGCCGAAAGCGTGGGAGCGTGCTGCGAAAGTCGGTGCTGTCGAACTTCGTATCTGAGGCAATCTTTCCAGTGAGAAATCCCTTGCCCAGCGGACTGTACGGAACGAAACCGATGCCGAGTTCTTCCAGAACCGCCAGAATCTCCTGCTCCGGTCTCCTAAACCACAACGAGTATTCGCTTTGGAGCGCGGTCACAGGTTGAACCGCGTGTGCACGACGTATAGTTGGCGCACCTGCTTCGGAAAGTCCGAAGTGTTTAACTTTCCCTTGCTGGATGAGTTCCTTCACCGCGCCTGCAACGTCTTCGATCGGGACGTTGGGATCAACGCGGTGCTGGTAATAAAGGTCGATCGCATCTACTTCTAGTCGCTGGAGTGAGCCTTCAACGACCTCCTTGATGTGTTCGGGCCGGCTATTCAACGTGCTCCATCGTTCTCGATCTCCGGGAGCAGGTGCCCAGCCAAACTTGGTTGCGATCACCACTTGGCCACGGAAAGGAGACAATGCCTCGCCCACAAGCTCCTCGTTCGCTAGTGGTCCGTAGACCTCGGCTGTGTCAAAGAATGTGACACCGCGTTCGACCGCAGCGCGAAGCAGCGAAATCATTTCCAGCTTGTCTTTAGCGGGTCCGTAAGACCAGCTCATTCCCATGCAGCCGAGACCGATAGCCGAGACTTCAAGATTACTTTTTCCGAGTTGTCGTTTCTTCATTGGTCCTGATCTCCGCATCTTCTAGTAGCGTTCCCAAACCACTTTCCAGTGTTCGTTTGGGTCCGTGGATTTTACAATCAAGCGATCGTTAGAAATTTCGTAGTTTCGCTTCAGGTCTTTACCGATAAGCGTTCGCACAAGCGCGCCATCGATGTGAAAGGTAAAAGTGGAAGAGCTGTCGATGTGGTAGCTGCCGAAGGAGGCTTCGTAACCGGCTTTCGCATAGGCACTGCCAGTCTGCGCAGTCGGGTACATGACCTGGACAGATGCCTTGCCGCTTTCAGTGAAGATAAACATGCCGTCACACTCCACGCGGTGCACTTGGCCGTCTGCACTCGGCTCTTCGAGAGAAACCAACTTCCACGCGCCGATTAAACCGTTCGGGGGCGCCGCATTTTTGTTCGGCGAACCCCGCAAAGGCTGCGTTGCGGCTCCCGCGCCAACCAGCATCAGAGTCAACCAGAGCAGCGACTTCAAGTTTGTTCTTCGCACCTATGCATTAGAGAACGGCGGCCTGCAAATCGGGTAGCACGATCCTGCCTTTTGATTGCCTAATCCTGTCGCTGCGAAGGATTTCTCGGAGACGGGAAGAACTGTCCGGCGTAAGATGTGGTCATGAAACATTCGGTGTTCAGGCGAATAGAGCGTCACTCTGTCAGTAGCGCAACAACGTCTGGAGCCGCTGAATTGCGCGCTGAACTGGTTCGTAAAATTGCCGCTCACGCTCGAACCGCGGGAGAACATGCAACACCCATAGCGGGCCTGTCGCTGTATCGGCGAACGGATACGACTCCGTGTTATCCCGCCACCTACGAACCGAGTTTTAACGTTTTCGTGCAAGGCCAGAAACGTATAACGCTCGGTGGCACGACCTACCTATGCGATGGATCAACATTCCTGTTGAGCTCTCTCGATCTGCCCGTCGTCAGTCAGATCGTGCAGGCAAGCGAGGCAGTGCCGCTGCTATCCATGCTGCTTAAGGTTGATATGACGGCAGTCAAAGAGATTTTGAATCACACGGAGTTTCAATCTCAGAATGGTTCCTCCGAGGCTCGCGGCATCGCAATCGGGAAGACGACAGTTGATCTGCTGAAGCCATGTTCTCGTCTGCTGGATCTGCTGGATGCTCCCGAAGACATTCCGTTCCTCAGCGGCCTCATTCAACGTGAAATCGTTTATCGCTTGCTTCGCGGTCCGCAAGGAGCGCGTCTGCGCGCCATCGCCACACTCGGCGACCAGAGCCATAGAACGGCAAAGGCGATTGCTTGGCTCAGAGACAACTACAAGAAACCTCTTCGTCTAGAGGAACTGGCGGAAATTGCGCGGATGGGTATGTCGACCCTCCATCATCACTTCCGTGCCCTGACGGCCATGAGTCCGCTCCAATATCAGAAGCAGCTCCGACTGGTTGCAGCCAGGGAACGAATGCTCATCGAGGGACTGGACGCCGCCAGCGCGGCATTTGAAGTTGGATATGAAAGTCCCAGTCAGTTCAATCGGGAATACAAACGTTTCTTCGGGGAGCCACCGATGCGCGACATCAAAGCCCGCCGCTTCTCCGAGTCTTCAACGCTTCGCAATTGACGAACGGCCGTTACTCTCACCGATGGTTAGAAGGGACAGTCGGCGGGAGCGACGGGACTCGAACCCGCGGCCTCCTGCGTGACAGGCAGCCCTTCTGACCAAGCGAACAACGCCCCCGCTTTAGAATGCCAATTCCGTTCAACTACCATCCCTTTCCTCCAGTGCCCATCGATTCCCCAAAAGTGTCGTGACTTTGGTCGTACTAGCTGAACCGCGCGACACGGATGGGTCCCAGAAGCGCGTTCAGAGCCTTCAGAAACAATTGTTGGACCATAAATCGACCAAGAAATTTGGGCCTAATAAAACGCCTATTGACATGTTAACGATATTTCTGCAATCATCGAAACATGGTAACCGTCCAAGCGAAGAAATCCTCTGAGCAAATCACCAGATATGCTGACATGTTCTCGGCCATGGGTACGGAAGCCAGACTGCGCATTATGCAACTCTTGCTATCCGCACACCCTGGGGGCCTGGTCGTCGGTGAGATACAGGAAGAACTAGACATCCCCAACTCCACCCTATCTCATCATCTCGACAAACTGAGGAACGAAGGGTTGGTCGAAGTCAAACGAGAAAGCACCTTCCTTCGCTATACAGCCAATACGGTGGCGCTGCAAGAAATTCTGCAATTCCTCTATGCCGAATGTTGTACCCGGAACAAGGCACTCAAACCCCAAGACATTGTTCAACTCTGCAAGTAGGAGACCCCCATGAGTAGCACCGATATCAAACAAGTCGTCAAAGAGAAGTATGGTCAGGCTGCCCTTCGCGTGAAAATTGGGGGGAGCAGTTGTTGCGGGGCTGCGCCGTCCGGAATCGGCCGAGGATGCGATCCGATTACTTCAAATCTCTACGACGCCTCGCAAGAGAACGAGGTTCCTGAAGAGGCGATGCTGGCATCGCTTGGATGCGGAAATCCAACCGCCCTCGCCCAATTGAACCCCGGTGAGGTTGTGCTTGATCTCGGCTCGGGCGGCGGCATAGACGTGCTTCTTTCTGCCCGTCGAGTGGGGCCCGCCGGTAAGGCTTATGGTCTCGACATGACAGACGAGATGCTTGCGCTTGCCAACGAGAACAAGCGCAAAGCCGGAGCCGAAAATGTCGAGTTCCTGAAGGGTGAGATCGAGAAGATACCTCTCCCCGACAATTCGGTGGACGTGATCATTTCCAATTGCGTCATCAATCTCTCAGCCGACAAGGACCGTGTGCTGCGCGAGGCATTCCGCGTGTTGAAGCCGGGCGGCCGAATGGCCGTTTCCGACGTGGTCACGCGCGGCGCCATTCCGAACGAAATCCGGCAGAAAGTTCTTCTTTGGGTCGGTTGCATCGCAGGTGCTCTCGACGAGACTGAGTATCGGTCGAAACTGAAAGCAGCCGGCTTCGAGCAGGTCGAGGTCGAGCCTACCAGAGTCTACAAAGTCGACGATGCGCGGGAATTTCTCTCGTCTGCAGGAATCGACGTCGATGCGATCGCATCCCAGGTGGACGAAAAGTTCATGAGCGCATTCGTGCGCGCCGTCAAACCGGCGAATGCGCCGACGAAGGCGTGCTGCGGCCCAACCTGCTGCAACTAGGGATTCGGGGGTCTCCGATGAAAGATCACTACAACGTCCTATTTCTGTGCACCGGCAATTCCGCCCGATCGATCCTCGCCGAAGCCATCTTGAACGACAAAGGCAGACCTACGTTTACCGCCTACAGTGCGGGGAGTCACCCTACCGGCACGGTTCGGCCAGAAGCTCTCCGTCAACTGGAGCAGGTGCATCTGCCAGTGAGTGATCTTAGAAGCAAAAGTTGGGAAGAGTTCTCAAAGCCGGGTGCGCCGAGGCTCGATTTCGTTTTCACCGTATGTGACAACGCAGCCAACGAAGTCTGTCCAGTATGGCCGGGGCAGCCGATAACTGCGCATTGGGGCATTCCCGACCCAGCAGCAGTTCGCGGCAGTGAATCCGAGATTCAGCGAGCGTTTCACGAAGCCTACTTTCTGCTCGACCGGAGAATCAGCCTGCTTCTCTCCCTGCCGCTCCAGGCTCTCGATAATCTCGCATTGAAGAAAGAGCTCGATGACATCGGCAAGTCAGCATCCCCCGTCGTGTAAGACAGATAACTATCGGAGAGACGATGAAGACGACTAGCCGCCTCAAGTTCCTTGATCGCTACCTCACGGCATGGATCTTCCTGTCGATGACGCTGGGCGTCGGACTCGGCTGGCTCGTTCCGGGAGTAGTGCCTTTCTTAAATCGCTTCAGTGTCGGCACCACGTCGATTCCGATCGCAGTCGGACTCATAGTCATGATGTATCCGCCATTCACGAAAGTGCGGTACGAAGAATTGCCGGAGGTCTTCCGGAACAAGAAGGTGCTTGGCCTATCGCTCGTGCAGAACTGGGTCATCGGGCCAATTCTGATGTTCATTCTGGCGATCGTGTTCCTTCGAGGCTATCCAGAGTACATGGCTGGATTGATCCTGATCGGATTGGCTCGATGTATCGCCATGGTCATCGTTTGGAATGAACTGGCGAAAGGCGACCGAGAATACGCTGCTGGCTTGGTAGCCTTCAACTCGCTTTTCCAGGTGTTCTTCTATTCTCTTTATGCGTGGGTTTTCATTACTGTGCTTCCGGCGAAGTTGGGACTGCACGGAGCGGTGGTGGATGTTTCCATTGCCGATATTGCAAAAAGCGTTTTTGTTTATCTGGGAATACCCTGCGTAGCCGGTTTTGCTACTCGGACAAGCCTGATTCGTGTGCGAGGAAGCGAATGGTACGAGCACAACTTCGTTCCCCGTATCGGCCCGCTGACGCTGATTGCTTTACTGTTTACGATTGTAGTGATGTTCTCGCTGAAGGGCGCATATATCGTTCGGCTTCCGCTCGACGTTCTTCGGATTGCCATTCCGCTGCTGCTGTACTTCATCTTGATGTTCCTGGTCTCCTTCTATATGGGCCGGAAACTCGGAGCGGATTATTCGAAAACGACGACTCTCTCCTTTACCGCGGCATCGAACAATTTTGAACTGGCGATCGCGGTGGCGATCTCGGTCTTCGGAATCAACTCGGGAGCAGCGTTCGCGGCGGTAATCGGACCCCTCGTTGAGGTTCCGGTGATGATTGCGTTGGTCAACGTTGCGTTTTATTTTCAGCGTCGCTATTTCGCTTCGGAACACTCAAACAGCCTCGCACCCACCGGCGTCTCCGTGACTCAGTAATCTTCTGACGGTATGTTCCCGGATCTACGCTTCAAGAGCGCTGTGAAGGGACTGCCTCTTTCAAGCTGACCACGGCGGGCTGATATGAATGAATCCGTCGGCTTGGGCGGCCGGCGCGCGGCGGGGCAGATTGGCGGAGGAACATTCGAACGTACTCGTTGAAAACCGGCAGCCCTCGTCAGCCCGCATGATCACGCAGGTGTCGAAGCAGAGCGAGGCATCGGAGAGCGGCTTTATGAACACACCGTCCGCATGAATGCCGCGCGCGATCGGTTGCGTAAGAATTGCGATGCCTGCATACCAATCAACACGCTTTAGGAGCACTACTCCCAAGAGGAGCGAGCGTTTTCGGATGGGGCCATTCTCGTCCGGCGCTTATCGTCCTAACATTCACTGATTTGCTGGAGGCTAGGTTTGCAAGTGCTTGAAAGAATTGGCGGGGACGACGGGACTCGAACCCGCGGCCTCTGCCGTGACAGGGCCTCGGGCTCATGTAACTGATTGATATCACACGGTGTCGGCGGACATCTCTTGATACCATAAAGTATCGTATGTCACTTCTTATCGTCCCCTTAACGTCCCCAGATTTGATAGCGGGAGCGTGTTCCTCGTACCCCAAAACCAGTTTCACCGTAGCTTACAAGAGCCATTAGCAAGGCCGGTTTACCAACCGGATCAAGTGCGCGAGAGCCCGACCTAGAGGAAACGATTCAACTGTCCAGAGTTCTTGGCATCGACAGGTGAGATACATTTCTGTTTGCCGACCAACCGAGAACTGGTAGCGATAATCGCGTTTCTCATTACCGATGTTGTGAAACTTCCCAGAAGCCGCCTTCTGGCCCGTCATACATCCCGAAGACTCCGCAGTCAAGGATGGGGGATGCTCCATCAGATTGCAGCGATTGCGCAGCGCGAGTCTGCCGTAGCTTCGGCTCCAGCATAAGGCCAATCCCCAAAAATCCACTCCGGCCGGACAGCATGAAGCTGACCCCTGAAGGAAAGCGTCCTACTTTGATTCAGGCAATCAATTGAGTGCCCGACACTCTATACTCCAACCCACTCCGGGTAACTCTACACGATTACTTCACTCAACCGGGATACCAGACAATTCGAGGATCGTCCTCGCTTCGCCGGTACTCCCACGCGGCATCTGTCATTTTCTTCAGATCGTAGATTGGCTGCCAGCCCAGCAGAAACTTGGCCTTCGCATTGTCCAGCCAGTTCGAATGATACCGGGTGGATACAGGTACCGAAGGCAAACCGCGCGACTTTGCCAGATACGCGGCAAGTTCGCCATAATCCACTGGCTCATCCATGCAGATGTTGAACGTTTGTTGATGTGCCCTGGGATGATCGATCGCCCCCAGTATCGCCGCAATCAGATCTTTTACATGCACAAAGTTGCGCTTTACAGGCAAGCCATGCGGATCGAGCATCACTGGAACAGTCTTCGCTCGGAAATACTCATCCGCTCTTTCGGCACCAACAAGATCGCGCCATCTTGGCCCGCCAAACACATCTTCGCCAAACGAAAGCTGATACCGGAAATCGTCCTTCTCCATGATCCACGGGGCGCGCAGGCAGCACCCGGCCAGTCCATATTGAATGTAATACTGCTCCAGAATCACTTCATCCAGCACCTTCGATAGCGCATAGCAACCCGCATAAGAAGTATGCCTCTGCGTCTCCGTCACAGGGATCGGATGCGGATACACAAAGTGCCCCAGGCTGTTGTCACCGCCAATCAGGAGAAATTGTTGAAATGTCGGGCTGATGCGGCAGGCTTCTAGCAGCCAGAAAATGCCCTTCACCGCCACATCCATCACGCTTCCCGGCGTCTCCTTCGACGTCGCCAGATGCAGCACATGTGTCGTATTCCGCACCGCCTCATTTGCATCCTCACGATTCTCCAGCGATCCCGCCACAATCTCGAGCCGAGGTCGAGGCTCCAAAACGCGATTGTGACAGAGCGCCCGCACGGTGAACGCATCGAACGCAGGATCAGCCAGGAATTGATCGATAAATGTCCGGCCAACCTTCCCTGTTGCGCCAGTCACCAGGATGCGTTTAGTCTCAGCCATGCAGCCCTCGCATCTCTAAATGTTTGTTGAGCGATCATGGCAGATCGTGCCCCCAGGCCTCCACCTTAATGAAGGCGCACCACCGCGCCGGATCTTCCGGAACCAGATCGTGAAAGCGAAACCACGAGACCTGCCGTTTCGGAAAACTGAACTCCTGAAAATCAGCAGAATTTGTAATCTGAATCGGAACCAGGCTACCATCCGAGAACTCCACCACCGCGCTCTTCCAATAGCTGTCATGCGGAAAATCCGCGCGCACCATTAGCCGTATCTTGTCGAGATCGACAGGCCTGCCAAAATCCAGCTTCCACCACAAGTCCAGCCGCAGCCCCGGTCCCCACGACTGGTAGGGCCATACGCCATGATGCCCGTTCTGCGATACGCCATCGATCGCATTCCTCGCCGCAAAGTCATTCCGGCCAGCCGTTTGAGGTCCTGACGATCCTGCTGGAACAGCCTGGCGAAGTGGTGACTCGCGAAGAATTGCAGAAGCGGCTATGGCCTGACACCTTCGTCGATGTTGACCACAATCTGAACAGTGCCATCAATAAGATTCGCGAGGTGCTCGCTGACTCAGCGGAGAGTCCACGCTTTGTAGAAACGCTCCCACGACGGGGCTACCGATTTATCGCGCCGCTGGACAGTGACGACAATGGCCTGAAGCCGGCTGCGATCACGACGACAGATACCGCTGCGCTGCGACGGCGTCGGATTCTACGCGCGTCAGTTCTGCTCGGTACATTGACGCTGCTGGCGGGTACCGGATTTCTTGTTTATAAGGGACGGCATGTTCCTGCGTCGGCAACGCAGCGAACTCTGATACGCGTTACGTTTGGCGACGGTCTTGAGATCGGAGCCACGTGGTCGCCTGATGGGCGCTTTATTGCTTACAGCTCCGACCGCGGCGGGAAATTCGACATCTGGGTGCAGCAGGTCAGCGGCGGCGATCCCCTTCAAATCACAAAAGGGGCAGGCCAGCATTGGCAACCGGACTGGTCACCTGATGGGAAGTACATTGCTTATCGTTCCGAAGATGGAGATGGCGGCCTATTCATTGTCCCCGCACTGGGTGGGGCAGGGCTGGAAAGAAGGGTAACGTCATTCGGTTACCATCCGCGCTGGTCGCCAGACGGTTCCCAGATCTTATTCCGGACGGAGCTCACTCCGCTTTCTGATATTACCGACAAATTCTACATTGTGGGACTGGACGGCAGCCCACCTCACGAAGTCCTGGCCGAATTTTTGGGACAGCACAAGCTGCGGCCAGGTTCGGCCGTGTGGCATCCCGACGGTCAGAGAGTGTGTGTTTGGGTCTCGGATGGTTTACCCAGTCCCAGCTTTTGGACGGTGCCGATCGCGGGTGGAAACGCGATCAAGTGGGAAATTGCTCCTGCGATCACAAGACAGCTTGAAGAAATGTCCATAGGAGATACAAAAGGATGGCAAAGAAACTTCACGCTTGCTTGGGCGCGTTCCGGTAGAGCCGTCTATTTTGAGCATGCCTATAAAGGGGCGAGAAATGTCTGGAAAATGACGATGAATCCAGACACGCTACAGGCCACGGCAATCGAGCGCTTGACGACGGGTCCGGGGCCGGATACTGAACTGGCCAGTTCTCCTGATGGCACGCGATTGGCTTTTACGGCAGAGTCACAACATGTGCGCAGCTGGCTGTTTCCTTTCGACGCCTCCACTGGCCGCACCACTGGCACAGGGCAGGCAATCACCTCATCTGGAATAGTAGCTTTTCAGCAGAGCCTCTCACGGGACGGCACCAAGATGGTCTTTGTAGGTGATCGCGCCGGAAGAGACGAGTTGTGGGAGAAGTCGCTCCTTGACGGACGTGAGGCCCCGGTTATCTCGGATTCCTATGACCGCTCGTTCGGAGAGTGGTCGCCAGAGGGTATGTACCTTGCGTACTATCGAGCAAAACCGGATGGCGGGGATAGTCATGTCATGACGTGGTCTGTCGGGAATCGGATCGAAGAACCACTCACTAGCTCAAGCAGTAAATGGGAATTTGGCGGTGTTTGGGATTGGTCAAGCGATGGCCGGGAGCTTCTGGTGGCGCATCCAGGAGGCGAAAACCACCGGGCAGAGGTCTGGGCATTGCCCCTCGCCGGAGCTCCACACGCTGATCTTGCAGTGCGAAAGATAATCTCCGATCCGGCCCACGACGTTTATCAGAGCCATTTCTCTCCAGACAGCCGATGGATTGTCTTTGATGCGACAAGAAGCATTGACCAGGGAGTGGAGTCCACACTCCAGGCAATATCCGCAAGAGGTGGGCCTTGGATCCAGATTACGGACGGCAAGTACTGGGATGATAAACCTCGCTGGGCTCCAGATGGCAGGATGATTTATTTCATCTCTGGCCGAGGGGGCTTTTTCAACGTATGGGGAATCCACTTCGATCCTTCCAAAGGAAAGCCGGTTGGCGAACCGTTCCCGGTCACGAGATTTGCAAGCCCGGACTTGACGATTCCGCAGCAGTTGATAGAAGGGCTCGGCCTTTCGCTGAACCAGAACAAGCTCGTGCTCACGATGCAAGATCTTTCGGGCAGCATCTGGCTGTTGGACAAGGTGGATCAATAATGGCCGGACAGCGAAGTTGAATCGATTCATCGCGCCAACGAGAGACTCCAACGTTCACGAGAAGGAACGTGTGGTGCTTCGCGACTTTCAACGCGTTTTATGAACCGAGTGAGAACCTTCTGGCCAGATGGTCGGCAACTCGGAAAATGGTCAGTCGACGAGAAATCGCTATTACACGCAGTATAAAGAGGC
>CAVYUY010000048.1:0-20713 GCA_963771765.1 uncultured Acidobacteriota bacterium
TAGGCCAGCCACGAGTCCTACCATGACGGCATATCCGCATATCCGAATAACTTCGGGTTCGAGGGCGACGCCGAACTGGCCTTTCTTGTTCGACTGAGACTCGGGAGTAGTGGCTAACTCTGGAATAGGAAACTCGCCCATCATCTCCTCCTTAAGCTACTTCTTGGCTTCAGTGGACCCGGAAGACGTATAGCGTGGGCGCGGAACTAGAGTGGAGGTGGCAAGAACTTCTGGGGCACGTTTTGAAAATTGCAACTCATATTCATTCGGCCTGCCGGGAAGGGGCTTTCCGCCATCGTCCCGGAAGATCTCAACACGTCGATATCACCGCATATCCAGATTCAGCCTGATCTTTGCCCCGAGTCTTCAACGCGTGCAAAATATCCGTTTTCGTCACAATGCCTCGAATCGTTCCTTCATCCGAAACCACCAGCAGCATCGGTTGGCTGTGTGCGCCCAACAACAAACGGAGAGCTTCTGTAATGTCGCAATCCGGGGGAACTCGATTGATGCGTGCATCGATGAGTTCCCGTATCGGGGTCGTTCTCCACTTGTCTGCAGGGACTCGAAGCATCGACCAGAGGGTAACGGCTCCGACCAGCTGACTGCCTTCGAACACTGGAAATGTTTCGTGGTGAGAATGAGGTGAAAGCATACTGACGAATTCATGCACACTTAATGCCGCCTGCGCCGAGAACACCTGCTGCTGCATCACCTCACTGACTGTGATTTCCATCAGTTCCTGCAACTTCACACCCTCGTGCAGTCGCTGGTCTCCCGATGCGGATGCGTCGCCGGAAACCGCATAGGCAACGGCAGCCCCGATGAGCGCGGGAACGATGAAAGCGTGGGCACCCGTCGCCTCTGCTACGAATACTGCAGCGGCCAACGGAGTTTTATAGCCCGCCGAGATGAATGAAGACATGCCAACCGCCGCATAGAGATCGAGCGCCGGGCTCCGGACAACAGACTGCGCAAATGCCGTGCCCAATGCACCGCCGGTAAGAAACAGTGGAACAAACATGGCGCTTACTCCGCCCGATCCGAGCGTGAAAACCGTAGCTGCTAGCTTCAGTCCGCTAAACGTCAGAAGCTGGCGCGTGCTGTGGTACTTGCCGAGAATCTCCGGCACCGCTTCGTAGTTTGGCCCGATGGGCATGAGTGAGCCGTGATATATCTGCAGGAACAGCAGGCCGCAAAGCCCAGTCAACAGGCCTCCGACCGACAGCTTCACCCAATGGGGAGTCGACCACTTGATAAAGAACCTGCGAGCACGCCGGAAAGTTACAACGAACGCCATCGCAATCAACCCGATGATCAAGCCCAGCAGCGCGCTCCAGTAAAGATCATGGCGCCCGAACGAGTTCGCGCCTGCGAAGTTGAAGAGAGGACTCGCTCCTAGAAATGAGCTGAGAGTCACGAAAGAGACTACGGAGGCGATCAGCGATGGCACCAGGGCCTCATGCGCGAGATCGTCCCGATACGGCATCTCGAGCGCAAACACAATGCCGGTTAACGGCGCGCGGAAAACAGCCGACATTCCCGCCGCGGCGCCGCAGATCAGCAGGATTCGACGGTCGCGATCGTCAAGGTGGAATCGCCGCAGTTTCGTCCAGAGCCATGAGCCAATGGCGCCGCCTCCGTAGATGCTGGGCCCTTCCAGGGCAGCGCTTCCTCCAAAGCCAACTGTTGTAATTGCGGCAATCAGCTTAGGCACAAAGGGGCGCATGTCGATATCCCCTTGATGCTCATGGTAAGAGCGAATGATCTCTTCCGTGGAGTGCTCGTCCGGGTCGGGAGTGAATAACTGCATGATGATCCCCGTGGCCGCAAATCCGAGGACCAACCCCGGAACGATCGCCCAATGATGATCCAGGTAGTAGTGAAGGACGGCGGGCCACACCTTGCCCAGAATGATGGCAGAGATTGCTGTGATCGCCAGCCCCGTCGTTACACCGACAATCGGCGCCACAATCAACCACTTTTGCAAATCGCGAGAATAGACTTCAGCCAGATCCTCATGCACAAGCGGCAAATACTTGCGGAGCAAAGGATGATGCAAGACCCAGTCCCTGGTTCTGCCGGCATTCATTCGCTTTGAGTTCACGTGCTCTTTGATAATTCCTCCGCCGTAGCGAGTTTCAACGCGTTGTCGATGTGCAATCGCGTCAGCGCCGGTTGAACGGCGCTACTTCCAGTCCTTGAGACCTGCAGACGGACCATGGCTCGAACCAAGATGGCCCGAACCAAGATGGCCCGAACCAAGATGGCCCGAACCAAGAAAGCCTTCAATCCGCCTCACTTCCTCGTGGTGAATTCTGCACACGCGAGAAAGCGTTGTTTCCCCACGGCGCGTCAGAGAAACGACAACCACCCTGTGGTCTTCGTTGCTTCTCTTCGTGCGCACCAAGCCGTTTTGTTCGGCCCTCTCCACGAGGCCTACAACGGAGTGAACCCGCTCATGGAGAAACTCGGCCAACTCAGAAATCGTGGCCGAGCCTCCGGCATATCCGGCCACGCCAAGCATCAACTGGTGCTGCTGAGGCGTTACCCCGCAGTGCTTGGCCGCGTCCTCGCTGAAGCGCAAGAATTTTCGCAAGGCGTATCGGAACCGTGCCAAGTCGCGAATAATCGCGCCCATCTCGGTTGGACCACAGCCCGCCGAAAACTCTTGAGAGTCTCGATCTGAGAGCACGCCAAATTATATCGTAATACGATGTAAAAGTGAAAGTACTCTCGCACGGCACAGCGATTCTGCAAAAATCCAGGGTTATGGACGCTCCGACGTTAAGAAATAAGGCATTAAGAAAGGCGATGCGCGTCCTGCAGCATTGTGATACCATCCGCGCGCGAACGCTGGATAAAGGAGGGTTCCTTCCATGTCGCGTTTATCCCAAAAGAAAGCGACCGGCACGACGAAGCGGTTGGCTCCGCGATTCGAAAAGTGGCTGGTGTCTTACGCTGCCGCCGCGAGTGCGGCAACTGGAGTTGCACTGCTAGCTTCCCCCGATGCGGAGGCGAAAATTGTTTATACCAAGACAAACACCGCGCTTATCGATCACTTGGCGCTAGACCTCAATCGCGACGGTGTCCCTGATTTCGAAATCAACTTCTGTTCCTGCGTACCACATGGGCAGGGACTCGGGATTGTGGAGCTTCATGGGAACCTCGTGCGCGGGGCGGTCGATTTCCCGGGTGACGCAGCGGCCCTGGTGGCCGGAGCTCCCATTGGCCCAAACCAGGTGTTTATCTCTACTACCTTTCTCAGTGACGGAGTTTTTATGGGAGCTGCCGGATCGTATGTGGGATATCCCTACTACACCGGACCGTGGGCACGCGCAACGAACCGTTATCTCGGCTTGAAATTCACCATCAAGGGAGAAGTTCATTATGGCTGGGCACGGTTGAGCTCAAGCAATTTCCTTAACAGCGTGGTACTGACTGGATATGCCTACGAGACAGTTCCCAACAAATCTCTGAAAGCTGGCCAGACTTCAGAGGCGGCAGGCGCAGAGACGGACGATGGAGATTCGGTTGCCGCCCCGGTCCCACAAGTGCCCAGCCTTGGCCTATTGGCGCGCGGAGCTGACGCCTTGGAGGCTTGGCGAAGGTCCCCACTTATCAACACTGGTCGAGTAAATGAGGACCCATCCGCAAGGTGACACGATTGATCGTGCATTGGCACCCTTGGCTCTGGCTGTTTGCCGAATAGGTGAACCAAAATAGAATCCTGCATCTAGTGCGTTGTAATTTTTGCTGTGGGAAAACTGATCGACGAGTTTTTAAGCACTCCAATACCGCCGGAGGTTTGGCACTATACGAATCTCGGCGGTTTCGAGGGAATACTTTCGTCGGGGAGGGTGTGGGCTACAGAGGCGCATCATACGACAGACAAGACGGAATTCGTGCACGCACGAGATGTGGCAGTCAATTTCATTAAGCAACTGAAGCCCAAGAATGCCAGCGTGGAGTGGGCCAGACAAAAGGCTGGGGAAGTTATCGTTCACGCATTCAAGGAAGGAACTCTTCCTTCTTCCAAGATCGAAATATTCGTCGCCTCTTTTTGCGCGGTAGATGACCTCAAGAGTCAGTGGGTTGAGTATGCGGATGGCGGAAGAGGAATATCGCTATCCTTCGATCTACGGCATGTCCGGCCACCCGTTGAGATTGGCTCTGCTGCGACCTTTGCTCCCTGTCTGTACACAACCGAGGAAAAGAGCGAATGGTCCAGGATGCCTTATCTGATTGGGTTTTGACAGTGTCGGACCTTCACGAAAAAACCGGCAGCAAAAAGTGGGCGGCGGAGCGCCTGAGAGACTGGCAGACGATCTATCGCGTCTATGGATTGCCGTTCAACAAGGCTGATTTGGTCAGAAGCAATACGGAGCAGTTTCGAACGCAACTGCATGAATCGCTCACTCAGACCTCTTTCGATTTACTTCGAATTGCGAGTCACTGCAAGGATCAGTCCTTCCATCAAGAAGCTGAGTGGCGCTTGGCGCTCCCTCATCTAAAGGAGAAACCGATGAAGGGCTCTGAGGTACTGCACCGTGGAGCAAATCAGGCGATCCCATACATCGCACATAATCTTTTTGCCGATAAGCTGCCCCTAGTTCGCGTGAAGGTGGGACCGATGTGCGAAGACGTGGAGCAAGTACACGCCCTTTTGAATAAGTATGGCTATGATGTCCCGATTTTGCGCTCGAACATTCCGATCCGCTCAGCCGCGTCAATCCAAGCCTAGCGCCACGAAGAACCCCCGGAAGTTGCGGCCACAAAATTGGGCAGAGGGGAGAAAGCTCGAACTTCAGATAAGGCGTAGCTTGTTGGTGCGAAAGGGGGGACTCGAACCCCCACGGTTTTACCCGCCAGATCCTAAGTCTGGTGCGTCTGCCAATTCCGCCACTTTCGCACGAGCAGGATCTTAGTTTACTGCCTTTGAGCAGGGCAGGGAAGTTCGCCAGTCAAAAGGGGAGAGATCTGCAGGGAGATGATCTGCGGGATCGCAATTCCAAGAGTTGCAGAATGAATCCGCGATGGCTGAGCGTGCAATGGCCGAGCAAACGCAGCGCACGTGGCGGGGAAGGCGGCGTCCCAATCCAATTCGCAAACACTTACTCCATGCCACAAAGATTCTGTAGCGGTAGACCGCGAGCGAGGCACAACCGAACGTATGCCGTGCCGATCATGCTGCCTCTGCGCGGCAGGTTCCTACTGGACTTCGTTCAGCTTTTGATAAATCAACATTGCGACGAGCACCAGAAGAAACACGCCGGATCCGACGCTGAAAATGCGAACCGGAATCGTGAGGCGGTTCACCTTCGTCAGCAATTCTGTCTGCTCTTCCTGCATGTGCGAGTTGGCGTCGTCGAGGAACAGTTGATCGTCCTCGTGCATGGTGAGCGTGCTCTTGTAGATCAACAGCACGATCAGACCAATCGCGAATAATCCAAACACAACAGTAACAATCGTGAGCGTCATGTGCCACCTCGGCAGGTACAACCCAGCTCGGCGGCATTCCACTTGGGCTGTGCGGGGCGCGCAGAACCTCGCATCGAGTCCCCGGGGAAGGCCTTTAACGCCCCGATTATAGCCCCGTCCCCAGCATTCCGCGCCACATAAATCCGGGCCTTCGGAGCCGTTATAGAATCGTTAACAGTGCGACGTTCGGAGACATTCTGGCATCCAATTCCTTGGATAGGTTTTGATCTAATCCCCAATATTTTGAGGATCGCTGAAAATTGCTTCTGCTATAATTAACCAGCTTTAAAGCCAAGGAGATACGAATGGCAACCACAACCGTCCCCGAAGTGACTAAGAAAGCCGCACCGATCAGCCTGACCGCCAATGCTGTTGCCAAGGTGAAAGAAATCATGAGCCAGCAGACCCCCGTACCCGCCGGCCTGCGCGTCGGTGTAGTGGGTGGTGGATGCTCCGGGTTCTCCTATTCTATGCAATTCGAGAATGGCGCGGGCATGATGGATAAGACTTTCGACATGGATGGACTCAAGGTTTATGTCGACGCGACCTCGGTTATGTACCTGAACGGTTGCATTGTCGACTACGTCGAAACGCTCGAGGGCGCGGGCTTCAAGTTCGAAAACCCGAACGTGAAAAGCACTTGCGGCTGCGGATCGTCTTTTAGCGTCTAACGATTTCGCAAAGAGAAAACATAAAAAAGAGAAACAGGCCTCATCGCACAGAGCGAAGATGAGGCCTGTTCCACTTTCCGAAGAGTTATTGTTGCTGCGGAGGACTGGCTGGCTGATTCGTGTTGCCATACCCTCCGACCGGCGAGGTCGGATTGTTCTGCATGGGCGAAGGAGAGTTCCCGAAACTATTGCCGAAGCCGCTGGTTCCGGGCTGACTTCCGTTTTGTCCGTTTTGTCCGTTCAGATTCGTATTGCCTTGAACTCCAAACTGCTGCAACGAAGGCTGGTAGGGAGTGGTGATCAGAAAGCCGCGATCGAAAGTCGGATCGTAAACGAACTGCCATTCATCGTACTTTTTCTTGTGATCGAATTCGCGGATTGTCCGGTCTTTGCTCAGACTCGCAACGCCGACGATCGGCGCGCCGCCGAACGTCGCCGATCCCAAAGCTCCACTCGAAATTCCACTCGATGGACTGCTCCCGCCCGGAGCTGGCGCAGTTGCGTTTGTGCCATCCGTCGATCCCTGGCCAGGTTGGTTCGGATCCGAACCAGCTGGTGTGCCGGCCGCGGTCTGATTAGCTGTCTGAGAGTTCTGTCCGAAGGCAGAATTTGAAGTTGCTCCCAGCGTACCGCTGGCTCCAAAGGCGGAAGGCTGGCCCAATCCGCCCGCCGCGGTGAGCGCGCCGTTCGCCCCGAGCGTGCTTGCCCCTGCAATCCCTGCCCCGCCGCCGAGCGCATTCAATGACATCTTCGCTTCGCCGTAATGCAGCAGCTTGAAATCTTTTCCGGTGAGCGGATCTTTGTACCGCTTGCGCAAGAAGCGCATCTGGCTGGTGTTTTCGAGGTCTTCGATCTTTGCCGGGTAGCGGCTGAACTTTTTGTAGTATGCGCGGATTGCCCGCGTGTACTGCACGCCGCGATGGATCATCTCTTCTTCGCGATCGCGCTTGATGTCGAATGTGATCGACGAAACGATGACCCCGGCAAAGATGGCCATCATAGCCATCACGAGGAGAAGCGTCAGCATCACGTAGCCGGATTCGTTACGGCACGTACGACGGATTTGAAAACGAACAGCCATGAACTTAAAGTGCCTCAGGTCTGAGATGAAACAAGTACCTTTGCAACCCTGGAGGCTTTTGAAACATGAAACGTTAACCTCGAAAAACCTGAAACGGGTCTATCCCTGCGTCAGCGGAATGTTTTGCGGAGGCCCGCTGGTCACCACATCCTGGATCTCCACAAATGTATTTGTGATGCGGATGACCTTGTAGCGCCGGTCCACAATCTCACCTTCGCCCGCGACGAAAACGTCCTCGTTCAACTTAAGGAATATCTTCTTTGGCTCACCGGGAGAACTGGCGAATCCATAAAACTTCAGGGGAATTGGTGTCTGCGGCGGAGGTTGCGGAGTCTGATATTGCGGAACTTCCGCCTCTTTTGGCTTGCTGTCGGTGTGTCCCGGACCGATCGGGATCGGGATATCTTCCGCCTGCGACACGAAAATGTTTCGCCCATTCCCCTGATACTGAGTTTGCTCGCTCATCGCCAGCAAATCCAGGCGAAGGGTCGGGTCGAGATTTTCGACCTTAACCTTTTTCCCCGGCTTTGTTTTCGCGCGGGAGGTGATCAGCCTTGCTGGCACTGGAGCCGCAGCCTGTGCATTCGACGCCGATGTCGATGGGCCCGAGAAGAAGGGTAGTACCTCGTATGCAAAAACGAGCACGGCGATGGCGCCCAACACGGCCGCCCACATTGCCTTCTTTTTGTTTTCGAGTCCCAGCTGCACTACGATGCCGCCTTCACGTAAGTATCCAGCTTCAGATTCAGCCTTACAGTGCCATGAGGTTCGCCGCCGAGCGTAACGCTCCTGATCAGGAAGAACATGTCATCCCGCTCGAGCGCGTTGATAAATTTTGCCAGCGAGGTATAGCTTCCCGACAAATCGTACTCCATCTCCTCGGGCTGCAGATTTCCGGGTCCTTCATCCTTCAATTTGTATTTTCCCTGCTCGATCGAAACACCGTTTGCCACGGCTAGTTTGCCGAATTCGGTTGCAATCTGAGAATTCTGCGCGGGCAGACGCTTCTTATAAAATTCAGTGATCTGCTTGTTCGCGATTTCTACCTTATGCGGCAAGTCCTGCAAGGGTGCTACCTGCCGCGTCTTGAGTGTCAATTCGGTCTGTAGTTGCGACATCTCGGCGCTGCGGCTTTCCACCGAGCCCACCAGCGGCGAGAAATAAATCGCAATCGCCAGAACATCCACAGCCGCAAGTATTCCCATTGCCAGCTTCAAATGCTTTCGTGTTTGTCTGAGGTCTGGCATCAGCGCGCCGTTCCCTTCGCAGCTTGCGTCTTTGCTGGTTTCGTCTTAGTGGCGGCCGCCTTGCCCTTCGATTCCGGCGCGCTCTTTGCAGCGCTTTCTTCCGGTTGAGGATTCGCGCCGGGCAGTTCCGGGATATAAATCGCCACGATATCGAACTGTTCCGTATCGCCGGTCTGCGAATTCACATGGCTCTCGGTGGTGATGGCGGTCTGCGCAAATCTCCGCGACGCTTCCATCCTGCGCGCCAGTTCAATCGCACGATCACGCGAGTCTCCGGCGATCCTCATCTTCAAAGCCAGCTGATTGTCTTCGTCGAGTTCGGGATCGATTGCCACCACGTGCACTCGCGGCGGCATCACTTTCTCCAGATTCTCCAGCACCCGTGTCCACGAAAAAGCTTTGCGTTCGATTAACTCATTAAGAAATTGAGACTCATCGCGGGTGGTGCGATTTTGCGGTTGGTTGAGAATTCTCTCCGCATTCGCCCGGGCCTCATCTCGCTTGGCGATCATTGCCTTCTGTTGAGCGATGGTTGCTCGATCGCGGCGTGCATTCACCCAGCCCGTGACATCCAGGGTCAGCAGGATCAGCGTCAGCAGGCCGAAAGCGCCGACAGCCGTGCCCCAGCGCATCCAAAACTGCCGCGCATCTTCATACGGCTGACTCGCGAGATTGATATCAAGTCGCATAAAACAGTGGCTGGTGATCAGTGATTAGTGCCCGGTCAAAGTTTGTTCCGTGACGAGCTCTCCGTTCACAACTCACTTTTCACTTCTCTTTTACGAAATCAACGCTCCGACCACTCCTGCCATTCTCCATCGCGGCACCGACACCTCCGGCAGTCGTTCCCAATTGCGAGGGGGAAACCAGTTCCTGCACATCGGCCCCGGTTTGGGCCTTCAAAGCAGGCGCCGCGCCTCCCGATTCCGGCAGTCCCGCGACATAAATCTGATCGATATTCAGATGATACGTGTCCTGAAAAAATACAACCGACGGATACACTTCCTCCGCCAGTTGCTCTCCCGTAATAGTGACGCCGCGCGCGTTTTCCAAAGTTCGAAACAACTGCAACTGATCCTCGTTCAGAATGGCGATACTCGTTGTCCTCGAATCGACCTTGATCACGAGTGTTGGCTTCTTCGCATTCGCTGCGCCGATTGCGGCCAAGGTCGAAGGCAGCACCACGCCCGGATTGAATCCCGCATCCCGAAATGCAGCTTCATAGTCTTCAATCACGCTGCCCAGAGCCACCGCGGCCACCACGCGCACTTCATCGTTCACCTTCTGCGCATGATACGAAACCTTCGCCTTCTCAACATCAAAGGGAAGTGATTTCTTCAGCCGGAATCGCACTACGCCGAGCGCCTCCTCATGATCGGAGGGCAGGGTATCGAACTCCACCAGCATCACGCGTACCGCAGCATCGGGAACAATCGCGATCACATCGTGGGATCGCGCCGCCACGCTTCCCAAAGCTTCTTCAATGCCGGCGCGCACCGCATCCCGCTGCCGAAGATTGTTCTCCACCAGGTCGGGCACCACGCTGCCAGGAGCTAGTTCGCGTGCCGCACAGCTTCCAGTCCGGCACCGTTATCGACGACGCGTCCTGCCAGCACACGGTCTGCGGCAATCTCGCAGGCCAGCTTCGGTTTGGGTGTGTTTGCCGTCGGACTCATTCGCGAGTACGCCCTTGAGAGATATCTCTATCAAATCAGAAACTGTATCCAGAAGTTTTGCAATAGCCGACAGGGAACAGCAGGGAACCTTTCACCCGAAGGGCAGGCAAAGCACGCCCACCCAAACAACTGGTCACATGATCCCTGGACGTTCACTGCTCCTACCGCATGGTCTCGATAAACGTGACCTTGTTGATTTCCTTCAGCGTGGTCATCCCCAGCCGAACCTTGTCGAGAGCCGACTCTCGCAGGAACCGCATGCCTTCTTCGCGTGCCGCCCGCCGGATTTCCGATGTCGGCTTCTTCGCCAGAATCATCTCGCGGATGCGGTCGCTCAAGTCCAGCAGTTCGTGGATCGCGGTTCGCCCGCGGAATCCGGTGCCCGCGCACTCAATGCATCCGGGACCTTCATACAGCGGTACTTTGCCCCATTGCGCCGGATCCAGCCCGCTGGCTTCCAGAGCCTCTGGTGAATAGTGCACTTCCGTCCGGCAGGAATCGCAAATCAAACGTACCAGCCGTTGCGCCAAAATGCAGTTCAGCGCCGACACAAAGTTGTACGGCTCGACGCCCATGTTCAGGAAACGTCCGATCACGTCGACGACGTTGTTCGCGTGGACCGTGGTGAAGACCAGGTGACCGGTCAACGCCGACTGAATAGCGATCTGCGCCGTTTCCGAGTCGCGGATCTCGCCGACCATGATCTTGTCCGGATCGTGTCGCAAGATCGATCGCAACCCGCGGGCAAAGGTTAGTCCTTTTTTCTCGTTGACTGGAATCTGCGTAATTCCGCGCAGCTGATATTCGACCGGATCCTCAATCGTGATGATCTTGTCTTCGTCGGTCTTGATCTCGTTGACCGCGGCGTAAAGCGTCGTGGTCTTGCCGCTTCCGGTTGGTCCCGTTACCAGCACCATGCCGTACGGTTCCTTGATATAGCGCCGGAACCGTCGCAGATCATCTTCGTCGAATCCGACGACATCCAGAGTCAGGGTGCGGAATTTCTCGCTCATCGACTCTTTGTCGAGAACGCGGAGCACGGCATCTTCGCCGTGAATCGACGGCATGATCGACACGCGGAAATCGATCGCGCGCCCGTTATACTTCACGCGGAACCGGCCGTCCTGAGGCACGCGGCGCTCGGAAATATCGAGCTCGCTCATGACCTTGATACGCGAAATTACGGTCGAGTGATGTTCTTTGCCAATCGGTGGCATCGCCTGCGTGAGCACGCCGTCGATGCGGAACTTGATCATTACCGAATCATCGCAAGTTTCAATGTGAATGTCGGAAGCGCGCCGCTGTAACGCGGTAAAAATCGTGGTATCGACCAGTCGGATGATCGGGCTGGTGTCGCCGCCTGCGGTCAGCTTGTCGATCGTCAGCGTTTCTTCCACGCCCGTGTTTTCGTCTTCACGGATGATGGTGAAGCCTTCGCTGGCTTCCTCGAGCACGCGTTGCGACTGCTCGGTCTTCTTGAGGATGTCGTCGATCTGCTTCAGTGTCGCGACTTTGGTGATGATGCGCTTCTGCAGCAGCAGGCTGATCTCGTCGATCATCATCAGCTGGCTGGGATCGGCGATTGCGATGGCGAGCTTGCCGTCTCCGGTCTCTTCGAGGGGCACGAATTTGTAGCGGAACATCAGGTCCGGCGAGATCTTCTTGAATAGATCGTGATGGAGTTGGAAGTCGGTGAGGTCCACGAACTCGCAACGGTAGCGCCGCGCCACATCCTGCGCGCGCTCCAGATCCGTAATAGGATTTCCGGTCGGGCTGATGGGCCCGCCGTTCCCGCCACCAACGAAAATCGATTTCTTATCCGCCGTTGCCATCCACTACCCCAATTCACCGAAAAGACTGGTTACTCTAAGCGCCTTAAGCGTTGTCATTCCGAGCAAAGCGAGGAATCCTTCCCCTCGCCGTTTCCACAATCCTCAATGCACGCCCAACGTAAAGATCGGCAAATACAACGAAATCAATACTCCGCCGACAAAGATCGCCATAATAATCAGAATCAGCGGCTCAATCAGCGCCATCGTCGCCCCCAAAGCCGTCTGCACATCCTCTTCATAGAATTCTGCGACCGAGTTCAACATGGCTGGTAGGGCTCCCGTGGACTCGCCCACTTCGATCATCTCGACCGCCAGGTCAGGGAAAATCTTCTGCTCTTCCAAACTTGGCGCCAGACCTTGACCTTCCCGCACCCGCGCACCGGCCCTTACCACACCTTTTAAGATGCGCCGGCTGCTCATTGAGCCGCCAGCCGTTTCCATCGCCGGCACCAGCGGCAATCCACCTTGCAACAGAGTCGAAAGCATTCGGGAGAAGCTTGCCACCTGATGTTTCAGCCGGATATCTCCCAGCAGCGGCAAACTCAAAATCGCGCGGTCGATCCGGTCGGCCCCGCGGTCCGTTTCTTTCCACCGCCACAAAACAAATCCAGCTACAACGAGAGCCACGGCCACAAACGGTGCGTACTTCTGCGCGTTCGTTCCCACCGCCAGCATGAACACCGTGATCGCCGGCAACTTCGCGTCGAGACTGTTGAACAGGTCCGCAAACTTTGGCACCACGTAGGTGAACAGGAACGTCACCATGATCATCACCACGGTCACCAGCAGCGTCGGATAAATCAGCGACACAAACAGCTTCTTGCGGAACGTCATCGCCAGGCGCTGAAAGTTGATATAGCGAGTAAGTACCTCGTCGATGTTTCCGCTCTTCTCGCCCGCCATTAATGTGGTTGTATAAATCTTCGGCACGATGCCCTGGGCGGCAAACGATTCCGACAGCAACTCTCCGCCCTTCACCCGGTTGCGGACGTCTTCGAGAATCTGCTTTAACTGCGGATCCTTCTGCCGCTTGACCAGCAACTCAAGCGAATTCAAGATCGGCAGCCCAGCGCGGATCAGGGTCAAAAATTGCTGATTGAATACCAGAAAAGTATCCTGCTTCAGCTTGCGCCGTCGCCTCAGCGACACCCCAGCCATCACTCCCTGGGGCTTTACCCAGTAGACGAGGTAGCCCTGGGACGAGAACCGGTCGCGCACTTCGGCTTCGGAATATCCGTGCTCGACGTGCTGCTGGACTCGTCCGCGATCGTCAGCGATTTTGACTACAAACTCAGCCATTTGCCGCTATTTCTTGGATTTCTTTCCGCCCGGACCATTTGGCCCAGTCTAACATTTCAACTTCTTATTCTAAGCCAACCAATCTCCACGTATCAGCCCCATCCAAACACCCAAGTAACTACGCCCGCTGTATTTTCCCTGCAAGTTCCTCCACTACGTTTGTCAGTCCCGCCACTACCCTTGTCATTCCGACCACCACGCTGGTCATCCCCCCACCACGCTTGTCATTCCGACCGAAGGGAGGAATCTGCTTGTGCCCTTTTTCCCACAAAGCGAAGAATCTGCGGCTCCCCCCGGCTCACCTACTGTCCCAACTCCCCCTCTGCAACTTCCGTCCCTGCCGGAGGCTTAAACGCAAACCGCGAATCCTCCACCGCTCCATCTTCTTTCTGATTCGCAAACCGGTACTCGGTCGATGCTCCATCCAGGTCTTGCACCACGATCCGGGCAATTCGATGCTCTGCGGTCACCTCCAACACGATCTCAGTGACCCTGTCCGAAAGCGCCTCAGGTACTCCGCGGAGTACCACGTTTCCAGTCTGAAGCGGCTGTACATCCGGAGCTAGAGATAATCCCTTCAACTCCTTCTCTAGTCGGGACTTGCCAAGCAGAAAGGCCAGTGGCGATCGCACATCGTCAAGCTTCTTTGCCGACTCCTTCCGCGCCTGCCGGTCGGCGGGAACGTAGAACCACGCATCTTTCCCGTCACTCACGAAGAGCTTCTCTTTTGGAGAACGGTACTCCCACCGCATCTTGCCGGGTTTTTTCAACCACAGCGTCCCGGATTCTGTCCGCTCCATTCCCGAGCCACGATAGAGTTCAGTGAACTCCGCCTGCAGCGTTCGAAGATGGTTGTAGTGGGCGTCGACGGCTGCGGCCAACCCCTTGACGTCCTGCGTCCAACTTGCCGTGCAAACGCCCACAATCACAGACACCACGATCACGAAGCGCAGGCATTGAACTCGCATCAGAAAAGTTTTCACCGTGACTCGCCCGTCGCCGTCGATCAAGTTAGCCAAACCCTCACGCAACTCGGGAGGGAACACGGGGGCAAGTTCCTTCGGGGGGACTCCTTCACAGATTGTAAGCCGGGCGCCAAGAGTTGTCATTCACCCCGGCCTCTCGGCAAGTCGTGGGATCGTGCAATACCTGTGACTTCAGCCACTAGCGCCGCATCTGATGATTTCAACGCATAGAAGTTACATCGCGAAAGTTTTTACAAATCATTCATATTCATCGGTAACTTCCGTCCTGCTCCTTCATCTCAGTCTGCGGTCGTTCGCGGCCGTATCTCCCTTTGAAGGAGCTGTACATGTTCAGTACCACGAAAATTCACTTAGCTCTTGCTCTCGCCGTAACCGCGTTTCCTCTTCTCAGCCAGGCTCAAATTAGCGGCACCACCGGCGCCGTATTTGTTATGAACAATAACGCCAGCAAGAACCAGATCGTGGCCTATCAACGCAATGCCGATGGAACTCTCGCAGCTCGTCACTTGTTCGCGACCGGAGGCCGCGGGAGCGGCGGCGTCACCGATCCCCTGGGATCACAGGGATCGCTTACGCTCACTCAAGATCATTCCTTCCTTCTGGCTGTGAACGCAGGCAGCGGCGAAGTCTCCGTATTCCAGGTCAACGGACCAACGCTCAGGCTGGTTGGCACCACTCCATGCGGAGGCAGCGAACCTGTCGCAGTGGCGGTTTTTGGGCACCTCGTTTACGTGCTCAACGCCGGCGGCACGAGCAACGTCACCGGATTCCACTTCACGGCCACAGGACAGCTCAAGCCAATTCCAAATTCCACCACTTTTCTCAGCACCGGCAATTCCGGCCCGGGTTCTCTCGCTTTCAGTCCTGATGGCGGGACTTTGCTTGTCACCGAAAAGACTACCGGCAATATCGATGCTTTTGCCGTTCAGGCGAACGGCACTCTGGGTCCGATTGTCGAGACTCCCAGCGTGGGTGCCGGTCTCTTTGGAGTTCTCTTCGCACCGAATGGCGTCGCGCTCACCACACAAACCGGACCCGCAGGCACGACCGGCGAGTCGGCTGTCTCTTCCTACTTGTTGAATTCCGGCGAAATGCTGACTGCAGTCAGCGCTAACATCGCGACCGACGCCAGCGCTACCTGCTGGCACGTGGTCACCCCGAACGGCAAATTCGTCTACACCTCGAATCCCGGCTCGGGCACCATCTCGGGATTTTCCATCGCCGCGTCCGGAAGCCTGACTCCGATCGGTAGCACTATCTTGGCAACGCTCCCGACCGGCAGCGCGAACCTCGATATCGCCCTATCCGCAGACGGCAAATATCTCTACTCCATCAATTCAGGCACCGGCAGCGTCAGTCCTTTCGGTATCAACGCCGATGGAACACTTACTCCACTGAATGGAGTAGGCGGTCTCGCTGCCAATGCCGGCTTTAATGGCATCGCTGCATTTTAGTTTGGCGCGGTCACTCCGATCGACGAGAGTAGTCCGCTTCCTCAGCCATCCCCACCTCCGACAACTTTGCCGGAGGTGGGGATTTCCTTTCTCACGCAACTCTCAACCGCGTAAGTGCTATGAACACATCCGCGTTCATCAGCGAAAAGCGGACCCTTTGCTTGACGTGCGCAAACGCTCGCTGCGAGTGGCAAATAGTCGAATCAGATTATTGACCCTCACAATCTGACTCTCGATAATCGCCAGCACTTCGGGGTTCGAGTTGCTTCAGACATTTCATTCCCAGGCGCGCGGCTCTACAGCGGCGCGCGGATGTCGAGAAGCGCGTCGTCGAAAGGAACTGTGGGGGAAAGAATGTCGCTTATCAAAAGCCAGGCGTGTGCCTTGTTCATCGCTTTTGCCTCACTGACGGCAACTGCGCAACAGATCACCGGCAACATCCATGGAACCGTCAGCGATCCGAGTGGCGCCATCGTGCAGTCGGCTGCGGTCACGGTGAGACACTTGGAAACCGGACTCACCCGTTCCGCCACCACCGATCGAAACGGTACTTATCTGTTAGTCGAATTGCCCATCGGCCACTACCAACTCGAAGTGGCCGCAAAAGGCTTTCAAAAATATCTGCAGTCCGGAATTACTCTGGACGTCAACGAGAGCGCCACGGTTCCTGTGCGCCTCCGTGTCGGCTCTGAAACCCAGCAGGTTGAAGTCAATGCCAACGCCGCGCTCATCCAGAACACCGTGAGCAGTCTCGGCAAAACTGTGATGGAACGCGAAATCCGCGACCTACCGCTCGATGGTCGCAACTTCGCTCAACTCGGAGTCCTGCAGCCCGGCGTCGTGCCTCTGACTCCCGGCCTGCTCGAAGCGGGAGGCGGATTGCGCGACAGCCAAGGCTATGCCGTGGATGGTCAGCGTCCGGAGTCGAACAGTTTCCTGATCGACGGCGCTGACAACGTTAACGACGTCGATTCTGGATTCGTTCTGAAGCCGCCGATTGATGCTATCGCAGAATTCCGAATTCTGACGCACAATGCCAATGCCGAATTCGGCCGCAATATCGGCTCGACCACAAATATCATCACGCGTTCCGGAACCAACCAGTTTCATGGCGCAGTCTGGGAATTCTTCCGCAACGACGCCATGGACGCCTCGGATTACTTCACGAAAACCGTTCAGCCCTTGAAGCAGAATCAGTTCGGCGCCACCTTCGGCGGCCCGATCGTGAAAGACAAGACGTTCTTCTTCGGATACTACGAGGGCTTTCGCAATCGTCAGGGCGAAACCGATTCCGCGACCGTTCCTTCGCTGCTTCAACGCCAGGGCAATTTTTCGGAGATGTGCGTCGAGGGCTTCACTGCCGGATTCTGCAACAATCCCGGCCACCAGTTGTATAGCCTCTTCACGGGCCAGCCCGTTCCGGTCCCCAACAACATCCTTCCGGGAATCGACCCAACATCCCAAAACATCCTGCCGTTCTTTCCGCTGCCCAACAGCGGGTTGAATACATTCATCACCACGCAAACGAAGAGTGAGACCAACGACCAGTTCGGGCTTCGCCTCGATCACTATCTATCGCAGACCGATTCTCTCAATTTCCGCTACATGTTCAGCGGTGGTCCCACCACGGATCCTCTTTCACCATCGGGAGCGAACGTTCCCGGATTCCCGATCGGCGCCGACGATCGCGCCCAGAACTTCGTCGCGCAGGAAACGCACATCTTTTCGCCAACCGTGATCGGCATTGCGCGCGTTTCTTACCTGCGCAACAAATTTCTTTTCGGGGAGCACGTCAATCACGAATCGCTGACCGACTTGGGTTTCCAATATCAGCCGAGTCTGGCCGCCGCCGCAGGACCGCCGTTCATTCAGGTTGGAGGCTATGCCTCTGTCGGCGATCCCATTACCGGGCCTCGCAATACGTACCAGAACACATTTGATTACTCTGCATCTTTGAGCTGGATTCGGGGGAAGCACGAATTCAAGTTCGGCGGCGGATACCGTCACGACAATATCAACGCCCTCCAAGGGATCGCGACCAACGGGTTCTTCGTCTTCGCGCCTTTCCCATTCACGGATGGCTTCGCCAGTTTTCTCGCCGGCGCACCCGTATTCTTTCTGCAAGGCGTCGGCAACTTTCAGCGCGGCATTCGCGGACAAGCTTCGAACGCCTACGCCGAAGATACCTACAAGGTCACCTCGCGTCTGACGATGAACCTGGGCGTGCGCTACGAACTGCCGTCACCGGATACCGAAATCAACAATCGGCAGAATCTCTTCGTGCCGGGTGTGCAGTCTAAAGTGTTGCCGTCGGCCCCTCCGGGCCTGCTCTATCCCGGCGACCCCGGCGTTCCGGCGGGATTGATTCCAACCGACAAGAAAGGCTTTGCTCCTCGCGTTGGCATTGCGTGGGATCCGACTGGAAGCGCCAGGTGGTTGGTGAAGGCCGCCTACGGCATGTTCTACGAGCCGTACTACACAGGGAATGGAGGTCCGCTGCAATCTCCGATCAGCGCGCCGCCATTTCTCCAAACTCCGCAGGTCAGCGGTCCCGAGTCATTTGCCAATCCTTATCTCAACCAGAATCTTTTCACCGGACAGTTTGCTGAGCCGATGACGATTCTCACGCTCTCTCCGCATCTCACTCTGCCCTACGCTCAGGACTGGAACCTTACCGTCCAGAAATCGTTCGGCGAAGACTGGCTCGCGGAAGTCGGATACGTAGGGACCAACGGGACTCACCTGCCGCGCTTCATCGAAGGCAATCCGACGGCATTCATTCCCGGACTCGATTCCAGCGGCAATCCCATCTCAAACGAGAACAACGTCAACCAACGGCGCCTATATTCGGGCTGCACGCTGGCTCAACCCGACGGTTGCATCTACGCCTCGGCCGGACTGATCGCGGGAATCGCCGATTCTTCGTATAACGCCCTGGAGGCGAGCTTGCGGAAACGCTTTGGCCACGGCCTGTCGTTCCTCGCCTCGTACACCTGGGCCCACTCGATCGACGACGTCTCTTCGTTTAACATCACTGGTTCGGCGTCGCAGCCGGTTGCCGGAGAGAACGACGTCGCACAAGATCCCAATAATCTGGCCGCCGAGCGCGGACGATCGATGTTCGACAGCCGTCACCGCTTCGTCCTCAGCTACCAGTGGAATATTCCTTTCTGGAATCATCCGGCGAACTGGTACCAGCACGCGTTCGGCAATTGGCAGTTAAACGGAATCTTCACGGCGATGACCGGTGGACCCTTCACCGTCTTTGATTCGGCGGATAATTCACTGCAAGGTGGCGCTCCGGAAATTACCGGGTTTTCCGCCAATCGTCCGAACGTGGTGGGCAATCCGAACTCGGGCCCCCGCACTCCGCAGGAGTGGTTCAACGTCAGCGCGTTTCAGCAGCTCGCCCCGGATCCTCTGGGACGCTTTCAGGTTTTTGGAAATGAGGGCCGTAACGTCGTCGCAGGTCCGGGTTACGTGAACTGGGACTTTTCGCTGTTTAAGAACATAAGAGTCAGCGAGTCGAAAGATATTCAGTTTCGTGGGGAGCTCTTCAATCTGCTGAACCACACGAATTTCCGCTTGCCGGTGAGCGACATCAGCTCTCCCAACTTCGGACAGATCCAGACGGACGTTTCGCCGCGGGTCATTCAGGTAGCATTGAAATTCTTGTTCTGAGGACCCTCAAAGTAAGATGCGTGGTCGTTTTCAAAGATGGCCCCTGGTGCGCCAGATGGTGATCCGGGTGGGCGTGTGTCTGGCCGTCGCTTACCTTGCGTTCGGGTCTTACGTTTGGTGGGCAATGCGTCAGCCGCCCGAAGTCTTCGGCCGCGTGATGGCTCCAATGCCCGGGCCGGTTGTTTTTATCATCTTCCCTTTTGAAACCTTCTGGATGCATGCGCGCGCGGGAACACTTCACCCGGGAGATCTCGCGCCCGACTTCTCGCTCTCCAATCTGGAAAAGACTGAGCGCGTTCAACTGTCGGCGTTTGCGCAACAGCATCGGCCAGTAGTCCTGATCTTCGGCAGCTACACCTGACCGCCCTTCCGGCGGGAGGTTCCCGCTCTGAACAAGCTCTACGACGAATATCAGGGACAAGTCTCGTTCCTTGTCGTCTACATCACGGAAGCGCATCCCAGCGACGTCTGGCAGATGCAAAGCAATGTCAAGGACAAAGTGGTCTTCGCAAGCCCGAAGAGCGAAGACGAACGAGCCTTCGTGGCCGGAGCCTGCGTCCGCAAGCTCGGCATCAAGATTCCCGCCGTGCTCGACGAATTTGGCGACTCCACCGAACGCGCCTATACAGGATGGCCCGACCGTATGTACCTTATCGACGCCACCGGCCGCGTTGCCTACAAAAGCAAGCCAGGTCCTTTCGGTTTTAAATCAGACGAACTCAAAACAGCCATTGCGCGAGTCGTGAAGCCCAACTAGCAAGAGATCTCAAACTCATCCTGACCTTTTCATTCCGACTCACCCTGACTTTGTCATTCCGACCGAAGGGAGGAATCTGCTGTTCGCCGGCAGCGTAGCTGCCGCAAGAAAACAGCAGATCCCTCGTCGATCTCGCTCCTCGGAATGACAAGAGTTTGGGATCTTCTCGGCGTGACAGAGGTTCCAGAGCTTCTCCGAGTGACAAGGACTCGCGCAGGTGGGAGGGGGGCTAAAGCCCTCGAAAATGAGACGCCTGACACCGGGCTGAAGCCCGGCTTTTCCACGCTGAAGCCCGCCTCTTCCACGGAACTTGAAAGCGCCCTGAATGCTGACTTACACGCAGACGCGAACAACGCCGTGGAAGAGCGGCCCTTTAAGGGCCGCGTTGAGAAACAAAAAAGAAACAACTCCACTCAGCCCCGAATCAGTTGGCATCGTGAAATCACTACCTGAACTCGGTGGAATCGCAGGGTGATCTACTTATACAATCCCTCCCCCTTTGCTTTCAATGACTTAACTCCGTATAATCCCTCCAGCAACCGCTAGAC
>CAVYUY010000049.1:0-11551 GCA_963771765.1 uncultured Acidobacteriota bacterium
AGCAGACGCAGAACGTGTTAAAGGGAGTTCAATCCAAGACGGAGGAACTGAACCGGCAGATTCTGCCGCCGGACGTAAAAATTCATCCTTATTACGATCGCAGCGAACTTGTCGATCTGACCACCGATACCGTGGAAGCGCAATCTCCTTCGCGGCATGGTGCTGGTGCTGATCGTGCTGATTTTCTTCCTAGTCAGCTTCCGCGCTGCCATCATCGTTGCGCTCACCATCCCTTTATCGCTTCTCTTTGCCTTCATCGTGCTCCATGCGCACGACGTAGCCGCCAACCTGCTCTCGATCGGCGCCATCGACTTCGGAATCGTCATCGACGGCACGGTGGTGATGATCGAAAACATTTATCGCGAACTGGCGTTGCGAGAAGGACAGGAATACAAGCTTGACGAGGTCATTCTTGCGGCCGCCAAAGATGTAGATCGCCCAATCTTTCTATTCGGTTGCGGTCATCCTCGCGGGGTACTTTCCGATCTACGCTCTGAGCGGGCCGGCCGGAAAGCTGTTCCATCCCATGGCCGAGACGATGTCCTTTGCGCTGGTCGGCGCGCTGATCCTAACGCTGACCTTATTCCGGTGCTGGCTTCGTACTGGTTCAGGAGTGGCGTGAAGGAAAAGCCAAACCGGGCGTTCGAATGGATGAAGGAGAAGTACGCCGGTCAATTGGACTGGGCGCTCGATCGCCCGAAGACAACGTCCTCATCGCAACCTTGATTTTCGGGGCTGCCTGCTGCTGGTTCCTTTCATTGGCGGCGAATTCATGCCGCACCTCGATGAGGGCGCGCTCTGGGTGCGGGCGACGATGCCTTATACGATTTCATTTGAAGAGGCCAGCAAGATTGCCCCGCAGATTCGCGACATTCTGATGTCTTATCCGCAGGTCACCGTGGTTGGGTCTGAACTGGGGCGCCCCGACGACGGCACCGATCCCACGGGTTTTTTTAATTGCGAGTTCTACGTCGGGGTTGAAGTCTTACAAAGACAAATCGTGGAATGGCGATGTCGGCAACAAGAAAGAACTGATCGAATCGATCAACAAGAAACTCGTCAGCATTTCCGGGAATTATCTTTAACTACACGCAACCGGCGGAAGACGCCGTGGATGAGGCTTTGACCGGGCTGAAGAGTTCACTCGCTGTCAAGATTTACGGCGACGATCTGAACGTTCTTCAGGACAAGGCGATTCAGATCAAAAACACTCTCGCGAAAGTGCCGGGCTTTACGGATCTGACGGTGGTGCGGGAACTCGGCCAGCCGAGCCTGCTGGTCGATGTCGATCGCGACAAGATTGCGCGTTATGGAATCAACGTCGCGGACGTGGAGGCGGTGATTTCGGCCGCCGTGGGCGGGCAAGCGGTTACCCAGGTGATTCAAGGGGAGAAGCTGTTTGATCTGGTTGTCCGCATGCAGCCGCAGTTTCGCAGCAGCGCGCACGAGATCGGCAATCTGCTCGTGGGCACTCCCGATGGCCAGCAGATTCCACTCAGCCAACTCGCCAACATCACTCAGGGAAACGGCGCTTCCTTTATTTATCGCGAAAACAACTCCCGCTACATCGGCGTGCAATACAGCATCGAGGGGCGCGATTTGAGAGCGGCCGTGCGCGACGGCCAAGCAGCCGTGAACAAGGTCGTGAAGCTTCCGCAGGGATACCGGATGGCTGGGGCGGCGAGTACAGCCAGTTTCTCGAAGCGCAAATCGCAAATGTACTTCATCGGGCCTCTCGCCGTCGTTCTGATTTTCATGATCCTGTTCGCGCTTTACGGAAACTTCAAATTCCCAGTCACGATTGCGCTGGGCGTGATCATGACCGAGCCGGTCGGTGCTTTGGTGGCGCTCAAGCTCACGCACACACCATTCAGTGTGTCCTCTGTGTTAGGCCTGCTTGCGCTTCTGGGGGTTTCGGTGGAAACGGCGGTGATCCTGGTGTCCTACATCAATAAGCTGCGCCTAGAAGGACTTGGAATACGAGCGGCAACGCGCGAGGCTTCATTATTGCGACTGCGTCCCATTATGATGACGGCCCTCGTCGCCTGCCTGGGCCTGCTTCCGGCGGCACTCTCGACCGGTATCGGTTCCGACACGCAGAAGCCTTTCGCCATCGTTATCGTGGCCGGCCTGATTTCCCGGCTCTTCATTGGATTTTTCGTGAATCCGGTGCTGTATGAAATGGTCGCGCGCGAAGGGGATATTCTGCAAATCTGACACAAACGGATCGCGGGGAATAGCTGCTGTGGAAAATCGCTCTAGAGTGCTTGAGACCTTGATACAACTTCAATCGCCTCAGCTTTTTAGCAAGTAAGTAACTTTGCCGGCAAATCTTTCCTTGAAATTCTGTTGAAATGCCGCATACTAGATAGTGAAGGCTTTTTGTTGTGCTGTTAGAGACGGATTGCCTTCCGGTCGAAAGACCGGGGTTCTTTGAAAACCTGACCGGATGGCACTCGGAAGTGGAGTACCGTCCTTGCTTTCTTGTAGTTCCAATTTGGAGTCAGACTATGTTCAACTTTTGCGAACAAGTCGTTAGCACAATCACGCTTCTGGTATTGGCTGGAGTTGGCGTAATGCACGCTGTAAAGTTCGCGGTCATCGAGTATCACGAGACTCGAAAAGCCATCCAGGAAGCCGGTCGGAAGTAAACTCAGATTCTTCTATTTTCTTTGCGAAGTTCAAGTTTTCGAAGGGGCCGATAAAATCGGCCCCTTTCGCTTTTTCACCAACTAATCCCTTTCGATGCCCAGCTTCCAGGCGACTCCACTTCCCACCGCGACCGATCGCATTGCACTGTCGCCGCCGGCTTTTCCGGATGTCTTTGCGCTCAGTCGAAGTCGATCGTCTCGAATCCCAACCCCTGCAAAAGGCTCTTGAGGGTAGAGACTGCGTTCTGCTGCGCAGTTTGCAAGATGCCATCCGCCAACGCGGCGTCTTGCATCTGATGTTCCGCTTGTTCACGCACCTGAGTTTCGAGATTTGGATCGGTGGGAACGAGAAGGCCGGTCTGCCGGGAATAGACCCGCGTTTTGCCGCTATCGAGTCGCGTGCGAAAGACCTGTGAAGCAGGTAGGTGCAAATGAATCTGTTTGCCGTCCACGTGCACATCGGAAGGCTTCAGGTTCGAGAAATCGATCCCAGCCACGACTTCTCCGTGGACTAGCATCAATAGTCGGTCCCCCGCCAAAAAGTCCGGAAGGATGGCGTTCTGTCTCGCGCCTGTCACGATTTTATCCGTTGTATAGACCACGGTTTCCAGTCGCTGCAAGCGCTGTATTCGGTCGACGACGGTGGGCTGACTTACATCGATCGAAAGGGTTCTGCCAGTCACAGATAGCCACATGTGGCTCAAGGCCGACCGCCCCGTACTGCGGGACAGCATCAAGAATGCGACCGAACCGACTGCCAATATCCCGAAGAGAGTTCCAGCGACCAGGGCAATCACAACTGGCAGGCGGAACCTCGCCTGTCTGGAGGATTGAGATAGGTCGAGTTCCGAGGGCGTCCGGGATACTGAAGGCATTCCCGCTAGGGTAACAAAAGCGACATCAGCAAAGATACGACTCCTCTTGCGGACGTCTGTTCACTCACCAGAATTTCAGGGCGCACAAAAGAAAACGGGAGGCCGGGAGGCCTCCCAATATCGGCTTCCGTTCCCAGCTAGAAAACGAATTTTGCCGAAAGGCGGATGCTACGAGCAATTTGATAGAGATACGGTTGGTTGTATTGGCTGTTGACGGTTGCAATACCGGTAGCTGTATTTCCGCCCGTGGATCCATTCAGCAGCGAGAGATAGTCATAAGGCTTCTCGTACGCGGCGTAGGCTGGAACGCCGGCGAAAACGATATTGCCGCCGGGCGCCAGATACTGGCCGAATTGCTGCGAATCCAGGAACGGATAGTAGGCCGTGATCGCGCGCTGGTTCAGTATGTTCGGAATTGTCGCCGAGAAGCTCAACGCCTTCCGCTCACTGATTTTGTAGTTTTGCGTGAAGCTGAAGTCGCTTTGCGTATACCACGGCGTGCGGAATGTGTGAGCATTTCCGGCAGAAATCGCACCGGTGTTGGGATCCTGGCTGACATCGATCCACTTTCCCCGATCTACGATGTCCACTGGGAACGCACCCGCTGGCGGCGCGAACGAGTAACCCACATCCAAGATCGTGGTCTGGGGCGTGCCGCTATAGAGGAACTGGAAGATGCCGAAGTCCGAAGAAAACTTCTTGCCTTCGCCCAATTCATAGTAAGCGTAGCCCTTGAAAGCGTTAGGCCGATCCGTGGGTAGTAATCCACTGGAGGAGCCACCCTCGGCATTCCAGGAAAGCATGGGCTCGTCAAAGGCACGGCTGTTGTTCGGAGCATTGCGACCGCCACCACCGTCACCGATGTCGGTGCTGGTCAAGCCGGTGTAGTTTCCGCGGAAGTGGCTATAGGTGTACGACATCATCGCGAACCAGCGCTTGCTTGCAGTCTTGGTCAAGCGCAATTCAAGACCGTCATAGCTACGCGCGGCAGGAATGTTGTTCGCTGGGCAAGCGAGGTTACCGGGCGTCCCGCATCCGCTGGGCGTTCCGTACAGGAAGTTCCAGAATCCGTCGAAGGTCTTGTTAGCTCCTTGGCCGGGGTTGACGATCACGAACGTTTCGCCCACGTCGGGGTTAGCCAGCGCAGAGTCTTCGATCGCGTGATCCAAACGAGTGCGGTCCCACCGTGCTTCGAATGCCAGGCTCTTCGAGATCTGGTAGTCGACGCCAAAAACGGAATCGTGCTGACGATAAGGCTTCAGGCCGGGTGCAACTCCCTCTTCGGTTGCCGTGCAGGTCGAACATGTCGTCGGGAAGCCACGGAAATTTTGGTTTTCCAAGAAGACATATCCCGGTGGGGTTGCGCCCTGTCCGCCTGAGAACCAACCCTCACTCGCCGAGTTGCTCCCGATCAACCCGCCACAGTCGCGCGTGGTGCTGTTGAAGACAGGATTGAAAGTTTGCAATTGATCGGTATTCATCGCGTACGAGCAGTTTTCCCAATATTGGCCGCCAAAAGAGCTGATGGCCAGATTCAACTTCATGATGTCGTTGAAGACACCATAGCTGCCAAACACTTTCATACGGCCGTCTTTGAACACGTCCCAGGCGGCGCCAAGGCGGGGAGCGATTTTGTCACCCCATCCAAAGTTGATCGGCTTGCCGATACCACCAGTCGGCTGATCTTCGGCCGGCAGATATTCTTTCTCGACACGTACTCCAGCATTGATCGTGACACCATGACCGATGGTCCAGGCGTCTTGAACAAAGATGCCGTGGTTCACACTCGTCGCTTTTCCGTTCGAACCGTAATCCTGGATGTTCAGATACCCGTAGAGGCCAGCACACGAAGCTGGCAATCCGGTACTCGGGTCGAGCTGCCCAACGACGAGGCCAGCAGTTGCGCAGTTGGTTTCGCCAACGGATCCTTGCGCCACATAGAAGTTCCCGGCGCCAGGAAATACATTGACCTCGGGCTCGTTCCAGTGCTGAAGAATCGAGTTGTTCAAGTGGTTCAGTTGATAACCAACCTTAAGATTGTGCGTTCCCCACCATCCGCTCTTGAACCAGGCCAAACTCACATCGACCTGATTGTGATGAGTTGCGTCATAGGTAGTGGCGTTGAGGTTCGCAGCCACATTTTGGTATCCAGCTGTTTGAAACAGCGGTGAACTCGACAAGATCGGATTCCCGGAGTTGTCAGTGGCGCCAGCGCCGCTCGATCCGAACTCATAGATGTTTGCCCCGGTCGGATACCCAACGTCGTGATAGTTCTGGAAAGAGATTCCCCAACGAACGGTTGCAATCAAGCGCGGCGTAATGGTGAAGTCCGCACCCAGGTTGGTTGTGGTGTTGGGAGCTCCAAAGCCCAAGTTGTGTGCAAACGAGAATGGGGGAGTTCCGCTGCCCGCGCAAGGAGTGGCTCCTGATCCGAAACAACTCGTACTGGGATTCAGCAGGCCGGTGGTTGAATCAGCGAATGGAAGAGCCTGTCCACTTTCCCTCTGGTACTGGTAAAGCCATGAGGCAAAGAGGCGGATCTTTGAACTGAGGGCATAATCCAATCGAGCTGTCGTGTAGTAGGTTTGTTGATTTTGGCTAAATGGAGTTTCGCCCAGCCCATTGAAATAGACGCTGCGTTCCCGGTTGCGAAATTCCGGATTGAACCCGGTAAAGAACCACAACTTGTCTTTCACGATCGCGCCGCCAAAGGTAAAACCCGGAAAGATGTCGTTGAGCTTGTCTTTCTTCGCCTGATATTGCTGAGTGGCGGGATCGATATATGCGTTGCCGCTCGAATCGAGTGTGGTGGTATAGGTGGGATCGTAACGGTTAAAAGCGGTGGGCGAACCGTCCCACGATCCGCTTTCAAAAACGCCGAATACCGAACCGTGGTACTCGTTGCTGCCCTTCTTCATGATCACGTTGACCACGCCGCCCAGCGCTCCGCCGTGCTCGGCTTCGATGCCAGAACTCTTCACCTGTACTTCTTGAATGAAATCGAAGGGAACATTGGTGTGCGAGAACCCTCCGATTGAATCTGCCGTCTCCTGACCTTCAACAAGGTAGGAGTTCTCGGAGTCAGCGCCGCCGGCCACGGAGTAACCGAACGACTGTCCGTTGCCGCCGCTGCCCGGCGACTGCCCGCCCGTTCCATTGCCCATGCTCATTTGAGGACTGCCAGAACTGCCGGCGAGAGGTTCATTTCGAGCCGACGGAGCAAATTGGATCACCGACTGGAAAGAACGTCCTTGCGTCGGAATCGATTTGAGTACATCTGCGGTGACGTTCGTCTGCGTGGTCTCGGTCGTCACGTCGATCAGCGGAGCGGCTCCAGTTACTTCCACCACCGTACCGGCTGTACCAACTGCCAAGGTCAGATCAAGACTGGGAAGGTGACCAACCTCAATCGTGATTCCGTCACGCTTCAAGCCCGAGAATCCTTGCGCTTTTACCGTCAGCGAGTAAACGCCGGGAGGAAGGTTCGCGAAACGATAGTATCCGCTGCTGTCAGTGTCGAGTTTCTTCGAACCGATCAGCGCGCTTCCGGTCAATTCAACGGTCGCGTTGGAAACGACAGCGCCGCTGGGATCCTTAATTGTTCCCTGGAGACCGCCGGTGGTCTCTTGCGCGACAGCGTTGCCTACCAACAGAAGCGCCGGAAGCGCAAGGAACATAACACTTGTCATTAAAACTGATCTGGTCTTGGTGGAAAATCTCATTTGTTTTTCTCTCCGCAATGACACAGATTTGTGCATTCGTTATGCCATCGACAGTGATCAGCACGGTCTTTTGTTACGGCAGGACAATAGTTGGGGACGACCGTACAAAGCTGGAAGATGAAGGAACAAATTTAAGATTTGATTTTCGGATTTCGCCCAGATTGAAATCTTGTATGCGCGAATCCAGTTTCCAGAAAGGGGAGATCGCTTAACAACTTCCTACAAAAAAACGGATGAGTAGCAACCCGCGGTGTGCGGAACCGTACAACCTGTTGACGTTTTTAAGCTTCAATACAAAGTCGCTGTTGAAAGTCATTGTGATGATTTGTTGTGTCATGGCCTCTGTAAAGATTCGTAAACCGACGTCTGCGATTCCGAACCGTCTTAGACATCTGGGTGGTGAAATTTCACGTCTGCCTCTCGCACTCTTTGAAGGCCGCTAGACTTTCAAGAGTAGAATCAGCGGATGAAGGCGCCCGACCTGCGCGCTGCTGCCCGCGCGTATTTCATATCGATCAGCTTCTGGTTTGGTATTTCTCTGCTGATGGGTTGGCAATACAGAAATCTCTGGTCTTCTTATCTCGATTTGCTCGCAATGGCTGGATGTCGCGCGTTTTCGCTGGCGTTGTGGACCCCGCCCGTTTTTTATTTCGCAAACAAATTCCTTCACTACTCGAAGAATCGCGTTCGATATGTACTGCTTTGGAGTCTGGGTGCGGCACCTTTTGCCGTGCTCTTCACGGGGACGTTATGGATTTTGATTCCGCCTTACGACGATCAGCTGCACAGATTTGTCTCCCGGTCGGTTTCTTCCTGGCTTGAAATGATTCGCACTGGCTTCGCCGACGAGATCTTTATTTATCTTGCGATTGTTGTGGCCGCTCACGCCTACGAATATTTTCGGCGAGCCCGCCGGCAGGAATTGGAAGCGTCCGAATTTCAGAGGGCGCTCGCTGTGAGTGAACTGCAAGCTCTGAAGATGCAGATTCATCCGCATTTTCTCTTCAACACCCTGCATGGTATTTCGACCCTTATCGAGACCGAGCCTGCACGCGCACGCGCAATGATCGTGAAGCTATCGAGCCTACTGCGCACCGCCTTGCAGCAGACAGACTCTGACCTGATTCCGCTTCGAGAAGAACTGAAGTTCGTTGGGGAATACCTCGATCTGGAAAAGATGAGATTCGGCGCGAGGCTCAGGATCAATCAGTGCGTCGACCCAGAAACTCTACCTTTGCTGGTTCCGCAATTGATTCTGCAGCCTCTCGTGGAAAATGCGATTCGCCATGGCATCGGAGGTTCGCGTGAACAAGGGTGGATCGAAATTACGTCCAACCGTAGAGACGATAACCTTGAGCTCGTGTTGCGAAACAGTGTTGGAGGCAATCGGCCCGAAGGAATGGGAGTCGGGCTCCGCAACACTTCAGCGCGTCTTCAGCATCTGTATGCAGGAGAAGCGATCTTCACGTTTGAGTTTTCAGATGAAGCCACTGCTGTAGCAACCCTGATCATTCCGGCGCTTGGGGGAGACCGACAACCTGAGATCCGTCCTGCACCGGATCTTTTCGAGAGCAAGGTACAAAGACATGCGAGTGTTGATCGTTGACGACGAACCTCTGGCGCGCACCGCGTTGGAGCGAATCCTGCGCACCAGGCAGGATGTTGAAGATTTTGATTGCGCCGGCGATTCTGTCGAAGCCATCGAAAAACTGAGGAAGAATTCCTACGACGTCTTGTTGCTGGACATCAATATGCCCGAGGTGTCGGGCATCGAACTTGTGGATCGGATTGAGGAGAACGCGTTACCTCTACCTTCCCTTATCTTTGTCACCGCGTATGAAGAACACGCGGTTGCCGCTTTTGAGAAGCAAGCGGTCGATTATGTTTTGAAACCATTCTCCGCCGAGCGTATTGGCGAGGCGTTGAACAGGGCCTTCCGGAGGGTCGCCAGCGATCGCGCTTCCCAGTTGCTCGACGCTTTACCGGCATTACAGCGGCGCACGCGGGTTCACACCGACAGAATTGCGATTAAAGCAAAAGGCAGAATCGTTTTCATCAACCCATCAGAAGTTGTCTCCGTTCATGCCGAGGGAAACTATGTCCTTCTTCAGAAGGACTCCGGCTCTTACCTGTTGAGGGAATCGATTTCTGAAATGGCAAATAAGCTTCAATCGTATGGATTCATCCGTATCCACCGTTCCGTGCTTGTAAACGGGCTGTACGTGGAGGAAATCCAGCCGATGCTGACAGGCGAATATGGGCTGCGGCTGCGTGGTGGCAAGCAGTTCACCGTGACGCGAACATTCAAAAAGAATCTGAAATCTCTTGCCGAATTTTGGATCGGCAATGAATCCTCGCTTGTGGATTGACCCGCGACAACATCGTGCCTTATTCAGGCGATGTTTCGACCGTTGGCCTGATGATTTCGTCGGGGCTCAACACTCCCGATGACACGAGTTTGGAGTCCGTTTTGCATGAACGATCATTCACTTCACCTGGAAAGCATAAGAACCCGAACCAACTTGCAGCACATACGATCCGTCTTGTTGCTGTACCTCGACTGAAGTTCCATCCTGAGTCACGTGAGCTCCGGAGATTGCCGGCAAGAAGATCCTGGCGGAAGTATTGGCAGGGATCGTCACTCGCAGTGAAAAAGGGCCGGAGGAGGTCCCATTCCAATCACTGGTAATTTTCCCGTACATCGACTGATACTCCGCTCTTGCCGAAGTCATGCGGGAGTCAAGATGCGGGTGAATAACAATCTCTTTGAAGCCTGGGGAATCGGGAGTGGTATCGATGCCGGCAGCATAACGATAAACCCAGGCAATCACGGACCCAAATGCGTAGTGATTGTAGGAGTTCATGGAAGGATCACCCGTATCACCGTTCCAGCGCTCCCACCAGGTCGTCGCGCCCTTCGACAGCATGTAACCCCACGAAGGATAGGTTTCGTTGAGCAGAAGGCGATACGCGACATCCGTTCGCCCATGATCGGCGAGGGTGAATAGGAGGAACGGCGTACCAAGAAATCCCGTGGACAGGTGCCAATTCCGCGACTCGATATCTTTCACTAGTCGGTCGACGAGAGCAGGCTCGAGCGATGCGGGCGCCATCTTCGTGTAAAGCGTAACCACGTATGAGGTTTGCGTACCCGTTCCAACTTGCCCGTCTTCCTTGATGTACTCCTTTTGGAATGCAACGCGAATGTTTTGTACAACGTCTTCGTACCGCTTAGCGTCGGACTCCTTGCCGACGGCGTGGGCCATCTGCGACATCATATGAGCGATGAGCGCCCAGTATGCGGTCGCCAGCAGATCCTTGTTCGTGTTCTCGTCGGGAGCGAGCCAATCCGCGAAGTTCGGGCCCACACCTTTCTTGCGAAGGAACTCGGGATTTCGACTCTGAATGAACTCCATCCAATGCTGCATAGCGTCCCAGTTTTGTTCAATGATGGCTTTGTTTCCGTATTGCATCCATGTCGTCCACGGAACAATCACTCCAGCGTCGCCCCATCCTGGCGCTCCCACCATGCCTTCACTCGACGGCGATGTGCCCTCGGTGTCGCCTCCGTCGAAAGGAAGAGTATTGGGAGAAACATTTGTGAACTCCCCATGCGGGCCTTGGCCGTCTACGATGTCCTGCATGAATTTCTGCGAAAATGCGGCGATGTCGAAGTTGTAGCTTCCCGTTCGCCAGAAAACACCCGCATCGCCCATCCAACCCAATCGTTCGTCGCGCTGCGGGCAGTCCGTCGGGATGCTGAGGAAATTGCCCCGTTGTCCCCAGAGTCCAATCGACCACATCTGGTTGACGAGTTCGCTCGAGGTCGAGAGTTTAGCTGTCGGTTCGCCGCTCACACTGCTCGCAACATCGCCCTTCACAGCATCCAATTGCGGCGCTCCCGGATAGCCCGTCACTTCTACATATCGAAATCCGTGAAAAGTGAAATGGGGAGCAAAGCTCTCCTCATCGCCGCCACGAAGAATGTATGTATCGGTGGCATCAGCGTTGCGAAGGTTCGCGGTATAGATGGTGCCGTCGGGATTTAGAATCTCGGCAAAACGCATCCGGATTTTGTGCCAGCGGCGCCTTTTACCTTCAACGTCACCCAGCCCACCATATTCTGGCCCATGTCGAAAACGTAAGTTCCATTTCCTATTGAACTCACATGCTTGGGCTCGATGGTGGCGATAATCCGGGGAGGCACTGTGTCCTGGCTCGAAACGACGATGGAAGGACCCTCTGCAACCAGGGCTGGGATCCAGCGAGAATCATCAAAGCCAACCTGCTCCCATCCTTTCTG
>CAVYUY010000050.1:0-9234 GCA_963771765.1 uncultured Acidobacteriota bacterium
TGCTTCAGTATGGGATGCCCATCAACGACCTCAGCCGACTCCAGGCCCCTATCGTTGCGGATCGATACTCGCACCTTAACGTCCCCAACAATTCGCGTCTGCCGCGCCAGCGCAGGATAACCGGAGGCGACAACTTGGTTAAGACGACTCCGGTATCGACAGTGCCGTCACCTCTGCTGGCTTGCGACAGCGCGCTCTGAGAACAGCCGAAAAACAACGAGAAGAAAAGCAACGCGATACACAGTCTCATCCGGAACAGTCTAGCCCTGCCTATTGTGGCTCGCCAGGATTTCAGCCTTCCGTAAAATCTTTCGCGCCAGGCCGGTCAGGGCAACTCGGTTCAGCCGGTTCACCGCGATCCATTCTCCTCGCGCTGACTTCGACGACGCGTCCCAAACCCGCACCGTGTAGTCGGTCACGGTGATCGAATGCTTCACCGAAAACAGAAGCGCATGAACCTTGCCACTCCGCTGTGATCTATCTCTAACCTTTAACTGGCCGTTTCCCTTCGCACTTTGACTCCGCTTTACGTAGTCATTGGTGGCGAGATGAGGAATCTGCTTCGCGCCTGACCTCGGCATGACTCCCGCCAACTCAGGGAGTTCCCACATCCCCGCCATGAGCGAAGCATCCGGCGGGCGCTGAACTAGAAGGACTTTTCCATTGTGGCATTCGAGCGCGTAGTGAACCTCCCTCTTGGTCTGCGGCGAAGACTTCTCGCCGCCATCCAGTTCGCCGCGCGTCGCGCACAACTCGACTACCGGGCACGTCAAGCACGCTGGCACTCGCGGCGTACACACGACCGCTCCCAACTCCATCATGGCCTGATTGAAATCTCCTGCCCGGTGGCGATCCAGCAACTCGTCCGCAGCACGCCAAACATCAGCTTGCGAGAGACGTTGCCCGGAGACCCGTTGCAACACGCGCTCCACATTGCCATCGACCACAGCGACGGCCTCGCCGAATGCGATGCTCGCAATCGCCGCCGATGTGTACCTTCCGATGCCCGGCAATTCTCGTAAGACTTCCGCCGTTTCAGGGAATCGCCCATGTAGTTCGCGCGCCACGACCTTCGCGGCCGCATGCAACATCCGCGCACGGCGGTAGTATCCCAGGCCGCTCCACACCGCCAATACCGACGATTCCCGCGCCAAAGCCAGCGTTTCGACCGTCGGAAAGCGCAGAAGAAATTGACGATAGTGCTCCAGGACGGCAGCCACTCGCGTCTGCTGCAGCATGATTTCCGATATCCAGACCCGGTACGGGTCGCGACTCCTCCGCCACGGCAAGTCGCGCGCATTGACGTCGTACCATTCCAGCAGAAGCTGCCGAAACCGCGCGGCACGAAGCTCCGCATTCCTGGTTTGAGGGCTCATGGGAACCCGCATTCTATCGCAGCCAAGTCACCACCGTCGGCATTGACCGAGTTTCTGAAGCGCGAAATAATGGTCTGGCAATTGTGTTCGAACGAGTGAGTTCTGTTCTTTCCGAACATCTTTAGGAGTTCCATGAGCAACTTCAACTGTAAGACTGAAAGTGCCTCGGCCCGCGTAAGCCAAACCATCAACGACGCTGCGGATCGCCTGGAAAAAGAAATCCCCGAGTTCATCAAGTATTTGAACGACGAAGTAGTGCCTGCGGTGCGCACGCACTCGACAAAAGCGCTGCGCGTCGCCTCGCAAAAGCTCTCGGAGTTCGCAGACTACATGGAACACCATCAGCATCCTTCGAAGTAATGCGGGCTCATCCTTCGTTGTCGACCTTCACGAATTCGCGCCGCTTCGCCCAATTATGGGTTTTGGTCGCTTTGCCCGCGATGTTGCTCTCTACAGCGTGCGGACATCCAAAGCAGGCGCATGTGTACGTACCCCCGCCACCTGCGCCGGCGGGGCCCGCCGAGACCAGCAACTCGAAACCTGCGGTGAGTGTTCCGATCCCGAAAGAAAAGACCGCCCGTTCTGATGAGGACGCCGCACTCGCCGAGCCGACAATTCCTGCCAACGCCAGACCTTTATCGTCGGAAACGGGACTCGCCAGTTGGTATGGGCCGCCGTACCACAATCGGCGCGGATCAAACGGTGAGGTCTACAACATGAACGCCATGACGGCAGCACACCGCACGTATCCTCTTGGTTCCATCGTGCGCGTCACTAACGTCAAAACCGGATCTACAGCGCTGGTACGAATCACCGATCGTGGACCGTTCATCCCCGGTCGTGTTCTCGATCTCTCGCTGGCGGCCGCCCGCAAGCTTGATGTATGGAAGCCCGGGGTTGCCGAAGTGAAGGTTGAATTGATGCAGTCCGCAGGAACGCAAGGAGCGCCAGGAAAGTGGGCGGTTCAGATCGGCGGATTCACCGACGAACCCCTCGCAACGAAACTTGCCGACCAACTCACGCGGCGATATCACACCGCCAAAGTGCTGCGCTTCTCGAGCCCGGCGGGCGACTGGTGGATTCGCGTTCGCGTTCTCGATGACGATCACGAACGCGCCCAGAAGCTGGCCGCAGAGACTACGACCTCAGAAGGCGCGGTGTTCGTGGTGCGCCTCGACTAGCGACGCACAACTCAAGTGGCTGACAAGCGGCCGAGCACGATGGTATCGTTCCGCCAGGTGGCTTCATGACGAGTGATCCCAATTGCCTCTTCTGCCGCATCATCCGCGGCGAAATTCCTTCGAAGAAAATTTACGAGGACGAGCAGGTATTCGCCTTCGAGGACATTGATCCTAAAGCTCCGACACATATTCTGATCATTCCCAAAAGGCATTTCGCGGGACTGAAAGAGGCCGAGTCTGGTGACGCCGAAATCATTGGGCGTTGCCATCTGGCGGCCGCGCAGATTGCGCGCCAGCGCAACATCGAGCAGGGTTATCGCACCGTCTTGAACGTTGGTCCCGGCGCGGGACAGTCAGTGTTTCATCTGCACGTACACCTGCTCGGAGGACGCTCAATGAGCTGGCCTCCGGGATAGGCGGACAGCTTCGTTCTTGAATATGCGTCGGGCGGAGGTTGGATTTACGTCGGCGCGAGTTACCGGCGCGTTGATACGCCTGTATGGACTATGCGTCCTGCTTTCACGCCGTGCAACCAGGCGTGGCTGTGATCCTTAATCTGAAATCCGACTATTGGACGGTCGGTTCAATATCGTCGGGCGCACCGTGTCTTCGCAGCAATTGCGGGAGGTTCTGCGAGAAGGCCGATCTCGGCAGGACCATGTCACAACCAACTTCGTGCGCCTTCTGTTTCAGATCGCCTTGCACGTGTGACAGAAATCCGATGATCGACGTTCCCTTCTTCAGTTTGCTCTTCAGCTTGGGAATCAGGGTCAACGGCTTCACGCCATTGTTGTTCAAATCGAAAATAATGAGCGACGGCTTCTCTTCGCCATTCTGGTGCATCTTCTCAACCAAATCTTTGTCCGACTTCACGAATTCAACTTTGACGTTGAGCTTTCGCGCTGTCTCCTGAATTTTGGCCATGAAGAAGAGGTCTTCGATGAAGGCGAAGATACGGGAATTGGCGTCTGCGCTGGCGGGAAGAGGTTCCGGCTCGGGCTGGGGATACTGCGTCGGGAAGCCCGGCCTTTGCCGTCCACCCTTGTGCCCGTTGTTGCTTGCGCCCATGGCGGCGCGATAGCTGTGGTCCATGGGTGCGGTGTAGATGCCGTCTTTGTTTTCGCGGCTCAAAGTCTGTCCGGGTCGCTGTCCGCGCTGATTGTGTGGGCGACGTCCCCTGCGCCGTCGTCTGCCTCCCCCACCCGAGGCTTTTCCTGGTCCTGCGTTCATAGTCCTCTCAAATTGGTTGCAAACGGTTGCAACACTCTGCAGAAATAAAATCGCTGTCAACACGCAGCTCCGCTCAACACCATCCGTTTACTGTTGCGAAGTAGCGGCTTCGACGGGACACACTATGGAACGAACCCCAATCTGGAACGAACTGCATTTGCGAATGAAAACTTTTAAAACGTATATCGATTTTCCGTTTTATCGGATCCGTAAAGGCGCCGCCTCGGATCGGCTGGCGCGGAAGGCCTCGCGGGAACGAGGCCTAATGAGAACTCCTTTATGTTACTCGTCCTAACGCAACTCCGCAAGGCCCCGTCCAGCATGGTTTTGCACAGGAGTGCATGGTCCGCGAGTTTCCGCGCAGGATTTGACTCCTGTTGGATTCCAGCGTCTCAGTGGCCTGAGGCCAACTCCCTTGCCCACTGCTGCGCTTGCCAGTAGCAACTTGCGACGTCCTCCGAATCGAGCTTCAGAGCTTCGCTCAACGTTGCCGCCGCCTCCCACTCTCCGCTCTCGTGCGCAAGCATCAACTGAAATACCGACCGAAGCGGGCTCGGGCGTCCGAGCAACACGGCTTTGGTCGCATGATCGATCGGGATCTTCTCCAGGATTTCAGCCATCGGCGTCTCGAGCATAGCGTCGATCAGGGACAAGAGGCCCATCAGAAAAAGATCGGATTCCCCGTGCGCGACACGCGGCGCAAGCAGCTCCCCGAAACGTCCACGAACTAGCGACGACAGTACAAGGTCGCTGGGTTTTTCGTGTCCAGCTCCAACGGCCGCGATGAGGCGCACCCAACGGCGAACATCGCGCTCCCCGAGGATCGACAGGGCGTGGCGAACTGAATGAATTTCGGCCTTGAATCCGAAAACGGCGGAGTTCAAATAGCGCAACAACCGGTAGCAAACCGACGCTTCAGTCTTGATCAGACGCTCGAGGGCCGGCACGTTCAGTTCGGGACGTGAGACTTCCTGCAGCATTCGAAGATAGTTCAGCCGGCTGGCGGGCATGTCATGCGTTGCCACCATTTCCGGGCGGCGGAAGAAATATCCCTGGAAGTAAACGAAGCCCAAATCCCGCGCCCGTGTAAATTCTTCGTAGGTCTCGATTTTTTCCGCCAGCATGCGGCAGCGCCCGTGACTGAACCGCTTGATAAGCCCGGCCCGTTGATCTTCATCCGTGAGTTGCATTTCGACTTTGATAATGTCCGCGAGTGCGGCCAGCGGCTCGCGAGCGTCACCCGCCACGTAGTCATCGAGAGCGATGGTGTAGCCTGCCTCTTTCAGGTTTATACATGCCGCTTCGACGTCGGGATCCGCAGGAACCGTCTCCAAAATTTCAACGACCGTAATCGTCGATGGAAGCAACCGGACCAATCCCTTGATCAGGGTGTCGCGAGTGCAGTTCACAAATGCCCGGCGACCGTCACACAAAACATCCAGCCCCATCACCAAAGAACTGTCCAGCGTCGCTCGGGAGGCCTGATCCGTATCCCCGTTGAAAGCATTTTCCAGCCCGTCGCGAAACAGGAGTTCGTATCCGAAAACGTTCTCCTCGCGGTCGAAGATCGGCTGCCGAGCGACGTACCGCATCGGCTTTAGCTGACCCACACGCGCTCGGGACGCAGCAAGTCCAGATGAGATGTTCTCCACACCTTCTCTATCGGCGGCGGATCGGAAAGCGTGAAGGTGCGGATGCCATCGAGACAAGGTGAGAATTCGCTAAGAGGTCTCGTAATGCCGACTTGATCTTTTTCTCAGTTCGAGCGTGCTACAAGAAAAGGAGTAAGCCGAACTTAAGTCCTTTGTGCGCCGCCGAGGGCGGTTAGTGCGGAGACGATTTTTGCGGACCATTGCGCGATCTCGTCGTCGCGCAAAGTTCTCTCGTTAGACTGGAATCGAGCTCGCAGCAATATGGAATATTTCCCTGCAGGAATCGCTCCGCCGCGGAAAATCTCGGCCGGACGAAAATCTGCGAGCTGTTCCAGCTTCTCGGCTTGAACGACTTTTTGCATGGCTCCGAACACAACATCGTCGGAAAACACAAACGAGAAATCACGCTCGACCGCTGGATACTTTCCAAGCGGCGAGAACTTCACGCGACGCAGGCCGAGCTTGTACAGTTGATCGAGATCGATTTCACCGATAAATACGTCTTGTCGCAGCTTTCGCGCCGTCGCGACTTCTGGGTGAATCTGCCCGAACTGCGCGACCAATGCGCCTTTCACCAGTGCACGCGCAGACCTGCCAGGATGAAAATATTCAGCCGTGCCACTGTCGTAGCGAATCTCGCCGGCGAAGGGCGACAGGAGATTCTCTACATCCCCTTTGAATCCGCGAAATGCCTCGGCCGCCGCCGCGTGGTCGCCCTTACTGACGTCCAATGCGCCACTCGCTGGAAGAACCGCACGCACGTCTGCCGCGGTCGCTCCGAGGCAGGCGCGGCGTGGTTCCGCGCGCTCGCCGTTGGAGGACATTTCGTAGACGCCCCCAATTTCAAAAAGGCGCGCGCTCGTGATATCGCGATTCAAGTTCCACGCCAGCATGTCGAGCATCCCCGGAACCAGGCTGGTGCGCATCACGGACGCTTCTTCGCTGAGCGGGTTCTCAAGTTCAAGCACCTTCGGCCCAGAATGACCCGAAAACTTCTCCGCATCGCCATGCGATATGAACGTCAGGGACAACGCCTCGTTGTATCCCAGCGCAAGAGCACGTTCTCGCACAGTCAGGTCGATCGATGTATGCGGCAGTTCCGTGACGGCCCCACTGTACGGGGGCAGCGTGTTTTGAAATTTGTCGTAGCCATGCAGGCGGGCGATCTCTTCGATGATGTCGATCTCGCGCTCGACGTCGAGCCGCCAACTGGGAATCTGTACACGAAATTGCGCGTCGTCCTGGCCTTCGGGAATCAATTCGAATCCCAGCCTCTTGAGAAGCCGGAAGATTTGCCCGGCGTCGAGGCTTCCGCCCAGAATTCGATGGACCTCCGAAACATGAAGCACCACCGGAGCCTGGTCCATGTGGCGTGAAATTACATCGACCGCGTCGCCGGATAGTTCTCCACCACCAGAATCGAGAATCATGCGGGCGACGAGATCGCACGACAGGATAGTCGATTCGAAATCTGCCCCGCGTTCGAATCGGTGGGACGCGTCGGTGTGAATGCCGTGCCGCCTCGACATCTTGCGGACGATTCCAGGATCCCACCAAGCTGACTCGATCACGATGTTGCGCGTCTTCTCGGTGATCATGGTGTCGTAGCCACCCATCACGCCGGCAAGCCCGACCGGTTTTTTCGCATCGCACACAACCAAATCCTCCGAAGACAGTTTGCGTTCGACGCCATCGAGAGTCTTCAGCGTCTCTCCGTTGCGAGCCCTGCGGACGATGATTCTTCCGCCTTCGAGCAGATCCATATCGAAGACGTGGGTCGGCTTGCCGATCTCCCAGAGAACATAGTTTGTCGCATCGACTGCGTTCGAGATGGGCCGCTGGTCGAGCAGTTGCAACCGGTGCGCGATCTTCTCGGTCGAAGGCTTGATATGCGTGGAACGGATGACTTGCGCCGAGAAGCGCGGGCAAAGTTGGGGCTCTTCTACTGTGATGGAGAAAGCGTCGCCCTCAGCGGCTAAAGCCGCTCTTTGCGTGCTGCCTGACGGCATGGCTGAAGCCGTGCCCCTCCCGATTTGCTTTAAGGGCAAGTCGTAGATGGCGGCAGCTTCTCGGGCCACGCCATAATGGTTCATGGCATCGGGGCGGTTTGTGCCGATCTCCATTTCGAAAGTGAGGTCCGCGCCGGAACCGGCAATGCCTTCGACACCGAGGCCGACGTTGGTCAGATCTTCGGCAAGCCGGCGGTCGTCGACCGTGAGATCAACGTAATCGCGAATCCAGTTGGGAGAAAGTTTCATGAGTAGCTTCTAGCTGCTGGCTTCTAGCGGTCCCTTCTTACTCCAACATTCATTTCGCTGGGCTTCGCGCGAGATCCTTCGCTACGCCTGAAAAACGGCTCCGCTCAGGATGACGCCGCGTTTTAACTGCGCGCCTCCGCTTGCGACTTGCCGGAAGTGAGTAACGACAGCCTTGCGAACGACTAAAGACCAACGACCAGCGACAAATTTATCCAAACTGCTGCAGGAACCGCACGTCCCCCTGGAAGAACAATTGAATGTCGTCGACTCCGTACTTCAGCAGCGCGAGGCGATCCACGCCCATGCCGAAGGCGAATCCCGAGACTTTCTTCGGGTCGTATCCGTTGTCCTTCACGAACTCGAATACGTTGGGATCGACCATCCCGCACCCCAGCACCTCAATCCATCCGGTTTGTTTGCAAGGACGGCAAGGGTCCGATCCTCTTTTTCCGCTTCCACCGCAGATAAAGCAGGTTACGTACAGTTCGGCGCTGGGCTCGGTGAAGGGGAAGAATGACGGACGGAAATGCGTTTTCACACTCGATCCGAACAACGCTTTCATGGCGTGATCGAGCGTGCCCTTCAGATCACCGAAGGTGATGTTGGTGTCGACTGCCAGGCCTTCGATCTGGTGGAACATCGGCGAGTGGCTCGCGTCCGGCGGATCGTTGCGATGCACGGTCCCGGGAATCACGATCCGAATGGGAGGCCGCATCTTCTCCATCGTGCGAATCTGCACAGGAGACGTGTGCGTACGCAGCAGCAAGCGCTCTCTCTGCGGCTTCGACTGCTGTCCAGCGATGAAAAGAGTGTCCTGCGTATCGCGCGCCGGATGGTTCGGCGGAAAATTCAACGCCTCGAAATTGTAATAATCCGTTTCGACGACCGGGCCTTCGGCAACGGAGTAACCCAACTTCTGGAACACGCCCACGATTTCGTGCATCGTACGCATGACGGGATGTTCAGCCCCAATCGGTCGACGCACACCCGGCAGAGTGATGTCGACGCTCTCGGATGCCAATAGGTCTTCGCGTCCCGCCGAAACGTGAGCGCCTTCGACCGACTCAGTGATCTGCGCTTTCAGTTCGTTCACGCGAATTCCAGCCTCGCGTTTGGCGTCTTTCGGAGCGCCCTTCAGCCACAGGTCATTGATCTGAGTGAGAATGCCGTTCTTGCGGGCCATCCAGCGATCGCGGAAGACCTTCAAGTCCGCATCGCTGCGAACCGCGTCGGCTTCCGCAGCGCACGCGGCAATGCAATCACCGGCAGCCTTCTCGAGAGCTGCCGCCGAATAGTCCGTCAGTTTAGGAACGGTGTATGCCATGTTTGCGAGAATTGGAAATGTCATTCCGAACCGCGCAGCGGTGAGGAACCTGCTGTTCCTCTCGCCGTCGGCAGAAAAGCAGGTCCCTCGGCGCTCTCTCCGCGCTTCGCGCGGCTGCGAGTGCTCGGAATGACAATGTGTCAAAAGCTGACTGCTGATGGCTGAGAACTAAAACCTGATCGTCGACAGCGCTTCTATGCCGCTCCGCCGATC
>CAVYUY010000051.1:0-182676 GCA_963771765.1 uncultured Acidobacteriota bacterium
CTTACGTCACGTCATCTTTACAAATCCAAAAAGTGAAAGTGCTAGCATCAGTTACTGTGATTTGACGTCGCGTGCGCCGTCGAATTGCGCAGAGTTTGCCAAGGATAGAGTCGATCATGGACATTCGATCTCTTCAGAAGCCACTAAAAGATCAGTATCGCGCTGATCCGAGCGCATCGCGAATCACTATCCGCGCAAAAGGAGCCAGACAGACGCTCCTGTATCCTGCTCCATCGATATTGGTCGCGCCATTTATCAAGCGGAAGCTCATAAAGGAGTTGGCGGCGCCGGTGCAGGTGCATGTTCCGGCGATCTCTTGTTAGGAGCTTTGGCGGCGTGCGCGCAGATCACATGTCAAATGGTGGCTGCTGCTATGGGCATACCCACCGAGCAAATTGAGGTAACCGTCGAAGGAGTGATGGACCTGCGCGGTACGCTCGGAATCGCGAAAGATGTGCCCGTGGGCTTTGAGAACATCCAACTGAGCTTTGATGTCGTCGCGCCGAAAGCGACGCCGGAGCAACTGCATGCGTTACGCGAGAAAACGGAACAGTACTGCGTAGTCATGCAAACGCTGGTAAAACCGCCAAAACTTCAGAGTAGATGGAGTGGCCAGGACTGAACGGTGATGCGCAGCGCTGTGTAAGTTTAATGCCCAGAATCGCGCCTGCGGGGATTTCCTCGTGCAATTGACCCGGATCGAGGGGGATGATAAAACGAGGCGATGGACCGGGCTTCGAGCGCCCAGGGCCTTTGGAGAGTATGTGGTCTTTGCAATCGGCCATCTCAAGAAGATTCAAAGACTCACGGTCTGTCTGGCGTTGATCTTTGCTGCGCAAGTAGCTTTCGCCATTTCTGCATTTACCCCGCAACATCGTCTCGGATACACCCAAGGTGACCAATGGGAGCCTGCCCTCGCAGCGGACGCTCACGGTCATATTTATGTTTTGTTTCCCCAGTACGGTCAGATTCCCGTTTGTCCTGCCTGCACCGCGCCGACTATGGCTTTGCTGGTCAGCAACGACAATGGCAAATCGTGGGGGGAGCCGCGCGTTCTGCTCGCCGGATCGTCAGGCCAGTTCGACGCTCAAGTTAAAGTCGATCCTGTGGATGGTCAGACCCTTTACGCGTCATGGTTACAGGGGAATCACGATGTGATCGTTGCGCGATCCCAGGATTTCGGCCGCTCATGGTATTTCGCCGTCGCGCAACACTCGCCAGAGAAGGTGATCGACAAGCCGGTACTTGCTGTGCGCGGCTCCAGCATTTACGTGAGCTCTAACCAGGATCAGACGCTCTCCATTGCGGCGTCGCATGACTATGCACAGAATTTCTCTTCAACGATCGTAAATCCGGACGCCGACCCAGGATGGTCTCTCGCCGCCGGCGCCACGGTGGACCCGTCGAACAATGTCTACTTCTCCTGGATGGCATACGCTCGCGAGAATCTTTTCGATCGCCCCGTTAACCTTTTTGTTAGTCGTTCATCCGACGGCGGCCGTAACTGGAGCACCACGGAGTTAGACGTTTCCAGCGCCGCGCCGAATTGCGCTGCCGAACTCTGTTCTCCCGGTTTTCTTGCCGCCCAGGCTGCTTTGGCGTCCGACGAATCCGGAACTATCTATGCCGTGTGGAATGCCGGCTCAGCTACCGGCGGACCGGAGCGCATCTACTTTTCGTCTTCGACCAACGGAGGAGCGAGCTGGTCAGCAAAGGTTGACGTCTCGAATGCGCCGTCCGGTGTCGAGCACTCCTTCCCAACCGTCACCGCGGGCAGAGCGGGGGATGTTCGAATCGCGTGGATGGACACGAGAGCAAAAGACGACGCAGGTCACCCTCTTTGGAATACCTTCTATCGAGCATCCACCAACGGCGGAGCTAACTGGTCGCCGGAGTCGCAACTCTCAGGTCCGTCGCGAGGATACGATTACATCCGGCCTTCCGGTTTTCTATTTCCTTTTGGAAATCTCTTCTCGCTGGGTATTGATAATCTCGGCATCACTCATGCGGTGTGGGGAGAAGGACAAAACTACAAGTCGCCTGGTTCGATCTGGTACTCGCGGGAACGATAGTCTTAGACGACCAGCGCCAGCGTTTGCACGACATCCGTCCAAGGCCAACCCTTCCCTGTCTGAATTCCCTGCTAACAGGGAAAAATAACAACCAGCGAAGCAATCGCCGAACAATTTCCTAATACCTTGTCGAATTTCGGCCCGGCCGTTCGACGATATAGTGAGGCCGGCAACCGGCCCAAACGAGAAATGATTGCAGCGCGGCACAACGCTCTGCTGCGGCGGAAGGATAACTCGCGATGAATGCAACTATGAAGATGAAGGAAAGAACGATCTGGACCATGTCCCAAGTGCTGGTCATCGGCATCGGTCTCCTTGTGCCGAATGCTGTAGCACAGACAGATCCATATCCGAAGATGGCCCCGGTCGACCAATACTTGATGGAAAGAAACGCCGAGATTCAGTTGGCGCGAAGTGCTGCTCCCGATTCCATATCCCACAATGCGACAATCCTGGTTCTGGGACGACAGGAATATGAGACAGCCATTGAAGGCAAGAACGGGTTTGTATGCTGGGTGGGAAGAGGTTGGATGGCTGCGTTCGACTGGCCCGAATTCTGGAACCCGAAAATTAGAGCCGCCGATTGTATGAACCCCCAGGCTGCACGTTCGATTGTGCCGATCGCTCTTCTACGCAGCCGGATGGTCATGGCGGGTCATTCCAAAGCGGAGATCCTATCGGCGCTCAAGACGGCTTTCGAGAACAGAGAGCTGCCGGATCTCCAGAACGGCGCGATGGATTACATGATGTCGAAATCAGCCTATCTGACTGACCAGGGCGGCCACAATGCACCTCACCTCATGTTCTATACGACGAGCGAGGACGCGAAGGATTGGGGTTCTGGCGCGGTGGGCTCGCCTGTCATGTCGGCCCTCTATTGGTTCTTTGCTTCGCAGGAACCATCCCAAATGAAAGGGCTGCCACCGATTCTTGTCTTCTTAGTAGGGGTAGCGGATTGGTCCGACGGAACTGCTGCGAGCAAGCACGATGACTGACTGCAGCCCCGGTAGGTGAAGCTACAGAACGTCCGGCGCGCGCGATAGGTCATGACACTGATGCCGGACCTCGGGGCGCCGGGCGTCCAGCCAAACAGGTAATGCGCGCCAACGGGGAGAGCAGAACATATGAACGTAAAAGAGCAAATCAAGCGGTATATTGCCGGCCTACCGGAGCCAAAACGTAGTGACATTCGCGAGTTGCATCGGCTCACACTCCAAGTTTCGCCAGAATGCAAATTATGGTTCTTCGATGGCAAAGACAGCGCAAATCATACTGTTTCCAACCCTACGATTGGATATGGATCTCACACGCTGGAATATGCCAATGGAAAAAGTAGAGAGTTCTTTCAAGTTGGCGTGAGCGGAAATAAAACCGGAATCTCCGTCTATATTCTTGGTCTCAAAGACAAGAAGTACTTAGCCAAAACGTATGGAAAACAACTAGGCAAGGCAAGCGTGACCGGATACTGCATTCGATTTAAGGCTCTAAAGGACATAAGCATCGACACGCTTGAAGCGGCAATACGATATGGGCTTGCAGCTCAGGATGAAAAAGGTGAGCGGATAAAGCGATAGTCGAGCGGCTATCTGTCAGCCCTCCTTTCTCTGTTTGGCGTTGCCCACCGCGTACGTATCACGAGCAACTCGAAACTCCACTGCTGGCTAGACCGCTGAAGTCTCGGCTGATACTGTTCCACCAGCTTCGAAGCCGTGATGTTGGAGTTGCGAAATTCCGGCCAGCCCGATACGAGTTCTTCCTTCCTCTAGTTAGGCGTTGTGTGGAGATTCCATGACTCAATCGAAGCTAACCGAAAGCTGAACAAGAGCAAGAAAGTTCCACATATCGGTTCAGGAATCCCGCTTCATTTGTTCCATGACTTCGGCCACCTTATTCCGGCGCGTCGAATTGGCCGCGGCGACGACGATTGGCCGTGGTATCCCCTCAATGAGGGAGCGGCGCAACGCCTAAATGAACTCAAGAAGGGCGACCAAAGGGTCAGGCTGACCAAATTCTTGTTTCCGCACGGCTGCCGTTGCTGGCGGGAATGTCCCGACTGCGGAAAGCTTTCGGCTTACCACGGCGACAAATGGAGCCTGAGTTCCTCTGGGCTGTTCCCGCCGCTACCTCTGCTCTCTCCGCAACTAGAAAGAATTCCCTTGCGAAAATGTGATCCCCGGTGACCGACTCGCGTTCAGCACAATACGCGCACTTCTTGCCCTTGAATTTCTTGCTCATTTGGCGTTTTCATGCCACTTCAGATTCGTCGGCAGCGCACGGATCGCGTTGCCCAAACGCTCGACCGAAACGCCCCAGAACTTTCTCGCCTCTTCTTCGTTACGGCCATGGTTGACAATGTGGAGCATCAATCCCCACGGTGCAACCGCACCTGGAATCAAACGCATGGACTGCAAAACCAACGACACGTTTCCCCACCATTTCTTGCAACCGTCCACTGACGGCAGGAGGCGACTGGCGAGTAGCAGAAAATTCTCGGCTCGTTCGTTCAGCGCCGTATCGGTAAAGATGACATCAATATAAGCTCCCAAACCCACATTGATATCGCCTTAGCCTGTGACCGGAAAGAACGCCTTTTCACAACCGACACTCTCTATCGGAGATGCGTCAGCATTTATTGAGTCCAACAATAGCACTAACTCTGGCCAGGCTTCTGCTTCCGGAATGCGGCGCGCGCCGCTTGGGTCGCCCTTTATTCGCACATAACCGTGATTTCGGTTGCCGTCTTCATGATCAATCGGTCCATACGGAACAGCAGGACCCCAAGACTCCGAGATCAACACACCCCGACCTCCCTCACACCACAGCTGAATTTGAGAGGTTGGCGGGGCCACAAGCCCGCGATGAGGCTGCCACAGCGATAGCAGTTCATCGAACATTCAAGGATGATAACGTCCTTTATCGTTCATTACCTAGACGGGCAAGCGCCAGAGAAAAGCGCGTGGTTTTTCCATGAACCCGTTTCTCGCACGCAAGGTCAGAAGGTGAGGGGTCGGACCGTTTCCGGATGACCGATAGCAGGGAACAAATCGTTCCAGTCGACTTTATGCGATTACTCGCGATCAATCCGTGCGAGGTCCGTGTCAAAACAGACGTCCTCGAAGCCGACTTCTGGCCAGTGAGGCTGTCTGTAATGTCAAGTTGCGGATTGCCGTCATTCAGGCCAGCGACGGGATCCGCACGGCGAACGTTGCAGTCTAACTGATTATGCGGGCTGGAATGTTCATACTTCGGTTCAGAGTACAAGTCGTGAACCGCACGCGAGGTGTTCGATGTCCGGCGAATGGTTTGTCGTCGGGTTTTCCTTGGTAAGAACGCTTAGCCGTGTCCCTCGACCGGTTAAGTGTCGTGTTTGTAGAAATACCCAAAGTCAAAAGACCAGAGACGAACCAACCCCGAGCAAAGCTCCTGGGACCAAGGAGACCTTTGATCGACAGGGGAAGAGCGCCGTCCGCTACGAGGACAATTGGAACTTGAGGGGTAGTACGAAGGCGCGTATCTGACGTCATTGACAGCCTGAAAAACAGCGTGTTCAACTCTCCTCAGCATGAAAATGAGTTCAAACAGATGTCTACCACGGCCTTCCCTAATAGCTGGGAACGCAGAAAGGCGGCGTTTCGGGGCTGCTATGGCGAATGATGTACGGTACCGTGCGAAGCAGCGCGTTTGGGGGAGTCTCTTGTCCCTCATTGTGCTGAGTGTCCCCTTTCTCTTTTTGCACGACCCTGCCTGGGCAGCCGGCAATCGTTCTACGTACATTCCTTACGATGTATCTTGGTTCGGACCGCCGGACTTCAGAACCGTTGCTTTTGATCCAGTGCATCAGCAGATCTTCACCGCCTGGTCACAATTGGATCGCGTCGATGTCCTTTCCGCGGCGGACTACCACCTGATTCGCTCCATTGTGGTTCCTTCCCCCTCTACCCTAGACATCTCTCCAGATGGAAGTACTCTGGCTGTCGGTACTTCTGGAGCGCAGGTTGTGTTTTTCGACATTGGTACCTTTGCGAAGACAAATGAGATTGTCTTCCCGGATTCGGCGCTTGGGATTTCAGCTTTCGTTTACACCACCAACGGAAATGCATTCATCCGGGCAGGAGCAGGACTCTCTACCGGCGGTGGAATTACTGCGTATTGGAACCAAGCGACAAACTCGTTTAGCAACGAATCCAATGCAATAGGTGCAACTGGAATCTACAACACCTCTGGCCCACTCGCCAGGAGCGGCGATTACACGAAGATTCTCCTAGGGGACGAGGGCGGAGGCGGGAGTGTCCAGATCATCGACGGAAATACCGGAGACGTGCTGCACACATTCAGTCTTTTTGACAGCTACATCTATCAACTTGCCGCCAACAAGAATGCCGACCGCTTTGCCATCTGCGCTACGCCGGCAGGTTTCGCAAGTATTCTTGTGATTCTAGACTCGTCTTACAACGAGATTTATCAAGATGAATCGGGCTGTTTGGGAATGGCGTTCAGTAGTGACGGAAATACCCTCTATCGGGACGGCGGCGCAAATGGCATCCAATTCACTCAGTCCATCGACATGTCCACCTTTGCCGTCCGCAATACGCAAAACTACTTCAGCAATCAGTCGGGGTCCTATCCTACTGTCTGGCAAGATGCTGACAATACGGGAATGGTTTATGGAGTGAACTCCAACGTCGGAATCAGCGGGGCAATATTCGTCGCGGTGGACACCTCGGTCAGTTCCACTGGAAGTCCGCCCCCAGTTAAAGACCCCCTTCATATCATCCGAGTCATCGACGACGTTGGATCGCCGCAAGGAGGAGATTTACTCCGGATTCTCTGTACCGGCGTCGACAACGTTGCTGCGTCGTCGGTATCTGTGAAATTGGGTGGCGCTTTGGCGACTGGTGTTACCGTGACCACAAACTCGTCAGTGCAGAACATCCCGAATCTGCGAATCGTCACCGCCAAAACACCGCCGGGAACTCCTGGGGTTATAAACGTCACGCTAAGTGCGGGAGCAACTTCCGACACCGCGAGAGGGGCGTTTCAATACGCGCAAACCAGTAAGCTGTTCCCATTTTCAACAAGTCCTAATTTTCTTCTTTTTGATTCATCTCGCCAGAAACTCTATGCCTCCCACAAGGACCAGGTAGAGGTGATCGACCCAATCGCGCAGCGGATTTTGACCCCGCTGGTCCCTGCTGGTGGGAAATTAGCGAGCTCGCAATTTGCAGGGCTTTCACTATCGCCGGATAGCACCAACCTGTACATCGCCGACGCCGGGGCAAATCTTGATCCACATCGTCGATCTGACGAATCCAAGTAACGGGAGCAATATCGACCCTGGCAAAGCTCTCGGATCGCCCGGTTCCATTAGCCCGGCGCGCGTATTTGAAACCAGCAGCGGTGAACTCGTCGGATCGTCGACAAATGGCGGCGTTTTCCGAATCAACACCAGCACAGGTTCTGGTAGTTGGATCACAGATATCGCTGGTCTCAACCTGGGCTTCGCCTGGACACCGACGAACCAAGGTCGGTTCGTCCTGATCACAACAGGAATAAACGGTTTAATTTCGGGTCAAGTTGGCCTCTGGGATGCGAGCACTGCACAGTACACTCCTTCCCGCAACCAGATTGGCTGGCCCGTCGAGGCGGATGCCAACGAGGATGGCACGATTATCTCTAACGGTGGCTCAACGCCAGGAATCCAGGATAGCTACCCCGAATTTGTCGACTTCGATCTGAACACCGTCGGATATCTCGAACAGCACTTTGATGTCGGGATGCCAACCGGGACACCGAGCCTCTTCTTTCATCCGAGCGGAGCCCTGCTCTACAAAGCGGGGGTTAGCGCCGTGGGAGGATCGGTGGAGATCGATGACGTTCACCAATGGCAGCCAGCTGCGAGTGTTACTTTTCCCGAACCGTTCGTCACTTCCTATTCCCCGGCCACAGACAAATGTCGCCATCGATAACACCGGAACCTACTTGTTGGCGTACCAACTCGGGCGTCACCATGATGGTGCTCAACACGGTGCCCCTTTCGATCGGAAATCTGCAGCCTTCGTTCGGCTCACCCTCAGGCGGAGCGACCATCACAATCCGCGGCAGCGGATTCCAAACCGGAGCTACGGCATCCGTTGGTGGAACAAAGACCGCGACTACATATGTCGACCAAAATACCCTGACGCTTGTACTGCCTGTGCTCCCGGTAGGATGGCAGGACGTAACTGTTTCAAACACGAGCGGAGTCAGTTACAGCGCGCCCGGAATGTTTCAAGTCGTCGGCGCTCAGTTGACGCCTGTAATCAGCGGGTTTTCCCCCTCTCCGTTGGCTATCTCCCCGCTGGCAGTTTACCCAACACCCGTGACGATCGTCGGATCGGGATTTGAAAGCTACGACTGGGTCGAGATTGACGAGCAACAAGTGGACAGTTCCTATACGGATTCAGGCCATATCGTGGCCACAATTCCGTGGCAGTTTCTCGAACACTTAGGATCGGTCCCATTCACCGTGGTTTCTCCATACAATGGATCTTCCAACACGCTATCGCTTTCTCTCGTCAACACTGTGCCGACCATCCATAGCTTGTGGCCGCTGACCCTGGCTTCCGGCGGTGGACAGGTCAATTTCGATCTCTACGGAGTGAACTACGTATCCGGCTCGCAGGTGTTCTGGAATGGACAGCCTCTGGTAACGCAGGTGGTTGGTGGATCAGTTGCTGGTACCGGCGACGAGTTATTGATTGCGACGGTTCCAGCCACACTGCTTACGACTGCAGGAACTGCCGCGATAACCGTGGTCAATCCTGCCCCGGGCGGAGGAACTTCGAACAGTTTGAGCATGGACGTCTCTCCTGCGCACCCTGTCGTTATTTACCCGTCGACGATCGATTTCGGCACAGTACTGCTCAATTTTCCGGCTTCGCAGACGCTTCAACTGCAAAATGTTGGCTCCGCGAACTACACGGTCAGTTCAATAACGCTGAACTCGGGGCCTTTCTCGGCGACGTCACAAAGCAATTGCACAAATACACCATACAGTCCTTTTTATGCTGCGTATTGCATAGTGCAGTTGCAATTTTCGCCTATCCTAGGGCAGTCAAATGCCACTCTCACAATTGTCGACAATGCTCCGGGCAGCCCGCACAACATCCCAGTAACGGGAACAGGAACACAGACTCTGGTGCCAACCGTCACGCTGGGCTCGATCAATGCTTTGGGCCAGCCCGTTGCTGCCCAATTGGCTGGAAACGTGATTGTTGGAGGAAGCAACATTACTGCAACTGCTTGGATTGAGTACGGCACTGACCCGCAGCTGTCGACCTACTCTTCGTCGCCGACCTGGTCGTTTACAGGTGACGGTGGAGTTTCGGGCACCGTCACCGGCCTGTGGCCGTCAACCACCTACACGGCAAGGCTTGCAGTACAGACTCCAGGTGGTGTAGGCAGGTCATCGACCGGTGTGTTCGCGACAATGGCAGCATGGCCGGAAGTAATGCTGGCCCTCCCCTCGGGAGCCTCCAACGTGGCAACCATTCATGCCGGGCAAACTGCGAGTTACCAACTTGTGATTTCTGATGGCGGGAACGGCTACACGGGTACAGCTACAATGTCTTGTTCAGGAGCGCCCACTGGAACGACGTGCTCAGTTACTCCAGCAAGTGTTCAAGTGGGGGTCAATGCGACCGCAATCTCGGTCAGCATCCCAACAAGCGCCGGATCGTTGGCTTTCGTTGTCGCGACAGGGCAACCGCCAGTAAATGGATCGTCGAACTACGTTTTCTTTTTCGCAACGGTGCTTACGTTTGCAGTTCTATTCAGCCATCGACGGATACGCGGATTTGCCTCTGTATTAGCAATAGCGGCGTTCATGACCGCTTGCGGAGGTTCTTCATCTCCTCAGGGAGGCGGCGGGCAGAAAACTCCACCTACAGCCCCAGGGACCTACTACATCACGGTGAACGCTACTAGCAGCACGGCACAAACAAGTTATCTGTTGACGCTGACTGTGAATTGAACATCTTCTTGGGTTCGCTCCACCTGCTTCCGCGAAAGAGATGTGCCATAGAAGTAGTAGGGTACGTCTTCGATCTGCTATGACTTCCAAGGCGTTGTAGCAAAAAACCAAACGCCCTACGGGTAGTCGGCAAAGCGGAAGTTGTCCAGAAACGGGCTTCGGGGAAATACCCCCTCCTTCTCGCCGAGTGGCGATGCTTCGGATCGTGAATGATAAAGGACGCTATCGCCAACCTTGCGCGCAGGTGAGACGACCATAGCGTGCTTCATGCAGTGTCGGTTGTAACTGAGATTTCAAAACGATCATTAACAGCATCCTGCAATCTCTGTTTGCTGCCGATGTATCGTTCCGTCGTCTGCACTGAAGCGTGGCCAAGCAGAAATCGAATCTGTTCGAGTTCGCCGCTGCAATCGTGGCAAAGCCGGGCACAGGTGCGGCGAAGGTCGTGGGGAACCAGATTGGGTATTCCGGCCTGCCGGGCACATCGCTTGACCGCATACCAGACGACGTTCGCGGTCACGCCAGCCTCTTGTAGCTTTCCCGCTTTCGAAACTCTTCTGAATACTCGTCCCTCGCGATGTGATCGCGCCAGCCCTCGCCAAGGCGGACTTGTGTTGGCGTGGATGGCACGCCTTTAGGCGTGGACTGGCAACAAACCTGTATCGGCTTGGGATATCGGACAAGACGATTCAGCGAATCCTGCGCCACTCGAATGTGGGTGTGACGCAGAACTGCTACATCAAGACGGCGCATGGAGATGCGATGGCGGCGATGCGCTCTTTCGAGATCTCTCTGAAGAATGCACCTAACATGCACCTTTCGACGATCCAGAAGCCAAACTGAAGTAGCAAAGTCAGAACGGAAAATGCTGCAACTACTTACATCGACGGGATTTAGAACATCTGGCGGAGAGGGAGGGATTCTCTAACATAACCGCTGATAGTTGAGTGAGTCTGGCTGAAAAAGGCTGTTTCGTTCAATGGAAATGCCGATTCCAGCGCAATCTTCGAGTTGTTAACCGGTGTTAAAATACTGCACTTTAAGGCATTCTAAGTTTCTAAAGCAGTATCACTAGTATCACTCCGCCGTGCCGAGCTGGGACTATCATTTCGCCTTCGCCTGGATCCGCAGCTTCTTTCCTGTTTCGTTCCAGTATGTCAGCGATCGCACGCGTTTGGAGTCGCCGTTACATGCAGCAGAACAAAGTTTCTGGGCGCTCTTCATGGCGACGAAATACTTGCCGCACATGGGGCAGACCTTTGCGCGCCATCGTTCGTGCATCAGTTCGTATACAGCCGTCTGAATCTCGCAGCCGAATTTCCACCCAATCTCCCCGGTCACTCCATAGATGAGAATTTTTCCGGGGGGCAGTCCATGCGACTCTTCCTTCGCCGCTGGCTGTCCTGGAATTAAAGCTGGACGGACGATCCGATCGAAGTCCATTTCGGTGGGATGCTCGGCTGCAATTGCTTGCGCTTCCTTTTCAAGTCCATACAAGATCGCAAGGCTGTAACCGTGCTTATCCGTTCCAGCCCACACGGATCGCAGGCGGTTGCGATACCAGAGCAGTGGCGTCACCCATCGACCCATCGCCTCCGGAGGCAGTTCGGCAAGGTCCTTGTGCCACTCCTCCGCGTAGGCGTACATCCAGTTGTCCAGGTTTTCGAATCCCGCGTACTTGAAACCTGTTGTGATCGGAAAGAAGTCCGGGCACATTCGGCGGAACCGTTTCCAATCCTCGGGGTCGTCGCCCATGTTCGCGTAAGCGGCGAGATCTTCGAACAGGTTCAACTTCTCTTTTGCTAGACGATTTAAGACTTCCATAGAGCGTCATCCTTCCTCCACAGGTAGCTTATCTATTACAATGTATATAGTCAAGTATTTCAATAATCACTGAGGGCTGCTCGACAAATTGCCCCTGTTCTACGGCGTTATGCTTCCTCCACAGGATGCTTATCATTTAAAATATATACACACAAGTCGGAATAGTCTCTACGAGAGGGGACGAAATGCCAAGGCTAGCGCACTTGCCCGCAGATAGCGGCTTAATCGAAAAACTCCAAGCAATCAACCACCCGCTGTTCGCTCCGGAAGTTGCCGCTCTGTTCCGTTCAACCAGGGACACTGTCTATCGGTTGGCGCGGAAGGGTGTCATTCCCAGCTATCGCTTCGGCGGAGGTGTGCGGTTCGATCCGCTTGAGCTGGCGTTGTGCCTGCGTGGAACGACGGTGGGGGTTCAATGAAGACCAAACCAAAACTTATCTATGCCGACCACGTCGTTTACGGTCGCGGCCGTGTCCGTGCCGTCCGTCAGTTGGATGGTGGCGAAGTGTTCGTCGCCGATGTGAAGTTCTCGGATGGAACTCAGCGCGCCATCCGCCTCGCTCCGGAGTATTGGCACTCGGATGTGACCCTCCTTATAAACAAGGCTCTAAAGCTGGGAAAAGGGCCGAAGCGATCCGATCAATTCGAAGATACGAAGAATGCCACGCGAATCTGGGAGCGCCGCACAGAGACTGATTTCCAAGAAGCGGCGTAAACAAGAATGGCGCGTAACGCCCGGCCCTAAGAGCATGACGGGCCATGACCGGAAAAGGAGTAGCAAGATGAAGTTTCCGTTAAACGGCTCAGTAAGCGCAGTGATCCGATGTACGGCCTGAAGCGAAAGTTGAGTCTGGATAAAAGGAGGAATTGCCAGTGATCGAATATAGAGGGTTCAAAGCTAACAAACATCGACTGTACGAGACGGAACCCGGGGTCAAACTTGAATTTCGAGGTCCGGACGCCGACATGTTCGCGCAGGTCCGGGCACCTAAGCATCCCGTCAAAGTCGTTACATTCGATCTGACGGAGCAAGAGTACTGGAACCTCCTCTTTGGGGAGAAGTGCCAGCGCGCTGGTTGCGAGCGGATAACCATTCCAGCGTATTGTTCGCATGAATGCCGCGAACTTGATTCTCAGCCTTTGCCTCCCTTGGTGCATCACTTAACTCAAAACAGTTAGAGACGAAGCTGCTATCCCTTGGCGGGAATTCGGCATGCCTCTTCGACCCCGACCACAAGCTTGAATCAGATTCTTTCATCGCAACTCTCCTGGCTCTTGGCAGGGTTTCCAATGGCAAAGGTGCGCGGCTCAAGCAAATGCAAGCGTGCAATTGTCATGCGAATGCGGTGAAACTTGCCAAAAGGCACCCACACGTATATCAGTTCGAGACTGGCTACGCCTTGGTTCAAGGTACGTGGGTGCGTCACTCGTGGGCCTTTGACTGCAGGACAAACCAGATCGTTGAGACGACGGTATTGAGAGACAAGTACTTCGGCCTTACTCATCAACCACCCGCCGCAGTTCAAGAGTTGCCCCCTGATGATGGCGGCTTAGTATTGCCGGAGGTTCGAAGCAGAGATCCGCAGACAACTGCGCCCAGCTCCACATCCTCACCCAGAGAACTTCAGTGACCGGACAAAAATCACAAACTAAACGCTGGTCCGGGCAAGTCAGCGATCTTGATCGCTACTTCGCCGGGATCGATCCACGCCAGATGTGCCTCGCCTTTTATGGCGACTCTTCTTGCGAGGAGGAGAACGAACCAAAAAACTCGCCGCAAGCGCCCGAGCATTTAGCCGCAGCGGCATAGATTCGTCTCGAACACCCATTTAACTGGAATCAACAACTTACGAGGAAATTTTCACTTATGAGGGACCTTTCTACGAGGCCCTCATCTGACACGGCTACAAACAGCCTCGGGCGAAGCCACAAGAGCGGTGATTGATCGACCAAGTTTCCTACGCGCAAAGCGTTGGATCATTCACTGCAGAAGGGCGGCTTCCAAACTTGGAGGTCGCCCTTTTTGGTTTCTTGGAGGAAGGTGAGACAGAACGCATTCACACCACGACGCCCCAGTCGAAACCGCATCGCAGGTTACATCTGCCACGTCGGTTACTCTCGGAGCGGAGTGTTCTGGGCCATCATCAAAGATGAGAATCAGATTCTCCACTTCGCTTACGGCCCGAACTTTTTTTCCTATCCCGCAATACCCTGATAGGCCAGCAGGTCACATTCACGCCTCTGCCGCCGCTCCCCAGTCAAGTTTCCGCGCGCTATCGAAGTGATGGTCCGACAAGTAAAACACAACTCATATTCGCATCAGCTCAAAGCAATCCGACCGGACCTTCCAGGCACAGAGTAACCGGCGAGCGCAAACAACGGGCCTGTCAGGAAACACTCTCTAATCAACCGAAACGTGATTCCTCTCTCCTGAGAGGTTTACCGGGCAACGGGCAGGTGGTTTGATCCTGCAAATACGGCATACGCCCCGGTCCTACGTGAAATCACAAAAACCACGGTCAGTAGGCGTGCGTAAACGAAGTACACCAGGCACTGCACAGGTAAGGGATGAGCCACCGCGATATGGCTCGATGGTGAGGCGTAGAGCCATTTCACCAGGGAATGGCCGTAGTGTCTCTGCAACAAGACAAGTGGAGAAAAGAGGTAGGTGGTGTGTCCGTGTTCCGGACAGAGACGTGAGAGCGACTTGATCGAGCAACGAAAGACGTGTGAAAACTGCGGCTTGCCATCGTGGGTAGCAATCGACGAGGGCGTGTCGATAACCATTCAGAAGAAGCCTGAGAATCGATTTCAGAAGACACGCCGACGAACGGTGTGGTGTCACAGTGAGGAATGTGCGGTCCAGTGCCTCGCTGTTTCCAAATACGGATCGGCATCTCACAAGTGGCCTGTGAGGTTGGCAGAATTCCGGGCCACTCAACCTCTCAGCCAGATCTCGGCCGGAAAGCATAATAAGAGGATGCGAGCCTCAACCAAGGCAAAGGCCCTGGTATGGAATCTCAGACCGTTGCCAACAGCGAAAGTCAATAATCCTGGGCCTTTACAATCAGGGGCGTAGTGTTACATAAATTCGTTTCTGACCCTACGACATGGATTGCTCCACAACGCGCCGAAACCTGGCGTTCCGAGGTCACTAGCGGAGGATAATCGGGTCAATGAGTGTAAACGTCTGATAACGTCAGCCATTCCTAATCCGCTAAACTGGTGTTGGCTACCAACGGAGTTGTCTTTGAGCATTCAAGGGTGAGCGGGGGTGTGGTGAGCCGGTGCGTGGAAGATCGCAGGTATTTAGAAGTGCCCGCAACGTCCCTCGAATGGAAGCCGTATCAGTCATGTTTACCCTGGAGCAAATCAACGATCTCCACCAGCGGCTCGGTAGCGCGAAGACGTTTCCTGAATATGTGCGGGCGCTGAAGGCGATCGGCGTCGAGCGATGGATTCGTACTTGACCGATGGCCGCTCGGAATACTTCAGCCAAACTGGCCAGAGTGTCGTCTCGCCGCCGGTGCACGAGGCGCTTGCGGTCGCCGAAACCAGTCATCGCGAGGCGTTTATTCAGCACCTGTTCCGCCACGAGCAGCGCCAGGACCAAGTTATCTTGAGATGTCCATGGGCCTTGCTGAGAGTCAGATGAGAAGTGGACTATCGACACGCACAGGATGACGATGACGTTCTACGATAAGTCCGGGCGAGAAATGCTTGTCGAGCAGATCCGCTAAAGCTTAGTGTCACCGTGAGCCGGCGTAGCTGTTCGATGGTTGGTGATATATCGCCATTTCACTCATTGAGGCCCCGGCGACCCTCGTTCGGGCTCAATGAGTGCAAACGCCTGATTACAGCAGTTGACTTCCGGTTTGCCCGTCAACCGGGCGTATGTGGGTTGGTATCCCGGTCCTCTCTGCAGCGTGGGGCAGCGATTTCTCTGCCTCATGCGCATAACGAAAGGGCTATCCTTCGCGTTTTGAGAACCGTTCGAAGCGATACGCCAGTTGCGGCCCATCCAAGCCGTCATAGGCAAGTTGTGCAACGAGGAGTGAGAACGGCTCGATATAGCGGGCCATGGACAACGGGCCTCCATCCACCGGGTTGAATCCGACATCCCGGATCAGACGAGAAGCCGTAATCTTTGCTCTTTTCTCATCTCCACAATAAACCAGGTCCGGCGGCGATTCCTTCTCGCGTCTCTCGAATACTGGAAACAGCACTTCGCTCGGAACGGTGCTGAATGCGGATACCACAAATGTTTTCGGGACCTTGGCGGCGAGGGCTTCCGCACCAGAGGTAGTGTGACCGATGACCATGTGAGTATCGTCCTTGCTCATAGGGCGGGAGCAACTCAGCAGGACCTTCCCCGATAGATTGCCGGCCTCGGATAAAACGTCATCTATCCGCGTCCAATGAACGGCGAGCAACACAGCATCGGGGCTCTGTGTTGCCTCGGCTGGAGTTGCCTACGCGCGCACGTACGCCGGCATTCTTGGCTAGCTGCTCCAGCTTTTTGAGATCACGAGAATAGCTGAAGATCACTTCGTGGCCAGCTCTGGCAAATATTGTCCCAAGCTTGCTGCCCATGAGCCCTGAGCCAAGAACGCCGATGCGCATGTGCTCTCCGTGATTTTTCGGGAACCGTAGTCCCTATGCGACAGCTTTTTCCTTGACACCAGTCTTCTTGCGATCAGCTGCCTGCTTCATATTCTTGTCGAAGAATGCGATTACCTTCTCCGGGTATCGCCGAAGTAGTTATAGCCGTCTCTGAAGCGGTGGGTCGTATTCTCAACCCAGATCATTTCCTTATCTTTGGTTCCGAGCATGTCGAAGGTCTTTTGTCCATCTTCAGGGTTCTTGGTAAAGGCGTCGTTTCTCACCTGGATTGTCAGGTTAGGCATCGTGACTTTCGAGGCAAAGAGCTGCGGAGTCATGTCGGCAGCAGGAAAGGCGCCCATCTTCAGCAGTTCCAAATCAATAAGCTCCTGATATTGCGCGACGCTTTGCAACTCCAGAACGCCAGAAAGATGGCAGACATGGATGGAACCAACGGGCTGCACATGCACTTGACGTTCTTAAACAGTTCCGGGTGCCTGGCAATAGCTTCGTACTGCGAGTTGCCTCCCATGCATTGGCTGTAGAGTCCCACGGTCATCTTGCTTAGCCTTGGATGATTGTCGACGTACTTCTTCACCCCCACACAGTCACGCCACTCCCAACGCCCGATACCGCAAATGCCATTGTTCGCAGCACTACTGTTGCCGTGGTTCCGGATGTCGTAGGTAAGTACGTTGTATCCGGCATCGGTCAGATGCTTGTATTGGAGCACGAAGTCGATCTCGACTGCCTCGTAGTTGCTCCACGGCTCGCCGAAATGCCCAGGGAAACCTGCACGGCACATGGGCAGAGCATGATTGAAGATGATGAGATTGTCGCTCTCACCACCTTTGGCCGGGATGTACCAGGCTTTCTCGCAGAGTACCGTGAGCCGACGAAATGAAAAGATCGTGCCACCCGGTCATCCCATGATCGCCGGGGGTCTTGAAAAGAAAGCTGCGTAACGGTCTGACGATGTTGGCGATGGCTTTGACTTTGGCATGGTCTTCTTTCGAAATGGTCTTCAATTGTTCCTGCGCCTTTGCCATTCTCTCTGCAGAGATTCTGCTCATGATTTCACCTCACCCGTATTTTTAGTTGGTTGGTCGTTTTCGATTCCGGCTCTTCGCGAAGGTTTGTAGGGCTCTCGTGATTCCGCCATTCAGAGGCCTAGGCGACTGCGCTTTCCTCCACCCGGGCTGTCAGATTGGACTGAAAAAGGGTGCGAGCTTCGAAATCGCTTCGTCAATGTAGTTCTTACCGTCATACATCGACATGTGATTCGCGCCTTTCACGATGTAGAGCTCCTCCGTCCTGCTGCCAGCGCGTTTTATCAGGTCGTCGCTCATCCATTTGCTGCCGGCCTCGCTTCCCACCACCATCAGCAACGGCTGGGTGAGGAACGCCTCGGCCTTGTTGTACGCGTCGTACGTGATGATCTGGTTGAGGCTGCGCGCGGTCATATAGCCGGGTGCGGTTGGGTACTCGGCACGTGGCGTGTGGTAGTACTCCCAGGCTTCCGCTAGCTCAGGTGTCGGCGCATCTTCCTTCTTCAACGGCGCCAGTGGGAAGATGGCCTCCTTGCCGCCCGCAGCTGAGCCGGTGCGCGCATCGGAACCTTTCTCAAGTAGCGGGGTCGCGTCAGCGTCTTTGGTACGTTGTTCAACCAGCCATTGCGGAACATTGAGCCAATGTTGACCGCGCTGACAGTGCCCACCGCCTTGATACGACGATCGTTGATCGCTGCATTGGCGGTGTAACCGCCGCCCGCGCAGATGCCGAAAGCGCCGATGCTGTCTGCGTCCACATACGCGAGTGTCGTAAGGTAGTCGATCGCGGCACTGACGTCTTCGGTCCGGATGTAAGGATTCTCCAGTTGGCGCGGTTCGCCGGTGCTCTCGCCCTGGTAGGAGGCATCGTGAACCAGCGTGACGAAGCCTCGTTCGGCCAGTTTTCGTCCGTAAGTACCAGCGGTTTGTTCCTTGACGCCGCCACCGGGGTGCGTCACGACGATTGCGGGATATTTTCTGCTTTCCTCAAATCGGGGAGGAAAGTTGATGACGGCAGAAACGGTGATGTTCTGTCCGTTCTTGCTCGTAATGCTTACCTTTTTCATAGGTCTACCTCCTTTGGAAAGGTTCTGATCTTGAGGTGTTCCCCACTAGTTGAATGGAATATAGAGGCGAGATCTGCTTTGGCGCTATCCCGATCTTGCCGATTTCTTCTGTCTATTCTTGTCGCTGATTTGGGGTTTTCTACTCGCATCAGGGTAGGTTCCGCGATACTCTGTGTCCAAGGGTTGACTGGGGCCGCAACATGAATCAACGACCAATTGCACGTATAGATCGGGATTTGGAATTCATTAGAATCCGGGCTGAACTGGCCCGCAAGATTGCTACTCGTGTTGCGGCGTCGGGAGAACATGCTACCGCGATACCCGGTCTCACTCTCTATCGATTGACTGCGCCAACTACGTGCTACGCAGCGGAGTACGAAACGGGACTGGCAGTCATCGTTCAGGGGCGAAAGCGCGTGACCCTCGGGAGGACAACTTACGTTTGTGATGAATCGACATTTCTCCTGACTTCCGTAGACGTGCCACTCATAAGCGAGATTGTGGCAGCAACCGAAAAGGCGCCGCTGCTCGCACTTTTCCTTAAGCTTGATATGACGATCGTCCGTGAAATTCTCGAGCGTGAAGAATTCAAACCGCGCAATGGCCAGTCTAACGTTCGCACCACTCCGATGAGCTAACCAGCGGCCAACTCCTAGAGCCCTGTATTCGGCTCTTAGATTTGCTGGACTCTCCGGCAGAGATAGCGTTCTTTAGTGATCTGATCCAACGCGAAATCGTTTTTCGCCTACTGCAATATCCGCAAGGAGATCGCCTGCGCGCTATCGCGAGAGTGGATGATCCGGGCCGCGGAACCGCGAAGGCTCTCGCCTGGCTCAGAGCCGGTTTTACGCGAAGCCCTTTCGGCTCGCCGAACTCGCGGCGGTTGCGCGAATGGGTGTCTCTACGTTGAACCATCACTTCCGTGCGACAACTTCCCTCAGTCCGTTGCAATATCACAAACACCTTCGATTAGTGGGCGCGAGAGAGAAAATGCTCGTCGAGGGAGTGAACGCCACCCGGGCTGCTTTTGACGTGGGATATAGAGAGCACGAGTCAATTCACCCGCGAATACAAACGCCTTTCGGGTCAGCCGCCGAGGAGGGATGTCACGTTGCAGCGCCTTGCCAACCCTTGACTCGCAGCAACGAAAATGCGCAGGAGCTTTCACGGTCTGGTTCGTCGGCTATTCGGAAACTGTACCGCCTCGTAGTTGTTGAAAAATCGCCATCTCTAACAATGTCGGCACTGTCAAGGCCGTTTTGAACAACACTTCTGTACGCACTCATCAAAGCCGCCATTTTGCTCTCTTAGTTGGTTTGCGCGTCTTCGACCTTTGGGCTCGCTCTTGAATCGTTCGGGTCTGGAACTCGGTCCGACCCAGCCATCTCTTCGATCACTTACCGCGATCAAGATTCACTTGTTCGAACTCCCTGATTACACTCCCAAAGCTTACTCGGGCACTGGAGCCGACATTGTTATGGAATCAACAGTGCTCATTGACGGGCGTCAAAACGTTAAATCGCCTGATTTCAAAGTCGGCGGGTCATAAGCAAGCGCTATTGCAGTTTCGCGTACTCGGCCTTGGCTTCCTTCAGGATTGGGATGTCGGCGTCGGCTTCTTTCCAGACGTTGAAGAAATCCTGATAGGCGCTGCGAGCTTTCGCCGTATTGCCGGACAGTACATAGGCCCGGCCAAGCTGCAGATGCGCCAGCGCGCCCAGAGGCAAGTTGAGTACGATGCTGCGGTGATCGAGAATCTTCTGGAATTCAGTTGCAGCGGCCGCTCCATTGCGAGCCGCCAGGAACGCCAGTCCGCGGATGTAAACCGGATACAAGCCGCTGATGGGCACCGGTCCGCCGAGTTCGTACGGGGCGGGCGCTTCAAGATCAATCAGGGCCTGAGATGAATTGTTGCTGTTGAGTTCGGTGGCTGCCTTGATTGTCGGCAGCCAGTAAATCTTCAACATGGTGTTAGTCGCTTCGGTTTTTTCTAACTGATCGACGATCGCCTTCGCTCGGGCCGGGTCACCGGCTCGTGCCATGGTCATGGCTGCGAGCACTTTTACGTCTCGTCCCGGCGCCCGGGCCAAGGCGCCAGCGATTTGCTGTTTGGCAACGGCGGCATTGCCGAACTCAGCCTCGCGCAAAGCAGCATTGGCCTGCCACAGAGCTGCAGTTTCCTTGGAATCGGCCCGGACTGCGGCATCCACCGCACGGCGGGAGAAGTCGCGAGCTCGAGCCAGCCTCCCGAAATAGGCTTCGGTATCGGACTGGGTAGAGAGCATGGCATCTTCTTCTCCGGGGCGCCCTGCCGCCCAGGCTGCCTGCCGATCCATCTCAGCCGTGTCACCATTCAGAAACGCCAGTGAGTACCAAGTAAGCGAATCACCAGCCATCGAGTTTGTTGGCTTTGGCTTGCTCCAAAACCGCTCGCGCATCGTCCAGGCGGTTCAGGTTCATGTAAATGCCGGCAAGATTACCGTACCCCGTCAGACTAGGCTCAATGCGCTGTGACTGTTCAGTTTCGGCCGCCGCCTTGTCGTATTGTCCCAGGCTGCTGTAGACGTAACCGAGATTAGTGTGCGGGACCAGGTCCCGAGGGTAAGTTTTGGCCCAGAGTTCGTATGCTTCCGTTGCCTTTTCCACTTCGCCGGTGACGTACTGATAGTAAAACGCCGAGATGCGATACTTTTCGCGGTCACTCACACGATCGCGCAGGTCATAAGCTCGCTTGGCGTACCCGGCCGCCAGGCTGGCCTGGCCGAGGTTTGCATACTCAACGCCCAGGCCGACATAGGCCATCGCGAAATTGGGGTCCAGTTCAATGGCGCGCTTCATGAACGGAATGGCTTCCGCGTCGCCCTTGGTGCGCCCGGTGGTAATGCCCATGCTATAAGCTTTCAAAGCCTCCAACGACGGTGTGGTGGCTTCCACCGGGACATCGAACTTCTGGATGGTGGCGAGGGATTCGCCGAGTTTTCCCCGCAGCGTAGAGGCCGCGGTACCCAGCGCCTTCAATACGTCCTGCTTGCGGAAGCCTGCTCCTGTTCGGTGGCCAGCGTGTCTCCGCTGCTGCATCCGACGGTGTTCAGGCCGATCACGTACTGGCCGCCCAGATTGGAAATCGATCCCAGGACGATCGCCTTGCTGCCGGTTCGAATACAAAGTTCCCGCGCTACATCACGGGTGATCCGCTCGGTCGAGGGACGGCCCATCAGGTGCAGGGTTTCTTCGACTTTGCGGTCGGAAAGAATATTAAGGAACGGCGACTGTCCGAGCTGTACCGCTAACGCCTGCTTCAGTGCATCATCGAAGACGGCGTCACCGGTCTTATTGTCGAAATCCGCAAGCACCACAGTGTCTTTCTCAGTGAGCCGCTCGATTTTCGTCGAGCCGGCTCCGGGCCGTGAGCGCAGGTAGAAGCCAATAGCAGCGACGGCGACAACGAGTACGAGAGCAGTCCGGGACAAGCATTTTCCAGAGTTTGTTCCCGACGCCGTGGCGCGCAGCCGGTTGGCGGCCCGACGAAGATGCCGCAGTCACTGCCGGAGTCGAACCCGAAGAAGGAATCGCCGGCACCGCCGCCTGAGAACTACTATCCGACACTACCGGCATCGCGCCGGAACTGGCCGCAGCTTGCGCGTCCCGTGTCAGTGTCCCGCTTCAGCCTCTGCAAGTCGGCGCGCATATCGGCCGCGTGCTGGTAACGCAGGTTCTTGTCCTTCTCTAACGCCTTGTTGATGATGTCTTCCAGTTTGGCCGGCAGGCCCGGATTCAACCGTACCGGTGCCGCGGGAACGCGATTAGAATCGCGTCGAAAATTTCCGCGGTACTGTCTCCGCGGAAGGGCACCTGGCCGGTCGCCATCTCGTAAAGCACCACTCCGAACGAGAACAGGTCTGTTCGGGCATCCAGTTCTTTCGCACGCGCCTGCTCCGGCGACATATAAGCGACTGTCCCCACCGCGGATACCCGGACTGGTGAGATTGGGATCGGCGGTGATGGGTCGCGGTAGCTTCGTTGACCGGTTTCGCGGCAGTCATTTTTGCCAGACCGAAGTCCAGAATCTTGGCGTGTCCACGTTTGGTCACGAAGAGGTTGGCGGGCTTGATATCACGGTGAACGATTCCCTCAGAGTGCGCTGCATCAAGCGCGTCCGCTGTCTCGATGGCGAGAGACAGCAGGGTGTCCAGATCCATCGGACGATCGCCGAATCACATGCTTCAGGGTGTTGCCATCCAAAAACTCCATGGCGATGAACGCCTGGCCGTTCTCTTCGCCAATGTCGTAAATCGTGCAGATGTTGGGATGGTTGAGTGCGGAAGCAGCCTGGGCTTCACGTTGAAAGCGGCTGAGCGCTTGCGGATCGCGGGCCACTTCGTCGGGCAGGAATTTCAAACCCACAAAACGATGCAGGTCGAGTGTCCTCGGCCTTGTAAACGACGCCCATCCCGCCGCCACCGAGCTTTTCGACAATGCGGTAGTGCGAAATTGTCTGGTCGATCACCGCCGCGAATCTTACGTGGGTGAAACGGGCAAGTCAATGAATGCAAGAGGGCCGAGCCGTTAACCCGATTTGTTGAAGCGATCTTCATTCAGCCATTTCACCCTGGTAGAAGGTTTACGCATTCCAACTCTGGGGCCCTTCCGACCATTGGAGTCAGGAACTCAATCCGCCCCACCATACGACTTTCCCGTTCAGACAACTACCCCAGGATTAGTGCTTACACGTAATCAGCAAACGAAAGGACCATAAATGCTCGACCCACAAACAAAACAACGCATTATTGCCGAAGAGACTGACCGATTCATGGACGGTGCCTTTGGCCAACTCGATATCTCTGGTTCGCCAGACCTTAAACCATCTACCGTCCGAGACCTTTGAGTTGCAGGACCGTCACGGTTTCAATCGCGTGGACGAATCCGGACTTGCCGGAATCAATAAACTCAAAGACCTTTCTCGCCAATCCGCCTCGCGAAGTCGTGGAAGAACTGGCGAAAGAAACTGAGATCCAGAACTACTCGCCCAGATCGCAGATGACCGTGCCACCGAGATAGCCCACGAATTCCGCAGGCGCAATCCCGATTACATGAAGTGCGACGAAAACTGGCGCTCAATCGTTGAGACGATGGCCCACAATCTCCTGGGAGAGACGGGTCTCGAAGCCGATGACGCGCAGGAACAACTCATCGACGGTGGCCATTGGACCCTTCAGAACCTGGAGGCCGCTTACCATGCGCTCGATAGGGCAGGGGCTTTAGTTCAAATACCCGCGAACCAGCCGCGCCCGTTGAAGGAAACGCTACGCCTCAGAGCGGAGCAAATGGCCGCTAACGGAGATGTGTTGGGTGGAATGGTCGAGTACGTTAAGGGCCGAATCAGTGAAGAGGCTGGCTATGAAGTCGCATTCACCCTCGCGGATCCGCTCACATTTACGACTGATCCGAAGATGCGTCCAATCCTCGAAGAAGCTTGCCGCTTCTGCTGGGAAGCCTACCGCAAAGACTATTCACCGTCGCCTGATCGTCGCCGTTTCATCGGTGATTACTGCGCCGGTCGGTTCGTAACCGTGTCGCTCCTTGACGCAGCGTGGGAGGAATGTAAGCGGGTTGAGAGAGCTCCATGCGATCGTCTGTCCTTATTAGTGCTTCCGCTGACACTCCGGAGCCGTTTGAAACCTCAACCCCATCGCTAGACCGGCTGGACGATCAGGGCATTGATGACCTCTACCATCGCACGATGCGAGAGTACGCACGCACGGTCAAACGGCAACAAGGAGTGTTCGTTTAGTGCCTAAGTTCATGCAACCAGAGACCGCACTGGCCCGCCTCGTTGAAGACGAGAATGCACCGGTGCGGGCTCGTGTAAAGGCTCTGGAGCAATTGACCCATCCCCCTCTGTGCCTCTTACGTCGCCTTCTCGTCGATACGTCCAAGCGCACCAAGCCCGTTCCCTCTAAAGTTATGGCTGTCGCGGCATTGAAATATGCGCATGAAATCCAACTTAAGAAGATTAGGATGGCAAAGACTGCGAAGGCATCCTCACCGAACTTGCTGGGGATTTAGCTCATGACTCATAAACAACGCAATCCCGCGAAAACGATCAAGATCAAAAGAGTACATGAGCAGAGCGGACTTGACGATCTCCCGCTTGAAGTTGCCGTTCGTATCGAGCTGAACGCGTCGCCGCCGAAAACCCAAGGGGCCATGACGGAGGACGACGAATCAGTCACTAGCCTGGTCGAGCGCCTGAAAGCCATTCGAGAACGGATCTGGCGTCTTCAGGCGGTCTTTGCAGTGAGCCTGTCACAAGACTGCGCTGTCGAAGCCAATCGCTACCTCTATCTTTTCCAAACCCTCGCTCAGCAACTGAAGGGGAAGGACGCTGTTGCTTTCGATACACTCATCGCCGGTCACGAATCTCTTCTGCTTTCGCCGCCCGTGCTGGTTGAGCGAACCATCCCTCTAGACGTTCAGCGCTGGTGTGAGGCTCGATGGGAAGCAAGTCGAATTCCAGCGCGACATGCCCCGCAACGCCTGACTGGAAATGTGCCCGACGGGCTTGGGTGGATGCTTTAGAAACATGGTTGACGAATACATTCCGGCAGTAGAAATGATCTACCGCGAACTGGCGCGGCCAAAGATGCCAGCTCTTAAGCCTGCATGTCCGCTTGAGGAGTTCAAAAGACGGGAGCTGACTAAGAATGATGTACAGGACATTCTGCAATATCGGCGCACTGCTTCCGCGGAAGAGTTACAGGACATCATCTCGAAAGCGGACGAATACGGATTGACTGCAAATGAACGAAACCGCTTGAGTCTTGCTTTGACGGGTGTGCTTGCTCAGGCCAGGCAACACCCTGGAGGGCGCCGCGATGACCCTGGGGAGCGTTTCATTGCGCAGGTACTCGGCCTGATTGAAACGCCGTTCGGCTTGATCGAGCGCTCGTTCGTGAACGATCTGTTGCGTTCCGGATCTCAAAACATTGCGCAGTGTAAAAGGCACCAGCCACCTAAATGCCAGTGCTGGTCTGCGCAAAGGGTATTTCTTTGGCAGGCACAAAGCTCCAACGCGGATAAGTCACCTGAGGCTTGGGCGGCCGGAAAGGTCTACGAAGCTCTAGAAGAACTGGAAGTCGGGTCAAGGCCAGACAAACCCATCGCGTGATTTCTCCGCATCTCTCCTGGAAGAGGAAGGGGCCAAGAAAGGACTTTACTTTGTAACCCTAAACAAAACATTGCTATTCAACGTCCCACTAGGAGCCGTCACTGCGACTGTACCCGTAGTCGCACCTTTGGGCACCGTAGCAGTAATCTCGGAACTCGACACGACCTTGAATGTCGCAGCTTTACCGTTAAATGTGACCTTGGTGGAACCAGACAGATTGCTTCCCAAAATCTTGACAGATGCTCCAACCGGTCCCGACACAGGCCTTGTCTCCACGAACGGTCCGAGCCGCGCGGACAAACTAAACACCGTGCCCTCACTGCTGCTGCCTCCAGCTGACGTTGTCCCATAGAATGTCCCGTCGGTATCTTGGACCAAGCCGCCATAAGGCCACTCGCCATCGATGCAAGGGGACTCTGCGCAAAAGCTGTACAGTGTGGTCAGCGCACCATTCGGCGTGATCTTAAATATCGTTCCGTCGCTGGTTGTACCTCCACCGTATGTAGATCCGTAAAAATTACCGTCGTTGGCCTGGATCAAAGACCCGTAGGGACCATTGCCGTCTTTGCAAAGAGGTTCCGAGCAAAAGTTGTAGAGCGTCGTCAGTACACCACGAGAAGTGATTTTGAAAAACGTACCAGCGTTTTCAGTTCCCCCCGACTCTGCAACGCCATAAAAATTTCCATCAACAGCTTGAATTAGGCCGGAATAGATACCGTCAGATCCAGCGAAGGTGTAAATCGTGGTGAAATTCCCGGCAGGAGTCATTTTGAAGAAGGTGTAGATGGTAGTTCCGTAAAAGTTCCCGTCGGTAGCAAGAACTAGAGCCGAAACAGGTGAGTAACCATCAGGGCAATTTGCTTGCGCACAAAAACTATGAAGGGTCGTCAGCTGCCCGCTTGGCGTGATCTTGAAGATTGAGCCGGATCCATGAGCGCCACCGAGCTGTGTTGTCCCGTAAAAATCTCCGTTCGCTCCTTCAACGAGCCCCGCATCGGGCTGCTGGCCGTCGCCACAGGCCGCCCTAGAACAGAAACTGTGAAGAGTTGTCAGCGAACCGTCCGCCGTCATTTTGAAGATTGTTCCGTAGGGACCCTTAGCTCCACCTTCCTCCGTGGTCCCATAGAAATTACCGTCGGTGCCCTGAATAACACCAGAGACCGAGAAGGCCCCGTCGGTGCCAACAAAGCTGTGCATCACCGTAAGCGCCCCGCTTGGAGTGATCTTGAAGACGGCTCCATAAATGTCAGTACTGCCACCGCCGGGCGTCGTCCCGTACAAGTTTCCATCAGTACCTTGGACAAGAGACATAGTTCCAGGGTTTGCGCCGTTCAATACATCAAAGCTGACAAGGGAATTGAAAGTTTGCGCATCGGAGAAGACCGAAGTCCCCACCGAAAGTAGGAAGATTGAGAATACGAAGTTCCAAACACGAAGCTTTCCACGACCGCAACTTTTATCGATCTTCATATACTCTCCGTCATGAATACCATCTGAGGGTGCTGTTCTCCGTCAGAAGAGTTCCGAGGAGCCTGCAAATTGGTGGAGGGCAATTGAGAGCAGTCACAGCGCGACGTAATATTACAACGCTGACCGAATTGTGCGCCACGGTGCAAGATGTTGCACAGTTTGAACAAGTTTTACCGTCTTTCAAGTTGCAAGATGAGGCGAGAGATGACTATCGCGACTCAATCTCCTCTGTGTACTCCGGCGATTGTCCTTTGCTTCCATCGACTTATCAACCGCTTGATACGCCTGCTACAATCGCGGTCGAGGAGGGGGTCCTCTATGACAAACCTTGGCGGTGTAGTTGAACTCTTGAGGAAGGAACATGCCCGATTGACGAGTCAAATTCGGGGAGTTTCAGCCGCACTAACGGCTTTCGGTGCGACGTACAAGACCGGTTCCGGTACCCATAGGAAGATCTCGGCAGCTGGACGGGCAAGGATCGCCGCCGCTCAGAGAGCACGTTGGGCAAAGGCGAAGAGAAAGAGCGGTGCTCCTAAGCTTGTTGCACTACCAAAGAAACGAACAATGTCCGCCGCCGCTCGCAAAAGAATTGCTGCTGCACAGCGCGCTCGATGGGCGAAAGTGAAGGCCACTAAGAAAGCAAACTAGTTGGGGTAAAGAAGGTTCAGAATGCCCAGGCTCAGAAACCGAGTCTGGGCATTTGTATGTTTAGCGGTCTCGGTGGGATTCAGGGAAGTTGATATTGGTACTGCAGTGGTTTGAGTCGATCCTCTTCGGGACGCCAACCTTCGAGGACATGAACGGTTCCACCACGACCCTCGAAAACTCCCAACTCAGTTTCTAGCACCTCAATTTCATAGACAACCACCAAGTCGGTTCTGATATCCGGATTGCGAGCTGATAACACTTCTCCAGCAGTGACCACTATTGGGCCCAAGTGCCCTGTCAATCCTTTCACCTCAATCCTGAGAGTGTCACCGTTCCTTCGTGCCTCAAAATCAAAGGGTGAGACCTTACTGGTATCTTTCAATACATAGTCCATCGATTCGTAGTGAAAGCGAACCCTCTTCATGGCGTGGGTGTCTATCGCTTGTCGCTTGCGAGCATCAGTCTGCCACCCTTGACCTTTTCGTGGAGCACTTGATTCATCCGGCAAGTCCAGAACATCCAACTTTCGTCCGCCTGCCGGCCTCCACTCGTACAAACTCGCTAAAGCCTCATTCGGGCTCTCTTTATAGTCAAGGAGATCGAACAAGACTTTCACGGGGTTTTGGCTTTGAGCTTTTCGAGCGACTAGGCGTCCAGCGTAAGTGAACAGAACTGGTTTGCTTTTCTCTTTTCCGTGAATGCGGCAGAACAGCAGGACGAGCGTGTCCGGTGACATGATTCGCATCATCACGCGAGAATCTTGAGTGTTTCGGTTCTGAGATTCCCACTTAAACTGGCTGCCGTCGAAAACATCCACATATCGGTGTTCTGGGGGAAGGTCGCTCTTGTGTCGAGGGTTGGAAAGAGCAAAATGCAGTTCGAGAATTCGACAATACCTGTCCATTCCCTCGAATTGTCGAGCGGCGCTACTCCTCCAAGCTCCGCGATCTGCGACCGCGAATAATCGCTGCCTACTGTGAAGACATTTGGTCTTAATGTCTCTGTCCTTCGACTCGGCATTTTGCTTTCGACTCCTTAGTTTTGCTCAAACCCAAGAAATAGGGTTTTCCCGTCGTCGATTGTCGGACACGTCAGACGACCAGTAAGGTTACTACGCGGGATACCAGCCGACTTTACAAGAATGGCTCAACTCCTGTGAGGAGCAGGGCACCCTTCAAAGGTTAAACACTGATTTCCCATAGCGATGAATCATGGAAGAGAATGACCTGCCTCAGGATGGTTACCTGGCGACTCGTCCCTCTGTAGATCATCGGAAAATCGGCATCCAGTATTCGACAGGAGGGACCGGAGCGAAGCCGCCTATCTCTTGTAGGAACAGATCCCGCCAACCGGTTCGCTCTTCGCACATTGCAAGTGCCGCTACTGCTCCAAGTGCAGCGTCTCGCTCATGATCGCAAATGCTTTCCACCTTACACTCGATCAGGTCACGCAGAGATTGAAGTTTCACTTCAGAAACCGGGTGTTCGCTCGTTGCAATTTGAAGGTGCCATAGCAGAGCCTTAGGATGCGATTCGGTTATGCGGATTTGCGGTATGTGTTTCCGCAAGAGGTGGGCGGTCATGATTCCCTGGATCAGACAAGCGCCCCGCAGCGAATTGACGTGGGCGACTGTTCCGCTTGCATTCTTCGCGCCCTTCGCTTTGAGCGCACTTCGTACGGTGCGATCTGCCTTCCGGTCGCCATTGGGGACCCAGAAAAGGGGGCTATCTATTCCTGCTGCTTCGATCTTCCCGAGGCCATCTGCTTTTTCGGAGGGGAGGTCTGACTGCAGCCTCTGCATGGCTGCAGGTGCCCGATGCACGTAGCCGTAGGAGACGGGGTGCAGTGACTTCGGCAACGCACCACCCGAACTGGGCATCCCTCCCGGATCGAATCCAAGTAATACCATCTCTATGCCGGTCGCAATGAACGACGCAGGGTATCTTTGGCCACTCCAGTTAGCGTCGCAATCGCCCGCCAACTCAATCCTTGAGAGCGCAATCTTACTACATGGGCGGCATCGACACTGACGCAAGGCCGTCCGAATTGGACACCTCGTCTTTTTGCAGCTTTCTGTCCCGCGATGACTCGCTCGCGGATGATACTGCGTTCAGTTCGGCGACTGCTCCGAGCACCGTGAACACCATTTTCCCAGTAGGGGTGGAAGATATCGATCGCCTCGTCGTGGAAACGAAGTCAACGCCCAAGGCAGAGAAGTCCTCAAGGGCGCGCAACAAATGACTCGTGGATCGTGCGAACCGATCGAATCTCCAAACGACAACCACATCGAACTTGCGTCTTCGCGCATCGACCATCAGTCGATCGAGCCCTAAGCGTCGTTCCTTGCCGCCACCAATTCGGTCTTCGTAGATTTCGGTGACCTCCCGACTTCACCATTCGCCAGATCGGGCAATTCCTGCTTCTGCAAATCTGCATTCTGATCGGCAAGGTTCTTCGGGTGTAAATCGCGGCTGGCTTCGGGTTCATCGAAATTCTCCGATCCTGGCGCAAAGGTTACAACTTCTGAGACAGCGAAGGGCGGTTCAAAACGACCGATGCAGCCACAACAGGTTGTGCTTTGTCGCAGATCGCTACAGAGACTTTTGAGACATTGTCAGCGCTTGCCCTTGGTCTTGTCCTTCGGCCATCTCGCCCTCGCCGCCTTCCGAGCACGCTTGGAGCGTTCCTCCGCGGTCATGGCCTTGGCAGAAATCACTCCCCCGTGCTGACCTCGACAAGCGGGACAGTACTCGACAACGACAAGCTCAGTATCTGGATGAATCTTGCAACGCTTCGCCATAGGCTCTATACGTTAGCAGTGCTAAGCATTCACGGCAAGTCTTGGCCTCATCAGCAGTGGTGCAACCACTGGACGCGCTGGGGAGGGTGCGCGTTTCGGCCTTCACGCTGCCAGGGGCAACGAGGTGTCTTGCGCAGCTATGGGGAACGGTACGCAGACCGATTCAGCCTCCTGTTGCTGGCAACCATTGAGGATTGTCTTAGCCGTGCGGGCAATCGTCTCGACAGCCTCAGCGGCATGGCAGGTGTGACGTAGGAGGTTGCCAGGTAAAATTTCGAGGGTGACTGGATGCCGAAATAGGAACAGACGACGTAGGCGGTAGCTTCGGCCTCAAGTTCACGTTGCTGCTTGCCGATCTCTCGACCTTCGCGGGTTGTGATCTTTTGCCCATCGGCAGTCCAATGCAGGAGCAAATCAGCTATGTTAGTGGGCGAGGACGGCAGCTTGGGTCGTCGCATCAGTCTCGGTAGTTCTGATCTCGATCTCTCCCCCCCTGGACGTGCCAGCAACCCCGTTGAGCTTGCACTTCTCAACGAAGCCGACCGTGATGCCGCGAGACTCAGCGAAGCGAATCAACCGCGCCAGCATGTCTTCACCGCGCTCCCCAACAGATTTCGTCGGTAGGTCAGGCAATGGCGTTGCAGCGTTCTGCCGAGATGTCGAAGACGTAAACAACTTTGAACCAGAGGCGCTTCGTCTCACCTTCGCTTCCGCCCGCCATGCGTGTCTTGTCCTTGAAAAACATCGGAGCAAGAATTGCAATGCCTTTCTCGCTCTTCCGAACATATCGCCCACACTTGAGCCACGTATTGAACCCTCCGACGAAGGTCGCGTCAGGCCTCTGTCGCCAGATGAGCATTTGGTTGTGCCAGGAATAATCCCAGAACGCTGCCGACGCTTTGAGGTAGTTGCGGAATAGCTCTGACTGTCTAGCTGCATCGGTCTCGTTAGCAAGCTGCTATTTTGTGCTGCGGATTCCCGCGTTCAAGTCTGCTGCTTTACTTGGCTTGTCCATAACGCTCTCCTTGGTCTGTGAATGTGCGCATGTGCTAAGCAGTGACGGCACGCTGCGTCGAACGGGAGCATAGCGCGGCAATCTGCGAGCATCCATGCACGGCACTGCTAAGCATGTGAGAGCGCAGCGAATAAACTTCTTGACATGTTCGCGGGCACAATCGAGCGATCGGAAGGTGCATTAAGCGGAGCGCGCTAGTGCTTGCAGAAACGAGTCAGCTGACGGGCTGAGCGCAAACGAGGGAACGTTGTGAATCAGGGATGGCCTTGCGCGATCAACGTGCGATTCGGTGTGAACAAGACTCTAAAACGGGTGAGTACTACTTTACGACTTCTGTGGGGCGTGGGGGAGGGCAACCCCTCGACCCTCCTCTCGGGACGCCTTAATCACCTAGCGTGTAGGCCTGGTATTTCTCGACGGCATCGCAGATGGGGAGATAGACCACTGGGATTGACTCCGAAGCTACGTATCAACCCACAGCGAGATAGCTAAGCGCCGTTCTACGCCATGAACCGCCGAGCATCAAAGGGATTTCGTCGGTGTAGGAGGAACGGCTTCGAGAATAAACGTTTGGAAGTGCTGGGCCATGGATTCAAGATGACCATCGCGGAATTGATCAAGGGTGTTTAAAACATGCTTAAGCGTTGCCTCCTTCTGTGATCTACACTTCCGATGTGTATCTCCCATTCTTGTCCCGTTTAGTCGCGTGCATGCTGTGTGGTCTTATGGCTTCTTGCCCACAGCAAACTCAGACTCAATCGACAAGCCATGGAACGCTTGTCGTGTTTGTATTCCTTCCCAGTTGGGCTACCTCGTGTGCGCTGACAAACGGTCGTGGAACCCGATGAGAGCGGCGCGTTGACACTGAAACCAAGATCCGTACTCTAGGGCAGAAATCAGCTTTCGTGGTGACGGGATCAGTCGAAGTACTTGACTCGAAGAACTGGGGGACCATGTTCTCTGTGCGTGATGTGATTAGCGAACATTTCAAGGATCTCTGGTCGAAACGTTTCGTGAACAAGTTGGACACCTTGCCTGGAGTACTAGAGAACGCGTACCGAGCCTTCGTGCGTCAAGACGGGATTCATCTTGAGCCATCGCCGGGTTCTACCGATGACGTAATTTACAGCGTGACGATATGGTATGTGTTGTCGGGACATCTTCGCATCAAACAAATCCAGTTCCATGCCGGTGATGACCTCGGCAAAATGACGTATAACGATGTCACGGAAGCCTTGGGTCAACAAATATCTCTTGACGGTCAAAGCGTTTTCATTTTGGCAGCGATCCGAAAGTCCGATCATCTCGATTCGCGGCATTCAAAGCAGATCCTGAGATCAAAACAGTGTGGACTAATACGAATCCCGTAAACTTGAAAACGGATCTTGCAGAGCGTGTCGCACGTAGAATGATCGGTTCGACGAACACATTTCATTCGATGGTTTCCAGCTTCCCGACAATGGTGAGCGCGACTGCGGATTGTTCATTAATGAACCACACTACAGGATTTAAGTGGCTCAAGTAGTGGCGCGCTAGCGGGATTTAGTATCGCCAAGCCTTGCGATAGCGCACGATCCTCCATCAGACTCCGGTTGGATTTGACCTTCGCATCCAAGAGATGGCCGCGCGATCGTGAGGAACAGTGCGCGCGTAAGTTGTTTGCGAAGACCGGAGCCTAACGGATATGGAGCAGGGTCTTGATCTTTTCAGCCAGCTCTCCGTTCTTTGCTGCGCATCACAGAAATGCCATTCATTGCAGGTCTGGAGTTGTTCTTGGCCAGATCCAGGCACGCCCTGTGTTCCTTTGCTTTACGACCCGCGTCTCCGAGGCTGTCTGACTGGGAGATAACCTGAGTGGTCAGACTGCGCTGCAGATATCTGGCCGTTGGAATGCCGCGGGAGTCAAAGGTACAGTCGGCGGCTCTGCTACGGACACAGGCGTCTGTGGCGCAGAAACTCCTGGAACAATGGCCGCGCTAAGAGGTGGAGCGCTGGGGAGGAATTCTTTGAAGTGTTTAGCAATGGCCTCTGCCATCAACAATTGCCTGCTTCCTCCTCTTTGCTTATTGACGGAGTATGCCCAAACCATTTTTGTTGAGCCCACTTCGATCAACTGAATTGAAACATTCCCTTTGTCCTCATTCCGGCACAATAGGCGAACAGGCAGCGGGCAATCTTTCCGCCTGTAGATTCGGACTTAACCTCAACGGGAGCTGATCTCAAGACGTATGTCGCTATATTGCCTTGTCGGTAACCACGTCGACCGGCGCGCTTTTTTTTGCGATGGCAGCGGCGATGTAGGTTTCAAAACCTTGTTGCGGTTCTAGATAGATTGTGGGTTTTGATGATTGAGCGATTACAGAAGATGCGGCGACAAGGAGTAGCAGTCCGAGTTTGTTCATGAGGACCTCCAATCGTAGTGGACTATTGGCATCATCCAACCGCAAGTTACCAATGTAAGTGTAAACTCCATATGGCTAGTAGCCGGAACGCCGGTCTTGGCGTGAACTATTCCTTAAAGCGAGTCCGAAGGTGATCGCGGTATAATCCGCGACGCCAATGAAGGGAAGATCAAAGAGTTTGCCTAGAGGGTGGACCTGCCGCGTCGTTGGATTCATACTGGCGGGAGCGGTCCTTCACGCTTCTCGCCTGCACGAAAGAAAGCACATCAACCCCGGTTGCGCCTATTTCGACACCACAGCAAGCAAAGCCCAATTTCGTGCTTCCGACGGCTGAGGAGGCCTACCGACTCCAGGACGATTGCACCCGGCGTGGTGAACGAATCTTGAATGAGAACCTAATCGGTTCCGCGCTGACCCAGGAAGAAGTGTCGCGCTACAACGCCACCACCAATAGGTGCTACGTACGCTTGGATGTTCACGCGAAAAACTTAAATGACCGGGACAAATATGACGTTTCGTCTTATCTGAAAGACGGACAGACCGGGGAATTGCTCGCATACTTCACGAGGAAGCCGAACGGGGCAAAGTAGTACTCAGATCGATTGCAACGGTACATCTCAGGATGAGAACTTCTTTTGTGTGTCCCGAAAAGTGGCAACCTGCATGAGCGGTAAGGATTGCGATCCGGAGTAGAAGGTTTCAAAATAGCGGACCGCGAAAAGCAATCAGATACATTGACTCGTGAATAGGCAGCCAAGATGGCGAGGAGCAGGTAACGCTCACCAAGCGTGGTTGCGGCGGCCACATTCCGAAGGTCCCACCAATCATTCCTTTCTGGGCATCCAAGTTCACCTAGGAATGCACCAGCTTTCGCCGCTTTTCTTTGCTGAGCTATCCCTTGTAAATTTGGCAGAGCGACCTAGCCTACGGCGAGCACACCATAGGGCCCACCTGTTAAGGTCGGACCACCGATCATCCTTCGCTGTGGCCGACGTCGCAAAGACCATTGGAGCAAAGCGACTAGGGTACCTAACAACGGCTTCGTGCTTCTCATTAAGTTTGTTCGTTATTGGCCCCAGGAGTCTTGCTACTGTTCCTGGGACTTCGTTTCAATCTCATCGATGTTCGATTCCAAGCTCTGTATTGGGCCATCTAGATCGCTTGCGGAAGACTGCACATCATCGCAATCGTCGCAGTCGTTGGCTTTGCTCTGCACATCGTCAGCGTCGGACTTTAGAGTCTCCAACTCGGTTTGTGCGTCTTCAGCCTCACTGTGAATCACGGCGAGCTTCGTAGCGCAACTCCGCATTGTCGCTCACAAGCTGTTGGTACGATCTTTGGGAGCCAACTTGCGAGAACAATAGCGCCGACAAGAAAAAGATACCGAGTAAAGGGTAGATCAATTTGGCAAGCACCTTGGTTTCCTCCACACTGAGATTCTCAAAGCCACTTCGCTCCTCCCCCATGGTGTGAACAAGTCCCCCTTCGGCTCTGGCTGAAGCTATATGTGCTATCGCGACATTGAGCAGTGGCACCCTGCGGTGGCGCTGAGCAGTTCTCCGGTCTCTTGACGGTCTGTCCTTTGCTGTTTACGTATGTACCGTTGCCGGAACACTTGATCTGACTTTGGTCGGTTTTTGCCTTCGCAGTTGTGTCGGTTCGTTGCGACGTTGTGGGCTGAGATTGCCCGAGTGCCAAGAGTGGGACGGAGCAGGGGGGAAAGCAAGGATGCAAACAACGAACCGGTTTGAAAGACCAGGTGACCGCATAGCCTATTCCTTTTCGCCTAACCAAGATCCAGGCTCGTTCGGCCCTTGCAGCGAGGGGAATAAATATTATCTGTGCTCCACTGCCTTGTCTCTAGCACATTTGTAGATCGCTGCCTGGCACGTTCGTGGTGGTTGACCGGGCAAGTATGAGAATGAAATCATCGGGCGCTCGCGACCCATGTCTGACAGTACATCCCGGGTTGACTTTGAGCCGTTGAAGAGTGGCGCACTCAACCTCACCAAGGCATACGGCACGTTTCTGGCGGAGAATGCGGCGCACTGCCTGAGCCTAAGAAAGCACTCCAATCCCGTCCAGGTGTTCTTCACCGGAGGCTTTGCAGAACTCGGGGACGCTCGATTGGGGCGGAGTAAAGCCGCCAGGCGGGTCATACGCCGATCTACAAGATGCAGACTGAACTAGGGGCCTGCGGCGTTGCGCTGATGATCGCTTTGAGGGTTACGGGGATGAAATCCGTCGAACGGTCCGTCAAAGGACCAGGCATCGATTATTGGCTCGGCGATTCCCCTGGTTCAGACGGGATCTTTCAGGGTGCTGCCCGCCTTGAAGTCTCAGGAATTCTTGACGGAGACGATGTAAAGATCGCAGCACGACTAAGGGTAAAACTCCGTCAAACGGGCCCAAGCGATGAGTCGGGTCTCCTTGCTTATGTTGCTATTGTCGAGTTCCGAAAGCCGGAAGTGCGATTCGTCCGGAAACACGAGGCACGCGGGTGAGCAACACAAGGGATCTTCACACTCAAGCAATGGAGCTGTTCGAATCATCATTACTGGCACGTCGCAGGGGCGAAGAATCGCAGACGCTCAACTTTCTGGCTGAGGCATTGAAGGCAGAAGCTGCCGCTGCTGACGCTGTAGCTAGCGACCACACATTCGAACCTACCCGCTGAGTCCTCCATCGCAGCGCTGCGTCGATCGCCTTGCAACTTCACGATGCTCAAACCGCAATGCGCTACACGCTGAGGGGATTAAGCGGGAGAACCGCCAGCGGAAATCAAGTTAGAACTATCAGCCATCTACGAGGACGCGCTCACACTGGAGGCACTGCAAACAGATTACCGGCGCAGAGCTCCGGCTCATCAAACACGCATTCAGCAAGTAATCCGCCGATTTACTGACGTGGCGCCGGTGGATGTCCGCGCCCTTGCTGCAGGGCTCGGCGTCAACCTGTGGCAGGGGCGCTTAAATCAACGCGGGGGAAATATTTCGTGATATCCGAAAAGGCGGTTTCAGCGGTTATAGTATCCCGGGTAAAAGTAGCGGACCCTACAGTCCGAAAACACTTCACAGTGGCGCACGAACTCGCGCACTTCCTCATACATCGCAATCGATTCTCGAACCGGCTCGTCGAAGACAGAATGTATCGGAGCGGATTAGGGAGTGGCGTTGAGGCGGAAGCAAATCGTCTAGCCGCCGATCTCCTGATGCCCCGGAGAATTATTCGTCGTTTGATCGCGGATGGAATTGAAAGCCCCGAGCAAATGGCCAAGATATTCAAATCTCTCACTCGGGGCGATGCAGCTCCGACTTGGTCAGGACAAAGTGAATGATCTGGGCGCATGTACCCTACTCAAGCCAATCGGATTCTTCAACCAGCACTTTCCGATGTGCTTGATTTCCTACTTCCAGCGACTTCACTTCGGATCTCTGCTCCATGATGCGCTTGAAGATCGGGATGAATTTGTCACGTTCTGACGACGCCCTCCTGCAAGCTGTCTCCCATGAGCCTACTGCTTCGCAGTTGCACCGCGCTTCCGAAATTCGCCCGAGTCGCTGCAGCTTCCGTCCCACTTGGAGAACTCAGCGTTCAGCGCTGATCCTTGATCTGCAATGTTGAAGTCCCATAACTGGTTAACCTCAATATCAAATTGGTTTCCGGCTATGTCACCCTGATTAACAGCTACGGAGATCTGGCCTCTAGCAGCGGGATTATTGGTTGAGCGCTCGGCTGCGATCAGCGCTTGCATTCGCTTCTCGATCCCTTGATAGCGGCTCTTGATGACCGAAATTCTCTTCGCGTGCCAGTCAGCCGCGGCTATCCACGCCTCGGCGTGCCCGACCGATTCATTGAAGTGTTCGTACCGTCATCCAATTGTTTATTCAATACGATCTCAAGGCTCATCGATTTAAGGTGATCGGCATATGCCGCAAAAGTGGTTGCCGTTCCTTGAATAAAGACGCACGATACCAGGCTCCCTTTGCTATCCACAGTCTGAAGCTTTATCGTGCCACCGTTCACAGTTCCGGATAAGGTGCTCCCGACAAGGGAAGTGAGCAATTTGCTTCCGATCCTGAGCGTTATCTGTCCAGCATCAACCGTGCCCTCAACCTCTGAGTGCTCGGTCTTAACCGCGCCATCATCATTTAGGGTAATTGAACTGAGGACACCGGTGACTTGTCCGTTATTTGTCTCGGTCAACTGGAGCATCTCGGCAAAGTGTGCGCCATGTCCCACATACGTCCCGCTAAGCCTGGACGCGAAACAGACTGATGCAACGATGAGAAACGGGATGAGTAGTAGCGGAGTTCGGAATAGACCCTTCGACGGCGGCACCAAATCCCCCAAGGGCCAGTCTGAAACCGATATAGCACTATGTCGAATTACCGGGGTAATAAGGCAAAAGGGGCCACGGGCAATTCATGCTTGGCCCGGTGGCTGATAGTCCTCCAACTTCATCGGTACGTTGTTCACGACCAGAAAATCGCTACCGCACATCTCGCAGGTCTTTCGCGACCTAAACACGGTGTCGAACAGGGCTGTTGTTCCGATCCCGGCTTCCTGGTTTCAGCGTGGCGGATCTTCGACATTCGGTCTTCTAGCACAGGTCAATGAGTGTAATGGCGATGTTTTAATAGTTGACCGACAACCTACAATCAAATCGCGCGAACTCAAAAGCCTGAGCTACGGGTCACCAAATGGTTGCGAAGGGTTCAGTCAGCCGGGCAGCGAATACCCATCGAAGCCCAAGAGGTCGAGAAACTCACGTCCATAGTCCGACAAACAGGTTCACCAATCACGGTGTCGAGAGCGAGTACCCGCTCGGCAAGACGCCTTAAGTTGGAGATAGCCCTAAGGCGCTTCTCGGTACTCAAAAACGGTCATCCGGCTTTGCTTAGATAGGATTCAGCACATCGACAGTCTGTATCAGATAAAAATCTTCGAAGTGAAGTGGAAGGAGTTGCAAAAGCACAACAGCGTCAAAGGGCTCGATTCAGCGAAGAGTCTAGGGATCGACCATCGGCGACCACCCAAGGGTGTGTTCGAAGTAGCGCAGTACGCGATTGTTATTAGGAGCCCGTCAGGGAAGGCTAACACCGGTCGAGCAAAGCCGTTTCTAAACGCAGGGGTCACGTCTTTGCCAAGCGAGCTGCGGTATCTCTTTCACCAGCCTGTTTAGAAGTCGCTCGCGTTTCCAACGAATCCGCGTGATCGCTCTTCGGCACTTCGGATCGATGAGATGGTCTACCGGATGGTATCCGATGAGATCATAAGCTCGTCTTAGACCTCCAAAACGCGCAGTGTAGGTGGATACAGATGCACATTCCCGTGCCGCATCGATAATTCTGCGGGTTAGCCTCTTAACACGCAACAAAACCGCGCTCAAATCGCTCAGTAAAACATCGTCCGATTTTGCGGTGGCGAGACGCGTGCGTCAGAAGCAGTGAAGGTCTCCTCGTCAACGATCCCGTCGAAGGCACCGATCTTGACTGCCCACGTTTCGACGGGCTGACGGTGGACGACGTCTACGAGCAACGCGGACCGTCGTCCTGTGACAGCCCATCCCATGTACTTCGGGTTCGTTAAAATCTCCCTCACGAGATCACAGATACCAGTTTTGCCCGGACGTTTAATGCGTCTACGATTGAGCCGCCTTGCAATCTAAGGTACATCCACGCCGGCAATTGAGAGTTGATAGATTTCGCGCACGATCGCCACTTTTCTCAGCGGTCCATGGACCAACACCACCCTACCGTTCTCAACCTGTTCACCCGGCTCAAGTAGTCGCTTAGGCTTACCGTCTGCCGATAGGAGCATGCGACGGAATCCGTATCCCGGGAATGCCCCCCACTCGAAACCCTTTCTCTGTCATAAGCCTCTTGGCCCGTACTACCCTGACTGACAATTCTCGGCTGTATTCCCCGGCCATCGCCCGCTTCAATGCTTTCAAAATCGTGTTCGGCAAAGTCCCGTCGTTCGCGAAAACCTCCGCGCAGTAGTGAACGGGAACACCCGCATCCTTGCAGATAAACTCATAGTGCGCCGATTCATCCGCGTCTTAGACGGGAACAACGGCTCACGTCGTAGACGAGGATCACTCGATACGGGACCTCCCCGGCGACGACATCTCCCAAAAGCTGCTTGAGGCCACTCCGACGCTTGAGCACCACGCCACTCTTCGCGGCATCGGAATACGTGCGCACAACTTCGAATCCGTTGGTTTCAGCGTACGCTCGGATCGCGTTGGACTGGTTTTCCATTGAGTACTGCTCATGTTAGGTCGACATTCGAAGGTACTCAGCGGCGGCAACAAAATCCCTTCCAACAGTCATAAGGGCATCCTAAATCAAGGAGGCGGGAGAATCGGCCCCCCACTCCTGCATCGCCCACACGCACGCCGACGAGAAGAAGCACTTCGCTGTGGCGTCGCGCTTATTGATTTCCATGACTAGGGATTGACTCCGCGGTCGTTGCCACTAAAATCGGTACACTTTGAGGAGCCATTCCCATGTCAAGAGAGCATTTCGATCCCCGTTGCTCAATATCTCAGAATGTCTACAGACGATCAGCCAAATTCCATTCCAACACAACGCGATGCAATTCAAAGATATGCAGCGGATCATGGGTTTGAAGTTATTGCCACTTACGACGATCCGGGAAAAAGTGGACTAGAAATCAAGAACCGGCCCGGGCTACGACGTTTGCTGTGTGATGTTGTCACTGGAAATTGCAGTTTTCGTGCCATTTTGGTGTACGACGTGAGCCGTTGGGGCAGGTTCCAAAACACTGACGAATCCGCACATTACGAATTCATTTGCCGAAGAGCCGGAATCCCGATTCACTATTGCGCCGAGCAATTCGAGAACGATGACAGATTTTCCAACGCAATGATGAAAGCTTTGAAAAGAACCATGGCGGCAGAATACAGCAGAGAGTTGTCTGTGAAGATAGGCGCAGCCCATAGGCGGATGGCAGCCTTGGGATACTGCGTCGGGGGTCAGGCTGGATATGGGCTGCGGCGGATGCTCATATCGGCTAGCGGCGAGAAACGACTTCTCCAGACAGGGGAATGCAAGAATCTAACCTCAGTAGTGTTTGTGCTAGTGCCCGGTCCGAAAAAGAGAGCGCTATCAAATGTGTCCGTACCATTTTCGAACTCGCTGCACAAAAGCAGTATTCGGCTCGCGCTATTGCTAAGCAACTAAATCAGAGACAATTGCGATACTACAACAACCAGCCTTGGGACTATGAACGCGTGGGCCGCATCCTTAAAAATGAGAAATTCACCGGCTCCTTCGTGTGGGGTATACGAGATGGTCGATTCAAGCGCCCCATAAGGCGTGCGCCTCGCAGTGAGTGGGTAATAAAGAAGGGCGCGATCTCTCCGATCATCGATGTGAATCAATTCGCGGTCGCACGCAGACAAATTATCTTGAGAACAAGCAAGAAGAAACCAGAATCATTCTATCTCGCTCAATTGGCACGAGCGCTGCCAAAGGACGGCGATTCACCCAGGACTCTTGCTAAAAAGGCCTGTCACGAGAGAATGTTCTAGGCACTATGGGGATATTCTCCGCGGCTACGAATTGATTGGACACAAGCCTTCTTTGCATGTTGTTAACAGCCGACGGTCCTATTCAAAGATTCGTCGTCTCAAGATTGACCTATTCGATCAGATCGGGAACTGTTTCCTTCGCGCGTAAGGATGGTCCATTCCTATGGACCAAAACAGTACCGCATACTGGGGCTGGACAACCATTGGCGTATTGCAGTGTATGTCTGCCCCTGTTGCGAACCCCGCTTCTCTCCGGCGTACTGGGGTGGAACATGGCGATGAGGGCCCAGGGAAAGAAATACCCGCGCTGATTTGTCTGACTGACCGCGAACCTGGGCATCTGTAGGGATTTGTTTTGTCCGGGACCTGGGGCGTGTAGACGTTCGGTGCAAAAGCATCCGACAGGACCACCCTTGGCTTGCTGCCGAGAACCGTCTGTCTTCACTGAGCCAGTTGTGCAATGTCGCGACACGAATGATAGAAAGTCACCCACAAGCACACATGCCTGTGATTCCCCCTCGGTAAGATGTGGTTTTCACTCAGAACGATCCTGTTATCAACATCGACGGGAATGAAATCCAACTCAGTCGTATGAACACTGCCATCTTCAAGGTCTTGGTAGGCAACGCCGGACGGGTTGTCTCACGACAGAAGACTCTATCACTTTCACACAAAAAGAGATAGGGAAATCAAGCTGAATGCCCATATAAGAAAAATCAGGAAGGCCTTGGGCGAGCAATTCCGAGCCCGGATTGTAACCGTCACAAGGAAAGGATACATGTACTGCACAACTTCGAAGGCCTCCGCTATATTGCGCTACTGAGAACCAAGGGACGTATTGAGCGCTGAGTAGAACTGAGATCGCATGCGCTCCAGCCGTTCTTGCCTTCGGTAGTAGCTTGCGCGGTCGTCCGCCATCGACAGTTGGTAATAGGTCTGGTCCAGTACAGCGATGGCCGCCAGCTGTCTTTCGAAGCGCAGGCAGATGTCGGCTGCCGAGACGGTAGCATTTACGTTCGTATCGTGTCTCTCGTCATTATTCCTCTGGTGATGTGGTCAACCCTCACATCACTCCGTCAGAGCGAAGCGAAAACTCGCGAGGCAACGGCACACCTTTGAGACGACAAACAATCAGGTCAAGCAGTGTCGTCACGCTAAGCCCCTCATTGAGCAGCTCAATCATCTGCTCCAGTGTGAATCCGGCCTGCTCACCTGCCACGGCCAGCTTCGGGGCTGGGCTCACACCAAGGACGGACGTTCCATAAACCCTCTCAGCACTGCTGCGAGAGTCGCACTGCTTCGGACCTATGGCTGTGATTGAGGATGACCAACTAGTGATCGGGATCACCGGTCAATGAGTGTACCGGAGATTTATCAACAACTATCCAACCGCTCTGAGAGGGTCATTCAGTATAGGCGACCTTAAAAGCAGCCTCCAGGATCGACATCACCGGGTCGGGATGTTCCCTGTATCGTATATGGACTCATGCCCGGCTCAATCCCAAGGCCGGCCACGTAGAGCGTTTCAATCCAGAAGGGATGGAAACGATACCGCACGCGATAGGTAATTTCGGCGCGTCGAGAAGGGCTTGCTTCCAGAGCGCGCCTTCAACTTTTGGGAGTAGAAGACGTCGTAGCACTCGATTGCGCCCGACCGCCTCACCATCACGACCTTCGGCTCCCCACGTCCATCAACATTCGGGAGTCTGTTGGCGGGCTTGTACGTGTTGCCCGGGAAATAGGTAGAGCCAGAAGGTTTTTGTTCTGGTGTAGTATCCAAACAAACTGACATAATCAGAGCGATCGCCATTCCGATCACAAACGCAAGATAACCACTGCGCTTCCATTTCGCCATTCTTGCCACCAATTCGCCGCCAGTGTACATCAACTAACTTGCGAGCTAGGGTTTACACCAAAAGTCCCTTCCAGAGGACGATGAGTGAAATGGCGATTTTTCGCCAATCTGGATCGGGCGCTGATCTGCCTCAATGACTAATGTTGCTAACGATAAACTCTTGAGGATTGGAAATAGTCACTGCCGATTTTGCATGCGTATGCACGTTAGCACAAGCTTGCGCCGTTTGTTCGCCAGACAACGCGAGGAAGGAATTGGTGTGAGAACGCAAGGTGGACAAAAGGTACAATTCCGGGCGAATTCTCTCCGGGAGGGCGGCGTGCGAAAGAGACTCGAATTGTTCTTGCGGGCTAATTCACATCTTTTAAGCTGGTGGTTAGTTGCAGAATCGTTTTCCTTACATTCGTTATCAAAGAAGGCCTGAGGGAGCATTGGAAAGGAACCGCTGACGCGATAGAGACGGCTGAGTATTTCTATCCGCTCATGGCACAGACCGCTGAGATAAGACAGGAAGTGAGGAAGGTAGCCGATCAACAAGCGCAAAGCGTTCATCCGCGCCAGGAACTGCTTCACTTCAGCCTATTCAAGATCGACTCAGACTTTTTATCATCACAGCTAAACACTCTGAATGACCTCGAAATGTCCGCTGCCAATCGCAGAATTCTCGTTGATGTGCTTCCAGGCGGAGACGTGTTGCGTAAGGAAGCGGACCGCGTCGATGCGCAGCTTGCCGACATATCAACGACCTTGCACGCCGAGGATCAAGAGGTTCGGGAGATCAATTACAAGGAAATGCTTGCGGAGCGTGGACATCCGTTAGGCGACGATCAACGCGAAACTGAGTTCGATAAATTAGAACCTCATTTTAGTGCCGAGGTTAGCAAATCATACGACGCTCTCACGTCTACAAGCGGCGCTAGTGGTGCGCTCAACAAGAGCGTACTTGAACATGCAAGAGCGATTCGTTCAAGAAACGGACGCTATTCAACCGTGTCTTGGTGGCTGGAGCGCCTTCCTTTTTGCATTCGGCTGGAGTCTTGGTCTTGCCGGCAAACTCTATGGCGTTCCTGGAGTGGCAGAGGAGTAGGTCAATGGACGACGAGTGGGTTGTTAGGCGAAGATCTCATTAACCTTGGCCCGTACTTCCTAGCTCCGCGACGGCTTGAGGTACCGCATCGTCGATTCCATGTCCTCATGACCCAACCATTCCTTCACCGTCCTCGGATCGACCCCGCCCATAGGAGCGGGTCTGAACGTTGCGCGGAATTTGTGCAGCCAAAAGTCGGCCTTATCAAGCTTGGCGCGCTCGGCACAGCTTTTCAGACAATCCAAGAAATCCAGCTTCGGGTTACATCCGGCAGTGGGGAAGAGCAAATTACATTTCTTGTCGGCCTTCGCCATCCACGTTTTCAAGCTCTCAGCCAACTTCGCGGGGATCGGGATCTCACGTTCCTTGTAGGCTTTGGGTGTCCACCCACGATCGGGTTTGTGAGTAACACGGACAACATGCCCCGCGCAGTTCACATCTGACCGGTAGGCGTGCATCACTTCCTGTTCTCGCATCCCTGTCATCAAGAAGAACTCAAACCAGAGTCGCTCTTCCTCGTCGCAGGTTTTGAAGAGCTTTCCGAGGTCTTCCGGTTCGTAGATTGCCGGTTCCTCTTCTGTGTAGCGCGGCCAGTCGTTCTTGCCGACGATGCCGCGAACACTGTTCGCCTTCAAGAACGACATGACGTTTTCAAACTTGTTGTAGACGCTGCGTGGCGCCTGCTCTTTTTCGTCGCGAAGAAAAGCCGCGTACTCCAGCATGTCGCGCCGATCGACATCCACTACAGACTGCTTTTTGCAGGATTCCAGGAAGTAGTCGAGAGCTGTCGTGTAGGCGGCGAGCGTCTTCGGTTTCTTCGTGAGCTGAGTCTCTGCCAGGTACGCCGTCACCGCATCGGCCAATGAAAGCCCGCCTTCGTCCTTGGCGAATTTCAGGCCCGCTTTGAGACCGGCAGCTTTCGCGGTCAGCATCTGTTGCTGTTGATGCCGTTTCGCCTCAGCGGCGAGGGCGTTCGTACCCACGGACCTGCGCAGGCGTTTATCGCCGTCGTACCACTCGATGTAATACGATCCCTCCGGATGGCGCTCTTCCTTGTCTTCGACCAGCACTAGGTGCGCCTTAATGCGGCCGTTGGCAGCGCGGGAGACGGGGTAGAAACGAAGGCCGTTGGGAGTCTTGACTCGCTTTGTGAGGTTGACAGATCGGTTCATGTGGCGACCTTTTTGGTATCACCACAGTATCACAGCATGTCAAGTCAAACTAAATAAAGGCTATGGCGGAGAGGGAGGGATTCGAACCCCCGGTACCCTTTCGGGTACGCCGGTTTTCAAGACCGGAGCCATCAACCACTCGGCCACCTCTCCGGATAACAGACTGTTGCTTCTGCGTTTACTGAGCAGTTGCAAAGCCTCGACGCGGTCTGGCTAGTTTACCTCAGTCGAGATGAAATCAGTGGTGGTCAAGCAGCCCAAAGGCTTTGGAGTGGAATTCCATGACTTCAACAAAGTGGGACAGGAAATAATTAATGCTGTGGTCGCCAGGGTAGGCGTGGTATTCGTGCGGAATGTGTTCCCTCAGCAATTCGTCGTGCAAGCGGGCTGCGCCTTTTTCAAATCCGTAATTATCGTCCTGGCCACAATTGAAATAGATCGCCATCTTGCGCAAGGGCGCCGCATTCTTCTCGGCTAACAGGATCGGATTGTTTTCATTCCAGTGACGCGCTTCGATGGGCTTTCCGAAGACGGGGCCGAGCACGCTCAAGATGGGCACACCAGTCTGCGATGCTGCGTCGAGCTCTGCGTGGCGACTCGGTAATGAGAGCGGCACTTTGAGCGCTGGCCGCTGAAAAAACTTCCGGATGTGCGAATGCGAAACGCAGTGCGCCGTATCCACCCATGGATACTCCGCTGATGGCGCGGCCGGCGCGGCCTTCGCGAACACGGTATTTCTTCTCGATGGCCGGCATGAATTCGCGCAGGAAAAAATCACTATAGAGAACTGAACCGTCGGCGGAGTTGACATAAAAACTCCGGCGGCCGTCCGGGGCGACGATCAAGAAATCGCCCATCTTGTGCTGGCTGCGCAGATCGTCGAGCATGGTCCATCCGCCACTATTGAACAGAGTCTGCTCGTTGTCGCCCAGACCGTGAAGGAAGTAGAGGACGGGATAGCGCGACGATTGTGCCGAGTCATATCCCGCCGGCAGATAAACGCAGTAGCGAACCGCGTGTCCAAGGATATGGCTATTCAGAGCGCTGCAATCGATTCGGCTCTGCGCGCGCGCCGAGCGCGGGCGCCAAGAGAAGCAAGAAAGAGAAACAGCCTTCGATTCAAGATACGACGACGTCATGCAGTTTCGATTTACTCGTAGCGCAACGCCTGCACGGGATCAAGTTTGGCCGCCCGATTCGCAGGATACAGCCCGGATAGCAGGCTCACGACGAACGCGAACACGATCGCGCCTGCCACCAACTGCCAGGGTACCGCCCAGAAATGCTCAGGCGGAAGAGATTGCCGACGGAGATAGACGTTCGTGCCGAAGTTGATGACTTGACCGATCGCCCATCCGAGCGCGACTCCGAAGACGCCACCGAGCACTCCCATCGCGCTGGCTTCGGTGAGGAATAGCAGCGAGACATCGCCGTCGCTGGCGCCGATGGCCTTCATGATGCCGATTTCGCGCCGTCGCTCAAGGATCGCCATTACAAGAGTGTTGACGATGCCAATCGAGGCTACCATCAGAGCGAGGCTTCCGAAGATACCGAGGAATGCATACAGCACGGCGAAGAATTGTCGCAGGCCACGGCTGGCATCGAGAATCGAAAACGTAGTGAATCCCATCTTCTTGATCGCGTCTTCGACGGTCTGAATTTGAGCCGGATTTTTTACGCGCACGCTGATCGAGGAGTAAACGGGCTGGTTGCTGGCTGCCCGCGCCATCTCACGTAGATCTGTGGGTTGCATGACATGCAAACTCTCGGCCAGTCTCAGCGGTAGAAAGACTTTCGCCCGGGTTGGTCCGCGCATGCTTTCTGGATCGAGGTCTGCCACACCGACGATCTTGAGTTTTTGCTCACGCGAAATAACCGAGTACGACGCGCCGACGACGTCATCGGAATTCGACGCGTCGGGCCTAAGGGGAGTAGGAGTCGGGCTGGCTGCCCGCTGTGCATAACGCATCACAAGCTCTTGTCCGAGCAGCGGCTGGGCCAGCGTTGTGACTGAAGGCTCCGGCGCACCCAGTGCCGGAGTCTTGCCCAGGAGTTCCTCCGCGAACGACTTCTGCAAAATCGCCTCAGCGGCGGAGTCGGAAGAGAAGAAGCTTCCCTGCATACCCTCGAAGGCATCATTGGATTTGGCAGACTCCGGCATCGCCGAGACCATGGTCATATGAGGCTTATCGCCGAACCGCAACTCGGTCACGAAGCGAATATCCGGATATGCCTCACTCACATTGGGCATGTGTTCGATTTCGAGGCGAGCGGCTTCATCGAGGACGCGGCTCTCTCCAGGATTCGGGCCGGTTCGCTCCTCCTCGCGGCCCATCCCGCGCAACTCGCGCCTTGAAGTCACTACGACCGTGTCGAACAGGCCAGATTTAACGAGGCGTCGGGAAGCCATCTGTTGCAGGCCGATTCCGAGTGAGAGCATGGCGACCAATGAAGCCACGCCGACGGAAATTCCCACGGTCGTCAAAGAATTTCGAAGGACTGACTCGCGAAGATTTCGCAGCGCGAGTTCGGTGAGATCAGGAATCTTCACGGCTGAACCTCCAGGGCGTACTGGGGAACGTTAGGCTGATCATTCACCAACTTGCCGTCGGCGAGAAAAATCATTCGTTGCGCATATCGCTCGGCCAAGGCCCGTTCGTGCGTCACCATGACGACCGTCATCCCGAGTTCCTGATTGAACTCCCGGAGCATATTCATGATCTCCGTACCTGTGTGGCTGTCGAGATTCCCCGTCGGTTCATCGGCGAGCAGCAGCTGAGGACGATTGATCAACGCCCGAGCCAGGGCCGCTCTTTGTTGCTCGCCGCCTGAGAGTTCGCTGGGCCGATGGTTCATGCGGGCTTTCAAACCGACGCGCTCCAGAGCATTGCGAGCGAGATCATTGCGCTTGTTCCGATCCACTTCAGCGAAACGCAATGGCAGCTCGACATTTTCCGCGAGGGTCATGCTCGAGATTAAGTTGAACGACTGAAAGACCATTCCCACAACGTGCAAGCGGTATTTGGCAAGTTCCTCACGCGAGAGCTTGGCAAGGTCACGATTCTGAACGACGACACTTCCAGAGGTCGGCCGATCAAGGCCGGCAATCAGATTCAAGATCGACGATTTGCCGGAACCAGAGCTGCCAAGCAAGGCGACGAACTCGCCCGAACGAACCTGCAGAGAAACTCCGTCGAGCGCGCGGACCAAGGTTTCGCCCATGCGGTAATGCCGGCAGACGTTTTCGCTGCGGATGGTGACGGCATCGGGCGTTAATAGAGTGGCAGGCTCTGTCATCAATTGGCGGATCCCAAGTTAGCGAATGTCTCCCCGCAGCACACTCATCGCGTCGCCCGCTTTGACGTCGCCATTTTTTCCTGTGCCATTTCCGTTGGCCACGACTGCGTCGCCCTCACCGGGAGCGAGGAACAAATTCTCTTCGACGCCGTGCTGTCGCGTGTAGAGATCGTAGTAGCGTCCGCGTGCTGCATAAAGCTGGGCGTGAGTTCCCCGTTCGACGATCCGCCCTTGCTCCATCACCATGATCTGGTCGGCGCGCCGGATGGTAGAAAGACGATGGGCGATCACGAACGTTGTACGGCCTTGCATCAGGTAAGACAATCCTTGCTGAATCATTTCTTCGGATTCGGAGTCGAGGCTCGACGTTGCCTCATCGAGAATCAGAATGCGAGGTTCAGCAAGAATGGCGCGAGCGATGGAAATTCTTTGACGCTGGCCGCCGGAGAGTTTTACGCCGCGCTCTCCAACCACCGTGTCGTACTTATCTGTAAATGACTCCGCAAACTCGTCGACGCGCGCAATCCGGCAGGCGCGCATGATCTCTTCCTCACTAGCGCCGGGCCGCGAAAACGCCACGTTGTCGCGGATCGACCCGTCGAATAGAAACGACTCCTGTAATACGACGCCGAGTCGGGTACGGAAGGAATCCAGACGCACCGTGCTCAAATCAATGTCGTCGACACGAACCATTCCTTTGGTTGGTTTGTAGAACGCGGAGATCAATCCGATGGTGGTCGACTTGCCCGATCCGGAGGAACCCACGAGTGCTGTTACGGTTCCCGGTTCGGAACGGAAAGAGACATTGTGCAGGACCTCGTGAGCTCCATCGTAGCTGAAGCTCACATCATCAAATTCAACAAGGCCAACAATGTCTCCAAGTGGCAGAGTTCGGCGCGGATCCTGATCCTCAGGCCGCTCTCGCATGATTTCCTGCGTGCGCTCCAAACCTGCTAGGGCTTCGGTGAGCTGCGTTCCGATCGATACAACTTGCATGATCGGCGCGACCAGGAACACGAGCAAAAAGTTATAAGAGAAATAACTTCCAGGAGTGAGCGTGCCCGCCGACATCTGGCGGCCGCCAATGTACATTGTGCCGGCGCCGACCACGCCCAACAGGACGCTCGCGGAAAGGCTCATCAGCGAGGTCGCGGTCAAGGTACGCATTACATTGTCGAGAAGCCGCTTTACCCCGCTCGCGAAAATCTTCTCTTCGCGCGCCTCGGCATGGTAGCCCTTGATGACGCGGACACCGCCGAGCGATTCAGTCAAGCGTCCTGTGACTTCTGCATTAATTTTTCCGCGTTCCCGAAAGATGGGGCGGATCGTTGAGAAGGCTTTATTCAAGGCCAATGCGAAACAGGCAAGCGAACCGACAGCGACCAGCGTCAGCGGAGCGCTGATGCGCAGCAACAAGACGAGCGCGATGCCGGCCGCGAGAATTCCTCCGGCAAAGTCGACCAGGCCCGTCCCGAGCAGATTCCGTACGCCTTCAACGTCGCTCATGATGCGGGAGACCAGGGCGCCCGTCTTGTTGGCGTCGTAGTACGCAACAGAGAGGTGCGAAATGTGTGCCTGCACTTGCTGGCGAAGATCGGCAATCAACCGCTGTGCCGCCTTCGAGAGCAATTGCGTCAGCGAAAACGATGTAATACCTTGAATGACGGTCGCCAGCAAGACCGACACGACCAACGGGCGAAGCAATCCGGTCTGATGCTTGCCAACGACATTGTCGATCAGGAACTTCGAGGAGTACGGCAGGACAAATCCGGCCAGCTTGTTGATCACCATCAGCAGAAACCCTAAGCCAAGTAGCGCCCGGCGAGGACGCATCAGCTTCCAGACTTCCGGCCAAACGGCCTTCAATCGCTGGATCTTCGGGGGTTTCGGAGCCTCTGGTGATGGGGTACTCAATCTGTTGTTTGACTCCGTGGGGCCCGGATTCGCTTCATTATTACTGCATTGTCACACATTCGCCGCAGGCGCGCAGGGCGTCACCGGCCTGTGACAGGCGCGCTCGTGGCGTTGTATCCTCGGGGCGTGTCCCGCCCCTCTCCGCCAGAGCGATCGCCGACCCTAGGCCTGCTGCTCGGGCTGATGATTACGCTGTCCGCCGTGTTGGCATATTCGGCCTATATCACCTGGCAAGTGACGAGTCTGCGCAAACTGCAGACGGAACTCGTCGATCGCAACCGTAAAGATTCACTGCAGTTGCTGCGCATCCAGAACGACTTGAACCTGCTGGCGGTTGCCATGCGCGATATGGTAACGAGTGATGAACCATATCCGCTAACGGCATGGTCGGCGCAATTCCAACGCATCCGCACCGATTTGGACGATGCCATGCGCCTCGAGGCCGGATTCGCGGCCGCGAGCCGTACTCCCGAGCAAAGCGCGTTTCTGACCAGCTACTTTACTCAGTTCTGGGACGCCGTTGACCGTGTGTTTGCCCTGGCTCACGACGGGAAGGAAAAAGAGGCAAGGGAGCAGATTCAGCTCTCGCTGCAGGAGCGGCAGGCTACTCTCAGCACCACCGTCGCCCGATTGCTGGTCCAGAACAGCGAAAATGAAGAGCAGGCCGGCCAGAGAATTGTCCAAATTTACGATCGCGTTCGTTGGCAGGTTTACATTTTTCTCGCCGCGACTCTCATCGCCATTCTTTTGAATGGGCTATCTCTGATTCGCTGGAACCGTCGCCTTTTCGCGCGGATGGCGGAAATTTCTGAGCGTCGCAGCGAACTTGCGCAAAAGCTGATTTCGACGCAGGAATCAACGCTCCGCTACATTTCGCGTGAACTGCACGATGAATTCGGACAGATATTGACCGCGATCGGCTCAATGTTACGGCGCGCGGGAACGCACGCGCCGGAAGGGTCATCGCTGCGAACTGATCTGCAGGAAGTTCTTCAGACAGTACAGACCACGCTCGAGAGTGTTCGCAGTCTTTCCCAAGCTCTGCATCCGGTGATGCTTGATGAGGCGGGGCTGGAGAGCACGATGGACTGGTACATTCCTACCGTGGAACGGCAAACCGGAATTGCCATATCCTATGAGAAGGAAGGTGAGCCGTTTTCTGTGGACGGCGGCGCCGGAGTGCATGTTTACCGCATCTTGCAGGAAGCTTTAAATAATGCTGCGCGGCACTCGAGCGCGAAGCAAGTTTGGGTGCGGCTGCATTTCTTGCCGAGTGTCCTTGAACTCGAAGTAGAGGATCACGGAACGGGATTTACGGAGCGTCCTGGAAAACGGGGAATTGGCTTGGTCGCAATGCGTGAGCGTTCGGAACTGATGGGCGGGCAGATTGTTTTTTCGAGACCCGTGGAGGGCGGTACTCTAGTTCATTTAACAGTACCCAGGGAAAAAGTGGAGTCTTATGGCAAAGAAGATCACAGTATTGCTGGTGGATGATCACGGGTTGGTCCGGCGCGGATTCCGGCGCATGCTGGAGGATGAGGCCGACATGGAGGTCATCGGCGAAGCGGGCGACGGCGAGGAATCCATCAAGCTGGCGAAACAACTGCATCCGCAAGTGGTCGTGATGGATTGCGCTTTGCCGGGCATGAACGGCTTGCAGGCCACGCGAAAAATTATTGAGGAATCCCCCAACACCTCGGTGCTCATGCTCAGCATGCATACGGAGAACACCTGGGTGCGCCAGGCAATCGAAGCCGGGGCGAAGGGATACGTTCTGAAGGATGCCCTCGATCTCGAACTCGGCGCTGCGATCCGAAAGGTTGCGGCGGGAGAAACCGTTTTCGACCCGAAGGTCGAGCAGCGAGCTGCCCTTAAGGGAGAACGCAGTGCGGCACTGACGCCGAGAGAATTAGAAGTTTTGCAGATGATTGTCGACGGCAAATCGAACAAGGAGATCGCTACCGCGCTCGATCTCAGCGCCAACACCGTGGCAGTTCATCGCGCCAATATCATGAACACCCTCGGCATCCACAAAACAGCAGAACTCGTGGTGTATGCGATTCGCGCCGGGCTGGTAAACGTTCCGTGAATCGCAGGTCTTTTCTGGGTGGCATTGCCGGTCTGGCGTCGTTCCCGCATCTGTCGCGCTTGCATGTTCTGGCCGCGCAAGGCGGCGTCGGCTCCCAGGGATTTCGATTCACCGATGTGACGACGCAGGCAGGAATTCACTTCGAGCACAACAGTGGGGCATTTGGCGGGAAGTTTCTACCCGAAACCTTGGGCTCCGGGTGCGCGTTTCTGGACTACGACCGCGATGGATGGCAAGACATTTTGCTGATCAACGGCGCTGACTGGCCGGGCCACAAGAAAAACCGCACGACGCTTCGGCTCTATCACAACAATGGCAACGGGACGTTCACCGATGTGACTGCGCAAGCCGGATTGAACGTCGAACTCTACGGCATGGGTGTAGCCGTTGGCGACTACAACAACGACGGCTATCCCGACATTCTCATTACATGCGTTGGCCAGAACCGTCTCTTCCGGAACACCGGGAAGGGTACCTTCGTTGATGTAACGAATGCTGCTGGACTGGGGAAGCGCGAGGGATTCAGCACATCCGCCTTGTGGTTCGACTATGACCGCGACGGCCTGCTCGATCTTTTCGTCTGCAACTACGTGAAGTGGTCGCCCGAGCACGATGTCTTCTGCACTCTCGACGGCAAGCACAAGTCGTATTGCACTCCCGAAGCGTATCGGGGAGCGACATGCTGGCTGTTCCACAACCGAGGGGATGGAACATTTGAAGACGTCACCGCCGCGAGCGGGATATTCGACAGCAGTTCGAAGTCGCTCGGCGTTGCGTTGTTCGACGATAACCACGATGGCTGGCCCGATTTGCTGGTCGCCAACGATACGCAGCCAAACAAGCTCTATCGCAACCAGCAGAACGGATCATTCAAGGATTTCGCGGTCGAGGCCGGACTTGCTTTCAGTAGCGAGGGTAAGGCTCGCGCGGGGATGGGCGTCGACGTTGCGGATTTCGACAATTCAGGCGTCCCGGGAGTTGCGATTACCAATTTCGATAACGAGATGATCGGACTGTACCGATCGAGCGGCAAAAGCTTCGAAGACATTGCGCCGCAATCGGGCGTCGGAATTGCGTCACGAAACAGCCTAGGCTTCGGCTGCGCTTTCTTTGATGTCAATCTCGATGGCTGGTTGGATTTCGCCGTAGCCAATGGGCACATCGACGAGACGGTGCGTAATATCCGCGGGAATGTTGGATACGCGCAGGCGCCACAACTTTTTCTCAATAGCGGGAAAGGCAACTTCCGCGAAATAGCTGCGGAGGTTGGAGGCGGATTTGATCAGCCGAAGGTGGGACGCGGCCTCGCCTACGGAGATTTCGACCGGGATGGCGATCTCGACCTTCTGATCACCACCAACAACGGGCCGGCGTATCTCTATCGCAATGACCAGCTCGCGGGCAATCGGAGCATTCGATTCCGCCTCGTGGGAACCAAATCAAATCGCGATGCGATCGGAGCCACGGTACGAATCTTTTGCGGAGGCATAGCTCAATCTCGCCTGGTGAAGGGTGGGTCCAGCTACCTGTCCCAGTCGGAATTGCCTGTGACGTTTGGAGTGGAGAAGCGCGATCAGATTGATCGCGCCGTCATCGATTGGCCGAGCGGGCGAACCGAGGAATTTAAAAACCTTGCCGCCGGCCGCGCCTACGAATGTACCGAGGGAAAAGGAATCGTTCCGCAGAACCACTACTGATTTGCATTCGCGGTTCGCTTCACAACGCTTCCCGCCGCAACCAGATCGATCTCGACCGAATCGGTTACTTTCAAAAACAAGGTGCTCGGATTTTTCATGCCCCATTTCTCGTACGGGATCGTGAAATGAACGGTCGCGCTCCAGTGATCTGGAAAAGTTTCCACTTGCGCGGGAACCGTGATCTCCCGGTCCGTCCCGTGAATATTGAACATTCCGTGAATCATGACAGAAGATTTTCCCTGAGTAGGCACTGAGCCTTCGATTCGATCGGGACGGAACGCAATCTCCGGATAACGGGCGCTCTCCAGAACTTCCTTGTGCATTTTGCGGTCACGCATGCCACTTCCACTGTCGCCGCTGGTTGCATCCACAACGATCTCGCCCTGTACTTTTCCGGCGGGCTCGAGTTGCAGGGCTCCGTGCTTAAGCCTGAAAGTTCCGTGGACGGTATGCAGGACATCGCCCAGCGTGAATTTCACCGCGGTCTGAGCCGGATCAAGTTGGAAAGAAGAATCCTGGGCAACGGCGGAAAGGATTGTCCCGCCCATGAGTGTGACGATTAAAGCCGTCACTTGTGCGAAGCGCTTGCAATTCGAGATCTTCATCTAAGCCGTCAATAGCCCCCATCCAAGAGTCAATCCATCCACCGCAAGGTTCTGCGGAGATAACACGCCAACATGCAATTGCAAAAGCCTTTCAAAAATATAAGGCCGCTGCTGGAAGGCCTGCAGTGTTCGGCGTTGCAGACGGGGCCGGCCATCGAGAAGAAGCATGAGGCGAGCCATCAGGAGCGGCCTCAGCGCAAGCCTGCGATGTTCCCGCTGATAGCGAGCCAAATCTCCGGTCTGCAAACAATCGGCGAGCACCATTGCCTGGCTAAACGCCAGGCACAATCCCTCTCCTGTGATTGCATCTACAGTTCCCGACGCATCTCCGATGAGGGCAACATTCTCTTGGCACACGCGTTTCAAATTGCACGTTGCGGTGAGAGCGCCCTTTTCTGTGGAACTCACTTCCGCTCCATCCAGTTGCGCGGCTAGTTCCGGAAAATGAGGTAGAGCTTCATCGAGTCGTAACTTGGGATCACGCGAAATCAGCGCCACGCATACTTCACCTTTCGAGACCGGCGTCACATAGATTTCGCAGTGTCGTCCCCAGTAGAGTTCCATGCGATTCGTCCACGGAGCGGTGGCGTAGTGTTTGCGAAATGCGTACCGGGAAACTCGCTTTCGCACGGCATCGAGTCGCGCCCAACGCCGTACCCTCGAATTGCTGCCATCGGCACCAATAATCCATCGTGCTTTCACATGGCGGTCTCCAACGTGGACACCGTCTGCCGAAATGCCCGTCACCGGAGTGCGCCAAAGAAAATCGATGCCAAGACTTTCCGCTTGTTTGGCGATCAGGCGGTGAAGGACAGTGCGCCTGACACCCCTGCCTGCAGCTTTATTCGGAAATGCGGCATCGACGGAGAGCCCTCCGGTGAGAAAGCGAATGCCACTGAACGGATGCGACTCTTCCGGCGGGACGGTTACCCCGAGCCTTTCGAGAGCCGCCACTCCATCCGGCATCAGGCCTTCGCCGCATGGTTTGTCGATCGGCATCTGCGCCCCGTCCGCTACAGTCACTTGAAATCCCCGCTGTCGCGCGGCGATCGCTGCGGCCAAACCTGCCGGCCCACCTCCAATTACAAAAACGTCGGTAGTGTTTAACAACTCCCAAACCTCACCATTGCAGAAGTACGAGCTCCGAACAAAATCCTGGTCCCATCGCAGCCAAAATGCCAAGCGTGCCCGGCTCCGGCCGCCGGTTTCTCATCACGTCTTCCAGGACCACCAAAACGGATGCCGACGACAAGTTGCCGACTCTCTTTAAGCAATCCCATGACGCGTCAAGCTGGCCGTCATGCAAATTAAGGGCATCCGCGGTAGCCTCGAGAACCTTCGGTCCGCCTGTGTGAAGCACCCAGCTGCCGATATCACTTCTCTTGTGACCATGGTCAGCAAGAAATTCGTCGACGTTGCCTCCGAGATTCTCGCGAATCAACACGGGCACTTCAGGGGAAAGTGTGATGCGAAATCCCTTCTCGCTCACCTTCCATCCCATCATCTGCTCCGTCTCTGGATAAAAAATCGATCTCGTTGCCACGATTTCTGGGCCTGCGGCCTGAACATCGTCGCCAGTTACAATGACCGCCGCCGATCCATCTGCGAAGAGTCCCGAGGAAATCAGATTTGCGACCGAGAGATCTTCACGCTGAATGGTTAACGAACAAAGCTCGACCGACACCAACGCCGCAGCCTGCGAGGGATAGGCGCGAACGTAATCGGCCGCGCGCGCGATTCCCGCAGCGCCCGCAACGCATCCCAGGCCAAAGATCGGAACTCGGCGGATGTTCCGCGGCAGCCCCATCCGATTGATCAATAGCGCGTCAATCGACGGGCTTGAAATGCCTGTGACTGAAGTAAAGAAGAGGGCGCCAAGGCTGGAAGTCTGAAGTCCGGCGTGGTGCAGGGCTCGACAAAGGGCCTGCTCTCCTAACTCCTGCGCGACTTCAATCCAGACATCATTCGCTTGCCCCCATGTTTCGAGTTCGAGATATTTTTCCGGAGACATCGCGAGGTGGCGACCTTCAACGGCAACATTCTTGTGCAGACGCGCCAGCATCTGCGGATTGCGCAGGCTGTCGCCCCAAAATTCCTGGAGCTTCTGAAGGAGGAACTGCTGAGGGTAGTAGTGTTTGGGAAATGCGCTAGCGGCGCTGGCTATTTTCATTTTTATTCGGATCCCGGTCCGTGCACAGAGTCAGCGCCACTGCTTGCCGGACATCTTGAACAGAAAAATTAGATGTTCGAGCGCTGTTTGCGGTTGTACTCAGTCAAACGCCTCCCATTGAGGCCTATTTTGACAATGGATCGACTTCGATTTGTCACGAATTGATCAAAAAGAAGGCGACTTGAACGGATACGAGTCTAGCTGCGAATCGCCCGCCGCGCCAGATAAAGGACTTCGTCCCGCAAAATGAGCCAGGTTCAAGATGGCCGTGGATCGTCAGAAAAGAAGTTAGGCATCGGCCACGATCGAGGGGCACAATTCGAAGCACTGCGAAACTATTACTCAACTGATGCCAAGAATCGTGCGCCGCTCGAACGCGGACCGAGTTCCTTACGCTCTGGTAACGCCGATGTCCCGACGGCAGCCTCGCATGGCAAGGCTGCTTCGGCTAAACATTGATGTATGTACAAATGCACACGTGCAACGAGGAATGAACGGCGGACCCCTTCTGACATAAGCACAGCGCCCACGGAATCACTCCGCGTCCCGGGCCAGCGAGGCAGCCGAAATTCATTCGCGGGCAAATCCCACCTGCACCGCTCCCGATTTACAGGCTCCGTCTGCGTGACTTAAGGAGTGAGCGCGATGGATGTCGGCGTCGCCGGAACCGAGTAAGTCGAAACCGAGGTCAGCGTTCCGGTACTGCCATCCAGACTGAAGGATTGAACCGCCGGGGTGGTCTGGTTGCCGACGAAAAGATACTTCCCGTCCGGATCGCTGGCGATGAAGCTGGGTTGCGCGCCGGTAGCGAAGGGCGATGTGGTTAGCAACGTAAGCGTGCCATCGGATCCAACCGAATATCCGGCCAGATTGGTCGAACCCTGATTCGCAACATAGAGGTATTTGCCGCTCTTGTCGATCAGCAAAGACACGGGCCCCGAATAGCTTTCGCCGACCGGAGAATTGGAAAGCTGCGTGAGCGAGCCATCCGAGTTGACGGTGAACTCCGAGATGCTGTTGTCGGTTTTGTTGGCGGTGAAGAGGTGAGTACCGTCAGGAGAAATGGCCAAGCCCAAAGGGATTGTTTCCGGTGGGGAAAGTCGAAATCGGGTTCAGAGGCGCCAAAACGCCCTGCGTTACCGTGTAAACCTGGACCGTTCCTGGCGTGCCTGCGCCCGTGATGTAGAGAAAACCTCGCCGGAAGGCGACAATTGCATGTTCGAGCGGGCTCAGGCCTACACCGATATGTTCCCACTGTTGTGAGAACTCCACTGCTCGAATCAATCGAGAAAACCGACACATTGAACGATCCTGAATTTGCGACATACAGAAAGCTTCCCGCTGAATCCATCACCATCAAGGTCGGGGCAGTCCCGGCTGCCGTTCGCGGGGTGACTTCCTGCAGTCCTCCTGCGGTTGAAATCGTGAAGAGAGAGACGTCACTTTCGCCGGAGTTTGCGGCGTACAGATATTTCTTCGAGGGATGAATGACGATGGATTCGACCGACGGCCCTGCGGTGATGGGGCTGCCTGCCAGTTGCGTCAGAGCGCCTGAATTCGGGTCTTCACGATAAGCGACAATCTCTCCTCCACCTTGTCCAGGGATCGCTGCGTATAAATAACGATTGCTCCCCGTACTGCACCCGAAACAAATGGCCATGCTCGCGCAAACAAGCAACAGAGCCGCTGCTTTCTTTAGCATCCCTAACTCCTCAAGGAATTTTGACGAAAATCGAAAATTGCTGGTTCGACCGGCAACTCTTGGACAGAGGGTCGCACGCAGGCACTTCTAATCGCGACCCCTATCATACGGGACAAGCGCATCCTCGCGCAGCAGCCTGGCTCATTCAGCAGTGCGATGCGGGATTATTCCCGTCAGGTTGCACTAGCCCGATTGCAACTTGCGGAAGCCTGCAAGTTTAGCTTGCCTTTAGTGCGCCGGGCTCGGTCGAGGAGTGCCGGTCGACGAAGTATCGGGCAGGGCTTTGTCTTCGCCGCCACGCAGTGCAAGCCGCAGCCGATCCAGGTAGACATATACGACCGGAGTGGTAAAGAGCGTCAGCAACTGGCTCACGAACAGTCCGCCGACAATCGTGATGCCCAACGGACGGTGCAGTTCCGAACCCGTGCCCGTGCCGAGAGCGAGGGGCAACCCGCCCAGCAGAGCCGCCATCGTCGTCATCATGATCGGGCGGAAACGGAGAATGCATGCCTCAAAGATCGCCTCCACGGGCTTCTTCCCTTGCGTCCGCTCCACGTCAAGCGCAACGTCAATCATCATGATGGCGTTCTTCTTTACCAACCCGATCAGACAGGATGATGCCAATTGTCCCGATCACGTTCAGTTCGTTGTGAGTCAAGAGCAGCGCCAGCAGGGCGCCCACGCCAGCGGACGGCAGAGTCGAAAGAATCGTGATGGGATGAATGTAGCTCTCGTAAAGCATGCCGAGCACGATATAAACCGTCACCAGGGCGGTCAAGGATCAGGACGGGCTCGCTGGAGAGGGAGTCCTGAAATGCGGCGGCCGTTCCCTGGAAGCTAGCGGAAACCGTCGGCGGAAATCCGATGTTGCGCTGGGCGTTTTCAATCGCCTGCGTCGCCTGCCCGAGAGAAACTCCGGGCGCGAGGTTGAACGAGATCGTCACCGACGGAACTTGTCCTTGGTGATTTACCGCCAGAGGCGTATTCGAGGGCTCGTAGTGTGTAAAAGCCGCTAACGGCACAGGGGTTCCGGCCGTCGATCGAAGGTAGATATTCTGCAGGGCCTCTGGAGTCTGCTGAAACTGCGGCGCCACTTCCATCACCACGTGGTACTGATTCAGCGGCCTGTACATGGTTGAAACCTGCCGCTGTCCGAACGCGTCGTAGAGAGCGTTATCCAGAGTTTGCGGCGTGATTCCCAACCGGCTGGCGGTGTCGCGGTCAATGACAAGCTTGGCTTGCAGTCCTTTGTCCTGCTGATCGGAATTCTGATCGCGCAACTCCGGCAGCTTCTTCAAGGTTTCGAGCAGTCGCGGCGCCCAATTATTAAGGTCGTCGAGATTGGCGCTCTGCAGTGTGTACTGGTATTGGGCATTGCCAAAGCGCCCGCCTATGGTCAGATCCTGCGAAGCCTGCATGATCAACGTCGCGCCCGGTACGACTGCCAGCTTCCCCCGGAGTCGGTTGATGACGTCGTCGGCCGACGGGTAATGGCAGGATTGCCAAAAGTGAGCCTTGTTGCATGGCCCTCGTTGCTCGAGCCCTTTTAGCATCACGAAAAAGCGGCCCTGATTCAGTGCGGTGTTTCCGCCGGCAAATCCTACAATGCTGTCCACCGAAGGATCTTTCATGACGATGTTGACGTAGCGTTGCATCTTGTCACTCATCGACTGAAAGGAGATATCCTGCGCCGCCATCACGGAACCCTGCAGACGTCCGGTATCCTGCTGCGGGAAAAATCCCTTCGGCACCTTGATGTACAGAAATACGCTCAAGCACGCAACCAGGATGGTTATCGTCAGCGTGATGGGCTGGTACGCCAGCACCCACTTCAGCATGCGCGTGTAGGTCTTGAGCAGGCCATCAAAGACCCATTCGCTGGCCCGGAAAAAGATGTTGTGCTTCTCTTCGCTCGGAGGCCTCAGAAACTTCGCGCACATGGTTGGGGTCGTCGTAAGCGATACCAGCAGCGAGACGCCGATCGCGATGCTTAGGGTCACCGCAAATTCACGAAACAGCCTTCCTACAATCCCGCCCATCATCAGAAGCGGGATGAAGACCGCGACCAGCGAGACACTCATTGAGATGACGGTAAATCCGATTTCCTCAGCGCCTTTAAATGCGGCTTGCACGGCATTCATTCCGTGCTCGACATAGCGCGTGATGTTTTCGAGCACCACGATCGCGTCGTCGACCACGAATCCGGTTGAGATGGCCAGCGCCATCAACGAGAGATTGTCGAGGCTGTATCCCAACAGGTACATGCCGCCAAACGTTCCGATGAGCGAGAGCGGAACCGCGATGCTCGGAATGATCGTTGCGCGGACGGTGCGCAGAAATGCGAACACAACCAGGATCACAAGGATCACGGAAATGATCAGAGTAGTTTCAATATCCTTGACCGAAGCCCGAACCGTCACTGTTCGATCCATGGCGATACTGAGATCGATTGCGGGGGAAATCGACGACTGCAGGAATGGCATCAACGCCCGCACGCGGTCGACGGTCTCGATGATGTTCGCGCCCGGTTGGCGGAAGACGATGATCAGGACGCCCGGTTTGCCATTCGCCAGGCCGATGTTGCGGCTGTCCGAAACGGAGTCTTCAACATCGGCGACGTCGCCCAGGCGAACGGCCGCGCCATTGTTGTACGACATGATCAGGGGCCGGTATTCGTCGGCGGTAAAAAGCTGATCCGTGTCATCAAACGTATGCGTAGTTGTTCCGTTCGAGACGGAACCCTTGGGCCGGTTGGCGTTCGCGGCGTTCAGGGCATTTCGGACCGTATCGAGACCAACGCCCAGTTTGTTGAGCAGTGTCGGGTTTACTTCTGCGCGAACAGCCGGCTGTGCCGCACCGCCTACGAAAACCTGCCCCACTCCGTTCACCTGCGCGAGTTTCTGCGCCAGGATCGAGTCGGCCGCGTCATACATCTGCGGTACCGTCATGGTGTCGGAGGTCAAAGCGAGAATCAGGATCGGCGCGTCCGCCGGGTTCTGTTTGCGGTAGCTGGGGTTGCTGGGCAGGTTGGCTGGCAACTGGCTTCGCGCCGCATTAATCGCAGCTTGGACGTCGCGCGCGGCCGCATCAATATTGCGGTTGAGATCAAACTGCATTGTGATTCCCGTCGTGCCCAGCTGGCTCGACGAGGTCATTTGATTCACGCCCGAGATGCGGCCGAATTGGCGCTCCAGCGGCGTCGCCACCGCCGACGCCATCGTCTGAGGGTCCGCACCCGGCAAACCCGCTCCCACGCTGATCACCGGGAAATCCACCTTCGGCAGCGAGGACACTGGCAGGAAGTTGAACGCCAGAATTCCTGAAAGCAGCAATGCTGCGGCCAGCAGCGAAGTGCCGATCGGGCGACGAATAAATGGGGCTGAAATGCTCATCGTCGTTAATCCGCGGACATCGGCTCTTCGCGCGGGATTGTGTTGCCGATCTTATAGCGCGAAAAGCGTTGTGCCAGGCGATCGAACCACAAATAAACCACCGGGGTTGTGTAGAGCGTCAGCAATTGGCTGAGAAGCAGTCCGCCGACAATCGTGATGCCGAGAGGTCGGCGCAACTCAGCGCCGGTTCCTGTACCGAGCGCGAGAGGCAGTCCCCCCAGAAGCGCGGCCATGGTCGTCATCATGATCGGGCGGAATCGCAACAAGCAGGCCTGATAGATCGCTTCCTCCGGCGGCTTATGTTCTTCGCGTTCCGCCTCAAGCGCAAAATCGATCATCATGATGGCGTTCTTTTTCACAATGCCGATCAGAAGGATGATGCCGATGAGAGCCACGACCGTCAGGTCGTTTCCCGTGATCATCAGCGCGAGAATCGCGCCCACGCCGGCCGATGGCAGCGTCGAAAGAATCGTCACCGGGTGGATGTAGCTTTCATAGAGCACGCCCAGAACGATGTACACGGTGATTACGGCTGCCAGGATCAAATAAGGTTCTGAAGAGAGCGAGTTCTGAAACGCAGCGGCAGTCCCCTGAAAAGCAGCATGGATGCTGGCTGGCAGTTGAATATCTTTTTCCGCCTGCTGGATCGCTTTGGTTGCATCGCCGAGTGAAGCCCCCGGCGCAAGGTTGAACGACAACGTGACCACCGGAAATTGTCCCTGGTGATTCACAGCGAGCGATGTGTTCACCGACGTCATTCGCGTGAACGTGGAAATTGGAACCGGTGCGCCGCTCGTCGTTACAGCGGCTCCGTTTGCCGATGGTGCTCCCGTATTGGCAGAGACGGTGCTCGGGCGAATGTAAATATCCCTCAGGTTCTCAGGCGTCTGAGCGAAACTGGGCAGCACTTCCAGAATCACGTGGTACTGGTTCAACTGAGTGAAGATGGTTGACACTTGCCGCTGTCCGAAGGCGTCATAGAGCGTGTTGTCGATGGCCTGCGGAAAGATTCCCAGCCGCGACGCCGTATCGCGATCAATGCTGATATTGGTTTTCAGCCCGTTGTTGAGCTGGTCTGTCGCCACGTCGCGCAGCTCGGGCAGAGTTTGAAGTTTTGCGACCAGCTTGGGCGTCCATTGCGCGAGTTCCTGCGCATCTGCGTCTTCGATCGAATACTGAAATTGCGTGCGGCTCACGCGGTCTTCCACAGTGAGATCCTGCACCGGCTGCATGTAGAGCGTGATGCCCTGAACTTTTTCAAGCTGCGGTTGCAGCCGGCGGATGATCGCCGAAGCGTCGTCGGAGCGATCGTCGCGCGGTTTCAGGTTGATCTGGATGCGTCCTTCATTCGGAGTCGTGTTCGTGCCATCGACCCCGATAAATGATGAAAGACTTTCTACAGCCTTGTCCTGCAAGATGATCTTTGCCAGTGCCTGCTGGCGCTCAGCGAGCGCGTCGAACGATACGAAGTCAGGCGCCTCCGACACGCCCAGAATGACTCCCGTGTCCTGCACCGGGAAGAAACCTTTCGGTACGATCACGTAGAGAAACAATGTCAGGACAAGGGTGCCAAACGTAACAAGAAGGGTCGCAGTCTGGTGTTTGAGTACCCACTTCACCGTCCTGCCGTAAAACGCGATGATCCGGTTGTAATACTCCTCGGTTACTTCGTAGAAGCGTCCCTTCTCGCCTTCCTTGCGATGTTTTAGCAATTTCGCGCTCATCATCGGCGTCAGGCTGAGCGAAATTCCCGCCGAGACCAGGATCGTCACCGCCAGCGTCACGGCAAACTCGCGGAACAGGCGCCCGACAATGTCGCCCATGAAGAGCAACGGGATCAGCACCGCGATCAGCGAAACGGTCAGCGAAATGATCGTGAAGCCGATCTGGTTCGATCCTTTTAAAGCGGCGTCGAGAGGAGAATCTCCCTTTTCGAGGAACCGGTCGATATTCTCGATCATGACGATCGCATCGTCGACCACAAACCCGGTCGAGATCGTCAGCGCCATCAGCGTCAAATTGTTCAGGCTGTAGCCCAGCAGATACATCACGCCGAACGTGCCGATGAGCGAGAGCGGTACCGCAACGCTGGGAATCACCGTCGCCGCAAGATTTCGCAAGAACAGGAACACAACCATCACGACAAGCGCGATGGACAGCATCAATTCGAACTCGACATCCTTCACCGAGGCGCGAATCGTTGTCGTCCGGTCCGTCAGAATCTCGACTTTCACCGCGGATGGCAGCGAGGCCTGCAACTGCGGCAGCAACTTCTTGATGCGGTCGACGACGCTGATGATGTTCGCGCCCGGTTGCCGCTGAATATTGACGATCACGGCCGGCGTCAGATTCATCCACGCCGCAAGCTGATTGTTTTCGGTTCCGTCGATTACGTTGGCAACGTCGCTCAGGCGCACCGGCGCGCCGTTGTGATAGGCAACCACAATCGGCTTGTATTGCTCGCTGGTGAATAGCTGGTCGTTCGCTCCAATCGTGTAGGACTGCCGCGCTCCGTCGATCACGCCCTTGGCTTGATCGACGTTCGCTTGCGCCAGCGATGCCCGCAAATCTTCAAGACTCAATCCATACGAAGCCAGTGCAGTCGGATTTGCCTGAATCCGCACCGCCGGCTTCTGCCCGCCGCTGATTGAGACGAGTCCTACGCCCGGCAGCTGCGAGATTTTTTGCGCCAATGACGTGTCGGCGAGATCCTCTACCTTCGACAGCGCCAGCGAATCCGAAGTCAGCGCCAGCGTCAGAATCGGAGCGTCCGCAGGATTCACCTTGTTGTAGATCGGCGGATTCGGGAGATCCGCAGGCAGGTAGGTTGAGCCGGAATTGATCGCTGCCTGCACCTGCTGTTCTTCCACGTCGATGTTTTGGTCGAGTCCGAATTGCAGCGTGATCACCGAACTGCCAAAGGAACTCGTGGAGGTCATCTGGCTCAGTCCGGGAACCTGGCCGAACTGGCGTTCGAGCGGAGAGGTCACCGACGATGCCATCACATCCGGATCCGCGCCCGGATAGAACGTCATGACCTGGATGGTCGGGTAATCGACTTCAGGCAGAGCGGAAACAGGCAACTGCAGGAACGCGACCCAGCCAACGAGAAGCACTCCAAACATCAGGAGCGTGGTCGCAACCGGTCGAAGGATGAATAACCGTGAAGGGCTCATGAACCTGAATCTTGATTGTCTGAAGACGAGGTGCCCGCGTCCGATCCGCGAGATCCTGACGCCGATTTGCGGGAACCCGAGGACCCGGAAGTCGATCCAGTGCTCGGGGCCGTGCTGCGAGGCTCAATGTGGCTGCCGGTCTGCAACTTGTCTTGACCGTCGGTGACCACCATATCGCCGGGATTGATTCCGCTCGTGACAACGGTCGTATCGCCTTGCGTCAGCGAGACGGTGACAGCGCTATCCTTCACCGTCTTGTCCGAACCCACGACGTAGACGAACGTTCCATGCGGACCCCGCAGGATGGCCGCCGTCGGAACTACAGTGCTGTTCTTCCGCGTCTCCAGAAGCAGATTGGCGTTCACGAACTGGTTCGGCCACAGTTTGTTGTCTTTGTTGTCGAAGACTGCTTTCAGCTTTGCTGTGCCCGTCGTTGTGTCGATCTGGTTGTCGATCGTGAGCAGCTTTCCGGTGGCGAGCTTGGTTTGATCGTCTCGGCTGAAGGCGTCAACTTCAAGCGTTCCCTTCTGCATGTGGTTCGAGACGTTCCGCAGCACGTCTTCGCTCAAGCGTGAAGATCACGGCGATCGGCTGCAACTGCGTCAGGATCAGCATGGGGTTGGTATCCGACGCGTGAATGATGTTGCCTGGATCCACCTGCCGCAAGCCCACGCGACCACTGAATGGCGCCGTGATGTGGCAATACACAATTTGAAGTTTCGCGTTATCGATTTGGGCTTGATCGGTGCGTACTTGGCCGTCGAGTTGATCCACTGTCGCTTTCTGCGTGTCGACTTGCTGCTGGGCGATGCTGCCTGAAGGAATCAGCGCCGTGTAGCGATCGAGGTTCAACTTCGCATCCCGCAGCGTCGCCTGGTCCTTGAACAACTGGGCTTGCATCTGCTCCAACTGCACTTCATACGGACGAGCGTCGATTTCGATCAGCAGGTCTCCCTGGCGTACGTCTTGTCCTTCGCGAAAGTTGACCTTCATGATCTGACCGTCAACGCGGCTCTTGATATTGGCCGTGTTGAACGCCGTGACCGTCCCAAGCCCCGTCAGATAGACCGGCACATCCTGGCGTTGCACGGGTGCGACGGCAACCGAGACGGCGCGAGGTGCTGCGGCATGAGCGTTTTGTGGCTTGGAATCAGACGAACCGCTGCACCCCACAAGACACGCTACGCATAAGGCAAGAATGCAGAGAATTCCCGCACGAACCGCAGCGGCTATGCGGATACTTCGATTATCAGGATGATTCATATTCACAGGGTTATTCCGTCGCCGTTCCTTTGACCCGGGCAGTGGAATGCCCGGGTATTTAGACGTAAGCATTCTAGACTCGGTTGCGGTGACTCTGCCTAAAAAGCGGGCTATCTAGCCGGCGGGGCCTCCCCCTGAGGCTGAATCAAGCGAAAAACAGGAGTGAAGTCGCTTTGGCAGAACCGCGACAATCTAGGATCAACTGCGCCGCCACGGCGGGTCAAGCATTGGGCGCAGTGTTTTACATATCTTTACTCGCGTTGACCGTCCTTTTACCCTACGAAGGTTTCATCGCTGCGGACACTGGATGCTGAGATTCGTACGCTGTGATTTCCGCGTCATGCTGCAGCGTGAGGCCGATGTCATCGAGACCGTTCAACAGGCAATGCCGGACAAACTCGTCGATGGAAAACTTGGCACAGAATCCCTGGTCATCCCGGACTTCGCATTTCTCTAAATCGACAGTGACCGAGTAGTCGTCAATTTCTTGCGAGCGCCGCATCAGTGTTGCCACTTCCGCGTCGCTTAGACGAACCGTAAGGAATCCATTTTTCGTACTGTTGTTTGCGAAGATGTCAGCGAACGAGGAAGAGATGACGGCTCGAAATCCGAAATCCGCCAGGGCCCAAACCGCATGTTCACGGGAAGAGCCGCATCCGAAATTTTTCCCGGCGACAAGAATGCTCGCTCCTTCGTAGCGGGGCTCGTGCAAAACGAAAGCCGCGTTCTTCTTGCCGTCCGCACCAAAACGCCAGTCATAGAACACGAATTGCCCGAAGCCGGTTTTCTCGATCCGCTTCAAGAACTGCTTCGGGATAATCTGATCGGTATCGACGTTGACGCGATCCAGCGGCGCCACGCGCCCGCGATGCACGGTAAACGGGTTCATCCCGCATTCCTCCGTTACAAGAGAATTGTCATTTCGAGCGCAAGCGAGAAATCCGCTTCTTTGCCGGTTAAGGTCCAAAAGCCAGCTACTGAAACTTCCAGTTGCGAATGTCTGTGAAGTGTCCTTCGATCGCAGCCGCAGCCGCCATCATCGGGCTCACGAGATGGGTGCGGCCTCCGCGTCCCTGACGCCCTTCAAAATTCCGGTTACTGGTCGAAGCGCATCGTTCGCCGGGGGACAAAATGTCGGGATTCATGCCGAGACACATCGAGCATCCTGACTCGCGCCACTCGAAACCTGCATCCTGAAAAATGCGATGCAATCCTTCCTGCTCGGCCGCGCGCTTCACGGTCTGCGAACCGGGAACGACCATGGCGCGAACCTTGGAATTCACGTGATGGCCTTTTGCAACGCGCGCCGCAGCCCGCAAATCCTCGATGCGCGAATTGGTGCACGATCCAATAAAGACCCGGTCGATTCCGATGTCTTCGATCCGCTTGCCGGGTTCGAGCGCCATGTATTGAAGCGCCAATTCTGCGGCGCGGCGTTCGGAGTCTTCGAGCCCTTTGACCTCGGGCACGCGACCGGTTACCGGAGCAACCATCCCCGGATTCGTACCCCACGTCACAAACGGACTGAGTTGCGCGGCGTCAATTTCCACAACCTTGTCGAAGGCTGCACCGTCATCGGATGGCAGGCTTCGCCAGTATGTGACAGCTTTATCCCAGTCACCGCCAACCGGAGTGAATTTCCGTCCTTTGACGTAAGCGATCGTGGTCTCGTCGGGTGCAACCATTCCGGCGCGAGCGCCTGCTTCGATGCTCATATTGCACAGCGTCATGCGCCCTTCCATTGAGAGCGCGCGCACAGCTGAGCCGGCGTATTCAATCACGTATCCGGTCGCGCCGTCGGTTCCGATCTGTCCAATAATGCCGAGCGCCAAATCCTTCGCGCCGACGCCGTCGCCGAGCCGCCCGCGAACGTCGATCTTCATCGTTTTGGGACGCTGTTGGGCTAGGCATTGTGTGGCGAGCACATGCTCGACCTCGGAGGTCCCGATCCCAAACGCCAGCGCACCAAAAGCACCGTGCGTACTGGTATGGCTGTCGCCGCAAACAATCGTCATGCCCGGCTGCGTGATTCCAAGTTCGGGGCCGATGACGTGAACGATTCCCTGCTCCGGCGAATCCATATCGAAGAGGCGGACGCCGAAGTCTTTGCAGTTTTTTTGTAGGGCCGCGATCTGCTTGGCTGCAATTAGATCGGTGATCGGAGTTCCGCGCGGCTCGGTCGGGATGTTGTGATCAACGGTGGCAACTGTTCTCGCTGGTTGCCGGACTTTGCGCCCCGCGGCACGCAAGCCATCAAAAGCCTGCGGCGAAGTCACTTCATGCACGAGATGCAGATCGATGTAAAGAATCGGCGACCGGCCCGACGGCTGCGCTACCAAATGCGCTTCCCATATCTTCTCGAATAAAGTTCGTGCTGCCATAGGATCCTATGAAATTGCAGTGCGAGAAACTTGTGTTCCTTAGTTTTTCACAGCCCGGTGGCCGGAGCAAGCCAAGCGGGCTTCATATAGAAATCATTCGTTTGCGCTGCCGCGGGGCCAGAATCCCCGGATTTTCTCGAAGCTCATCGGGAACCGATGCCTGCTAATCGCGATTCGATCTGCGGATGAAGCAGGGAACATTCTTCGCTTTCCGCTTCGCGCTGCTGAGGGACAAGTTCGGCACCTCGTGGATGACCATTCACGAACGCTCGCCGCAATAGGGAAGCTGAATCCGGCCTCGGGCAGTCCACGAAAGATAGTTTTTCCATCAGTGCCATTTTGGGAGCGGCTGAATTCCTCGCCCGTATTGACGAACGAAAGGCGCGGAGAAGTGTGTGTCCTTCCGATTAGAAAATTAGGGCGTTCGCCTTATTTGAAGTTCCGGGATCCTCTACTAGTCTCACTGAAGTCGCCTCGTCAATCAAAGTTGATTTGGTTCACATGTCCCGGTGTTTGTTTTAGCCCAGCGAACACGGTGTGAGCGCGGCTCAGTCCTATCTGGCCAACAAGGTTTTTCCTAAAACTCCATTCCTCCGGGAGGCTCGGTCACATGCGTAAGTTCAACGCCGCTGTTTGCGGATTCGCTGCATTACTTTCTGTCTCGTCCCTATCCTTTTCCCAAGCCACAGATTCGGGACAAGAATCCAGCGCTTCAACCTCAAGAATCGCCATTAACGTAACGCCTGAAACAACGGCGGTTGCATCTTCCCAGAGCGTGCAGTTCACGGCTCTCGTACGAAACACTCCCAACGTGGGCGTGGTCTGGTCGGCCTCGGCAGGCACCATTTCAAGCACCGGCCTTTACCGCGCGCCAAAGGTCAGCGCCGACACGGCAGTCACAGTCACTGCAACCAGCCGGGCGGACCACTCCAAGTCTTATGAGGCTTCGATCCTGGTGAAGGCACCGAGCGCGGCACCCGCAGCGCAGCCCGCGGCCGCATCATCAGCCAGCACAGCGGCGTCCTCTACGGCTATCAAGGAATCATTCTTCGGAGCGGGCTTCAACGGCGGCGAGAAGTGGCCTCCCACCGACGGTCAGAAACAGGTAGCAACCCTGGGCAGCCTCCGCCTTTGGGATGACGGCGTGAAGTGGGGACAAATCGAAACCTCCGCCGGCGTCTACAACTGGGGAGAAATGGATAACTGGATCTCTAAAGCGCAGGCTCAACACATGGACGTCCTCTATACCATCGGGGACACTCCAAAGTGGGCTGCCTCGGTTCCAAAGGGTAGTCCCTGCGGTCCCACGGGATCCACGAGTTGCGCCCCGCCAACCGATTTGGGCTCCAGCGCTACCGGGACCGATAAGCATTTTTCCGACTTCATCACCGCGCTCGTTGAACGGTACAAGGGACAAATCGCCTACTACGAACTGTGGAACGAACCGGATTGCACGTGTTTCTGGTCCGGCAGCCAGGCCCAACTGGTGCGCATGGGCAAGGATGCAGCCGCGATCATTCGATCCAAGGATCCGAGTGCCAAGATTATTAGCCCTTCGGCACATGGTCCGACCATGAAAACCTGGTTTGACGGCTACGTTGCGGCGGGTGGCGCGGCGAATTTCGACATCGTGAACGCTCACTTGCGCGGTTCGAGTTCGGCCCCTAATAAGGATCCCGAATCGTTCCTGACGATGTATGCCGACGTGACGGCCGAGACCGCAAAGCGCAACCTCAGCAAGCTTCCGGTCTGGGATGACGAGCACGGCATCAAGTCGACCGACAACCTCAGCGATCCTGACGAACTCGCAGGGTACACGGCGCGGTCGCTTCTCCTCCGAGCCGGCGTCGGGATTCAGCGCCAATACATCTACACCTGGGACCACAACATGCAGGGCAACGACTCCGGTACCGCATGGGACGTTGTGGCTGGATGGCTGTTGGGACACACGATCAGCCCTTGCAGCGCAAAGGGCACCGTCTACACGTGCAGTCTCGACAATGGCCTGGCGGTCTGGGACACGTCGAAGACCTGCAGCCGCGGGAGTTGCACCACCTCCAAGTACACTTACCCGTCGGGTTACACGAAGCAGACCAACCTGACTGGCACCAAGACTTCAATATCCGGCGGCACTGTCTCAATCGGATACAAGCCAATCTTCCTGACAAAGAACTAGACCGGCTAGGCCGTACCGATATGTCTAAAGCACATCGGCGCGGTCTGGTTTCGGAGACAATGAGTTTCAGCAAAAAGGCGGCCCGTTAAGGGTCGCCTTTTCGCTTTTCAAGATCAAGCTTCTCCGACTGTTTGTTTCCCGGCTAGTGAATCGTCTGCTCGCCCTTGCGAACTGCGGGAGCGCTCGTCGAGCCTTGGAATTTCGCTTCGCCCAGCTTCGTGATCCACAATCCCGAGTGGATGTCATTGAAGTAGATGAGGCTGTTGAGGAGCGGGCTGTCGCAGGTGACGGAACAGGGTTGACCTCCCCATGTGAACGGCAAATTAGGGCGGAAGCCCTTCGCATCCCCAGTCCAGAATCGCGCAATCTCGCGCCCCTGCCGGTAGAGATCGCCGCGCAGTTCACCCGAGATGTCGAGCACCCGCGCTCCGCCGCTGTAATAGCCCTCGTACAGCATGTCGTTCGCAGCCCAGAAATTGTGCGACCCGCCTTCCGGAACTTCATACTGCGCCACTTCCCGCGGATGCTTGATATCGCTGACGTCCATCACGTGGCAGATTGCTCGAACTGGAATCCTGTCGCGATCTTCGATGCTGAAAATCCCAGGGAACACTTCGTCGCCGACAAACAGATAATTCTTGTAGCGGAACACGCTGTGCGTTCCGGCAAGCCATCCATCCCCATATAGCTCGTAGTGGTTGAACTTATACTGCGCCACGAGTTTGGGATTCTCCGGGCTGCCCGCCGCTCATGCCGTTACCCACGTCAAGAATGATCAGCCCGTCTCTCCAATAGGCGAGATAGGCCAGGCCGTCTTTCACCTGCAGATCGTGCAAATAGCGGCCGCTCGTCATTGACCCCATTTCCGTGTTAATGCTGACCGCCGTGGGATTTTCGACCTGGAATCGAGCCACTTCTTTCGGATGCTTTGGGTCCTGAAAGTCGATGACCCGCATGGAACCCGTCGCATCGTCGGTCAGGTACACGTCGTGTCCGTCGATGTAGGCACTATGCACGCCGCCCGTAACGGTCGCCGTGTATTCGGATAGAACCTTCAGGTGAGAGGGGTCCGAGGTGTCGAGAAACACGATTCCGTTCTTTCGATTGGAAGCGCCTTCCCGCGTGAAGACGCCGATTTTCTCATCGGGCGTCGTGCTGATGTCGTTGATCAATCGCGCATCGACCTTAAGAGTGTCGAGAAGTTTGGGATTCGCCGGGTCCGCGATGTCGTAGACGAAGAGCTTGTCTGCGATCGTCGAAAGATAGGCGTGATGACCGATGATCCACTCCTCCGACATCTGCACATCAGGCATGGGAACGTGCGCTACCACTTCCATCTCGCGCTCCACGTTGCGCGGTTTCACCATGACGGACGCCGACGCGCTGTGTTGCCCGCTGCTCGCGGTCACAACGTAGGTCCCGGCTTTCTCGGCGACAAATGCTCCGTCGGGATAAACCGTTGCTCCGCTTCCCGTGATCGACCAGTGAACTGGAACATCTTTGCTTTCGCCGGCGCTGAAATGGACGACATCTCCCGTCTTCGCCTCAGCGGTTGCCGGCTTGATCGTCAATTTGCGGACGGCATCGCGTACTACCTTCACGGCAACGGTCCCGCTCGCCTCTCCGGAGGTCGCTTTGATCATCGCGCTGCCGGGAGCGACGCCAGAGACCAATCCAGCCGCATCAACGCTCGCAATGGACGGCTTGTCCGACGTCCACGTGACGGCCGCGTCCGCGCGAGGATTGCCATTCGCGGTGCGGGCGATGACGCGTAAGCTTCTCAGCGCTTCCGGCAACGATTGCGTGCTCTAAGGGCTCGATGTCGACTTTCGTGACTTTCGAATTCGCAACGTTGACCGTCGCGTATCCGGACTTTCCAGCAATGACTGCGCCGACCGTTACGACTCCGGGAGAATGGAAGGTCACTTCGCCGGTGTCATCTGCCCCCGCAAGGTCGAAGGGGGCGGCAAACCACACCGAAGGCTTCGCATCGATCGGATTGCCTGAAGCGTCCTTGGCTGACGCGCTGAACTTCACCTTCTGGCCGACCTGCACATCGAGGGTTTTCGGCGTGATCTCGACACTTGCAGGCGCCACCGATGTGGCGGTGCCTTCCTGTGCGGTTTCGCGGCTGCGTCCTGCGGCCACGCGTTCGGAACTGCTAACGTCATCGCTGCTAAGCCAAGACAAATGCGCCGTGCTTGATCATTCGAGCCTCCGCCATCGAAATCTTAAGAGTGAGAACTTATTGCTTAGTCGGTTCCGTCTTCCAGAAATCAATGCCTGCGGCCTGCGAACCCACATCGACCGTCGCCACCGTTTTCAAACTGACGAGATCAATTACTTCCACCGTTCCCGGCTCTGATCCGACTCCTTCGACAGAGATGAAGGCATAGTGATCGTCCGGCGAAACCACGGCGCCGTGGACGATCTTTCTCTGCGTCGGAATTCGGGCCAGTTCGTGGCCGCTGACCGGATCGAAGACAGACACCGATTGCCCGCGCTTATTCGTTGCGATCAGGCGCCCATCCTTCGTCATCGCAAGGTTGTAGACGCCGGTGCCAGCCGGAAAACGTCGAGCCATTGTCCACGTATCGGTGTTGATAGCCACGATGTCGTTCGACTGATTGCACGCTACGTAGATGGTTGACCCGTCATTCGAAGGCTGCGCCCACGTCGGTGTGCACGTTGTCTTGTGGCCAGCCATCTTCTGGTCGGGCATTGGGTGCGCGGCCGGAGAACCCGTCATGCCCATTTCTTTGCCCTGTCCGAGCATGAAATAGCGGCTGACCGCAAACTTGCTGGTGTCGATCTCTACCATCATGTCGTCCATCATGCAGGCGGAATAGTGCTTCGTCCCGGCGTGATTCAGCCGTGAACCGTGAGGCATGGTGCAGGTAGGGATGCGTTTCACTTCGATCATCTGGTCGGTTGCGACAACGGAGATCGATGACGGAACCATGTCGCCATGAAAGTTGGCGTTGGCGACGTAGACAAAACTTCCATCCGGAGAGATGTCGGTCGTGGCAGGAAACATCCCGAGGCTGGTGTACTTTACCGCCGTGTTGCTGCCGGCGCGAAACTTCCAGAGCGAACCTTCCGGACGCCCGTGGCCCTGCGCAACGTAAACGAATTCCTTGTCAGGAGATACAGCGACACCGTGCGGGCCGTTGATGTCCATGGGCATCAGCCCAACCCTCGTCTGGCTCTCGATCCGCGCGCCCCCCGGACCAAAGCGAATCAGGACAAGCTTGTCGGCGGATTCACAGACCACGTAAACCAGATAGTCTTGCGCATGAGCCTGGGCCGCAGGAGTTGGAGAATTTTGCCCTCCAAGGCTTTGCGTGAGCAAGAAGCCAAGAATCGCCGAGGCTGCAACGCGCACATAGCGTGGCACAAGTCGCCGCACCTGCTGCCGAGAAACAGCGGTCCTGTTCATGATTGATCTGAGTAGTTGCTCCGGCGTGCTGCTGGAAAGGCTGACCCGACACCCGGAACGCGCTCCAATTTAACACACGTCTGCGCGTTGAATGCGAGGTCCCTCAGGCAAATCGATTTACTTCGGCTGGGTAATTGCTCCCTGCGACGCTGACGATACCAAGGCTGCGTATTTCGCAAAAACACCGGTCGGATAGCGCGGGGTTTGTGCCTTCCACTGGGCCATGCGTTGCTGCAACACATCGTGGCTGATTTCGACTTCCAGTTTCTGCTTCAGCACATCGAAATGGATGATGTCGCCGTCCCGCACCGCAGCAATCGGCCCGCCGAGCGCAGCTTCCGGAGAGACGTGGCCGGCCATCAGACCACGGGTCGCCCCGCTAAAGCGGCCATCGGTCAGTAGCGCTACAGAGCCTCCAAGCCCTTCACCCACAATTGCGGCAGTCACTCCGAGCATCTCCCGCATCCCGGGGCCGCCTTTCGGCCCTTCATTCCGGATGACGACAACATTTCCCGCGTGAATTTTCTTGGCAGTCACCGCGGCCATCGCTTCTTCTTCTGATTCAAACACTCGAGCCGGACCGCGATGCTCAAGCCTTTCATGTCCGCTGATCTTGGCGACGCACCCTTCGGGTGCAATATTGCCTTTTAGGATGACAAGGCCTCCCGTCGTCTTCAACGGCTTGTCCAGAGGAACAATCACTTCCTGTTTCGGAGTTTCAACCGCGGTTTCTGCCTCGGCTGAAATCGTCAGTCCGGTTACGGTCTTGGCCGAACCATGCAGATACTTACCGCTCATCATCCGCTTTGCCAACAGACGGATTCCGCCGGCCCGATGCATGTCTGCGGCGACGAATCTTCCAGAAGGTTTGAGATCAGCGAGTACCGGAGTTCGCTCGCTGATGGTTTGGAAATCGTCGATTTCCAGGGTAACTCCCGCTTCCCGGGCAATCGCCAGCAAATGCAGCACTGCATTTGTGGAGCCTCCCGTCGCCGCGACGGAAGCAATCGCGTTTTCAAATGCTTCGCGGGTGAGAATGTCGCGAGGCTTGAGGCCTCGCTGGAGGACATCCATCACGACCTTGCCGCAGTCGAACGAAGTCTGGTCTTTTTCCGGCGCCATCGCTGGAACGCTGTTGAAGCCCATCGGAGACAGTCCGATCATCTCCATTACCGTCGACATGGTGTTCGCCGTGTATTGACCGCCGCACGCTCCTGCGCCCGGACACGCCGCATCTTCCAGTTCTTTCAGATCCGAGTCGCTCATCTTCCCGGCGACGTTTGCTCCGATGGCTTCGTACACGTCCTGAATGGTTACGTCCTTGCCGCGGTAGCTGCCCGGGGCGATCGTCCCGCCATAAAGAATCATCCCGGGAAGATTCATTCGCGCCAAAGCCATGGCCGCAGCGGGAATCGTCTTGTCGCATCCCACCACGCAGACGACCGCATCAAACATTTGGCCGCGGCATACAAGCTCGATCGAGTCGGCGATCAGTTCGCGGCTGACGAGCGAAGCGCGCATGCCCTCAGTGCCCATCGTCTCGCCATCGGAAATCGCAATCGTGTTGAACTCCATTGGCGTTCCGCCAGACGCGCGAATCCCTTCCTTCACCTTTGCCGACAATCGCCGTAGATGAAAGTTGCACGGCATGGTTTCGATCCACGTATTGGCCACGCCGATCAGCGGGCGCTTGAGATCAGCGTCGGTGAATCCGATTGCTTTGAACATCGAGCGCGCGCCGGCACGGTCGCGGCCTTCGGTAATTCCTCGGCTTATGTGCTTGAGATCCATGCTGAAAGATTATAGGACTGCGGATGCGGAAACGAGTTTAGCGATTCGACAAAGCATTGGTTACAAAGATTGCAAAAGCGCAATTCCCAGCTGATACACATGGGCGAAAAACGGGGAACCCGTTTGCAGAGTTCCCCAGTCGCATGACGCTGCCCAGGGAGCGTCATGCTTGCCCATCTATTTCGATCTTGGGTTCAGGCGCGAGCGGCGGCCCTGACGGCTTCGAGGGCAACACCTGCGGGGGGATGCGGAGATTCCCACGTCTGCGCATGCGCGCCGCTGACGTGAATCACATCGGCGATCGAATACCACTCGCGATACAGCTGGCCAACCTGCTTTTGATTGACTTCGAGCAGAAGGGTGACATGGTGATCGTGCTCGGCGGCTTCTGCCTGCACGGCAGGCAGATCAAGTCCCCGGCGCGAAGCCGCGTTCAGAATGCGCATCAGACGTGCCTTGAGTATTGCGATAGCGAACATGAAATTGCATGTGAGATTCCCCCTACTGCGTTGGTTCTTCTTTCAAAAGCATTTCCGACAGCGCTGCGCCTGCAGGAACCATCGGGAAAACGTTGGCTTCCGGAGCGCAATCAAATACCAGCAGTTCCGGATCCGGCGAGCGCAGAAATCGATCGATTTGATCGCCCGTCTCTCGGGACACTGGGAATTCGCGCATCGCGTCTTCTTGCAAACGGAAGCCGTGAATCTTGTAGGCCTTCGCAATGTCAACGAAATCCGGGTTGTCGCTCAGGTCGGTCTCGGCATAGTTGCGCTCGTAGAAGAGCTGTTGCCACTGCCGGACCATGCCGAGATATTTGTTGTCGATGATGACCATCTTCACGGGCAGGCCAAGACGATGGACAGTCGCAAGTTCCTGAATGTTCATCTGAAATCCGCCGTCCCCCGAGACGCACAGAACGCACGTTTCAGGCTTCGCCAACTGAACTCCAACAGCGGCGGGCAGAGCGAATCCCATCGAGCCGAGTCCGCCGGACGTAATGAAATCCCCGCGGCGACGAGGAGCGATAACGCTGCGCGGCCCACATCTGGTGCTGGCCGACATCGGTGATCACAACGCTGTCTTGCGGCAGGCGGCTGAAGAGTTCGTCGAGGAATCGAATCGTCGGCTGCGCTAGTCCTCGCGGATCCAGCTCCGCGCGTTCCGGACCGCACGCAACGCTGCGCCATCCGGCGAAATCGGGCAGCGTATGCCGGCGAAGCTCCGCGTGAAATGCAGGAATTGTGTCCGCCAGGTTGCCGATGACCGGCAAATCGCACGGCCGAACGCGATCCAGTTGCGCGGGATCAATCTCAAAGTGAATGATCTTGGCGTACGGCGCAAACCGGGAAGGATCGCCAGTCACCCGGTCATCGAGGCGCGCTCCAAAAACCAACAGCAAATCCGTTTCGTGCAGCGCTGTGTTGGCGGCGCGCGTGCCGTGCATTCCAACCATCCCCAGGTAATAGGGAGCCTGTGGTTCGACGGCTCCGAGTCCATGAACGGTCGCAAATGTGGGTACATTCAGATGATCGAGCATCTGCCGCAATTCTGAAATCGCTCCGGAAAGTTTGGCTCCCGCACCAACCAGAGCTACTGGCTTGGACGACTGCTGCAACAACGCCACAATCGTGTCAGTGAATCCACCATCGGCTTTCGCATCCGCAGGACGTGCGTGCGGCGTGAATTTCACCGGTCCCGTGAATTCTTTCTTTGCCTTCAATATGTCGGTGGGAATGTCGATGACCACCGGCCCCGGACGCCCGCTGCGTGCCCAATGGAATCCCTCGGCGATGGCTTCTGGAATTTCGTCGATTGTGCGAACCAGCCGGCTCCATTTCGTGAGCGACAGGGTGACGCCGAAAACGTCGGTCTCCTGGAACGCATCGGTACCGATCAATGCACTCCGTACCTGCCCGGTGATGCAGACCAGGGGAACGGAATCCATTTTCGCGTCGGCAATGCCGGTGACGAGATTGGTCGCTCCCGGTCCGCTAGTCGCCATTGCGACCCCGACCTTGCCCGTGACGCGTGCATACCCCTCGGCCGCGAAAACCGCGCCCTGTTCGTGCCGTGTAAGAACGTGCCGAACCCCGCTGCCATCGAGGGCGTCGTACAGCGGCATGATCGCGCCGCCGGGATAGCCAAACACAAGATCCACGCCCTCGGCGCGCAGGCACTGCAGAACGATGTCGGCTCCCTTAAGCATTCACTACCTGTTTGGTGGAATCTTTCGGAGCCTCGGCTTGTTTCTTGCCGTCTTTCGGCAGCCAACTCATCATGCCGCGCAGTTGAGCGCCAACAATCTCGATGGGATGCTGCTTTTCTTTCTCGCGAAGCACGTTGAAGTTGGGGCAGCCGTTTTTGTTTTCTTCAATCCATTCCTTGGCGAATTTCCCGGACTGTATGTCAGCCAGTGTCTTTTTCATGGCCTGCCGCGTCGCGTCGCCCACAACCTGCTCTCCTCGCGTCAAATCTCCGTACTCGGCGGTATTCGAGATGGAATAGCGCATCCGCGCCAATCCGCCTTCGTAGATCAGGTCGACGATCAATTTCACTTCGTGCAGGCACTCGAAATAGGCGATCTCAGGGGCGTAACCAGCCTCGACCAGGGTCTCGAATCCCTTCTTGATGAGTGACGTCAGCCCACCGCAGAGAACGGCTTGCTCCCCGAAAAGGTCGCTCTCGGTCTCTTCCTTGAAGCTCGTCTGCAGAACGCCCGCCCGCGTCGATCCGATGCCGTGCGCATAAGCGAGCGCGAGTTCGTGCGCGTGACCGCTTGCATCCTGCTGGATCGCAATCAGGGCTGGAACTCCTCGGCCTTCGGTATAAACGCGCCGGACCAGATGCCCGGGCTCTTGGGAGCGATCATGACCACGTCAACGTCATTGGGCGGAACGATGGTCTTGAAATGAATGCTGAACCCGTGCGAAACGCCGAGAACCTTTCCGGGATGGAGATAGGGCTTGATCGATTTCTCGTAAAGTTCGCCTTGCGTCTCGTCGGGAGTGAGCACGTGGATCCAATCCGCGCGCTTGGCCGCCTCGTCAGGAGCCACTACGACCATGCCATCGGCCCGGGCTTGCTGCGCACTTGGCCGGTTGGGGTCGAGACCGATGATGACTTTGTGTCCGCTGTCGCGAAGGTTCTGGGCCTGGGCGTGTCCCTGGCTGCCGTAGCCCAGAATGGCGATGGTCTTGCCCTTCAGTGCCTCGGGCTTGGCATCGCGTTCATAGAAAATAGTAACCACCAGGTGCTCCTCTCGGCTCTATACCGGATCTGCAAGATGACAAACCGACCGGTCGGTCGGTCCAACTATGCTACCGAAGCGGGATTCTGGCGTCAAGCGGGAAAGTTTAGGCCGCAGATTCCCCTTCGCAATCGACGCAGGCTGTCCAAACTGACTCTCTAGCGATTCCTGGGTCGATTGCCTCGCATTACGGATCCATCGCGTTGGCTTTCCTCTGCGCAACTGTTTACCATGTCACGCGATGCCCCGCGAAACTCTCATCGATTCCCGGCAGGAAATTCTGCGCACGGCGGCGCGCCTGTTCCAGCAGCGTGGGTACGACGCCACCTCGATGAACGACGTCGCCGCTGCGCTCAAGCTCAGTAAGGGCGGGCTCTATCACCATTTTCAGAGCAAGGACGAGATCCTGTTCGAGATCATGAATCATGCGATGGAAATTACTGAGGAGCGCGTGTTAGCCCCAGTGCGGAGCATCGTTGATCCGGACGAACGTCTCAGAGCGTTGATCCGCCTGCATATTGAAGTCGTGTTGAGTCCGCGGGACCGGGAAATCACGGTCATGCTTCACGAAAATCACCCGCTGCCACCGACGCTGCGCAGGCGAATCAATACCCGCAAGAAGGATTACATTCACTTCGTCGAAAACCTGATGGCCGACGTGCAACGGTCACGGCGAGCCAAGGGGTCTGTCAGTCCCCGAGCCGCAGCCTTTGCTCTGCTGGGCATGATTAACTGGATCTATCAGTGGTACAAGCCAGAAGGCGATCTGCAAACGCACAATCTGGTTCCGCAATTCACTGAGTTCGTGTTCGGTGGAATTCTTGCGTAGGCATCTCGAAATCTTTCCAGAGGGGATCCCATGGAAGTATCCAGTTCGCACATTAAGAATCCAGCGCTTGGCTGGGATGTTACGGCTTGCGCGAAGGCAGAGAAGGGGGAAAAGATCGTCCGGGCACAAATCTTAGTGAACGATTTCCCTAAGTATGATGAGTCCTTCGATCCCCCCGTAAGCAACTGGCAGAAGCAATTGCGACAACTGGGAGAGTATCCGGGCGACAACAAAGTGCTCGTGGTGGTTACTGACGACAAAGACGAAGATACCGATTCAATCGATTCATGGAGCGAGTAAACTCGACCGCGGAGATCGTCCCAACCGGAGAACCGTTGTGCCACAACCATCCGTAGGCTTCTTTTCCGCGACAGAGATTGAGCGGAACCGCGCTCAAAACAAGAGACCTTATCTGGAGTTTCTCCGCGTTCCTGCCATGAGTGCCGGCTTGTATGTTCTGGCCGCTGGCGCTGCCGATCAGCAACAACCGCACCATGAAGACGAGATGTACTACGTCGTTCGCGGACGGGCGCGTTTTCGCGCGGGAGAGCAAGATGCGGAAGTTTCCGCGGGAAGCGTTCTCTTCGTCGCTGCGGAGGTCGAACACCGCTTCTATGATATCGAAGAAGAGTTGGCGGTCCTGGTCTTCTTCGCGCCGGCGGAAAGTTAGACCCTGCCAAGCTCATCATGGAATACCCGATCATCCCTATGCCGCCGGATCTCTGGCCCGCCGTGCAACAGATCTACGGCGAGGGCATCGCAACGGGAAATGCTACGTTCGAAACCGAGATCCCGACTGGGAAAAGTGGGACAGCAGCCATCGCAAGGACTGCCGGTTGATCGCACTCGAACCTGTCAGACTGAGGAAAGCTGAGCAGTTGAGTCCTCCTGAAGCCCCAATGCACGTGCTGGGCTGGGCTGCGTTGACGTCCGGTTTCAAGCCGACGCGTCTATGCCGGAGTGGCCGAAGTTTCGGTGTACGTCGCCGCCGACGCACGAGGGACGCGGCGTGGGCAAATCGCTGCTCCAGGCTCTTGTGCAAGAGTCAGAAGCGATTGGCATCTGGACACTCCAGGCCGGGATCTTTCCCGAGAACGCGGCCAGCATCGCGCTGCACAAGTCGTGCGGGTTCCGCGAAGTCGGCATCCGGCGACGGATCGGCAAGCTCGGCGACGCGTGGAGAGATGTCGCGTTACTCGAGCGTCGAAGTTCCAAAGTAGGCTTGTAGACCGCTCGTTCTGATGGGTTACTTATGCGGCGGAATCCAGTAGACCTCTTCCTTGACCGCGACTTTGTCAAGAAATCCCCGGCGCTTCAGGATCGCCTTGCTGTGCTCGATCATTTCCGGATGCCCACACAGATACGCGACCGTGTTGTTCGCGTCGAGTTCCCAGTGATCGGCATACTTTCTCAGGATGTCGTCAGCGCGTCCGGTTTCGCCCGACCAATCTTCATGATCCCATGGGCGACTTACGGTCGGAACGTACTTAAACCAGGGCAGCTCTTTGTCGAATTGCGATAACTCCTCTTTGTATCCGAACTCCCACGGACGGCTGGCGCCATTGAGCAGGAAAAGTTTATGGCGTGCCGTCGAACCGGCCTTCCTTCCACTCTTTGGATAGCGTTCGAACATAGCTCACGAACGGCGCGACGCCGGTGACGGTCGAGATCAAGCAGATGATTGGTTCGAGATCCTTGCGTATCCAGCGTGAATCTTCCTTTCGGCACTTTGCGCATCAACAACTCGTCGCCAGGCTGCAATTTGTAGAGCAGCGGCGTGAGGGCGCCTTGCGGCACGAGCTCAAAGAAAAATTCCAACTCGTCTTCTGCCGGCGAGGATGCGATCGAATAGGGTCGTTCGATGCGCTTCCCGCCTTGTTCAACTCCGAGCGTGGCATATTGTCCGGGCGCGAACTTGAACTCGCCGTTACAGTGGATTCGGAACATCCAAAGATCGGCAGCGAACTCTACGCGCTTGGTCACATGCGCGTGATAGAACTTGTCGTCGGGAGTGGTCATCATAATTCAATCCGACCGAACGGTCGTACGGTCGATTGAGTTGCGATATCCTAGCCCGATTTGCGCAGATTTGGAAAGACTTTTTGAGGGTAGCCGATGACTCGCGAGGACCTGCCTGTCTCCGTTCAGCGGGTTTGAGGCGCTTCTTCCGCTGCAAGTTGTTCCAGCACGGTGCGCATCGTGCGTAAGACATCTTCTGCCGCCGTCGCCTTCACATTGAATTTCAACATGCCGTCAGGAGTGAAGTTGGCACCGCGCTGGGCAGAGACAAACCGCGCAAGATGTTCGGGATCGACCGCGGCATTCTGTCGAAATTTAAAAGTGACAAAATCGCGTTTGCGCTCGATCGCGTTCACGCCAACACGCATGCAGAGCAGCTTCAGCGAAGCATAGTCCAGCAGATTGCGAACAGCGGTCGGAGGAGGTCCGTAACGATCCTCTAACTCGGACCGCACATCCGTGAGCTGAGATTCCGTTTCAACGCCAGCGACACGCTTATACATCCGCAAGCGCTGATTCTCCTCGGGAATGTATTCCGCAGGAATGCGAATGTTGAGGCCGAGATTGAGCTGCGTTTCCGCCTCGTCCGGAGCGGCCTCGCCTTTCATTTCACGAACGGCGCGATCGAGCATTTGCGTGTACAGCTCGAATCCAATGGCTTCGATGTGTCCGCTTTGCTCGCCGCCGAGCAAATTTCCCGCACCCCGCAATTCGAGATCGAGTGCGGCGATTTTGAATCCCGCACCGAGGTCGGAGAATTCTTTCAATGCAGCGAGCCTGCGGCGGGCGATGGATGTGAGTTCGATCTCCCGCGGGATCAGAAGATAGGCGTACGCGCGCCGGTTCGAGCGGCCAACGCGCCCGCGAAGCTGGTAGAGCTCGGAAAGTCCAAGCCGGTCCGCCCGATTAATCAGGATCGTGTTGCATAGCGGGATGTCGAGGCCATTTTCAATGATCGTAGTCGCAACCAGGATGTCAGCCTCGTGATGCATGAATTGCAGCATCACCTTTTCCAGTTCGCCTTCCGACATCTGGCCGTGGCCGACGATGACGCGGGCTTTGGGAATCAATTCCTGCAGCTTGGCCGCGATTTCCCATATGCTTTCGACGCGATTGTGGACGAAGTAAACTTGGCCGCCGCGCTCGAGTTCCTGCTCAATCGCCGACTGGATCAGCTTGTCATCCCAACTGGCGACGACGGTTTGAATCGCCATGCGGTCTTTCGGCGGCGTCTCAATGACGCTCATGTCCCGCAGTCCCACCAGCGACATGTGCAGCGTGCGCGGGATTGGCGTTGCCGACATGGTGAGCACATCGACCTGCTTGCGCATCTGCTTGATGCGCTCCTTGTGGCGGACACCGAATCGCTGCTCCTCATCCACGATGAGCAGGCCCAAATCAGCAAACTTGAGATCTTTCGAGAGAATTCGGTGTGTGCCGATCAGAATGTCGATCTTGCCGGCCTCGGTCTTCTGAAGGATTTCCTTCTGCTGCTTCGCGTTCCGGAAGCGGCTGATCATTTCGATCGTGACCGGGAACGGGCCGAATCGCTGCTTGAATGTTTCGAAATGCTGAAACGCAAGTACCGTGGTGGGAGCGAGCACCGCCACCTGCCTGTTGTCACTGACGGCCTTGAATGCCGCGCGCATCGCGACTTCCGTCTTGCCATAGCCGACATCGCCGCATAGCAGGCGGTCCATCGGCTGGGAAGATTCCATGTCGCGCATGACATCAGAAATCGCCTGCGCCTGATCCTCGGTCTCGCTGAACTCAAATGCGTCTTCAAACTCGCGGACGAATTCACTTCCCGCCGGAAATGCGTGCCCCTGTGCCATCTTTCGCTGAGCGTACAGCTTGAGAAGTTCGTCGGCCATGTCTTTCATGGCCTTGCGTACGCGCGCTTTCGTTTTGGCCCACGCCTGCGTCCCGAGATGGCTGAGCGCGGGCTTTGCGCCTTCCGACGAACGGTACTTCTGGATCAGGTCGAGGCGCGTCAGGGGGACGTAAAGCCGTGCGCCCTCGTCATATTCGAGCAACATGAACTCCGCATTGCCGTCGCCCTGATTGATCTCTTTCAGTCCCTGATACTGGCCAATTCCGTGTTCGACGTGCACCACATAATCGCCAACTTGCAGGTCGCGAAAATCCGACAGAAACGCGGATACCTTGGACTTCTGCCGTTGCGGCCTCGCGGCGACCGCCTCGGACTCATCGAATAGATCGCGGGCGCCGAAGATGGCGAAATGCGCTTCAGGAAATATGACGCCGTCCGGAACGTACGCCTTGGCAAGCGTGGTAGTGTGAACCTCTCCGGCAAAGTAACTGGTCTCGTCGGCGTAACTTTCTCCTCCGCGTGTGCGGCTGCCGAGTTTGAAGCTCACGTTGTACTCGGTGAAGATGTCTGCCAGGCGCTCGACTTCGCCCGTGTTTGGCACGGAAAACAGCACCTGATTCCCGGCAGCGGTCAGCTTCTGAACCTCTTCGAGCATTGCCGGAACCGCGCCATGAAAGCGCGGTGTGGGCTGCGTCAGAAACTGAATCGTGGAATCCTCGCTTTCGCTGCGCGTGATTCCGAGATGTTCAAGGTCCGCCCCCGTAAGCGAAGCAACCTTTTGCCACCAGCTCTCCGGCGGAAGATAAAGGTCCGTGGGACGCACCAGGTTGCCGACTCCACTGCGCTCATGGGCCTCTCCGACGCGCGTCCAGAATCGATCGAACTCCGTGCGCAACAGGTCTGGCTCGTCGAGCAATACAGCAGCATGCGGCAGAAGGTCAAAGATGGTGCGATCGGCCCCCGCGACCGGAGCGTAGAACTCCCATCCTGGAAACACGGTTACTCCGCCTGAGCGGATGGCTGCCTCGACCATTTCTTCATTTCCGGTGATGCGCTTTCCCGAGAGCCTCGTGTGGATTGCACCGAGGAGTTGATCGCTGACTGGAGTTTCCGTCAGCGGCAACAGAAGTGCTTCATCGATTGGATTGGACGAGCGTTGCGAGGCAGGGTCAAATCGGCGGATGGACTCAACCTCATCCCCGAAGAATTCGACGCGGACAGGCCGCTCAGCTTCCGGAGAGTAGACATCAAGGATGCCTCCGCGAAGAGCATACTGCCCTGGCATTTCGACGACGTCGGCCGATGCGTAGCCTACCGTGTTCAAGTGCCCAAGCAGGTTGTCGAGATCGAACGACTCACCGCGGCGAAGTGTTCGCGCCAGGTCTGTGTAGTACTCAGCAGATCGCTGCAGAATGGCAGTGGCCGCGACCGGCGTCACAACAATCGCCGCTCTGCCGGTGGCAATCTTCCACAAAGCCGTTGCACGCTCCTCCTGAAGTTCCGGATGCGGGGAAAGATTCTGGAAAGGCAGGACGTCGCGAGCTGGAAGAGGTACGACGGAGTCGGGATCGCAGGCGGAAGTTAACTCACAGAATCCGCGAAGGACCGGAACAAACTCTTCGATAGCGCGATTGTCGTTGACGACGACGATCAGGGGTCGTTCGGCGCTGCGACGTAAAAGTACGAGCAGCACCGCCTTGGCAGTGGGCGACAGGCCGGAAACACGAATGCGCCCCGCGCCCTCCTTGAGGTGGGAGGAAGCACGCGTGAAGCCGGGAAGAGATTCGACGTCCGCGAAGAGTTCGCGAACGAAGGGAAGAAGCATGCTTTTTAATTTTAGCAGCAGTGCTGTGCGAGGGTTCGGTGCTCAGAATCACATTCGAGGTTCTCGCGGAGACGGGCCCGGCGTTACCAGATCCCGTCCCACGCGCGAACCGCGAAAGGGGTTATGCCGTAACCGAAACGCCGGACGTCGACTGCGTGCTTGTTTCTGAGCTCGCTTGACCGTTCTGCTGCAGATCCTGCTGAATCAGCCTGAAAGCCTGCTGAGCCGACGAGAGATCGCCGGATTGCAGGTCCTTTCCCAGTTGCTGAAACAATTCGCCGATCGTTCCGGAACCGCCGCTGCCGCCGCCATGGTGATGGTGCCCACCTTCAGCACGGTTCTGGAACATCTGCTGGATGTTCGAATAATCCTGCTGCGCGGCCGACAGATTGCCGGACTGGATGTCTTTCTCGAGTTGATCGAAAGCTTTGACTCTGGGATCGGTGCTCAGTGAAGAGGTGCTCGAATCGAGCTTCGGCACAAGCTGCTGGAGCGCTGTGTAATCCGATTGCGCCGCGGAGAGGTCGCCGGATGTAAGGTCTTGGCCCAGCTGTTGAAACTCTTTCTGAATCTCCTGCCGCTTACTGACGACGTTCTGATCGCTGCCCGAATATAGATTTGTAGCTGAAATCCCCGACACTGACATCGCTGTCTCCTCTCAGTGGCGAATTATGAAATTGTTATCGGCAGGCGGTATGCCGACCTTGAGTTGCATCACTTTAGAACGACCTGCACGCGATATGCCGGACGAGATTAGGGCGGCATTAAGGGGAGGGATAGCGCGGAAACGAAAAGGAGAGGAAGTTACTTATCCTCATCAGCCGGAATGTCTACGCGCACAATTCCAGCTCGGCAGAACATCGCCGGGAGTTGGCAGATCAAAACGCTCTAAGGAGTTTGTCATTCCGCACGGCATCCTTCGGCCGTGAGGAATCTACCGTCCCACGCCGCAGCCTTTACGGAGCCCTTCGTCCGCGCACCGTGAGTTCCGCGTCCCCCGGCACATCAGTCAAGGTCACATGAAGCGCGTGCTGCTTGGCGTCGTAGGTGGTTTTCAGCGGATAAGTGCTGCTCGAGAACTTCGCCTCCGCGTGCATCGACGGCCAGTCATAAATCACGACTTCGATGAATTTCCACCAGGGAGCAAAAGATCCCTCGCGTTTGTGAAACGTCAGATGCATCGCGTTGGCATCGGACTGGCAGGTGAAGGTCTGTCGCAGATATCCGCCATGCTGATAAGCAAAGGTGTGGCCATCGTCCAGATAGATCGATCCGGTGCACTGTTGGCCGGGATAGACGCGAAGTTCGAGCGGTCCGCTCGGGGTCTCGTCGGTGTCTTGAATGAGTGGCTGAAGCGGCAGGATGCTGCCACCCCGGGCGTACACCGGCATCGTATCCAGTGGAGGGTGGATCGGCCGCGGTCCGGGGAAGTTGGCGTCAGGTCCCGCGTTGGCAACGTCCACGATGGACGGCCCGTGCGGCTGTTCCGCCATCTTTTCGCCGGTCCAGAAGTTGTACCAGAGTCCGCTCGGAAACGAGACGGCGTAGTCGCCCGCCATTTCCGCGAATGGTGGAGGCGCGACCAGCAGGCTGGCCCCGAGAAGAAATTCCGTGTCGACATTGTCGAAACCTGGAGAATTCGGCGCGTAGATCTCGGGGAATTCAAGGAACACCGGGCGCATAAGCGGCAAGCCGGTGCGAGATGCTTCATCTGCCAGCGTGTAGAAGTACAGCAGCAGCCTGTACCGGGTTTCGATGTAGCGCCGGCGGATGGCCTCCTGCTCAGGCCCGTTGTTCCAGATCTCGTGCGGCTGGCTGCCTTTCGTGGCGTGATCGCGGAACAGCGGCGAGAAGGCGGCGAGTTCGACCCATCGCGTCAGAAGGTCAGGAGACGGAGAGCCATTGAATCCCCCAACGTCTGCGCCCACGAAAGAAATTCCGCTGACTCCGAGATTCAGCACCATTTGCGTCGCTAACCGGAGATGGTTCCAGGTTGCGGAGTTGTCTCCGGTCCAGGTGAAGCCATACCGTTGTCCTCCGGCGTATGTGGCGCGGGTGAGGACAAACGGTCGCTCGTCGGGACGGAGTTTCAGCAGGCCATCAAACGTTGCCCTGGCGTTTTCAAGACCGACGATATTGTGAATCTCGGCGTGCGTCGCGGTACGCGTTTCAAAGCCCGGCTCTTCAATGCGATGAACCGTGTTCAGCGGCATCGTCTTTGCGGGTCCATCAAAGACCGACGGCTCATTCATATCGTTCCAGAAACCGGCGACGCCGTCCGTCACAAATTCCTGATACAAGCCGCCCCACCACGCGCGCGTTTGGGCGCGCGTGAAATCAGGAAACACCGCTGGGCCCGGCCAGACAACGCCGACAAATTCGCTGCCATCCGGATTTTTGACGAACTGATCGCCAGCGTGGCCGGTGTCGTACGGCATGTAATTCTGATTCGCGGCGTGTGCAATATGAAGATCGGTGATATTGACGAGATGGAAATGCTGTTTGCGTAAATCGGAAACGAGTCCAGGAAAGTTGGGGAATGTCTTCGAATTGACGGTGAACGGGCGGTTTCGATCCTGGTAGTCGATATCAAGGTAGACCACATCCGAGGGAATCTTGTCGGTGCGCAGGTGATTCGCGATGTCGCGAATCTGCGATTCGGGAGTGTAACTGTAGCGCGACTGCTGAAAGCCCAGCGACCAGAGCGGAGGCAACGGCGGCTTGCCCGTGAGGTACGCGTAATTCTCTACCACTTGCTTGGGAGTCGGCCCGTAAATGAAGTAATAGTCGAGCGGCCCGCCTTCAGCCCCAAACGAGTAGGCGTCGCGCGCGGATTTGCCGAAGTCGAACCATGTGCGCCACGTGTTATCCAGAAAAATCCCGTAGGAACGATTTCCGTTGATCGCCAGAAAAAACGGGATCGACTTATAGAGCGGGTCCACGGATTCTTGCGGTCCGACGTCTGTGTTCCACAGGGTATACGCCTGCTCTCTGCGATCAAACCCGCCTGTCTTGTCGCCGAGGCCAAAATAGTGTTCACTGCCAGGCATTTCCTTTGAGACAGTAAAGTCCCCGAGATGAAATTGCACCGGACGTCCGATGGCGTCGGCAGAAATGACCGTGCCACCGAGATCGCGAATCACCAGGCGCAAGGGGTTTCGCTCGATCCGGACATCGAGGGCTGCCGTGCGGAAGCCTACGAAGGCCGAATCTTGTGCCGCCTGCACGTCGATTGTTTTAGTCCGGGATTCAGGCAGGACGGCCCAGGAGGCATCTTCACGAAGCGTGTTCGAAGGTGAAATTCGCACGCGGATGATGTCGTCCCTCTGCGCGGTGACGCGCAGTGTTCCCGCTCCGGCCTGGATTTGAATGCCGTCGCGAAGCGGTTGAGCAGCCGTGACTGCATCGAGCGTGATCGCCGATGGCGAAACTCCGCTGGCTTGGGCCTGCATGAAAACTTGCGTCGCCGCAACGATCAGGAACGAGAAGGCGATCCAACGCCGGCACGAAAATAACATCGCTATGTCTCTTTTCTCGAATTCTCCCAAAGCACGCTTCTCGCAAGGACGCGATACCGCGACATCTGAAAGATAGTTGCTTTCGCAGCAACATCATAACAACCACAACAAACAAACACCGGAAGCAAGTCGGCCAATCGCTAGCCTGATTGTCGGGCCGCTCGATTTTCGTTGACATCCTCCAGCATCCGTTGTATTTAACTTAATAGTTATTTAACTGAACGGTTTACTAAAAATGAACGATCGATTGAGCGAAACGTTCGGAGCACTCGCCGATCCGACCCGGCGCGCAATTCTGGCGAAGCTGGCCTCGGGAGAGGCTTCGGTTACGGAACTGGCGGCGCCCTTCGCCATGAGCATGCCGGCAATCTCCAAGCATTTGAAGGTTCTGGAGCGCGCCGGCCTGATCGCGCGCGGGCGCGAGGCGCAGTGGCGGCCCTGCCGCCTGCAAGCGACTCCGCTGCAAGACGTCGCTGGATGGGTGGAACACTACCGGCGCTTCTGGGAAGAAAGCTTCGATCGCCTCGACGACTACCTGCAGGCATTCAAGAAAAAAGAATTGAGAAACAAGGAGAAGAAGCATGTCCCGGCAAACAAAGCAGGGGCTAATGCAGCCCAGGAGCCCTCCCAGTGGGATCTGGTCATCGAGAGAACCTTCGACGCTCCGAGGGAGTTCGTGTTCAAAGCGTGGACCGATCCGAAAGTAGTTGCGCTTTGGTGGGGACCGACGGGCTTCACCAATCCAGTCTGCGAACTGGACGTCCGCGTGGGCGGAGAGATCCGCATTCATATGCGCGCTCCGGACGGAGTCGTCTATCCGATGAAGGGAGTCTTTGAGGAAGTCGAGAAGCCTGAACGACTGGTATTTCTCAGCAGCGCGCTCGATGCCCATGGCAACTCGATGTTCGACATCCCGAACACCGTTACCTTCGTCGAGAAAAACGGAAAGACCTTGATGACCCTGCAAGCTCGCGTGATGCAAGGCACCACGTTTGCGCCGCAGTATCTGAAAGGGATGGAAGCTGGATGGAATCAGACCCTCGACAAACTCGCCCACTACATTGGGTCAAACTACATTCGACGGTGGAAGAAGGCGCGCCGCACCCGGAATAAAGCAGCGCTCGGTCGATGAAGCGGGGGCCTTTGCGTAGGAACGAGGCGATTCGAGTTCACGCGCGCAACAGCGGTCGCGTGAGGCACGTAGGTCCACCGCTTCCGTTGATGCAAATCTCACTTCCGGGAAAAGTTCTGACGTCGAATCCCGCGCGGCGGAGTTTTGCGTTCGTCTCGCGGTTCTCTTCGATGGCAAGCAATCGCTTCTCGCCGAGCGACAAGACGTTGCACGCCAATGTGTCGCGTTCCGGATAGTGAATCTCAATCAACGTATAACCCTGCGACTTGAGCAACTCCACAGTTTCGACTGCCAGCCAGGGAAGGTCCACGAGCGCGGTTTGCTCATCCAGCAGGCTGATCAGCGACATGAGATGCAGGCATGCCGAGGGCCCGGGACCGTAAGGCAGCGGAGCGGAAAGCACTTCAACATCTTTAGGCGCTAACAGCGTGCGCAATTGCGAGATTCCCGCCGCGTTCGTGCGGTATCCATGCCCCACCAGCAACATCCTGGAGTTCAGCCACACGATGTCTCCGGCTTCCGTAGCGCCGGGCGCCGCGATCGTGGCCAAGGCAGGGACGCCGATCGTCTCGCAAAAAGCCGCGTGATGTCGGCCTTCCACAACGCGGTTTGCTTTCCCGGGACGCATGACGATCAACCCGAAGTCGGTGGCGAGAGACGCGTCATGGGTATAAGCGGCGTCCAGAGAAAGTTCGTCGTCAGCAGGCAAGTCGACAATTTCGGCTCCGGCCGATTTCAGTTCGGCGCAGAGCGATGCGTGTTGTGTTCCGTGCGACCTCAAAATCGGGAGGATGATGAAACCCGAGATCCGACCAGTGCGCGACCCGCTGGGGATCGTTCCATCCCGCCGAGCGCGGAGAGCATACCAGCACGCGGCGAAGCGCACCCACCATCGAGTGCCCATTAAAAGCCAAACCAGTTTGAAGAGATGTGGACAGAGAAGGCCTCGCTCCGAAACAGACAGCGATAATTCTAAGACAAGTCGGGTGAATCGGGCGATTCCCGACGCGGTTACGGCACCGGGCGAGCGAGCTTACTGGTGCTGCTCCTGCAGAATTTCTTCGGAGGGTGCGAAGGAGACGTGGTCATCTTCTCCCGGCATGAGATTGCGAACGGCGGTTTTGCCTTTTCCGTGAGCGCTGCGCCGATGGAGCCAATCTTTCAGGTGCTTCCGCGCCGCGGGAGCAAGTTTGGAAAAGAACAATCCCGCGCGCCCCTGGTCGCTGGCCCAGATCACATCGGCGTGCCCGTGCAGCGTGATATCGGTGCCGGGCAGCACACAGCGGAATTTCACATTCGAGTTCATGGGAACGGGCTCGGCCGATTGCATTGCAAGGCCCTGTTCGCCAATATCAATGCTGACGCCCGCGAGCTGTCCGCTTTCCAGTTCCAGATAGACGAGAGTCTTCACTTCGAATCGGGCGGATCGGCGACGGTTCGATTTTTGCGATTTGCGGCCTTCCTTCAACGCGTCCTTCACAAGTTCGGCATCCAGTGGACGGTAAAGGATGCGGCTTGCCCCGGACTGAAACGCCTCACCGGTTCCGGGCCAAGCGCGGCTGGCAACTGCGAAAAGGGCCGGCTTCTGTCCCGGAGGCAGCAGGTTCGCCATCCTGACCGCTTCATGCCCTCCAGGCAGATCGAAATCGACCACCAGCGTCGAACAGCGTCCTGCCATGACAGATTCCAAAGCCTGCTGCTGCGATCGGCACTTTAATAGGTCGATGCCAAGCTCTTCCATAGAGGCTTCCAGGGTTTTCAAGGACCGTTCGTCGTGACACAGCACCGCAGCAGTCTGTCGCATGAGCTAAAAGGTAAGATGCCCTACCAACGGCGTAAATGTCACAGCGGTAATAGCCGGCACGGGTTACCGAAGCGCACCTATAAACTCCAGAGAAATCAAGCCCTTAGGGTGCGAGGCCCGCACTGAACCGGGTGACCTCGCCGCTGCTATAATCAAGAATTGCGCTTATGTCTACGAAACGACTGATTCGATCGACGACAGTTTTGTCGGTGCGCCGTAACGGTAGCGTCGTGCTTGCCGGGGACGGCCAAGTGACCTTGGGTGAGTCGGTGATCAAACACTCGGCCAGGAAGATCCGGCGGCTATACAACGACAAGATTGTTGCCGGGTTTGCCGGTTCCACTGCCGATGCTTTCACCCTCTTCAGCCGTTTTGAGGCGAAACTCGAGCAATATCATGGAAACCTCGGTCGCGCTGCGGTGGAACTTGCCCGCGATTGGCGGACCGATAAATTCCTGCGCCATCTGGAGGCCTTGCTTCTGGTTAGCGACAAGGAAACGACTTTTCTGCTCAGCGGACAGGGTGACGTCATTGAGCCCGATGGCGGGATTGCGGCGATTGGCAGCGGCGGACCCTATGCCCAAGCCGCGGCGCAAGCGCTGAGTGACCATACCGAACTTCCAGCCCGGCAGATTGCTGAAGAAGCAATGAAGATTGCGGGCAAGATGTGCATCTATACCAATGACAAGGTAACGATCGAAGAGTTGTAACAGGTCGCCACTCGAAAGCTGCGGTGGATGGGCGAAATGCTCGACTGCCACAGCAAACGAAAAGCGACCGAAGGCTGACAACTGATCTATGGCTATTTATCTCCCATCATCCGCCGAAGAAGAGCAGCTTGCGCTGGACGAATTAACGCCGCGCGAAATCGTCGTCGAGCTCGACAAACATGTGATCGGGCAGAAAGACGCGAAGCGCGCGGTGGCGATCGCTCTCCGCAACCGTACGCGCCGGCAGAAGCTCACGCCGGAATTAGCGGAAGAGATCATCCCCAAGAACATCATCATGATCGGGCCCACGGGCGTGGGCAAGACTGAAATCGCCCGGCGGTTGGCGAAGCTCGCGAATTCGCCGTTCCTGAAGGTGGAAGCGTCGAAGTTCACCGAGGTCGGTTACGTAGGCCGCGACGTGGAATCCATGGTTCGCGATCTGGTGGAAATTGCGATCGACAACGTGCGTGAAGAAAAGCTCGAGGATGTCGCCGACAAAGCGGAGTTGAACGCGGAGGAGCGGCTTCTCGATATTCTCCTGCCGCCTTCACCCCCGCCGCGACCCGATACGGCGGCGACTGCAGCCGCCGGTGGCGTGGTCATCGATGGCAATACGGCATTGACGGAATCTTCGTCGCGCACGCGCGAGAAACTTCGGCAACAACTTCGCGAGGGCAAGCTCGACGACCGGACCGTGGAAATCGATGTCCGCGAACGCAACTTTCCCATCCTTCGAGATTCTCACCAACCAGGGTGTCGAGGAGATGGACGTCAACATCAAAGACATGTTGCCGAACATCTTCGGGCAGCGGACCAAGAAGCGAAAGATGAAGGTCAACGAAGCCTTCGAATACCTGATTCAGGAAGAAGAGCAGCGGCTCATCGATATGGATCAAGTTACGCGCATGGCCATCGACCGCGTCGAGAATTCCGGAATCGTTTTTCTGGATGAAATCGACAAGATCGCGGGCCGTGAAGGCGGGCACGGTCCGGACGTTTCGCGCGAAGGCGTGCAGCGTGACATCCTGCCCATCGTCGAAGGAACCACGGTCAACACGCGCTATGGCATGGTGCGGACGGATCACATCCTCTTCATCGCGGCAGGCGCGTTCCATGTCTCGAAGCCGAGCGACTTGATCCCTGAGTTGCAGGGCCGGTTTCCTATTCGCGTCGAATTGCAGTCGCTGACCATGGAAGACTTCGTGCGAATTCTCACGGAGCCAAAGTCATCGCTGGTGAAGCAATACACAGCTCTGCTCGAAACCGAAGGTGTGAAGCTGGAATTCACGCCCGAGGCGCTCGATGAGATCGCGCACTTTGCTTTTCGCGTGAACGAAAGCACTGAGAACATCGGAGCGCGGCGCCTGCACACGATCATGGAACGTGTGCTGGACGAATTGAGTTTCGATGCTCCGGAGAAAAAGGGCGAGCACATCACCATCGACGCCGAATATGTCCGCAAGATGCTGACGGATATTGTGAAGGACCAGGACCTGTCGCGTTACATCCTGTAGAAGTCATGACCGCCGCTCATCCGGCGCGCGGCAGCGACTACGGCGTAATCTTAAATACCGCACCTTCCTTATTTGCGCCGCCATCTTGCGTGGCCCCGTAAATATTCCCTGACGAGTCGAAGATCAACGCACCCACAGCCGGCTTCTCTCCGCCGGTGCCGGAGAAGCCCCACAAGAAGTCCCCACAGTTATCACCGACTTCGCCGACAGGAACTTCAAAGACTGTGCGACGCCGCCCCCTTGCAGCGTCGCCCCGTAGAGATTGCCCGCGCTGTCAAAAGTCAGGTTTGAGTACGGAAGAGAGGGTGAACTAAAGGAGGTCTCGAAGTTACACAATTGCGTCTGTGTCCACGTTCCTCCAGTCGACGGCGATAGTTCAAATACGATGCCTCCACCAGTTCCTCCGCCCCACCCCCCGCCTCTTGAAGTGGTCCCATATAAATTTCCTGAGCTGTCGAATATGAGCCCCGCCACGGGTTTGTCCCCATCGCCGAAGTAAGACAAAAAGTTGTAGAGAATGTTCTCTTTCCAGCCGCCTTTACTCTGGGGTGAAATCTCAAACACTGTTCCGCCGCTGAGGGTGCCTCCCAGCATCGTCGTCCCGTAGAGATTGCCCAATGAATCCAGAACGAGATTCGCCTTGGGCGAAACACCGTCAACACCGTTTCCAAAGCTATGAATCACTGTCTCGGTCCAGCTTCCGCCGGATTTCGCAGGCGGAGTCAATTTGTACGCCGTACCGCCGACATTCTCCGTGCCGTTGCCGAATGCTCCACCACCTTCAGTGGTGCCGTAGAGATTGCCCTCGGAATCGAAGATAAGATTCCCGACAGGGTACTGACCGTCTTTGGCGCTGCCGAAATTGTGCAACACCTTCTCGGACCACGTGCCGGACGCCGACTTGGTCAGTTCATACGCCACCCCAACTCCCTTCGAACCACCCAGTTTCGCCGTACCATACAGGTTCCCCGAGCTGTCCAGAATGAGCGTGCCACGCGGCGTACCGCCATCACTTCCACCGCTGAAGGAATGCAAAGTTTTCTCGGTCCAGCTGCTTCCGCTCGGACTTAATTCAAAGATGGACCCGCCTCCGAATCCTCCTTCGCCTCCGGCAACTCCGTACAAATTTCCGGACGAGTCAAAAACGAGACCCATCATGGGGGAAGCACCTTCTTTGCTCTTGAACGAATGCAACACCGTTCCAGTCTGAGCGCGGAGTGAATGGGTCAAGAGAGAAATACGACCAGGCCCCAGAGCGCCATGCATGCTTTCGCCGTCATGACCTTCGTTGCACGATTCATAAGCGGCCTCCTTCCTTAGAAGCAGAAGAGACAGGAGAGCCAGAAGAAACAGGCTCGACAATGCTCGCGATGGCTGGCGCGTTTTCCCGACGCCACGTTGGAATTCCTTCCGCGCCAAGCGCCAGGATTCCAAGCGATGCGCCATTGGGCCTCTGCGGCCCCTGGTCGGGTTTCTTGGCTGAGGCTGAGTCATCTTTCGTAGCCCCCGCGGTGATCGCCTTGTTCGCGGTTGTTTCGTAAGCGAACTCAGTGATCGTGCCATTCAGGCTTTGTGCATGATGGTTGCGCCGGGTCACCGACATTCGAATCCAACCGTAATGCGTCTGGCCGTTAATGAGGAACTTGACTCCCAGATAGTGGGGACCTTTGTTTCCCCATTGGCCATTGAGGGAATACTGCGAGTAAGTACTTATCGATTGGCCTCCGCCCGATCGCTCGATCTGGAGCTGTTCGATGCCCACCGAACTCGAGAAATGTGCCGAGGGTCCGATCTTCGCTCCACTGGCGAGCGCCGAGGCGTATGGCCCTCCTGAGCCGCGCGCGCCTCCGACCGCCTTACCCCCGGTGAGAGGCGCCACCATCATCTTGACGTAGAACGAGTGTTCGTACTGACTGGCATAGCATGGAAAGGAGAAGTCCGGCTTCCCATCCTTGTTCAGGTCGACCGTCGCGCCGCAGATTGGAATATTGACTTGGGTGACGACAATTTCCCCCTCGGCAGGTTGAACCAGAGCGAGAACACCCACTCCAGCCATAACGGCGGAAGCCGAATAAATACTCAAATGCTTTTCGAAATTCTTGGCGGGTAATTCTTTTGTGGATCGAATCCGTAAGCCTTGGGACATGCGGTCCTCCCCAATCAGAGATAACGAAAGGCCGGGAATAGAGGGAGCCGTGGGGGGAAGGCAACTACCGAGCAGGAACACTATCTCATGCAGTGAAACATTGCAAATCAGAGAAACTCACCCGATCTCGTTGAGCCCCACGCTGATCGCCATTACACTCATCAACCGGGAGTCAAGCAGTTTCCTTTTCGATCACTTGTGCTAACGCCTGTTAGCAACAGTTAGGGTCCAATCTCCGCCGCTTGGTGTCTAATTGACTGGTGATTCAGCGATTAACAGTTGCTGTCGCGCCTTCAGTTCTAATTGCGTGTTCCTTGGGTTTCTTCTACTCCCAAATTCTTGGTAGACGGGCAGAGTTCATCTTGCGAACCAGGTATGAACTTTCCGAAGGAAGCAGAGTGGTACGGGTGGAGAGAACTTCGACAACACTTTGGAAGTGAACTCCAGCTAGATGAATGAGAGGCTCCGAGTGCGGACACAAGATCGCATTGTCGAATCGAATTCTCGCGACACTTCGTGTCATGCCCTATACGGAGATGCAATCGTATTTCCGGACCAAAGATGGAGTGATATCGGGGAACATGCTGGACTGCGCCACAACGGTTAATCGTCGCTACCCCATCGCGAGTCATGTGCAGATTGACTTCTGCAAGGGCTGTGAATACATTGCGGTCCATCCGTGAGATACGGCGACGCCGTTGGTCACAAATGGGATTGTGCAGATTGGCAGTGAAAGCTCTGCTCAAAAGCCTGCGCACTGTGCTCTCCCTTAATACAAACTGCTTCACACAGTACAGCGGCTGCGGGACTGTTGCTGACCTGTTCCGGAGCAACTAAGAACTTACTACGGCACACGAAAGGGCACTTTGCTCTTGAGTGTCTTGTTTGGCGTTACAACTTCCACCGTCCCAGTCGTCGCACCGGATGGAACGGTAGTTGTGATGTACGTGCTCGAAGCTTTGAAAGTAGCTTTCTTGCCGTGGAAGGTGACACTGGTTGCACCTGTTAGGTTGTTCCCTAAGATAGTCACTGCAGTTCCCACTTTTCCTGAAGCAGGATTTGTTTCGACAAACGCGCCAAGCCCCTTGGAGAGACTAAACACAGTTCCGTACCCGCCACTTCCGGCCATCGCGGCAGTCCCATAGAACGTCCCGTTAGTGGCTTGCATGGGGGCGGACTGGGGGTCCGCGCCATCGGAGTCATCGAAGCTATGAAGGGTGGTCATGGCGCCCCAGTGGCCGTCATCTGGAAGACTGTACCAAAAGGCGATGCCCCCGCCCTGGGTTGTGCCGTAAAAGTTCCCGTCGAAAACTTAAACCAGTCCGGCAGGGTTTTGGAGCCGTCGGCGTAGTTGAAACTATGCAGGGTAGTCAGCGCGCCCTTGGCGCTAATCTTAAAGACTGTACCATTGCGTTTCAAAGCCCACCTACCTCGGTTGTACCGTAGAAATTCCCGTCAATGCCCTGAATTAGCCCGGAGTAAGGGCCGGAACCATCCGTACCGTTGAAACTGTGCAGGAGAGTCAGCGCGCCCTTGGCGGTGATCTTAAAAACTGTGCCATTGCTGAGAGTCCCGCCACTGAAGGTGGTCCCATAGAAGTTCCCGTCCGTACCCTGGATCAACCCCGCTTGGGGCCCGGAACCATCGCTGTCGTCGAAACTGTGCAGCGTGGTCAAGTTGCCCGATGGAGTGATTTTGAATACAGTGCCGCAACCATTGGTACAGTTGTCGTTGGCACCGCCGTAGTATGTGATGCCGTACAAGTTTCCGTCAGTGCCCTGAGTCAGCCCGGAGTAAGGGCCAGAACCATCCGTACCGTTGAAACTGTGCAGCGTGGTCAAGTTGCCCAATGGAGTGATTTTGAATACAGTACCGCAACCATTGGTGCAATTGTTGCTTGTCCCACCTGTGGCGGTTGTCCCATAGAAGTTCCCGTCAGTACCCTGAATCACTCCTGTAGCGGAGGAACCGTCGATGCCGTTGAAGTTGTGCAGTGTCGTTAGCGTGCCCGACGGAGTAACTTTGAAGACCGTTCCACAGCCGTCGGTACAGTTATCGCTGGTTCCGCCCAGCAACGTTGTCCCATAGAAATTCCCGTCAGTACCCTGAACCGGTGGAGCATTGGGGGCGGAGCCGTTCGTGGAATCGAAATTCGCTACAGTGTTATACGTCTGCGCCGTTGATGAAATTGCCGTGGTGCCACAAAACAGCAAAATGACACCTATAATTCTTAAAAGCTCAAGCTTCCTCATGCTGTCTCCTTGGCTCCCCGCTGGGAGCAGTTGCACCCGCGGATTCGGACTTCCATTACTAGAATCTGCCCGTTTTTGCGTAAAGAGCAACGTTCGCCAGCAGCATTAGAACGTAGGGACACGAGTGAGGGAGACGGACACGCTCGATGGGGAGCGCCCCACCGGACCGGAACTGGGGGCGTGACCGAGCATCGTCATTATCGGCTGCGTTCGAACGCCTGTCAACAGAAGTTGAGAGAGGATCGTGTGATTGGCGTAACATCCCTATTTCACTCATCGCCCCCTCAAAAGGGGCCTTGAGTTCAATCCCTCGGGCTGTTGAAAACTCCTTCGTGCGAGCTAAATAAAACAAAATCGCTCAAGGATGCGCTGCTGGGGCTCTTTCTCGATTTGTGCGGACTTCGAATCTTCGGCTGTTCTGAGAAAAATAGAGCCTTCAATAGCCGCGTCCGTTTTCCACAGCCCTCATACATTCCAGTGTGACCAACAACCTTTACTCAGGAAATCGAAATAGCAGAGACTGGAGGGGTGCAAGAGAACGTTGAAGAGTCGAACTTCCAAAGCCTGCGGCCGATGATTCCTCCGCGCACTTTCCTTTCCGCTAACTCCTTGCTTTGCAGTATTTTGCGGGTAACTCGTTTGATTGCAATATTTTGCCGCCCGAAAACTGCGCCTCTGGCTCTTAACCATAATGACTTCAATAATTTGGAGAAACAACCCGAAAAATTACGAGCCTCGGCGATCACTTGGAGGCACCCAAAGCGATCTCTGTCTCCCCACCACCGCGCTGCCGCACTTCTCTCTGCCGTGGTTTATCTTTCTCACGATGAAAACCATTGACCGCAGCCGCCTGCAGTCCCTGATGCAACGCGAACAGAAGAAGTTTGTGGACGAGCGTCCGAAGTCGAAAGCGCTGTTTGACCGCGCACAAAAGTCTCTCCTCGCGGGCGTGCCCATGAACTGGATGGTCAAATGGGCCGGCGCATTTCCTCCCTTCGTGCGCGAGGCGCAGGGCGCGCACTTCTTCGACGTCGACGGACATCGCTACATCGATTTCTGCCTGGGCGACACCGGCGCGATGACCGGGCATTCGCCGTTCGCCACCGTCAAAGCTGCGGAAGAACAGATGCGGCGCGGCATCACGCTGATGCTGCCGGGCGAAGACGCGATCGTCGTCGCCGAGGAACTCCAGAAGCGGTTCAATCTTCCCTACTGGCAATTCGCGCTGACTGCAACGGATGCAAACCGTTTTTCGATACGTTTGGCACGACAGATTACGGGTCGCCCAAAAATTCTCGTTTTCAACTGGTGCTATCACGGAACCGTGGACGAAACCTTCGTCACGATCGGCGCCGATGGCATGGCGGGACCGAGGCCAGGGAACATTGGGCCTCCGGTGAATCCTGCCGTTACCACGAAAGTTGTGGAGTTTAACGATCTCAGCGCTCTGGAAGCCGCTCTGGCCGCGGAAGACGTGGCTTGCGTGCTGGCCGAGCCGGCGATGACGAATGTCGGGATCGTGCATCCGCAGCCGGGATATCACCAAGCGCTGCGGGAACTCACGCGAAAGTACGGCACTCTGCTCATCATCGACGAGACGCACACCATCTGTGCGGGCCCCGGAGGATATACGCGCGCGGAAAACTTGGACCCCGATGTCCTCGTGTTCGGCAAAGCAATCGGTGCGGGAATTCCCGGAGCCGCATACGGTTTTTCGCAGGAGATTGCAGATCGCGTTCTGGCGAAACAGGTCTTGGAGAATTGCGACGTGGGAGGAATTGGCGGCACGCTCGCCGGAAACGCGCTTTCCCTCGCAGCCATGCGTGCGACGCTGACAAAAGTTCTGACCCAAGAAGCCTTCGATCGCATGATCCCGCTTGCCGAGCGGTGGACCTCTGGAGTCGCTCAAGCGATCACGGAAGCCGAACTCCCGTGGCATGTGACGAGACTCGGTTGCCGCGCTGAATATCTCTTCGGCCCTGAACCCACGACCGGTTCGCAAGCCCACGATGCAATGGACTTTGAGCTCGAACGGTTCATGCATCTTTATGCGATGAATCGCGGGATCCTTCTGACGCCCTTCCACAACATGGCGCTGATGTGCCCGCAAACCGAAGCTGAATACGTAGACCAACATACAAAAGTCTTTCGCGAGGCGGTGCGGGAGTTGGTGTGTTAATGCGCGATTCGATTGGGAACCCTTCTGATAGTCTGTTTTTTCTGCATGAAAAGATACTGGCTGAGACCCTCGTCGGCGCTGGCCGCAACACTCCTCCTGACGGCGTGCGCGACTGTGGGTCCTCCGCAGCCTCCATCGCTCAAATTGCCGAAGCCGCCACTCGATTTGCGAGCCGCGCGCAAAGGTGATCGAGTGATCCTGACCTGGACCATTCCCGGCGTCACCACCGATCGCCAGGCAATTCAGGGCTTCGGGCCGACTCGGATTTGCCGGGGACCGGTTGATCTAGCACAGTGCGGAACGCCGGTCGGGGAGTCGCCACAAAAGCCGGCTGTCGAGACGGCCGGTTCGGCAAAGAAAAAACCCAGCGCCTCTTATACCGACAGGCTTCCTCCTCAACTGGAAAGTGATTCTGCTTCTTCGTTCGTGGCCTATGCAGTTGAAGTCCTCAACTCTGACGGTCGGGGCGCAGGGCTTTCCAATCGCGTAAGGGTTCCGCTGCTCCGCACGCTGCCCGCCCCGCAGGACTTCCAGGCAAAAGTTACCAGCCAGGGCGTTGTGCTGAACTGGACGGGCGCAAGTCCATCGACTTCTTCGGATTTACGTTACGTTTATCGTGTTTACCGGAGCGGAGACAATCAGCAGGCGCTTGTTGGCGAAATTCCCGTCGGAAACGAAACTGAGTTCACGCTTACGGATTCTGAAATCGATTGGGGTAAAACGTACAAGTACCGAACTGAAGCGGTGACGATCGTCGGCGATCCTGCCAAGCCCGCTCTGCAACTGGAGGGCGACGACTCACGTGTGGTCGAAGTTTTTGCGAAAGATATTTTCCCGCCTGGAGTTCCTTCCGGCCTGCAAGCCGTTTTCTCCGGGCCGGGCCAGCAACCGTTCATCGATCTGGTTTGGGCGCCGGTGACCGATGCAGACCTCGCTGGTTACAACGTCTACCGTCACACCGAGGGATCTCCAGCCACGAGGCTCAACGCAGAGCCTGTGAAGATGCCCGCGTATCGAGATGGCGATGTCGCACCGGCAAAGAGATATACCTATACAGTTTCGGCCGTGGATCTGCGCGGGAACGAGAGCGCGCAGTCGGGAGACGCGAGCGAAACGGTTCCATCATTTTGAGGATTTCGCCGCGCGGAAATTTCGCTTGAAAGTTCGTCCCAAATCCGTGATTCGTGATTAGATAGAAAAACGATGAAATATTGCCGATTTCAGTTCAATGGACAAGCGCAGTACGGGTTGGTCGAGACCGTCGCGGGGAAGAATGCAATCGTCCGGCTGTTGCTCACTCCTCCGGAAGAGGCCGAAGGGGACATGGAGGGATTGCGCACTCGAAAGATCGAAGCCATCCCGCTCGAGCAGGCCGTCTTATTGCCTCCCGTGCGGCCTTCGAAGATTGTTTGCGTGGGTAGAAATTATCGCGAGCACGCGGCTGAGCTTGGCCACGAGGTCCCGAAAGAACCGCTGATTTTTTTGAAAGCAACCTCGGCGCTCCTGGCGCCGGGAGGCGTTGTTCGGCGCCCGCAGATTTCGGGGCGCGTCGACTACGAGGGAGAACTTGGCGTCGTGATTGGCAAGACCTGCTACCAGCCGGCGGCCGACGCTGACATCAAGCAGTTCATCTTGGGATACACCTGCGTGAACGATGTCACCGCTTAGAATTCCAGGAAAAAGACGGGCAATGGTCGAGATCGAAAGGCTTCGATACATTTTGTCCGGTGGGGCCAATCGTCAGCGACGAGATCGATCCATGGACTGGTATTGGCGTAGAGACTCGTGTCAATGGTCAAGTGAAGCAGCAGGGAAATACGCGCGACTTCATCTTCTCGTTGGACACGGTGATCCGCCACATCGCGCAAGCGATGACACTATTTCCTGGCGACGTGATTCCGAGCGGTACGCCTTCGGGCGTGGACCGGTCGTTGCCGGCGACAACATGGAAGTCACCATCGAAGGAATTGGGACGCTCAAAAATTCCGTGGCTGACGAGTAAGATTTATTGCAACCGGAAGCATCGCGGATCAGCCTTTGCAGCCTGGGTTTGTAGAGAAGGTCGTACGCAAGTTCCTTGTCGGGAAACATGGCGAGCGCCGCGCGCTTCGCTCCGGCGGCCAGCTCTGAGGCTTCCTCAATCGTCAGGTTCGGGTCCTGGCCGATTACCGACATCACCATACTGATCATTACTTGCAGGCGCCGAATTTTGCGGGACTCCTCTTCGCTCTCCCGGCAAGGCTCAGTCTCGCCGATTGGAAATCTGCTGTTCGCTGGCCGATACGAAATATTCATGGTTTCCCCTTTTGTCCCACAGCTTTTGGATGATGCGACGAGGCCTGCCGTTGCGCGATTGACTGCCGTCATTTTGCACCCAGTCTTGGCGGAAAACAATTGCCCGAAGGTGTACCCACGCCGCCATCTTGGTTGGGGCGCAAACCCTTGGTCCAAGAATCGCATCCACCTGATGCGCATCGAGACTTGTCGATAAGGGGAGTAAAATCTTTAAGATCAAGAAGAGGTTCGGCCAAGCGCCGAATCGGAATGGAGACTGAATGTCCACACCGTTAAACGCCACCGATGGAAGCCCGCGTCCCGATCCGAACGAAAAGTTGGTGAAGGTATTCGGCTCTGAACAGGAGTCGAGGCAATGGTGGTGAAGGGACTTCTCGAGTCTGCCGGCATCGAATCGGACTTGACTTCGTCCTCGCTGCTGCAGGATACGTTTCCTGGCCTTGGAGGAATGATTATCCTGGTGCGCGCGGAAGACGCAGAGTCAGCGAAGAAAGTCATCGCGGAGCAACGCCAGTCCTCGATCGATGACGACGAGACTGCGGAGATCCAGATTATTGATGATCCGCCACAAAAGGCGTAACCGACTTGCCATCCAGATAGAACGTGACAGCTCCATTCAGGTCGGTCCGGTAGGTGCGGGTTCCTCCTTCGGTGAGATGGTCGAGTGTTTCCATGCGGGGAAGGCCGAATGAATTTCCCGATCCTACCGAAATGATCGCGAATGCCGGGTTGGCGGACGCCATCAATTCTTGCGTGGTAGCGTTCGCGCTGCCATGATGTCCTACCTTTAAGAGATCGGCGCGAGGATGTTCCCTCTCAGCGACGAATCGTTCTACTTGCTTTTCGGCGTCTCCTTCCAGCAAGACAGATGAGTCGCGAAAGTTCACTCGCAACACCATCGAATCGTTGTTGGTGGGCTTGCTACCCGTGGGCCAGTCACGGGGCGGAAATAGTACCCGAACCGTCGCACCGCCGAGATCGAACTCGTCCCCTTCGTAGTGGCGTACGACGTTGACTCCCAGTTCGCCCGCAGTCGCAACGATGTTTTCCAGAGAATGACTTGGAGGCAACAACCCGATCCACAGTTCTTTGGGTTTGAAATTCCTCAGCACGCTGATCATCCCGCCAATGTGGTCGGAGTGTCCGTGAGTGATGGCGACGGCATCGAGATGCGAGATGCCGCGAGCCCACAAGTACGGAGACACAACGTCTTCTCCAAAGTCGAGTTGAGAGCTACCCGGTCCGATGGGGCCTCCGGAATCGATAAGCAGCGTTTTCCCCTTGGGCGTGACGAGCAGGATGGAATCGCCTTCACCAACATCAATGGCAGTCACTTCGAGCACGCCAGATCGGACTCGCGGTGCAGGGGATGAACGCGAGTGCAGATCGAAACCACGAAGATCGAGAGGAGTGCAGTATGACGGAGCCAGGCTCGGCGGCGCGCACACCACATCGCAACGACGAGCGCAGCAGCGGCAATCCCAATCGTGATTTCCGATGGCAGTGCCACGCGAAACTCGGACGCTCGGAGGCTGCCCAAGCCGTGGACTGATCCGGCAATTGCATCCACGGCGAGTGTTGCCAAAAGAGCGGGTACCTCTCGCCATCCAAGGCGACACATATCCGAGACAAAGAGCAGTAATCGCGGCCGGCATCATCCGCTGCGTCAAGGGGACGACGGCCATGTTGGCCGGCAGGCCGATGGTTGTGGCGCGATGAAAGTAGTACGCCATGGGAAGTGCGAGTCCCATCTGCATCACGACGGAGATAAAGACGAGTTCCCACCCGCGAGAATGGCGCGAGTGAGTCCCCGAATCAGAATCCCGGAACGCGACTGTCCGATGAAAAGGCCGAGGCGCGAAGCGATGAGCTGTAGATCGACGCGGAACTGGGCAACGCGGGGAGGCAGACGGCTGGCGTAGCCCTTGGAACTCCAATCGACCGGGGCTTGCCTATAAAGTTGCGAAGAAGCGTCGAGGATGGGAACTCCGATAGCGGCTACGATGAGCACACATACGAAGGTCATCTGAAAGCTGGCGGTAAACAGCTGCCGTGGATCGATCACGAGAAGGCTGAGAGCCGCAGCGCCGAGGGCGTTGACCATCGGCGCGGTCACGATAAAGGAGACGCGTCCAGAGATAAACGGCGCACATGAGAGTTGCTCGCCAAACGGGAGCACCCACCTCAGTCACAAAAGCATAGCCGGCGCAGGACGCGACCGTGAGAAACGTGGCGGGTATTTCCGGGACGCAGCTGCGAAGCGTCCAGAAGACGACGAACGCGAGAATTCCACGTTCATGCCCGAAACAACCAGAACGTGATAGGTACCAGAGCGCTGAAAATCGAGGCGCGTGTCGCGATCGATGAATGCCTCTTCGCCGATGACCATGGCATCGAGCAGCGCGGCTTCCCGCGCAGGCCATAGTTGATGCACTTTCGCAATGACACCGCGATGCAAGCGGGTTCTCAACGAAGCGAGAGCGGTTCCGGAGAAACCTGGCAACACTGCGACGTCTTCGATTTTGGCCGACCCGAGAGCGACGATGCCACGATCGGAGAGATATCCCTGATAGTCGAACGCTCCGGGATTGCGGAAATTGCGGGCAGTCGCAGCTTTCCGACGAATCGGATGCGTTCGCCGTAGTGGAATGTTCTCATTCCTGTGCTTGGATCCGCGTCCGGAAGCTTCGTTAGAGTCTGCCGCCTCAGGACGACGTCCGTAGATGCTGAGTCGAATACCGGAACGCACGGGCAACGTCTGTACCGTTGCGGTCTGAATTTCTTCCGCTTCCACATCGACTGTCTGCCTTGTCTCCGCGAAGCCAGCGGACTGGATCCGGCCGTCATGAACTGCGTGAGCGATGACCTGGAGTTCTTCGCGGTCGGCGTAGGGAACGATGCTGGTGTCGAAGTGAGCCGAAGACGAAGTTGAATCTGCATCGCTCCAGCGAAAAAGAATGAGGTCAGAATTACGGTCCATCCGAAGGTCGATCTTCGGCGCGCGAGATAGGCAGCGGCGAAGATGAAGAAACCGGCGGCAAATGCCCACCAAGAGGTCGGACGCCACGCATAGACGCCTGCGACGATACCGAGGGAGTAAGCCGCGCAGCCCAAAGCAGAGGCTGGCGCGGTGTCTTAGGGCGGTGAGCCGAGCGGGCCCGCCGCCGGGGCACGGAATGGTGAGGATTCATTGAAATGTTGGCCGGAATGAAACCGTCGCGCGCCGGGAGAACAATTCTTCCCGCTTCAGCGCGCGAGATGGACGATCGTCTCGAGATGGAAGGTTTGCGGAAACAGATCCACCAGATGCAACTGCTCGATGTGGTAGCCACCCGCTAACAGGACGATGAGGTCTCGAGCCAACGTCGCCGGGTCGCAGGAGACATATACAACGCGCGGCGCACCCAGGTTCGCCAGCAATTGCGCCACGCGTTGTCCCAAGCCATTTCGGGGCGGGTCCACCACCGCCAGGTCGGGCCTATGAACGAATATGAGGGAGGACTGCGCCCTTCCCAACCCGCCCGAAATCTTGCGTACGGGCCAGGTATTGTTCCGTCGTCGCCTGGACCGTCTCTCCATGAGAGGACTGATTGTAGGAAAGATCGGCTGAGGATGTCTGTGACGACTCAACAGAAACGATGTGACGAAAATCACCAGCAAGGGCTGTGGAAAACAATCCGACCCCGGCGTACAAATCGAGGGCCGATTCGCCGGACTGGCCACCCGTGACAATTCGCACCAATTCGTCGGTCAAGAATCGATTCGTCTGGAAGAACGATCCGGAACTGACCCGGTAGGTGGCTCGTTGCGTTTGATACATCAGGTGTTCGACGCCCACCGACAGCAACCGCTCGTGCGAATGACGGGTGCCGGGCTGCGATTCGCGAAGCACGATCACTCCGGTGATGGCGGGCAGGTCCGCGCGCAGATCTTCTGACCATGCGCGCAGGTCCGCACGGCGCGAATCGGGCGCAGTCGATGCTTCCACAAGAAGTTGCGTGTCATCAGCATTGGCAAAGAATTCGAGTTCCCGGACACCTCGAGGAACCTTGCCGCTCGCCCGCTCTGCCATAGAACGGAAATACCCCGATTGATCAGGGGCGAACTGATCGGACATTGCTCAACGGCGAGAAGTCGTGGGAGCCGGTCTTGAAATATCCAACGGAAAATTTGGGGACGTTCGAACCTGCAGGCGCGAGCGGTTACGATAATTCCAGGGCGGAGACGGATGAACCTGAATATCGGGTTCCAGGTCCAGTTTGGCCGTCCGGCGCAGAGTTTCACGCAGGATTTCTCGTTTTATTTCGATCTGATGCTCATAGCTGGCGTGTTGGTAGTGGCATCCGCCGCATTGGGTGAAATAGGGGCAGTCTGGTTGAACTCGATGCGGAGAGGGTTCGAGGACCGATTCGAATCGCGCTCGCACGAATCCGGGTTTTCGTTCCGCCGGTGAGGCTTCGACTTTTTCCCCAGCGAGAACGAAAGGAGTGAAGACGGCTTTGCCGCGGCCGCTTTCGTCCGCAGGAAGATGCGCAAGGCCATCGCCGCCGTAAATCAGCTTTTCAATTGTGAGGAGCAAGATGCGATTCTAACTGATGAATCAGACTGCCCGGCCCGCCGCTGCGCCGGACGCCCACGCCCATTGAAAGTTGAATCCACCTAGATGGCCGGTGACATCGACGACTTCGCCAATAAAGAACAGGCCCGGGAATCTTCGCACATTCCATGGTCTTGGCGGAAAGTTCGTTGGTGTCGACGCCACCGGCGGTCACCTCGGCCTTTTCGAAGCCTTCGGTACCGGCAGGAACGACTCCCAATCGTGGATTTGCTTTTCAACGGCGGCAGGGCGGCATTCGTCCATGAAGATGGGGCATGAAGCTCGACCCATCGGTCGGCGAGCGGTGCGGCAGGGATTTCCTGAATTCCGATCGCAAGCGCCGGAGGCTGCGGCCGTCGGGTCCGCGAAGTTGGCTGTTGCTTCCTTGCCGGGCAGAAGGTCGATGTGAACGGTTCTTTCCCTCCAATACGACGAAATCTGAAGAATCGCTGGCCCACTGAGTCCGCGATGAGTGATGAGCATTTTTTCGGAAAGCTTTTGTCCGTCACAGGAAGCGATCACGTCCGCCGAAACCCCGGACAAGTCGCAATAGTTATCGTGGTCTTCGGGGTTCAACATCAAAGGTACCAGTGCAGGCCGGGGCTCTTGAATTTTCAAACCAAACTGCCGGGCGAAATCGTACCCGAACGAGGTCGCGCCCATCTTAGGAATCGAAAGACCGCCCGTCGCTATCACTAGCGCCGACGCCCGAAATGACGTCTCCGATTGTACTTCACGGAGAAGAATTCCGAGCGCGACAACTTCGGTGTTCATTGGTGTTCAAAAGAATATGCAGCGCGCAGGTCGGCATTCTTCTTCGAGCATTGCTACGAATCGCGCGCCGAACGGTCGCAAAATAACTGACCCAAGGTCTTTTCGTAATACGGGATGCCGTGCTTTTCGATCAGCGCGATGAAATCGGCGGGGTGTAGCGGGCGAGTGCGGATTTTGCGAAATGGGGATTTGCGGAGAGGAAGTTCTCCGGCCGGCAGTAGAGGTTGGTGAAATTGCAGCGGCCGCCGCCGGAGATCAGAATCTTCTTGCCCAAGCGATCGGCGCGTTCGAGGACGGCTACACGACGTCCGCGCTTGCCGGCTTCGATGGCGCACATCAGCCCGGCCGCGCCGCCTCCAAGAATCAGTGCGTCGAATGAGTGGGTCACATCGCTCACTAAACAACAGGCTGAGGCGAGGAAGCCGGTATTTTTCCAGAAGCCGCTTGTTAACGTACTGCTTCTGGAGTTGATCGATCTGCGGCGCTGACATCTTTCGACGGTAATGAGCGAGGTCGCGATCGGCCTCGGCGGACTGCGATGATTTCCTCGTCTGCAGTGGAGTAAGGAACATTGCAAAGAGCTTTTCTTCGAGAACAGTCAGACGATGCTCCAGGTCTTCCAGGGTGGAGGCGGTTTTATTCTCACGTTGTCTGTGAGTTGGCAGAGTAGCTGCGGTTTCGGAACGAACGATCGAAAGGCGAGAGCGGTATCCGCCTGAGACCTGGCGGATTCCAGCGCATCGGCGTTCCGTAGCAAAAAGGACCGCAACCTTCTCTGTCTCGAAGCCTTTGCCTAATGCTTTTTCGGCAGGCCTGCTGGCTGCGCCGACTGCAGCCTCTTTCATATCTTCTGCCGCGGCAAGAACTTCCTGTGAACAAGGCGAGGCTGTTCACCTTTTTCGTTTTCCAGGGACGCTGCTGATACTGGTCGAAAGCTCCGTCGATGCCGCGCAACGCGGCTTCCAGGGGAATTCCCGCATCCTTCCACGTTTCGATCAGGGCCCAGTCCAATGTGGAGAGCAGTAGGCCCCCGCCCCGGCGCTGCAAGAAACGCTCCTCTATTTCGGTGAAGTAGTTGAAGTAATTTTCCACGGCGGTTCAGCGAGCGGAGCGGGCGGGCAGTGGGCATGGTCCCCGTTTCTTGGCTTTGTTCGCGGTTTTCGCGGATGACCTTTGCGCCGGTCTTTGGGCGAACAGAATCCTCACGTCGTGCCTGCGTTCCGTTCCCAGATGATGCGCAGCCCGTCGAGTGTGAGGTAGTCGTCGACCTCCTGGATGTAGCGCGACCCGGTGCCGATCAGGGGCCAGGCCTCCGGTGGCCCCACGTTAGTGTCGCTGCCCATTTCTTTCATCAGCTGATCGAGAATGCCGTCGACCAGCCCGAGATAGCCGTAGTAGAGACCGGACTGAAGACTGCCCACAGTATTCGAGCCGATCACGCGGGGAGGCTTACGAATGTCGACTCGCGGCAGGCGGGCGGTGCGTTGGAACAGGGCGTCGGCGGAGATGCCGATGCCCGGACAGATCACGCCACCGAGATATTCGCCTTTATCCGAGACGCAATCGAAGGTAGTGGCCGTACCGAAGTCCACGATGATGCAAGGGCCGCCATATTTTTCGAAGGCGGCGACGCCGTTCACAATGCGGTCCGCCCCGACTTCGGCGGGATTATCGTAGTGCACCGGCATGCCGGTTTTCACGCCGGGCTCGATGAAAAGTGGTTTGAGATTGAAATAGCGCTCGCAAACCTGACGAAGAGTGGATCGAGCGGTGGCACGACCGAAGAGATCACGATGCCGTGAATTCCCTTGGACTCGAGGCCGGCCATCGAGAAGAGGTTGCGGAAGAGGACTCCATATTCGTCGACTGTACTGGTTCGGGACGTCGCAACCCGCCAATTCGCGGCGAGGCGATCGTAGCGAGGATGGTCTCCAGGCTGGGCCGGGGATGCGACTCGCCACTGGGGCGAAGACGCCAAGGACCGTGTTCGTGTTTCCGACGTCAATGACGAGAAGCATAGGCGATGTATCGTGGTGTGTCCCGATCAGGCGCGTGGCCCGAAACTATTTTTCCCTCACTGTACCGCTCAAAACGATATGCAGTCCCTTCGCGGTTCGCACCTGCAGAAAGCCGCGCGGATCAAGGCCTTCGGTGGTGCCTTCGAACGCCGAGCCGTTTTCTTCGATACGCACGTCCTTTCCGCGCACCCAAGAAGAACTCTCGCAAATCGACGCAGAATCGAGTCGCGCGCACTGGGATCCTGCAACAGTTGGCGATATTCGCGGTCGAGTGATTTTAGCAAAGCGACCACCAAATCAACGCGCGACCATTCGTTGCCGGTCGCGAGCCGCAGCGAGGTGGCCGCGAGCTCTTTCGGGAAGACGTGCCTGGTTCACGTTGATGCCGATGCCGACGACGATGTGGCGAACACGAGTCGCCTCGGCGTTCATTTCGGTCAGAATGCCGCAGAACTTCTTGCCGTCGATCAAGGAGATCGTTGGGCCACTTCAGATCGGGTTCCACGCGAGAGTCGACGAAATGGATGGCGGACCGAACTGCCAGCCCGTTGCCAGCGACAAGGGCAAAACCTCTGAAGGTGGCAGCGAGGGCCGCAAGATCAAGGAACAGTAGATGCCGGTGGATCGAGGCGAGTGCCAGGAATTCCCGCCGCGCCCGCGTCCCGAAGTTTGTTCCTCCGCGAGAAAGACGCTGCCTTCCGGCGAGCCCTCGGCAGCGGCGGACATGGCGGCAGTATTCGTCGATCCGATCTTGTAAAAGTGGTAGATGTGATTGTCGAAAATCGTGCCACGCAAGAGCGGCCGCAGGATTTCAGGTAAGAGAAGATCGGGCACCTGGCGCAAGCTGTAGCCGGTAGCGGGATGGCCCGCGACGTCGACACCCAACCCGCGCAGCTGTTGAATCAATCGCCATACTTCCGAGCGAGTGGCCGAGATTTCATCTGCAATCTTGGTCCCGCTGACGAACCACAGTCGCGTGCTCCATCAAGAGGCGAACGATGAGGCCGAGACGCAGGTCGGTGGGTTGAGGCTGGTGGCTGCGGGTAACGCCTTCGGACGGTCGAGGCGCGCGAGTTTTGCTGATGTGGGCGATGCCGAGATTATCCGCGAATACACGGCCAAACGACAATCGGATCGAGATTCGGCGGCGTGTGTATCGATCGCTCACGCAGTGACCACGCGCATGCTCATATCCGCACGCCTGCGGGGAATGAGTAAGCGATCCGACCGAGATGAAATGGACTCCTGTCTCTGCATAGGCGCGGACATTTTCCGAGGCGAATGCCGCCCGAACATTCGAGGGGAATTCGCGACCGTCTTTCTCAAGTCGTTGCGAGCAGTGTTCGACCGCGTTGCCGACATCTTCGGCAGACATATGGTCGAGCAGGAGGGCCTCGGCGCCGTGGACGAGCGGCCTCTCGAGCTCGTCGAGTGTGCGGACTTCGATCTCGATGGGCTGCGAGCCGCGACGGTTGCGGATGGGCTCGATCGAGCGCTGGAATAATCCCGCCCGCAAGTTCGATGTGATTGCGCTTGATGAGCACGCCATCGGATAGATCGAGACGATGATTCTGTCCACCCCCGCAGCGGACAGCGTATTTGTCAATGATGCGGAGGCAGGGAGCAGTCTTGCGGGTGTCGAGAATGCGGGCCTTGGTGCCGGTGACGGCGTCAACGAATTTGCGGGTCAGGGTGGCGATACCGCTCATGCGCTGCAGGAAGTTCAGGATCACGCGCTCGCAGGAAAGAATCACGCGGGCGTTGTGGCGAATGACAGCGATGGATTGACCTTTGCGAAGACGCACGCCATCGAAGATCTCCGGGTGGCTGGTGACTTCGTAGTGCGAAGTGACCGCGCCGTCGAGTGCGGCGTAGACATCGAGAATGCGTGGCAATGCAGCCGATGCCCGCCAGAATGCACTCCTGCTTGGCGATGATGGTCGCTGAGGCACGCTGGTTGGGATCAATGCACGCGTAGCTCGTGGCATCGCGCGTGGCGCGGTCTTCGAGCAGCGCGTTCTCGAGGATAGCGGTGATGCGTCGAGAGTTCCAGTCCATAAACAGCTCGATTGCTCGTATCTCGAGCTACTGGTGCGACCGTTCTCGGTGCTCAGTTCGTAGCTCGCCTGTCAACGTTCAATTTCAACCGTCTAGCCTAGCTGATTGCTTTTTTCCTTTCCAGAACCTGTCAGTTCCTGGTCCTGCTTGCGCAGGCCTTCGACCACTTTCGGCGGTGCCTTCGCCAGAAACTGTTCGTTGCCGAGTTGTCTCTGGCCGTTGGCCATTTCTTTTTCGATTTTCTCCAGTTCTTTCTTCAGGCGCTCGCATTCGGCGGCAACGTCGATCTTTCGTTCGTAGATCACGTGCACGTCGAAACGCGCGGTGCTGCGTGCGCCGGCAGTTTGGCCAGAGAGGCTTCTACAAACTGCGATCTTCTCCACGTTCGCCAGGCGCTCGACCGCGCCGTGATTCTGCTCGATCATCTTGCGAATCTCGGGTTCATGGGCGAAAGACCTCGATCGGAACTTTGACCTTAGGCTCGACTTTCAGTTCGGCCCGCAGATTGCGCACGCTGACGATCAGATCCTGCAAGATCGCCATCTCGGTTTCGGCGGCGAGATCGAATCTGCTTTTCGTCCGCTGCGCGGATATGCAGCCAGCGCGATCGACTTCAGCGGAGGCTTGCCGTCATAGATCGCGTGCCAGATTTCTTCGGTGATAAACGGCATGACCGGATGAAGCAGCCGCAAAGAGGCTTCGAAGAGGTTGACCAGGTTCGTGCAGGCCTGCGCGCGCTGTCTTGTCGCCGCCCTCTTCGAAATCAGTCGCGGCTTGATCAGTTCGAGGTACCAGTCGCAGAACTCGCCCCAGAAAAAATCGTAGATGCGGTTGGCGGCTTCGTGGAAGCGGTAGGTCTGCGAGCGCATCGTTGACATCGGCGGCCACGCGATTGAAGCGAGAGAGAATCCAGCGGTCTTCGAGGGCTCGTCGAGTGGAAACCCGGCGACGCCTCGCTCTGAGTTGCGGCGAGACTCTCGCTGCGCCGACCGAGCGTCCGCGCCACTCTCGATCCGATCCACGTTCATGAACATGAAGCGCGCGGCATTCCAGATCTTGTTGGCGAAGGCGCGGTAGCCGTCGGTCCGGCTTTCGCTGAACGCGATGTCAGTGCCCGGCGCGGCCATCGCCGCCAGCGTGAAGCGGGTCGCATCGGTGCCGAAGCGCTCGATGATTTCCAGCGGATCGATCACGTTGCCTTTGGTCTTCGACATCTTCTGCCGTCGGCGTCGCGCACCAGGGCGTGGATGTAGACATGGCGGAAGGGCACGCTGTCGTCTGTTCTTCGCGCTCCAGCCGCTCGCTTTCTTGATCGCCGGGTCTTGCTCGTGCCCCTGCATGAAGTGGCAGCCGAACATGATCATGCGCGCGACCCAGAAGAACAGGATGTCGAAGCCCGTGATCAGCAGCGTGTTCGGATAAAACACTTCGAGATCGCGCGTCTTCTCGGGCCAGCCCAACGTCGTGAACGGCAGCAGTCCCGACGAGAACCAGGTGTCGAGGACGTCGGTATCCTGCTCGAGCTTCGCGCCGCCGCATTTCGTGCACTTGGTCGGAGCTTCGCGCGCCACGATCATTTCCTTGCAATCGCCGCACGTCCACGCCGGAATGCGATGTCCCCACCACAACTGGCGCGAGATGCACCAGTCGTAGATGTTGTTCATCCAGTTCAGATAGATCTGGCTGTAGTTCTCGGGCGCGAATCGTGATCTCGCCGCTCTCGACGGCTTCGATGGCGCGCTCCGCCAGCGGCTCGATCTTGATGAACCACTGCTCCGAAAGCCGCGGCTCAACGACGGTGCCGCAGCGGTCGCACTTGCCGATTGGGAGCGTGTAATCCTTTTCCGCGACCAGAAAGCCCTGCTCTTCGCAGATCGGCAGACACGCGCTCGCGCGCTTCGAAGCGGTCGAGGCCCGCATACGCGCCGGCGTTCTCGTTCATGTGCGCGTGCTCGTCCATCACATTGATCTGCGGAAGGTTGTGGCGCAAGTCCGGCCTGAAAATCGTTCGGATCGTGCGCCGGAGTGACTTTCACCGCGCCGGTGCCAAATTCGGGCTGGGCGAGTTCGTCGGTGATGATGGGAATCTCGCGATTCATCAGCGGCAGCAGCACTTTCTTGCCATGCAGATGCGTGTAGCGCTCGTCTTTCGCGTTCACTGCGATCGCGCGTGTCGCCCAGCATGGTCTCAGGCCGCGTAGTCGCAACCGTGATGAATTCATCGTTCCGAATCGACGACCGGATAGCGAATCTCCCAAAGCTTTCCGGCCACGTCTTCGTGCTTCACTTCGAGATCGGAGATCGCGGTCTCGTGCCAGGGACACCAGTTCACGATGTAATTCCCGCGATAGATCAGGCCTTCTTCATAGAGGCGGACGAAGACTTCGCGCACCGCGTGCGAGAGATTCTCGTCCATGGTGAAGTATTCGCGATCCCAGTCGACGGAGGCGCCGAGCCGCTTCATCTGATCGAGGATTGCGCCGCCGTATAGCTTCTTCCATTCCCAGACGCGCTCGATAAATTTCTCGCGGCCCAGGTCGCGGCGCTTCTTGCCTTCGTGCGCGAGTTGGCGCTCGACCATCATCTGCGTGGCGATGCCGGCGTGATCGGTGCCGGGCAGCCACAGCGTGATGAAGCCGCGCATGCGATGCCAGCGGACGATGATGTCCATCTGCGTCTGGTTGAGCATGTGGCCCATGTGCAGGCGGCCGGTGACGTTCGGCGGAGGCAGCAGCAGGGTGAAACGGGGCGCGTCTCGCCTGGCGGCGGGGTGGGCATCGAGAAGAGCTTTTCTTTGACCCAGTAGTCGGCCCAGCGCGTTTCAATCGCGCCCGGCTCGTACGCTTTGGGAAGTTCGTGCGGCATAGAAAGAAGTCAGCACTCAGCCGTCAGCAATCAGCCAGTCGAAACAGCGTTCGAAACGGATTTCCACTGACTGCTGAATGCTGAATGCTGAGTGCTGTTTTGATCTTACAGGCGCAAGAAAAGAAGGGTCAAACGCGGAGAGGGGTGGAAGGAAGGAACGGCAAAACTGCCACACCCCATGCCGGTTTGTCCGTCGTTCATCTTTGTAAGAAAGACCCAGCTTTGCAGATCGAACATTGCGGCGTAAGGTTTACGTGTTGAACGAGGGGGCGCCAGCATGTTTGCATCTGCACAGGATCTCCGATTTGCGTATCGCCAACTGCTTAAAATGCCCTGGTTTACGCTCGTCCTAGTTCTTACCCTTGGTCTGGGGATTGGCGGCACGACGGCGATCTTCTCCCTTGTTGAAGGGATACTTTTGCGTCCGCTGCCATTCAACCATCCGGATGGCCTCTTCCTCTTAGGAGACCATTTGGGGAATAGCCCTACGACTTCTGTGACTGCTCGCGAGATCGGAACCTACGCGAGCGCCACACAAGCTTTCTCCGACACGGGAGGCTACATCGACGCAAGCTATGAGGTGTCCGGCGGCGCGATTCCAGAAGAACTAAATGGTGCTCGCTTCACCGCGAGTGTATTCCCTACGCTGGGTGTTTCTCCTATCCTTGGCCTACATTTACACAAAAAGAAGAAGACGCGCATGAACCCGTAGCGGTCATCAGCTACGGCCTGTGGCTGAATCGGTATCACCGCGATCCTCACGTCATCGGCACCTCGATCATCCTTGATCGCAAGCCTTATTCGATCATCGGCGTGATGCCGCGCAGCTTCTATTTTCCCCCACGTGGGCTACCTTGACCGTGCGCAGCTCCGCATACGCTTGAGCTCGACTGCCGACGAACGTTCGAACGAACATGCTGGTTTTTGGGGATATCAGATCATCGCTCGTCTCAAAGGATGGCGTTCAGCCTCTCGGAGGCCTCGCAAGATGCTGACCGTGTTCCTCAAGAGATCATGCGCCATCTTCCGGTCGCTCAGTAAGGTATTCACATTCGAGGGGACGTCACTCCGTTGCTCGAATATGAGGTTTCGGAAGTTCGGCCGTTACTCAGAGAGCTGTTCCTTGCTGTTTCCATTGTCCTCCTTATTGCTTGTGCGAATGTGGCCGGACTCATGTTGCTCCGAGCCATCCGGCGTCGCAATGAATACGCCGTTCGGCTTGCGCTCGGCGCACCGCCTGCCGCGATTATCCGTCAGTCAGTATTAGAAGGCATGTTGCTCGGTGTGACGGGTGCATCGCTGGGTGTGGCATTCGCTGCAGGCGCGATTCGCATCACGTTGGGAACCCTGCCTGACGCCATGCCGCGTGTCGACTCCATTTCCATGGATGCCACGGTTGCCGGGTTCGCGCTGTTGCTCGCTCTCGCAACGGGCGCTCTCTGCAGCCTTGCACCCGCGTTTGCTGCCCTTAAAACGGACCCGATGGAAAGCCTCAAAGAAGGCCTCCGAACCAATACAGGTAGCTCCAGTCATACCTGGCTCCGCTCAGGGCTCGTGGTCTCAGAAATCGCAGTAGCCTTGATGCTGCTCACTGCATCCGGCACACTGCTGCGCAGCTTGCAGAAAATGCAGGCTGTCGATCTCGGATTCGATCCCGAGCATGTCCTGGCCGCCGAATTCCAACTCCCACTCAATCAATACTCAACCAGCGCTTCTGCGAGGACCTTTCGCCGAGAGGTTGTGGACCGGCTCTCTACTAAGCCCGGGGTTGTGGCTGTAGGTATGATTAACGCTGCTCCCGAAACCGGCGGATACGCGAAGACCGCATACACCATCGAGGGGCTGCCCACCGACACGTGGAAACCTCAGTTCGCAATATTCTCTGTTATCTCTGATGACTACTTTCGTGTCATGGCCGTTCGGTTACTGGAAGGGCGTTACTTCAACGCAGACGATCGCTCCGATTCTCAACCAGTCGTGATCGTGAATCGAGTCCATGGCAAAACATTGCTGGCCAGGCCAGTATGCCGTGGGCAAACGGATGCATGTTGGCGGCCCGCCGATGAAGAAACCGTGGGCTACAGTGGTTGGCGTTGTTGCTGATACAAAAATGGGCTCGCGCGATGAGGCTGGCAGCGATCAATGGTATACGCCGATGGAGCAGGCCGATAATTTTGTACTTCTCCGACAATACTGGGCATCTGACGGATCCCGCCGGTGCATTCATTACCGTCCGTTCTGCGCTTCCTCCGGAGCAGGTTGTCCATACTCTGCGGTCAACCGTTGCGGGAATTGATCCTTTTCTCGCGCTAGACCAAGTTCAACCTATGACGGAAGCTATCGCAAACGTAGAGGCACCGCGTCGGTTCAATACTGGTCTAGTCTCTGCATTCGCTCTGGCGCTCTCCTGCTTGCCCTCACTGGGATTTATGCGCTGGTTGCTTTCTCTGCCTCGCTGCGCGCACACGAGATTGCCATTCGCATGTCGCTTGGTGCGCAGCGCTCCCGAATTGCAAAGCTAATTTTGCTTTCTGCCGTAAAACTTGCACTGCTCGGATGTGCACTCGGTGCGCTCGGCTCATTGGCGGTGGCGCGTATCATGGACTCTCTACTTTTCGAAGTCAGTGCGACGGACCCATTCGTTTATTTGGCAGCTGTTGTGATCATGGTGATTACAGCAATCATGGCAGCGGCACTTCCTGCGAGGCGTGTTGCTTCTTTGGATCCAGTCGTATCTCTTCGCTCAACATAGGCAAAGCACCTACATTCAAGATTTTGACAAGAGTACAAGTCGTTACAAATTCCGAACATCCCAAAATTTCCATTTTCAGAATCGCGACGGCCCAGCGCGTCTCAATCGCGCCCGGCTCGTAAGCTTTTGGAAGTTCGTGCGGCATAGAAACAGGCAGCACTCAGCCGTCCGCAATCAGCCAGTCGAAATAGCTCTGCCGGGGACTTCGACTGACCGCTGAATGCTGAAGGCTGAGTGCTGTTCTGATCTTACAGGCGCAAGAAAAGATGGGTCAAACGCAGCGCGGCGGATTGGAAACTAGCGGGGATTTTCGACGCCCCGATGCCTGCTCAGCACAAGTCGTTACAAATTCCGAACATCTCAAATTTTCGATTTTGAAAAATCGCAACCCTGTGCTAACTCTGGACAGGGTGCCGCCAAGTCTGTCCGGCGATGGACGGAGCGAGGCGTTAGCCTCCGACTTTCCGATAGATTTCCAGGTGCGTCGCGAACGGGCGATCGTTGACGCTTCTGTCAGGAACAGGAAAGAAAAAGAAGAGGAGCGACCTCACAAGGTATGTCATCACCGGAATTTGTCCCGGTTCACGATTTCCGCCTGTTGTTTGAATCCGCACCCGGCCTTCACCTGGTACTGAATCCGAAACTGGAAATTGTCGCTGTGAGTGACGCCTACCTGAACGCCACCATGACCACGCGCCAGGAAATTCTTGGTCGCGGGATTTTTGACGCGTTTCCGGACAATCCCAACGACCCTGCCGCGACCGGTGTACGAAACCTGAAGGCATCACTGCTTCGAGTCCTGCGGGATCGTGTTCCCGACACCATGCGGGTACAGAAATACGATGTTCGTCGCCCGCAGGAAGAAGGTGGTGGGTTCGAGGAAAGGTATTGGAGCCCGGTAAATTCGCCGGTTCTTGGGAGCGATCACGGTGTTCAGTACATCATTCATCGCGTCGAGGATGTCACTGAGTTCGTACGGTTGCAGAGACTGGGACAGGAACAGGACAAGGCCACGGAAGAGCTTCGGACGCGTGCCGAAAAAATGGAAGCCGAAATATTCGTGCGTGATCGCCAGCTGCACGAACTCAATCGGAGCCGGTTAGAAGCAATCGGCCGCTTGGCCGGAGGTATCGCACACGACTTCAATAATTTGTTGGGTGTTGTCCTGGGTAATGCCAATCTTCTGTTGGAGAAGGTGCCTGAGGAGAGCTCGCTGCGCAAGGGACTGGAGCACGTTTCGCTGGCAGCGAATCGTGCGGCCGACCTGACGAAGCAATTGTTGGCTTACAGCCGGCAGCAGGTGATCGAAACGAAGGTTCTCAATCTCAACAGCGTTCTTGCTGATTTAGAGCCCTTAATCCGGAGGCTCATCCCCGAAAACATCGAGATTCGGGTTGTGCCAGGACAGAATCTTGATTCGGTAAAGGCCGATCCAGGTCAGGTGGAACAGGTCATCATGAACCTCATGATCAATGCGCGCGACGCCATGCCCGGCGGCGGCAAGCTGATCGTTGAGACATCTAATGCATTGATTGACGAAAGCTACCAAAAGCAGCATCCAGCTGCGTCGGTCGCACCCGGAAATTATGTAATGGTTTCGGTCGCCGACACCGGAGTCGGCATCGACGCTGAAACCCAGCTCCATATCTTTGAACCGTTCTTCACAACGAAAGCTCGAGGGCAAGGCACCGGGCTTGGCTTGGCGACTGTATATGGAATCGTAAAGCAAAACGGCGGTTACGTCTGGGTTTACAGCGAGCGAAATCAGGGCACAACCTTCAAAATCTACCTGCCGCGAACCGAAGAAGCGGTACCCGAAGTTTTGGCACAAATACGTCCCGGACGTGTTCCTGGATGGGAAACGATACTTGTCGTAGAAGACCAACCAATGCTGCGGGAACTAATTCACAAGATGCTCGAGAGCAGCGGTTACAGGGTCTTCTCAGCGTCGACTCCGTCGGAAGGATTAGACTTGGCCAAAAGCATCAGCGGACCGATTCATGCGGTTTTGACGGATGTCATCATGCCGGAGATGAGCGGGCGCGCATTGGTGGAGAGACTTGCACGGATTCGACCCGAAGCCAAGACTCTTTTCATGTCCGGACATTCCGTCGATATCGTCGACGAACATGGCGAGTTGATCCGCGGCGCTAATTTTATAGGCAAGCCATTCACTAAGGATGCTCTGTGCGCCAAGATGAGCGAAATCTTGCGCGGAAAAACTGACAACGAGCAATCCGCGAATGTGGATCGCTCGCCGAATTAGATTGACTGGGGAGGGGTCGCTTGAAGCGGCTCGAGTGCAGAGCGGAAATGGGTGCAGTTATTTCTTCTTGCCGAGCTTGCGGGAGATTTCTTCGACGATCTTGGGACGAAGTCCGGCGAGGACGCTATCGACGATGCTCGCAATCGCAGGATCCGACTCGATCTCGCTCGCTACATCTTCCGGGCTATTCTCCGCCCCGGCTGCCACAGCCATGGCGGCCTCGCTGGCTGGTTCGGTCGCAGAAGGAAGCGGCATGCCGCTTTCGCGGCTTCGCCGCCAACTCGCCCACGCCGCCGCGGTTGTCGCGGCCATGTCAGGGTCTTTCCTTTCGTTCGTCGCTGCGCTAGCGGATGACTCATGCGCGTCGACTGGAACCGGAAGCTCGCCTGTCTGTTCCTCAGCGGCAACGTGTCTTGATTCTTCCACCGGTTGATCTTGCGCGGACTGAACTTCTTGATTCGTCACTTCCTGGGAAAAGTCCGATGAAGCACCAGCAGCGGATTCCGCCGCCACAAAAGCTGCTTGCGCGGGCACTTCTGCTGGCTCGCCTGAACCTTCAGAGGACCACGACGAAGCGGAAGCCGGATGCGACGCGCTCTCCGTAGCATAGGAGGACGTTACGGTCTCAACTTCCTTGGCCGCAGGACTCCCGACCTGTGTGGTATCGTCGGCGACCGCACTCAATGTCTGAATCGTTTCGGAAGCGGCGATCGCTGGGATCGGGTTGTCGACTTCGGGAACTGACGCCTCGGTTTCAGGCTGAGAATCTTGAAGCGAGCTGGTGTCGGTCGTCGCTGTTACGGACGGCCCTGTGTCAGCCACAGCATAAGCCGCATAGGCTTGCTGCATTTCCTGTTCGAGGGAAAGCCCGTTGTCTTCCGGAGCCAGAGCCACAGAGACTGCGGTCCACCGGGAAGCCGCTCCGCCGAAGCCAGCGCCTGCGGCTGCTGCGATCGTTACGGGTTCGTCGGCTGAAGGCTCGACGTCAGAGTGCGCCCGCGACTCGAGAATTGCCGAGGGCATCTCAATCACTTTGCCGGAAGCGACGGTCGAGTGTTCTTCAGAAATAGCTCCCACAGGTTCAGATTTTTCCCCGGTTTGCTCTGCGAAGGTAACGGAGGCTGCACCTTCCGGAGACGATTCAACGGGCTGGTCGTCCGCTTTCTCTTGGATGCTTTCGACTTTCGACTGTATTGGCGCCGTGGGCGCCGCTTCCTCACGTAGCTCACCGGGCTTGCTCTCAAGGATTTTTCCCTGAACTTGAGCGGCCGCAGCAGCCAGCGCAGCGATTTCTTCGGGAGTCACGTCCTTCGGCAAGCCCTCAGGCGCAAGGGCGCCGAGGTCGACTTTTTCATCGGCCAAGTCCCGTGAATGATCCGGGCGATGATCGACCGTGGTTCGCAGGTCTTTATTTACCGGGTTATAGATCGCGGGGTCATCGGCATCGCCTTCGGCGGCGGTTTCCTTCGTCTTGGACGGGAACGAAATACGATTTTTCCAACCAGAATTGTCTTCCGCAGTGGCGGATTTGTCCTGACGGGCTTCTTCAATGGCGGCGGTCGCGCGCGCGAAACGGCCGGGCTTCGAAGCTTCCGCCCGAGGAACGATCTTGTCTTCGAGTTTGCTCAAGGCGCCGAGTAACTCGCTGGCCTCAAAGGGCTTAACGATGTATCCATCGGCGCGGACGCGCTTGGCTTCTTCGGTTTTAAAGGGCTCTAGCTTCCCGACTGTCAGCAGCACAGGAATGCGGGCGGTTTCGCCAACATCTTTCAGCCTCTGGCAGACTTCAAGACCGCTGTAGCCGGGCATGTAAACGTCGAGCACGATGAGGTCAGGCTTCAGCTCGGCGATTTTTTTCAGCGCCGCGGAACCGTTATTGACCGTGATGACTTCATATCCCGCATCCGCAAGGATTTTCCGTCCCATGTTCTGGGCGGTTACGCTGTCGTCCGCGAGCAGTATCTTCCTGGCCAAAAGGTTTCCTCTGATGAGGGGAGATATCGCGAAGGTAACCTGACCTTCAACCTAAGTCAATGATCTAGAAGGGAAGTAACAGGTTACCAGTGGTCAACACCTAGCGCGTAAGAAACTGAGAGCCCTAGCCGCCCCACGGGCGGCCGAGGCGAGTTGTTCAACGAATTTCTAGAAGGGAACGATTTTTTTCAAACCTGTCTTGTGTTTCTTCTTGCTGCTGGACATATCTTTATCGTCGGCCGGCGTGGTGTCATCCGAATTTGCTGCCGCCGATGATGAAGATCCCTGCTGGATCTCGTTGACCTGCGTCGGCGGAGGCGGAGCTTGGTCGGTGCCACTGTCGGTCGGCTTCAGTTCATTCGGGTCGGCGGGCGCGTTCGGTTTCAGCTCATTCGGATCAGTTCCAGCCGGCGCCCCGCCGGGCGTCGTCGGACGTCCGAATGGGGAACCTCCCGGCGGAGTCGTCGCATCTGCAGCGGGAGCAACGTCGGCGGCGCTCGGCTGATCGGGCTTGACGATCTCTACGCTAGCGCCGGTCTTTTCGTTAAGACCAGCGGCTGCAAATGCCTCACCGCGTACTACCGAGGTAGCGGCCACGGGCTCGGGCTCGATGAGCGTCGGTTCGCCGGTCTTGGCGGCAGCAGCCACATCGGGACCCTTCTTGATGATCCCCATGAATTTCTGAGCCATGGTTGCCTCACCACGGCTCGCGATCTCCGCTTTGTTGCGAGCAACCGCGCCTTTGGTGGGTCGCGGAATTGGCTGATGCAAGGCAGCGAGTCGCTTCTTGGCATCATCCGTCCGATCCATCATCGGATAGCGGGTGAGAATTTTGCTGTAAGCCTCAGACGCCTTCTTGCCAAGTTCTCCGATGTACTTGCCCTTGATCGCTTCGGTAGTGCAGCCGCGTGGCAGATTGTGCGCGTCGCAAGTCGGGGCAGTGCGAATGCGAGCAATCTGCCCTTCGTAGTTTTGGCCCAGGAGATAGAGAGCTTCGTCTGCACGGCTATACAACGGGTACTTGTCCACCATCGATTGCAAGCGCGCGATCGAAGCTGGGTAGGACTGGCGCAAATAATAGAAACGCCCAATTCCGAATTCACGGTCGGCCAGAACTTCCTGTACTTCAAGAAGTTTCTGTTTGGCTTCGGGCACGAGCTTGCTGTCCGGATAGGTCAGGATGACTTTGCGGTATTCGTCTTCCGCACGTTTCGCATGGGTGTAGTCGCGATCCGACTTTTCCATCTGCTGATAATGAATGTTCGCGATCTTCAGCTGCGCTTCAGCCGCTTCCGGCATGTTGGGAAAAAAGATTTCGAAGTCGCTGTATTCCTGCTCGGCCTGAGCCAGCGCGGCGGTTCCACCCTCGGCGTACCAGGAATCACCGACCGCTAGTTTCGCTCGCGCGATGAACTCGGAGTCCGGATAGGTGTTGATCAGGGTCTGAAGGGTAAGGCGAGCCACGTCGAAACGATTGTGCCGCATTGCCTCCATAGCCTTGTCAAACAGCACTTTGTCGGGCTGCTTTGACCCGACATTTGCCAGCGGGTTCACGGACTTCTTGTTTGTACAAGCAGCGGTCAGCGCCAGCAGCGTCGCGAGGGCAAGCATCAACGGAATTCGACGAAACATGAAACCTCGGGAGTGGCCACGCGTGCCGCGACCACCAAGAAAATTTCGGACCTTTTACCGGAAGCTGACCACACTTCACGGCCCTGAGATCCGATTCCTTACTAAACTTTCTGGAGTGCTGCCTCGGTAGCTGCCTTCAGCAGAGCCTCGGCATTCTTCTTTGGATCACCATTTCCGAACACGGCGTTGCCCGCAACCAAAATTTCAGCGCCGGCCCGCACTACGTCGGCAACGGTATCCAGTGCAACCCCGCCATCCACTTCGATGCGAAAGCTCAATCCTCGGTGGCTGCGAATCTCAGCTAACTGCTGCATTTTGTGCAGTGTCGAGCGAATGAATTTCTGCGCTCCGAAACCCGGATTGACGGACATTACCAACACATAGTCCACAATATCTAAAACTTCTGCCAGCGTGTCGACCGGAGTCGCCGGGTTGATGACTACGCCCGCCAGGCAGTTATGGCTCTTGATCAGGTGTAACGTTCGGTTCAGGTGGCGACAAGCTTCCTGATGCACCGAAATCCAATCAATCCCCGCGTCCGCGAACGCCGGAATGAATTCGTCCGGATTCTCGATCATCAGGTGGCAATCGAGCGGGAGTTTCGTCACTTTCCGCAGCGACTTCACTACTGGCGGTCCGATCGTGAGGTTCGGAACGAAGTGTCCGTCCATGATGTCGACGTGAATGACACTTGCTCCACCCTCGCAGGCGGCGCGCACCTGTTCGCCGAGCCGGGCAAAATCTGCCGAAAGAATTGACGGAGCCAGATCGATCAAGCCTGGATGCCTCGGAACCTGAGATCGAACAAGAAAACGCGTGTGGAAATTCTAACACGCTGAAGTGGGAGCCAAGTCCGTTTTGGACGGCGAAATCGGCTACCGGAGGTCTCTCCGGCGCCGCAGATCCTGGATGAGTCGCATCGGAAATCGGAGCTCTGATCGCATGGTACCCTCATGCGGCATGCTCTCGTTTTTTCAACTCGGACCGGCAATCTGCTCTGTGGTCGCGGTCTTTCTCTGGGGGGCGGCAGATTTTTCCGGCGGGTACGCCTCGCGGCGGGCCAACGCTTTCGTTTTCACCGCGTTCTCGCATCTGTGCGCCTTCGCGCTGATGCTGACCGTCGCTCTTTCGCAACACGGAGTCCTCCCTGATCGGGCGAGCATCTTCTGGGCTTTGGCTGCCGGTGCGATCGGGGGATTTTCTCTGGCAATCTTTTATCGCGCCTTGGCGGAGGGGCAGATGGGGCTGACCGCCCCGATCGCGGCGCTGCTGGGGGCCGCGATCCCGACAATGGCGGATATCGCACTGGAAGGAGCACCTAGCCGCCGGTCGATCGTCGGATTTGCCCTCGCAATCTTCGCCATATGGCTTATCACGAAACCTGAATCTCGAGGGGAAGGGCAAACGCTAGGCAGGCCGAAAGGGGCAGCCACCGCCGCTCTCGCTGGCGTCGGGTTTGCCGGATTCTACCTCTGCGTCCACCAGGCAAGCGGATCAGTCGCATGGATCGCCGCCATTTCAAGGGTCGGATCTTTCACGGCAACCGCAATTGCTATGGCCGCCACGGGCGCACCACTGATCTTGGATCGTCCCTCTATTGGCCTGGGCGTGATCGCGGGGTTCTTCGACATTACGGCGAGCGCGCTATTCATTTATGCGAGCCAGCGGGGCCGACTCGATGAAGCTGTGGTGATTACTTCGCTTTATCCTGCGGTGACAGTGCTGCTGGCGCGTTTGTTCCTGAAGGAACGATTCAGCGGATGGAGGCTTGTCGGGTTGCTGGCAGCGCTCGCTGCGGTCCCGATGATCGCCTCCGGTTAGCGGATGGTATTTGCACTCGATTCATCACTCGCAATGACGCGTGCGCTGCTGCTAGCATCGCAAGCGTGCCACTGATCGAAGTCCGCAATCTGACGAAAATCTTTTCGCGAAGCGCATCGCCGTTTGGCGGAGCTGGGGCGCAGGTGCGGGCCGTCGACGATGTATCGATCGACATTCGATCGGGAGAAACGCTGGGACTCGTCGGAGAATCTGGCTCGGGAAAGAGCACGTTGGGTCGGCTCATCCTCAGACTGATCGAGCCAACATCGGGAATCATTCAGTACGAGGGGCGCGATTTGTTGTCGGCCGGGCATGGCGAAATGCGGCGTTTGCGTCGTGATTTGCAGATCATATTTCAGGATCCATTCGCTTCGCTCGATCCGCGATTTCGCGTCGAAGAGATTGTTGCCGAACCGCTGACAATTCACTCTGAATCAGGCGGCCATGATTCTTCTCGGCAGAATTACCGCGGGAAAGCGGCGATCCAGCAGCGGGTCGGCGAACTCCTGCGAGCGGTTGGACTCGACGAGTCGGCGCGCACGCGCTACCCCCATGAATTCTCGGGAGGACAGCGTCAGCGAATCGGCATCGCACGGGCTCTTGCCTTGCGGCCGAAATTCCTGGTGTGCGACGAGCCGGTGTCGGCGCTCGACGTGAGCGTGGGAGCGCAGATCGTCAATCTGCTGGCCCAACTGCAGCGCAACTTCGGCCTGACGTACCTGTTCATTTCGCACTCGATGCCGGTAGTGCGTTACCTGTCGACACGAATTGCAGTGATGCATCGCGGGAAGATTGTTGAAGTCGGAGACTCGGAGCAAATCGCCGAGAGGCCGACGCATGCATACACGCGCACCCTATTGGAAGCGACTCCGCAAATATCTGCCTAGCCGGGCGCTTCCGTTAGAACCACCAAGTCCATAGCCAATCCACAAAGGTGTGCGTAATGGCGGACGCTGGCACCCGCCTGTGTTCGCGCCAAGCCCTTCCGTAGAAAACGCCAGCCACGGCGGCTATTAACACGTAGCGCCAGTTGAAGTGCGCAGATCGTTTGTTAAAGTGCGATAGCCCAAACAGGGCCGCCTGGATCAACAGCGCGGAACTTCGCCCAACCCGGCGTTCCAGAAGATTCTGTACCCATGCCCGAAAGAAAAGTTCCTCCGGGACCGCGACGAAAACGAAGATGCCCGTCCAGGTCAGGAGCGCCTTGGTCAGAGTGGGCAAGTTCAGGGTGCGGATGGATGAATCCGAGTCCCAGGCCGAGTACAAGAACGAATGGCGCGAAAAATCCCAACTCGCGCAGGCCGATCTTCCAGTCCTGCCAGCGAAATCGAAAGTTAAAACCAGTGCCCGTCAGATTACGGATGCCGAGGAAGGCGTAGAGACCGGCGTCGACGAGGAGAAGATTTCCAAAGCCACGCAAGCCAACCGGCCAAGCACCGTCGAACCAGCGCAGGTCTACGGCCAGCCCAAGTGTGACGAGGATCAAGGCATCGCGCCAATTGCCTAGCTGGTCAGCGTCAACTGCCGCCGCTTGAGACATTAACCACGCCATCACGATCGGCAGGGCACTGTAGACCGCGAGCCACTCCCACCGAAATAGGTGGGCCGAAACCGAGATCAAAACATACGGTGCTGCCAAAACTGCGGGAACGAAAATGCGTAAGTATCTAGGCCAACAGCCGATGGTTCGGCTAACCCGCTCGGAGGCGCAACCAAAGGCAACTGCGGGAATGAGTTCCACAGCAAGCGTCGCGATTGTTAATAGCGTGACCGCTGGCATCGAGCCATCTTATCCAGAATGGGGGCGGCACGCCCGCAACGAAGAAGCTCGGCTGAACAGACAATCCGCTTTGTGTTCCGCGAAGCGCTTGTCTCTCTCACCAGCGACGAATAGAATGCCCTCGCATCTTTGAACGAGGAACGCATGGCAATCGATCCGATCTCTGCCGTTTCGCCAACTCCCGAGTCCGCATCCGCTCCGCTGTCGCAGGGAGCGCGGATTATCGACACTTTCATCGCTCCCTCTAAGACCTTCACCGACATTCGACGAAGCGCGAGCTGGTGGGCGCCTTGGATCTTGATCTCACTCGTCTCGATGGTTTTCATCTACGCAATGGGCAAACAGGTGACGTTCGAACAAATCAGCAAGAATCAGATTGCCCATTCCAAACGCGCCGATCAGTTCGACAAACTGCCGCCCGACCAGCAAGCGAAACAAATAGAGATTTCCAGCAAGTTCATCGGGGCTTTCGCGTACGGAAGCCCGCTCCTTATCTTGTTTTTTACGTTGATTTCGACCACGGTCCTCTGGGCGACATTCAAAATTGGAGTGGGTGCTGAAACCACCTTCGGGCAAGCCTATGCCATCAGTATGTACGCAGGGCTTACGGGAATTGTCGGGGCGATTCTCGGAACGATTTCTCTTTTCGCCGGTGTGAACCCCGAGGGCTTCGACATCAACAATCCCGTCGGCACTAACCTTGCGTACTATCTCGACCCCGACAGTACTGGCAAGTTTCTGCGTGGAATGGCTTCTTCGCTCGATCTGATTACCATCTGGTCCATCATTCTGCTGGGGATCGGTTTCGCCTGCACGAGCAAGGTCAAGCGCTCTACGGCAATCATGATTGTCGCGGGCTGGTATCTGGTTTGGAAGATTTTGACTTCGGGTCTCGCGACGATGTCATAAGGGTTCTGGGTCCGCCGAGGCGGAGTCAGAGAATTGCGGTTGCGAACGTTTAGCCGGCAATTTTCTCGATCGCTTCAGCGAGAGCAGGATCGAGTTTCAACTCCAGGCTCACAAGATCCTGTTTCATATGCTCCTCACTCGACGTTCCAGTCAAGGGGAGCATCCCCACCGCTCGCGCGAAAGCGAAGATGAGTTGCGCAACGCTTACTCCCAACATCTTGGCCACATCGACGAGCGGAGGATGGTGCAGCACCTCCTGGTTCGCGGTCAAAAGAGAAAATCCCTGGTAAGTAATGGAATGTTTTTTGCAGAATGATCGCACTTCACGGTCCCAGCCGAGGTGCGCAAAGCACCGGTTCTGCACGAATGCCGGGAGTTCGCTGGCTTCTGCATGCATCTGCTCCAAATGATGGATGCCGACATTGCTCACTCCAAGTAAGCATGTCCGTCCCGCATCGCGCTGTTTCCGCATGGACTCCCAAACTTCCGCGTCAGACTCGCCCCACCGAGAGCCAGATGAAGGCCCATGCAGGACAAAGCTGTCGACATAATCGGTCGAGAGATGCTCAAGCGAACTGGTAATGGACTGCGTCACTTGCAGAGTCAGGCTTGCGGCGGGATCGTAGGGCAAACGGTTGTCTTGTCCGCGCTGGTATGTGAATTTTGTTTGGAGAAAAAGATCCTTGCGCGAAACAACTCCTGCGTCGTAAGCAGCTAAGAGGCCCTGGCCAACGCCGGCTTCAAAATAGTGTCGCCGCTGGTTAGCCGTATCGATGCCGCGAAACCCTGTCCGCAGCGCGAGTTCAGTCAAAGCGGCGCTGCGGTCTTCTTTCCATGCGGTACCGTATAAAAAAGGAGGAATGAGAGCGTTTGGCATCGTCGTCATTTTTACACGAGGTAGCGTGCCATACGGATGACCATCCGATCGTCGCCGGTATATGCTTATTTCCCCAGGAGGATACTCGTGAAACGCATTTTTGCTGTCGCCTGTTTTTGTGCCTATGCAACATTCGCTCTATCCCAAGTTCCAGCCGCGAAGTCGCCATCTGCGCCCGCGTCTGCAGGACCTACCAAGGATCCCGTTGCGACCTCGCTGCGCGGGCTGTTGCAACGATCCCAGAACAACACCGTCGGGGCTATCGAAGCGATGCCCGCGGAGAAGTTTTCCTATAAGCCCACTCCCGACCAGATTCCCTTTGCGCACCTCGTAGCGCACATTGCGGCATCGAACAACTTTCTGTGCTCCAAGGCCGCTGACGTTCCGGCTCCCAAAGTTGACGAACCGAAAGAGACTGACTCCAAAGATCAACTCGTCGCCGCAGTGAAGGCGTCTTACAGTTTCTGCAGTGACGCTTTGAGCAAGATGGACGATTCAAAGCTGGGCGACACCGTAGAGCTGTTCGGCGGACGGCAGTTTCCACGCGCGATGGCGGCGTTAGGACTGGCGAGTGGCTGGGCCGATCATTACGGCGCAGCTGCGATGTATCTGAGAATGAATGGAATTTTGCCACCAAGCGCTCAGCCGAAGAAGTAGAACGCGGAGCGCTATTTGATTTGGACGAATTCTTCGGAATGGGCCGCTGGCTGCATTGGGGCAGCGGTCCTTTGCGGTGCGCGCCACGAATCAAAAATTGATACCTGATGCACGCACGACACGGTGCAATTGGGGGCACACCCTTTCTCAGTCAGGTACTCGCGGCGAATGTCGTCCCGGGTGTAAGTCTCCAGCGGCACTCCCGGGTAGCCACGCTGCTGCGAGCAGTAATGCACCAAGCCGTTTTCGCATATGTAGAAATACCGCGCTCCAGCGCGGCAACGCCAGTCATTGGGCAGGCCCTTGGCGATGTTGTCCTGAAACGCGTTGATACGCGTAAAGCTGCTTTTCTCGAGCGCCTGCATCTCGTGATAGATGCGTCGTTCTTCATCCTGCAGGGGCTGCAACTGACCGCTGCCGTCATGGATAATCCCGATGGTCGAAGTGAATCCGAGTTCAACGGCTCGCTTCCCGATCACCAGAGCGTCCTGCGGATGGGAGATCCCGCCGCCGACGACAGAATTGATGTTCACGTGAAAGTCGGCATACTCCGCCAAGCAACTGAAGCTTCTTGTCCAGAACTTTCAGGCTCTTCTTCGAAACCTCGTCCGGATTCACGTTGTCGATTGAGATCTGCAGCCATTCGAGTCCCGCGCGATTAAGACGCTTGATTCGCTCCGGAACGAGCAAGTAGCCGTTGGTGATGAGGCCGGCGATCATTCCATTGGCACGAATGCGGCGAATGACGTCATCGAGTTCGGGATGCATCAACGGTTCGCCGCCCGAGATCGTGACGACGGCCGTTCCCAATTCACCCAATTTGTCGATGCGGCGGTACATCTCCTCGATCGCGACCGGCTTCGAAAAATCGTCGAACTCATTGCAATAGGTGCATGCCAGGTTGCACCGCCTCATCGGGATGATGTGAGCGAGCAAAGGGTGGTCGGTTGAGGCCAGCGCCGTGGCGGCCATCTTGGCGCCGCGTAAATTGCGATGTATGGCCTTGGCGCGGCGGCGCAGTTTCGTCAGGGTTGATGGCATGGAAATGAGTAACTTCTATTACAACACAGGCTTCACGATGTTGGCATGACCGGCACGTTTAGCGGGATCATTTGCAGAGCGAACTGGTAAAAAGCGGGCGTGGGCGGCCAACTCTGGATCCTATTGCGCTGTCGAAAGGGATCCGCGCAGGTCAGGACGGCGGCAGCAATTCGTGCCCGGCTTGCTTTAAGACATCCAGGGCCTTCGTCTGAAAATCTTCCTGGATGAGTACGTAATCTGTGTCGAACGTTGAGATCGCGAAGATCGGGATTGCGTTGTCGGAAAGTGGCTGAATAAATGACAGCAACACCCCTGTCAAAGAGAATGGGAACGGGCCTTCGAGTTTAAGTCGAATCCATCGATATTGAGACTCGACGTTTGGGGGAAGGCTTAATGGTTGGGCAGACGATCGAAAGTTCTTCGAGAGTGCGCGTGATCGACGTGAAGTCGCCATCAATGAGCCCAGCCTGGAATCGCAGCATCTGCTGCAAGGCGCACGATGGCGTAATCGGCAGGAAGAATCCGGAATTTAAGTCTCTGACGTTCGTGCGCCATCGATGAGTACTTCAACCTTCGACTGCTTTCCGAACCGCGGCGCGGGCCAACAATCGAGTGGAATCCAGCGTCGGCAACGGGGAAGATTCAGGCGTCACGAGCAGTGGAATTTCCGTACACCCGAGCACGACCGCATCACATCCTTCATCCTTCAGTGCCACGAATCACTTCGACGAAGTACGCAAGAGACCGCGGAAGAAATTGGCCGTTCACCAGTTCATCAAAGATAATTTGATTGATGCGATTGCGTTGGTCCGGACCCGGCACGCGATATTCAATGCCGGCACTCTTAAGTGCTTCGCGATAGACCGGACCTTCCATCAGGTATCGCGTACCGAGTATTGCCAACCGCTTGAACTGCGCTGCGCTTGGCCTCTTTCGCCACTTCACGCGCGATGTGCAGCCATGGCCTAGGCGATCGATGCTCCACGAGATCAAACGCCTGATGGATCGTATTGTCGGGACAGATCAGAAAGTCAGCGCCCGCTTTGGCAAGCTTCTCGGCCGAAGCCAGCATAAGTTCTGAAACGCCTGCCCAATCTTCGGCGTCGATGGTCTTCATGTATTGAGCCAGCGAGAATGAGTGCAGCGAACACCTGAGGATGATCATGCGGTCCGAGAATCTGCGATCCTTCGAGCGAGATGGTGCGATAGCACAACGCGGCTCCCTCGGTGCTGCATGCGACGATGCCAATGCTTAACATCAGTAGGTCGGAGGACAATTTCCAGTTCTACCGTTTTTACCGCACAAGTGGCGCGGGTGAAACAGCATACGGGCTGCTATCGCGGTAGCGTTTCTCGAACTCTTCCTTGGTGCAGATGGTCTTTACATCGGTTACACGGTCAATCGCCAGGACCCCGTCCAAATGATCAATTTCGTGTTGCAGCAGCTCGGAAAGGTTGTTCGTGTCTCCCGCCTTATAATGGACAAACTCTCCCTCCATGTTCTGATAGCGCACGGTGATCTCGCGGTGTCGCTCAACCTCCATGAAAATCGACAGGAAGCTCAGACAGGCATCCCATACAACGATCTTTTCTGCGCTAGTGGCAATGATTTCCGGATTAATGAGCGGCCATGGCTCCGCATCCGGCAGCTTGAGGAAGATAACCCGCCGCAAAATTCCGATCTGTGGAGCAGCAATACCTCGCCCGTAGCCGGTTTTGGCGCGCCAGTAAGCCAGCGTGTCCTGCAAATCGCAAACCAAACTTCGAATTTCTGAAGTGGATGGATCGCTCACAACCTCCGCTCGCTGCCGGAGAAGCGGGTCGCCGAGTTGAAGGACGGGACGAAGAGGCATAGCGACATGGACGGAACGGCTACATTTTGCCGATCACGATCGGAAATTCTACAGCTCCACAGGAACTATCCGGCGACCGCGGCATCGAACAGGCTCAAAAGTTCCAGCTTCTTTTCAGCCGGCAAGAACGACGCCTCGAATGAATTGCGCGCCAGTTCGCGAAGGTGTTCATCGGTAAATCCAAAAGTGTCCTGGGCAAGCTGGTATTCGCGAGCGAGCGAAGTTCGGAACAGTGCAGGATCGTCTGTGTTGAGAGTAACCATCACGCCCTGATCGAAGAAGTTCTTGACCGGATGTTCAGCGGCCGACTTACAGACCCCCGTGCGAACATTACTCGTGATGCAGATTTCGACCGGGATCTGTCGATAAGCCAACTCCTCGATCAAGTCCGGATCTTGCGCCGCGCTCACTCCGTGGCCGATTCTCTCTGCTCGAAGATTGAGGGCTCCCCAGATTGATTCAGGCGGGCCCGTTTCGCCCGCATGAGCTGTGAGCCGGAGGTCATGATTTTGCGCGTAGGCGTAAACACTCCGGAAAAGCTCGGGGGGAGCCTTTTGTTCGTCGCCACCGATGCCAATGCCAACGACATGCCGGTCTTTGTAGCGCACGGCAAGTTCGAATACTCTTTGCGCTTCCTCAGCTCCAAAATGTCGAGTCGCATCGAAAATCCAGAGTAAAGAGACGCCAAAATCGCGAGCGCCCCTGGTTCGGCCACGCTCCATGCCCTCAAAAATTGCCCCGAAATCCTGCTTCCGAAAGAGGCAGACGCCGACTGCGACGTAGACTTCGGCGTGCAGCACGTTCTCTTCCTTCAATTGCTGCATGAGGCGGTAGGTAATCAGTTCGAAGTCTTCCGGGCCGCGCAGATGGGCGCTGACTTCTTTGAACGCCATCAAAAAGCTCTGAAAGTCGGTGTAGCGATACAGGGCTTCCGTCTCGGAGAGGGTTGCTGTATCACCGTGCCTCCGTCGAAGTTCCAGCAGGGTTGCCGGTTCCACGGCGCCTTCGAGATGCAAATGCAACTCGGCCTTGGGAAGCTGACGGATAAACGCATTGGGGGAGGACTGTACGGCTAACGACATAATTCCCGATTGTAGATGCAGGATGAAAGATTTACGAGACCGCACAACTTCATTGATTTCAATCTTTCCATTACAATCCGTTGTTCTTATCCACAAGGAGAAGCCATGAATCGACAAGTGATTCGCCAGTCATGCCTGATCGGGGCATTGCTCGCCATGTCTGCGGTGATGTCGGGTGCAGCCACGTCGGCCCCGCAAGTCAAGACGCAGTGGGGCGCGGTCGAAGGTAAAGATGACGGCATGATTCAGGCTTTCCTGGGAATCCCCTACGCAGCGCCTCCGGTTGGCGACTTGCGTTGGAAGCCACCAGCGCCGCCGGCAAAATGGGATGGAGTTCGGAAGGCAACGAGCTTTGGATCGCACTGCCTTCAGGGGAACGTTTACGGCGACATGGTTTTTCGCGACCCCGGCGGCAGCGAAGACTGCTTGACACTCAATGTATGGAGGCCGGCGAAGACTTCCTCAGAGAAACTGCCGGTGATGGTATGGATCTACGGAGGAGGGTTCGTTGCTGGCACGACCTCAGAGGGCCGGCAGGATGGAACGCACCTCGCACAGCAAGGAGTGATCATCGTTTCCATGAATTACCGGCTTGGCGTCTTCGGGTTTCTGGTGCTTTCCGAGTTGGCGAAGGAATCAGGGCGGAATTCGGCCGGCAACTATGGTTTGCTGGACCAACTCGCCGCCCTGCATTGGGTGCACGAAAACATTGCGGCGTTCGGAGGAGATCCTGAAAACGTAACGATCTTCGGAGAGAGTGCCGGATCGTTTTCGGTGAGCGCGCAGATGGCGTCCCCGCTGGCGAAGGGACTGTTCCAGAGGGCGATTGGGGAGAGCGGCGCTGCTTTCTCGAGCAGTGGTTTGTCATTTGACCCTCTAACCGTTCGAGCAGAAAAAGATGCGAAGGTTGTCAAAGAAAAACTAGGCATGTCAACATTGGCCGAACTGCGCGCAGTGCCAGCCGACAAGCTGCTGGAAGCGTTTGGTCCGCCGGGTCCCGACGCCTTTGCGTTCGGGCCGGATATAGATGGATATTTCCTCCCTGAATCGGCGCCTGCAATTTTTGCCGCCGGAAAGCAGAATGACGTTACGCTGATGGCGGGATGGAATCACGACGAGGGCAGCTTTGAGCTTGGTCCAAATAAGCCGAACGCCGAGAGCCTGACGGCGGATGCGCAAAAAGATTTCGGTGACAAGGCGCCGGAGTTCCTCCGCCTATATCCTGCCGACACCGACGAACACGCGGCGCGTTCTGCGGAGGATTACGCCGGCGACAAGTTCATCGCAGTCTCGACATGGGAGTGGATCGAGGCGCAGAGTAAGACCGGCAAGCATCCCATTTATCGTTATCGATTTGAAAGGGCGCCGCAGTCGTCCGATCCAAACGCACCGGACATGGGCGCCTATCATTCGGCAGAGATAGAGTACGTTTTCGGACAACTGGACACGAAGGCAGGAATGTCCTGGCACCCTGAAGACCGTCAGCTTAGTGAACTAATGCAGAAATATTGGGCGAACTTCGCTCGCAGCGGAGATCCCAACGGTCCCGGTTTGCCAAAGTGGCCCGCATACTCATCCGCAGATGGATGGCAGGTCATGTACCTCAACGCGGAGTCCGCGGCGCATAAAGACGATTTGAGGGATCGATATCTGTTTCTGTCGAAGGCTTGGGAGAAGTAACCCGAAATTACTTCTTCGCGAATTCGCTTCGGTGGCGGCTGTAGAAAATGTAGATCAATAATCCCAACGCCAGCCAAACCACGAAGCGGAGCCACGTAATCACGGTCAAGCCTGTCATCAATCCGCCGCAAAGAATGATTGAGATCAGGGGGAACCACGGCACGAGCGGCACTTTGAATACGCGCGGCCGATCCGGCTGGGTGCGGCGCAAGATGATGACGCCCAACGATACCAGCACAAACGCGAAGAGCGTTCCGATGTTGGAAAGGTCCGCGGCGTCGCTGATAGCGAAAATTCCCGACGGAATTCCGACGACAAACCCCGCGATCCAGGTAGAGATGTGCGGAGTCTGAAATTTGGGATGGACTGCCGAAAACAGTTTGGGAAACAGGCGATCACGCGACATCGCATACCAGATCCGTGCCTGTCCATATTGAAAGACGAGCAGCGATGAAATCATCCCCGTCAGTGCGCCGATAACGATAATTGAGCGCGACCAGCGGCTTGCTCCCAAAACTTTCAGCGCGTAGGCGACCGGCGCTTCCGCCGCTTCGCCGGAGACGAAGGTGGTGTACTTCATCATCCCCAAGAGGACGACGGACACTCCTACATACAGGAGCGTGCAGACAATCAAGGACGCGATAATGCCGAACGGAAGGTCCCGTTGCGGATTGCGGGCCTCCTCTGCCGCAGTGGATACCGAATCGAAGCCGATGTAGGTGAAGAAGACAATTGCGCCGCCCGTTACGATTCCGCCGAAACCTGACGGCGCGAACGGCTGCCAATTGCTCTTGTGCACCAGCGAACCGCCGACGACCAGGAAGATGAGAATGGCGCCGATCTTGATGGCGACCATGATGTTGTTAGCCTCGGCAGACTCGCGGATCCCGCGGACCAACAACACCGTCAATACAAAGATGATGAGAAACGCTGGAACGTTGAAATAGGCGCCGGTCCAGTGCCCGGATTCCCAGACAGGAGTGGACCATCTATCGGGTAAGTTCAAGCCGAAAGAGGCGAGCTGCGCTTTCGTGTAAGCGCTGAAGCCGATAGCGACGACCACGTTGCTGACGACATACTCGAGAATCAGATCCCATCCGATGATCCAGGCAAAAATTTCGCCGAGCGTCGCATAGGAGTACGTGTAGGCGCTGCCGGCAATCGGAATCATCGACGCCAGTTCCGCGTAGCAAAGTCCGGCAAAGCTGCAGGCGATGGCGACCAGGAAAAACGAGATGGCGATTGAGGGCCCTGCCGCAGGGCGACCATGCATAAGCACCTGTGAGGTGCCTCCTCCGCGCAGGAAATTCACAATGATATCGAGAACTTGTGCGTGCAGGATCGACGGCGCTTGAAAGAACTCTCCTGCCGCTGCGGTTCCGGTGAGAACGAAGATACCCGAGCCGATAATCGCACCGATTCCCAGCGCGGTCAGCGACCACGGTCCTAGCGTCTTTTGCAGACGCTGTCCAGGCGACTCCGCTTCGGCAATCAGCTTATCGATGGATTTGCAGCAAAAGAGTTGGCTGTCGGAGGTGCGAATGACTTCTTTGGAAGGAGGCTCGGTCGTTATCGGCTCTGACAAAGGGTGGTCTCTCCTGGACGGCACAACTAAAAATCGACAGCAGGCGCCCGGGAATTTTGATAGCTGGAATTTTGAATTCCAAGCGATTAAAATGCCGGGCGCCGGGCTGCCTGATTCCTGTCGTTACCGTTTCGCCTGACCGCGCGCCAACTTCTTGACCTTGGGCTTTTTCGACCCACGGGCGTAATCGCGCGGCTTTAACGGCTTTTCTGCCTTGCGCTTCTTGCGCGAGGTGCGTTTTGCTTTTTTGCGTTCGTCTTTACTCAGCTTCGTTGTGTTTGCCATGAATGAAGTATTGATCCTTTTTTAGTCAGAAATTGCTGCGATGAACGTCTGCTCTGTTTCTAAAGTCTTTTGCTCAAAATGGCGAGAAGCGATCGGTCGATCCCCAGCACTCGATATCGTCACTCCACCAAACAGCTCCGTCTTCGTTAGTTTGCACGACCCGCGCGCCTTGCGCGGTGACAAACTCGACATACGGCCATGTGGCCGACGTAGATTTGTGCGTCTGCAGAGCCTTGACCACCAGGGTGTTCCACGTTTTGCAGTCTCGTGCGTTGTGCGGATTCACGTCGTTCTTCGCATCCAGTGGATTGGCTGTGTAGAAGTTGTGGAACTGAAGGCCGACCGGCTCAAGGTTGCCATCAGAGTTCATGATCTGCAATTCGATCACGAACATGTACACGTCGATCGGCTTGTTGGTTCCAACTTCGGTGTCATGATGCAGTTCGAGCAAGACTGGAGTTCCATCAAGAATCGAAAAGAATTCGCCGTTCGGTTTCGGCGTCGACGCAGATGAGGCTTCCGCGGTCGCGACCGGTCGTCTCGTTTGCTTCCCTTCGTTTGATTGTCCGAAAACCACTTGCGTCAATAGCAGTCCGCACACAAGGGATGTGAACACAAACCCTTTTCGTATCATGCACCTCTCCGAAAATGTCTTGTTTTGCGTTCGGCGACGGGCTAGCCGCGCTTCGTTTACGCCCCTTCCAATTGGGCGTACTTCTCGACAAGCTTCTTCAAGCCGAAGCGTGGAAATTGTACCGTAATCTTGGCTTCTTCGCCTTCTCCTTCGCGCTGGTAGACGGTTCCTTCGCCGTACTTGGGATGGCGCACTCTCTGACCAGGACGAAATCCACGTTTGCCCGTCGGTTGTTCTACCGGCACCTTGGGAACCGTGAACTTCTTTCCGCGGCTAGCGAAAAACTCAGCGATGTTCTCGATCGAGTTGTAGGCATGCGCAGCGGCTGTCACCTTGGCTGCGCGGGCATTGTCGCGGCGAGGTTCGCCGGCGTGCCACGACCGCGCTCTGGTCCTCATCTTCATACGAATAATGAGTTGATGTTGTGTCGTCCGCTCGCGATTGCGAGGAGAAAGTTGTGCGTCCCACGCGCGCTCGCTTCGTGCCTAATTCCTCGATGAGCGGCCCCGGAACTTCTTCCAAAAAGCGTGAAGGAACGCTGGCTTCAGGGAGGTCCGTCCCGTATCTCCGGCGGTAAACAGCTCGCGTCAGAACCAATTGATCCATGGCTCGCGTCATGCCGACATAACAGAGTCGACGCTCTTCTTCTATGTCTTCCGGGACAAGCATGGTCCGAGAGTGCGGAAACAGACCCTCTTCCAGTCCGCTGAGGAAAACCAGAGGAAACTCCAACCCCTTAGCGGCATGCAAGCTCATCAATGTGATCTGTTCGCGCGAGTCAAAGTCATCGGCATCCGCGATGAGGGCGGCATGATCAAGAAATTGATCGAGAGTTTCGGCGCGATCTCGCGAATCCATGGCCGCATTGACCAATTCACGCAAATTTTCGATCCGCGAGAAGGCTTCGGGCGTGTCTTCTTCTTCCAGAAGCGTGATGTAACGAGTACGGTCGATGAGGAACTTGAGAATGTCGGCCGTGCTGACAGTGGGGGCGGGAAACGGGCTTTCTGATCCCTCTGCAGTGGGTTGCGAATCCGTTTGCCCTGGCGACGGATCGGCCGGGGATTGCGTCTCGGCAGTTTCCGGCGCGGTCTCCGCGTCTTCAGCGGGTCCGAAATCGAAAGAGAAATTGCCGAACTCGGTGGGATCGAAAGCTGTCGCGTCTCCTTCCCCGCTGTCAGCTTCTGGGACAGGTGTTTCCGCCGGAACCGTTTTCGCGGCCACGTCTTGATCGAGTTGCTCGCTGAAAGTTCCGGACATCATGGCACGGGCGTCTTCGATCAGCTGCTGAAAGATTTTGAGCGAGGCAATGGCTCGCGCAGGGCAGAAGCTGGCGACGAATCGCTTCTCCAATCGCTCCCCACAGAGACAATCCTGTTTCCAACGCAATTTGTTCGAGCGTATCGATCGAGCCCTTTGCCGATTCCGCGGGGAGGGTTGTTGATCACACGGAGCAGCGAGATGGAGTCGTCCGGATTCAGGATCACTTTCAGATACGAGATCATGTCCTTGATCTCGGCACGCTCGTAGAAGGAAAATCCGCCGACCACGTGATACTTCAAACCGTAGCGCCGCATGCCCTCTTCAAAAAGGCGCGATTGCGAATTCGTCCGGTAGAGCACCGCTGCGCGCGGCGTTTCGCCACGATCGGTGGCCTCGCGGAGGTAGCGCGAGATCCAGTCTGCGGCGAACAGCGCTTCATTTTCTCCGTCTGGAGCTTCGTAGTATCCGATCTTTGTGCCGCCCTGGCGTGACGTCCAGAGATTCTTGCCTTTCCGTCGAACGTTGTTCGCCACTACCGCCGAGGCGGCCTGCAAGATGTTTTGCGTCGAGCGGTAATTCTGTTCGAGCCGGACAATCTTCGCTTCGGGGAAATCCTGTTCGAACTCGAGAATGTTCCGTATATCGGCTCCGCGCCAGGAATAGATCGACTGGTCTTCATCGCCGACGGCGCATACGTTATGTTTTTCCCCGGCGAGCATCCGCATCAGCTCGTACTGCGGCCGGTTCGTGTCCTGATATTCATCGATCAGCAAATACTGGAAGCGGCGGTTGTAGTACTCGCGCACCTGCGACGCAGACTTCAGCAGACGAACCGCCTCGAGCAATAGATCATCGAAATCCAAGGCGTTCGCCTTGCGCAGTTCCTTGCGGTATTCCTCGTAAAGATGAGCGATGCGTTCGGTCTTAGGATCCGCCGACTGAAGATAGAGTTCCTGCGGATCAAGCATGTGATTTTTGGCCCAGGAGATACGGGAAAGCACTGTGCGTGGTGTGAGTTGCTTGTCGTCGAGACCGAGCCTTTTCATCAGGCTCTTGACCACCGATTGCTGATCTCCCTCGTCGTAGATGACGAAGTTCTTGGTGTGGCCGATCGGCGGCTGGCCGGGAGTCGCCGAGGGAATGCGCAATGCTTCGATGTCGCGCCGCAGAACGCGAACGCAGAACGAATGAAACGTTGAGATGACCGGCTTTGCGATACTCAGGCCGCCAACCAGCTTCTCAACGCGTTCTCCCATCTCGGCCGCGGCCTTGTTGGTAAAGGTCATCGCCAGGATCGACTCCGGCATTACACCTTTGTGTTCAATCAGATAGGCAATCCGAAATGTTATGACACGCGTCTTCCCACTGCCGGCGCCGGCGAGAATGAGGACCGGCCCTTCGGTAGTTTCGACAGCTTCGCGTTGCTGCGGGTTCAGTTGGTCGAGAAACGACAATGAGGAAGTGCTCCAGAGTTCGGCAACTTTAATTTTACAGGGGAATCGAAATTCGCGGGACACGCCGCCCACGCTTCGGATTAGTCGGGAATTGCCGTTACTGCTTGCCTGCCGGAGGAGGCGGTCCTTTTATATAGCGGCTTGCGAAGGAAAGAAACGTAGGCCAATTCGGAGCGGGTGTGTGTCCGCCACTGTGCTGGCGAAAAGCGATATCGCCGTCGATCAAAGAAGTCTCAATCGGCGGAAACTCCGTCGTGCCCATATCCTTCTTCCCCAGCAGCTTGTAGACGGGGCCGGCCCCGACGGCGGAAAGAAACATTCCCTTGGCGTCAACCCAACCGTCACCGTTAAGAGCCCCGGCGCCGATGAATACTGGGCGCGGCGCGCACATCGCGATGAGTTCGTTGGCATCAACCGGCAAATCGTTTTCGGTCAGCGGGCCGGCGTACTTGAGAAAATTGCCGGCCATCCAGTGATATTCCCCGGTGCCTGCGACGTTGCCGATCTGTTCGCCAAAATTGCGGCGGAAGAGTTTGGCGCCCGCTTCGCCGGAAGAACTGATATAGGCGATTGCGAAGCGTTGATCGTTAGCCATCGCCACCAGCGCTGCCTTGCCATAACGCGAATGACCTTCGATGCCGACTTGCTTAGCGTCGACCGAACTTGTCGGTCTCGAAATAGTCGAGCACGCGGCTCGCTCCCCAAGCCCAGGCTCGCAGCGCGCCCCATTGATCGAGGGTTCTTGGCTGACCTTTATTCACCAATCCGATCACGCCCTGGCTCAGGCCTTCTCCGTTGTCCGGTTGAACGCTGGTCGGGATATACACCGCGTAACCCCATCCCTTAGCCAGAACCTGTTGCTGCCCACGTTGGTCCGGCGTGCGGGGTGGCTCATCTCCGGAAATCGCTTCATCAACGCCGCGAGCACTTCCGGACTCAGCGCGAACTCGATCATCACAGGCACTGGGCCGGTTGCGTTCGCCGGTGTCGAGAAAGTCAGATCGATGTTGACGGATACTGACGGGTAAGCGGAGTTGTCCAAGTGCCCGCTAAGTTTTTTCGTGATGACAGCAATTTCGCCATTCATTTCGTTCGATTTGCTGATCACTTCCCATCGCACCGACGGAGTTTTCGCCGGCACTCTCCCGTAGATTTCCCGGTCAAAGAGTTCCGCAATCTCGGGCCTTCGTTCCTGCCACCATACTTTCGCGCTGTCCACTTTCTTGACGCTGTTCGAGAGGAGCGGATCAGGAGGCTTGGAGAACGTGTTCGCCTTGGACTCGTCATAATTCGCGGCGTTTGGCGACTTCGGATCTCCGTCGGCGCCGCGACGAAGGGAACTGATGTGCAGAAGATCCATCAGGCGCTGGTGATCTTGTTCGGCGGTCAGTTGCTGAGGCTGAGGCGAAGAGTTCTGTGAAACACCAAGTGCGAGGAAGATGCCAAGAACACTGATGGAGATCATCCAACAGTAAATCCAAGTGTGTGTCGCCCTCGGTGTCATCCAGATAAGCTCCCTGAGCACCGCAGGCTAGCATATTCATCGCTAAAAAAACGAAGTCCCGGATCGCTCCGGGACTTCTATATTCCCCGCCTTCGTTCGAACTAGGAGGCGCGGCGTTGACGATCGAGATTTTCGTTGTCTTCTTCTTCGTTCTGTCCAACGCCCTTTTTCTGGCTGGTTTGGCCGGTCTGACCGGTTTGGCCGGTCTGGTTGCGTTGGTTTTGCTGGCCGGATTGGTTTCCAGTCTGCTGTCCACTCTGTTGGCGGTTTTTCTCCATATCGTCTGCCATGAATAGTCCTCCGTATGAGTGCGCTTCTCGGCGCACTCTGTCATTTACAAACTGCACTTAATTGGTTGCGATCCCGAAGGCGAAGGTTGGGGAAAAGAAGGTTGAGCGATGTGAATCGGGAAATTCAATCACCAGTTTGGGGACCCGGTGATGTTCCCGCAGGAACTACCGCCTTCAGGCGCTGGAGCTCATCCTGAGTCTTAGACCATGCCTCCGCCTTTTTCTTGGTCGATAAAGGTGCCTTGAAGTCGTGATAGAACGTGAGAATGTTATCCCGCAGTTCCGGCGTGATCTGCTCAAAATTCTTCTGGGCCTGCTGATCGAGCAAATGCGCATAGGCATTATCAGTGAGGCCATATTCCCCGGCATGCGTCATGCGGCCCGTGTCAAAGTCGGTGTTTGCCAAATGCAGATCCTTTTTCTGCACATCAGTGAGCAAATTCTTGTAGTCGTCAATCGTGTGATTCATGCTCGCGATGTACAAGTCTTCGGTCTTCTGGGTAGGGATTTTGAAGTCCAGAGCCCGGAATGGTCCGACCTTCGGCATGAGTCTCAAAAAGAACGCCAGAATGCGAGTTCCGAATCCGGGCCGCCGATATCCCTTTCCCCATTCTCGCTGGTAATTGGCCCGCGAAAGGTTGTAGCGAAATTTTCTGGAATTGAAATTTGGGGTTTCGGCAATCAGTTCTTTCTTGCGTGCGAGCAGCGCTACGCGTGTCATTTCCGGGATCACGCGGCTGATGGCGCGGCGAAAGGTTCCAATCGCGAGATCCTCATTTGAAATAACATCGGACAACGGCATGCAATAGGTGTCCTGGAATGCCCTTTCAAGGACCGGTTTCGCCATCTCGAAGCCGATGAAATCGTGGTATCGATCGGAGGTGTAGCGATTCTTCGCGACCTGCGTCACGTCAAAGCCAAATTCCGTGCGGATGTGGGCTTTTGGATTCTCTTCGTAGGTCACTTCATTCCCGAATTTCTTCCGCAGTTCCGGGAAATTCCAGCGCGACGGCACGGTTGATCGTCGGGTGTCCGACGTTATCCGCGGAATAGTGGGCTAGCGCCCCTAGTGCGAACGCATATTCCTCAAGCGTGGATGATTCGCTGATCAAATTCCCGATGAAGTCGCCACTGCGAACATAATGCGTCAGGTCGCTGAAGTACTTGTTGCCGAACGGATAGTAGCCCATGTCCTGCAGAAGCGATCCGCCATATGCGAAAGCGTGCGCTTTCCTGAGGTCGTCTTCCGTGGCGTTTGGAAAGCGATGGAGAAGCAATGGAACAAGGTTGTCTTTCCAGACCAGAAGTCAACGACTTCTTCATGGGAAAGAACGGAATAGGCGTGACACGCGCTGACGAGGGCAAGAACTACGAAACCGGCCAGGCATAATTTCCAGACATCGAAACGAGGATTCTGCCATAGGCGTCTCATGCGTTGGAACCTCGACCCAAGAATTGCCGCTCGTAAGCGTTCGTAATCCTCAATCGTTCACGGAAGTCATTATTGATTGCTAGCGAAAGCAAAGTGTTATCGGGTGACAAATTGGCGGCATCTTGGTTGCTTTAACCGGGCCCAAATATCTTCGTGTTCACGGATGGCATCCGGTCGCGGGGTTCACCTCGCCGGAGATTGTACCTTCCTTTTCCTCTAAGCACTTAACGGCGAGCGCGTACAGACATATTTGCGGCCGCATACGAGATTCTCGTTACTGACAGTCGCGCGGCATAGCGGTACCTTTCCAAGTCGGCTGTTATCGGGTCAGGCTGCGGTCGTTTTTCGACAGCCGCGACGGAAGAGACAACTTCGAAGGAGACTAAAAATGAGCATCTGGACGATATTGTTCGTCGTATTGCTGATCGCATGGATAGGTGGCTTCACCGTGTTTCACGTGGCAGGCGGTCTCATCCACCTGCTGTTGGTCTTCGCGGTCATTTCCCTCATCTTTCATTTTGTCATGGGGAGAAGCGCCGCCTAAGTTTTTATCGTGTCAGCGGCGATGCGACTCAAGGGGGCCGGCTAGGGCTGGCTCTCTCCGTTGACTTTCGATTTGCGAACCGCAAGCCCAGGTGAAATTCCGTTATCGCGGGCTGGCGTTGTAGTATCAGGCCCAGGCATCCCAGCACAACTTTTGTGCAATTCATCCTGCCGCGCCCTTCCTGGATGAATGTTAGCTGGTCAGAAATTACTGTGGGCCGGTTTGTGCCTTCAACATTTTCTGCCTCAATCTGTCAGAAGAGGGCCCCGGCCAGGAGAGAACGCGAATGCAAATACGTAAAGTTCGAGGATTGTTGTTCGGTTTGCTGTTGCTAGTCATGTCATCTGCCTCCTTCGCTCAGCTCCGCATTTCCGTCGGGTTCGGGCCGCCGGCCCTCCCGGTCTATGAGCAACCGCTCTGTCCCGGGGACGGCTACATATGGGTCCCGGGATATTGGGCGTGGAGCCAGGACGACGGGGACTATTTCTGGGTTCCGGGAACTTGGGTGGAACCGCCTGAGCCGGAAGTGTTGTGGACGCCGCCATACTGGGCGTGGGTCGATGGAGCGTTCGCTTTTTATGAGGGCTATTGGGGACCCGCAAGTCGGCTTCTATGGAGGCATCGACTACGGCTTCGGTTACTTCGGAGACGGGTTCGTCGGCGGTCGCTGGGATCGGGGGCATTTCTTCTATAACCGGTCTGTGACGAACATCAATGTCACCGAGATACACAACGTCTACAACACGACCGTTATCAACACCAGTAACCGAACCAACCGCATCAGCTACAACGGAGGCAACGGCGGAATCAATGCGAGGCCGACTCCGCAACAAGAGGCTGCGGCGCGCGAACGCCACATTCCTCCGGCGGCAGCTCAAAATCAGCAGCTGCAGGCAGCGCGCACGAATCCCCAGTTCCGGGCGTCGTCGAACCACGGGAAACCTCCCGTAGCGGCGACAATCCGACCGGGTGAATTCAGCGGGCGTAACGCGGTTCCGGCGCGGGAAGCGGGTGCTCCTTACAACCCTCCCGCAAATCGAGGCGGAGGAGGACAGCCGAATGAGGCGCGGCCGGGATCGTCGCCCACTTACAAGCACGTGAACGAACTGCCCGCCGATGGAACGTCCTGCGGCTCCAAATAGCGGAAACCAGAAAGCAGATCAGAAGTTCGCGAAACAGCAACAGAAGCTGCAACAAAAGCAGGATCAGGAACGACAGAAAGTACAGCAACAGCAAGAAAAAGAGCATCAGCAATTGCAACGTCAGAATGCCAATGATGCCAGAAAGCAACAAGTGGAACAGAGGCACCAGCAGCAAACGCAGCAACTTCAACAGAGGCAGGTGCAGCAGCAGCAACGGATGCAGCAGCGAGCTCCGGCGCCAAGGCAGGCGCCAGAACCTCGACCCGAAAGCAAGCCCCGATAGTTCGAGGCACTGCTGAAAACACGTGGCGGGACAGACGCTAATAACGTTTGTCCCGCCTGATCTTTTGAACTCTAGCTGTGGATGATCGGGGTTTCGTCTTCGTGCGGCATCAGTTCGGCAGAGGAATTGGCGGTTTCTGGTGCTCGGCTAACCGACACAGTTCCGGCCAGCCTTTCGACTTGAAAGATTGCTTCCGATAAGTTGGTACATACCGCATCTGTACAAGACGGCCCAACTCGCTCCTGGGCTTTCAAAACGCCTCCAGCAAAGCCCCAGAGCCCAACCACTACGGCGATCCTCGGGAATCTAGCGCGCAGGCGCTTGCAGAGTGAACGCGCTTGCCCTACGGCAAAGGGAGGCAGCGCAGAGATGCACACCACTTGAAAATCACCCTGCTCAACTTTCTCAAGCATGTCGTCGACTGCTCCGATTAGAAGGGAGGTGGCGTTCTTGTTGCCTCTGCGGCGAAGCAATTGAGCCAACATCATGCCGACCAGTTCATCGGCCTCGTCCCTTGCTGGGACGCAAACAATGCGCTGTGTGTTGGGTGAAAAATTCGACGGTTGGTCTCGATCCTCGTCTTTTTCTTGTTGGATCCCGATGTTTCCAGATCGTCGATGAGTTCTCGCGTGGTCTGGGAGATGAACTCGCTGGACCGGTCGCCAAGGACGTCTGTGTGGCGATCTTCCTCCGCAAGGCGAAGCGCGGGAATCAAGACCGATTCATAAAGTTCGCCTACTGTTTTGTCTTCAAGATAGTTTCGGGCGACATTTCTTGCTTCGTCTTGATCCATTGCTAGAAGGCGCTGGTAGTAAAGTTCCTCTGGCCGAAGGGCGGGAGCATCGCCGAGAAGAACTTCCAGGAAACTCATCTGCGGGACATAGCGGCCAACAAGAATCAGACACAACGTTAATGGGGTAGAGAGGATCAGCCCGACGGGCCCCCAGAGTGAGGCCCAAAATACTGCGGCGACCAGGATGGCGAGGGGAGAGATGCCGGTGTAGGAACCATAAAGCCAAGGTTCGACCACATTCGCCGCAAGAAGCTCCAGAACGGCGAACAGAACGAATGCCAGTAAGCACTGCTTCCAGCCAGGAAATACGGCGGCTGCCATCGCCATTGGAAGGATCGCGGCGATCCATGTGCCGATGTACGGAATAAATCGCAGGAGAGCCCCGAGCGCACCCCAGAGCATCGCGTGCGGGATGCCAATCAGATACAGCCCAACGCCGAACAATAGCCCGTAACAGCCATTCACCAGGAATTGCAGCATGAGATAGTGGCTCAAACGTTCACTGGCATCTTCTAGCGCCTGAGTCATCACAGTTAGCTGACCTTGCCCGCCGAGACGAATCAGTCGATTGCGCAGATCTTCGCGGTTGATGAGCATGAACGCAATGAAGATGATCACGAGCGCGGCGGTCTCGATGGGCCCAGCGAGCGGTCCGAGCAATTCGCGCAAGTCCTGCAGCAGATTTGAAGGGGGAGTTGCTACCTGGACGGGAATCGGACGGGGTGGCCGCGCATTGGCTTGCTTGTTCTTGGCGTCCGCAACAGCGGCGGGTGCCACTGCCAGTTCTTTATTTAGCTCTTGAACAGTGGCGGTTGCTTGAACGATCGGGCCCGTATTGCGGGATCGTAAAGAGTGAATCTTCTCTTCGAGATTCGACCGGTAGTCCTGGATGTTGCTCGTGATCTGGAGAAGCTGGCTGGTAACGCTCCAACCGATCGTCGCTGTGACGGCAAAACAGAAAGCCAGGACGATCAACACAGAGGGCACACGACGTATATGGATTCTTTGCAGCCAACCGACCAAGGGCATGAGCAAGAAGCTGAGGACGATGGCAAGAGCGAGCGGTATCAGAATGCCGCGTCCGAAGTAAAGAATGGCGATGACCGCAGCGGAGGCAATGATGAAATTCGACTTGGAGAAAGGAGGCGAATTCGGTGGGTTCGGGAGTCGAGTCAAGTCTTACCTCCAGCAAACATGAATTCACGCGAATCGGGGTGCGGAGCAACCGGCAAGGGCCGCCTGCTAGCGTCAGCACCCCTCTTAATCCTTTACGCCTGTCTTTAACTGGCGCGTTCCAGCCTGATTTCGGAAGGGGTATCGTCTGCGGTTGCTTCGCCAGTCGAAGCAATATCCTGCGCGCCTGTTCGCTTGAGAATTTCTTTTCCGCGTTTCGTCCATTCAGAATTGTCGGAGTGGACGGAGAGTAAGATTCCGCCGTCCTTGACTTGTCCTTCATACCGCTTGGCTTCATATTCTGGAATTCCCATCCCGATAAGCGCTCCTGCTATGCCGCCTACGGTACCGCCCACTCCAGCCCCGGCCAATGCCGCCATGACAGGGCCTGCGGCGATGAAAGGACCGAGCCCAGGTATGGCCAGAGCCCCGATGCCCATAAGCCACCCGAGCGCACCTCCGAGGATGGCGCCCGTTCCGCCTCCAGCGGCCGCGCCTTCTGGAGCTTTGGTACTTTTTTCGTGCGCGAAGTCCCTCGTGCCCGCGCTTTCAGGAAACAAGACAGATATGTCGGTGTTTCGAAAGCCCGCCGATTTCAACTCGTCCACACCGATCTCAACGCTCGTGAGCGATGGGTAAATGCCAAAGACAGCCGTATTTTTTCCTGCCATGTCCGAGTCCCCCGATTTGCAAGATAGCGAATATATATTGAGCGTTCGCGTTCGCAGTTCTATCCGACGAACTCACCCTCATAGCGTAGCCATCGGCACAGAGAGCTGCCTATAAGGTGTCGTCTCTACTAGGACAGATGGATACATGTATTTTCCTTTTGTGACAGGAGCTGTCCTTGACAGTTTGCTGAGAGACTGGTGGCCGCGAAGCTGCAAGAACTGCATCCAAGCTTCTGCTGGACGGAGGATTCACATGAAGATGCCAGTTTTGAGCGTTGGAAGCTTTTTGGCGACCGCCGGAGTGCTGCTCGCAGGATACGTGTTCTTTTCATCGCTGCCTGATCTTCGACGTTACATACGAATAAGCACAATGTAGACGTCTCATTGAGGGCTCTCCCATTGCCGCCGAAGGCAAATCATTAGTGCTAATCCTCGTTTGCACTTGACGATATGGCCAAGAGCCAGGCCTTCCGAGACAGTAGGTTCACTTCTCGTATATGCAACGACATGCGGGCCCCATACCTCTACGGGGCCTCGCCGCAAACCAGAGAGCGGAATTGCCTTCGCCCTTCCTACAGGAAATACCTTAGGGCCTCCCTAAATGAGTTCTGCTCCAATACGCCAGTAGCGCTATGGATGGGGGACCCATGTGCTGCGCGCGATTTCGTGAAGCTTTGTCTCCCAAGATTTGTTTGCGTCGGTGGCATACCGATCAAAGTTCCATTTAGCGCAGACGCCGTCCAGACTCCGAATTCGAAGCGAGTCTCGGTCTGGACGTGTGGAGTGCGCTCCTTTCCTTCGTGGGAGAGAAGATGAAAAGATCCGCTGTAACCGAACCCACTCAAACGGCTGCTGAGTCTCTGCCTCCTATTGTTCGAGGTAACGGGAACGGCCGCAACCATGGCGAAATCGAAGACGAAAGACGAACCAGTCGATCTCTCGGTGATACTCGCGAGCCTGCAAAGCATGCGCGACGGCGACTTTACTGTGCGCCTTCCGGGTACGTGGGTGGGCCTCGCTGGAAAAGTGGCGGACACGTTCAACGATATCGTTGCGGCCAACCAACATATGTCGCAGGAGTTGAAGCGCGTTGGTCAGGCTGTCGGCAAACAAGGCAAGACACGCGAGCGCGCTCGTTTCCATGAGTCGAGAGGTGCATGGGGCGAGATGGAGGTTTCGGTAAACACGCTGGTCGAAGACCTGCTGCGTCCCACGGCTGAAGTTACCGGCGCGATTGCCGCTGTAGCTCAAGGAGACTTGACGCAGACTGTCCGGCTTGACGTCGATGGCCGACCGCTCGAAGGCGAGTTCCTGCGATCCGCGAATCTCGTAAACACGATGATTCAGCAGCTTGGCGTGTTTACCGCGGAAGTGACGCGCGTGGCGCGCGAAGTAGGAACGGAAGGCAAACTCGGCGGCCAGGCTCAAGTGCCCGATGTCGCCGGTACCTGGAAAGATCTCACCGACAACGTCAACCTCATGGCCAGCAACCTTACAGGCCAGGTCCGCAATATCGCAGAGGTGGCCACGGCGGTTGCAAGCGGCGACCTTTCGCGCAAGATCACGGTCGATGTGCGCGGCGAAATTTTGCAATTGAAAGAAGCCATCAACACGATGGTGGATCAGCTGCGCTCGTTCGCATCAGAAGTGACGCGCGTCGCGCGCGAAGTTGGAACGGACGGAAAGCTTGGTGGACAAGCGGTTGTTCCCGGCGTAGCGGGAACGTGGAAAGATCTCACCGACTCCGTCAACGCAATGGCCGGTAACTTAACGGCTCAAGTCCGTAACATCGCGGAAGTCACAACGGCTGTGGCGCGCGGTGATTTGTCCCGAAAGATCACGGTCGACGTGAAAGGTGAAATTCTCGAACTGAAGGACACCATCAACACGATGGTGGATCAGCTCAACGCTTTCGCAGGCGAAGTGACGCGCGTGGCGCGCGAAGTCGGAACGGAAGGAAAACTCGGCGGTCAGGCTCAAGTACCCGGAGTCGGCGGAACGTGGAAGGATCTGACCGACAACGTGAACTTCATGGCCAGCAACCTGACCGGGCAGGTCAGAAACATCGCCGAGGTTGCGACTGCTATCGCGAGCGGAGACTTGTCGCGCAAGATCACTGTTGACGTGCGTGGCGAGATTCTTCAACTGAAAGAAACCCTCAATACGATGGTGGACCAGTTGAACCGGTTCGCCGGAGAAGTGACGCGCGTCGCCCGTGAAGTTGGAACTGAAGGCCGACTCGGTGGGCAGGCAAATGTCCCCGGCGTTGCAGGTACATGGAAAGATCTGACGGACTCGGTGAACTCCATGGCCGGCAACTTGACCGGGCAAGTTCGAAACATCGCGGAAGTTACGACCGCCGTAGCGCGCGGCGACTTGTCGCGCAAAATCACGGTCGACGTAAAGGGCGAAATTCTCGAACTGAAGAACACCATCAACACGATGGTGGATCAGCTCAACGCGTTTGCCGGAGAAGTAACGCGCGTGGCCCGCGAAGTCGGTACCGAAGGAAAACTCGGCGGCCAGGCGCAGGTGCCCGGAGTCGCCGGAACGTGGAAAGACCTTACTGATAACGTGAACTTCATGGCCAGCAACCTGACTGGCCAGGTTCGAAACATCGCCGAGGTTGCGACGGCTGTGGCGCGCGGCGACTTATCCCGCAAGATCACGGTCGACGTGAAAGGCGAAATTCTCGAACTCAAAGACACCATCAACACGATGGTGGATCAGTTGCGATCGTTTGCATCAGAAGTGACGCGCGTCGCTCGCGAGGTGGGAACGGACGGAAAACTGGGTGGCCAGGCGCAGGTGCCAGGCGTCGCCGGAACATGGAAGGACCTCACGGATTCCGTGAATTCCATGGCCAGCAACTTGACCGGTCAGGTACGAAATATCGCCGAAGTCTCGACGGCAATTGCTAGTGGTGACTTGTCGAAAAAGATCACGGTTAACGTCAGTGGTGAAATCCTGCTGCTCAAAGAGACCATCAACACGATGGTTGACCAGTTGAATGCGTTCGCTGCCGAAGTCACCCGCGTTGCCCGTGAAGTTGGCTCGGAGGGCAAACTGGGCGGCCAGGCGCAGGTGCCCGGCGTCGCTGGAACGTGGAAGGACTTGACGGACTCTGTGAACTCGATGGCTGGTAACTTGACCGGCCAGGTTCGAAACATCGCCGAAGTTACAACGGCCGTGGCTCGTGGCGACTTGTCGCGCAAGATCACCGTCGACGTGAAAGGCGAAATTCTCGAACTGAAAAACACGATCAACACGATGGTGGATCAGCTCAACGCCTTCGCTGGCGAAGTCACACGTGTAGCCCGCGAAGTCGGAACAGACGGCAAGCTCGGCGGTCAGGCGCAAGTTCCAGGAGTTGCCGGAACGTGGAAAGATCTCACCGACAACGTTAACTTCATGGCCAGCAACTTGACCGGCCAAGTTCGAAACATCGCCGAAGTTGCAACCGCCATTGCGACCGGTGACCTTTCCAAGAAAATCACGGTCGATGTCCGAGGCGAAATTCTGCAACTTAAGGAAACACTGAACACGATGGTTGAGCAGCTTCGCTCATTCGCCGCCGAAGTAACGCGCGTCGCGCGCGAAGTCGGTAGCGAAGGACGCTTGGGCGGACAGGCCAATGTGCCCGGTGTGGCTGGAACGTGGAAGGATTTGACCGACTCGGTGAACGCGATGGCCGGGAACCTCACCGGCCAGGTGCGAAACATCGCGGAAGTCACGACCGCCGTGGCTCGCGGTGACTTGTCGCGCAAAATCACGGTCGATGTAAAAGGTGAAATTCTCGAATTGAAGAACACCATCAATACGATGGTGGATCAACTGAATGCCTTCGCGGCCGAAGTAACACGTGTGGCTCGCGAAGTTGGAACGGACGGCAAACTCGGAGGCCAAGCCGAGGTACCGGGTGTCGCCGGAACGTGGAAAGATTTGACCGACAACGTCAACGTCATGGCGGTCAATCTTACGGAGCAGGTCCGAGGCATCGTCAAGGTCGTAACTGCCGTCGCCAACGGAGACCTTACTCAAAAACTAACGGTCAACGCCAAAGGCGAAGTTGCCGCGCTTGCGGAAACCATCAACAACATGACGGGAACGCTGGCTACGTTCGCGGATCAAGTGACGACCGTCGCCCGCGAAGTCGGCGTCGAAGGGCGTCTTGGCGGACAAGCCAACGTGCCGGGTGCTGCAGGTACATGGAAAGATCTCACAGGAAACGTAAACCTTCTTGCCGATAACCTGACGAACCAGGTTCGAGCCATCGCGGAAGTCGCGACTGCAGTTACGAAGGGTGATTTGACACGTTCGATTCAGGTGGAGGCGAGCGGCGAAGTGGCTGAGTTGAAGGACAACATCAACACGATGATTGATAACCTTCGGCTCACAACAGACCGCAACACCGAGCAGGATTGGCTTAAAACCAACCTTGCGCGATTCACTGGAATGTTGCAAGGCCAGCGCGATCTGGCGACCGTGGGTCGAATGCTGTTGTCGGAACTGGCTCCGCTTGTGAATGCGCAACAAGGCGTGATTTACCAGATGGAAACGGAGAACTCCGCTGGGATGGTGTTGTTGTCGGCATTCGCAGATGACGGGGAAGGTGGTCACCTGCGCAGGCTGAAAGTCGGCGACGGTCTCGTTGGCCAGGTTGCAGCGGAAAAACGGCGGATGTTGATCGCCGATCTCCCGGATTCAACGGTGCCAATTCGCTCCGGATTGTTCCGATCGGTGCCGCGCAACGTCATTGTGCTGCCAGTGCTCTTCGAGGATCGAGTGAAGGCTGTGATCGAACTGGCCTCGCTCAGCGCGTTCACGGCGTCCCAGCTTGCTTTCCTCGAGCAACTGACGGCCAGCATCGGCATCGTGCTGAACAGTATCGAAGCAACGATGCAGACCGAAGGTCTCCTCAAGCAATCGCAACAGCTGGCGGCTGAGTTGCAAACGCAACAGAAGGAACTGCAGCAGACTAACGAACAGTTGGCCCAAAAAGCCCAACAATTGGCCGAACAGAACGTTGAAGTGGAACGGAAGAACCAGGAAATTGAGCAGGCCCGCCGCGCACTGGAGGAAAAGGCGAAAGAACTTGCGCTGACTTCAAAGTACAAATCGGAGTTCCTGGCCAATATGTCGCACGAGCTGCGAACCCCTCTGAATTCGATTCTGGTGCTGGGCCAGCAACTCAGTGAAAACCCGGATCACAACTTGACGCCGAAGCAAGTGGAATTTGCCCGAACAATCCACGGTGCAGGCACCGATTTGCTAAACCTGATCAGCGACATTCTTGATCTCTCGAAGATCGAGTCAGGAACGGTTTCGGTCGAAGCCGAAGAGGTATTTTTCACCAATCTGTTGGAAATGGTCGCCCGCCCGTTCCGGCACGAAGCCGAGAACAGGCGTCTGGCATTCGAGGTCCTCACCGATCCTCATCTCACTCGAAGCCTGGTGACCGACTCAAAGCGGTTACAACAAGTATTGAAGAATCTTCTGTCGAACGCCTTCAAATTCACCGAATACGGTTCCGTCCGCATGTCGGTGTCGGTGGCTCCAAAGGGATGGAGCGAAGATCATCCCATCTTGAGCGGAGCGGCGTCGGTGGTGGCGTTCGAAGTCACCGATTCAGGCATCGGAATCGCGCCAGACAAACAGCGCATCATCTTCGAAGCTTTCCAGCAGGCAGACGCCAGCACGAGCCGCAAATACGGTGGCACGGGACTGGGTCTTGCTATCAGCCGAGAACTTGCCAGCCTGTTGGGAGGAGAAATTCAATTACGCAGCACTCCGGGGCACGGAAGCACGTTCACGCTTTATCTTCCTTTGACCTACGTTGGACCGTCGGCGTCTAAGCTCACCCCCTCCGATTGGAGGGCGCCGGTGACTCCGCTGCAGTTGTCCAACATCGTGGTGTCGGAGCATCCCGTTGAACGGATCGCCGATGATCGGGACAATCTGCACCCGGATGACGCAGTGTTGCTCATCGTCGAGGACGATCCGCACTATGCTCGCGTTTTGTGCGATTTGTCGCACGACCAGGGATTCAAGGTTCTGGTGGCGCTGCGCGGCACCGACGCGCTCGCGCTGGCTCGCGAATTCCACCCGTCTGCTGTGTCTTTGGACGTCTTTCTTCCCGATATGCTCGGCTGGACGGTTCTAAACCACCTCAAACAAGATCCGGCAACGCGTCACATTCCAGTGCAGATGCTGACCCTCGACGAAGATCGGCATCACGGTTTAGCGCGCGGCGCCTTTGCATTCGTGACCAAGCCCACCAGCCCGGACGAACTTGAATCGGCTTTGTCACGCATCAAGGAATACGCTTCGCCGCGGCGAAAGCGACTCCTGATTGTCGAGGACAATCCCGCGGAGCAATTGAGCATTCGTGAACTTCTCGGCTACGAGGACATAGATGTGGTCGTCGCGGCCACTGGTAGTGAGGCCCTCAACCTGGTGAAAGAGGAAACCTTTGACTGTGTCGTGCTCGATCTTCGGTTGCCGGATATGAGCGGATTCGACATCCTCGAACGCCTTAAAGACATTCCCGAAGTGAGCGACCTGCCTGTGGTCGTCTTTACGGGCAAAGAGCTGTCTCCGGAGGAAGATGCGAGACTGCACACACTGGCTCGCAGCGTGGTGGTAAAAGGAGTGGAGTCGCCCGAAAGGTTGCTGGATGAGACCGCACTCTTCCTGCACCGGGTCGTTGCAGACCTGCCTCAAGAAAAACAGAAGATGCTCGATCGCCTGCATCGGTCGGACGAAGCGCTCGTGGGGAAAAAAGTCCTTGTCGTCGATGACGATATGCGAAACATCTTCGCTCTTAGCAGCGTTCTCGAGCGACGAGGGATGGCCGTTCTCACTGCAGGAACCGGCCGCGAGGCGATCTCGATTTTGGAATCAACTCCAGACGTCGCGATCGTGCTTATGGACATCATGATGCCTGAGATGGATGGATATGCGACGATGCAAGTCATTCGACAGAATGTTTCTTTCCGGAGGCTGCCTATCATTGCGCTTACGGCCAAAGCAATGAAGGGCGATCGTGAGAAGTGTCTGGAAGCTGGTGCATCAGAATACCTGGCAAAACCGGTGAATACCGAGCAGTTGTTGTCCGCCTTGCGCATGTGGCTCCATCGATGAGTGTTGGTTTTAGCATTCCAGGCCAGAGTGATCCCGGCACGAACGGGCGAGGCAAAACTGTCGAAGACCAGATGAGCGTCGAAGAAAAAGTCAACATCCTGATGGTGGATGATCAGGCGGGCAAGTTGCTAAGCTACGAGGCGATCCTCTCCGACCTGGGCGAGAATCTGATCAAGGCCACCTCCGCCAAGGAGGCGCTCGAGAAGTTGCTCAAGACTGATGTTGCGGCGGTGCTGATGGACGTCAGCATGCCCGAGATCGACGGATTTGAACTTGCCGAAATCATTCGCCAGCATCCGCGATTTCAGAAGACCGCAATCATTTTTGTTTCCGCAGTGCATTTGACCGATGTCGATCGCCTGAAAGGCTATCAACACGGCGCGGTGGACTATCTTTCCGTTCCGATCGTTCCTGAAGTGCTTCGCGCGAAGGTGCGAGTATTTGCCGAACTGCATCGAAAAAAGCTTCAGCTCGAGCGTTTGAACACCGCCTTGGAACGGCGGGTCGCCGAGCGAACTCAGGAACTGGAACAGAAAGCTCTGGATCTTCAGAAACTCAACAACGATCTCGCTCAAAGAAACCAGGAACTGGATGCCATTGTGCACACAGCTCCCGACATCATCTTCAGTCGCCAGGCGGACGGCACAAGAGATTACATCAGCGGCCGTTTCTACGATTACACCGGGGCGCCCGCAGGTTCGGCAGTGGGGTTTGGGTGGATGGAATATCTTCATCCGGATGACAAGGAATCGAGCTTAGGCGCATTGGTTACGCTGCGTACAGAGTGGTGAGGATTACGAGTCCGAGTACCGGTTGCGTGGATCGGATTCGCAATACCGGTGGTTCCGTGCACGCGCCGTGCCTTTGAGAGATGCGCAGGGCGGCATTCTCAAGTGGTACGGAACCTGTTCGGATATCCACGACAGTAAAATGCTCGAGCAATCCATCCGCGACAATGCGGCAGAATTGGAGAGGCTTGTCGATAGCAGGACGACGGAGTTGCGCCGCCTCTCGGGCCGATTGATGACGATGCAGGACGAAGAGCGCCGGCGGATCGCGCGGGAAATTCACGACGGCCTAGGTCAGGAACTTGCCGCGGCCAAGATGATTCTGGATGGAATTCTAGCGAAAGACGCGTCTCCGTCAAAGCAGCGAGCGGCTGGCGACGCGAGCCAATTGATGGACCGCGCCATTCAACAAGTTCGATCCATCTCTCATCTTCTTCACCCTCCACTGTTGGACGAAGTCGGCCTGGTTTCGGCATTGCGCTGGTTCCTCGAGGGGCTGTCGGAACGAAGCGGAATCGACCTCCGTTTGGAGGTAGAACCGCCCGATTTAGTGCGCCTCAAGTCGGAATTGGAAACTGCGATCTTCCGCATCGTTCAGGAAGCGCTGACAAACATGTTCAGGCATTCCGGAGCTCGCAATGGAGTGGTCAGTGTAATCGACAAAGATGGAAGCATCGTCGTCACCGTGCGCGATGACGGAAAAGGGATCGAAGAGGAAGTAGTATTGCTGCGGCCGGAAAGCGTGGGAGTCGGAATAGGTGGCATGCGGCAGCGTGTCAATGAACTGGGTGGCAGTTTGCGGCTCGCGAACGCAAATCCCGGAACCATCGTTGAAGTAAAAATCCCTGTGAAGCGAGCAGAATCCGTTCGCACACCGGTCGGCGCATGACCGTACGCTTATCTTGAACGTCACGCTGCCTTTAACCGATCAACCTTTTTCTCGTCGGCCTTGATTTCAACTTGCTCGTGCTTAATGTCGAGGCGCAGCCGGTTGTAGATGCTCATGTACTGGTTTGCCATCCATACGAGTGCGAAAAAGGCGATCACATAACCCCGCCAGTCTTCGAACAGCATTCTGAATCGCGCAATCACAAGGATCAGCGCCGCTACGTAATGGCTAAAGCAGTATTCACAGGTGAATAGGTAGAAAAACTTACGCCGAAGAAAACTTTTCGATCGGGCGCACTCGCCTTGGCAATACTCTCTCGGCTCACGAAATACTTCTTCATGAGTAACCGTCCACGCAATGCAGGCAACGGGAATACTCAATATCAAAAGCCACGCAAACTGCATGCCGAGAGCCATCATGATTCAAGATTGGATGCCAAGACTCAACTGAGCGTACTCGCGTACTCGCAAGAGATGCTTCGCTCATCTCGGGGTCTGCCATTAAAATCGGGACGTTCTGTTCTCAGGCCGATAGAAAACTAAGTGATTTCCCGGATTTTGCTAAACACCACTCTTCCGTAGGCTCTGTATTAACAGAGTGCGGGTGCCCATGTCCTGTTTGGGAGTGACTGCACACGGCGGCCCTCGCCGGGCCTTTGCAGTTTGACCGGCTTGGAAGCCGTCCTTGGTGCCCGCATTCGCTAGTCTCTCTTTAGGTGAATTTCCCCCGCTTCCTAAAGCGTAGAGTTGATTGTCCTTTCGTTGAATAACAGTCACCTTCGATAGTGACAGATCACGTTTCGGTGCAGCCAAGCTTGTGGCAAGCGCCAGAGGAACGTTGATTCGACAAAGGAGATCCATGAAGACAATGAAGGCCGTTTCTACCCTGTTGATCGCTCTTTCAATCGCAGCGGCTCTTGCGTGTTCGAGCCAACATCAGGCTCCCGATGTAACGTCCGATGTTCGGAATGCCTTGAACCAGGCTGGATTCAACGATGTCAGCGTCAGTCAAGATCGGGATAAGGGTGTGGTTACGCTCACTGGAAAGGTTTCCACGGACGATGACAAGGCAAAGGCCGAATCGATCACCCGATCGATCGCGGGCAATCAAGTTGTGTCGAATGAAATCGGAGTACGCCCTGAAGGTGACGAACATACGGCAAGCAAGGTCGATTCAAATATCGATTCCGGCATAGATAAGAACCTCACAGCAATGCTGATACAGCACAAACTAAAAAGGGACATCAGCTATGACGTCAAGAATGGTGTCGTTACGCTGAAGGGAAACGTTCCCTCGCAGTCGCAGCGCTCCTCAGCCGAGAAGTTGGCGCAACAGGTGCCCAACGTGAAGCAGGTTGTGAATGAGCTTGAGGTTAAAAATCAGAAGGCAACGTCCAACAAGTAGCGAGTTCGTTTCGACAATAAAAAACCCTTCCGCGAGGAAGGGTTTTTTACTTTGAAGGTTATGACTATCGGGCAGCTGAACCACGTCCAAAGTGGGTGACCAGTGAGACGAGAAACAGCACCAAGAATACGATGAACAAAATTTTGGCAATACCGGCCGACGCGACCGCTACACCTGTGAAGCCGAATACGCCAGCAATCAAAGCCACGACCAGGAAGACCAACGCCCAATAAAGCATGAGCTTTCCTCCAAACCTGATTTGAATTCCAGAACAAAACGGTATCAGTGAGGCAACGATTTTGCCCATCCATGCCTGCGTGTATTTCCTGACCAGAAAAACAGTATGAATTCGTGCTGGAGTTTTAAGAAGGAGCAGGTGCCAGTCCGTCCCAGAGGACCGGCACCCGCTTGGGGGGCGTTGTGTCGAGTAGAGATTGCAGGTTAGGCTGCGTACCGCGATCTCCACAATACTGTGAAGCCTGTAGGTTTTTTTGAAATTCCCCGCATCTCCGCCTCCATTTCACGCTTCCATCGGGATAGTTCTCCCGCCGTTTACTGCTAAATCCGTATAGAACGAGGCGGCGCCGCAGAGTACTTTTGATGGCGCAGTTGAGAGTTAGCAGGTGCTCACGTGGAGCACAGAAGAGGACAAACTATGAGAACAATTTGGACAAGATGTCTCCTGGCGCTGAGCATTTGCTCGCTATTCGTCGGCATGGGGTGGTCAGCGGACGAGAAGGACAAAGATCAGTCGGATATCACGAAGCGTATCGACGCGTCCGCAAAAGTTTTGGACGAAATCATGGCCACGCCGGACAAGGCGATTCCGGACAAGGTTATGAGCGGTGCGAAGTGCATCGCGGTCATTCCTTCGATGGTGAAGATCGCTGTCGGTTTCGGTGGCAACCACGGCAAAGGCGTTGCGACTTGCCGAACGGAAAACGGCTGGAGCGCTCCTGCGCCCATCACGATCACCGGCGGAAGCTGGGGATTGCAATTGGGCGGACAGGCAGTTGATTTGGTTATGGTGGTCATGAACCAGTCGGGAATGGATCATCTTCTGTCGAGCAAGTTCAAGCTCGGCGCGGATGCTTCGGCGGCTGCAGGACCAGTCGGCCGCGACGCCGGCGCCGACACTGACATCAAGATGCGTTCAGAAGTGTTGACGTATTCACGTGCTCGTGGACTCTTCGCTGGCGTAGACCTGAGCGGTGCGGCTCTAACCCAAGACAAGGACGAGACGCGCTTGCTGTATGGAACTTTCCAGCCTTTCGGCGACATCCTGAGCGGCAAGGTTCGCCCGACCGCTACCAGCCGGCCGTTTCTCGCTGCTGTCCGGAAATATTCCGCACAGAGCAAAGAAACCAGCATGAACGAGAAACCCGCAAACACCGTGCCCGCGAACTAGAGAAGTTTTCGCGTGACTTGAAATCTAGCTGAAAAGGAGAAAAGGATTATGTACACGATTCTCGTAGTTCTGCTGGTTTTACTGTTACTCGGTGCCTTGCCGACTTGGCCGTATAGCCGATCGTGGGGTTATTACCCCAGCGGCGGTCTGGGCCTGGTCGTCGTCGTGGTTCTGGTATTGCTCCTTGCCGGGCGCCTTTAACCACGGAAGCGAGGGCTCAGATCCTCGTTTCAGTCGAAAGCAACTAAGACGCAGCTCCGAAATGGTGGGGTCTTCAGATCCCACCATTTTTTTCCATCATGCGGATCCAGGCAGGGTGCCTGCACAGCAAGGCTTTCTGGATCATCAAAAAATACAAACGCCGCCGCAGAAATAAAAGCGCTCGCTAAGTCCAAGCGCCTACGCGAAAAAACGCAAACCCCGCGCTTCCGCAAATGCATCTATTTCACTGGGCAAGAATTGTGGTCGGTTCCGGCGTTTCAGGAGTGTTCATGTCGAGTCATCAGAATTCCATCTATCCTAATGAGTCAGTTCTCAGAGTGCCTGACCGCACGCTTCCGGATTCTCGTGAACGACAATTTCGCGCGTCAAAAGCAAGGGCGGCGCGCTTCGCCCAACCGCCCGATCAGATTTGGGGTCAGTACAACAATTACCGCGCGAACGGCGTGGTGGTGTCGGCGATCGTCCACATTGCTCTTCTCGGGCTGCTCCTCAGCGGGATCTTCGTAACTCACCAGATTACCCAGCGCGAGACTCACCAGACGGTGACCCTCATCGCGCCGTCTCCGGATACGTATGCGTTGCCGGTGGCGAAAAAAGTGATAAGCGGCGGAGGCGGCGGAGGAGATCACGATGTCCTTCCGGCTCCTAAAGGTCATCCGCCGAAGGTTGCTTTACAGCAGATAACGCCTCCCGCAATCGTGATGCGGAATGAGAGACCGAAGCTTGCAGTAGAGCCGACAGTTGTTGTTCCCCCAACCGTACATCTTGCGGACAATCACATTCCGACGATTGGAGTTAACTCGGCAGCGGTGATGCCGAGTGCTCCACCTTCGAATGGGACGGGCTCTGGCGGAGGCATTGGCTCCGGATCCGGTGGCGGAGTTGGAGTCGGGCGTGGTGCTGGCATCGGTGCGGGAACTGGCGGTGGTATTGGCGGGGGAGTGTATAAGGTCGGAGGCGGCATCTCCGCTCCTACGGCGGTTTCTTCGCCAGACCCTGATTACACCGAGGAAGCTCGCCTGGCCAAGAAACAAGGAACCTGCGTGCTGTGGCTGATTGTGGACTCCACTGGTCATCCACGCGACATCCACGTAGCCCGTGGGTTGGGTTTCGGGCTCGATGCGAAAGCAATCGAAGCTGTAAAGCAATGGAAGTTTCAACCGGCCTTGAAAGATGGCCGGCCCGTCGACGTGCAGATCAGCGTTGAAGTCGAGTTTCACTTGTACTAATCATTGGTTTTAGATCCGAAGATCGATTTTCCGAAAAGGGTTTTGCGCTTCGACCTCGCTCACCCCTAGAAGCTATTACCCTTTTGGTACCAATCCCTTAGGAATAGAAATCGGTAGCCTTACAGCGTCCCCCCCAGGTGTTTACAGATGTGACCCGATACAAGAATTCAGCTCCTTTTTCTACTCTATGACAGTTGTTCGCTGACTCTCACAAACATGCGAACAAAACTCTCTAGGTAAGAAGGAGATTCACCGTGGCGACCTGTGCGATTCCTGCGACAGAAGCAAACGTAGCTGCCTCGACCGGCGCGAAAGGCCGTGACGATTCACAGATTAACCTGGTAAAGCGCGCGCAAGCCGGAGACGAGCAAGCATTCGCTACTCTGTTTCAGCAACACAAAAACCGTGTCTATTCGGTTTGCCTGCTGATGACCAAGGATGTGGCGGAAGCAGAGGATCTGACTCAAGAAGCCTTTCTGCAAGTATTCCGAACGGTGGGATCATTTCGTGGAGATGCCGCATTTTCGACGTGGTTGTACCGCGTTGCGGTGAATACCGTTCTCATGAAACTTCGCCGGCGTAAATCGCCGCCCACGATTTCCTTGGACGAACCGGTCAACCCAGAGTCGCCGACGCTGCATCGGGATTTCGGAAAAAATGATCCGGACCTCAGCGGCGTGGTAGATCGTATTGCCCTCCGCCGCGCACTCGAGGAACTCCCTGAGGGCTGCCGCACGATCTTTGCCCTGCATGAAGTCGAAGGTTACCAGCATCACGAGATCGCACAGTTGCTCGATTGTTCGATTGGGAATTCGAAGTCTCAATTGCACAAAGCAAAATTGAAAATGAGAACGCTTTTGTTTCCAAAGACGAAAATTCGTCGGCGCGGACCAAATGCGTTGGCGAATTCCTTTGCCAGTGCTTCCTTAAAGTAAAACACTTTTATCGCAAATAGCGCGCAGAGATGAAAGATAGGTGGAGTGGCAGTGGTAAAGGCGATTGTCATCGTGGGAAATGATGGAAAGACAACCGAGAGGCGCGAATTCGCACTGTCTGAGCAATCAGCAGCGCAGCGTGGTTCGCTGGCTACCATCGAGGTGCTCGGACGATCCATACTTCGACGAACGATCGAAAGGCTCTTACGAGGTGGCGTGGGAACGGTCTCAGTATTCGCGAGGGCAAGTGAGGTTTGCGAAAGTTTCAGTGACTTTCCGAATGTCGAAGTCATTTCATCGGACGATCCCTGGCATGACGCAACCCGCGCAGTTGCGCGATTCACAGCGAACCCGCCAAACCAATTGATGGTCTTAGGTATTGGTTCCTACGTAGAGCTTGATGTTGCCGCGGCTTTGCAATTCCACATCGAGCAAGGCGAGGGAGCAACACGGGCATTCGACGCAGAGCAGCCTCTCGATGTATGGATCGTTGATCCGCAGAAATTGTCCGGCCGCGAGGAGCTACCAGCCGCGTTATGGCTGGTTGAAGCAGCGCATTATGAGGTTAACGGTTACGTGAACCGACTGGAAACTCCACATGATTTGCGCCGACTGATAACGGATAGCTTAACCTCGCGTTGCGACATGCGACCTCATGGCTTTGAAGTGCGGCCGGGAGTGTGGATGTGCGAGGGTGCCGATGTGAAGCGGGGAGCGCGACTAGTTCCACCCGTTTTCATTGGATGTGACGTAAAGATCTCTGAGCAGGCGCTAATCACGCGATGCAGCAATGTGGAGCGCAACTCGCACGTCGATTTCGGAACCGTGGTCGAGGATTCGACAATATTGCCGAATAGCTACCTCGGAATCGGCTTGGACTTGTGTCATTCGATTGTCGACGGGAATAGTTTGGTGAACTTACAGCATGGAGTGATTTTAGACATTGCAGATTCAGCGGTCATGAGGCAAAACAAGGCTCTTTGGGACGGCGATCACCATTTTTTATGGACCGGATTTGGCTCTGGTGATCTTTTCCTGTCCTCCATGAAAGACGGTTCGAATTAGGAATCGTGACACGATTTGGATAGTTGGCAGTAAAAAATAAAGGGGTAAATCAATGCAGACCAGTGGACCCGTTGTCGTAGTGCAATTGCCGGAGCAACTTAGCGCAGGTGAAATTCACACCTTCATGATTGAAGTGGATCCTCTGCTGCAGACAAGCCGTCCTCGAGTGGTTTTTGATTGCTCGCAAATTCGATCCATGGACAGCGCGGGTGTCGAAATGTTGCTCCAGTGCCTTGAAGAAGCGATGAAGCGCGACGGCGACCTAAAGCTTGCCAGCCCTTCGCCTCAGTGCGAAGTCGTTCTCGAATTAATGCGCGTCTCGCGCGTTTTTGAAACGTTCGAGTCCTGCGATGCCGCTGTGCGCAGTTTCCAGGCGCTGCCCGTAGATCCCCTGGTTCAAGATGCTCCTTGGTACACAACGGTATTCGGCGAGCTTGGCGCGTTGAAGCAGGCGAGCTAAGCAGAGCAAGAGAGAGAAACAGCCTGATGCGACGAATCGATAAACATCTGCGCTCCCTCGTCTTTGTTGCCGGTGTTCTTTTTCTGTCCGTGGCGACGTTCGCTCAGGCGACGAAGATTTCGCCAAGCGTAGTTTCGCAGCAAACAGCCGATAGGGCACAGACTTTCAGCGTGCCCGCGGCGTCGGTTTCATCCGAACTTCCGGATAGCCCAGGCACCCTATGGGCTATGTCACGCGAGGTAGCAAATTCTCAGGACGGACCTCAGGAAACAACGAATCAGCCAACTCAGCAACAATCTGCGGCACCCGAGCGGCAGAGCCCGCAACGGCCGGTCGGAACTGCCGCTGCAGAGGGCCCAAAAGTGACCGGCATCACTGCTGCCGAACCCGCGGGCGTCGCGATTGCACCGGGCAAACAACGGCGAGTGCGCACCATAGTTCTCAAGGTAGGCGCCATCGTTGGAGCAGGCGCAGCTTTGGGGACAGTCATTGCTCTCAGCGCCGGAACTTCAAGCAAACCGCCGGGAGCGCACTAGCGCACATGCTCCCTTGCTCTGAGCCTCGGTCGGACGAGCGCGAGCTTGCCTCATGATGCTCGTAAGTTTTTCGGGAATCGACGGCGCAGGCAAAACAACGCAGATTGAAGCCTTATGTTCCAGCCTTGATGACATGGGCGTGAAATACAAGCGCTACACCTTCTGGGACGACGTCGTCGCTTTTCGAAGCCTGCGGGAACGAGCGAGTCATCGAATTTTCAAAGGTGATCATGGTGTGGGAAGCCCCGAGCGCCCCATTCAACGGCGCGATAAGAATGTGGTTTCCTGGTATGCCACTGTCTCGCGATTGTGCCTCTACATTCTCGATGCACTGAAGCTTCGCCGCATGGTCTCGCAGTTCAAAACTGACTATGCCGATGTCTTAATTCTCGATCGTTATCTCTACGATGGTTTGGCTAATCTTCCCTTAAAGAACTCCTTGGTACGCCGCTACATGCGCCTGTTGTTGCGGATCGTTCCCCGACCGGACATCGCATTCCTGCTCGATGCTGATCCCCACGTTGCAATTTCCCGAAAGCCCGAATATCCCATAAATTTTGTTCAGCGAAACCGGGAAGCGTATCTGAAGGTTAGCGCGATCGCCGACATGGTGGTTCTGCCGCCTCGCGCTGTCGAAGAAACAGCTCAAACAATCCTCAGTGCAATTCTAGAAAAGTGCATTCACAACGGCGAGTCTCTCAGTCTATTGCTGTATCGCGCTCGTATCACGCATCCCGCGAAGACTCGCGCCAGCTAGGTTAACGCCATCGTTTTCGCCTCGGCTCCTACAACATCTAGTCGTGAAAGCACATCGAATCGTCTGCTGGCGAAACGGAAGGCGAATGAAGATTTGTTTGGTCACGACTTTTCCCCCAAGCACAGGCGGGTTGAGCGAATACGGGTTTCACATTGCGAGCGAGTTGAAGCGCAATCCATTCCTCAATCTCACGGTCCTTGCTGATGAACTGCCTACCAAACAGGCAGAGCTCGACGGCTTTTCGGTCCTCCGCTGCTGGTCGTTTGACCATCCTGCAAGTGTCGTCCGATTAATGAGCGCTCTGCGCCGAATCAAACCCGACGTGGTCTGGTTCAATCTGCTTTTCAGTACATTCGGGCGTAATCCCGTGGTGGCATTCAGCGGGCTCATGACCCCTTTGCTGGCGAGGCTCAGCGGACGTTACACCCATGTGACGCTGCATCATTTGATGGACACTGTGGAATTGAAAGATGCCGGCATTCGTCACGAGGGGATGTATAGGTTTGCAGGTGCCATGGCGACCAGAATGCTTCTGCTTTCCAACTCGGTTTCGGTTCTGATGCCGGGGTATCGAAAGATTCTGAACGACAAATATGGGAAAGACAATGTGCATCTCCGTGCCCACGGGATTCTCGCGCGCAGGCCGGAGTTTCCTGATTTTTCGCGACGTGGCTCCCCGCACCGCATTCTTGCATTTGGAAAATGGGGAACGTACAAACGGCTTGAATTGATGGTGGAAGCTTTCGACCTGCTGAGTGCTTCGATGCCTGACGTGCAACTGATCGTCGCTGGTGGCGATCACCCGCAGGCTCCCGGCTATACCGAGTCAATGAGAAAGGTCTGCGCCGGGAATCCCAGGATCGAATTCCTCGGATACGTTCCCGAAGATGCCCTCCCCGAGCTTTTTCAGAGTTCGAGTGTCGCGGTCATGCCGTACTCCTCCTCCACAGGTTGCAGCGGCGTTGCTCACTTGGCTTGCGCGTATGGAGTACCTATTGTTTGTGCGGATCTGCTCGACTTCCGGCAGATGGCTCAAGCCGAGGAATTGGCGATCGAGTTCTATCCCCCAGGAAGCGCTCAGGGCTTGGCCGACTGCTTGATAGAGTTTTTACAGAGTTCCGATAAGCAGCATGCTATGGCCGAGCAGAATTTTGCGACGGCTCTGCGCATGACGATGCCCAACGTTGTGCAAAAGTATTTGCGGCATTTTGAACTTCAACAGAGAGTCCAGACTCTGAAGCATGTTTCGCGAGTACGACGCTTGCCGCGGTGGATTCCGTCGAAATCGTTTCTATTGCGCATGATGACGCGGAGTTCTTTGAGTTGGGCGCGCCGCTCGGCCATGCTACACGCGCCCTGGAACAACCGTGATCCGCGGCTACTTCACATTGATGACAACATTCGTGGAAAGCTGCATCGAGCCGGCGACGCCGTTGACAGCGACGACATAGCTGTTGGCGGTACTGGGAGCAGAGGTGGACGAGGGCGTGGCGGTCTTGACGGTGCTCATCCTGCTCCCCCCGCACGAAGCGCTGCCGATGATCAGGCCGGCCAAAATGCAAACGGCGATCAGCAGCACAATTCGTTTCCGCTGAAACTTTCCGACCAAAGTCGTGCCGAACAGCCCGAACCCGAAAACCCACATGGCCAAAAGGGGAGACGCCCTTTTGTAGTTGTTCCTCGCGGCAACGGGAGCGGCAGTCAGCGTTAGGACCGACGTGACGCTGTTCGGTCCCGGAATGACGGACGCGGGAGTGAATGAACAGGTCAAAGACTTAGGCAATCCCGCGCACGCCAACGCAATGGCCGTGTTGAATTCGCCTCCGCTGGCTGCTACGGTGACGTTCAGATTCCCCGTTCTGCCCGGCGCGATGTCCAGCGATGATGGGCTGGCGCCGATCGACAGGGTCACATCGCTAACTTTTGTGCCCGAGCAGTTCAAAGTGACTTTGACTGCACCAGACATCTGGTTTGTGATACTCGGCTTTCCGACCGCCTGCACATAGGCAGTGTATTTTCCGTTCGCGAGAGCATAGCTGCACAGATTCAGCGAACTCGTCCCCGGGTTCGAGTTTCCCAAAGACATCAGGTTCTGGCCGTCGGTGCTGATGTAAGCCACGTAATGATCGACCGTGCTTTCGCTGCCTTTGACCGTCCAGTGGAGACTGTTGTTCGAAGCAGAAGCCGAGATGCTAAAACAATTGTTTATGCCGGACTCGATTTCCGTTCCCTCTTCATAGTCGTTCCACGTCACGAGTTGCAGAGCGGGAAGCTGTGTGCCGGCGTTGTAAAGGCTATTGACCTTGGAGAACGTCTGCAACCAGGTTTGGGCACATTGTTGACCCATCACGCGATTGGCTCCCCAGGATGCCAGGGAATCATTGAACCCTTTATAGGAAGCGCCGATTGTCTCGTCACTCTTGAGTGGCATTCCCGCGTTGTAAAAACTTGCGAGATAGCTCATCCCGTAGTCGGTCGTGGTCGGCATGACCCAGGAATAGCTGCCGTCGCTCAGAACGTGGCTGAAGCCAGTGTTGTTTTGAAATACAAAGGCGGGAGGATTGGAGAGCGCCGCACTTGCGGCATTCCAGTCGACCGAGTAAGACAAGTCGATGTTGAAGTTGGTGACGACCGGCTGTCCCTGCAGCGTCATGTACGCCTTCGAGGTGAAGTACGTCTGCTGCAGATAAAGCAAATCGCTTACGAGCGCTTGCTGAGGCGTACAACCAGAGCACGAATACCACTGAATCGCGCCCTGATCGATCATGATCGCGAACGTGAAGCCCGGATGAAGTTCAGCCTCGGCCATCACAAGCTTCGTGGCCTGATCGATGTTATTGTTCTGACCGTACCAATCGATGATCACGCCATCGATGCCGCGGGCAATCATGTCTGAAACCTGGCGGTGGACTTGGTTCGGATCGGTGGAACTGTAACCGACGTTCATATGATTCGAGCCACCGAACCACAACATGAGATGAGCGTAGACCTTCGTGGTTGACCCGGAATACAGAAGAGAGTGAACGTCGCCTCTGCTGACATTGCCCGGGCCGGCGTTTCCGTTCGTCTGGCTCTTAAACGAGTTGGCGGCGCTCGTGTTGTTCGTGGTTTGTGCAGCGAGAGTGGTTGTAGGTACGACGGATGTTCCCGCCACGCATACGCCTGTCAAAGACAGGAGCAGGAAAAAGACACACCAATTCTTAAGACACATCTGCCCTCAGGAGCGGAGTTACCGAGGCTTGCGTCTGGCTAAGCTGAAGCTCCGGAGGGAGGCACGCACGCCTGTAGATTCCTCGGAACCAAGCTATGACTTTCTGGGACGCGACGAGTCTAGTTCGACTTTAGAATTGTGAACAGGGCACGATGGTTCACGAACTCTAGGGCCAGCACAACTGTGCCATTGGCGCGAAGATTTGCCCTCCGCTTCAAACTCGCCCCAGCTTTGAAGTCAAGGTAAAAACCCTGTAGTTTGAGCAGTTTCGGCAAAGTTTGCCTTCCGAAAGCGACCCGCTGGAGCCAACATTCCAGGTCCGGAAGTCATCCAAGTTGAGCTCGCATTCCTGTTTCGATCTGAAGGTGATACGGATGTTCGCACAACCTACCCTCCGCTCGTATTCCATTGCTGCGATGGTTCTGACTTTGCTCGTGGTCTCCGGCTGCCAAGGTGTGCAGCAGGGTATGTCAGGGGGAACAACCCCGCCGCCGACTCCGACCCCCACGATTCAATCGATCAACCACATCGTCTTCATGGCGCAGGAAAACCGCTCCTTCGATACGGCCTTTGGACAACTGCCCGCATATTGGTCCTCGAATGGATTTCCAAGTCAGCAGTTCGACGGAATGCCTGCGAATGCTTCGAACCCCAGTTTTGACGGGACATCGACCGTATCGGCCTACCATGTTGCCACTGAGTGCTACGACAACCTCACTCCTTCATGGGATGAAAGTCACCTCGACTGGAATCTGCAGGATCCGACTTCGAGCACAGCGTCGATGAACGGATTTGTGTACAACGCAGGGAAGTTTGCAATGGATTCGGGGTACGCCGACACTGCTGGGTTGCGCGCGATGGGTTACTACGACGGAAGCGATTTGAATTATTACTATTTCATGGCGTCGAATTTCGCCACATCTGACCGCTGGTTCTCACCGGCCTTGGACCGTACGCAAGTGAATCGCATGTACCTGTTCGCGGCCACTTCGCAAGGATATGCTTACCCTCCGGGCACCGATGCGGCGGACAACGCCCCTCTTACAGCGGCCACAATATTCGACGCGCTTGATCAGGCTGGAGTGTCGTGGAAGATCTACGCGACGGACTACACAGTCGACCCAACTAACCATGGAACTTATCTGACACAGTTTTCAAAATATGCCCCGCCCAATCAGCTGCCCGCAAACGTTGTGCCCGCCACACAATTTCTTACGGACGCACAGAATGGAACGCTCCCTTCCGTCTCCTTGATTGAAGGCGGATATTTGTCAGGATTGGATGAGCATCCGAGCAACAACGTGCAGACTGGAGCGGCCTATACCGCCAGCTTGATCAACGGATTGATGACGAGTCCCTCGTGGAAAGACTCGGCATTCATTCTTACTTACGATGAAGCGGGTGGTCTTTACGATCATGTTCCGCCGCCACCCGCCGTGAATCCGGATGGGATCTCTCCAATCGACTTGTTGCCAGGAGATATTTGCACGACACCGGGCGGATCGAACTGCGATTTTGACCACACTGGCTTTCGTGTTCCGATGCTGGTCGTCTCTCCATTCACGAAGAAGAATTACGTCTCGCACACTGTCGCCGACTACACAGCGATTCTAAAATTCATCGAGACGCGGTTCAATATTCCGTCTCTGACCAAACGTGACGCCGCGCAGATCGATATGACGGAGTTTTTCGACTTCCAGAACGTTCCCTGGGCAACGCCACCCACACCGCCGGCACAATCGACCAGCGGAGCATGCAATCCGCAGACGTTGCAATAGCGCAGGAGATTAGCGATAAATTGGCTTTATTGAACGGGGAAGGTAGGATGCGCCGCAGGTGCGGAGTTCCCAACTTGGTCGCAATCTGAACCAGAGATTACTATTCTGAAATGAAGTGGAAATGGTTGATCAGCGCCATGCTGTGCCTGGTGCCGTGTTTCAGTGTGGCTGCGACTCGGCACTACTACATCGCCGCAGAGGATGTTTCCTGGAACTTCGCTCCGAGTGGGCGTGATCTGATCGATTCCCGCCCCATCCCGGCGCCATGGAGCTCTCAAACCGTCTGGCCCAAGAGTCGCTTCGTCGAATACACAGACGCCACTTTTTCGCAGAAAAAGGCGCAGCCCGAATGGCTGGGCATCCTCGGACCGATCATTCGAGCGGAAGTGGGAGACGAAGTCATCGTCGACTTCTTCAACCGCGGGCGAGTCCCTCACAGTATCCATCCTCACGGACTGCGCTACGACAAAGAGAATGAGGGAGCCTTCTACCTGCCCGCGACAAAGGGTGCGTCGGTTGCTCCCGGAGCAAAATTCACTTATCACTGGCTGGCAGATGCGGGCAGTGGCCCTGCTCAAGGCCAGTTGAGTTCTATTGTTTGGTGGTACCACGGGCACACTGACGAGTCACGTGAAACGAACGCCGGACTGGAGGGGCCAATCATTGTTACCGCCAAGGGCAAAGCCAATCCAGACGGAAGCCCCAAGGGGGTCGACCAGGAGTTCGTCGCATCGTTCATGATTTACGACGAACTTGGAGGGAAGCCTTCCGGACAATTTCATGCCATCAACGGTTTCGTTTTTGGAAATTTGCCGGGCCTGGTGATGAAGCAAGGTGAGACCGTGCGCTGGTACATGATGGGAATGGGGAGCGAGAAGGATTTGCATACTCCCCACTGGCATGGAAAAACTGTAACGGACGGCACGCGGCATGTGGACGTAGTCGAATTGATGCCCGGCTCCACAATTAGCGTCGATATGGTGGCGGACAACCCGGGAGTCTGGTTGCTGCACTGTCACGTCGCCGATCACATGGAAGGGGGGATGATGGCGACCTTCACGATCTATCAGGAGTCTGCGAGAGCATGCCCAGTCAAAGTCACTCAAGGCAGCTTTTGGAATTCAGACAAGTTCAGTGTCGAGGTACAGAATTCGAGCAGCAAAAAGATTCGAAGTTTCAGTCTTCAATCTGAATACTTGTTGAGCCCGCAGGACCTGCATCGTCCGTTCACGGATGCGGCTTGGTCTTCGACGGAACCTATGGCTCTGGGAGATAAGCGAGCATTGGACAAGAAAGCGTATGCGGCCGATAAGAACAAGCAGATTACGGCTTGGGTGCTTTTTCCGCGAACGATTGAATTCGAGGACGGAAGCACATGGAAACCGGAGCACGACGGAGAGTGCTTTCAGGTGTTCTGGAAAGACTCAAATCATCCCGACATGAAAGTGCTTCCTCCGCGCCAGATGGATATGAACGAAGATTAGCGGCGCGTACAAGCGAGGCGAGTTTCTGCACTATTTGTTCTGAATGGAGATGCTTCGAGCCGTATAACGTGAATCTTGAAAATTCGCGACAACGGTTACATCGGTGCCCGCGTGAAGATCGGCTTGGGGGGAGACCGAAGATCCGAGATAAATTTCGTAGGTCTTGTGATCCGTGGAGGAATTCAGAACCAGCAATCCCGACCGTAGATCGAGGTGCACAACCTGGCCCGTGAATGTGAAAGGTGCGCCGGGCAAAGCTTGGATCGTAATTTCTCGCGCGACGTCGCGTCCGTTTCCTTCTGAATCGAAAGCAACCACTACCAGGGAACCGGGCAGCAATGTACTCGCTGGCACCGCGCGATCGTTCTGCACGAAGCGAGTCTTCGTACTGAGGCGGATATGAACAGGATTTGGTGAGATGCCATCGCGCAGGCTTAGCTCTCCGCGATCCGATTCATATTTCGTTACGATCCCTTGACTCTCCCCCACCGTCCCGCCTGCTTTGATGCGGATCGTGCGCGCGAACACGGTACTGCCGTCGAGGATCGTATCCAGATAGACCCGATCTCCCTCATGAAGGTCCGCAATCGTGGACTCTTGTCCACCGCGGTAGACCTTAGTGCGCGGATCGAACAAAGCGGTAGTACGGCTTCCTCCGAAAACGTTGAGAGTTAACCGGTCTCGGACGCGATCCAGGCGGGCAATGGTTCCGCCAACCATAGTTGCGTTTCTGTGGGGAATCGCTGGCAGGTCCGGCAGCAGACTGGCAGGATCGGCGATGATTGCGCTGTCGGAGGAAGCATCCGATCGAGCAGAGGCATCGGCTCTGACATTCTCAACACTGGATGATGTTCCCGAAACCATGTTAGACGTCGCCGCTGCCTCGGGGGTCTGCGCTTGGGCGCGCGAGACTGATAGATAGCACCCGAAGATCAGCAATGCCACAGCCGGGCTGATGACTACGTTGAGTGGAAACTTCACGCTGTCCTTCGATGCCATTTCCTGCGCCGGAGGTAGCCTTGATTTTGGCCCCAAAGATCGCCTGGGCGCCGTATCTGGCAGCAAACAAAAGCACTTCGTTGGCATCAAAGAATGTCGAACGAGATTAACTCCTAGCGTTTGAGGCAAGGCTATGCGCGATAAACCCTACCTTTTCACTTCCGTCACGATACTCGCGGTTCTTGCTGGATCTCTGTGTCCGAAGGTTGCGCGTGCCGGCGATTTGAAGATCACGATTCCGCGTCGAAGCATTCTTACGCCCGTCCAAAAACTGAATCGCGAGGGAGTGGACGCTGTTCGCAAACACAATCTCAAGAAGGCGGAAGAACTCTTCTACAAGGCCTACCTGTTCGACCCCGATGACTCTTTTACGCTAAACAACCTGGGATATATCTCCGAATTGCAGGGGAAAATTGAGCGCGCGGAGAAATTTTATGCATTGGCCGCTGAGCTGCCGAGTGATGCCGTCGTCGATGTAGCAAGTACGCGTGATATACGCGGCAAATCAATGCGGGATGCCGTAGGCGTTGCCACCGGACCGCTTGAGACGAATCATGCGAACGTAGAAGCGATCCGGTTGCTGTCGCAAGGTAGGGCGGCTGAAGCTGACATTTTGCTGCAGAAGTCATTGAAGGCCGATCCGCGAAATCCTTTCACCCTCAATAATCTGGGAGCGGCCAAGGAGATGGAGGGTGAGAATGATGAGGCTCTTAAGTATTACGACCAGGCTTCGACGCTGGGCCCGAACGCAACCGCAGTAGTAACGACTGACCGTGGCTGGCGCGGCAAGCCGGTCAGCCAGATGGCTGAGCAAAATGCGAAAGCGCTGCGGGATCATCTCTCACACAGAAACGACGTGGCGGAACAGGTCGCGGAGTTGAATTTACGTGGAGTGTCTGCGGTCAATCGCAATGATCTTCGCGCGGCCGAGACGGATTTCCGCAAGGCCTATGCGCTTGACCCGAATAACGCATTCGCGATGAACAACATCGGTTATGTCGCGGAACTGGATGGTGATCGGGAGACAGCCCAGTTTTTTTACGATCGCGCTCGACAATCCGCAGGAGCGTCCGCAGTGGTTGGAGTCGCAACAAGCACTACCGCTGAAGGGAAGAAATTGCTGGCTGCGGCGTCCGACAACAATTCCAAAGTTGAGTCAACTGTCGCACGTGAGCAAGATAGTCTCCGAAAGCAGCACGAACCAGTCGTACTTCGGCACCGGGACAATACCGCTGTTGACGAATCCATTCAACCCGAAGGCTCCATTCAACTCGACGAGAACCGTGGAAACGGTCACACTCCGCGCTAACCGTCGCGTTAAGAGTCAAGCTCCGCGAACCGGCCGATATCCGACTCTGGATCGTAGAAGACGTGTCGCACGAGGTTCGTAAGGTAGCGGGAAACCGTGTTTACATTCGTGCGATACCAGCAGCAGTGTGTCATCGAGGGCGACAAGCCACAAATGAACTGGAACTTTCTCATCTCTCCCGGAGGTTGCGCCAGCATAGCCGCGGCGATCCGGTGATTCCCGTCGAGTATCGTCAGCGGGCTGCGGGCATCGACGCCAATCAGCAAAACTGTGGGATTGACCAAGCCTTCGCGGACCGGGTCGTGCAGTTGGCGCAGCTTCTGAAAGAACGCATCCTCCGGGGATTCGTCGCGCTTCAACCGCAAACTCTCGACCATATCGGTTAAATAGAAACTGCCTTCGGCGACGCGCCGCCATTGAGCGCGAGGAAAAAAACGAATCCTTTCCAGGTCGTTCGGCGAAAGCTCAACTTTGAACCACTCTGTGTCTTCCGGTAGCTCGCGCCACATCGCCCCGCGACGCAGGAACAGCAGAGCGCGACGCAGCGCATTTTCCCGGTGACTCTCAAGGTCGGGTTCGTTAACGATGTGCCCAAATTCCTGGCGGTACTCCTCGAATTCCGGATGATGAAATTCGCTTCGCAGGAATTCAGAAATCACTTGGCATTCGCTCATGGGGCGCATGATGGGAAGGATGGAGTAAGTCCGCTCATCAACCGGTGCAATTTCACGGCTCAAGAGCGGCAGCGCGACGACAATAAACAGGATGACCATCAGCGCGAGTTGCACAAAGATGACCTCGCGCAGCGAAGAGTGAAAGAGGCAAATCCCGCCGATGAAAGCCGCGCTGAATGCCAACTGCACCCAACTCGTGTTCGCGATTTTGCGCGACATTTCGTAGGTGATCATGACGGAACTGAGCGAATAGATCCCGGTCGTCACCGCGTAAAGAATGAGGAGGCCAGCGAGGCCGCCAACGTTCCCTAGCTGAAAATGCGAACCGAATAGTGTGCGCCACAAAACGTTCGGAACCGCCCAAAGACCCAGAATCAGAACAGACAAAATGAGGAAGACCAAGGAGAGAGACATGAAGAGCACGGGCCGCGCTTCGCGATCGCTCGAGCGAGCAGCAGCAGAAACCGGAAACATCGTGTTCACGACCGACCAGGCACACATATTGACCAGTCTCCCGACCAGTGAAACGGCTGCATAGATGCCGGCTTGATCCGGGGCGAAGAAATGCTTGACCAGGACAATGTCAAAATTATTGATTACAACCTGGCCTGAAAAAAAAACGATGGCCTGCAGGCCCTCGCCGGCGGAAATCGAAATTCCCTGTGACCGGAGTGATTCAAGCCCAGGGCTCGGCCTGGCAAGGAAATAAGACGCAACAACGGCGAGAACACTCGCCAAGACAGCTCCTTCAACGCCAAGTCCAACTTTGATGAGCAGATATGCGCCACCAAGTCTGACAATTCCCTCCAGCATGAAGTTCACGGCCAATGCGCGGAACGCATGAATTCCCTGGACGTACCCGCGCCGCACTCCGAGTGGAATGTAAAACGCGGTTCCCAAGGCAAGCAGCGAGATCAGCGTCTGATCAGGCAAATTCAAATAGGAGGAGATCCAGCGGTTGAAGAGGAAGAGAAAAAGCCCAATGCCAATACCCGCGAGCCATGATCGCAAGTGCAGGGCCGCAAAGACGGCTTTCTTCTCATCCGCGGTATCGCTCGTCGCAACGTACTTCGCGCAAACCACCTGAAACGATAAGGTGATCGCTGAAGCGAGCATCAGCAGTGTGTAGACCGCTGTGGCATGCGCGAAGCCGACCGGGCCGAGAAGGCGAGCGGTGGCGACGTTGTAAACGAGATTCGTCACGCCGACCAATCCCGAGCCTGCCAGCAGCGTCAGACTCCCGCCCAGGAGCTTCTGACGCAGGGCCCTGCCCCGTGTCTTGGACGCTGCGTTAGCTGTTTCACTCATTCGGACTTTATCGGCGGCTATCATCGAGCAACAACGAACTAGAACAAGGTGAAATGCACGATTGGAAGCAGCGTATTCCGGCTCGCAGAGCCGGGAAAGTTGTAGAACGATTGTTGTTGAAGCCCGAACGAGAATCGCATCGGATACGAAACCGGAACCTGCCCTAGGTCGTCTCTCACGCTGCCTCGTAGCGGTCGCACGTACGAGACGAGAAATTCACTCTGAACGTTGTCATAGGAGTGAAATCCGGATCCGCGGGAGAGGACGAACGATCCTTGAACGCTCCATCGAGGAGTCGCGTGGAAATCAAAGCGTCCTCCGGGCAGCAGCGCCTGGGCGATCGCATAGTCTGTACCCAGTACTCGCCAGGAACGCAAATCCTCGGCAAGCACTGCCGCTGTGAGTCGCTTGCCGAATTTGTGCTGCAGTCCCACGTAGGAGGTTGTATTGAAATATTCTTCGATGACTGGGCGGAACAGCAAATCGCGCACAGAGTAACCAGTGATCAGAGAGGTATTGCCCCATGGCCGGCCGACGGTAAACTCGACATTCGCAAAGAGATCGCGCGAGTGCAGATTTTGATCGATGAAGGGCCCAGTCTCATGCTGAGCGCTGCCCGTTACCGAAACCCAGTTGAAAAAAGAGTTCGTGGAAATATAAAGAAATTGGCGGAATAGGTTCTGGCTCATGAACACGGGCGAGATCGTGTCACGCCGCGCCGTGAACTGGAGCCCTCCATTGAACGTAATGGAGTTTTCGCCGAAGTGAAGGACAGGGCTGATCCCGCCATTCAGTATCGTGTCGTAAGTATTGCGATCCTGGACTACGCCGGCGCTCGGATATAAGAGTCGACCGGTTGTCATGGACTCGCCTACAAAACCGGTGATCGCGGGGAAATTTCCGAAGTGCACACGATAATGTGACTCTCCGAGACTTTGAAATGAATGGCGCGGAGGAGGAAGCAGTGCAGGATTCGTGACGTGAAGAATCTTCGCATCCAGCGCGTAGACGTTGATATCTTCGAGAAGCGGCGTGAAATTCGCCTCAGGCACAAGGCTGAGGTTATTGGTGATCTGACGTCCTTCCTGGTCAGCCGCAGTGTACTGAGAAATCTCCGCGACACCTTGATCTTCCTGCCCCGCCACGGTGCTGGCTTGGGCAAAGCTGGCAAGCGAATGCAAAGGATCTTGCCGCTGACGAGAAAGGTTGGCAGACGCCATCATGTAGTCATAATCGTCGCGGAAATCGGTCGGGGGACCCAATTTCGCCAGTGCGCTCTCCGCTTTGCCCGTGTTGCCTTCTGCCAGGTAGGTGTTCGTAAGCCCGAGTGCGACGGTTCGACTGTTAGCTCCGGAAAGCTGGGCCTTGCTGAAATATGTTTCAGCCAGCTCAAAGTCATGCATTGCGAGAAAAAGATTTGCAGCACTCGCGAAGTCCTCTCCCGTGACTGGTGAGTCGGGATAGAGGCGCGCTTCGGCAAACCCCAAGGCGATCTGGCGATGCGCTTCATCGAAGTGGCCTTGGCGAAGAAAAATCTCGGCTATCGAGAGGCGTATGCCGATCCGATCCCCGCTCGGTAGGTCGAGGGCTCGGGAAAATCGCTGCATTGCTCCGTCCCGGTCGCCCAAAGTAAGCAATGCATCTCCGGTAGCAGTGAGTATTTCCACGCGATTGCCGCCAAGCTTTTCAGCCGATTGAATTTCCTGAAGCGCCTGGTCACGCTGTCCTTCTTTCGCGTGAACCCGTGCCAGTAACGCATGAATCGTCGGATCAACGGGCGACAAAGTCATCGCCGTATTCAATGCCGCCGTCGCATCGGCATACCGTCGCATGCGGTAGAGCACATCTGCATACGCCAGGTCAGTCGTAAGATCCTTCGGATCCTCAGACAAAGCCGTCTGGTATTCAGTTGCCGCGTGCGGGAAGTCCTGTTCCTGCCGAAATGCCTCGGCCCGGGCGAGATGCCATGAGTGGGACTTCCCCAGAATCTTTTGCGCAACATCCAGTTGGGTGAGCGCGGGCTTTGGATGGTGCAACTGCAAGTTTGCATACGCCAATCCAAGATGGGCTTCGCCATAACCGGGTTGCAGTTGAAGAGCGGCTGCGAAATCCTGCGACGCTTTGCGCGCGTCTCGCAGATCGTTCAACACAAAGCCGCGATTCACATACCCGGTGGCCATTTTTGGATCGCGCTCGATCGCGAGCGTGAAGTTTTTCAACGCTGCTTGCAAGTCGCCGTTGTGGGCATAGACGTTGCCGGCAATGAGCGGCAGATCTTTGTCATTTGTAAGAGTGTTCTGGTACTTGTTCACCAGTGCGAGCGCTTCGTCATAGCGGCCGAGGTAATAGAGATCGTAGGCAAGGTAAACGACACCTTCGCGATCATTGGGAAGCTTCGCAAGTACGTCTCGTCCCAACTCGGCGGACTTTGCGTAGTCGCCTTTAAATGTTAGATAGCGCTCCAATTCGCGCTGAACCTGCGGACTTGAATTCGCCTTGCCGCTGGCGCGCTGGAGCCAACGCTGCGCGAGGTTCAAATCGTGAGATTCCATGGCTGCGTTGGCACCGCCGGCAATGATGAGGGCGTTAGTGGGCATGCGCTGAAACGCATTTTCGTAGTTCGCTTCCGCGGCCTTGAAGTTGCCCCGTGCCGTGAACAAGTCGCCGAGGGCCAGATAGGGAGCAAAATCTTTTGGATGCGCCGCTGCAGCCTTTGCAAAATAGGTTTCCGCAAGCTTGGTGTCGCCGGCATCACGCGCCAAATAACCTAGCGCCGACAGCGCTTGCCTGTTTAAATGATCAACCTCAAGCACCTTAAGAAACGTTGCGCGCGCTGCATCTTTCTGCCCAAGCTTCCATTGCAGCGTTCCAAAATTCATCAACGTGTTTACGTTGCCGGGCGTCAGTGAGAGCGCTTCTTTCAAGTCGCGATTTGCCGCGTCCAGATCCCCGGATGCGGCCGCAACCGCTGCTCGCAACCGAAGCATTTCCGGACGTGACGAATCGGGCACTTGCAGCGCCTGAATGGCTGCCGATGCCGCTTGCAGTTCGTCTTTTGCCTTTGTGGGATCATCTTGCTGGAGATAAATCTCGTACAGGTTCAACCGAAGTTCGATTGGGTAGAGCGGCCCTTCCGGCACACGCGCCGGCAGGTTGTTGATTGCCGCGTTATATTCCGTTTCGGCGTCTGTTGCGCGATCTTCGGAGTCAGCAACGCCGGCGAGAATGGCGCGCAGGCGGTAGTTGTTGCCATCGATCTGTCGCGCAGCTTCGAGATAAGGTTGAGCTTCGTCGGCGCGCCCGAGATTGATCCAAGCTTGCGCGGCGCTCAGATCCAATCCAATATTTTCCTTCGCCGCCTTAGCGAGCCGTGAATACAGGTTGGCCGCGTCCTGCTGCTTCCCGGCCAATCCGTACGTGTAGGCGAGTTCCGCCTGCACATCCGCGGTCTTCGTCGGGATCGCTTGTAAAGTTGCGATCGACTCATCGTATTTTCCCTGATCGCGATATTGCCCAGCCACCGCTCGCAGAACTTCTGGATCGTGAGGCGCGCGGCTCTTCGCCCGGTTCAAGTAACGGGCCGATTCTTCCGGTTGTCCGGAACGTTCGTAGGCATGGGCGATCAGAAGATCGGTGTGAGGGGACGGTTGGATCGCGTCTGCGCGCTGAAGCAGGCTCAAGGATGCTTTGGGGTCAGTGTTCAGCATCAGGTCTCCAGCAAGCTGAAGACTGTTCGCATCCTTCGGATTCACCTCGACCACACGGCTCAACAGTTGTTCTGCTTCTTGATCGCGGCCCATTCTTGCGTATGTCTGCGCAAGCCCGGCTAGTCCTTTGATCGAGTTCGGTTGTTGTTTTAGGCCTCGATTGTAGGAATCGACCGAAAGACTGAATCGCTCATTCAGGCGCGCAGCATAACCAAGAAGGAACCAAAGCTCTGCATTCTGTGGAGCAGAATTGACAGCTTGCTGCGCGTAAGTGACAGCCGCCGCGTAGTCGCCCTTATTGAGCGCATCCTGGGCGGCTCGAGCCTCACGGGCAACCTGGATTCCGGCTCCCCAGCTGAAATCAGAACTGGTCTGAGCAGAATTGCTCGCCGGTACCTGCTTTTCTTGCCTGCTGGAGTCGGGCTTGTTGGAATTGGGCGCAGAGCCACCAACGTCGTAAGTCTGAGCAGCGCCTATTCCCGATATCGCCAGGAATAGGACCATGCAAAAGCTCGTGAGCGGAATACGGCTTTTCACCTAGTCACCACACTCTTCAAGGAATCGTTCGAAGCCTTACAATTGAGCCTCCCGCACACACACCACTGCGGTTCTACTCTGATGCCACAGGAACATTGGGGTTTGCCTTCGTTGAGGTGAAACCGCCCTAGCGGCTACGACGATCCAGGTAAACCCGCTGGACTGTTTTGGAATCTCAAGAAGTCGGTATAGGGCACAGGAGTGTGCAGTGGCATGACCTCGAACGATAGCTACTCTCGTCCAATTCCGCTGTTGGCGATCGTGCTGGTGGCTCTGGCAATCCATGGGCCGCTATTGCTCATGCAATTGCCGTCCGGATCTTTCGATGCCAACTTTCACATCTTTTTGGCCTCGCATTACGCCCATCACTGGTTCAACCCTTGGAACGAAAAGTGGTTTGCCGGATTCTCGCAGACTACCTATCCGCCACTGACGCACCAGTTGATTGCCCTCGTTTCAACCGTCACCGGCCTCAAGATGGGCTACATGCTGGTGCAATTAGTGGCAGTTCTTTTGCTTCCGGTCGGAGTGTTCCGTTTTGCAAGAATCTGGGTGGAAGAGCGATCGGCCTGTTACGCGGCATTGGGCAGCATTTTTCTCGGAGCCCTATCGTTTCTCATTTATCAGGCAGGACAGCTGGCAACAATCAGTTCCGCGGCTCTGTACTTGAACGCATTGCCCTATTTCTACGAGTGGTCAACGGAGCGTTCCGGTCGAGCGATGTAAAGGGCATCGCGGTCAGTTTGGCGGCCGCCGCCGCCCACCACGTCACATTGATTTTCGGCACAGTGTTTTTCGCCGGACCTGTGCTCTCGGTGGCGTGCTTGGACGCCGCGGACGGTCGAGCCGAGGCTCGATCGGTGCTGTGCTCGGCAGAGCGTTCTTGTTTGCGGGGTTGGTTGCAGCAGGCGTGGGCGTGGTTCTCTTCCGTACTGGATAACTCTT
>CAVYUY010000052.1:0-109217 GCA_963771765.1 uncultured Acidobacteriota bacterium
AGAGCAGGCCTTCGCGCTGGCGAATGAGGATGGTCCAGCCTACTTGCCAGGAGCGTTTGAACTGGCTTTGGGATCACTGGCAGCGGTTCCTCGGATTACCGAATCGTTCCGCTCCGGCGCAGGCATGGGCTGGGGTGAACACGAGGATCGTGTTTTTCACGGATGCGAAAAATTCTTCCGTCCGGGGTACGCCGCGAACCTGGTGGGATCGTGGATTCCTGCCCTTGACGGGGTCACCGAGAAACTTACACGCGGGGCGAAAGTCGCCGACGTGGGATGCGGGAAAGGTGCTTCGACGATTTTGATGGCGAAGGCGTTTCCGAACTCGCAGATTTTCGGCTTCGACTATCACGACAAGTCGGTCGATGCGGCGCGCGAATCCGCGAAGCGGCAGGGACTGGGTGATCGAGTGAAGTTCGAAGTAGCGAAGGCGAAGGAATTTCCCGGGAAAGGCTACGATTTCGTGGCGGTGTTCGATTGCCTGCACGATATGGGCGATCCGGTTGGGGCGGCAGCCCATGTTCGGTCGGCAATGGCCGACGATGGCTCGTGGATGATCGTCGAACCTTTCGCCAATGACGAACTGAAGGACAATCTGAATCCGGTCGGCCGAGTCTATTATTCCTTCTCGACGCTGCTCTGCACGCCTTGTTCTCGGTCGCAAGAGGTGGGAATGTGCTTGGGCGCTCAGGCAGGGGAGAAGGCCGTCCAGAAGGTCGTAACTTCCGCTGGATTCAGCCGCTTCCGGCGCGCGACACAAACACCCTTCAATTTGGTTTACGAAGCCCGTCCGTAAGCGGAAAGGCCAACTCGAAGGTTTAAAAAACCAAACGCCCTGGCTTGCGGTCAGGGCGTTCGAGTTGGCAGAACTGCAGCGGTTTAGAACATATTCCACAGGAATTGGTTGTAGACCTCGTGATGGAACTGAACTTCCTGTGCCTTCACGAACGTCCCAAGAGCGCGAGGGCAGCGGTCGGCGGAGGCTTGCTTCAGATCGGCGTAGCGGCCCTTGACGTCTTCGCCGAGCAAGGTCGTGGTCCAATTCGCCTTCCTGAAGTTTTCCAGCGCGGTGTAGATGTTGTCGGGCAAGGTAGCGCTCGGCCTGGCGCAGGTTCTTGATCTTCGACGTCTCGCCGTCGAGGCCGGTCTTGAAGATCGAATAGAGCACCAGGTACGGATTCGCGTCCGGAGCGACGGAGCGAACTTCGACGCGCATGCTCTTCTCGTTGCCGATAGGAATGCGGATCATGGAGCCGCGATCCACTGCGGACGCCTTGATCTGATTCGGCGCTTCAAAGTGCGGATCGAGGCGCCGATAAGCATTCACGCTGGGATTCAACAGCAGGCAGATGTCGTTGCCGTGCGTGAGGATGCGGTCGACGAAGGCCCATCCCAGTTTTGCTGAGCTTCTCCTCGCCCTTCGCGTCCCAGAAAAGATTCTTGCCGTCGGCGCTGATCGAGACGTTGGTGTGCATGCCGCTGCCGTTGACGCCCACCACCGGCTTCGGCAGGAATGACGCGGTCAGGCCCATGTGCGTGGCGACCTGGCGGCAGATCAACTTGTAGAGCTGGATCTGGTCGGCGGCGGCGACCACTTCGCCGTATCCGTAGTTGATTTCGAACTGCGAAGGCGCGACTTCCGGATGGTCCTTCTCATTCTGGAAGCCCATCGCGCGCTGCACTTCCGCGGTTGTGTCGATGAAGGTGCGCAGCGGATCGCCGGGCAGCGAGTGATAGTAGCCGCCGGTGTTCACGTATTCGAACTTGCCGGTTTCGTGATAGTGCCGCTCGGCGTCCGAGCCTTTGAAGAGGAAGCCTTCGATTTCGTTCGCGGCGTTGAGCGTGTAGCCCTTTTTCTTGTGAAGTTCGTCGGCGTATCCCTTCAGCACGCCGCGAATGTCGCCGGAGTACGATGTGCCGCCTTTGTCGATGACTTCGCCGAACACCAGCACTTTGCCGGAGCCGAAGACGTCGGCCGGAGCCCAGTAGAACGCGCCCCAATCGATGCCCAAGCGCAAGTCGCTTTCGCGCTGCGCGGTGAAGCCGCGGATCGAGGAGCCGTCGAACGTCAGGTTGTCCCAGCTCTTGAGCAGGAATTTCTTGTCGTAGTCGAGCATGTGCAACCGGCCTTCGAGGTCGCTGAAGAGCACGGTCACGGCCTTGATGCGCTTCTCGTCGGTCAGATACCGGAGGCGATCCTCCTGGATCAGGTCGGGTGCGGTGTGGTTCCTGCGCTGCTCTTTAGCTTTGAGATTGAGTTCTTCGAGTTCGTCATACGTGAGGGCCAGGAAATTCCGCAGTTCGTTAGACATGGATATCGTTCGGTCTCCTTCGATTTACGAAACTAGGATTTGGGCAAAACTTGTCAGATACAGGGAAGTTGAAATGGCTGGTTTCAACACGCTGACTTGGAACACGGAAGAATAGCGCGATGAGCGGAGACCAGCCAATCGAAAAAGCTGATGCAAGGCATAAAAGGGATTTATTCAGGTCGGTAACAGAATTCGGAATTCGGAGAGCGGGGAACGGATTTGTCACGATCATCTGCCGAAGACCTAAGAACTTGGTGCTACGAGAACGGGGTCATCCATTCATGAAGAGGATGTTGATTTCCGCAATCCAAACACCGTGTGGTCGGGGTAAGGACGTGCGGCAGTTGGGGCAGGTGGCATTCGATTCGAAAGTGTCGAAGGCCTGACCGCAATTCCCGCATTTCCAATACGCGCCAATCGGGGGAGATGTTTTGCATGATGGACATGAATAAGCAGCGCGCCGCGGCAGCTTCGCCATGCGCAATAGGGATTGCGCATGCTTCAATCCGCCCCAGCAATTCATAAGCATGAAAACCGCAATGGCCGCGAGCCAGAGATCCCTGCTCACAAATGCCCAGATAATGAAACCGGCGACTCCGACGAGTCCCAAAACTGTCGCCACCATCAGGCTTCGCGCGCGACCCAGGACAAACCAGAGGAGCGACCGAAGAATCTGACCACCATCCAAGGGATAGATAGGGAGAACGTTGAAGACGAACAAGCCGATATCAATAGCGAGGAGGGCACGGACCAGTTTGTAAACGTCCGGCAGGGAATACATCCACCCTGCATTTCGCCCGAGGACGAGGACCGCATAGAGAATTGGAGCGAGGGCTACGTTTACGAGCGGGCCGGCAGCGATACTCCACAGGGTTGCTCCCGGGCGCGGCGGCGGATCGACATATGCCACACCACCCAAAGGCCACAGCACAATGCGGTCGGCCCTTCCACCAACTTGGCGGCATGCCAAGGCGTGACCAAATTCATGCAACAGAACAATCAGAAAAAGGCCCAGATACTCGATTACATTCCAGGTAACGGAGGAATAGCTGCCCGCTCGGCTCTGGATTTCATAAACGGCAACCAGAAACCATGACCAATGCAGAAAGACATCGATTCCCGAAAAGCGAAAAAGATGGATTGATCCCTGTCGAGCGGTGGGCATGTGCTGAAGTTTACTGTATTTCGCTGCAAGAAGTTACAGCGCCGGAGACGATGGCCTTTAGGTTTCGACGTTGGCGTTACTGGCGGTGAGCAGACGCTCCTGCGGCAAGCTCGCGCAGAGTCGTCAGGAATCCGGCTGCGGTTCGGGGATCGTCGAGGGCGTCAAGAGCGATGGTCGCCGAGAACTGTGGGGATTCGGGACGAAAACGAACTTGTAAAACGTCCTGCTGGCGCACCGTCATCAGCGTGTTGAGTTCAGGCGTGGAATCTTGCTTCCAGTGGGTGCGCGTGGTCAGAACAACCGGGCCGGGTTCGTAGATATCCCATTCCCGCTGGTCGCGCTTGCGGGCGGTGATATTGCGGCTGTGGGCGCACCATCGATGACGCGTTACTTCGAGATGAAAGCTGGGCGAGCCGCCTAGATCTGCCTCGAAAGTCAACGTCTCTTTCTGGTTATGCCATCGGCTAAGGAGCCAATGGATTGGCAGAGGCCGCGGCCGGAACTTCATGGTCACGTGCGCGTTTTCGAAACTGCGAGAAGGGAAGTGCAGGCGGGCGTAAAGACGGGAACTGTTCAGCCATTGGGAATCAAGGACGCGTCCTTTGCCGGCACAAGCCGATTGAACCCAGCGCAGCGCTTCGGTGCCCCGGCGGCGGTTATAAGCGGCAAATAAAAAGTACCAAGCCACCAAAGAGATGACCGCGCAGATCGCTCCAAGGATTAGAAGGTTTCCCACGACTTCTTCCCCAAACCTCTGATGCTCATGGTACGTCCGAGGTTGTGAATACAGCAAGTGGACATTAGCCTCCAAACAGGAATTTTTCAACGCTGAAAATGGCTGGATTGTGGAAAATCAGCACCGGCGAAACCGAGAGGCCCGATTCTGCCATTCGTGGAGAGGTTCAATCGAATTGGCCTTTACAATGGGGCCGTGGCGTCCATCGTTCGAGACTTCAAACCCGAGGATTTCGAACTCCTCTGGCGAATGGATCAGGAGTGTTTCGCGCCCGGCATTGCGTATTCGAAACAGGAATTAAGGGCTTATATCCGCAATCGGGGTTCGTTTACCCTGGTGGCTGCCAGCTCAGAGCCTTCAAAACCACAGGGTTTCATCGTAGTGCAGGGGGGGCCGGTGGGACACGTCATCACAATTGACGTGTCAGAGGGCGCTCGCCGCGCGGGGGTAGGATCGCTGCTCCTGAAATCTGCGGAGGAGCGTCTTCGCGCCGCCGGAAGCCACGCTGTCGGGTTGGAGACTGCGGTCGACAATCTAACTGCCCTAAAATTTTACAAGCGACACGCATACAGCGTGATTCGAACATGGCCTCGCTACTACTCGACTGGCGTCGACGCGTTGGTGCTGAAGAAGGAATTGGCCTGAGATGCGAAGATCATTGCGCGTGGACGCCCTTTCCGGATACCTTGCCTCAGCGGAATAGATGAAATGAAAGTGGCAATCCAGGGAGAACGGGGCGCATTCAGCCATGAAGCCGCCGAGCGGATGGCGCCGGGATGCACGATCGTTCCCTGTGCGCGATCGGCGGAAGTGTTCGATCGGGTCGAGCAAGGATCGGTTGGGGCAGCCGTGATCCCGATCGAAAACACATTGGCGGGAACCGTCGCCGAGCACGCCGATTTGCTTGTTTCACGCAACGTTTTCATTCAGGCCGAGTACCTGTTGAGAATCGTCCACAACGTGATCGCGGGGAATAATGTCCGGTTGGCTTCGTTGCGGCGGGTTCTATCGCACCCGGTGGCGCTCGATCAGTGCCGGGACTTCTTTCGCCGAAACCCTCAGATCGAAGCGGTTCCGTTTTATGACACAGCTGGCAGCGTGAAACACGTTGTCGAAAGCCAGTTGAAAGATGCTGCAGGAATTGCCGGACGGCAAGCGGCTGGGGAATATTCGGGAAAGATTATCGAGAGCGGCGTTGAGGACGACAAGCGAAATTTTACGAGATTCTTTCTGATTCGCAAGCGAGGCAATGCGCGGGCGGCGACTCGCTCGACGCGCCAGCGCACAGCGAAGAGTCCGCATTCTGATGCCGAATATCACCGCTTGATTCCTCGAGGTGCCAATAAGACCTCGATCGCTTTCAAGGTCCGCAACACTCCGGGAGCACTATTCAAGTCTCTTAGCGTTTTTGCCCTGAGAGATATCAGCTTAAGCAAAATCGAATCACGTCCCATGCGCGGGCGCCCTTGGGAGTACGTGTTTTACGTCGACTTCCTGAGAGGAGACGACGAACCTGCGCAAAACGCACTTCGCCATCTGGGTGAGGTGGCCGAGTTCGTGAAAGTTCTGGGAATCTATCCTTCTGCGTGAAAGACCAATCCTGAAACTTGCGAATGTCTCGTCACGACTCTCTGTGATGCGGAACACATTCGGGCAAACGACTGGGACCTAGACTATCGGGTGCCATTCGGTGCCGTTTCCAGGCACCTCAATCCTTGCAGGGAGGGTGTATGCGTTTCGTCAGAATCTCCGCTATTTTTCTATCGCTTCTCGCACTTTGCTCGTTTGCAGCTGCGAAGCAAAACAAGATGGGAATTCATGAAGTCAGCAATGTGTCCTTCAGCACCCAGGTCCGAGCTGCCGGTGTGGTCATGCCTGCCGGGGACTACGTGGTCCGTCACACCATGGAAGGCGAGGATCACATCATGGTGTTCCAACGTGAGCATGAAAAAACTCAATTCAGAGTAAAGTGCAGCCTGGTTCCGCTGGCAGGAAAGGCCCCAAAGACCGAAGCGAGCTTCACGACGAATGCGGGCGGCGAAAGGGTACTTCAAGAGTTGATATTCGAGGGCGACACTGCGAAGCACGTTTTCTGAGTATCCTTGCGGCCGTTTTCGGACCTCGGATGAGTTGCTGCCTTGCAAAAGAATTCATGACCGCGTCGGCGGGGAGGACTCGCCGGCGCGGCTGAAGGTTCTCATTTCAAAAAGCGGTCGAAGCCGGACGAGAACAACTGAATTCGACGGTTTCATGCCCGGAAATCTTGCGCTTGCCGGCCGCAATCAAACCGTTGAATGTCGGCGATTAACTAGTCTTGTCAGCGAAAACTGAGTTTCCCCGCCGGTTAGCAGGGAAGCATTCAAAATTCCTCGCTGTTGACGCCATTGCAACGCCCGCCAAATTAGTGCTTGCAAGGGAGTATCTGCCGCGTTAGCCTCTGCACCTTAGACACATTCCACGAATGCGATAACGGAATAGAATTCAAGCTCTTGCCAAGAGTGGTTTTGGGTCGGGCTGAAACCTTTCCCTGGGTACAAACATCTAAACTTGAGCGAGTTACACTCAAGGAGAAATATGAGCCAGCAGACGCCACCAGAGCGAACTCCTAAAATCAAGGAAACAAACGAGCAAAAAGCTCTCCCAGTGCTTCCTGTGCGGGATACCGTGCTATTTCCGCACGCAGTTTTGCCCCTCACGGTCGGGCGGGAAAGCTCAGTTCAACTGATCAACTCACTAGGCGAAGACAAGACCATCATCGTGGTTGCGCAGCGCGAAGCGCGCGTAGACGCTCCACAACCAAGCGACCTGTACACGGTCGGTACGTCGGCAGTTGTTCACAAAGTAGTAAAGATGCCCAACCAGAGCCTGTTTGTTTTTGCGGAAGGCTTGGAACGAGTGAGGTTGGGAGAGTTTACGCAGCTTGCGCCATTCATGAGCGCTCATTATCACGCGCTGCCGGAAGGAACCGCGCCTTCAGCAACGTCCGAGATCGAAGCGCTGCAGAGGAACGTTCTCACACTGTTTCAACAGATCGTTGCCGGGTCGCCGACGTTGTCGGATGAACTTTCAACGGTAGCGATGAACATCGACGAACCGGGCCGGTTGGTGGACTTCATTGCGTCTTCTCTGCCGTCACTGTCGACACCCGACAAACAAGACACGCTCGAAACCCTCGAAGTCCACGTCAGGCTGGAGAAAATTAACCAGCATCTTGCGAAGGAACTCGAAGTCCAGCAACTGCGCAACAAGATCCAGAGCGAAGTTCAGGATCGAGTGCAGCAGACGCAGCGTGAGTACTACTTGCGCGAGCAGATGAAAGCGATCCAGAAAGAATTGGGTGAGCAGGACGAGGGCCAGCGCGACGTTGAAGACCTCAAGAAGAAGATCGAAGAAGCAGGCATGCCCGACGAGGTAAAGAAGGAGGCCCTGAAGGAATTGGGCCGCTTGTCGCGGATGTCGCCGATGGCTGCAGACTATTCACTCACTCGCAACTACATCGAGTGGCTGGCTGTGCTTCCTTGGGCGAAGACATCAGGCCAGGAGATTGAGATTCCAAAAGCGAAAGAGATTCTCGATCACGATCACTACGATCTTGAAAAAGTCAAAGACAGGATTCTCGACTATTTGTCGGTGAGGCGATTGAAGCCGAATATGAAGGGGCCGATTCTTTGCTTTGTCGGGCCTCCGGGTGTAGGCAAGACCTCGCTGGGCAAGTCGATTGCACGAGCGCTGGGGCGCAAGTTCGTTCGCCTCTCACTGGGCGGTGTTCACGATGAGGCCGAGATTCGGGGCCACAGGCGGACATATATCGGTGCTTTGCCCGGGCAAATCATTCAGGGGATCCGGCGCGCTGAGACGAAGGACCCGGTGTTCATGCTCGACGAGATCGACAAAGTTGGGCGGGATTTCCGCGGCGACCCGGCATCCGCGCTGCTGGAAGCGCTTGATCCCGAACAAAACTCGACGTTCCGGGATAACTATCTCGATGTGACGTTTGATCTTTCGAAGGTTCTCTTCATCACCACCGCGAATATGCTCGATCCAATTGCCGAGCCGCTTCGCGATCGTATGGAGATCATCGAGCTGCAGGGGTACACGGAAGAAGAAAAAGTTCACATCGCATTCAAGTACCTGATCCCGCGTCAGATCGACGAAAACGGAATCACTGCCGAACAGATCGAGTTTCCGGAAGAGGCGGTGCGATACACAATCCGCCACTACACTCGCGAAGCTGGTGTTCGCAGTCTGGAACGCACCTTCGGAACGATCTGCCGCAAGCAGGCGCGGCGTCTCGCAGAAGGCAAGAGCGAAAAACTGGTTGTCACCAAGGAAATCGTGCAGGAATTTCTTGGAGGGATCAAGATTCGCAGCGAAGGCGAGATTGCCGAACGCACTGAGCGGCCGGGTGTCGCGGTTGGCTTGGCATGGACGCCATCAGGCGGAGATGTACTGTTCGTAGAAGCGAACGCCATGAAGGGAAAGGGCGGATTCACCATGACGGGGCAGATTGGACAGGTCATGCAAGAGTCGATGCAGGCTGCGCTGACGTGGGTCCGTTCAAATGCGGACCGCCTCGGCGTAACGGAAGATTTCTTCGCTACCCACGACCTTCACATCCATGTACCGGCTGGGGCGATCCCGAAAGACGGTCCGTCGGCGGGAGTGACTATGGCAACAACCCTGGTCTCGCTTCTGACGAAACGCCGCATCACGCCACTGCTCGCAATGACGGGCGAGATTACCCTAAGCGGAAACGTGCTGCCGGTAGGCGGTATCAAGGAAAAGGTATTGGCTGCGAAACGAGCGGGTGTCCGCGACGTAATTCTGCCGGCGGATAACAAGATGAACGTGGAAGAGGATCTCTCGCCAGAACAGCTGGAGAACCTGAACGTTCATTACGTCAAAACGATTGACGAAGCTTTGCGGGTGTCGTTGCCGGCGGTGGCGGAAGGTCCGGCGGCAAAGATTCTCTCAACGCCGCCAAAGGATCCGAAGCAGGATTACAACCCGACTCCTATTAAGGAGCCGGAGCCGGTTCACGACAAGGTCCTGACAACGCAAGCGTAAGAGTCATCACCTCAGATCAAGGCCAGCCCGATATCGGTGCTGGCCTTTTTCTTCTGCCCGTTTTCGTGAATCCGGCGCGGTACACTGAACGCCATGCGCGTGCGCGTACTTTTTTTCGGGACGTTGCGGGAGATGGCAGGAAAGGCAGCAGAAGAAATAGACTTGCCGGACGGCGCATCCCTGCATGACGTCCTTGAGCGCTACGCGGTGCAGATTCCGAAGCTGAAGAGTTTTTTCCCATCGATGGCGTGCGCTGTCAACCAGCATTACGCTGCGCCGGAAATTAAGCTGAACGCGGGGGACGAGATCGCCTTGTTGCCGCCCGTGAGCGGCGGGGCGCATGACGGAGCCTCAACTCTTCATAGGCAATACGCGCGCATTACCCGCGAGCCGATTGACACTCAAGCGGTCTTGGCATCGCTTAAGCGCGGAGAGGACGGCGCTACACTGGCTTTTGAGGGCGTTGTCCGCAACAACTCGCGCGGGCGAAGGACCCTTTACCTCGACTACGAGGCCTACGAGCAAATGGCGCTGGCGCAGATGCAATCATTGGCGACCGACGCTCTCGGCAGATTTCAGGTTCGAGACCTGGCGATTGTTCATCGTTTGGGAAAGCTTGAGATCGGTGAAACCAGCGTGTTGATAGCGGTTGCCGCGGCGCACCGAGGGGCCGCATTCGACGCTTGCCGCTGGCTGATCGATACGCTGAAGCGAAGCGTGCCGATCTGGAAGAAGGAGTACTTTGAAGATGGCGCTGTTTGGGCCGACGGCGATCCCTTTCCCGATGAGATTCCGCGCGCAAATTCTTGATTGACCCAAGGCAGCCCGGCTAAGTGCGCGGCATCTAAGTGAACGGCGTGCGCGCGGCTCACCTCCAACTTCAGGCAAGCAGTCCGGGTCAGGTTACGTCCCGACCGTTCGACAGGATTCGGGAGGGGCGACGCGATCGCCAAGGTATACTTCATCGGTCGATGAGAAAATCCGCCTCGCCTCTGCGTCTGATATGTCCCATCATTTTGGTTTGTGGGTTATCGGCGCAGCAGCAGCCTTCCACCCCGCCGGCTGCACAAAAGCCAGATCCACAGACTTCTCCTTCGACGACTCTCAAAGTCGACGTTAACCTGGTCAACGTTTTCGTGACGGTCACCGATGCACAAGGCGCGCCGGTGGGAGGCCTGACGAAAGAGAACTTTGTCTTGAAAGAAGACGATCATGACCAGAAGATTGCGGTTTTCGACAAGGAATCGGCGCTCCCGCTTTCGATTGCATTGGCGATCGACACCAGCTTGAGCACGAGGCATGACCTGCCCCTCGAACAGGCATCGGCGAAACGCTTTGCCCATGCCATCCTCCGCCCGATCGATGCGCTCTCGGTGTATGCCTTTAGCGAGGTGGTCATTGAAGCGACGCACGGTTACACCTCTGAGATTAAGCGCATCGACGAAGGCATCGATCACCTTCGAATGGGAGCCGCGACTGCTCTGTTCGACGCCATTTATCTGGCTTCACGATCGCTGGATCATCGAAAGGGACGGAAGGTAATCGTCCTAATCACAGACGGAGGCGACACCATCAGCCGGGTCGATTACAAAGAGGCTGTCCGCGCCGCCGAAGAAGCCGAAGCGATTGTTTATTCCATCATCATTGTTCCCATCGAGAGCAGTGCTGGGCGTGAGACTGGCGGGGAACATGCTCTCATCCAGCTCTCTGAAGACACTGGAGGAAAATATTATTACGCAACGTCCACCTCCCAGCTCGATGACGCATTTCACAAAATCAGTGACGAACTGCGCACTCAATATCTCTTGGCGTACTACCCGTCGCAGCGGACATCTTTCTCAGACTTCCGACGAATTGAGGTTAAGGTCGTGGGTATTCCAGATTCGAATCCCTATCGCGTCCGACATCGAGCAGGGTATTACTCGGTGAAGTCTGACTTTTAAGCGGGATGGGCGGGAAATCACAGAGTTTCTTACAATTTCAGAAAGTCCACCTACCGAAAACTGGATCTTCGCGAACTCCCCGATAGCAGACGCATCCGGGCCTGGAATACAAAACATTGCACAAATCATTGATAGCAAAGGTTGTGTTGTGATCTCTTGTTATGTTAGAAGTTCTGGCCAAGCAATTGCTTTTGCGGTTTGAAACACTCTACTCGCCGTTTCTCGGATTTATGTCGATTTGTTCGTCCACGCACACGGGCTTGGGGAAAAAGAAGCTCGCTAGCTGTTAGCAGCTGAAATTTTCACAACTGGTTCAACGAAGTCTGACGTAGCCCCGTGCAATTCGAAGTGCACATTCCGAAAGGATGGTTCAAGATGCTAAAGCCCATTTCCCCTCGGGCCGTTTCGTGCTTTGTGTTCGTACTGGCCCTCCTGACCACGTTTGCCTTATTTCTATCGACCACCACTGCTCAGACGAGTGTCGGTCAGGGCAGCATCCAAGGAACCGTAACGGATCCCAGCGGAGCTGTCGTCGGCGGCGCGAAAGTTGTCATCACCAATCGGGCCACCGGCCAGGTGGCGACTACCAATACGACGTCGACCGGTACATACAACTCCGGAGGTTTGATCGTCGGTAACTACACCGTTCGGGTCGAGGGGAAGGGATTCAAGACCGCGCAGTTAACAGTGCCGGTCCAAGTGGCGGTGACGACAACGGGCAACATCAAACTGGAGGTCGGCCAGGAGAGCACAGTCGTTGACGTGCAGGGTAGCGCCGTCGCCGTCAATACAGAACAGGCGACCGTGCAGGGCGTGCTCACTGGAGAGCAGATCGACAACCTGCCGGTGAACGGCCGCAATTTCCTGGATCTCGCCCAACTCGAGCCCGGCGTACAGATGCAGGACGGCACGACGTTCGATCCCACGAAGGCGGGATACTCGTCGGTATCCATCAATGGAGTATTCGGGCGCACCCCGCGAATTGAAGTTGACGGTCTCGATATCAGCGACGAGACGGTAGGAACCACGACGCAAAATATCCCAATGAGCTCGATCCAGGAGTTCAATATCAGCAGGTCATCGCTAGATCTTTCGACGGAGGTCACGTCATCGGGTGCAGTGAACCTGGCGACCCGGTCCGGTACGAATGACTACCACGGACAGGCGTTCTACATTTTCCGCGATCAGGCGGCGGGGTTTGCGGCATTCCCCGGCGGTCAGAGCCTGCCGTTTCAAAGGAACCAATTCGGAGGGCGGTTCGGCGGAGCGTTAATCAAAGACAAAGTTTTCTTTTTTTTGGACAGCGAGCGAATTAAACAGGACAGTTCAGATCCCGTGGTCGTAGCTGCGCCGTTCTCAAGTCTCTCCGGCGGCTTCGCCGCACCTTTCCGAAGCACGTCAAGCGAAGGGAAACTCGACTGGCAGGCGACACAGAACATTCACGTTTTCTATAAATTCGCTTACGACGTGAATTTCTCCGCGAGCAACGCGTTTGCGGGAGATTATTCGTCTTACGTAAATCGTGACAATGTTCCGTCGCACGCGATTGGAGTTGATTGGAATAAGGGAAGCTGGTCGAACAGCTTTCGTTTTGGCTATCTCAAGTTCCACAATTTGATTGGCGGCGGTACCAGCGCAGCGCCAAGTCCAATCAATCCTTTTCCGTCGATCGAAATGATCTTTGCTGACAATGGTCTGACAACCGGTCCCAACTTCCTTGCCCCGCAACAGACCTATCAAAGCAACAAGCAAATCAAGTACGACGGAAGCAAGGTGTGGGGAAATCACATCTTCCGCTTTGGGGCAGGGGTGAATCGAATTCTGGGCGGAGGATTTGCCAGCTTCATCAAGCTGGGACCAGAAGCAATCACGGCAGTGAACGGTCAAAATATCGGCCTTCCCGCCGGTGCTGGATTCCAGTGCTCGGACCCAAGCGGAGCCAGTTGCCCAACTGATCCCGGCGCTTATCCCTTTATCGAAGGAGTCTTCGGCAACGGACAGGGCTACTTTACCGAGAAGCCGGAGTTCGGAAATCCGGCAGGTGGTCAATCTGATACGCGCTTCCAAGCCTACGTTGGGGATTCGTGGAAGATCAGGCCGAATTTTACGCTGACTTATGGTTTGCGTTATCTCCGCGACACCGGCCGCACAGACAGCGATTTGGGACCGATTCCGTGCTCCGCGACGACTCTGATTACTTGCAACGGGAACCTTCTTGACCAGTTCGGAAACACTCCAGGGCTGGGGAACCGGATCCGACAGCCCAACACGAACTTCGGCCCGCAGGTTGGATTCGCATGGGATCCCGGGAAGAACGGGAAGATGGTGATTCGGGCGGGTGCCGGCATCTTCTATGAAAATTCCGTTTTCAACAATGTTTTATTTGATCGGCCCGGGAAGCTGCCAACAGGCCTGTTCTTTGCAACCGGTGTGATCGGTTGTAGTCCAGGCGCAGCGGCTGGGACGGAGGGTCTCACTCTGCCCAACGGAAGTCTGTTGAATAAGATCGACGGTGCGGACGTTGCAACTCAACTTTGCTTCCAACCGCTTGGAGCGCCAGCTGGAAGCACCACCGTTGGAAATGCCATCGGAGACCTTTCCGTGGCTTACCAAGCTGCGGTTGCGGCCGCCGGCCCGGCAGCTAACGGCAACTTCGTGGGCAATACGCTCCAATTTGACAGTGCGCTCGAAGGCTACTCGGTATATGCGCCAAATTATCGAACCCCTCGTTCGTACCAGATGAACATCGGCGTTCAGCGGGAACTGGTGAAAGGTGGTGTTCTTTCGGTTGATTATGTCCGAAATATCAGCCTCCACTTTCCTTTGACCATTGATGTGAACCACGTTGGAGACTCTCGATATTTGAACGTTGCTTCCGCCGTCAGTGCTATTAACAACACCCTTACGGCCTGCGGCGCTCCGAATATAAATGCGGCGATCACTTCGTGTGCTGCCAACGGTGGTGCGCCTGCGACAATCGGAAACTTCGCGTCCAACGGATTGGATTCCGGTGTTTCCTATCTGGAAGGGGTGGGCGCTGCTGTGGCCGGCTTGGATCCAGGCGTAAACGGTGCCGCATTCAGTGGAATTAACCCCAATGTCGGGGTCGGCGATGTGCAATATCCGATCGGCAGGTCCGTTTACAACGGTCTGCAATCAGAATTCAAATATCAATTACGCGGCCCGATTCGCGGCATCACAGGCATGAATCTGCAGGTCGCTTACACCCTCTCCCGATTTCAAGGCAATGGCGGGAATGACCAGAACTTCAGCGCCGTGGGGTCAGATTCAAGAAACCCGACGGCTTTCTTTGGACCTACCTCTCTCGACCGCACACACCAGCTTAAGTTCGGCACAACCTTCGACGTTTCGCATCACGGTCCCAGACTGAGCTTCATCGGTAGTTTCCTCTCCCCAACGCCGTCAAATCTTTCGCTTGATGTGAGCGGACAGGATCAAGCGGCTGGCATTTTCACGGCTGATCTCACCGGTGACGGCACAATCGGCGATTTGATTAACTCGGCCGCGACGGGAATCGGAAAGCCTGGCACCTACATGCGGCAGGTCTCCAAAGGAGGCTTGAATAATGCAATTAGCACTTTCAACACGAACTTCGTCGGCAAACTGACTCCTGCCGGACAAGCACTGGTCAATGCCGGCCTGTTCACCTCAGATCAATTGGTCGCTCTAGGTGCCACGATCAATGGAGGCACTCCGCTCGCTTCCATCACGAATCCGGCAGGCAATCCCTGGTACAAGGATTTTGATGCGGTTATGGCATGGCCCATCAAACTGCGGGAACATATTGTCCTCACACCAAGTGTTTCGTTCTTCAATGTCTTGAATTTTTCGAACTTTGGCTCGGTAGGATCGCTTACGACTCCTCTTGGTGCTCTGACGGGCGGCCCTGGTTCCCCGAACGGCACGATCGCGGGGAACGATCCGACACATAACGTGCTTCGCTCCGGATTGGGATCGGGCGTGTTTGCTGCCGGCGCACCGCGTGAAGCTGAGTTCGGTCTGAGAATCGACTTCTAGATTCGAGGCAGTGGAAACAAATTTCGCCGCCGGCCTTGAGGCCGGCGGTTTTTTATTGCCGCACGAGATGCTGAGAATTGCGGAATTCCTTCGCGAAAATGCCCCTGCAGGAAGAAAGTCAGCGGAATTTGTACGATCCAATTCCCGCATAACGTCTTGCTGCGGAGCGTTTTCCGCATGTGTGCTTTGTGTACAATGCGTGCATGTCGTTTCGTGGCCAGCAGGGCAATCCCAATGCAAAACGCGGCCGGACGCCTCCCCCGGAGGACACGTTCGAAGAAGCATCGTTCCTTAAGGCGCTGGGTGAAAAACAGAAGTCGGTCTCAGTCAAATTGATGGATGGCCAGGTTGTCCACGGATGGATTGAATACTACGACCGGAACATGCTGAGGCTGACTCGCGAAGGTGCGCCGAACCTTTTCATTTATAAGCACGAAATCATGTACATCGCCGATGATGGCGGGAAGAAGAAATAAGTTGGGCGTCGGACTTCAGGCGCAAAGCGCTTACTCAAGATTCAATTGATCCATACAGGTTTGCCTTTCGAGTTCACATCTGTTGTTCTGAAGCCTGGTGGCGGATGCCAAAGTCGGATGTCTGATTCTTCTCATATCGAAAGCTTTATTCCCGCGATGTCTGCCATCGCGCGCGAGGCCGGCGCCCTACTTCTAAAGTATTTTCACCAAGGCATCAAGATTGAGTACAAGGGCGACGCCGATCTGGTGACGGCCGCCGATCGCGCCTCCGAGACTTTGATTCGTGAGCGAATCAGCAAACAGTTCCCATCGCACGATGTCCTGGGAGAAGAGCAAGGCCTGAACGATCAGGGCAGCGACTATCGCTGGTATGTGGACCCTCTGGATGGCACCACCAATTTCGCGCATGGATACCCCGTGTTTTGCGTTTCGATGGCTCTGGAACATCGCGGTGCGGATGGTTCGGGAACTCGCGTAGCGGGGGTGGTCTACGATCCGACGCGCAACGAACTCTTCACGGCAGAAAAGGGGAAGGGTGCTTTCCTCGACGGAAGTCCGATTCATGTTTCGAAGGCGACGCAGCTAGAGGAATGCCTGGTCGCCACCGGATTTCCCAGCCACAAGCGCCACAAGAATCCGAACATCCACTTCTATCACCAGATCACGCTGAGAACCCATGGAGTACGCCGGGCAGGATCCGCTGCTCTTGATTTGTGCAATGTTGCGTCCGGACGTTTCGACGGGTTCTGGGAATTCAATCTCAACCCGTGGGATACGGCTGCGGGCGCGCTCATCGTAGAAGAAGCAGGCGGCAAGGTCAGCCGATTTGACGGATCTACTTTCCTGGTCGACAGCCGCGAGACATTAGCATCCAATGGATTGGTGCACGACCTGTTGGTGCGCGAGTTTGAAGAGATTTTCGCAGGGCGTGGATTGACAGCCCTACCAGTACCCGGCGAGTACAAACGGTAGTCACCGCGTCCCAACCGCGGAGGGCAAGACGATGGTCCGCTCCTTCAAATCGCTAAGCATAATCGCGCTGGTGGCTTTTGCCGTCCTGACGCTAATCGCAGCTTCTCCAAAAGAGCCCGACCCAGCGTACGTGCAGTCGTTCGAGAAATGGAAGGCCGAGCAGACCGCCGATTTGAAGGAAAATTGGGTGCCGCTTGCGGGTTTGTTCTGGCTCAAACCGGGAACGAACGCTTTCGGGAGCGATCGTTCGAGCCCGATCGTATTCCCGAAAGGACCTGCGCACGCCGGCGAGTTCGATCTGAACGGAACAGAGGTTACGCTCAAACTGTTGCCCGAAGTAAAGGCCACAATCGATGGGAAGCCCATAACGACGACCAGACTCGATCCGGATACTTCCGGGCACGCGTCAACGGTTGAGTTGGGTAGTTTGCGCTTCCTGGTCATTGTGCGCGGAGAACGCGTGGGAATTCGCCTGCGAGACAACGACAGCGCGGGCGCGCGCACAATTTCAAGGGAATGATTTTCTATCCCCTCGATATGTCGTACCGCGTCACCGCAGCATGGAGTCCATCGGACGGAACTAAGAAATTGGAAGTGCCGAACGTTCTGGGGGATGTCTCGGCAGTGAAGACTCCTGGAATCGCTACGTTCACGGTAAATGGGCAATCCCTTCAGCTCACGGCTCTGAGCGGCGACGAAAAGAAAGGTTTGTTCTTCGTCTTCAATGACCCGACCTTGAAGAAGGACACTTATCCGGGCGGGCGGTTTCTTGATACCGGCCCGGTCGTGGATGGGCATGTCATTCTCGATTTCAATCGCGCTTACAACCCTCCGTGCGCGGTCACGCCTTACGCCACGTGTCCGTTGGCCCCGAAAGAGAACCGGTTGACGGTTGAAATCCCCGCCGGTGAAAAATTCGACAGGTCTGCGCACGACCATCACTAGTCGCGGTTGGCGCACAGTCCGTGCTGGTTGTCGTCACTCTCCTTGTACAATGGAGCTGTGTGGGCGACGTCCGGCTGACTCCTCCGGTTGGCGTCTAATTCAGCGATACCTCAGGTTCAATCGTGATCAATTCACTGCTGGAACGCAAAATCGAAAAGCGCCCGGACAAAGTCCGGCTGCAGGGACGCATCCTTTTTCTGACGGAAGATCCGGAACTGATCAAGCGCCAGCTTGCGGGCGAAGACCTGCCCTGGGACACGAAGAATCCTGCGAACAATCCCAAACTGCGCGACGACATTTCGACCGACGAGATTACCCCCGCGCACTATTGCTTCTACTTCGATGAGACCCTGGGCGAGATTCCTTACATGGGGTTGAAATGCGGCGTCCGGAACTCCGATTGGGCGCGGCGATGTGAAGCGTGGCGGGATTTGTTTGCGCGGTCAGCGGAAAACGGCGCGGCAAAGGATCGAGCCGGGAGCAGTCCCCGTATGCTGAAATGTGCGCGGGCATACGGGTCGTTATCGCCGAGAATATTGAGCGAATTTACAAGCAGAATTGCCAGAACCTGGGGCTCCTGACTTCGACCAACTTTTCGCTCATCGATCGAATTCGGGGCGGCGAAGAGATTGCGTTGAGCGAATTTACTGCTGGCGAGGACGAGATCACACGGCAGGTCATCGAGTATGGCGGGCTGTTTCCGTTCAACGTCGCGCGGATGCAGGGGAAAGTGTTTCTCCCGCCGATTGAAAAAAGCGGGGACCGGGCGGACGCGACTCGTCCGATGACTGTGGCGGAGAAGATTTTTGCGCGGCACATGCTGAACGAAAAGGGCGAAGCCGGCGTCCCGTCGGTCAAGCCCGGAGATACGGGATTTGCGCGCGCGGACCTGCGGTTCAGTCACGAATACGTAACGCCCATGGCTGCGATTTTCTTTGAGCATTATGTCGGCAAGGATGCGAAGGTCAACGATCCTTCGACGATATTGTTCTTTCGCGATCACCTTACCTTTCTCGACGAAGTAATTTCCGAAGAGAAGAAGAAGCTAGGACTGCTCGACCTGGCGACGCAGTTGAAGTTGAAGCAGCAGGACTTCGCGAAGAAGCAGGGAATCCGCCTGCACGGCGAATTGACCGATCGTAAAGGATCGGAAGGCATCTGCCACTCGATCGTGCTCGAAAGCTATGCGTTGCCGGGGCAACTCAATATCGGCTCCGACTCTCACACGCCGCACGTCGGGGCAATCGGATGCGTGGCCTTTGGCATCGGGACCACTGACGTCTTCAATTCCTGGATCACCAAGGATGTGCGCGTGAAGGTGCCCGAGTCGGTGAAGGTAATTGTCCGGGGCAAGCGGCATCCGAATGTGACCGCGAAGGATTTCATCCTGAAGATTCTGAGCCTCGATTACGTGCGCAGCGGCAAGGCGCTCGCCAAGGTAATGGAATACGCAGGCGAGGCGATCGAGGAACTCAGCGTCGATGAGCGCGCCACCATGACGAACATGGCGGCGGAGATCGGTGGATTTACGGGGATCGTCGCGCCGGACAAGAAGGCGGTCGATTTCCTGGTTGAACGCCGCGGCGTCGATCGCAAGAAGGCGGAAGAGATGATCGAGGGCTTGTACAGCGATCCCGGCGCGCAATATGCGCACGTGATCGAACTCGATGCGGCCGAAATCACGCCGATGGTCGCGACGCCGGGTGATCCGGGCAATGGAAAGTATGTTCGCGAACTCAACACGCCAGTCCCGGTCGAGATCGCGTACGGCGGAACCTGCACCGCCGGCAAGAACGAAGACATGGATATGTACGCGGCGGTGCTCGCAGACGCTTTGAAGCAAGGCAAGCGAGTCGCCGACTCGGTGAAGTTTTTCATCCAATTCGGGTCGCAGGAAACGCGCGACTACTGTGTTCGCCGTGGATATCTGGATGTTTTCAGCAAGGCTGGAGCGCAGGTCATCGAGCCGAGTTGCGGTGCCTGCATCAATGCAGGTCCGGGAGTTTCCACGCGTCCGGATCAGGTGGTGATCAGCGCGCAGAACCGGAATTTTCCCGGACGCAGCGGTCCCGGTCAGATGTACCTGGCGTCTCCGTACACTGTCGCGGCCAGTGCGGTGGCCGGATATATCGTCGAATACGAGCCGAGTGAGAAGAAAGAGCTGGTCGGGCGCGTAGAGCTTTTCCCGGAGCAATTTCGCTTACGTTGAGCTGGCTAGAGCGTCCTACCTTTGCAGGAGGACGTCATGACCCGTTCCCGCTTGCTTTTCGCCGCAGTCATCACACTCAGCTTCGTAGCCGCTGCTCTCGCTTTTCACCCTTCAGAGCGATCCACACCAGAAGCGTCTGTTAAGCGTGTCGGATCCATCGTTCCCACCGCGTCGATGCTTGCGCCGCGTTCGGGGCATGCAGCGATTTTGCTGCCCGATGGCAGAGTTTTGATTGCGGGCGGAATGCGCCGCAACCAGGATTTCTACAAATCTGCAGAGCTTTACGACCCGTCCACCGGCAAGTTTCAGGCGACCGGCGATATGAATGAACGTCGTGTGAGTCCGGTTGCGGTGCTGTTGCGATCTGGGAAGGTTCTCGTCTCCGGCGGGTGGATTGGGCATGGCTGTACAGACTCTGCGGAAATCTACGATCCCTCGACAGGCAAGTTCACCTCTCTTGCCGGCAGGATGACCGCAGTGCGGGGTGATGCGCGCGGCACTCTGTTGCCGAACGGCGATGTCCTTATCACAGGAGGCGCGGACCACGACTCTCCCGGCGGAGTTGCCTCGGCCGAGGTATTCCATGCAGCTTCGCAGATCTTCCAGGCAATTTCTCCAATGCATTTTGCGCGTGTCGCACACACTGCCACTCTTTTGAACGATGGCCGCGTGTTGATCGTGGGAGGTCGAGGCGACAAGGTCAACGCGACGGCCGAGATCTATGACCCGAAGTCCGCGCGGTTCACGGATAGCGGCAGTCTTGCCACCGCTCGTTACAAGCACACAGCCGGACTGCTCCCTGACGGCAGAGTTCTGATTGCTGGAGGGTCGGACGAGCACGACTGGAACGGCAACCTCAGCAGCGCTGAGATTTACGATCCGAAGACTGGCAAATTCCAGACGGCTTCGCCCTTGAATGAGAAGCGTTTCAAGTTGCCGGAGGAAGCGGTCATGCTCGAATCTGGCGAGCTGCTGGTAGCGGGCGGAAGCAGGCAATCGGAGGTATTTGACCCGGCACAAGGGAAATTTCTGGTCGTGGCCGGATCGATGGATGATGGCCGCCATTTCATGACGGAAACAAGGCTCAAGGATGGAAGGGTGTTGCTGGCCGGCGGCTATCCCAACAGCGATCAAGCCACTGCGCAGGCTTGGATTTACCGGCCCTGACGCAAGTAAGGTAGCGCCTAAGTGGTGCTTCGTAAGTGGTTGAATTTGGGCGGGATGGCTGAAATCAACCACTCCAAATTCAGCAACTTTTTCACCCCTGCCGCGTTCAAATACGTAGAGAGCAACGGCCAACGTGAGATGGAAAAAGCACGGCGGCCGGGCTCCAAAAGGGCTTTCTGGAACCAGCAAAACGCTAGGGCCAAAGCCAGGGGTTCACAAATGCGTTACGCAAAGTATTTGGCGTTGCTGACAGTCTTAATGGTGCCGTTGGCCTACTCGCAGGCTCAGGTTGGAGTCGCGGTGGGCGTTGGGGGAGTAGGGGTGGCGGTCGGTCCTGGCTACGCGGCCGGGCCTCCAGTGTGCGAGTACGGCTACTATGACTACTATCCGTACGCTTGCGCACCCTACGGCTTCTACGGACCGAACTACTTCGTCAACGGATTCTTCATCGGCGCAGGCCCGTGGTATCACTGGGGCCATCCGGCAGGCTTCTGGGGCCGCGGTTATTATGGCCGTCCCGGATTCGTTGGACGTGGCTACAATGGCCGGCCGGGTTACTACCCGCGCGGAGCCTATAACCGTGGCTATGCACGAGGAGTCGCACGTGGGGAATTTCACGGCGGGAACGCGTTTCACGGTGGCGGTGGGTTCCACGGCGGCGGCGGGTTCCACGGTGGCGGTGGGTTCCACGGCGGCGGCGGATTCCATGGCGGACGACGGTAACCACTGAGTTAGCAGGACGATCACGGCTGGCAGCTTCGCGCTGCCGGCCGTCTTCTTTTGTGGAAAATGATGGGGTTACTCGGCTGAGGCGCCTCGAGCCTTTCGGAGATCTTTGATGGCTGGGAGCGAAAGTGGCGACACAGTGGTTCGTTCCTGAGGCTGAGATCCCGAATTCAGAGCTGAAGCCAACAGATGCATTGCTTCTCCGACCATCGGAGGTGCCACGACGGTGGCGGCGAGACGTCCCTGGCGAACCCACTCCTGCCCGGATTTCGGAACTCCGTCGCAACCGGTAAAGGGAAGCCGGAGCCAGGAGTCGCGCTCGGTCATATTGCCAATTTCTTCAAACGCTCTGCGTGCGCCGATCGCCATATCATCATTCTGGGCGGCGATCATGCCGACGTTCAACTGGCGCGACGTACTTAAAGCCAGCCACGATTTGATGGCGTGATAGCCGCTTTTTTGGGTCCAATCACCCTTCAGCGTCTTGACTTCAACGCCGGCAGGTTTCGTCGACAACATGCCCTTCGTGCGGCTCTTGGCGACATCGCGAACCGAGGGTCCTTCGAGATAGAGTACACAACCCTTATCCCCCAAGAGAGCGCCAATCTGCTGGCCTTGCAGCTTTCCGATGGCCTCATGATCGGCCATAATCGTGAAAACGGGAACCAGAGCGTGCTGGCGGAGTTGGGGAATGTAGTCGACGGCGGTGTTGATGATGCCCCAGGCGATCCCTGCTCCCACGGCTGCGCGAGCAATCTGAGCCATTCCGGTGCCCACCGGTTCCACCAGGATGGCATCCGGGCGCTTGCTGGGCTCCTGGATAAATCTCAGGATCTGCTGGGTCTGCTGCACGGCGTCATTGCCGGCATAGATGATCTCGACGTTGGCGCCGAGTTTGAGGGCGGCGGCCTGGGCAGAGGCCGCCTGTTCGAGTTGGTAGTCGTTGTCGTCGGTGATGAGCGAGACAACGACGTGGAGTTTGTTCATCGGCCTGCAGCCCTTCCTTCGAAATCCCACACTGCAAGTTGGTGTAATCATTAACGCATCGTCGGTGACTCGCGCAAAATTACTTAAGTTTGGAAAATGTGTCCTGAATTGGATTTGGGACGAACTACGCTGCAAGGCCCGAAAATGCCAGCAACGAAGCCCTGTACCGCTCGCGCCGATTCTTGCTAGAATGTGCGGTCCTGTGGATTGCCCGGCTGGTCCGTTGTGGTAGTAAGATAAATGTAACGCTCTCAGGAGAATGACACCCTTATGACCTACGTGATTGCTGAACCGTGCATCGGCACCAAAGACACTGCATGTGTGGATGCTTGTCCGGTCGATTGCATTCATCCTAAGAAAGATGAACCCGCGCACGCGACAGAAGAGTTGTTGTACATCGATCCGGTGGAGTGCATTGACTGCGGAGCGTGTGTCCCGGTCTGCCCGGTGTCCGCCATCTTCGCTCTCGACGACCTGCCGGAGAAATGGAATGCGTTCACCGAGAGGAACGCAAAGTATTACGGTCGCTGAATTTCTGCACGGCAAGTTCCTGGCTAGAAAAAAGCGCGGGTCCCTGCGAGGACCCGCGCTTTTGTGTTCTACGTAAGCGAACTCGCTTCTTACCTCTTCCGCTTATCCGCATTTCCCAGAACTTCAGGATCTTTCCCGGTATGCGCTTTCACGGCGTCAAGAATGCGAATGTAGTCGTGCTTATCCATGCGTAACACGTAGGTCTTCGGAATTTCGTCTTCGCGGAAGTGGATCTCCAGCCAGTGGCTTCTGGACTTCGTGAGCATTGCGGCAGCGCCGATGCCGAAGGGCGCGGTTGCGACGGTTCCCTCGGTCACGCGGTGTCTCTTTGTATATGCATACTCAAACTTGTCAATCTCTGCGTAAGGAATCGAAATTGGTCCGCCTTTGATGGGCTGAATCTCGATCGCTTTGTGGCTATCGCTGAAGGTGAGAACGGCGCTAACCGCTCGTCCTTTTGGATCGGGAACCTTGACCCGCTGGAAGGAAGTTTCATCGGCGAAGGCTAACGTGGCAAAGAGGGAAACGAAGAGAGCACACACAATGGGCTTCACAGTCCGTCAAGTATATAGAATTTCCCGCATATGATTCTTTCGTGAGGCGACGCTCAAATCTCCACATCCACTAGAATCAAGTGCGAAAGCATCCAATCACGTGGCCCTTCGGGAGTCAGAAGCGATCGTGTTGCGCACCTATCCCTTGCGAGAGGCGGATTTGCTCGTCACATTTTTCACGCGGGTTGAGGGCAAAGTGCGAGGGGTGGCGCGGTCCGCGAAGAAATCGAAGCGCCGTTTTGGAGGCGCGCTCGAGCCTCTGACGCATGTTCGAGCTTTCTACGACGTCCGGGAGCGCAATGAGTTGGTACGGCTCGATGCATGTGAGGTTTTGGCCTCACCGATGGCGTCGGAAGTCAGCTATGCGCGTGCCGTTGCGCTTGGGCACATTGCCGAACTGTTAGACGAATTGCTCCCGGACCGGGAGGCGAATGACGCAATTTTCCGCCTGACGCTATCGGTTCTGAATGTACTCGACACCTCCGAAATCTGGATGCCCGTTACTTATTTCGATTTGTGGCTGACCCGTTTGGTTGGATTCTTGCCGGAATTGACCGAGTGCGTGGTCTGTGGCCGCGGCTTGAATGGCACCCGCGCTTACTTTCACGCGTTGGCCGACGGGCTAATGTGCTCGGATGACAAACGGCTGGCCTCTTCGGAGATTTCGAGCGAGTCGCGTGCTCTGGCAGCTCAGATGTTCCGTGCTCCGGTGGACAGTTTTGCGGAAGAACCTTGGCCCAAGGCGCTGGGTGCCGATCTACGGAAGTTCCTGATCCAAATTCTGCAGCGCCATCTGGAGAAGAAACTTGTCACAGCCGGAATGCTGGAGAAGGGCAGTTTCTAGGCGCGAACTGCAACGAAGATCGAAGGGGCGCCACAAGAACTCCTCAACGGCTGACGGTTTCCGCCTCTATCCATTACAATCGGAGATTACCTGCTGGGCTCCCACGCCACTGTAGGACAGTTTTCACTTCTTCGGCCTCAGCTTTTCTCTAAGCTGGCGTGAAGGGTCTGGAAACGTCAGCTAAGGGCCCGCGCTTTTACTCATGCCTTCATCCGCGCTCAAGCCGCTCACTTTTCAAGAGTTGATCCTGCGCCTGCAGACTTTTTGGGCTGAGCGCGGGTGCGTGCTGCAACAACCTTACGATGTGGAAGTGGGTGCCGGAACGATGGCGCCCGAAACCTTTCTACGAGTCTTAGGTCCAAAGTCATACAAGGTCGCGTACGTACAACCCTCTCGTCGCCCGGCAGATGGCCGCTATGGGGAAAACCCCAACCGTCTGTTCAAGCACATGCAATTGCAGGTGATTCTGAAGCCTCCGCCGGAAAATGTGCAGGAGCTTTATCTGGAGTCTCTCGGCGCGATTGGTATCGACCTGCGCCAGCATGACATCAAGTTTGAAGAAGACAACTGGGAAGCTCCCACCCTGAGCGCGTGGGGTGTGGGATGGCAGGTGATGCTCGACGGCCTTGAAATCACTCAGTTCACCTACTTCCAGCAATGCGGAGGCGTCGACCTGTTTCCGATTTGTGCTGAACTGACCTACGGACTGGAGCGCATCGCAGCCTTTCTTCAGGATGTGGATTCAATCTATGACATCGTCTGGGCTCGCGATCCGGAGACAGGCAGTGTGGTCAAGTACGGCGATGTGCGACTGGCCGACGAACTGCAATTCTCGGTGTACAACTTCGAAGAAGCAGACGTGCAAAAAGCATGGAAGCATTTCGATTTGTGCGAGGCCGAATGTAAGGGCCTGATTGATCGCTACGCCGCCCTGGCGAAAGAAAAATCCAGCGACGAAGTGGTCCAGCAGAAGAGACGGTTTCCCTTGCTGGGAGCCTACGACCTCTGCCTGAAGTGCTCGCACATGTTCAACATCCTCGATGCGCGCGGAGCGATATCCGTGACCGAACGCGTTGGAGTGATAGGACGAGTCAGGGCCCTGGCGGTGGGAATAGCCAAGGCTTGGGTGGATCAGCAGAAGATCATCGAGGCGGGGAATTCGGCAGCGCCAGAGCGCTCCGACGACCCTGAACCCGTGCGCGGGTCGAAAGAGAAGCACACAAAAGAGAAATTAGCTCCGGTTGGGTCCTAACTATGTGGGGCGGCAACAGGCCCGTTTCGGCCCACTAAGATCGCACACTATCGCTTTTGTGATCCTCGTCACATTGATCGACACAGGGTTATGACAACATGAATGGTTTGAAAGCATGCCAGATTTCCTTCTAGAGATTGGTTGCGAAGAGATTCCCGCGCGCATGATCGACGTCGCCTCGCGCGAACTCCGGGACCGTGTTGCCGCCCTCCTGACGCGGGAGAGGCTAGCGGGCGGGGAAGTGATTTGCTTCGATACACCCCGGCGGCTGGCAGTGATGGCTTCGGGGATCGCAGGCTCGCAGAACGATGTGGTTGAGCAGATGAACGGGCCGTCCGTGAACGTGGCCTACAAGGACGGCCAGCCGACGCCCGCGGCTCGAAGCTTTTGCCAAAAAGGCCGGTGTGGACGTTTCGCAGTTGGAGCGCGTCTCCACTCCTAAAGGCGAGTACATCTCAGCTAAGGTCACGAAAAAGGGCCGAAGCGCGTCGGACATTCTCGCGAGCGACCTGCCAAGAGAAATCGCGACGATTTACTGGCCGAAGAATATGTACTGGCGGAAGCCGAACGAGCGCTTTGTTCGCCCCGTGCGCTGGCTCATTGCGATGCTCGACGGAGAAATAATTCCCCTGGAGTTTGACGGGATTCGGGCGGGCAACCGTTCGCGTGGACATCGGGTTCTGACCGACGAACCGGTTACGATTTCGAACGCGGGATCTGCCTATGTCGACTCGCTGCGCAGCGCCAAGGTATTGGGCCGAGCGGAGCGCGAGCAGCAGATTCGGAAGGCGCTCGACGCGGCCACACGAACGATTCCGGGGGCGCGCTGGCGCGACGATAAGGCGCTGCTCGATACGGTCATCAATCTGACGGAGTATCCGTCGGCGATTTTGGGAGGTTTCGATTCCCAATTTCTGGCGCTGCCGGAAGAAGTGCTGGTGACGGTCATGCGCGACCATCAGAAATACTTCGCGATCGAGGATGCTTCCGGCAAGCTCCTGCCGCATTTCCTCGCGGTGCTTAACACCGACAGCGATCCGCAGGGACTCATCCGTCACGGAAATGAGCGCGTTTTGCGGGCGCGGTTCAATGATGCCCGCTTCTTCTGGGAAACCGATCAGAAGAAATCGTTGCTGGAGCGCCTGGATTCCCTGAAACAAGTCACGTTTCAGAAAGATCTCGGGAGTTATTACGAGAAGACACAACGTGTTCAACGACTGTGCAGTTGGCTGTGCGAGATCCTGAAGCAGAACGGTACCGCAGTGCGGCCTGGAGTGATTCACAAGGCGGTTTGCCTGGCGAAAGGGGACCTGACGACTGAATTGGTCAAGGAGTTTACCGAGCTGCAGGGAATTGTTGGCGGGCTCTACGCGCGGGTTCAGCAATTAGATTCATCCCTGGCGGAAGCCACGCGCTTGGCGATTGCCGATGCGATTTATGATCAGTACAAGCCTGAATCGACTGATGATGACATCCCGAGGTCGGTGGAAGGGGCGGTTCTCTCGATCGGCGACAAGGCCGACACGATTGCTGGGATGTTTGCTCTTGGACTCGTGCCCAGCGGTTCGAAAGACCCGTTTGCGTTGAGGCGGCAGGCGAACGGGATCGTGAAGATCATCGCCGAAAAGAATTTGCCGCTGCGGCTCAATGAGTTAATGCTGGATGCGAAGACTGGCTATCAGAAGTCGGAAGCAGCCAGGAAGTTCGTGGACGATGCGACCTTTGAGCAATCGACTGCGACCTTCTTCCGCGAGAGGCTGGAATTCTATCTGCGGGATGTTCGCGGTTACGCTTATGACGTAGTTAAGTCCGTGCTGTCGGCCGACGCGAACGACATCGTCGACGCGTTGGCGAGAGCGGAGGCCGTGAAAGAAGTTCTGCACACGCCGGAGTTTCAGGCGATTGGAGCGGCGTGCAAACGGATGCGGAACATTCTGAAGCAGGCTACAGAAAAGGGAATCAAGGCTGCGTCGAAGTTTGAAGATCTGCCGGAAGCAGCGATCGAAGAGAAGAATCTGATGGCTTATTTGGAGCAGACCGGCCCGAAGGTTGAAGCACATCGGAGCAAGAAGGAATATCTCGAAGCGCTGTTGCTCCTCGCGAAGGCGCGCGAAGGGGTGGATGCATTCTTCGACAAGGTGATGGTAATGGTCGATGACGCAGGCGTGCGCGCGAACCGGTTAGCGCTGCTGCAAACGTTGTTGAAGGAGTTTTCCACGATCGCTGATTTTTCGGAGATCGTGATTGAAGGGAAGGGCTGAGCTTGAGAGCCGGCTGAAATTCCGTCTTGAGGCAAGGGAGTTGCCGCGTGCAAGATCTCTCGCCTCGATGAAGATCGACGACCCTTTCTCGCAGAAGACACTGAAAGTTTAGGTTAGGCACAGTTTTGGCAAATCTCGTAACAAAGGACTCATAACTATGGCGACGATGACTCTCCCAGAAACTGAAGCAAAAGAAACGAAGAATCCCAACAAGCCGTCCGGCACGAAGTACGTCTACTCATTTGGCGGCGGCAAGGCCGATGGAAACGGAAAGATGAAGGATGTGCTGGGCGGCAAGGGTGCCGGGCTGGCGGAGATGACAAACGCCGGGCTGCCCGTGCCTCCGGGATTCACCATTCAGACTGAAGCCTGTCGCGAATATATGCGCGGTGGGTTGTCGAAAGACATCGATCGGCAGATGGATGAAGCGTTGGCCAAGCTCGAAGCTCTGCAGGGGCAGAAGCTGGGCACAGGCGAGAATCCCCTTCTGGTTAGCGTGCGCTCGGGCGCTAAGTTCTCCATGCCCGGCATGATGGACACGATTCTGAACCTTGGATTGAACGACAAGAGCGTCGAGGCTTTGTCGAAGCGTACGAACAATCCGCGATTTGCGGCTGATTCCTATCGGCGACTGATCCAGATGTTCGGCAACGTTGTACTCGATATCGAGAAGTCTGCGTTCGACGAAGTGTTCGACGCGAAGAAGAAACAGAAAAAAGCCAAGATGGACACGGAGCTGGACGCCAAGGCTTTGCAGGAAGTCATCGCTGAATACAAGAAGGTCGTAAAGAAACACGCCAAGCGCGATTTTCCGCAGGATCCGCGCGAACAGCTGACCATGGCGCGCGACGCCGTGTTCCGCTCATGGCAGAACGACCGCGCGAAGCACTATCGCCGCATCAACAATATCGACGACATGCTCGGCACGGCCGTCAATGTGCAAGCGATGGTATACGGCAACCTGGGCGACACCAGCGGAACGGGCGTTGGCTTCACTCGAAATCCTGCGACTGGCACAAACGAGTTTTACGGCGAGTTTCTAATGAATGCGCAGGGCGAAGATGTCGTTTCGGGCGTCCGCACGCCGGTGCCAATTCTCGAACTCAACAAGATCATGCCGCATGTTTACGAGCAGCTTCGCGAGATCACGACGCGGCTGGAAAAGCACTACAAAGACATGCAGGATTTCGAGTTCACGATCCAGGACGGCAAGCTCTACATGTTGCAGACCCGCAATGGAAAGCGAACGGGCTTGGCTGCAGTACGGGTTGCGATCCAGATGGTGGACGAAGGCCTGATCACGAAGGAAGAAGCGATCTTCCGCGTCGAGCCAAACCAGTTGTACGACTTCCTGGTTCCGCGGCTCGATGAGAAGAGCACGAAGGTTGAAGTGCTCGCGAAAGGCCTGCCTGCTTCGCCGGGCGCAGCTGTAGGCCAGATCGTATTCACCGCCGATGAAGCGGTCAAAAAGGCCGGACACGACACGACGAAGAATCCGGTGATTCTGGTTCGTGCCGAGACCACGCCGGAAGATATTCACGGCATGGAAGTCGCGAAAGGCATTCTGACTTCGCGAGGCGGAATGACGAGCCACGCGGCCGTTGTCACCCGCGGTATGGGAAAGTGCTGCGTAGCCGGAGCGGGCGACATCGACGTGAACGAGAAAGCTCGCGAGATGCGAGTCAAGGGACAAGTCTTCAAGGAAGGCGATTGGATCTCTCTCGATGGCACAACGGGCCGTGTGATCAAAGGAAAGCTTGGAACCCTGGATCCGTCTCCCGATGATCCGGAGCTGGAAAAATTCATGCAGTGGGCCGACCCGCATCGCACGATGAAGGTTCGCGCCAACGCGGACATTCCGCGCGACGCGATCCAGGCGCGCACGTTCGGAGCTGAGGGAATCGGGCTCTGCCGCACCGAGCACATGTTCTTCGGCGAAGACAAGATTGGGCCGATGCGCGAAATGATTCTCGCGGACGATGAGAAGGGCCGCCGGGCGGCTCTGAAGAAACTCTTGCCGCTGCAGCGCAAAGACTTCGCTGGCGTATTCAAGGCGATGGACGGACTGCCAGTGACGATCCGCACGCTGGATCCGCCGCTGCACGAGTTCCTGCCTCGCCGCGAAGATTTGATGGTCGACATCGCGACTGCTTTCGGCCTATGACCGGAAAGCAGAAGAGCGAACTGGTGAAGAAGTATAAGGACTACAAATCAAGGGCGTCGGCGACCTGAAGAAGAGCCTGCCCGCTCTGTTGGCTCGCGTAGAGCAATTGCACGAGTTCAATCCGATGCTCGGACATCGCGGATGCCGTCTTGGCATCACCTATCCCGAGATTACGGAGATGCAGGCGCGAGCGATCTTCGAAGCTGCGGTCGATTGCTCAAAGAAAGGCATCAAGGTTCTGCCGGAAGTCATGATTCCGCTGGTCGCCACCGTGAAAGAAATGGCGAACCAGGGAGCGATCGTGCGGCGCGTGGCCGACGAAGTGTTCAAAGAGAAGGGAACGAAGGTTGAGTACATGGTCGGAACGATGATCGAGTTGCCGCGTGCAGCATTGGTGGCGGACGAGATCGCAAAAGAAGCGGAGTTCTTCTCCTTCGGAACAAACGACCTGACCCAGACCACGTTCGGCTTCTCGCGCGATGACGTCAACAAGGTGTTACCCACCTACCTGGCCGAGGGCATTCTGAAACAGGATCCGTTCGCTGCTCTTGATCAGGAAGGTGTTGGACAGCTCGTCAAGATGGCAACCGAGCGTGGGCGCAAGACCCGGTCGAACCTGAAAGTCGGGATCTGCGGCGAACACGGCGGCGAGCCGTCATCGGTGGAGTTCTGCTACAAGACTGGGTTGAACTATGTTTCGTGCTCGCCGTTCCGCGTCCTGACGGCGCGTCTTGCGGCAGCACAGGCTGCGGCGGCCGAAAAGTTAAAAGTCGAGGGCGGGCGAACGAAGTAGCTCACTGATGCTGATCGTTCCTGCGGCTTGGGCTCCCGAGAGGATGCTCAAGCCGCTGTTCTTTTGGGGGGATTAATTTCGCGTCCGACCAAAGGTTGCAGGCGGGGAGCGGCGAAGCGTTTCGCCTCGTGATCAGCCGACGGGTGTTCCACGCGCGAAAGTTGACCTTCATGGGCCAATCGCTCATAGGCTTCGGGCCAGTCGGCGATCTTCTCATCCGACGCCGTCCAGTGGGTATAGGCAGCTTCGTCACACCAGCGAAACAAGCGCGGCATTACCTGCGAATGGGCGCCGGAACCGCGGAAAGATTTCATCGATCGTTCATCGTCCCAGGCGGTAAGGGTCCAAAAGGTACGTTGCTTATCAACCAATAGGCGGCCGCCGCGAAACCCTGGCGCTCGCGCGACCTGTCGATTCGAACGAAGAGTTTGCCAAAGGAACGCGGGCATGTACCAGACCGAGCGAACGCGCAAGCGTGTTACGGAGAGGAGCATAAGTTTGGCGGTCGACAGCCGGTGGAAGAAATCAGAAACCTCTCGATCACTGTACTTTCTGTAAGCGGGCGATCAACTTCTGCGCGAGATTTTCTTCCGATTCCGACCAAAGAAGCCTTGCATTGGCACGCGTATTCTTTTCTGCCTTGACGGTGAATTGAACCAGCTTGGCGACATTCTCGCGAACCCTGTTTTGTGTTTCTTCATTCAGTTCAACGTTCTCCTGAAGGAATGGGGCGTCTAGACCGAAATCAATCAGAATGTGGCCTGTTTCTTTGCTTGTGCCCTCATCGAATTCTTCCGCTTGCAGGATAAACTTGACCAGGCTCGGCACCATCTTCCACTCGCCGCTTTCGTCCGGGGTCCATAGATCCCAATACGCTTCGAACACGAATGCGTAATCGTCGTGAATAAGGTCGGCCGCAACAACCAGAGCTTCTTCTGGCGGGATGCCGGGAGAAAATCGGCGCTCCAGCACGCTGGCTTCGCCCCATGAAACGGGTTGCACGGCGGCGTATGTGATTCCCGGGCGTTGGTCGGAGAAAGGGAATTGCTGCAGAACCGCGAGAAAATGGGGCAGCATTGCAGGCCCTTCAAAGTCAGGGAACCAGAGACTGAGAAATAAGGGATCAGACATAGTGGTCGAGTTATTCACGAATCCACATTGTAATTGTTGTGCGGTGCAGACAGGACGGCGCCGGCATTTCAATGGCAAACTAGTCCGCGGACATCGCAGGTGGGGGTTCTCCGGTCAGCCGTTAGATCGCCCGCGTCGCCTGGATCGAATGAGTTTTCGCCTGAGATCGGGATTGTGGCTTTCAGCAGCGTGCCGTCGAGATTGGATTCAAGTTCAAGAAATCCTCCCAGTTCCTTCAATCTCTCGCGAATACCCGCTAACCCGACGCCGACATTTCCGGTCTTCCAGAAGCGATCAAGCACTTCTCGTGGTACGCCCATCCCGAAGTCTTTGACGGTGAGCACGACCCGGCCACGATCCGTCGAAACAGAAACCTCAACCGCCCTGCTGCCGGAGTGCCGATGAACGTTGGTGAGCGCTTCTTGCATGATACGGAAAAGAGCAGTCTCAGTCCTTCGCGGAAGGCGGTTCACATGATCGGGAAGCTCAAGACGGGTTACAATCCCGCTGCGCTTGCCAAAGCCTTCCACGTACCATTTTGCTGCCGAGGCGAATCCGGCTTCATCGAGTAGCGGCGGATGCAGCAAATGGGAAAGGGTGCGCGTATCGGAGATGGATCGGTCTACTAGAGCGCGCGCATCACGCAGATGAGTTGATTGGATTTCGGAATCCTGGGCAAGCATGTCGAGGCTGATCTTAGCCGCCGTCAGATCCTGTCCCAGACTGTCGTGCAACTCGCGAGCGATGCGGCGCCGCTCCTCATCCTGTACGCGTAGCAGTTTGACTGAGAGTTTCCGCAATGCGGCGGTTCGCTGTTCGACCAGGGATTCGAGAGCATCATGCGCCCTGCGCAGTCGATCTTCCGCCGCTTCGCGTTCGCGAAGATGATCGCGTACTTCGTATTGCCTCCGGCGGGCAATCAAAGCGCTCCGCACAGCGCTCAGCAGGGTTACCGGACGCAGGGGGCGCTCCAACAACGTAACGTTGCCCAACGGAGCGCGAGAGCGCACAGCTGACTCCGTGGTAGCTGTGCTCAGCCCGCTCCCCGTGAGAACAATGATCGGGAAATCGGACCAGCGAGGTTGCGAAGCCAGTTTCTGAGCAAGCATGCCAATCGTCCCGTTTTGCAAAACTTCCTCGGTGATGACGGCGGCTCCGGCATCCTCACTGATGCCTCGCCAAGCTCAGGGGCTGTTGAGAGCGTGCGGATCTTCAGGTCGGACTGACGCAAGAGCTTCTCAATGAGCGCGGCATCTTTACCGAACGGTGCATAGATCAGGACTGGCAGCTCGTTTGTACTGGCTTCATCCATTCGAAGCACCATTCCCAATCATTGGAATGAGGGAAGTCGGGCTGCCGGATAAAATGCCATGGAAGTTGGTCAGGGGAGCACCTACCCTGATGGTACCCGGGCCAAACTTCAATTCGCGAATCGTCCGATCGTGACCTCCACTGCGCTTTTTCATCATCGAGATCGCTTGTCGAACCTCTCCGTGCGCCTCGAAATATCGAAGAACCAAAATGTTGTCCGCCAGATAGCTGACGTCGATCGGTGTGTGCATGGAGCTTCCGACGAGCCCCATCTGTGCAAGGATGAGCAGCGTCACGATGCCGCGGTTATTTAGATACGTCAGCAATTCATGAAGGTGGAGCGCGAGAAATTGTTCCCCCGGCATGGCCTGAAGAAAGCCATTCAAGCTATCGATGAGAACTGCCCGAACGCCCTCTTGTTCGACCGCTTGCCGTACCATATCGACAAATTCGCCAGGAGACACCTCTGCGGGATCAATATGCTCAAGATTGATCATGCCCGATCGAATCAGCGGATCGAGGTTCATGCCCAGACCCTTTGCCCGCCCCACCAGCGTGGATACGGTTTCCTCAAATATGAACGCTGTGACTTTCTCGCCGCGTTCGGCTGCGCTGGTCAGGAAGCGAAACGCGAGCGTTGTCTTTCCACAGCCTGCCGGCCCGATCAACAATGTGCTCGTACCGCGACCCAGCCCACCTCCTGCCAACTCATCCAGTTCTGCGATGCCGCTGCTGGCGACGCCTTTGTCGGAGCTCTCGTCCCGATACTCGGCCGCGATCAACCGAGGAAAGATCGATACTCCACCGCTTCGGATGATGTAGTCGTGGTACCCTTCGCGGAACGCGCACCCTCGCAGTTTTGTGACTTCGATGCGACGCATCGTTTTCCCATATTCGCGCGCGACCCGTCCCATGGTGATTACCCCATGCACAATGCTGTGCAGTTCGAGATCGGCGTAGCGGCTGCTCCGATCATCCAAGAGAATAACGGTGCAATCTTTCGGAGCGTACTCCTTCAGCGACAGCACTTGGCGCCGGTAACGCAGAGGATCTTTCGCAAGCATTCGGACTTCGGAAAGGGCATCGATGACTAATCGTGTCGGACGTCGCCGGTCCACCTCCCCCATGATGGTCTGGACCCGATCATTTAGTTCCACCTCGGCAGGATGAAAAACCGTGTACTGACCCTCTGGCGTTAGATCCTGCTCGCTGGGTCTAACCTCAAGCAGGGAAGACCTATCGACTTTGAGGCCGTGTGTCTTCGCCACGGCCTCGAGTTCGTCGGCGGATTCGGAGAGCGTGGCATACAAAACTTTCTCGCCATTTTTGATTCCTTCGGCGATGAATTGAAGGGCCAACGTCGTCTTGCCGGTTCCAGGCTCACCTTCAATCAGATAGAAATGCCCGATCGGTAGACCTCCTCCAAGCACGTCGTCAAGGCCAGCACATCCTGAACTACAGCGCGCGGCCGTTGTGAATGTTTGTTCTTGTGGCATGAATGTGCGACTTAAAAAGCCTTTCTTAGAGATGGCTGCGAAAACGTTCGATGATATGAAACACCAATCCACCACCATTTTTTGGAAAAGGAGCGATCCGGTAAATACATTATTTTCTGTAGCTAACGATGATCAGCGTTGCAGGGAACCAGGGATTGGGTCGGAAGAAATAGTCTGTGACAGCTCAGGCTTGCGACAGAAGATTGAGAATTCACGTTATGCCATCCATTCCGAGGGTATCGTCTTTGACAGTGTTTCCAACGGCTGTTAGCATCAATGGTTCGCGAATCGAACTCACCTCACATCGTCCCCGTCGTCTAGCCTGGCCTAGGACATCGCCCTTTCACGGCGGTAACACGGGTTCAAATCCCGTCGGGGACGCCAAACCTTACAGCGAACTTATGCACGTCCTCCTGAGAATCGCTAACCTGTTGAAAGAACTGAAGAAAACTCCCGATCCAGCCACTTGTTTTTGCAGTTTAAAAGCCGTTTTCGTGACTCCAATACCCTCGTCGCTGGCGAAATCAGGCGTTAGCACTCATCTTCCGACTTTCGAATCAGTTCACATCGCTGCGTTTGGACGATGAGTGTAATCGCGATTTTTCGCCGATCAACGGTTTCGTTTGATCGTCAACTGGACGATGGCTTCGCCGCGCAAGGGTGGACTTGCGATTCCGGTCGCACGGTAATACGTGCCAAGAGCCACGACGGCAAGGACAGCGATGAACGCGGCTATGAATGAACCCGCAAAAAGCCAATGCGAAGTCGAAGAAACGAAGAACACTGTACCGTTGAATCGAAGAGCAATTGGATGAACCTTGTCGGGAAGTCTCACTGACCATCTTGGGATCACATGCCAAAGTAGGGCGTTAGCTGCGAAGATACACGCGACGATGCGCAACATCGCCTTGTACGCCCACGGCGTGCGGTTTGGAAATTCGAGTTTTCCGGTCGGTGGCATTGATGCAATTATGCAGATTTTTAGGCAGCTGTCGAGAATGCAGAAAATCTTTGCACCAGAGAACGAACACCGAATCCACTTGACTCCGACCGGCCTTCTCGTGGAAGGCAATTACACAAGTGGGCCAACGGAAAACGGGTTTTGCCCGACGGTAGATGAGTGAAATGGCGTTTGTTCGCCAACTACTCTCACCACGAAACACTATTTCCAATGATTCAGGCTGCAAGACGGCTTAACAAACGCCGCGTTACAGTAGCGGTTTTGCCGCTCCTAGTGGTTGTTCTTTTCATCGGGTGGTACTCCTTTGCCGCAAACTACGACTACAGCGCGCTTGCGGGGATATACGTCCGGAAAGAAAACGGCCAACTGTGCGTTCTCGATTTGCGGTCGGATCGAAGCTTTACCGAAGAGCTAACTCAATCCAGCGATGTCCAGAGGGCTGCGGGCACCTGGCATCGATACGGGCAAGCCCATGTTTCCTTCTCGCGTGAATTTTTGAGAGTTTCCGGGCAGGAGCTAAACGCGAGTGACGAAGCACACGGTCAATTCGGAAAAAACCTAGGTTTGTTTCCAGTCCTCACTCTCGCACCTTTGCCAAATGGTCCGCAGTTTCGCAAACACCTAACTGGCTTCAGGCGGGGTCAATGAGTGTAATAGGGATTTGTCGCCAATGCTCAGGGTTGGTGGTACGCTGCTGGGCCATGAAGCTCTTGATTCTCATAGCGCTATCAGGTGGCATGGGTTTGCTTTTCAGTCAGCCCAACCAAGCTGCGCCTGAACTCAAGTTCTCGGAGCTTTTGCCGCAGGATAAAGAACGACTCGATCAACAAAGGACGCTTGTTGCCGCCGTCGCCAAGCAGAGATACGGCACAGCGACGCTGACTCGAACGAAGAAAGACTTGCCCATCCTTCAGCGGCTGATCGATGACAAGGTGTTCAAAAAGTCTCAGACCTACGAATTGCAGAGTTTAGGTGTAGCGTTCGGTGACGTCCTGGCGAGCGAGCTGCCTTTGCGGTGGGTAATGATTACAGATGAGTACGGCACCGACCCAACCCTACGGTTCGAGAACACGAACGTAAACATCAACGCGCTCACGATGATCTCCAAGCGTGTCGAAAGAGATGAACCAGTTGATGTTTTTTTGCTGCTGCAGAAGAACCGTGAAGCCATCTCAGAGGCTGAGAAACATTTCCGCTGACTGCCTCCAGTCCTTGCGGGCCGCAGACTAAGACCCCACAATGAGTGTAATGGCGATTTTTCACCAATCTACCTTTATGGGAGAATGAGAACTCATTCATGCCACTGCAGCGAGCATCCTGTCAGCCATCAGCTTCGCTGGAGGGCTTCTATCAAAAGTTGGCTTCGTCAGCCGATGGTGTTACGAGCAGCACGGGAGCGCAAATGCTGTCGCTGCTTCCCGTGCTTGCCGAGAATCTGTGTTCTATGAATGTCTGGGGCCTGACGTCTCTTCACGACTTGTGGTTGCTTGCAGCCGACGATTGGCGTTTACTGTGGCTCGTCTGCATCACTGCCATACCAAGCGAAGGGTACCGGATACAGTATCGGAGGGTGGATGCTGATTCACCTTGGCCGAAAAATGACGCACGTCGGCCCATAGCCACTGTCGAAGGTATCGCGTCCGATGAAACGACAGCGTGTCGCCTAGTTCTTAGCGCGATGAGCCACTCCGGGGGCTGGAGCGAAGCCTTCTCTGACAGCCGTGATTCACGATGAGTGTAATCGGGATTTTTCGCCAACTATGGGGTGTCGGCTCGTGTGTACTTGGTAGTCGTTGACGTGTCGCCCGACACGGCGGCAGACACGCCGGAGGGAAAATCCGGGAAGTCAACATCCGACTTGATGGTCAGCGTCTTACCATTTTTTGAAAGCTGCCATCGTTCCTTCGTGTGAAGTCGCACATTACTGCCCGATTGTGGGTGCGTCACAACCACGGACTCTATGATCAGGTCCTTTCCTTTAAATTGTGCTTTGCATTTGCCCGAAACGCCGCCCGGACTTGTATGGTCGCCCTCTGAACCGCCGAATGGGCAATGGCTCATCGTCGTCTTTCCAGACTGCGCCAAAGTCATCTCTACTGCGTTTTCGTTCTGGACGACCTGAAGGGTCGATTCGGCAGAACTGTTCTGAGCCCTCTTAGATTGCTCACCGACATACTTACCCGCGTAATCCGTAGTGTCCGCCGCCAGCGTCTGTTTCGCTGATATTGGGAGAGCGATGGCCGCTAGTATTGCCACGGCGTTGATGTGCTTCATTGATGGTTCCTCTTGGCCATTTGCGGACTAGATTGTACGCTTCAGACAACTGCTAGCGGTCAATTGTTCCAAATCAGGCGATTACACGTTTTGACCCCTAGGGTTGCGGCGGACCGGGCCAATAGCCGGAGTCTCCATCATCCTCGTCGTCACCAAGGAAAATCACCCACACGAAAAGACAGAGGAAGCAGACAACGATTGACCCGAGCAACACTGTGCCTGCCGTTCCGGTGACTCTGTTATCGAAGAAAAACACGAGCCCCGCGAGGAATGCGATAGTTTTCACGATACCGCGAAGAATTCGCTTCACCATGGGATCGTCGCGCAACAGTATAGCTGCTGTTAACAGGCGTTATCACTCAGAACGCCGATCAGGCCGCTCCATCTTTTTCCTTAATCTTCTCGACGACAGCCTAACCGAGACGACCACACCTGCAATCGCCAACCAACCGTAGTGCAACCACCAATATCGATGGTTGTCGTCAAAATGGAACGCCACTAAAAATGAGATAATTTTCTCCTCATGGGCGCAACTCAAATTTGGGATCCTCACACCTACGCCAAGAACGCAAGGTTTGTTTCTGACCTGGGTTCACCGGTCTTAGAGCTTCTTTCGCCGCAACCTGGTGAGCGCATTCTCGACCTTGGTTGCGGCGACGGCGTGCTTACGAAGAAGATCGCTGAGTTCGGGTGCGAGGTGGTCGCAGTGGACTCAAGCGCGCCGCAGGTTGAAGCAGCGAGGAGGCTCGGCCTCGAGGCTTACGTGATCACTGGTGAAGAGCTGCAGTACCGCGAAGAATTTGATGCCGTTTTCAGCAATGCGGTGCTTCATTGGATCAAACGCGCCGACGCGATGATCGAGGCTGTCTTTCGCTCTCTGCGCCCGGGCGGCCGCTTTGTGGCGGAGTGCGGCGGAGATGGATGCATTCACAAGGTTCGAACAACGCTGGTTCAAGCCCTCAACAAGCGCGGCATTGATGGCGAGTCGCGGGTACCGTGGTACTTTCCAACTCCCGGAGACTACGCCACCCGGTTGGAACGCGCCGGTTTCCGGGTAAACACCATTGCATTAATCCCGCGACCAACGCCGCTGCCTGGCGACATCATCGGATTTCTGGAGACTTTCGGGCAAAGTTTTCTTGCCGGACTGACTGGTCCGGAGAGAGATGAGTATCTTCTCGAGGTTCGTCGTTCGTTAGAGCCCCAACTTGTCAATCCAGATGGAGTTTGGGTTGCCGACTACGTTCGCCTCCGGTTTTACGCAACCAAGCCATCATCTCATCTGCTTTAACAAATTCGTTTACCGGGCGTATCCGCACCAGGAATGTCGCGGCGTGGACGTTCGTCGGCAGGCGATGTTAACCTTTCCGTCTGAATGTTTGACATGCGACGAAACGCAAAGTGGCCTGTCGCGACACGAAGAAGCAAACCCGATGAAATCTGATCTGATCGCGCCCGAAGTTGCAGGCGGCATCCGCGACACTGCGCAGGCGGTGGTGGCTCCTCTGACCCGTGCCGCCATATTTCTGGTAGTGAAGATCAATCCGGGCCCGGAGCATCGCACGACGATTCGGTCCTTTTGTGGAGATATGGCTGCGGTCTTGCGCGCAGTGGAATTTCGCGATATTGAAGCGGGGCTTTCGTGTGTCGTTGGATTTGGGAGTGAGGCGTGGGACCGGCTTTTCGGTGCTCCGCGTCCGGCAAACCTGCATGTGTTTCATGAGATTCGCGCGGGAGTTCGCCACGCGGTTTCTACGCCGGGCGACTTGCTATTCCATATCCGCGCGAAGCGAATGGATCTGTGCTTCGAACTGGCGACGCAAATCATGGCTCGAATCGGTGAAGCCGTCTCCCTGGTGGACGAGGTACACGGATTCCGTTATTTCGACGATCGCGATCTGCTTGGCTTTGTCGACGGAACGGAGAATCCCAGGGACGAAGCGGCGATTGAGGCGACTATCATCGGCGACGAGGACGCCGAGTTTGCCGGTGGCAGCTACGTTATCGTGCAGAAATATCTTCACGATCTTGGGGCCTGGAACGCGCTGTCGACAGAGGCGCAGGAACGAATCATCGGGCGCAAGAAGCTCTCGGACATTGAATTGGACGATTCCGTCAAGCCGACCTCGGCCCATAATGCGCTGACTACAATCGTTGACAACGGAAAAGAAATCAAGATCCTGCGCGACAACATGCCCTTCGGACGGCGCAGGATCGGCCGAGTTTGGCACGTACTTTATTGGTTACAGCCGCTCGCCTGGCACCATCGAACAAATGATTGAGAACATGTTCGTCGGCAGCCCGCCCGGAAACTATGACCGGCTTCTCGACTTTAGCCGCGCTGTCACCGGAAACTTATTCTTCGTGCCGTCCGCAACATTTCTCGAAAACGTAACCGAAGACTCGGGTTCGAAGGCGATGCCTCCGGTTGCCTCGGGGCCGGGTGCAACGCCCGCATCCATGCCGCGGGAAAATGATGGTTCGCTCGGCATCGGTTCACTCAAAGGAGACATCCCTCATGAATAACCTGCATCGCGAGCTTGCCCCCATTTCGGATGCCGCGTGGGCTCAGATTGAAGAGGAAACATCGCGAACGCTGAAGCGACATCTCGCGGGCCGGCGCGTGGTCGACGTGCAGGGGCCGGCGGGCATTGGTCTGTCGGCGGTCGGGACCGGCCACTTGCAGCCGATCGCGGCTCCGCAGGATGGAATTATCAGCCGTCAGCGCGAAGTGAAAGCATTGGTCGAGCTCCGCGTTCCGTTCGAACTGGGGCGAGAGACTATCGACGATGTGCTTCGTGGCGCCAACGACTCCGATTGGCAACCCGCGAAGGATGCCGCGCGGAAACTCGCTTTCGCCGAGGACGTTGCGATCTTCGAAGGTTATGACGCAGCTGGAATCGTGGGTATCCGGCAGGGAACAAGCAATCCGAAGATGACGCTCCCGAGCGACGTGCAACAGTACCCCGATGCCATCGCGCAAGGCTTAAGCCGTTTGCGCCTTGTCGGCGTGAATGGCCCTTACGCGGTACTTCTTGGTGCCGATGCTTATACAGCGCTAGCTGAGACCAGCGATCATGGATACCCTGTTTTGGAACATGTGAAGCGGCTCGTAAAAGACAACATCATTTGGGCACCGGCGATTCAGGGCGCCTTTGTCGTGACGACTCGTGGTGGCGATTTCGGCTTGCACATCGGGCAGGATGTCTCCATCGGCTATTTGAAGCACACCGACGACAACTGTCACGCTCTACTTGCAGGAGACGTTCACCTTCCTGCTGCTCACAGCCGAGGCGGCGGTGGCCCTGGCTCCGCCTGTGAAGGCGTAGGTGGATTAGCCAAGCATCTCGCCACTTGGGAACGCGACCCGCCAGCGATGAGGGGATCTCAGTTAGTTTCCGGCAGACTCCACGCAAATAGCACACCGCCGGCGCTCGTCAAGACGTATTGCCGGTGATCGAGTTCGTAGGTGATCGGAGAGTTCCCGATCTGGCCGCCGGTTCCGGCATGCCACAGGGTTTTGCCGTCGCGAGTATCGAGCGCAAGAGCATTGCCGCTGGAGTCGCCCGTGAACGTTAAGCCTGACTCCGTGGTCAGCACCCCTGCCGTTGCGCCTTCTCCAATATCGTGGCTCCAGCGAATTTTGCCCGTCTGGTAGTCGATGGCTTTGAGAATGCCCTTGCCCCAGAGTCCGTAGTCGGCGCCAGCCCAGCCATAGGTGCCATCGGCGGGCTTCGCAAAATAGAGCGAGTAACTGTCACGCGCAGAAACGATGAACAGTCCAGTCTTAGGATCGAAGCTCGGGGAGCGGAAGTTCGTCATGCCGCCCTCGTCAGGCGCGATCAGGCGTCCGTCGGGCGCCGGTTCCTTGGCCGGATTCGGAATCGGCCGGCCCTCTTTATCAATGCCCAAGGTCCAGTTCACCGGTCCGAACGGTGTGGTGAGAAGGCTCTTGCCATTGGTGCGATCAAGCACAAAGAAGTAGCCGTTGCGCGAGGCTTGCATGAGCAACTTGCGCGGCTCACCGTGAAAGTCTGCGTCGACCATCACCGGGACTTCGATGGCATCCCAATCGTGCGTGTCATGTGGAGAAGGCTGGAATGCCCAGACGAGCTTTCCAGTATCCGGGTTCAGGGCGGCGATCGTGCACGTATAAAGGTCGTCCCCCGGCCGCGCCTTTCCGTTTAACACCGGCGTCGGATTGCCCGTGCCCGTGTAGACCAGGTTCAAGTCGGGATCGTACGTTCCGGTCAACCAGATGGTGCCACCGGTAGTCGCGTTCGGAGTACCGGCCGGAGGCGTCGTGTTCCATTGCCATTGCGTCTTGCCCGTCTCAGGATCAACCGACCGAACGTAGGCCATCAGGTTGTCCAAATCTCCGCCCACACCCGAGGATCACGTGATCGCGCACCACCAACGGCGCCATCGTCGTCCAATACCCTTTCTTGATGTCGCCGACTTCCACATCCCAACGGACTTTGCCATTCTTTGCTTCCAATGAAATCAAGTGTGCATCGGGAGTGGAGAAGTAGAGCCACTGTTTGTACATGGCGACCCCGCGATTTCCAAGATGCATGCCTTCATTTGGCTTGTAGGTGTAGCGCCAGATTTGGCGCCCCGTGCGGGCGTCGACAGCCCAAACGTTGTCGGGCACGGTGAAATACAGGACACCGTCCACCAGCAGTGGGGAGGACTTGATCAGGGCGTCCTGGTTCGTTTGAAACGCCCACGCCAGGGCGAGTGAGGAAACATTCTGGGAAGTGATCTGAGTGAGTTGGCTATGACGCCGGCCGGAATAGTCGCCATGGTAGCTCGGCCACGAATCCACCGATGGATTTGCGATGATGGCGGGATCGACCCCTTGAGATCGGAGCCGACCCGGAAAAAGTAGCAGCAGAATGGCGGCACATAATATCTTCGTCGTCGAAAGAGATTTCATAATTCCTATCGCAGGGTCTGCAGGTAGGCCATCAGGTTATGGATATCGTCGTCGGTGTATTTTCCAAACTGCTCGATATGAGCGTTCGCGGGAGAGTCGATTTTGTAGTCGACTGAGCGGATCGGCCACGATCTCGACCATCCTTCGGCATCCGTCATCGATATGTGGAACTCATCCTTATAAGTGAGCGTTCCGGAGAAGGTCTCGCCGGACTTGGTGGTAACCGTGAGCTTTGCCTTAGCGTTCTGCGGATAGAGCATTTGCATCTCGAGCTCCAGCCCCTCGCGACGCGTGGCAATTCCTGCAAGGTCGCCGGTGGGAGAATGGCAAGAGGAGCATTTCCCGGGACCGTTGAAATATGCCTTTCCTCGCTCGGCGTCTCCTGTTTGCAAATCAGCCACATCGACGCCACGGCGTCCGCCCGGCTTGGAATTCAATTGTCTGGCTTGATCGCGAATAAAAGCGATTAGATCGTTGACCTGAGGAATGGTCAGGGCGGGGAACGGCGGCATGCCTTTGTCTACACGCCCATCGTGTACCACCGCACGAATTCTGTCTCCTCGGACGTCGCGCATCACCAGGCGAGAACGCGTCAGATCAGGTCCGGACTCGCCGCCCGCAGCATCGCGGCCGTGGCAAAAGGAACAGTTGCGGGCAAAAAGCAATTTGCCGCGCGCCGGCGCAGACACGGATGTTGGTTTAGTCAGCTGTGCAGATGCTGAAGAGACAAAGCCCACCACAATCGCACAAATCAGTAATCCCGTTTTAATGCTGCGCCTGTATAAACCCAACATTGATTGATTCCGCCGGGCAAGCATGCCCATCCCACGCGCCACCGTTCAGGCCGGAGTACATGGTAACAAAGAGTGAAAGCAGAAAGATGCAGGCGAGGAGGACTTCACATTTTCGCCGAGTCTGATTCGAACAACCTGAGTGCCTCGACGCACGTGTAGCGCCGACCTTCCTATGGGCTTTCGGATTGCCGGCAAGGCGTTGGCATCCGCTCGTCCCACTTAGGCTTACCTTTTCTTCTCAGGAGCGTCTCACCGTTGTCGATGAAAGATGAGTTGCCATCGCGGGAGACCGGAAATCCGAACTGGCTACGAGTTTGGATCGCGCTGTTGGGCCTGTGGCTGACGTTTGCTGTCTTGGGCACATGGTTCAACTACTACTTTTTCCTCGTCAGGAGCCGTCCAATTTCTTGGTCCCAGGCGATTCGGATGAACTTCGTCGCGTACAGCATCTGGGCATTCCTCTTGACGCCGATGGTGTTGTTTCTTTGCGCGAAGTTGCCTCTCGATCGAAAGAGGTGGCCCAGGCTCGTCCCAACTCACGTTTTGTCAATCGCCGTCGCCGTTTTCGTTGATGTCTGTATCAAGACTCTGCTGGGGGGATGGGCTTTTCCGGGAGCCTCGTCGCATCCTTTTGTCGGGCAGTTTCGAAGGTATTTCTTCTCCGAGGTGGAAGCCGACATCCAGATTTATCTCCTCATTGCGGTCATTGGGTATGTGGTCGCTTACTACAGCGAGCTTCGTCAGCAGGAGAGACATGCGGCTGAACTGGAAACGAACCTGGTCCGGGCAGAACTGCAGGTTTTGAAAATACAGTTGCAACCTCATTTCCTCTTTAACACCCTGCATTCGGTAGCCGCCCTTGTTCGCAAGGATCCCCGTGCGGCCGAGAAAATGATCTGTTCGTTGGGAGATTTGCTCCGTCTGACGCTGGTTGCCGAAGACACGCCGAAAGTTTCCCTCATGCGCGAACTCGAATTTCTTGAAATGTATCTTGAAATTCAGAGAGTGCGCTTCCAGGACCGTTTGGTTGTAGAGATGAACGTTTCAGATGAACTGCTGGACGCAGCTGTCCCGTACCTGCTTCTTCAGCCACTCGTAGAGAACGCCATTAAATTCGGTGTCGCGCGGCGTTCGGGCTTGAGCGGTATTGAAATCTGCATTCGCAGGGAAAGCGACACTCTGAGCATCTCGGTGGTCAACGACAATACTTCGCCAAATCCGGTTCCAGAGTGTGATCGCTTAGGCGTCGGGCTCGAGAATGTTCGGACCCGACTGCGCATACTTTACGGTTCAAAAAGCAACCTTGCATTCGGGCAATCCCCGGACGGCCGCTTCCAGGTCGAAGTGCGACTTCCATTTGAGGCAGAGACACGGAAGAGTTCGGAAGTCGGTTTGGAATCGTCAGCCGTGATGACGGCACTGGAGATGGAATGATCAACTTACGAGCGATTATTGCGGAAGATGAGGCGGTCCCGCGACAAGCGATCGCTGCGATGGCGCAGGAATCAGGCATTCAGGTTCTCGCCGAATGCAAGGACGGCGCGGAAACCGTCGAATGCCTTCAGACTTTTCACCCCGATCTCCTCTTCCTCGATGTGCAGATGCCAGGAATTGACGGATTTGGAGTTCTGCAGAGCGCGCCCAAGGAGACTATTCCAGCCGTGATATTCACTACGGCTTACGACCGGTATGCGGTGCAGGCATTTGAGCACGACGCCGTGGACTACCTGCTGAAGCCGTTTGATGAAGAGCGCTTCTGCAAAGCGGTGGAACGCGCCAAATTGCATCTCACTCGAAATCGGGACAACGAAGCGCTGATCCAGCATCTGGCGGCCAAGCTGCAAAAAGTGCAGGACCCGCCATCTAGCCCCCAGCGACTCGTGGTTCGCTCGAGAGGGAAGGTTGAGTTCCTTCGTATCGACGAGATCGATTGGATCGAAGCGCAGCACAACTACCTCCACCTCCACCTTGGCACTCAGGTCCATCTGCTTCGTCAAACGATCGGCGAGATTGAAACCAAGCTTCCATCTGGTAATTTCTTGCGGATTCATCGGTCTTTGATCGTTAACGTCGATCGGATTCGATGTCTGCAGGCCTGCGGTTACGGGGAATACATCGTCGTTCTGAAGAATGGAAAGAATCTGCCGTTGAGCCGCGGGTACCGTGACCGTCTCGACCGCCTTCTGGAAAATATCGCATCGTCGTCAATGGGCCCCAGTCGCGTGCTCACCGATGCACCCTCGCGCCCAAAAGTGGAATAAATCCCAGCCCACGATACCAGCATCATCTCCCTCTCTCTGAGCGGTTTGGCCCAGCTGCGCGGCAATCGCGACTCTTGTGCGTCAATCTTCCCAGGCTGATTCACGACCAATTTGACGAGGTGAACGTTGCGAAATCTTTTGCTGCTCGCCGTGGTGATGTCCTGCGCATCTCTCGCATCCGCACAATCTGCCGCTTCTGCTCATGAAGGTCCGCCGACGGATCTGCCGAAGATCGCGCATTTCAGTCCGGACATCGCGGATAAGGCGCTTGATCCATGCACGGATTTCTACCAGTACTCCTGCGGCAAGTGGTCGAGTGCGAACCCGATTCCTACGGATGAGGTTGCGTGGGGCACGGCCGGTCCATTGAGTATCTGGAATCAAGCCATTCTCGGACAAACGCTGGCAAAGTTGTCCGCGGAAGACGGTGGCCGTACACCCGACGAACAGAAGATTGGCGATTTTTACCATTCTTGCATGGACGAAAAGACGATCAACTCTCGAAGCCTGCAATGGCTGAAGCCGGAGTTGGACCTCGTTGCAGCGATCAAGACAAAATCTGACATCGCCGCCGAAGTTGCTCATCTGCATCAAACAGCTCCTTCGGCATGGGTGTTCAAAGATAACGAAACGTCGGCCGCCATATTCGGTTTTGCAGGTTCGCCCGACTACGATGACGCCTCGCAAAACGTCGCGCAGTTTGACCAGGGAGGGATGGCTCTTCCGGCTCGCAGTTACTATCTCGATCAAGACGCAAAATCGAAGGAGATTCGCGCGAAATATCGGAAGCATCTCGCTAATATGTTTCGCTTGATCGGCGAAAAACCTGAGCAGGCATCCGCAGATGCAGATGTAGTTCTCGAAATCGAGACGGATTTCGCTAGAAACGCGATGGATGCGATCTCCCGCCGCGATCCGAAGAATCTGAACAACAAAATGTCGCTCGAGCAGGTCAAGGCGCTAACTCCATCCTTCGACTTCGACCGCTACCTCAAGTTGGTGAATGCGCCGCCGAGCCGGCACTACATCGTTAGTTCCGTCGGCTTCTTCAAGGGGCTGGAAGGGATGTTGCAACATCGTTCCATCGAACAATGGAAGGTCTATCTCCGCTGGCAGGTTCTGTTTGGGGCAACGCCCGCGCTGGGCGATGCGTTCGTCGAGGAGAGCTTTGATTTCTTCGGACGTACGCTCGTCGGCGGCAAAGAACTTCAACCGCGATGGCGCCGATGCGTTGACAGTACCGACGCCTATTTGGGCGAGGCCCTGGGACAGGCATACGTCGCGCGCGCATTCCCCCCAGAAAACAAAGAGCGAGTTCTGAAATTGATACAGGATCTCAGCACTGCATTGGGTAAGGACATTGACTCGTTGGACTGGATGTCTCCGGAAACCAAGAAGCAGGCCCAGGAAAAAAGGCAGGCGACGTTAAACAAAATCGGCTATCCCGATCGCTGGCGTGACTACTCGAGCGTACACATCGAACGCGATAACTATCTGGCGAATCGCCAGCAGACGATCACATTCGAATTCGAACGCTGGGTTGCGAAGATCGGGACGGCCGTCGACCGCACCGAATGGACGATGACTCCTCCTACGATCAATGCCTACGAGGATCCGCCAACCAACACCATCAACTTCCCGGCAGGCATTCTCCAGGCTCCCGAGTTCGACATGAGTCAGGATGACTCGGTGAACTACGGTGCCATAGGGGCGGTGATCGGACACGAAATCATTCACGGATTCGATGATCAAGGACGCAAGTTCGATGCCCAGGGCAATCTGCGGGACTGGTGGCAGGCGAAGGATGCGGAGGAATACGATGCGCGCGGAAAATGCATTTCCGAACAGTACACACAGCAGATTCCGGAGGCCGGCCCCGGAGTTAAGCAAGATGGATCGATGACTCTTGGTGAAGATACTGCCGACAACGGTGGAATCTACATCGCTTATCAAGCCTTGCAGGATTCGCTGGCCAGACAGGGAAGAGATATGGATGTTAAGGAAGCCGATGGCCTCACGCCTCGTCAACGCTTTTTTATGGCGTTTGCGTTCGGTTGGTGCACAGAGTATCGGCCCGAACTGATTCGGCTCGTCGTGTTATCAGATCCGCATTCCTATCCGAAGTACAGAGTCAACAACACGGTGGCCAATATGCCGGAATTCGCCAAGGCGTTTAGTTGCCATAAGGGACAGCGTGAAGCGCGAGTCAATGCTTGTCGTGTCTGGTAGGCCTCACGCGATCCGAGTACAACTCAGCGAATTGCCAAATCGTCCCGGAAAGGATTTCTTCATGCGTCTCTCGAGAGCAATGTTGTCCGCCGCGATGTTGGTCTTGGCCTTCGGAATTTGCGATCGACCGGCTGCGTCGCAGCAGAAAAGCGATTCGACGACGAAGTTGAAGGATGGATTTGACGTCAACGCCCTCGACAGGAACATCGACCCTTGCGTGGATTTTTACCACTACTCCTGTGGAACATGGCTGAAGCAAAATCCGGTTCCGCCCGACAAGGCTGTCTTCGGTCGCTTCACCGAACTTGCGGACCGAAACCGAGCCATTCTGGAAGACATTTTGGAGAAAGTCTCGACTCCCAATCAAAGTCGAGGCTCGAACGATCAAAAGATTGGGGACTACTACGCATCGTGCATGGACGAAGATGCCATTGAAAGAAAAGGAACGGATGTTCTTCGGCCGGAACTGGCAAAAATCGATGCGCTTAAGGGAAAAGACGGATTGCCCTCCCTCCTTGCCCACTACTCGCTAAATGGCACCAACGCGTTTTTCGGGTTTGGTGTCCAGCAAGATGCAAAAGATTCCACCCAACAGATTGCCATCGTGGGACAAGGTGGTTTTGGGCTTCCGGATCGCGATTTCTATTTTAGGGACGATGCAAAATCGGTGGAAACTCGCAAACAATATGTCCAGCACATGCAGAATATGTTGGAACTCTTTGGCGAAAAGCCAGAAGACGCTGCTGCGCACTCGCAAATCGCCATGCGGATCGAAACCGCGCTGGCTAAGGGAACCCTCGACAACGTGGCGCGTCGGAATCCAAACAATGTTTACCACAAGATGAACGTGACTGAGCTTCAGGCGATGAATTTGGCTTTTGATTGGAACAAGTTCATCGCAGAGATGGGACAGACTCGAATCGCGAACTTGAACGTCTCACAGCCAGAGTATGTTCGGCAATTTGAAGCTATCCTTACCTCAACCAGCCTTGACGAGATCAAGGTATACCTGCGCTGGCGTGCGATCAACGTTCCGGCGTTGTTTCTACCGCGCAAAGTCGATGCGGAAGCCTTTCACTTCTACGGCCAGGTTTTGGCCGGACAGAAAGAGCAACAGGCACGATGGCGCCGATGCGTCGCGTCGACCGATGGTGATCTCGGTGAGGCGCTTGGACAAGCTTTTGTTGAACGTGCCTTCGGTAGCCAGGGCAAGGAGCGAACTCTCCAACTCGTCACTGCTCTGGAGGGGTCTCTGGAGCGCGACATCGCAGATTTGCCGTGGATGACGGAAAAGACCAAAGAGCAAGCGATTATCAAGCTTCATAAGATCACAAACAAGATCGGCTATCCCGATAAATGGCGGGACTACAGTTCTCTTCAAATCATCCGGGGTGATGCTTTGGGAAATTCATTCCGCAGTAATGAGTTCGAGTCCAGGCGGCAACTCGCCAAGATTGGCAAGCCGGTGGATCCGGAAGAGTGGCTTTACAGTCCGCCGACCGTGAACGCTTACTACTATCCGCCGCAAAACAACATCAACTTCATGGCAGGGATTTTGCAGCCGCCGTTCTTCGAGCAACAGATGGATGATGCCGTCAATTTTGGCGCCATCGGTGTTGTGATCGGCCACGAACTCACACACGGGTTTGACGACCAGGGAAGGCAGTATGACGCAGAGGGCAACCTGCGCGATTGGTGGGCGCCAGAAGATGGTAAGGCCTTCAAACAACGCACCGACTGCGAAGTCGAGGAATACAACGATTTCACCGTCACAGGGGGCGAACATGTCAACGGCAAACTGACCCTGGGGGAGAACACTGCCGACAATGGCGGACTACGCATTGCTTACATGGCGCTCATGGACCGGCTAGCAAAAGATTCTCCCGACGCACATAAGCCAATCGAAGGCTTCACTCCGGAGCAACGATTCTTCCTTGGGTTTGGTCAGATTTGGTGTACGAACGCCACCCCGGAGGTCCTGCGGTTACAGGTCCAGACCAATCCTCATTCGCCGGCTGAGTTTCGAGTCAACGGTTCCGTCAGCAATTTCGAAGGATTCAGCAAGGCTTTCGGTTGCAAGGCGGGGCAACCGATGGTGCGAGCGAACGCTTGTCGGGTGTGGTGAAGCTAGAAACTATTCGTTGCGAAGGCACGTAACCGGATCAACCCGCGACGCGCGGCGGGCGGGAATGTAGGTTGCCAGGAACGAAACCGTAATCAAGAAGATCGAGACGACAAGGTAAGTCGCCGGGTCGGTTGGTAAAACTCCGAACAGCAGGCTTCGAATCAAACTGGTCATCAGGAGCGCGCCTACCAACCCGACGCAAACGCCTGTCAGAGTTACCTTCATCCCCCGTTTGACGATCATTTGGAGAATATCGAGGCGGGTCGCGCCCAAAGCGGCCCGTATACCGATCTCTGGCGCACCCTGATTCACGAGGTATGCCATCACGGCGTAAGTCCCCAGGCCGGCGAGCACCAGGGAAACCGCGCCGAATAACACAAGAATCATCATGGAGAACCGGCGCCGCGCCAATGATTCGGCGACTCTCGCCTGCATGGTTCGCACCGAGTACACGGGAAGATCGGGATCCAGATTGTGGATGACTGCGGTTACAGCAGCACTCTCGGCAGCTGGATCGCTTGAGCTTCGCAATACGACATTCATTTCCCGGACCGGATATTGCGGTTGAGGCAGATAGAGCGCGATTCTTGAATCAGTATCAAGCGTGTATTGCTTGACGCGACCCACGATCCCAACGACGGTCACCAGAGGTCCGTTGGAAGTGAGGCTTCCCAGGCGAATTCGTTTCCCGATAGGATCCGCATGAGGCCACAGCTGCGTCGCCATGTAATCGTCGATGACGATTACTTTCGGTTTGGAATCGACGTCCTGTTCGGTGAAGAGCCGGCCTCGCACAAGCGGAATCTGCATCACCTCAAAATATCGACCGCCAACGATTCGCTCGTCCGCATTGATGAAGTTCTCTCCTGGGCGGCAGAACTTGTCCTTCGACGGTGATGGGGCCCCACGCGTACATCTGGCTGAGCGGCAGCGAAGAGATTCCGCCAGAAGCAGCGACTCGCGGAAGTTGATCGAGACGTTCCCAAAGTTGCTTGTATGTATCCAGGACCGGTTGGTGATCTTTGTATCGCTTGCCTGTCATGGTCAGGCCAAGGGTTAAAACGTGTTCCGCGTTGAACCCCGGAGAAACAGTTTGCAATGAAGCAAAACTGCGGAGCATGAGGCCGCCACCGACCAGCAAAATCAGCGACAGGGCGATCTCCGAAACAATCAGAAGTTTGCGCATGCCAATGCCACGTCCCCACAACGCTCCTGTCTCCGAGGCGCTTCGGCCAGAGCTTTTCAGAGTTTCGTTCGGATTGACATGAGAGAGACGGAGCGCCGGTGCCAAGCCAAAAACTAATCCCGAAAGCAAGGCAAGCACAAAAGCAAACAGCAACACGTGCCAATCGAGCTGGAGCTCTGAGACTCGCGGAACGTTCGCAGGTCTCAGCCACCGGATCGCGGCCATGGCCAGTGCCGCAAGTGCCGCACCCAGTCCTCCCCCACAAAGCGCAAGAGCTATGCTTTCCGTCAGCAACTGCCGCACGATGCGCCGTCGGCCGGCCCCTAGCACCGATCGCAGGGTGATCTCTTGTTGTCTTGCAACGGCCCGCGACAGCAAAAGGTTTGCGACGTTGGCACAAGCAATCAAAAGGACGAACCCCGCCGCGCCAAACAGCACAAGTAAAGGGCGTCGCGTGTCTCCAACCACCTGTTCCAGCAGAGGCACAATCCCAAATGTCAGGCCGCCGTTAGGCGGGTAAAGGTCAGGGTGGTCCTGGCGCAGTCGTGCTGTGATTGTGGCCATCTCCGCGGTGGCTTGCTCAAGGGAAACGCCGGGCTTGAGTTTGCCGATGATGTTGTAGTCCTCGTGGTCCCGATTGCTCGCCGCTTCAGGCCCTAGAGGCAATGGAACGATGATCTCCGATTGCTCTGCACCGCCCAGAGTAGGGAGCACTTCGCGAGGAAGGGAAAAAGCTTCTGACATAACTCCCACAATTTCGTAGGGCTTACCATCGAGAATAATTACCTTGCCGAGTATTCTCGGATCGGAACCATATCGGCGTTCCCACGTTCCATGGCTTAACAAAGCCGTGGCGGTATGGCCGGGTAAATCTTCTTCCGGCACAAACAAGCGACCTAGCGCAGCGTGGGCGCCAATCATAGTCAGGAGATTCGACGAAATGTGGATTGTTCCAACGCGTTCCGGATTGCCTTCTCCCGTCAGGTTTTCGTTTCCACCGATGGCGATTGCGACCTGTTCGAACCCATGATGGGCGTTCTTGATGTCGAAATATTGCGCTGTCGAAAACCAGTCCTCGGTGATGTTGAGCCCGGGAGAGCGGTTCCACAGAATCACCAGTCGCTCAGGGTTTTGGTAGGGAAGAGGTTTTAGGAGAAGAGCGTTGATAGTGCTGAAAATCGCGACGTTGATTCCAACCCCGATCGCGATCGATAAGATCGCGGCAATTCCAAAACCGGGGTTCTTGCGGAACGCGCGCCAAGCGAACCACAAATCTTGCAGAGTTGTGCCCAATTTTGTGCCCGCGGGAAAAGTCGGACTACTGATACCCAACGCTTCGGCGCAATTGTAGCAATTGCGCACTTGTCATCACGGTCGCTAGTGGTGAAATGGGCCGAGGCGTCAAGATTTAGGGCTGGTCGGAAAGTATTTCAGGCTAGGCGCCGAAGGCTCCCCAGAATTCGGAGTACTCGCGCAACCCAAGTTAACGAAGTCGATTACCGCACAGAACATCCTCTATTAAGAGACACAAAAAGACGAGTGCTCGTTGCAACGTCGACGGTCGACTAGCGGCGTTAGTAAGCGGGTATGGATTTACATTGTGCGGAAGTAGTGCATCCTACTCCCAGCAGCCTTTCGCAGAACCTTGCCATAAGGAAAACACCATGAAGAAGTCCACGACACCGATCTCCTGCCGGTTCCCAGCTCGGTGAAGTGCGTCATGTCTGCGCTTATAGCGACGAAGAGGAGTATCGTGTGTTGCTGCCGTTCATTAAAGCGGGATTTGATTGCGGCGATAAAGCCGTCCATGTCGTCAATCCCGACTACATCGCGACCATCTCTGCCGCTTGTCCGCCGCCGGGGTTGACTGGCTCCGCGGAGAAGAATGGTCAATTCGAGCTGCGTTCAACACCGAAACCTACCTGACGGATGGGCGTTTCGATCAGGATCGGATGCTGGACGCGTTCGAGCAGATCGCCAGTGGCAACGCCACGGGAGGATTCCCCCTTAGCCGCATTGTGTGTCGCATGGATTGGGCTGCCGAAGATCAATCCAATGTCGACAACCTCATCGAGTTCGAATCCCGCGTGAACGAGGTATGGCGTCGCCACGACGACGTCGTTATCTGCACCTACCATCTGTCCAAATTTGGCGGCGACACCGTGATAGACATCATGCGCACTCACCCCATGATCATCATCGGAGGCCTGCTTCAGAGGAACCCGTTCTTTGTGCCACCCGAGGAGTTCCTCCGAGAAGTTCGCGGTCGGCGAACTGGACGGCCGACCGCGCCTTCGACAGCTGCATAGCATCGAGTGACATCACAGTGAAGTGCATCAGGATCGAATCAAGCGAAGGATGAGAGTTAATTCCCACCTAGGGACACCGCCGCGACAGCTCTATTGTGCCGGGGCGTCCTCTGATCCTTTAGGCCAGACGCGCGTCAGGCGAAGGTCGATGTTTGTTTTCCCGGTCGAAATCGAGCCATGCAATATGCCCTCCGGTTCCAGAGTGAGGGTTGTGTCCGCCGGTTTCTTATTTCCCAGATAGTACGTGCAGTTGAAAACGACTGGAGAAATCGTGTGCCGAATCTCGGCCTTGATTTCGTTCGCCCGCCATACAGGCGAGTTTGATCGGAGCACGACCGCCACAAAATCAAATCCGCTGTCGTCCGAGGCCGGCACAATTCCGAGGCGATAATGATCGTCGGAATCCGTCCATATCCCTTCAATCGAATTGTGAGAGTTGCCCTTCTTAATTTCTTCCTCTGTCGTCACAAAGGTCGGTCTTGGGGGATACTCCCGCAGAATAATTTGTCGATTCACTTCGTCGCTGTAACCGGTGTAGCCAAGTTCCGAATACACCGTCTTCGCCGAGGAGGCCACGTTGCTCGTGATGCTCCCCGTCCGGCTTCCCGACGCTTTGGCCTCGCCAACAGCCGAGCCGGTTGTTGCATACAGAATGCGGACCGAGAGTTCACCGTTGCCTGTTCCTCTCCCCCAACTGCCGCTCATCAGGCACGCTTTCAACAAATCGCTCTCTGGAACCTCAGACAACTTCGATGCAATCGAGAACCCAGCCGCTTTACCCTGTTCCCTAAGCTCTTTCACGATGCTGTACGGATCAGTCGCCAAATCGACAATGACCAAATATTTGCAGCCGTTGATGTCGCCCGCCAAGGTAGGAATTGAAAACAATACGAGCACCGACACCGTGGCGAGAAAAAGCTTAACGCGGGTCATAACCTTTGTACCTTCCCAAGCTCCTGCAACAACCGACGGCGGACTTCGAAACGGAAAAATTCTGGTGCGGCTTTCAACTGTTGTCAATTCCGCTATCCCGGTATTCCATTCTCTGCGAGATGAAGCATCGCATGAACTGTAAACACATCTCATATGGGCAGGCCGATCCGATGCACAAGGTCCTGAAACCGGGCATCAGATCGCAGCGGATCAAAAGTTGGCCTAAGCAGTATCGATGGATTGAAACGTTCTGAATAGGCTTTTTCCAGCCAAGCCATCGCCTGGTCTTTGTCGCCCAAGCCTACGTAGATCAATGCAATCGCCGGTCCGTTTTGGCGAGATCCGTTCTTCAGACGATTCAGAATGCTGACTGCTTCAGTCTTCCTCCCAGATGCGGCGTAAGCATACGCAAGGTTGGAAATGCATGTCGTGCTGCCTTTCGACAGGTCGATCGCCGTCTGAAGCTCTTGTATAGCTTCGGAATACATTTGCTTCTGCAGGAAAGCCAATCCGAGTTCAAGATGGGCAATCGCAAAGTTGGAGTCCATCGCGATCGTCTTGCGGCTCTGCTCAATCGAGTCATCCGTTCGGTGAGCTACGAGAAGAATCTCTGCCGTCTCGGCGCCGATGATCAGCGAGAGCGGGTCCAACACTTCCGCCTTCTTCATCTCAGCGACAGCCTCGTCGCTTCGTCCCAACTCGCTCAAATGCCACGCGTACCAATGGTGAGCCGTCGCGTATCCGGGATTGAGCTCAATCGCCCGGCGGTATTCCGTCTCGGCAGACTTCCAGTCCCAATCGGACGCATCCAATGAGAACGCCAGGGAAGTGTGAGCTTCGCCGAGCGTGTTGTCGGCATCCAACGCCTTGATCGCTGCTGCCTTGGCTTTCGGGTAAGCTTCGTTCGCAGGCAAAACACCATATTCCCAGTCGCCCAAAAGGTCATAGGAGTCCGCGAGGCCGGCATACCCCTGCGCATAAGTAGGATCCTTTTCAACGGCCTCGTTGAAATAGGTCAGAGCAGCCGTTAAGCCCTCCGCCGTTCTCTTGTTCCAGAAATATCGTCCTTTCAGGTACGACTCGTACGCGTCCGGATCGACAGGCTTTTGTTTCTTCAGAACAGCTTGCTCCTGCGGCGTCAACTCGATGCGAATGTGTTCGGCGATGTTACTCGCGACCTTCGTCTGCAGCGTCAACGTGTCGCGGACATTTTCTTCGTAGCTCTCGGCCCACAGATGCTTGTCCGAAGATGCTTCGATGAGCTGCGCCGTGATGCGAACGCGGTCTCCAGACCGTTGGACGGCGCCTTCGACCACTGCATCCACATGTAACTCCCGAGCAATGTCAGGCAAGGGTTTATGAGATCCCTTATAGACCATCGCGGATGTTCGCGAGATCACCCGTAACGCGCTGATCTGGGCTAGGTCCGTGATCAGTTGGTCGGTCATGCCGTCGGCAAAATAGTCTTGCGACGGGTCCCCGGAAAAGTTGTTCAGTGGAAGCACCACAATCGATCGCACGACCCCGGAAGCCTGTCCGGTCGAACGGGATCGCCACACCGCAAGAGTGCCAATGACCACAACTAACAGGAGGCCTGCCATGATCCAGCCTCCGATCCGTTGCCGGCCTCTGGCTGATTCCGCTGCAGGCGAAGGATCGGCGACTGGGAATTTCAGCTGAGAGTCGGTCCCAGAGGAGGATCCGCCCAGACCTTCTGCTCTGGTCGGCCGGTCATCGGCATCGATGACCGCTACTTCTGCAATGAAGCGATAACCACGTTTCGGAATCGTTTCGATAAATTGGGGGCTTTCCGCGGAGTCTCCTAAAGCGCTCCGAAGTTTTCCGACGGCGATGTTGAGTGCCTGGTCGAAGTCACCGAAGCTTTCTGCCGGCCAAACCTGGCTGCGCAATTCCTCTCGAGTGACCACTTCTCCCGGGCGCTTCAGCAGGCTCTCCAGCAACTTGAGCGGCTGTTGCTGAACCTTGATTCGCATGCCGGCTTTCCGCACCTCGCCCGATTGAAAGGAGACCTCAAAAACTCCAAATCGGACGATCGGATTGTTCCGCAACGGTTCCATGGAGGTTTTTGGTCCCGGCGCGGGAGCACAGGCCGTGCCGCCGCGAGTATGCGTCCAAGGATATACGTTGGCCTAACCCTCTAGCAATTAAGGACTTGTTGAAAAATATTCAGAATAGGGGAATACAAGTGCCGGTAAATTGACGCTTCTCGCGACCTGCCCGAAATTGAACGTAACAAAGTCCCAGAATTGATTGCGAGGAGAAGGCAGATGAAGGGGTTCCACGCTTATTTCCACGGGGCAGAAGTCGGGCACTCGACTCCACCGAACACTCAGCCAACCCTGAGTTTCGAAGAGTTGGCAATGCCGATCTGCGACTCTCTTTACAACTTTGCCCGTTGGATGGCACGAGACGCTACCGATGCCGAGGATCTCGTCCAGGAGACGTACCTGAAGGCTCTACGCAGTTTCGGATCGTTCCAGCCGGGCACTAATTTTCGGGCTTGGATGTTCCGGATACTGAAGAACACTTTCCTCAGCTCCCGCTCGAAACTCGAACGGCGCATGACGGTAGCCATGGTTCTTGACGACGATGGGCGGGATTTGGCGGTCGACTACGAAACTCCCGACTCGATTCTCTCGAGGCAATCCGATGTCGACTCGCTCCGGCAAGCGATCGAAGAGCTTCCGGCTCATTCCCGCGAGGTTTTGCTTCTTTGTGAAGTCGAGGAACTCTCTTACCAGGAAATTGCTGATGTTCTCGCGATCCCCATCGGAACAGTGATGTCGCGCCTGGCGAGGGCCCGCAAGGCAATTCGCAACTCTCTGAGTGTTGTTCCCAACGCGAAAACCGGCCCGACCCGGAAATCCATAGGAGGTTCTTCACCAAGGCTGGCGAAAGAAACCATGGATGCCCCGGATGCTTGTTTCTGCGAACGCCACGGTTTTCGGTCGGATGTCTCCGACCGCCAAGTGTGTTTCGCTCCGGTTGCGCTCTCTTGTCTTGATCTCGACCGGGCTCCCGCTCCTGAGGTCGCTTGAACCGGCCCGTATGAATGTTCACCTGCCAGCGGGTAAATTCGAGCAGATTTGCCGGTAAGGCCTTCCAGGAAACCACCGCTGCCACTCCGTGTGAGAAAAGTTGGCAGTGATGCGGGCACACGCTTCATCACGCAGATCGCTGGTCCTCCAGAGCCAGAGGCCGGCTGACTTTTCGTCGTATCCGGCGATCAGGTAACGGCTGTCGGGACTGAAAGCGGCAGCGCGCAAATATCCCATGTCGGGCAGTTGCGCCAATCGAGCGCCGGTTGCCGCATCCCACACCGTCAAATGCCCGTGCGTCAAAGTTGCGAACGAGGTGTTCGAAGCATCAGGAACGATCGAATCGATGTCTCCGCTCGCGGTGATGGAAAACCGTTTCTTGCCCGAAGGCACATCCCACGCTTGAAGCTTCTCGCCCTCAGCGGTGAAGATGGTGGCGCCAGACGGATTGAACGTCGCACGCGTCAGTTCAGCCGGAAGGGAAACGTGATCGACGCGACTCTTGCTGCCGGTGCTCCAGACTTCGACCGAATAATCGTTCGGCGGCTTGTCCGTTTCGAAGCCCACCAGCTTTCCCTCAATTCCAATCGCGCGCAGCGGAGCCGATGTCGGCCCCAGGAGCGAAGCAGTCTTTTCCAACCCAGGCAATTTGTACAGTTCGATCGCTTCGTTGCGCTGCTTTGCCAGCACCCTGCCCGACGGATCAATCCGGAATTGTCCTGAGATCTCCGGGAGTGGCGTCACCTTCCCTTGATCAATTGCGATGAGAAAGAGCCTGTCGCTCCACTGCGCGATCACTTCATTCGGATCGAGGAAGTGAAGCGTGTCGAGATTCGGAGCACCGTTGAATTCAATGTCGCGAATCACATTGCCGGCAGTGTCCGCGATTCTTACCAGCGGCGACCAGTGAGTCGAAGTCGTGCCGATAGCGTAACGCCGGCTATCAGGGCTGAAGGCAACGCAGCGCACACTGCCCGGAAGTTCCATGGCAGCCGGTCTGTCTGCGCGCCGTATCTCTGAAACAGAAACCGAGCCGCCAATTCCCCCAGCGGCAAACCGGTCGCCACCTGGGCTGAATAACACAACTTCGGCGCCTCCCGAGACGGATGCGCGCTGCACTTCGCTTCCTGCAGGCAGTTCCCAGACACGCGCGGTCCCGTCATAAGCACCAGTCGCGAGCTTTGTTCCATCGCCACTAAACGCCACGGCAGCAACTGCTGAATCGTGTTTGAGAGATAACACCAGCCGCCCGGTTTCGACATTCCACACGTGCGCCACGGAGTCGCCACGCGCCGCATAGGCCAGAAGCTTTCCGTCGGCGCTGATCGCGGCATCGTAAATCCACTGCTGCGGCGTCAGCGTCTCGGACGCAGGAGCGTGAGTCGCTTGGATCAACTGCCTGCCGGTGGCTACATCCCAGACAAACGCAAAGTCGCCATTCGAGGTTGCCAGTCGCTTTCCATCTTTGCTGAATGCGAGATTGAATCCAGCTTCTCCGCCTTCCATTGTCCGAATGCGTTTTTGCCGCACCGCATCAAAAATCGACACCTCACCATCCGTAGAGAGCGCGGCAATAACTTCGCCACCGGGGCTAAATGACACGGCAGCGATTTTTCCTTCGCACTTAAAATCGGCCAAGACGGTGGCGCGAGCTACATCGAAGATTCGAACATGGCCATCGTCCGTCGCTGTCACCAAGAGTCCCGCGCTCGGATGAAACGCCACTTGAGATATCGGTGAACCATGCGAGATTCGCAGCACCTCTCGCCCGCCAGGAAGTGCCCAGACATGCGCCGTGCCATCGCGTCCGCCTGAGGCAAGCAGTGTGCCTGATGCATTGAAGGCTACCGAGACGGCCGCGTCGTTATCCTCTGACTCGTCTTCCGGATTTCCTGCCTGAATACGGGCCGCTGGTTCATCGTCCGGTTCCACGAACACCGGATCCTTATTGTTGGCGAGATCGGTGATTTGTGTAGATCCATCATCGCGGACATCCGCCAACAGTTTCCCATCCGGTGAAAATGCCATGTCGCGAATGCGCTCGGCCGGATCCGCACTTTTCGGTTCGTACAGCTTTGAATTAGCTGGCAGTACCGAGACCGCGGCGCGCAATGCCTGATTTCCTTCAAACGACGGATGAAGGCGATTGGATTCGATCGCGAGAAGGGCGGCCTCGCGCGCTTGATCAGGGTTATCCGCGAGCAATTTCGCGGAATCCGCCGCGAGCCGGGCGGCGCGATTGTCGACTGATTCTTCGCGGCTTAAACGAGTCTGGCGAAAGGCAAAGATCGAGATCAATAGGATGGCAGCAATTCCTGAGGCAGCAAGCCTGCGCGCGTTCCGGCGCGCGACGACGTCCGCTCCATCGAGTTCGTCCTTTGGACGATTGTGGAGCGTTGCGGCGAGTTCAAGGACGGCTTCGTGAAAACGCGGCTCCTTCATGCGCAATCGGACGCCGCTGTCCCGTGCCCAACGCAGATCGAGAAAAAGTGGCTCTTCAGGAAACGCGCGAAGCATGTTGGGCGGAAGACAATCGGTATGCTCGGATGTGAAACCAGATGCGGCGTGATCCCAAGCTAGATTGCCCCCGGTGAGAACGATCAAGACGCGCGATGACCCGTTTCGAGTGACCCAATATTCCGACTCTTTTGCGACCCACTCCGATTTTGACGCGGCCGGCGATGCAAACAGAATGAAGAACAAAGACTGATCGAGGGCTTCGCGAATGCTCGACCAAAGTGCTGGATTGACCGCGAGATTGGTTTGGTCCCGAAAAATGTGCAGAGCCCGCAGCTTGTACCAGGGCTTCGCAAAGGAATGCAGTGCCGACTGAAGGGAAGTGGCCAGCGGGCCGTCAGCGCTGTGGCTGTATGAGATGAAGGCGTTGTAGGCCATCAGTCCCTACAAGGTACACCAATGAGCATTGGTGATTGAGAAAGGGTCGAGCCGGAATCACAGTCTCTAATACGGGTAGCTCACTTTGTCAGTGGGCGGATCCGTGCTTGATGAACCGCAGTGAGGCCGAGTTCATGCAATAGCGCAGCCCCGTCGGATAACGGTTCTGTTTCGACGAATTCTGAACAGCGGGAGTCAATCGGCGTGTCATGATTGCAGATTCACTGCATCGCATTCGTAAAATTCCGCTTCTAACCTTGCGGAGGAAATTTCCCTACTTGTGATAGGACTCATCCTGGCCGGTAGCAGCGTTTGGAAGTGGACCCTGCGACTCGGCGGGGTAGGTCTGATTCTCGTCGGACTCGTGGACAACTCCGTCATCCCCATACCAGGCGGAATGGACGTGTTCGTAGTCTTGTTATCTGCTCGCAGCCGAAATCTATGGCTTTATTACTGGGTGATGGCGGTCGCCGGCGCGATGCTCGGCGGCTATCTCACCTACCGCATCGCGAGCAAGGGCGGCAAAGAAGGATTGGAGAAAAAAGTTGGCAAAAGGCGTGCCGGGAAGGTCTATAAGCGATTCGAAAAGAGTGGTTTCTCGACAATACTGGTCGGATCGCTCTTGCCGCCGCCATTCCCTCTTGTGCCTGTACTGATGGCAGCCGGCGTCCTGCAATATCCGCCGAAGAAGTTTCTCACTGCTCTCGGATCTGGACGCGCCATTCGGTTTTTGATCCTTGCCTATCTGGGACAGCGGTATGGCACAGCAATTCTCGGCTGGCTTAGCCGTTACTACCGGCCATTTCTGTATGTATTGATCGCTGCGGCGATTCTCGGGTGCGTCGCCGCGCTTGTCTATTTCAAATACTACCGTAAAAAACAGCAGGCCTAGATTCGTAGTAATCCAGGCCTGCCCCTGATGCTAGTGAGCGGGTGCGGGCTGCGGAGGAGCCGCCGGGGCCGACGTGTTCGGAGCGAAGTTCACCTTCGGCGCCTCGCGCGACCCTTCTGAAGCGGTGAAATAAGCCTCATTCGGTTTGAATCCAGTCCAACCGGCGAAGAAGCTTTGCGGGAATTGCTGGATATAGGTGTTGTAGTCCTGCAGAGCGTCGTTATAACGTTTGCGCTCGACCGCGATGCGATTTTCGGTTCCCGCCAGTTCGTCCTGCAATCGCAGGAAATTTTCGTTCGACTTGAGTTGCGGATAGTTCTCCACGACGACCAACAGTCGTCCCAACGCGCCGTCCAACTGGCCGTTCGCCGCGATCTTTTCCTGCGGAGTTCCCGCGGAAAGCAAAGCCGAACGTGCTTTCGCGATATCGCCGAATACGGTCTGTTCCTGCTGCGCATATCCCTTGACCGTCTCGACCAGGTTTGGGATCAGGTCAGCGCGGCGTTGCAACACAATATCGACCTGCGACCACGCGGCCTTCACGCTCTCATTCTTCGTTACCAGCGTGTTTTTTACGCTGACATATTGTCCAAAGAAAACAAGACCGACCACCAACAACAGCACAATGACGATTACAGCGATCAAGCCCTTTCCCATAAAGCCCTCCTTGAAACTGCAATTACGTAGTTCATGACGCAGGTCCCAATGCTAGATCTGATCGACAGCATCGATCACTTTTTCGATCGCTCCCAGATATTGCTCAACGAGATCTGCGACTGTGACTTTCTTCGTGTCACTTTTGTGTTCCCGAACGTCAAGCACCTGCAGCATGGCTGATGAATCAAAGCCAATTCTCTTGGAGAGCGCCTGCACGGCGTCGCGTCTCCCCAGCGAGGTTTTGTCGCCCATCGCAATCAGCGCGTGGCGGAAAAGCGTGCTGAACGACGGCGCCGACCGCTGTAGCAGATCGAGCAAGCGAGCATTGTCGCTCGAGTGGATCAGCAGATGTTGCCGCAAAAGGATCAGCTTCTCGCGCAACTCATATTCCACCTGCACGCGATGGAGATCCATCGGAATCTGCAAGCCGTCCAGGGCGTCGAGACCAAACAGCACGCGATGGTGTTGCTGCATATCCAGCAACTCAATCGTGAATACGTCGGTCGAGCGTGCCAGTTCCTCACGCGTCATGCAAAGCGGAGGAGGCTGCTTCTTCCGGTCCCACCACTTCGCGGCCGGCGTCAATGCCTGCAGCGACTTGAACGAACTGTCGCGCAACACGCAAAACATGTTGAGGTTCGACAGCCCGTCATGGAAGTCTCCTGCGACGGCCGAGCCAAAGAGGATGATGCTCTCCACGTTCGCTCCGCCGGCTTCGCGCACGCGCTTCACAAACTCGTCAATCGTTTCGACAGGAATCATTCGTTCCTCGCAATACTACCAACTGCTGCTGGCGCCGCCACCGCCTGAGCTTCCGCCGCCAAAACCTCCGAAGCCGCCACCCCCGCCGAATCCTCCGCCTCCGCCAAATCCGCCGCCACCGCCCCCAAATCCGCCGCGTCCGCCAAAAATCTGCGAGAAGAGCAGCCAGAACAGAATGTTGCGCAGGGGCGTAAGGAGGACAATGAGCCCGATGACGATGATTATGATGATTCCGCCGAAAGATATCCCCGTGTTTTCGGCGGGCTGGCGGCGAGCTGGCGCGCGCGGTTGTGAGGTGGTGAGCTGAATTCCTGCGTCGGACGCGATGACGTCAGCTACGCGGCTCGTAACCAGAAGCAGAGCCTGGCTGTAGTCGCCGGTGCGCATGAGAGGGATCGCCTCCCGCTGAAAGCCGCCGACCTTGCCGTCGGGCAGAATGGGTTCCAGACCGTATCCAACTTCAATACGGGCGCGATGATCCTGAATCGCATAGAGGATCAGAACGCCGTGATCAGTGCTCTTGCTGCCAATGCCCCACTTTTTGAAGAGATCGACAGCATAGGTCTCAATGTCAACGCCATTAAGCGTGTTGATGGTGACGACCGCGATCTGCGCGTGAGCCTTTTGGTCAATCTGCGTGCAGATCTCCGTCATCTGGGCAACGGTCGAGGGGTTCAAGACGTGGGCGAAGTCGTTGACATATCCGGTGGGCTGGAGTTGCGAAACGGATTGCGAAATCGACCATGTGCTCAGCGCAATGAGAGTAGCGGCCAGGCACAGTTTGAATCGCAAATTCACTCGCAAATTGTACAGGACGCTTGGCTTGGACGTTGCTGCCAGCGCCGTTCTGAAATCGGTCCGGTGTACTTTTTCAGCAGAGTTCACTCACCTTAGTAATTTGCGCGTCGAAAGCGGTAGGGCGATGATGAACGAGAATGGACGAGCCTTCTAACACGCGCCGCTGGGACCGCCTGCCGGTCGATCTGCCGGTCCGCGTGGTTACGTCCAAAGGATTCTCGACCACGGTGGTCGAAGGCCGCGGAACCGAGATGAGCCAGGGCGGCATGGTTCTCTATGCCGGTATCCTGCTGAACCCGGGAGACCTCCTGGAGATCGAGTTCGACACGCCAACTCCGTCGCGCATGCCCGCGATTGTCCGCTCGCGCAACGGTTTTTGTTTCGGTCTCGAATTTATTACGCCGCTTCCTGCCTGAGTTTCGTAGCCTCCCAACGCCCTTGCCAATAGCTTTCCATCCAGATTTGGTCTAGCATTTCTAGCGGTTCAACTCATGCCTATGTACTTCGAACAGTTCTATCTGGGATGCTTGGCGCACGCTTCTTACATGCTCGCCTCCGATGGCGAAGCGGTGGTCGATCGATCCGCAACGCGACGTGGATCTGTACCTGAAGGCTGCGGACGAGCACGGCGTCAAGATCATGCACATTTTTGAGTCGCACCTGCACGCCGATTTTGTCTCCGGACATCAGGAACTGGCCGCACGCACGGGCGCGAAGATCTACATGGGCGCCCAGGCCGGGGCGACGTTTCCGCACGTCGCCGTCAGCGACGGATTCGAATTGAAATTTGGCAAGGCATCGATTCGCGTGCTGGAGACACCGGGGCACACGCCCGAGAGCATTTGCATGGTTGTGCACTGACCATGAGAAGTCTGCGACACCATGGGCAGTTTTGACTGGAGACACTTTATTCATCGGCGATGTCGGACGGCCTGATCTATCTCCTGCGCACACTCCGGTCCAACTTGCCGGAATGCTCTATGACAGCCTGCACCAGAAACTTCTGCCGCTTGGCGACAGCGTGATGGTGTATCCCGCGCACGGGGCGGGATCTCTTTGCGGGAAGAATATGCGCGCCGAGAGATCGTCGACGATTGGGACAGAACGGCTGACGAATTACGCACTGCAGATCAAGAGTAAGGAGGAATTCGTCGCGCAATTGACAAGCCATCTGCCGGCACGCCCGGAATACTTCGCCAAAGATGCCGAGATCAACCGCACAGGCGCGACTGCCCTGGCAGAGCTCGCTCCGCTGCGAGCGATTGGACCCGCTGAGTTAGAAAAGATGTTGCGCGAGGGCGAACTTGCTCTCGATGTGCGGCCCGAGCGAGCAGTTCGCCGCGGAACATGTTCCCGGCTCCGTCAACATCGCCCTCTCAGGGCAATTTGCTTCGTGGGCTGGAACGGTGCTGGGTTTGAACGCGCATCCGGTATTGATCGCAGAGACGGAAGCGCAACTCGAAGAGGCGCGGCTCCGACTGGCACGCGTCGGCATCGAGGTCCTGGATGGATATCTCGCGGGCGGCGTTGTTGCGTGGAGGCAGGCCGGGTATGAGGTTGGCAAAATCGCGGAAGATTACAGCCGAAGAACTGAGCCAGCGCATGCAGTCAGGTAAAGTGCAGGTACTCGACGTGCGGCGGGAGCCGGAGTGGAATGCGGCACACATCGAAGACGCGGTTTGGTGGCCGCTGGACAACTTCAGAGTATCCGCGCCTGAGATCGATCGCGACGCAGTGGTAGCCGTGCATTGCAAGGGTGGATATCGCAGCATGATTGCCAGCAGCCTCTTGCAACGTGCAGGTTTCAAGAACGTTATCAATCTCGCCGGCGGGTTCGATGCCTGGCAGCAGGCGAAGCTGCCCTCGGTTACCCCTAAGCCTGTCGAAGTGTAAAGGGGTCCTGTGGAAAAAGTGTTCCTGCAGGAACCTTTGTCGTACAACAAAGTAAGTACAAATCTCAATAACTATGGTCTCTCCAATGACTTAGCCTCAAGCCTCTGCGCCTCGATTTCTTCCCCAACAAGTAAAATCTTCCCGATCAATGCCTCCATTTGAGCCTCTGAGGTCGCTGGATTCATGCAAGTGAATTTCAGGCATTGATGTCCGTGTACACGCGTATGCCCCAGCACAGCTTCGCCCCGGTTGAACAGGATCTGTCCGATATCGGCGTTAAGCCGGTCCGCGTCCAGGACCGGAGAGGCCGGCACGTAACGAAAGACGACAGTGCTGATCCGGGGTTCACAGATCAATTCCACTTTTCGGGTTCTGCGCATGACCTCGGCAACGTGGAAGGCCAACTCAATGGTGCGGTCGATCATGCTTGCGAGCTTCGCCCGGCCCAGGGATTGAAATGAGATCCACAGTTTTAGGGCGTCGAAGCGGCGAGTGGTAAGAAGCGAAGTCGTGACCAGATTCGGGATGCCCTCGTCTTCATGCAGTTCCGGGTTGAGGTAGTCGGCGTGCATTTTGATGAAATCGAAGTTGGTGGCGTCGCGCAGAAGGAAAACGCTGCACGGAATCGGCTGCCACAGGAGCTTATGGAAATCGATCGACATGGAGTCAGCGGCATCGATGCCGCTGAGAGAGCCGCGATGCCGTTCGGAAAACAACAGCGCACCGCCATACGCGGCATCGACATGAAGCCAGGCGCCCGCTGTATGAGCAATCGAGGACAGCTCCGGTAACGGATCGATGGATCCGAAATCGGTTGTGCCCGCAGTTGCGACAATGGCCATGGGAAAGAATCCCTCCATCTCTAGAGATTGCAGTGTGGCGCGCAATGCATCGGGATCCATTCGGAACTGGCTGTCCACGGCAACGCGGATCACTGAATCCGTGCCAAGTCCCAATTGCGCAGCCGACTTCTCCACGGTGAAGTGCGAGACCTCGGAGCATAAGATGCGCAGCTTCCTCGCCTCGACCGGGAGGCCCGACTTCTGCGCCGACCAATTCCATTTCTTCTTAAGAAATGCGTCGCGCGCAAGCAGCAGGCCCATGTAGTTCGACTGCGACCCTCCAGTGGTGAAAGTCCCATCCGCGGCAGCGGGGTAACCGGCCTCCGCGCAGAGCCAGCGGACGAGTTGTTTCTCAACGACCGTGGCGATAGGTGCCTGATCGAACGAGTCCATGGACTGATTCAGAGCGCTGATCACGACCTCGGCCGTCAGCGCAGCGAGGAGCGGTGCACAGTGCAGATGCGCCGTCGTGTTGGGGTGAGAAAGGGCAATTGAGTTGGCGACGACGGTACGCAGGATTGATGCAACTTGATCGAAGGAGCTTTCGGTGTCCGGAAGAAAGTCAGACGGAATCAGCGAGGCGAGTGTTGCCGGAGCGGCACCGTTGTACGGTCGAAGAAGAAGTGAAGAGGAAAGAATATCCGCGGTTCGATTGAGCAGTTGCTGGAAGCGGAGCTTACTGGCGGCAGAATCGGTTAGAAATTCGGATTCGAACACGGGGCCTCGGCTTGGACGGTCTATCTTGCCACAAGGCCACTCTGAGCGGAGACAGCGGTCCGCAAGCTGCTACGATTGAAGGTTATCGAGTTTACGGAGTGTCATACATGAAGATTCATAAGATTGCGCACAACTGCCGGGTCGACAGCGGCAAGCATTTTCAGTTGAAGGACCATGACCCGGCGAGCACAGGGGATTGGCACTCGAAGGAGCATGCCACGGAGGCTCTGGTCGAAGGTGTCGCGCGAACGGCGGAGTTGCAGGAGAAGCTCTATGCGCAGGACAATTGGTCGCTACTTCTCGTGTTCCAGGCGATGGACGCCGCAGGGAAAGATGGGGCCATCAAGCACGTGATGTCGGGTGTGAATCCGCAGGGCTGCCAGGTGTACTCGTTCAAAGCGCCATCAGACATCGAGTTGCAGCACGACTTTTTGTGGCGCACGACGCGCGACCTGCCGGAACGAGGCCACATCGGAATTTTCAACCGGTCGTACTACGAAGAAGTGCTGGTGGTGCGGGTGCATCCCGAGATTCTGAAAAACCAGAAAACGCCCAAGTCTCTTGTGGGGAAGAAAATTTGGGACGAACGGTTTGAAGACATTCGGGGCTTCGAACGGCACATGGCACGAAATGGAACCGTGATCCGCAAATTCTTCCTGCATCTCTCAAAGAAAGAACAGAAGAAGCGATTTCTGGCGCGTCTCGACGAGCCCGAAAAGAATTGGAAGTTTTCGGCGGCGGACATTCACGAGCGCAAGTATTGGGATGAATACCAGGACGCGTACGAAGACATGATCCGCAATACCGCCAGCGAGCACGCGCCATGGTACGTCGTGCCAGCCGACAACAAGTGGTTCAGCCGGCTCGTGATCTCCACCGTTCTCGTCGATACGCTGGAGTCGTTGAATCTTGAATATCCGAAGGTAGCGGACGCTAAGCGCAAGGAACTCGAGGCGGCTAAGAAGATTCTGATATCGAAGAAGTAGTGGTCCAGACGTTCAGATTGAGCTGCGCTCGATGGAGAGCCGGGGCGCTTCTTCCTCAGATGCCGAAGCCTTTTCCTTTTATCCGGTCGTTTCGCTGACCTTGGATAGACCAGGCACCGCGTGCTGCAGAGCGCGATGCGGCCCGCGCCAGATCCTTCGCTCCGCTGAAGAAGAGCTCCACTCAGGATGACGCCAAACGAGAACATCGCAAGCTAAGGTTGGGCTAATCCCGATCACAACTGTGCAAGGCTTGCTTACTGTGCAGGTTACTTGTATTACCTCTGTGCCACTCCAATGGCACGGTTGTGCCTTGTTCGGATTCACGCCCGTTGATATTGTGCCGATAGGGTTATTGAGTTCCTCCCCTGAAGGTGAATGGAAGAGCCGGATTGGGGGGGTGTTTTATGAAAATGATGCACCTGTGTTACGCGGCGATTGGTTTTGCGGTGGCACGCTGGATATTCAAGCGGCAAGCAAGTCCGGTGGCAGATCCAGTGAGCCGCTTCCGGTCGCAGGGCCTTCTGTAGAGATTTTGGAGTATTGGGCGCGCGCACCCGTTGCGCTTCCATTTCGTCTAACGCGCGCCCATCTTCTCCACCTCAAAGTACTGTTACCAAGGTTTCCTCGGGCTATCCTCTATTCGTTCGTCTCTCCATACAATTAGCTGAGAGCCTCTTTCCGGATGCGACGCATCCGCCGGGAGTTCTCTGCTCAATTCAGCTTTGTATGCTCCGTCCCTCGGGAACCCGTTTGCTTTTGGTGCTGGCCTCAGTTCTGGCCTTGCTGATTCCCATTCGAATGCTGGCCCAGGATGATCCGAACGAGCAGCCTCTGGGCGATGTGGCGCGCAACCTGCGGAAGAATACTCAAATCACGAAGCAAGTCATCGACGACGACAATCTCACACAGGTTATGGAGCAGGGCGAAAGCCGCCATGCGTTCGGCTCGGCGATCAAAAGTCTGATGGGAGGGGAAACCAAGGGTTTCCAAGTCTCGGCTCCCGATGCCACATGCAGCCTGGCTTTCACGGCGAACGTGAAGGCACTCCTCTCGAACAGCCAATACTCGCAGATGGATCTTCCGGCAGCGGAGCTTGCGAAGCTCGAGGGTCCGGCAACCATTGAAGGAGATGCCCTGACGGTATCAATCTTCAATGCGACCAACTGGCACATGAGCGAACTCGACGTGGCGTTGACCGTGATCAAGAAGGCGGATGACGCAGTTGGAGCGGTCAGAAGCGATTTTCAGGATGTTCGTCCGGAAAAGAAGCCGGACGTCGTGATGATCTACAAAATGCGCGAGGCGGCCGCACCGTGGGAGCGAGTCGTCTACAGCGCTCCTTTGAACCTGGAACTCGCCCCCGGGGACGAGTGGCACTGGGCTATCGTGGAGGCCAAGGGCTATCCGCCGGAACGAGTGCCCGGTTCGACGACCGCGCAGTTTAATACGCCTGCGTCGGTTTCATTGCCTGCAGCTCCCGCTTCGGTTGTTCCGACGAACGACACTCCTCTGCCTACACTAGACCATCCTTAGCGCTGAAATGGTCGAGTTTTCTTTCCTCTTGATTAGTGTGTCGCGGCTTTCAGGACCACAGTGTTACGCTCGTCGCCCGCAATCGTTCGGTAGAACTTTTTCAGTTCATCCAGATGAGCCACGGGAACGCTGAGATCTTTTACTTCATAAGTTCGGCTGTAGTGAATGAGGTTGCCGTTAACCTCGGTCTTCGAGTGATAACTTGCGAAGCCGTAGTCGGCGTCGATCGCTGGAGGGAGATCGTCCACAACGTAGCCCGCTGGGATCGCAATGTCGAAGGTGTCCGTGTCGCGCTGAGGGCCGTCGAATTCAACCGGAAACACCCTTGGCTCTTTCGTCTCCATGATGCCTCGGGTTTTCACGCCGAGCACGCGTGGGCGGACCAGGAGCAGCCCGCCGGCATCTTTCGCATAGTCCTGCGCTTCAAAGGAATACCGGAAGCCGAACGGCTGGTCGGACTGATGCAGATTCAAGATCGTCGCCTGGGTAATACGAAACAGGGAGAGCGAACCGGCCAGCAGATCTTCGATCGGCTTGATTTGATCGGCGCTCTTGTTCACGTTTCGCAAGCGCCAGCGCTCATGCGAAGCCTGGTCGCCCATCCGGGTTTCACTCACCTCACCCTTCAACGTTCCGGAAGGATCGAGCGTTAGTTTGCCGGAGCGGGCGATGCTGTTCATCGATGGAGATTGTTTGGGAAGTTCGACAAGTTCGCCGCCTTCGGGCGTAACCAAAAGTCCATAATTCTGTTGAAGATATCCGCCTATCTCCCCAAATGGAGTCAGTTCATTCGTCGGGTCGAAGTAAAGAAGGGCACCGAGGCGGGGATGCTGAACCGTGGCGACGAGAGAAGAGTCCGCGACATTCGGCGGTAGCTTGATGGCGAGGACCACATGGTTAAATGCACCGTAATTGGCCGGCATTTCCGGGTTGACTGAGCCGCGCTCGGAATTGATAACGACGTAGAACGACTCGACGCCAATCTGACTCAACATCGAACTCAGCAGTGTGGCCTTGTCCTTGCAATCACCGTAGTGGTGGTTGAACACGTCCGCCGCAGAATGAGGCTGGAAGCCGCCGATTCCAAGTTCGATCGCTACATAACGGATATCGTGCTGCACAAACGTGGCCAGCACTTTCATCTTGTCAAGCTGTGTTGGTGACGAGGCGGTGAGAGCGGTGACCTGTTGCGTGATTTGTGGCGAGCCTTCACGTCGGCCGTTTGTGAGATTGAGGTACCAGCGCCCCATGTCCTTCCAACTGCTGAACTCATTCGCCGTGGCGCCGCCTGATGGGAAGAACGAGACTTCCATTTGCCCTGCAACGCCTTCGATCGGCGGCATCTCAACCTCTCTGCGAATTGCTTTCACATCATTTACGGTCCAATCCCATTGATTGCTGCCGCTCTGCGTGGGCTTGCTTTCGGAGTAATTGATCCAGGACGCTCTGAACTCCCATCCGGGAGGAAGCTGCAGAGAATAGTGCAGTTCGCGGCTGGGGATCTCGCGCTGGAATCTCCACATGCTTTGCAAAACCAGAGGCTGCTCTTCTATTTCGGACTCGTAACCGACAATGTTTCCGGGATCAGCGGCTGGAATCTGCAGAAGCTTGTCTTTCACGTCGGAGATCAGCTCGCTGCCTTCGACTTTCGGAATCGAAATCTCGGCTGCGTCTTTGTCTTTGATTTCGTAATCTTTTCCCTGAGCCGGAATGCACCAGCCACGAAGAGCGGTGACTTTGCTATGCGCATTGAAAGGGACCATCACGACGCCGTATTCGCGTCCGCCCGGGCGCAGGATCTTGTAAACCTCGCGATCGCGGATCTTGATCTTGTCCAACGATTGAACAGTGATCGTACGTTCTGAGTAGAGCAGGACGGCGTCGGTCTTTTCGTCGTGAGCCGGAAGTGGGGCCGAGGTGACGGCATGCATCCACTGCGGCGCGTCGGCGGCATTTGCGGGCAAGGCTGCAGCGAACAGGCTCGCGGCTACAAGCCAGGAATAGGCGGACCTTACGCATGTCAGTTGCTCGCTGTGCTCGCACCGGGTTGCAAGATGACTTGTTGTTCATCGCCAGTCCTCACCAACTGGAAAACTTTCCGTAGCGCCGCGTAGTTGTCTTTTGGAAGCAGCAAAATGTCCACGCTCAGAACGCGATTCAGGTGCAGAGTGCCTTTGTCGTTCTTGGCGTTGAGGGTGTACGTGATCAGCTTCGCGTCAACTTTCCGTTCTTCCGGAACCGTCGAGATTTGCCAGCCCAAAGGCATGTCGATGCTGACGTCGTCGGATCGTTGAAAGGGATATTGGAAGTAGACCGGATGCACCCGGTCGGCGTGGTCGAAGAGATGTCTCTCCGGGGCGGCGAAAAGACCGACGGGCATCAGAGCGCGCCGTCCTGCGGCAGAAATCCACCCGGCGACCTTCAATGAAAATTCCGTGACAAGCTTGGGCGATGACGTAGTCCACTCAGGTTGGTTGGTGAGTTCGACGTCACATGCGATGGGAATGGCTTCTCGCACATCGTCTTCGAGGTATTTCTTGCGCTCAGTGGCATCACTAAGACGAAGCTCAACGCGACGCCGCGCGGCCTCCAGCCCCGTGTAGGTAACGGTCAGCTTGCCTTCCAGTTCGCCGGTTTCATTAAGCTTGAGTTCGGCTTTTCTCTGCACCTCGGATTCGTTCGGAAACGGGAGCGGAGTTTGAATCCAACTTCCGCCGTCTTTATCCAGTTTCAAACCCGTTACGCCCGTTTCATACCATGGCAGCATGCCGAACGGAGTGAAGATCGCACCAGGGTCGAAGAAGACATCTTTGCCGTCGAGTTTCACGGACACTACGTTGCTGTCGAGCCGTCGTCCGTCCATTGACTGCTTGAAGAAGAAATAATTTTGCCGTTCCGAGACCCATATTCCAGAAGCTTCCAATCCTGCGGCTCGAGCCATGCCCATAAAGAGCCACGTGAGTTGTTGGCCGTTGCCATATTGACGCTTCCAGACGTCTTCCACGTTCTCGATCGGCTTTTCCTTGTCGCGTTTCTGCTCCTGCTCGGTTTTTTCAACCTCGTATGACGTGTTCCGGATCTGCTGTACGCGCGCGTAGATTTTCTGCAGCTTCACTTCGGGTGAATCGCTGGCGCCCACGACGCTGGCGACCGCTTCTTCCATAGCTTTACGTTTGCCGATGAAACTTTCCATCTGGTCATTGCGCTTTTTGCCAAAGTGCTTCCAATATTTGTCTGCCTCGCGGTCGGCGAAATCGTCGCTGTACACGAAATCGACACGCGCCTTCATTTCGTTCTCCGGCGGCATGTAGTCTTCGGTTTGGAAAGCGGCGATATTGCTGGCCTGCAAATGAACGATGTGGTCCGCCGGCGACTCTTCCGGCTGAGCTGTCCCGGGCGGGAGCTGGTTCCATAGCCATCGGACGCTGATGGGCGCGTAGTCGCTGGTATATGGGCGTAGAGAGAATTTGGCATCCTTCGTAAACAGCTCATTGCTGAGGATCCAGCGCGAGTCGAAGATGAAGTATTCGGAGAGATCTGTGGTGTAGTAGTACTCGAGAATCGATCCCACTTGGACGTCGGGAAGGGTGAAAGTCTTTGCCATGTACTTCACGCCGCGCGCCTTGACGATCATCTTGTCGAAAGCTTTGCCCGAGAAAGGAACGATCGTGCCGTCGGGCTTTATGGTGCGCGCGTGCAGGTTCACAACGTTTCCCTGTTGCTTGAAGAAAGGGATCTCTATGTCGGCATACTTTCGTCCCTCTTCCGTCAAAATCTTGATGCGGAAGTAGACATCTTCGTGGGCGGTCTTGCCGCGGTCATCGCGGTTGACCTCGCGATACAAAATGATCGCGGGAGCACCGGGAGCTTTGGGCTCGCTCGGTCATCTTCAACTCATCCGAAGATATCGGTTGAAAACCGACAGACCACGCTGGAAGGGAAAGCACGGCAATCGCAAGAGAAACAGCGATGGCCTCGAGGGCGGAAGATACAATACGACAAAGACGTGGCATGGTGCAGTTCACCTGTGCGATCCCTGTACTGGTTGCCGTCAGCCTGGGAGGGGAAGAAAGGGCCAGAAAAGGCTGTTACGGTGCCGAGCTACACGGAATTGTAGAGCACGCTACTCTATGCGTCGGACGATACAGTCACTCCCCCCGGGTGTCAAGGAATTCGCAGTCCGAATAGAACCACAAAGGTAGCGCTACGTCTGTGGCGCTAGTCACAGTTACTTAGTCAGAAGCCGCCCAGACCTGCAAATACGAGCAAACTTGTCGCCAAGCCTGCGCAGCGGTCTAAGTCCTAGATCGGTAGTTGTTTACTCAATCCACGAACCTAGAGTGGGGGGAGTTGGTGGCAAAACTTTTGCAGATTTGCAGTCAGACTTCCCGCAACCGATTTCCTATCTTGGGCATGCTAGACTAGCCACAATCCTGCTCCGCTGAGGGTATTCATGAAATTCGGCGTCATCATTTTCCCAGGATCGAACTGTGACCACGATGCTTTCTGGACGATCCAGCATGTTGCCAAGCAGCCGGTAACGTTCCTTTGGCACGAGTCTCATGATCTGCAGAATTGTGACGCGATTATCGTTCCTGGAGGGTTCGCTTTTGGCGACTACCTGCGAACCGGGGCGATCGCTAAGTTCTCGCCGGTTATGGATTCAGTGCGCAAATTCGCTGGCGGGGGCGGTCTGGTCCTTGGAATTTGCAATGGTTTTCAGATTCTATGCGAATCGGGACTATTGCCGGGTGCCCTGATGCGCAATGTCGGTCTGAAATATGTTTGTAAGCCTGTCCATGTAAGGATCGAAAATGCTGAAACTCCCTTCACGAACGCATGCTCGAAGGGAGAGGTCTTGACGATCCCGATCGGGCATATGGAAGGGAATTACTTCTGCGATGTCCGAGACGCTTGAGGAATTGAAACGAGAAAATCGCATAGTGGTGCGATATAGCGAACCATCCGGCGAAATCAGCGCGAAGGCGAATCCCAACGGTTCCCTCGATAACATAGCCGGCATCTGCAGTTCTGGAGGCAATGTTGTCGGCATGATGCCGCATCCAGAGCGCGCCGCAGAGCCGGAGCTCGGCTGCACCGATGGCGTGAAAATTTTCCAGTCGATGGTTGGCGCGTTGGTCTCTCGATAGCAGACTGTTCAGCGTCTTATCAATTTTTTCTTTGCGATCAACAGCTTTCCGTTATATCTTCATCGCGTCTTCCCCTTGTAATAGAGAGTTCTATCCTTAGTTTTTTGACGACGATACACGCGGGGAGGCGTGTCTCTAATGACACCGAAGCAAATTCTGGATTCTTTTTCCGAAACATTAATGCGGGACGAACGGATTCTCAGCGCGCGCGAACGCGCGTTGCTGGCCACATTGCTGCAACATGCGAAGGCGGCAAGCGGCGAGGATCAACAGACTCGGGACACCGTCCGAACAGTCATTGCGTCTGCCGTAGGCGAGACCGTCGCTCAGAGGGCGTTTGCGGTTCTGGGTTCCAGCATCGTCGAGCGCATTCTCGAGGGAAGTTCTTTGTCGAGCGCCGATTCGACGTTCTCTACTGTGGAGTCGCTAGGCTCGCCGAAACCGAACGAGCCGCAGCATCCCGGAGTAAAGGCACCGCCAAAACCGATACGCGATACTCCACCCCCGGCTGCGGAACCTCAACACCCCGGTGTGAAAGCTCCGCCGGCGATTGAACCGCAGCACCCTGGGGTGAAGGCACCCACTGAGCCCCAACATCCGGGAGTAAAACGGCCCGAGCCACAGCATCCGGGATTCAGGAGGCCGGAACCTCAGCATCCGGGAGTGAGACGGCCAGAACCGCAACATCCGGGAGTAAGCAGGCCCGAACCGCAGCACCCGGGAGTGAAGGTGCCTGAGCCGCAGCATCCGGGGATGACGAAGAGTTCGAAGGTCGTCGCCCAAACCGACGTCGCGATCGCGGAGCGGCCCGAAATCTTGCCGGGACGCTGTGTCGTGCTGGATGAGTTCCTCGCGCCGCAGGAATTGGAGGAGTTAACCCGCTTCACTCTCGAACATGAAGCGGATTTCGCTTCCAGCGAAGTAGTTTCCCCCAGCCACGATGATGGTGTCGTGAACTACGACCATCGCCGCTCACGAGTGCTGATGGATTTGGAGCAGCACGAGAACATAATGCTCGAGCGAATCAAGACCGTGTTGCCGGACATTCTGCAGAAACTGGGGATGGAGGATTTCCCGATCTCGCAGGTTGAAGCCCAGATTACCGCGAGCAACGATGGCGACTACTTCCACTTCCATAGCGACAATGGAAGCGGACCCGTCGCGTCGCGGCACCTGACGTTCGTTTACTTCTTCCATCACGAGCCAAAGCAGTTTGACGGCGGAGAACTGAGGATTCACGACGCGCGACTGGAGCAGGGAACGTACGTCAGTGAAGGGACTTATCAGACAATCGTGCCGCAGCAGAACCAAATCGTCTTCTTCCCGTGCGAAATGTTGCACGAGATCACCCCGGTGGAGTGCCCATCCCGGCGCTTCGCCGACAGCCGCTTTACCTTAAACGGATGGCTACGTCGATAAACAACTCGGCTTGGCTGGAATGGATGAACAGCCTTATGGGAGCAGGAGTGTCGCGGCAGACTGACGCTGCGGCATTCCCTCCCAATCGCTTTTATTGTCTGCTGGATGAGATGCCGTTGCACTTGATCCCGCAGAGTATGCGGCGATTGTTGTCGAAGGTCGATGATCCGCAAAGAAGCCTTTACCTGAATCCGCAATGCACGGTAACGCCAGCCGGACGGTTGCCTGAAGAGATCGCTGATCAGTCGGGATTGCTTTCAGGCTTCGCATTGCAGGGGACGATGGCGTGGGTTCGGGATGGTGGGAACGGTTCACTGCTGCCCTTCTGGCTGGGGCCTTGGCTCGAAAAGCTGGTTGGAGGTTTGACTCTGCATGATCCTGTTCCGCTGTCGTGGGCGGCGGACGCACGCCGAGTGCTGGCGGCGGCCGGCATCCTGGTCCCTGGGATTCATGCTTCAGATGAAGCGTCTAACGGCCCTTCCCGACGCGCAGCCGCGCTCTTCAAGGAGCGGCTTTATGCTCCGATCGGCGGTTTGATCCATCCGTTTCATATCGCGGCGCTCCGCCGCTACTATCGACAATTGATTCGTTCAGGAGCCGTCCAGCTTGGGGACCGGCAAACATCTCGCCGGTACGCTGCCTACAACGAGCCGGTCGCGCGATTCTTTCATCACCTTATTGCCGCGAAGGTCAGCGCAATCGTCGGAGAATCTCTGAGGCCGTCCTATGTCTATTTTGCCTCTTACTTAAGCGGCGCTGAGTTGGAGAAACACATTGACCGCGAACAATGCGAGTACAGCGTGACGTTTTGCTTGGATTTCTCTCCGGAACCAGCCCTCGCGACGCCGTGGCCGATTGAACTCGATACCCCTCGGGGAAAAGTAACGGTCTACCAGGCACTGGGCGACGGGCTCTTGTACCGCGGCACACGCTTACCTCACTATCGCAGACCGTTGGGCGACGGACAAACCTCTACCTCCATTTTTTTTCACTATGTCTCTGCTGATTTCGAGGGAGCGGTGGGATGAAGAGAGGCGAATTGTTACTGCAGGCCTGAGACGAGATAAAGAACAGAGAGCGTCTGGTTGTAACTATAGGCGAAGTATTTGCCATCGCGACTCACCACAACCGGGGCCACCATTACTACTCCGGCGGGCGCATCAGGTTTTAACTCATGAATGACGGTTTCTTTCCCAGTGGAGATTTCTACTTTGTAAATCCTGCTGGGAAACTCGCCCAAATGATAGCCGTAGACTGATTTTCCATCGCTCGACCATTGAACCACGTTGAAGTTTTTATCGAATTTGGGTGCTGGCGGGGGCGTGCCGCCATCAAGAGGGTAAAAGGCGGCGAATCGACCGGAATTGGTTCCGGCCATAAAACGTCCATCCGGCGAAAACGGGCCGCATGAAATGCCGTCAGGAGTTATTCCCTTGGCTGCTCCTTGGGATGCGTCGACGACATAACAGTGCGCTGCGCGACCTTTCTCGTATCCGTTTACCAGGATTCGTTCCCCGTCCGGGAGGAAACGGGCCCACCCGTTCTGAATACGCTGGAGCCCAGTGACATTGATCGATCGCGTTTGCCCCGGACCAATCGGCAGGAGCGTGATTTGCGGCGCTTCGCTGGTGGAAACTGAAATCGCCCATTTTCCATCCGGAGACATGCCTCCCGAACTACCTTCGCCGAGCCGGATAGGAAGACTGCCATCCACTTTGCGAATGACGACCGCATAACCGGGGCCGGCCGCCTGACTCGCGTCCTCGAAAAGGACCGATTGCCCGTCGGGCGAAATGTCGTGAGCGGAGTTCCAGTCGTGGTAGGAGAGGTCTACATCTTCTTTGCTGTCGACACTGGTGTAGCCCAGGGCCAGACGCTTTGAGTTGAGGGATACGAGGGCGTGGCCGTCCGGCGCGATGTCTTGCAATGTCAGCGAGACTGGCAGATCGAGCACGGTTCGAATCTTGCCTGTCACGTTCACGGCCTTCAGGCCGAGATTGTTCCCGGTCTCGACAGCGGTGAACCAAATCTCCTTCCCGTTCGGTGTCCAAGCCAGACCGCTGACAGAGTCCCATTCATGCGTGAGAGTTTGAACATGGCCAGACAGATCAATTACGGCGACAGTTCCGCGATTGTCGTAGGGAGCGGGGTGATCGATGAATGCGATCTTGTCGCCCTGTGGGGAGAAGCGGATGTGGCTGATCCAGCCTCCGCTTTGAAGCAAAACCTTGTCTGGAAGGATCTCAAGGCGACACTTTCCGTCTACGTAGTGAACAACGGCCAACTTTCCGTCCGGGGCATAATCGGCCCATCGAACGTCGGCCATCACTTCTCGAGGACGCTCTCCGGCGACCTGGGCAAGCGCGAGCGTGCCGTCAATTGTTTCGAGCAATCCCGAATGAGTTCCGCCAATGGCGAGCGCCAGTTCGTTGTTGCGCGAAACCGCCAGAAGATTGGCGTCGGCGAACTGCAGTGGTTGCGACAAAAGGGAATTGGCGACAGTGGAGAACAGTTGCGTGTGCCTGCCATCCCATGCGGCACTGTAGATCACGGACTGGCCATTGGGAGAAAATCGCGAAGAAAAGACGGTTCCGGCGTCGAAGGTCAACCGGTTGTACACGGGTGTCGACGTACCGTGCCCAAACTGGAAGACCACCAAAATTAATGTCGCTGCCGCCAGCAGAGCAACAATGGCCCACGGTAAGGTCTTCGATGACGTTTGCCTCGGCCTGGGGATGACGACGGTCGTGCCAGATGACGTTCCAGAAAGCGTCTGCAAAGCGAATGCAAGATCTCTGGCCGACTGGAACCGATTTTCGGGCTCCTTCTCCAGGCAGTGCTTCACGATGTCCTGATATGCAACTGGAATTGCAGCATTGTCGAGGACCGAACCCGCAGGCTCTTCGCGCAACACGGCCGTCATGGTGTCGACTTCAGTTTCTCCGCTGAAAGCCCGCTGTCCGCCCATCATTTCGTACAGTACGGCTCCGAAACTGAAGATATCGCTTCGATGGTCCACCGGTTTGACGCGCAGCTGCTCCGGCGACATGTAGGCTACCGTGCCGATGATCGCTCCATGTTTGGTCACCGTGGTGAGGCTTTCGATCGACCGGCTTCCATCCGCGTCCTGAAGCTTGGCGACACCGAAGTCTAGAATCTTGATGCGCCCATCGTTGGTGATAAACAAGTTCTCAGGTTTTAGATCTCGATGCACAATATGACGATCGTGGGCAGCGATGAGGCCTTGTACGATTTGCATCGCGTAGCCCGCAGCCTCTTTTACCGGAATGGAGCCTTCGGAGAGGCGCACGCGTAGCGTTTTCCCCTCCAAAAGTTCCGAAACGATGTAGGGGGATTCGCCTTCGAATCCCACGTCGTAAATGGCGAGGATATTAGGATGATTCAGGGCTGCGGCGGCGCGGGCCTCTTGTTCGAAACGTCGCAGATGGTCCGGATTGCTGCTGGAAGATGGCCGGATGATTTTGAGCGCGACATCACGACCGAGCCTTTCGTCGCGGGCGCGGAAGACCTCTCCCATGCCGCCTGCGCCGATTTTCTCGATGATCCGGTAGTGTCCAAAAAACTGCTCAGCCATAATGCAATCCGCGCGCTGTTTGCCTTGGCATGTTAGGTGGGCGGGCAGATCCAGTCAAGGATTGTGGACCCGTGTAAACAAGAGCGTCCGTGATCCCCTGCTCCGCGAATAGTGGTTCGATAGGCGCAAGAGCGCGTGTTATAATTTCGGTTCGCCTGGCATTGATAGCGAGGTAATCCTGTGATCTCCTCTAGGGCGAATCCAGCGCCATTGAAGCTTTTGAAAACGGATCTTTAGACACGAGGTCGAACCATGTCCGGCCATTCCAAGTGGGCGACAATTAAGCACAAGAAGGGCGCGCTCGACGCGAAGCGCGGCAAGATTTTTACCCGGCTCATCAAAGAAATCAGCATTGCGGCGAAGAATGGCGGCGGCGACCCTGATGCCAATCCCCGGCTTCGCGGCGCCATTGTGGCTGCGAAGGCGGAGAATATGCCCGCCGATAACATCAAACGCGCTATCCAGCGCGGAACCGGCGAACTGCCTGGCGCTACCTACGAAGAGTTTTCACTCGAAGGCTACGGTCCGGGCGGGGTAGCGGTACTTCTCGACATCAATACCGATAATCGCAATCGAACGGTCAGCGAAATCCGCCATGCGTTCGGAAAGAATGGCGGCAACATGGCCGAGGCCGGTGCGGTTTCATGGATGTTCCATAAGAAAGGGGACATCGTTGTCCCCAAGAGCGCTGCGAAAGAGGACGATCTGATGAATATCGTTCTTGAGTTCGGCGGCGAAGATTTGAATGACGACGGCGACAACTGGGAAATCCTGACCGAACCCTCTGCATACGAAACCGTGCTTGAAGCCGTAAAGAAGGCAGGCATTACGCCGGCGTCATCGAGCGTGGCATTTATCCCCCAGAACTACATCAAGCTCGAAGGCGCTGCGGCCAACACGATGATCCGTTTGATGGAAGTGCTCGAAGATCACGACGACGTGCAGAATGTGCACGCGAACTTTGACATTGACGAGAAGTTGTTGGAAGAAGTTGCCGGCTAGTCGTTTTCAGCCTTGTTTGAGTCAGCCGCCCAATGGGCGGCTTTCTTTTTGGAACGTTGGCGGCATTCTTCTCGCCGAAGTTTTCAACATGTTCGTGGAAAACACTGTGGAAAACGATCGAAGTGATTCCGTAAGTGATTCAACGAGCGAATGCTTCAGCATTTTGCACTGGAGTGAGTGCTGGCACTTTCGGGGTAGAGCCTACGAGTAGACTCTTGGATGCGTGGTAAGGCGCACAATCGAATGCTTCGCTCAATGTCTGTTGAACTCTGAGAACTTATCTTGAGATCGAGACTCGACAAACTCCTTGTGGAACGCGGATACGCGGCGTCGCGTGAACGCGCTCAAGCGTTGATTCTGGCTGGCAAGGTGCTGGTGGATGAACAGAAAATCGAGAAGGCGGGAGCGCAAGTAGAGACGGAGTGCCCGATCCGCCTGCTCGGTGAAGATCTGAAATACGTCAGCCGCGGGGGATTGAAGCTGGAGCGCGCGCTGGATCACTGGGAGATTGATGTGCGCGGGAGGTCTTGCCTCGACGTGGGAGCATCCACAGGCGGTTTCACTGACTGTCTTTTGCAACGCGGTGCAGCGAGAGTGCTGGCCGTGGACACCGGCTACGGCCAAATGGAATTCAAACTCCGTCAAGATCCGCGGGTGCGCCTGCTGGAGAAAACAAACGCACGCTACCTGACTCGCGACGTACTTGGCGAGAACTTTGAGTTCATTGCAATGGATGTTTCGTTCATCTCGGCAACATTAGTTTTGCCGGCAGTTATTGGCTCAGCGTTCCCACAGTCGCCACACGATCGCGGCACATGCCAGCTAGTTGTCCTGGTGAAGCCCCAATTCGAAGCCGGCAAGGAGAATGTCGGCAAAGGTGGCATTGTTCGTGACGAAAATGTGCAACTGAAGGCCGTTGAGAAGGTGAGATCCGCACTCGTGGAACTTGGCGCGAAGGGAACTGACGCGATCGAATCTCCTATCTTGGGCGCTGAAGGCAATCGCGAATTCCTTTTGCGGAGCGACTTCTGAGCGCGTTGCTTATCGGCAGACACCCGACTTTCTGTACAATCACTGTTTCGCCATCGCGATGACAGACTTGCAGCCACCCACCAAAAGAACAGCCGCGATCATCTCGCGTGCCGGTCGTCCGTCAGTCTCTGAGATTCTTCCCGATCTTTTCGCGTGGCTCACCCAGCACGGCTACAAAGTGATCATCGACCAGGAGACAGCAAAGTACACGTCCGGGGGAGACAGAGACGTGGTGCCGCGCACACAGATGGGAACGCGAGCACTCGAACTGGTGGTTGTGCTCGGTGGCGATGGAACGCTTCTTTCGGCGGCCCGGGTTACTGCAGCGATTGATGTGCCTCTGCTGGGAGTCAATCTCGGCTCGCTGGGATTTCTGACCGAGGTGCCGCTGCAATCGCTCTATCCCATGCTTGACGCCATTGCCGAGGGACGGGCTGCGATCGAGCATCGCTCCCTGATGCAGTGCGAGCTAATTCGCGAGGATACGGTTCGCGGCAATCATTTGGTCTTTAACGACGCGGTCGTCAACAAAACTGCGCTCGCACGTTTGAACACCTACGATCTTTACATCGACAAGACTTTCGTATCGAGCTATCGAGCGGATGGCATGATCGTCGCGACGCCCACTGGTTCAACCGCTTATTCTCTCTCCGCCGGTGGTCCCGTGTTGATGCCGACGGTCAAGGCCTTTGTGGTGACTCCGGTTGCACCGCATTCTTTGACTCACCGGCCGCTCGTGGTGCCGGATTCTTCCGAAATCGAGATTGTCATGCGAATCGAAGAGGAACTGGCTTATTTGAGTCTTGACGGTCAGCCGGGACTTGATCTGCGCGACGGAGATCGTGTTCGTTGCCGGCGGTCGGAGCATGAGGTCACTCTGTTCCGCACTGGCGGTGACTTCTTTCAAGTTTTGCGGACGAAACTGAAATGGGGAGAGCGGCAGATTTAGCGTAGCGCCGCGAGGCTCTAAAGTTCCGCGCGAAGCAGGTCAGAGATTTTTTCGCGCCGCCGGATGATCTTCACGGACTTTCTGTTCACCAGTACCTCCGCTGGACGAGGCCTCGTGTTGTAGTTAGAGGACAAAACCATACCGTAGGCTCCGGCGTCGAGGATCGCGAGCAAGTCACCTTCTTCAACAGCAGGCATGGAACGATCCCGTGCGAAGAAGTCTCCGGTCTCACACACGGGACCAACGATGTCAGCGGTCTCGGCTTCCGCTCCCAGTCGCGGCTGGACGGGGACGATTTCGTGATACGCGCTGTAAAGCGCGGGACGGATCAAGTCGTTCATCCCTGCATCGACCACAAGGAAGCGCTTCCCTTCATTCGATTTCTTGTACACGACCTTCGTTAGCAGGAGGCCAGCGGGAGCAATGATCGACCGGCCCGGCTCGAGGAGCAGGCGGACGTTCAATTCATGCAAAGGAGCAGCCAGACCACGGGCGTAATTTGCCACATAACTCGCGAAATCCAAAGTGTTGGGCTTGTCATACGAAATTCCCAAACCGCCGCCGGCATCTACGTAATCGATCGTGTGGCCATCGCTCCGGAGTCGGCGAACGAGTTCCGAGACGCGTGCCATCGCCTCGCCGAAAGGATTGGGATCTGTGATTTGCGAGCCGATGTGAACACTCACGCCTCGCACGGCCAAATACTTTTCCTTTGCGGCTTTCGCATAAAGGCGATGGGCTACGGCGATGGGCACGCCGAACTTGTGTTTGTGCAGACCAGTAGAAATGTAAGGGTGGGTTTCGGCGGCGACGTCAGGATTGACACGCATCGCAACGGGAGCGACTTTCCGTAACGTAGCAGCACATTCCGCGAGCGCCGAAAGCTCAGACTCACTTTCGACGTTGAACAGCATGATGCCGGACTTCAGCGCGAAAGTCAGCTCGTCGCGAGTCTTGCCCACTCCCGAAAAAACAGTCCGCCGTACTGCTTTGCGATCGGCTTTTAGTACACGTTCGAGTTCGCCGCCCGACACGATATCGAACCCGCAGCCCTTTTTCGCGAGCAGGCGCAGGATGCTGAGATTCGAATTTGCTTTCACGGCGTAGCAGATAATGTGGGGAATATCGCGGAACGCGTTGCTGAACGCCTCGTACCGTTCATGAATTGTCGCGGCCGAATACACATACAGCGGCGTGCTTTCTTTCTCGGCCAAAGACGCGAGCGAAATATCCTCGCAGTGAAGGGCCGCCGGGTTGTCATCACGAACGCGCTTGCCGTTGCGATACACAAATCCGGGTGGCCGTTCGATCAGGCTCTGAGTGCGAGAAGTCATTTCTTCTTGTGGGAGGTAGCGCTCGCGCGCACACGGATCGCGACCACCGTCTGGTCATCAAAAGTCTCAACGCCAGCGGAGTGATCGGCAACTGCTTTGAAGAGGGAATCGACGACGCATGCAGCCGAATCGCCTGCGCAGCCGGCAACGATCTTCTCGACGCGTCCGCGTCCAAAGAGCTCGCCTCGGCGGTTGCGTGCGTCCAGAATGCCGTCGCTGAAGAACACGAACATATCTCCAGCCTTCATTTTGAACTGAAATTCGTCATACTCTGCTTCATCGAACAATCCAAGCGGTAACCCGGTGGCCTCGATCACTTCATTCTTGCCATTGTGGACGTAAATGGGGCGGGGAAGTCCCGAATTTGAGACGGTGAGCGTGCGATGAGCGTCATCCCATACCGCATAAATAATCGACACGAATTGGGCTTCGATGCGGCGCTCCGCAAGCGATAAGTTCACCGCGGAAAGCATTTCGGCGGGTGCCGGTTCGATGGGTGCATGAGACCGGATGATTCCGCTCACAAGCGCGGCGTAAATCGCTGCGGGCGCGCCTTTGCCGCTGACGTCTCCAATGACCAGCCCGAGCCGCGACATGGAATATGGAATGAAATCGTAGAGGTCGCCCCCGATGGTGCGAGCGGGAACGAATTTCGCCGCGACGTCGAGATGCGCGAGTTTCGGATTTGTCTGCGGAAGTAGGCGTCCTTGCAACTCGCGAGCCAGAGAGAGATCCCGCTCGAGGCGCCGTTCCTGCCGCTCAATTTCTTCGTACAGCCGCGCATTTTCGAGTGCGATCGCTATCTGCGCGGCCAGGGTGGTCATGGTCCGCTTGTGCTCTTCGGTAAAGAACCCACGTTTCGTATGTTCCAGATCGAGTATGCCGACGACCTTGTTCTTGTAAATGAGCGGCACCGCCAGTTCGGATTGCGTCTCTGGATTTGCCTCTACGTAGCGCTCGTCTTTCGTCACGTCGGGAACCAGTACAGCTTGCCTGCTTTCGGCTGCTGCACCCACGATTCCCCGTCCCAACGGTATCTCATGTTTCAGATGAATGTTTTCGTTGAAGCGTAGCGAAAAGCGATGTTGTAGCTTGTCGCCGGATGGACTCAATAGCAAGATGCTAAACATCTGGTAGTCCATCAACCGGCGCACCAGTTCAGCAATCCGGCCGAGCAATTCGTCCAGATTCAGGATGGAAGTTAGTTCCTGAGCAATCTCGTTCAGCATTCCCAGGATCCGGGCTTGCTTGGTCGTCCGGCTGTACAACTGGGCGTTTTCGATGCCCGCCGCCATGCGTGACGCCACCAAGGTCAGAACTCGCTGGTGTTCTTCCGTGAAGTAGCCGGGTTCGCGCGCTTCCAGATCGATGACCCCGATTACACGATTTTTCGTGATCAGCGGAATCGCAAGCTCCGACCGAACATTGGGAACCCCTTCGATGTAGCGCGAATCCTTGGTCACGTCTTCAATCAAAATCGCTTGCCGTAATTGAGCGGCTTGTCCGGTGACCCCTTCGCCTACTTTTATGCGGCGCTCCGCAAAATCGGGCGGGTATCCGATCTGGAAGCGGAACCGCAGTTCCTGAGTTTTCTCGTAGAGCAAAAGAATCGCGAAGATCTCGTAATCGATGACCTTGCGTACGACTTCAGCCACGCGGCTGACGGTCGTCTCCAGATCGAGAGACGTCGCCAATACATCGGCAACGTCGAGCAGAAGCGACTCGACCGGTAACTTCTCCGGTTTGGAAACCACAGAATCCATTGTTCGTATGATATCAGCCGCGTTTACGGCTCTTGTTGTTCAGAGGAATGCGGTTCGTGTAGAAGTCCCGTACTTCGCTGAAAGTTATTCTCTTGGCACCACGCAAATGTCGGCCAAGTTGCGGTACTTCTCCGCATAGTCGAGACCATAGCCCACGACGAATTCGTCGGGAATTTTGAATCCAACGTAATCGCCTTCCAGCGGCACGGTGAGGCAATCGAGACTGCGAGGCCGAGAGCAGTCCAGGCTCCTCGATCAGCAGGATAGATTCCAGGGCCTAACCCGAATCCAGCCAGTCCTGCTAAAATTACGCCGCTCCCGTTAACTGTTTTTTGGGTCCTCGGAAAGCCCTCCGGGCCCGACACTTGCACTCTGGAGATCAAGATCGACAACGCGCTCGAATTTGAAACACTCGATCCGATAACTCCGCCCGCCATTGAAGGGCGGCTAACGAATCAACAAATCCTATTAGGTCAGCGGCTTGATCCCCTTGAGGTCATCAAGATTTATTCCGCAGATGACTGGGAGAAGTTCATTCGAGAATGGGTCGAAGGCATGCGTGCACAATACAAAGAGGTGCGTCGAGCCAGCGGCTCGGGCGACAAGGGGCGAGACGTCATCGGCTATACGGAAACGGTGAACGCGGATGCCCCATGGGACAACTACCAATGCAAGCACTATGACCACGCCCTGTATCCGAGCGATCTTTGGAAAGAGCTCGCCAAGCTCTGCTACTACACGAGCCAAGGAAGCTATTCAGTACCGCGCGCTTACTACTTCGTTGCGCCGAGAGGCGTTGGCCCCGATGCTCTAAGCTTCTTGGAGCGCCCTTCCGAGATGAAAAAGGCGCTCGTTGCACAGTGGTTGAAGGGCGACCTGCTGCGTGTTGGAAAGCAAGACATCGTTCTTGAGGGGAAATTACGGGAATATGTCGAAACATTCGACTTCAGTATCGTCAAGGATGTCCCACCTCCCAAGGTGATCGAACAGCACCATGCCACCCGCTTTCATGCGATACGTTTCGGCGGTGGCTTGGTCAGAATGCCACCCACTCAAGCGAACGTTCCAAGCGAAATTGCGGATGCCGAAACTCGGTTCATCGAGCAGTTGCTTGAGGCGTACAGGGACCACCTGTCTACGGATGTTTTGGCTCTCAACGATCTGGCCAACCACCCGGCGTTGAAGAAGCATTTTGAACGCCAGCGTAGTCACTTTTATCTGGCCGAGCTTCTGCGCAATTTTACTCGCGACAACATTCCAGAAGATGGATGCTTCGAACGTCTACAGGACCTCATTGAAGACGGCGTCGTAGACGTTGCGGAGAGCGAGCACCCGAACGGTCTTACGCGCTTGAAGGAAGTTGTTAAGATTGCCCGCTCTCTGCAAATCGTCAGTCACCCGCTCAAAGAGTGCCTGGAGGGTTATCACCGGAGCGGAATTTGTCATCAACTGGCAAATCAAAACCGGATTGTGTGGGTGCCTTGAGCAAAGAGATCACATTCAATTCACCCCTCGAGTGCGGCCTGCGAGCGCTCATTTTGCTGGAAGCATCTGGACGGCAGAATGGATGCGACCTTCAAAGACTGGTCTTCTACGACTATCTCCTGGTTCATTCTGGAGATGTACCGGACGGTCCGCCAAGCATTCACCCTCCGACGCCTCTACGCTCCGGCGAGGCTTTGGTTCGCCGCCAATGGATCGAGCGGGGGCTACTCTTGATGTTGAGCCGCAACTCATAGGAAGAAAGTTTTCCGATACCGGTATCAGCTATACATCCACTGACATCACATTGCCTTTCCTCGCCTATTTAGAGGAGCCCTATACGGCTCAATTACGAGAGAGGGCCAAATGGGTCGTTTGGCAGTTCGGTGAACAGTCAGACGCCGATCTTGTCAGCTTCTTCAAGCTGAATCTTGACCGTTGGGGAGGCGAGTTTATTTACAACGAAGCCATAGAGGAGGACGGACAATGAACGGTAGATTTCAGTTGCGTGTCCTTCGCGTGAGTGGTCCGGGGAAAACTACAGCCGAGGTGACCTTTCGCCCAGGCACCAACGTCATTGCCGGGGCGTCGAACACCGGGAAGTCGTACATCCTGCAGTGCATTGCCTTTATGCTCGGCAGCTCCAAGAAGCCGAAGAAGATCAGCGAAAGCAAAGGTTACACCACGTGCACTCTTGTTCTGGAAGACCAGCGCGGTCAAGTGCATCAGCTTGAGCGGCGTCTCTCCGGCGACTTCTTCACTCACCGGATCTTGGAGCAGGACGTTTTCGTTTCTGAGGAGTTCCTCTCAGAGAAAAACGATCCGGCAAATGAGAAGACCATCTCCGGCCTCCTTCTCGGACTCATGGACGCCTGGGGGCTCAAGATCCGGCAGTCCAAAGCGGGCAAGACTCGGCAGGTGAGTTTCGCCGATTTCCGACGCATCGCAATCGTTGATGAAGTACGGATTATCGGGGAAGGTTCACCAGCACTCTCTGGCCAATACGCGACAGCTCCGGAGGAAGCCTCTTTCTTGAAGCTCGTTCTGACAGGGGACGATGATGCGGCCGTTGTTGCCGTGAATCTAGCAAGCAGAGCGCCGCGAGGCGAAACGCACAGCTTGATCTCCTGGATCGCCTCATCGATCGTTTCGAGAAAGAGATTTACGACCTTGACCCAGAACCATTGACGCTCAGTTTCCGTCTCGGTGCTGTATCCAGCGCTATGTTGCGCGTCTCGGAAATCGTGAGCGCCAACCAACAAGACCTTGTATTGCAGGAAGACCGGCGACGCGAGGCTTGGCGCAGCGCTACCAAACTCGAGCAACGACAAATCGCTACGGGCGAACTCAGGGGCAGGTTCAAGCTCCTGGAGCAGCATTACAACAATGACCTCAATCGATTGCTGGCCATTAGCGAGATGGATGCCTTCTTCATGCAACTGCAACAGGTGAGGTGCCCGCTTTGCGGTGCGGAAGGAGATCGACACGATCCAAGTGTGCACCGCGATGAGGCGAACCCAACGCTGACCGACATCCAACGTGCTTGTGCGGCTGAGACAAACAAGATAAAGACTCTGCTTCGTGATCTCGTAGGGTCTGCCGAAGAGCTCGATGCTCAACTGGTGTCCATCGAAGCAGCTCTCCAAGAGCAGCGCGATCTGTTCGAGACGGCTAGCAAGACACTTCTAGAAACCTTATCGCCAGCGGTCGAGCAATCACAGACTGAGTTGAACGAGACTATGTTGCTGAAAGATCGCCTTGCTCAGGCTCACCTTCTTAATGAAAGGCTCGGAGCGTTGAGGGCCGAGCGGAGCCAGATTGCAACATCCACATGGAAGCGCGGCTCGGTCGCGGAAGCTACTAAACTGCACTCTGCTGATGCCACGGAGGCATTCAGCCTGGCGGTGGAATCACTACTAGATTCTTGGAAATACCCAGACTTGAAACGTGTGACCTTTGACGATGCTACTCATGACCTGATCATTTCGGGGAAGGAGCGAGGCAGCGAAGGCAAAGGATTTCGTGCTGTCGCCTATGCTGCGTACATCATCGGTCTTTTGAACTATTCTCTGGATTCAGAAGCACCGCGCCCGCATCCTGGTTTTGTGGTGCTTGACTCTCCGCTCGTCACCTACAAGCGGAGAGACACTGCGCCGGGAGACGAAGTTATCCCAGACGATGTCGTCACAGCGTTTTATGCCAGTCTGGCGTCGCTATCGATGGATAGGCAGATCATCGTTCTTGAAAACAACGACCCCCCTGAAATACTCCGCGACAGATTTCAATACCTTCACTTTTCGCGATCTTCGGTGGGAAGGTATGGCTTTTTCCCTATGAAATAACAGAAGTCATCCAGTTTCTCAAGATTGAGGACACGAGCGGCGCAGGAGAGCTGAACAAGTGCTAACGATTTTTTGTGATGAATCTGGATTTACAGGTCAAGACCTATTAAACCCGGATCAGCTCTATTTCAGTTACAGCAGCGTCCTCATTGCCCCCGAGGAAGCGGAGCAGATAGTTTCGCAGGCGAAGGTTGACTTCCGCCTGGGCGACGAGCTCAAGGGTTCCCGAATGTTGGGCAGCTCTCTCGGAAGGAGGGGGGCTGAGTTCGTCTTTGAAAAATTAATTGATCGTTCCATCACGGTCGTGGCAGATAAGCGCTTTGCCTTGGCGGGTAAGCTTTACGAGTACATCTTCGATCCGGTCGTTGAGGGAAGCACGGCTCTGTATGAAGTTGGATTTAACAAGTGCGTCGCGAATTTGCTGTATTCACAATTCACGAGTCGAAATCCCGCCGCGGTCGAACTGCTGAAGGGATTCCAAAATGCGGTGCGAACTCGTGACTACTCTGGCTTTGTCGAGGCGCTGATGCAGAATAAAGAGGCGCGCGAGTCATCGAGGCTTGCCGAAAATATCGGGAAGTTCTGCGCGGAACAACAGAATCTCATCGCAGAAGAGTTCGTTCCATCGGGCAACGAGGTTGTGGACAAATGGGGACTAGAACTCAGTTCCACATGTGTCACGGGCCTCTTCATCTTGGGCCGACCGCGGTACTGAGATACATCTCGTACTTGACGATTCCAAACCTCTCTTTGCTTGGTCGGAAGCCGTAAAGGAGCATTTTCCTGTGAAGCCAGGCGGTCAAGAGCCAGGCCGTTACTTGGAGATTCAAGGGGAACGCCACCGAATGAATTTCGTCCTTGCCGCGCCCATCCGCTTCGCATCTTCTAAGATCACCCCCGGCTTGCAGTTGGCCGATGTCATGGCTGCGTTTGTTGGAAATCTGCTTAGCGGGAGGCGGGGACAGGCACGGTTGAAGCTCCTCAAGGAAGCTTGGGAGAAAGGAGCAATCGACCCTTCATGCGTCTTTCCCGACCTCTCCTATATCGATCCGAATGACTCTTTTGCAAGAAAGAACCTGGCTCTTATGAACGAGATATTCCTTGCTTCTGGACGTGGCGAGGTGATCGCTGAAGAACTTAGTACATTGGCCCAGAAGGTCCACAAACAAAGCAGCTCTCGGAAATCACGATCTAGGAAGCAATAAGCAGCGGATCTGACTTTACTGGCGTCGCTAGTGATGTAGGCTGGCATCAGTTGGGGCGTACATTTGAGTCTTTAGAGCCATGCCGAGGAATTTGTGAACCCCATTGAGTCCTATATCGATCCGCGTATTTTGTATCTGCTCGTTGTACCCGATTGGCGGCCTGAGGAGGCAACGCCTTTGGAGGGATTCGCCTTCAGCCTCTGCGAAAACTCTTGGTTGATACGAGCTCTATCTCGATTGCCTTCTACGATTGCAGACCTTTCTAACCGCGGAAGGCGTCAGATCATACAACGACGGATGACTGGAGGCCGCCCAATACTCTGGCATGGCCAATCTCCGCGTGCCATCCTCTCTTCTACCTATCCCGCAAATGTTCCTTTTGTCGTCGTGTTGCTCGGAGACGATCAGGAGTCGGCACCCTATATGAAATGGGCCAATTCACTCGAGGCCACACCTATCGATCGTGGCTAAACAGGGCGGTCATCTCCCGTACAAGGAATTGACGCCCAGAGGTCTGGCCAAGCGTTTCCGCGCAGTGTGCGACACTTTGCCCCCCAAGATTGACCGCGAGTCCGTACGCTCCGCAAAGCGGCTTATTGGCGAGTGGAGATCAATCGACAAAAGAGATGTCGGCTATACCGTAGGAGGCCACAACAGCGTCACACCGAACGTCCTTGCTCTTGAAAGCGCTGGTTACCGAGGCATTGTCAAGGAAAGAATGCGGGATATTGGCTCCGGCGACCAGCCGTACATCCGGCAAATTGTGCAGACTTCCCGCAGCATCTTTGAGGAACGAGAGCGCCACGGCATCAAGAAGCTATCTCGCTTCTTCAAACCTACGTTCGATCTCAATCTCTTCGCGCCCGCCGTATACCCATCCGTCTGGACGATGAAGCCCGCAGTGATGCTGGACGAGAATGAGCGCCGCCGTTTCACCATGACTCTGAGGATGCTCGAAGAGCAAAGAGGCTATGGATTTACTTCTCGCACTTCGGCTCAACACGAGGCGTTTCTCGGAATGAAAGAGGGACAGTCCGAAGGCGAATGGAAAGGGCCTCATCCTGTTATGCAACTGCGACAGAGAGAACTGTTTCTGGCAACTGATGTCGTCGCGACGTTAGCCGTCTCCGAGTTTTCGGCCGTTGTCCGTCTACCGAATGCCGTGAACCGCACCAGCGGCGCGGTCCGCAACTTTGCACAGCAGTACAGAAGCAATGAGAAAGATCCACTTCGACGGCTGAAGGGTTTTCGAAACGTCCAGATGCGTCTGCGTGATGCGGTACCGGAAGAATTTCATCAACTGGTTCGGGATCACGCTCAGGAGTACGAGTCGTTGCCGATGCACATTTGGAATGGCTAGATATTGATGGTTTGCCTCTGTGCATCCGCAAAGATACGGCACGGATACCCGTTACTCCCGGTAATTCATTCATTGGCAACGTAACTGCGCTGCACCAAGTCTTGTTGGCACCGGACGATCTCAAGCGCGTCCTGATCTTCTCAGCTTTGAAGAAAGGAGATCCTCTCCGCGGCATGATGGAGCTGTCAGTTAGCACCTTCGCAAACGATTGGGGCGACCGTCTCACAGTGGAGTTTGTGGAAGTCTCAGGGGAGGATGAGTTCGTTGAAGCTCTCAATCAGTATGACGGTTCGATTGTGATCTTCGATGGGCACGGAGGTCATGCCAAAGATGGTGCCGGAATGCTTTCCCTCCACGGAACAGACGTGGATATTTGGACACTGAAGAACCGTGTCAAGCGAGTTCCTCCGGTCGTTCTTCTGAGCGCGTGCGACACCCATGCGGCCGATCGAAATCACGGTACGGTGGCAAATGCGTTCATTGCCCTGGGAGCCGTGACCGTTTTGGCTTCGGTATTTCCACTCGAAGGTCCAGCAGCAGCTATTTTCATCGGGAGGCTCCTTCTTCGAATCGCGATGTTCATCCCAGTCGCAATGAGCATCCGGAGGCGACCGCTGACATGGGCAGAGATCGTGTCCGGGATGCTGCGAATGCAGCTTGCCACCGACTACCTCCGGAGGCTCTTGCTTGGCGGGGCAATTTCTGAAGAGCAGTACCTTGAAGTTCACGAAGAGGCGAATAGCTGGATTAATCTGCCAACGCCCGATCCCTTTGAACGCTTACACCGGCGGCTCTTGTCCTTAGGGCTGAGCGGAGATGATTTGCTAGGAGAACGGGATGTCGCCGTCGCAAATTCTAGTGCCATCAGTTATTTGCAGGTCGGTCGACCCGAATTACTTCACATAGTCCCGAGCGTCATGTTTTCGCAGGAATGAATCGAAGTCGGGGCAGTAAGATCAGAGCGTGACAGGTCCGGTTGACGGGCTCAAACGGAACTCGAAAGACAATCTAAATGACCGAGACTGCGATTTTCTTAGGCGCGGGCGCATCAAAGGCGGAGGGTGCTCCGTTACAGGGCGAGCTGTTCAAGGAATATTTCTCGTCAGCTGCGTTCCAACAGGGCTATGCGTCAAGCGATCGTGACCTGGCCACCTTCTTCGAGCTCATCTTCGGGATCAACGTAGACGAAGATCTTGACGGAGTCTAATTTCCTACCACTGACGCGATAACATCTGAAAACCGAGATGAATCCACCTATCGTCAAAACAATCGGCGACCAACTGGATGCTGAGTGGCTGTTTCGCCTTATGCACCAGCTATCTCAGCTCGCAGATGGTGCTCTCTGAGCACGAACGAACGCTCGGAATTCGATGCGGCACGATTGCGTCTGATCGAGATTCTCCGGCAATGCAATGATGCTCGAAGAGAGCTATTCCGATTGGCGGACGATCATGTCGGTCAAATCGCTGCGGGACACGGGGTTTACATGAACGATGCTGGGGCCTTGGTCATCGAGGATGACATCGTGCCACGGCTGAACCGTATTGTGAACAGTTTCTTCGTGCCAGTTCGAACTGCTCTCTATCACCTTTGCGGCCAAAAAGAGGTTGCTGGAAAAGCGCCTCCAAAATCGATCCTTCAGATCCTTACGGGCTTCAATTGTGGATTTGTTTTCATTTTCGACTCAAAAAAGTTTGAGCGGGAAGCGCAAAAGTACCTTGACGCTTTTCCCGGCGTCCGCTCGAAAGCGCTTGTGGATACGATGCGATCGGATCGAGATACCTGGACGCTAGGTCTTCAAGAGATTCGGGACACCATCATTCATGACACTGAGTATGACGGACTGAAGATGCTTTACCGCTCGAACGGTCAAAAAGTAGGCGTCGGATTTCCAAGTTTGAACGGCGTACCGATCTTCGAATTTGTAGAAAGGTTCTGGACGAACCTGATCGACTTTTGTGAGGAGGCGATGGTGCTGGCGCTCTGCACGCGAATGCCACCGCTGCTTGCAATCGATCGCATCCCCGAGAATGAGCGCACAGCAGACCTCCCCGATCGCTGGCGCGGCATTCTCCTAGACAAGACCGACCATCTGACTTCCCGCCGTGCTTCGACGTTCGCTCAAGCGGCGATTGCGGAATGCTCCGATACAGGTAAGCTCGCTCGATCAATGTTCAGTAGGAGTCAGGCCACTCGGGCAGCGGAAGATTCTTGAAATTTCGTATCAGCGATAGATCGAACGGGTAAAGCGGAAACAGCAGCTCATGAGTCAGGACAACCTGATTCTCTTTCGTCATGGCAGAGTTCAGTAGCTCACGCTCCGCAAGTGCACACAAGCATTCCGTGATTGAGTTCGGTCAGGCGACGCCAGTGAATGGACGTTTTGACATCCTCGCTCATTGGATCGGCCCCGATATCTTCAAAGCGGATACCTTGCCAATAATCTCGGATGCCCCGAAGGGAATCGCGCTCGAAGAATCCTGAGTTGTGCATGGCCTCGACGACACGGAGTACACCGAAACAGCTCAGTTCGCCGAAAGGAAATGAAGGGTGGCGTGGCGCCGACCACTCATAGGTCTCATCAACGTTACGAATATAGCTAACGTAGAGCCGTTCCTCACGACTCGCTGCGATCGAATTGGCAGGATGTACCCACCATATTCGCCTTCGCACCAAAATTCCTTCCGCTCTGAATCTACGATCCTTCTCACTTCTGCCAGATCGGCCGGAGAGGTCCGGTAGTAACGGACGTAGATACCTTTTCCGATATGGCTATCGAGTTGTCCAATCAATTGACCGCGCTTATCGCTGAGCGAGTAGGGGCAACGCAGAACGTCGAACAGGAGAAGGACCTTTGCAGCCTCTTCTTCCGCGAAGCTATTAAGAATCCCGACTCCCCGCCGTTCTCCCCAATTGGCAAAGTTCGGATGCTTCCTCCCAATGCGTCGACGCATTCTTCCAGATGAGCGGAAGGCCGATTGTAAGAGTGTCCACGAGCGCATCGGACGAGAGCTGGGACAAATCGCGATGACTCGTGCCAGGCTTGGCGGAGAGATAAGCGCCGCAGTGCGGGCAGTATCGGTCGCCTCAGGGTCGTTGTATTGCAATCGTTACAGCGCATTCTTATCCTCCAGTGGTCATAGCTCTTCACTGTAATCGGGTAGGGGGGACGGTCCGCTGAGAAATCGGACATTGGGCACTACATCGCCGCGAGACTGGGATTGCCCAGGCTGCTTAGCCTCGGCATCTTTTTCATATTCAGCATGGGCCAAGATGTCCTTGAAGTAGCTGTCGTCGATGATCTTGCGTAAGCCCGGTGCCTTGAGATCCTGTGCATACTTCCGGAATTCAACACCGTTCTTCCAGTCGATGCGATATCGACGAGTCGATTGCTTAGCCGTTTGGAGGAAGTCTTCTGCATCCGGTTCGAAGCTCGATGCTGTCCAGAACTCGAATGCAAATTTGGAGCTGGAGTATCGGTCTTGCCCCTTCAGCGCGCCGTGAATGATGGGTACTTTCTGGTTAAGCCACTTTTCAACCTCTGCCAACTTGACTGGTGACCGATAGCCTTTGCACTCGTAGGCCGTGACCTGCCGCTGACGCTCCCAAAGAACATCAACCTCCGCTTGTTTGCCTGTTTTCAACTCTGTCAGGACTGGCCCCAACGAGATCTCTCCGCCCTCTAGAAGATGGACGCAATGGCCCACGACCAGTTCAAAGAGGGCGCCCCGGAGGTTGCCGGCCGCGCCTTCGACCGCGGACAGTTTGCTGAAGATTTTCTCTAAGCGCTCGATTGAACTTGTGGCGGTGTTGGTGAGTGTGTGGAGAAGGTCTTCCAGCGCGCGGGCTACATCTTGTCCAAAGAGTGTCTCCGGACGGGTAACCATGATGCCCTTCGAGCGGCAAAGCTTGAGTGCGTCAAGCGTGAAGCTCTCCGCGATAAGGAGAGGGATGAACGGACGAGTCTTGCGGAAACCGGAAAGCATCGTAATCTTCCGCAGGAAAGCTCTCACGGTGTCAGTGTTCAACTCGACACCGAGGAACACATCTGCAACAAAAAATCCCGGAGTCGGCTTCGAATCCGCATAGGTCACCATGGGCTGAAGGTAGCTGGGCCCCGTGAGGTCAAATCGAAAAGTCGCAAATTGAGGGTCAGGCTTTTCATCGCGAATGCGAGTGGCATTGGGACTGGAGAGATTCAAGCGCCCACTCCAACTGCGAATCGCGTCAAGGACAACTGCCTCGGTCATCAAGACCGCTCGCAGCTTCCTCGCCCGGTACGAAATGTTGTCGAGCGACCGTCCGAGCACGATACAACGGCCCATGCCCTCAATCTCGCGCGTTTGAACGAGCCCAACGGACTCCAGGTTTTTGAGTACAACCTCACTGGCGAGCTGACGTTTTTGGCGTAGCGGGGAGCCGCTAATGATGTCGAAGTGGCGGCTCAGTGAGAGTCCACCTCGGGCGCGCAAGGCGGCCAACGCTGCTGCGTAGGCTGGATTCATCTCCTGAATCTCAGCGATCAACGCGCTCCAATACTGATCAGTACCGAACTGGCTGTTCAAATAGATGAACCGTGCCCGCTTCGGAAACGTGAGGCCACGGAGCGTATCGATCTCCGGTGATCTGCGGAACACACGCTGCCGAGCCGCTTCAGGCGAAATTCCTCGCTTCTCGAGCAGCTTGGCTGCGCGGCTCGTGGTCATCGGACCGTGCTTGGCGAGTAGCAGAATAATCTCCATGGATACCGATTGTCACACTGCGCTATTTATAAAACAACAATGAGCGCACTCTGCTATTTCGATGTCCAATGTTGTCCTTTTATTATCAGTGGTTTATGGGCAGTAAAAGTCGCCAAGAAAGTGTCGGCTGTCACAGACGCAACAAACACGCGGTCAAAAGTTTGGACAGGAGCCATGCTTCTAAACGACTAGGGAGTACTGCTTAACGGACATTGATCGTTTGAAGCGTCTTGCCGTGGAATACTGGTTTGTCCTGTGTTACCTCGGTGAAGCAGAATGCACATTTCCGGGCTGCATCTGAAAGATTTCCGAATTTTCGGCGACCTTGAGCTGAGCATCGCTCCGGGGCTCAATCTTGTAATTGGCGAAAACAACTCTGGGAAGACCGCGCTTATCGATGCCATTCGCTATGCGTTGGATACAAACTCATCCGAGTGGGTCAAAATTCAGGAAAGTGATTTCCGCAGGGGCGAAGTTCACACTTTTCGATTCAACTCAAGTTTGAAGCGATCACGGCGCAACAGGCTCGAGTTTTCGTCGAGCACCTCACCCATGAATCGACAGTCGGCATTACCGGACGCCGATCGGTACTGTACATCACGTTGACTGCGATTTAACCGATCATGTCGCCCGTCGGGACCAGGTATATCCGTACCGAGCTGCGGTCGGGAAAAAATGGGAGTGGGCCTTCCATTGAGCGCGAAGTGCGGGCATATCTATCGGCAACGTATCTCAGACCGTTGCGAGATGCTGAAGCGGAACTGACTGCGAGTCGAGGTTCGCGGCTCTCGCAGGTCTTGCACTCTTCCAAGTCATTGCGCGAAACAACCAATGTCCTCGGCCTACTCTCGGCCTCGTCGATGCAAACAAAGCGATCCTTGGTAACGCAGCAATCGACAAGAGTTTGAATCAGATTCGACAGCAGATAAAGTCCATCAGTTTTGCAAATAGTCCTCTGAAGCCGGCAATTGAGATTGTGGGTGGAACCGACATCGACAAGCTGTCTGAACCTGAAAAGAAACAGATGTGTCGCGCAATCCTCGAGAAACTTCAGCTGCTGATTGACGAGGAAGATCGCCATCAGGGACTCGGGTATAGCAATCTTCTCTTCATGGCCACAGCTGCTCTTGTTGGAACAAGAGCAGGACGACTTTCCGTTGCTGCTCATTGAAGAACCTGAGGCCCATCTCCATCCCCAGCTACAGATGAAGTTTTTGAAGGCGCTTCGCGAGGATTTTGGACGTTCTGAAACTCCCCGTCTCCAGAGCATCCTCACTTCACACAGCCCGAACCTTGCGTCCAAAGCACCATTAGCGTCCATCATCATCATGGCGCGAGGCGTGGCGTTTCCGCTGAAGCCCGCCGAGACGGAATTGGACGATGGAGACTACGAGTTTCTAGAAAAGTTCCTCGATGTGACAAAGTCGAATCTGTTTTTTGCGAGAGGAGTTTTGATCGTCGAAGGTGATGCTGAAAATATTCTTCTGCCTACGATCGCAGAACTTCTCGGTAAACCTCTTGAGGACTATGGTGTGTCCATCGTGAACGTGGGCAGCACTGCTTATGCCCGTTACGCGAAAATTTTCCAAAGGAAGGACGCACAACGCTGGATTCCAATCCGAGTCGTATGCATCCGTGACCTCGACCTCTGGCCGCGGAGGGCCGCCTTGCAGGGTCCTACCGATACGATTGGCTTCAAGGAAGTGTTACCCAAGAAGGCGAACGGTAAAGGGTGGGAACGCAGCCCGTTGGATTGACTTTTACACGGACGAGCCTTGAAGGCTTTCAGAAATGACCGTTGCAAGCTCAGCGGTCAGAATGTCAGGGTAGAGCTCTCCGATGAATGGACGCTGGAATATTGCTTTGCTGCCGGACCACTCTATGATCTGGTTTACGAAGCACTCAATGATGGCACTGATGGCATCGAGGATCTTCCGAAGGACAAAGAAGAGCGCGCGATTTATCTCTATGGGCTGATCGAAAGCCAGTCTCAAAAGACCAAGGTCGCCTATAGCCTGGCATCGCTTCTAAAAGCAAAGTTCACCGCAAAGCGGATTGCACTCCACCCGATGCTGACGAAGCTGCTCAAACAGTAAGCGAGCAAGAATTTCAAACGAAGGCCGCGGAGCTTCGAGAGGAACTGCGCGGAAAGCTGCCCGCGTATATCGTGCGTGCGATCGAGTACGTGACAGAAAGCACTGAAGCACCGATCGGTCCACCCCCGACTGAAGCAGTTGAGGAGAGCAATGCACCTCAGCCAAATCAGTGAACCGGATCTCGATAGGCTCCTCGCTCGTTTGAATGAAGCGGAAAGTGATCCGTCTCGTCATTTGCTACTCGATGCAGCACGACGCGCTGCCGTCCTCAACTACGCCGATGTGCAAGCCTGCCCTGGAAGCGGAAAGACGACCTTGGTAGGGCTGAAGTTGCTCCTCTTGCTGGAGAATTGGCACGACCCATACAGCGGATCTGCGTCCGACACATTCCAATGTCGCCATTGACGAGATCATGTCTCGGGTCGGGCGCGATGTGGCGGGGAGCAAATTATCTCTTACCCACACTTCATGGGAACGATCCAGGACTTTGTGAACACCTTCTTGGCGTTGCCATACGCGCGAAGCTGGGACTGGGATGTGCATATCACGGACGAGTCAGAATTTGCGAGTGTGGTTGCGTCTACAAATATCTGGAATTTTCACGTCCATGATCGGAAGGCCAATAAGAACTACCTCTTCTCCACGTATTTCAAGCAAGGCAAGATCGACCCGGCATCGTTCTCGTTTGAATACAGAGATGGTCAGCTGCGGATAAACAGTCTGTTCATGTCGCAAGTGAACCAACTAGCCGATCTCTCCAAGGGGAGCTGTAACGAGGCATTCTTCTTAAAGCTCCGTCTCCAAATTTGTAAACGGGGGGCTTTTCTCTACTCTGAGATGTATGAACTGGCGAAACAGGCGATTGCATCCAACCCTGATTTGCTCGCTGCTTTGCGCTTGCGTTTCAAGGTCACGATCCTTGATGAGATGCAAGACACACAAAAGCACCAAGATGACTTGCTCAATCTTTTGTTTCCTGCATCCGAATGTGCCATTCAGCGCTTCGGTGATCCAGATCAGTCAATCTTTGATGCGATGGGCGGCGGATTGCCGAACACGAGCTACAACGATGCATCGTTGCAGTGCATCACGGAGAGCCATCGGTTTGTACAGCAGGTTGCATCGACGCTGAGCGCTCTAAGCATTCGGCGTGCTGGACCCTTTACGGGGTCACGGCCGAGTTTGAATAATGGGCCGCGCAACACTATCTTTCTCTTCGATGATGCTTCCATTGGACAAGTGCTCCCCGCTTTTGCCAACCTTGCGCTTACTTTGCCCCCCATACATCGTTCGGTCGTAAAGGCCGTGGGCGCGATTGGGAAACTTGCAGGTGCCAACGGGCTCACCTTGCCCAGCTACTGGCCTTCGTTCGATGCAAAAGCCCAATCCAAGAACTTCAGAGCTAAGTCCCTCTGTGACGCAGTACGGTTCTCCTGTCAAGCAGGAGACGGCGATGTATCGGCTCGTTACCAAGTTCTGCAGAAGGCAATTCTCGAATGGATAAGGCTTGCCGGGAAAAAGCACACTAGCCGGTCAGGGAAATTGCTGTCATTCAATCGGGCGATGCTCAATTCCCACCTGAAAGAGAACGATAAAGCGTTGGCGCTTGGAGAAACGATGAAACAGGCTGATCTCCGAAGCGTACCCGAGCGCAGAGGAGTGGGAGATTTTTGTGAAAGAGAGTCTTTGTTCACTTTTGGAAGTCGGAACTTTGGAAGGCAAGGCAGCAGAGTATTGCAGCTACGAGCCGCCGAATAGTGGACTTTAGACACAGAAGGCGTCCCGCGGCACTGAATGTCTATGAGGCCGCCGATAACCTGTTTGTGTCCTTCGCGACATTCACAGCGTCAAAGGTGAAAACACACGACGCTACCCTTGTCTGCGAAACTCAAATATAGCTCTCCTGTTCGACATCCAGGAGATGCTTGAGTTTCTTTGCAGTCCTGACGCCACGCGGCCGGTCGCCGACTATACGCAGCCGAAAAGCAAGGAAACCAACCGCGCGGCTTTCATGAAGCGCCTGTTTGTGGCGATGAGCTGAGTTTTCTGTCTTTTTGTTTGGCTATGAAGAAAAGCCATTTAGCAGATGCTCAAAGAGATTATCTGAGCAACCAGGCGGGGTGGCTGATTGAGGAGCTGACCATACCGCCTGAGACGACATAGGTGTTCAGTCCTCGAACCACAATAGATTTTGCGGGTTGTTTACAGCTCAGTAATCGGACTCATCGCAGTCCCAATCCAAGTCCGTTCCCTGTAGTGTTCGACTTGAATGAGGCCAGTTGCGGACAGAGTGGTCGATACCTGTATATGTTGCTTCCCAAGATCAATGGCCGAAGTTTTCGACACATCTCGCTGAGGCTTTCCGCTAGGTTCGCGGCGTCATTGGTGAAAATCTGCGCGTCGTGCGAAGCGCGGGAAACGGAGACATAGGCGAATCGTGCATTGATGAGTTCGGGATGAACTTCGGTATCCATGTTCACCAGCACGCGCTCCGAAGTGAGACCTTGCGAGCTGTGCGAGGTGACGGCGTAGCCATGATCGAAGTGCCGCATCTCGTTCGGATCGAAGCGACGATCGTCTTTGCCGCTATCCATGCGGACGCTGATCTTGCCGTCCGTCATCGAAACTCTTGGATGGTGCCGAGGTCACGATTGGCGACCTGCAAGATCTCGATTCGGAGCCGTAAATTGTATCTTGTCTCCGATAGCAAACTCGCGCTCGATCTCGCGGTAGGCGGCGATGCCGCGCAGCCGTGACGGGTCATAGGTCACTTGCTCGCCGTCCTGCTTCTGCACGGTGACGAGATTTTCTTTCGGGTCAGTGCTGACGACCTGGGCATAGCTTCCGGCCTCGATGCCATGCTCCTTGCTTCCGCGGATGTAATGCAGAACATCTCCCGGCTCATAGCGTGCGGCCCACTCCCGATCCGCCCCGGTCATATCTGCGCGGCGCGAGCACGCGCATGGAATGGTCTTTCTTGTCCACCACTCCAAGCGCCTGCAACTCCTGCCGCACGGCCTGATTGATGGCGCGGCGCGAAGCGTTGTCCGGCGAGACGATGATGCGTGTTTTCGGGATGTGCGGCATAGCTCTTGGCGATGGCCGCGATGCGTTGCTGCGGGTCAACAATCTCGGTAATGCGTCCCTGCTGCTGGAAGCATCTCGACGCCGATGGCGGTTTCGTTGTTGGACAGATGCTCGACGGCTTTCAGCAGTTCGGGATCTTTCTGGCGCACGATCTGGTCAAGCTGCGCGCGTCCTCATGCCCGCTTCCTGCAACTGCTCGAATGGCTTTCCGGCATCGACGCCCTGATGCTGCCGCGTGTCGCCAATCAACAGCACCTTGTCCTGCGGGCCAATCTTGCTGCAGAAAATCGCGCATCTGCTCGCGTCGATGCCAGCGAGGATTCATCGACCATATAGAGATGCTTTCTGCGCAGGATCGCTCGCGGCTTCCAGGCCGCGCCGCGAGGAAGCGTTGCAACGTGTCGGCCTTGATGCCAGCGTCGCGGAGCTGCTTCGCGGCACGCGAAGTCGGCGCAAACCCTTCCACGGCGTAGCCGTTCTGTTCTGCTCCCTCGACGGATAGCGGCCAAGCGTGTAGTCTTGCCCTGAGCCTGCGCTGCCCTGCAATCCCTGGACCTGATCGCGAGACGTAAGAACTTCTTCGACAGCTCTCCGCTGCGCGGCATTGAAATGAGTGCGTGAGTCCGTGAGCGGGATTGCGTCCTCAATCGACATGATCTGCGGTGCGCGGCTCTGCCCATCCTGCACCTTCTGGACGATTTCTTTTTCGGCCTTGATCGGTCGCCGCCGTCGTGAACGTGCCGACCTGCTGAGTGCTTGCTCCCGGCGACTCGCGAAACTCGCCGGAGGCGATACGCGCCTCGAAGCTGGCGCGGACTTCCGGGTAGGTCATCTCGCCCATGCCCCGACGCATGGCATCGACGAAGATGGCACGTTCGTCCAGGACGGCCTCACGCTCGAAGCCTTTGTCGCGGGCAAAGGTGACAGCCTCGGAACTGGCCTGCTGACGTTCGTTCTTCAAGCGACGTTCTGTGCGCTTTGCTCTTCCGGCGCTCGCCGTGCTTCGGCCACGACTCTGTCGGCCTGATTGCCGTACTCATCGGCAATCTGTCGGTGCGCGGCAAGGATTCGGTCGGGAGACAGGATCTGCTTTCCATCGCGGGTGTTGTGCGCCGCGATCTGCGCGGCCTCCGGCCCGGAGAAACCGCTGCGGCGACAGGCCTCTTCGATCTGCTGGCGGCGCGGGCTGGAGGCATCAAGATACTCCTGCGTGTAGCCTTTGATGTCCGGCGCTCCGCTCCTGCCCGGCTCGATCTCGTAGCCGAGAGTGCGGAGCTTGTAGGTGAGATGGGACTGATAGACGGCGGTGGCGAACTGCTGGCTCTCGAAAGAGACTGTGCGGCTGCAAGGCCCGCATCGTTCCGTTCTCGCGCTCGGTCATATTGAAGATCGACGACATGGGTATGGAGCTGCGGCGCGGCGTATCCGTCTACCGGACGGGCGGTGTCATGCTCGAACTTCGCCGCCACAAACTGCCCGGTGGTTTCGGCGGGTGATTGCCGCCGATGCGGGCCTGCGTGTACCGCTCCAACTCATTCAAGGCGACAGTTGACGGCCTCGCGGTGCGCCTCGCGCACCGCGGTCATCGCCGCCGACAAGCGCCGTCAGAGAGACGGACTTCGGCGCGGAGAAGGTAGCGTCCCAACCGGCGCGATGCTCGACGGGAGAGACCAGTCCGCCCGTCTGCGTTCTTGTATTCATGGACGGCGCGATGCGCGACCAACTGTTTGCCGGTCTGCCGGGTGCTGGCCTTCGGAGAGACGGGCGAACTCCTCCGCTCCTACGGCTCCCGACAGGCCAAACTCCTCGGCCAGCTTGCCATGCCATTCGCCCTGGATGGTGTCGCCCTGCTTCCAATAGTTCTGCTCGGCGGCGGTGAACTCTTTCGCGTGATAGGTCTGCGCCTGGGTGGCGGAGAGCGGTTTCGAGATATGTCAGCATGGCATCACTCCTATCCGCGCGTGATGAGGTTCTGTTCGTCGTCATCGGGAGTCAGCGTGAAGCTCCGGCTCGATCGCTTCGACCTCGCAGATTCCATCGGGTCGGGGGCCGGCGCGGACGGCTCCGGCTCCTGCTTCAGTTCCGACCGGTACAGGCTCGGCCTACCGCTGCGTCCGTTTTCGGGTCGTACGGCAGCTTGTCGTCGGGGCGTTCGCGCAGCTCGAAGCCGCTTGGCGACTACCGGCATATCGAAGTACGGGAAGGAGAAGTCGCGTCACATAATTCTGGTACTTCATAAAGGCGTGCAGGTCGGCGAGGCCGGAGATTTCGGACTCCAATACCAGCGGCTCAACCTGCCGGTCGAGCGTGAAAGTTGCGTCCTGCGCGCGTGCCGTCGAAGTGCGTCTCGCGCAGCCGCTCGATCTCGACTTTGCCGATGAACTTCGCTCACCCACTGCCCGGCCTTCGGCTCCTTCGTCGTGAGCCAAACACTGGTCGCGGGCTGCGACAGCATGACCTCGGCCAGATGGCCGTACAGGTATTCAAGCTGGGCCTTGCCCTGGAAGCCAAGCACGACAGGATTCCGGCTCTTGCGCGCTTCGGTGATCGCCGTATGAAGCTGCGGCAACTTCTGCAGGCTCGCCAGCTCGTCGATGACAAACCAGACACGCTGCTGTGCCTTCGGTCGGCTCATTCAGCAGCCGCAACACCAGCCAATCAATCCAGAGACTCTGCAAGTGGACGGAGCGCTTCGCGCTCGGCTGGAAGCGACGTAAGGAAGATCCAACCCTGCCGCTTCTCGGCCCATTCGGTAGCCGTCCATGATGCCGTTGCCTTCGCTCTCTTTCGGCAAGCAGACGCAGGCTGTCTGCGACCAGTCCGAGGGAGCCGAGAACACCGGCTCGCTGCTGGTGGGCGCGCGGGTCGATCAGGTGGGCGTGCTCGGTGCCTTTGAGCCTGCGGTCGATCTCTTCCGGGTTCGACATCCACTGCACCAGCTCATCCGGCGTCGGCCCATAGGCCATCAGGAAGGCAAAGATCTTCTGCGGCGATTCGATGAAGAACTCGCCCTTCTTGATCCTGCGGCGGCTGGAAGAGAGAGCGGCCAGGGCCTTCGCTTCGGAGCGGCTGCGCAGCTCCTCGGCTGGCCCCCAATAGGGGCAGCGCTTGTCCAGCGGATTCAGGATGACATCGCCGCGCGAAGGGTCATAGAATCGCTTCACGAACTCGCGGGCCGGGTCATACACGATGGCCGAATCACCCCGGCTCTGTACCTGCCGGAGCACCTGGAACATGCAGGGCGGACTTGCCCGCGCCCGGTGTCTCCGATGATCTGCATGTGCTGTGCTTCGGCCCGCGCCGGGATGCGAATCATCTGCTTCATGTCATCGGTCTTGAAGCCGATGCCATCGCCCTTGACGGTCTTGTTGAACTCCTGCGGCGTCAGCATCTCCGGGCCTTTCAGCCGCCGCCCATACTTCAACTGCTTTCTGCCGCTTCACATCCTTGAATGACGGCGAACGGCAGCAGGATCAGAAAGAGATCCGCGCCACCAAAGTAGCGGCGGCTTAAAGAATCGCGGAGAGCGTCGTTCCCTCATAGACGACACCTTGAGATAGACACTGAACCGGGCATCCACATAGCTCCGTACCGGGCCGCGAAAGAGCAGAGTCGTTGCCATGCTGCGCGCGCGTCGCGAGAGAGCGCCAGCGGGATGATTTGGCCGCCCGGCTCCAGCGTCTTTCCAAGCACTACATCGTCATTCATGGCGGGCCGCGGCTTGCTGCCGCGGCCGGCCGACGAAAGAGCATCCGGTAGTGTGCTCGTGTGCGTCTTCATGAATGCGCCGAAGACCGAAGACCGCTCATAGGCGGGCAGGTAGAACCGCTGCAACGGCGTCGCCAGATGGATGCGAACGCAGACCGCAGAGGAACAGCGTCAGGAAGCTGACGCCGAAGATCGCGCCATAGGTATAGATGGGCCGGTGGTGCGGCCAGATGATCGTCTCTTTGCGACCCCAAGTTGTCTTTGCCATCGCCTTATCTCCTCCTTTCGGCCAGCAGCTTTGCCGGCGAGTTCGTGCTTGCGCGTGCTGATCTCGTCGAGCAGTTTGTCGAACGCTTCGGGCGTCAGCTTCTGTCCTGCGGCGAGCGGGCGAAGGACATTGACCAGGAGCAGCCGAACGCCGACAATCTCCGCGAGCGATGAGATCGGTATCGTGGGCTCCGCTGCGCAGCTCGCGGAGGATCACGTCGCGCATCCATTCGCTGCGGGCACGCCCTTGCCGTCGGCGACGTTCGTCGACTCGACGTCGCGCTTCGTCCTCCGTGAGCTTGGTGCAGCGCGTGGTTACGACTCCGACGGCCTCGTCGGTCGACCTTCGATTTCGTGGCCGTTCTGGTATCGAGAAGCGCCATCGAACGACCTCGCATTCTCGGAATGCACTCAGGTGCACCGGCATTTGCGTAATGTCGCTGGTTCGTAGAACAGGTAGCTACCGTAGGTACACCTGCACGACCCTATGAGGGGTGGAGTGTCAAGATTCTTCCGGTGCGCAGCACCGTTGTGGCTACTGCCACGGATGTAGATGGAGGATCATGCTTTCGATCCCGCCACAACTGCCGGTGTTTGTGCTGGCGATGATGCTGCGGAAACCGGCTTCTTCGCAGGCTGCTTCCGCGCCTCATTGGCTGGCGCTCTACGGATGCGAAGCGTCGGCGTAATCCGCTGCGCTTCCGGCGACTTCAGGAACTCCTGAAAGTCGCGATCTTTGGCGAAGACATAAGCAAGCGCTTGCTTCCACGACATCGTCCGCGGAAGCACGGATGAAAGCGGCGTATTGATCGACCTGCGTAGCGGTCGAATCAGTGAGCCGAATGGAGGCGCTGAGGTGGCGGGTTTGGGTGACTTCAAGCAGTGGCATTGCGTTCTCCTTTGGTGGTTGAGATCAGGCAGACTTTCTGCGGGCGATCATGCGCTGTGCCGTGGCCGCAATCTCCCGCGCACGAGCGGAGCAAAGTGCGGCGGGAAGCTCGAAGCGACGGCGCGATCTCAAGCATCGTGATTACGTCGTCGATAGGCGATGCCTTCGATGAGCCAGAGACGGGCCGAAGCGACGTCAACGGTGCGCTGCGCGTAGTAGAGAGGATTGGGCTTGTCGGAGCGGCGCGAAGCCAGCTCCCGCGTCAGCTTGCGCGGCATCTTTGCCGTGGGCAAGCTCGTGGCAAACCCATGCCCAATCGCTCTCCGAATTGCTGTGCTTTCGACGGCTGACTTGCGCGGACGCGATAGCACGGCGAACAGCATCGCATCGACCGCGCAATGCATCCAGCCGGAAGTCATCGGGAGTCCAGATGGAATCGTCGGGATATTCGACCGTGACACGGTGGGCTGGATCGTACTTCCGATTCAGGAAACCGGGGACGCGAAGGACACGGTTGCAGTCGGTGCAAGCGGGATCGCCGCCGAAGGCGATGGCGAGCAGCTTGAGCGTCTGTTCCTGACGCGCGAAGTCGAAGCCTTCGACGCGCCAAAGCACCTGATACTTGCCGGGGGATGTGGAGAGGATCGAGGTCGGCGGCGGCACCAGCATCCGATGCCCGGAGCGCAGCGAGCCGGGCATCTCCATCCGTGTCGATGTCTATATACAGATGGCGGACGGAAGCGATGCTCTCCTTGGTGCGCTTCCGGCTGCCGGGGCGAAGCGGATTGGCGGCGACATAGATGTTCGCTCCGCCTGTGGTTCTCGTGCGCGAGCCAGCCGAGATAGCGAGGCGCAAGCGCCTGCTCCAGCGTGACGACGCGCTGCTGCGTCTTCGCCGGGCTCTCCGTGCGCAGCAGGAGAGCAATCGTCGCGCCCGGGGCGAAGCAACGGGCGAGAAAGTCTCTGGCGGTTTCGTTCATCGGTTGGCCTCCTATCGTTTGGGTTTGCGAGCGCGATCACAAGGGCTTCAGCAGCCGAAGAAGCCCGGCTCGATGCCGGGCTTCCTGGCGTAGAGGAAGAGGCCTATGCGGCCTCTTCCTCGACGGGGATCTCGTCGATCTCCTGCTCTTCCGCGGCAGCCTTGGCGGCCCGGTCCAGCTTGAGAATCGAAGTTCACCCGAAGCTCGTCGACGGTCTCCGTCTTTCCGGTCTTCTTGCTGCTTGTACTCGCGGCTGCGCATCTCGCCCTCGACCTGGACGTGAGCGCCCTTCTTGAGCTGGCTGCGAACTCACCGAGCTTGCCGAAGACAACGCAACGGTGCCATTCGGTGTGCTCGATGTACTTGCCGTCCTTCTTGTAGGAGCTCTTGGTTGCAAGGGAGAGAGTGGTGAGCTGCGGTTGTTGTTGGTGCGAACTTCGGCGTCGTTGCCGAGGAAGCCGATGAGGGTGACTTTGTTCTGGTACATGGTGGTGTCTCCGTTTGTTGAATTTCCCGTATCTGCTCGGGTCACCCCTGGCGAAGCGAGCGAGTGGGCCCGGCTCCCAAGGCCAAGCTCTGCATTTACGGAGGGTCCGTCGAAGATGGAAACCGTAACCCGGAGGGCGGCGAAGCCGAAGCAGAAGAGCGCCGAGCCGCAGGGCGCCGGATAGGCCCCGAAGCGTGAACCCG
>CAVYUY010000053.1:0-16372 GCA_963771765.1 uncultured Acidobacteriota bacterium
ATCGGGCAGGGTCGTTACGCCCTCTTTGGTCTTGTTTGCAGCCAGGAAACTCTCGCCTTCCTTGCGATTGGTACCGCCGGCTGCGTGTGCTTTGGCTTCCTGCTTTTCACGAACCGAACTCTGAAGTTGCGTAAGAGCCGCTCGTACTTCGTCGTCGGTCATTAAAGACTTGGTTCCAGCCAGTGCGTCTTTGATTCCCCGGGCGACCGTTGCGGGATCGACCGCTTCATTCACTCCCTGTCGGCGAAGATCTCCACCGATTTTTGCTCCCAGCGCGTATCCAGCTTTTTCTTTTGATGTTTTCAAGGTATAAGGTGTCGCAGTCTTCGCCGTTGTGGGCGTTTTCTTTGTTGTCGCGGCTTTCGGAGCCGTTCCCGCCGACGATTGTCCGGATGCTGCTGGAGGAGTTCCCTGCGCCGAGGCATAGCCCAGCAGCATGGTCCCAACCGCGGCAAGTTGAATAACGATTGCGGTAAGCGATTTTTGCATAGACCTTTATTGTCCCATTGGCGCGGGAGATGGGCAAACACCAGAACATCGAATACGCCGCGAAACCGCGATTCGCTCACTTTACGCACATCCCTTTGTGACATCCATCACTGCTTTTCGGTTTCATCAGAATTAGGCTGGCACGTTTTCCGGTAATCCTCCGAGCAGACATCACATTTTGAGGTCTTCCATGTTTGGGAGAGGTGTGCTGAGTCTGCTCGCCAGTTTGGCCCTATTGCTCGCACCGCGAGCTCTGAACGCTCAAGCCGATTCGTCCGCAATTTCACAATCCGCGATTGGGATCGCTTCCGAGCTGTTGCAACCGCAACGAGTTGCCCCGTTAGACCCTCCCGACCCCGTCGGTCCACGTCTCCCGGCACGCCGGTTGCGGCCCGTCACTTTCCCGGAAATCGCGCGCGCGGCTGGAACCATCTTTTACGGCAAAGTAGTCGCCATCGAGCGTCGGCCTGCGACTCGCGGACAATCCGTCGAAACCGTCGCGATCACATTCCGGGTGGATGGCGCGATTCGCGGCGCGGTGCCCGGTGATCGACTCACCATTTCCCAATGGATCGGTTTGTGGTCGAGCGGGCAGCGCTATCGGATCGGGGAGCGCGTTCTCTTGTTTCTATATCCACCCAGCAAGTTGGGGCTCACCAGCTGCGTGGCGGGTCCGATCGGCCGGTTTTCTATGGATGCGTGGGGCCGTGTGCTCTTCTCGGCCCAACATCTTTCTGCTTTTCGAAAAGATCCCGCCCTCGGTGGGAAGTCGCGGGTTGCTTTCAGCGATTTCGCCTTGGCGGTGAGGCAGGCCAGTGAGGAGGAATGAGATGAGAAGAAGTGACCATGATTACCGCATGGCATTGACTAATCCCTTGTTCCTTCTCAGGCTGGCCGCGCTTGTGTCCATCGTGCTCGGTTGCGTCATTGTGACGCGCGCCGGAGGCCCAAAGTGCGTCGCGGGATCCAGCTATTTCGATTCGACCATGACCGGCCAGCCTTTGCTCTGGCCGCAAGGAATCGTGACCTACTACACCGATCAGGGAGACCTGAGTCCGATCTTGCCCAATGTTTCCGCAAACGGTTTGGTCGCAAGCGCATTCAGCCAATGGACTTCGGTCTCCACAGCTGCGCTAAGCGTGATCAATTCTGGCCAACTCGGCGAAGATGTGAGCGGAACCAACGTGATGGTCAACGCCAATGGCACGATCTCGATGCCTTCCGATATTCAATCCACAGCAACCGCAACCCCAGTCGGCATCGTCTATGACCAGGATGGATCCGTCACGGACGCGCTTCTCGGCGCCGGAGCTGGCGGAGCCAGCCAATGCTTCACGAACGCCGTCTTTGGCGGAAACGACAACTACAGTTCCTTCGGCACCTACCAGCACGCCCTGATCGTCATTAACGGCGAGTGCGCACAACAGTCATCGCAACTCACCGAGGTTGAATATCGCCTGGTCCGGGTGATAGGCAGCGTGCTGGGATTGGGCTGGTCGCAACTCAATCTCAACGTTCAAACCGGATCGCCTACGGCCACCTCCGATGACTACTTAGGCTTTCCAGTCATGCATTTTTCAGACGCCGCCAACTGCGTTCCCATCACGCGTTGTTATGCCAACCCCTACCGCATTTCCATGGATGATGCGGCCGCGATCTCGCGGCTCTACCCAGTGACTACTCAGAACGTATCGAGCTTCCCGGGCAAGCAGGTCTTCTCCTCCTCGACGGCTCGCATTCACGGATCCGTGTGGTTTACCGATGCACACGGTTCTCCAACGCAGCCCATGCAGGGAGTCAACGTCATCGCTCGTTACATCGATCCGGGCACGGGGCTTCCTTCGCGCCGGTATGCGGAGAGTTCCGTTTCCGGATTTCTCTTCACCGGAAACACCGGCAACCCGATCACCGGTTTCGACGATTCCATCGGCAATCCCTTCAGTGAATGGGGATCGAATAATCCGTCGACCGAAGGCTTCTTCGATCTTGCCGGATTGCAGCTTCCAAGCGGTACGAGCGGTCAGTATCAGCTTTCCGTGGAAGCGCTTGACCCCAGATGGTCGCCAGGAGTCGGACCCTACTCACCCGGGCCGGTCGCGCTTTCAGGATCGTTCCAACCCCTCACCGTCACTGTGACGGCTGGCGGCGACGTAGCGCAGGACATCCTCATGACGGGCAGCGCGCAACCGCTTGCCCAAGCTGCGTCGTCGTGGAGTGCTCCCGCGACGATGCCCGCAGGAGGAGACTGGGTATCGTCGCTCAGCGGCTATGGAGACACTCCGTACTTTCTGCTAAACGCTCAGGGCAACCGCACTCTGTCTGCCGCGGTAACAGCATTCGACGAATCGAGTCGCGCCAGTGAAAATAAGGCACAGCCGGTCGTCGGCATGTGGGCGGCATCCGATCCGCAAGGAACCGTTCCGCCGACGTTCACCCCATCGCCTTTCAACCAGACTACGTTCGGAATGACACGGCTCGACACCCAGGTTCTCGTATCGGGAAGCTATCTGTTGGGCATTTCGGATTTACGCGGCGATGGCCGGCCTGATTACCGCTACCACGCGCACGTTCTGTACGGGGACACCGTCAGTCCCGCGCGGGTTAGCGTAAATGGCGGCGCAGTCACGGTTCAGGGAATCGGCTTCAGCTCAGGACTGACCTCGACCGTGGGTTCGTCCAACGCCGCGCTTCTCGCAGCCAGCACTAGCCAGATCGCTGTTGCCGTGCCTGCACATCCCGACGGTGTGCAAAATCTCACGATCACCGATCCAGTCTCTGGTGGCTCAGCAACGATGACGGGCGCGCTGACCTACGGCGCCTCCGCCAGCGACAACATCGTTCTGCTTTATGGGATCAATCCAACAACTCCCGTTGGAGCGCAGGCGGCGCACCCCGTCAGCGTGCGCGTGCTAGCAGCCGACGGAGTCACGCCTGTCAGCGGCGCAACCATTGGATGGACGGCCACCAACGCGCTGCAACTCTCGGCATGTAATGGAGCGTCCTCATGTTCTTCGATCAGCGATCAAAACGGGGACGCTGCGACATGGCTCACACCCGGTGTGGTTGGCGTGGCAATTGTCTCTGCTACGCTGGCGCCCGGTGTTTATAGCTCATCAAAATCGGTAAATGCTTCGATCTATGCCACCGAAACGTCTTCTGACATCGGAGTCGTATCGCCCTATCTGTACGTTTCTCAGATGGCGACGGCGAGTATTCCTCTTACGGCGCGCGTGCTCAGCAACGGCACTGCAAAGAAGAGTGTGCAGGTAAATTTCATCCTCGTCGCAGGTTCAGGAACACTGAGCGCCGGCAGCGCGCAAACCAGTTCGGCGGGCTACGCAACAATCACACTGGGCGTGACGCAATTTGCCGCGTCGGCGCAAGTGACGGCGTGCGTCGCTCCCACAAACTCGCCTTGCGGAACGTTTTATATAAATCCGGTGCCTGCCTCGCAACAGCGGTTGCTTCAAGTCGCCGGAGCAGGACAGATATCGACTGGCGCAGTTTTTCAACCGATCGTTGTCGAAGTAACGGACCTGTCTTCGCCACCCAATCCAGTCATTGCGGCACCGATCGTGTTTCAGACAACTGTACTGCGCCCAGGAGGAGAATCTTCCTCGGGTGGGGGCGGCGATTTGAATCCCGGCAATCCTGCTATGCCTGTCATCATGCAAGTCAGCCAAGCCAATGCCATCACCGACGCGAACGGCATGGCAAACATCGTTCCATCGAGCGGCGGATTCAGCGCCCCATTGGAAGTGGACGTATCCATCAGCGCCGGGACTGCCGGATTTCTCGATGATCCTCTGGAAGTGTTCCCGCCAACCGGCGCAGGCACCTCGCCCGGATCAAAACTGCCGACGTTCCTACGCCGCCCGATACGCGAGTTTCACTGAGGAATGCTGTTCGACAGGAGCGCGCATCACTTGGTCCACTGGTCGACCCAGTCGTTGACGGTTTTGTACCAAAGTTGCGAATTCTGCGGCTTGAGCACCCAATGCCCTTCGTCCGGGAAGTAAAGCATCTTCGACGGGACGCCTTCCATCTGCAAAGTAGTGAACAGCTGGAATCCTTCGCTCACATCGAGCCGATAGTCGCGCTGACCGTGGACGACCAGCGTCGGTGTCTTGAAATTTTTCGCGTACTGGTGTGGCGACCACTTCTCATAGCCTGCGCGATTGTCATAGGGCGTGCCTTTGAACTCCCAGTTGTTGAACCAGAGTTCTTCCGTCGTGCCCCAGGCAGCTTCGGCGTTGAACATGCCGTCGTGAGACACCAGGCATTTGAAGCGGTCAGTATGGCCGAGAATCCAGTTGATGGCGTACCCGCCATAGCTGGCGCCCAGCGCACATTCGCGATTCTTATCGATGAATGAGTATGTCTTTTCCGCGTAATCGAGGCCCTTCATCAGATCTTCGTACGGAGCGCCGCCCCAGTCGCCGTTGATGGCGTCGATGAATTTCTGGCCGTATCCGGTCGAGCCGTGGAAGTTGATCATGATGACGACGTAGCCCGAGGGCTGAGCGGAAGTTGGCGACGCGAACAGTTCGGGGTTCCAGCGAAACGACCAGTCGTCGCCCCATGCGCCCTGCGGCCCGCCGTGGATGAGGAATTTCACGGGATATTTCTTGGAGGCGTCGAAGTTCGGCGGCTTCACCAGAGAAGCCTCGACGTCATCTCCGTGAGCACCTTTAAACCAGAAAGCCTCAGCGTCAGACATGTCGATCGCCGATAGCAACTGGTCATTCATGTGTGTAATTGCCCAATCTTTGCTGAGAGAGCAATCCTTTCCTTTTCCTTCATCGACGTCTCCAGTTTTCGATGGACAGCCTGGAGCGGATGCATCGGCACCGTAGATTTCGACTGGCGCCTTGACGGAGTTGCGAGTAAATACCAGAGTCCTACCATCCGGGGTCACCGCAATGTCATCGTCGTAGCCACCCACCACGGACCTTCGGTATGGCGTGCCCGTCGTCGCAACCGCATAAATGAGCGAGTGCCGTTTGTGTCCCGCGCTGAAGTAGATCGTTTTGTCATCCGGCGCCCACGCAAATGTTCCAACCCAGTGATCAAAATCTTCGGTCAGGTTTCTTTTCTCTCCGGTCTTGCGATCGTAGAGCATCAGTCGGAAACGGTCGCTCTCGTATCCCGGGCGCTGCTGGGCGTGATAGGCGATGTAGCGTCCATCGGGGGAATAGAGTGGCGAGGTGTCGCTGGCGGGATTGTCGGCAGTGATGTTCCTAGTGTGTGCGAGAACTTCGGCGACATATTCGTTTTGTGTGGCGACGCGGCCCCCGCTGTTCCCCCCCCCCCCCCCCCCCCCGTTCCCACAGCGACCGGAACGATCCACAGATCGTTGTTCGTCGAGGCCGCCGGGGTCTTATCGTGATTCGAGGCGTAGCAGATTTCATTTCCGTCGGGCGAGAAAGCGTAGTCATCTTGCCCGCCGAGCGAGAACTCAGGCGCGTCGTATTCGCCGGGAGTCAGATCGCGGGCTTCGCCCGTCGGACAGCCGGGGGCGGCTGTCCCCATACAATCTCCTACGCCAACGACGAAGATGTGGCTGCGCTTCCCTTCTCGATAGGCATTCCAGTGCCTATACAGCAGATGCGTGAAGATCTGCGCCTTCACCTTCGAGTGCTCGGCTTGCTTCAGTTTTTTCGCATTGCACTCCGCTTCCGCTGCAGGCGCGCCATCGCACTCGGGATAAATGTCGGATGTGAACAAAATCGTCTTGCCATCGGGGGACCAGAGTTCGCCACTTGCCTCGCTCGAGATCGAAGTCAGTTTGTGTTTTTGCGTGACCGTTCCTGCCGCGCCGTCGAAGTCAGCGATCCAAACCTGCGAACCGGCATCTTTATTCGAGATGAATGCGAAGCGCTTCCCGTCCGGAGCCCAGCGCGGGCGGTCTGCATCTTGATCGGCGATGAGGATGCGTTCTGCCGTCGAAGAGCCTGCCGAGCCTTGCTCGGCCGGACGGCTAGGGGCGGCCGTCCTCAATTCCGTGGTCAAAGGCACGATCCAGATGTGCGGCGTCTTCGAGTTAGTTTCGAGATCGACATCCACCACGCTGAAGATCACCCACCTGCCGTCAGGCGAAACCTGCGGATCGCCCACCCGCTTCAACTTCATCATGTCCTCGAAGGTGAAGGGATGCTTGGCTTGAGCGAAGGCGGGAAACGTGAATGCGAGAACTAGAAGGGACAGAAGAAATCGGCGCATGAGGAAGCCTCCTCGACAAACGGATGAGTGTAGCAGGGACCGGCGGGTTTCTTCTACCGCCGCCTACGGCCAGGTTTTGCCATCTTGAGCGCCGCTAGAGACCTCTGGTAACGGGTGTCAGCGAACCGTCCGGGAACAGACCCACTCATGATTGAAAAAACTTTACGCGCACCTCAGCGCCGGTTCACTTTCCAACGGCAACCTCTTATTCGAAGAGGCATCCAAAGGAGTGGCAGAACTGCAGCACCCTACCCTCCGACCTCACTGAGCGGAGAGGGGTTGGAGGGCGGGGTCACTGCGGTGCCTTTACTTCTTGCGGGGACGCAACTTGCTGTCCTTTGGTTCGCGCCAGGGAGTCGCTGGTTGCGTCTCCGCGCCAATTCTCAAGATTCGATAAACTAAAGGGATGAAGTTACCCGGCCGTATTGCCCTCTGCCTCGCGTTGCTGGCCTGCGGGTTGGCGCCCCAGTTTTTGCTCGCTCAAGAAGGCGCGCTCGAAAACACTCCTCCCAAAGATGTCACTCCTGAAGAAATCATCAAGCGATTCGCTGCGAAAGAGACTGACTTTGCCAAAGCCCGCGATCAATACACCTATCGTCAGGATGTAACCGTCGAAACGCTGGATGGCGAGACGGTGGACGGCCAATATCACGAGGTGTTCGACGTGATGTTCGACGACAAGGGCCATCGCATGGAGAACGTCGTCTTCGCGCCCCAGTCCAGCTTGCAGAAAATCTACATGTCGCGCGAGGACATGGAAGACATTCGCCACAAGCTGCCATTCGTCCTCACGACCGAGGATCTTCCGGAATACGACATCCTTTACGTGGGACAACAACAGGAAGACGAGCTGCGTTGCTACGTCTTCGATATCGCGCCGAAGAAGATTGAAGGCAAGAAGCGGTATTTTCAGGGACGCGTCTGGGTCGATGATCACGACTTCCAGATCGTGAAAACCTACGGCAAAACCGTGCCGGACATACGCCCCAAGCACGGAGATCAGGAAAACCTGTTTCCGAAGTTCACCACCTGGCGGCAACAGATCGATGGTCAGTATTGGTTTCCGGTGTACACGAAAGCGGATGACGAACTGCACTTCAAACTTGAAGATGTTCACATCAAAGAAATCGTTAAATATCAGGACTACAAGCGGTTCGGATCAAACGTAAAGATCCTTTATCAAGGCAAGGAAATCGAAAAGGGCAATCAGAAGCCGGACCCGAACAAGCCGGATCAAACTAAGCCCGATCCGAATAGCCAGAATCCACCGCAGAAGTAACCGTCAAAATCAAAAGGGGTACCTGTAACAGAGGGTACCCCGCAGTGTCTCTGCACACGTACGAATCAATAAAACAGATACTTTCGCCACTTATCGTCGGAACGGCCCATCAAGCGCATGATGTGTCGACTGGTATGAAGGTTAAACGCGCGCGGTTCGCGCATCAGCTTCATGTTCGCTTCGGCAGGAGACTGGTTGCCTTTGCGGCGGTTGCAGGGATGGCAGCAAGCGACGAGATTTTCCCACGTCGAAAGGCCTCCGCGAGAGCGCGGGATTACGTGGTCAAGAGTGAGTTCGCCTGAGGCCAGAACGGTAGCGCAGTACTGGCAGGTGTTGCGGTCGCGCAGCAGAATGTTCTTTCGCGAGAGCGCACGACTCTGATGCGGTATGCGGCGGTACTCAAGCAGTCGGATCACTGACGGCAAACGCATCGCCACGCGTGCCGAGTGCAGAAAATGACCATTTTCTTCTTCAGTCATAGCGACGCCCTTAAGCACGAGAACCAGGGCCCGGCGCGCGGCGCACACATTGATCGGTTCATACGACGCGTTCAACACGAGGACGGGAGCTAACAGAGCATAGCCATCGCTCGAGCGATGCGGCGCAGACTGTGAGAACAATCCGGCAGCGTGCCGGGATCCACCGTCGTGATTAATCCGCAAAGACATTTGATTCAATGTTTCGAGGTTTTAAATCCTAAGGTTTCAAAATCTTAACTATCCGATCTTTCAACTTTGGAGATCAGACCTTGCAACTTTGAGACCCTAAAGCTCCGTCAATTTCCTACCGTCTCACGCTCCCCAGCTTCGACCTCATCGGGCACAATCTCAGCATACTTAGATGCGAGTTTCAGCGTTCGAGCCGCGGTCGCAACCCATACCCTGGCGGCACCGGCGCGATTCAGTACGCGCGCACATTCCGAGGCCGTTGTCCCTGTCGTATACACATCATCCACGAGAAGCACGTCGCGGCCAGTGACATCCTGGGCACGCGCCACCGCGAACGCTCCACGAAGATTTTCGCGGCGCTGATGGCTCGTCAGGCCGATCTGGGAATGGGTTGCGCGGATGCGCGAAAGTATGTCCGAAGCAAGTTTCAGCGGAGCGCCCCCAGTTCGGACCTTCAAGGCTTGACGCGCAATTAATTCCGCCTGATTGAACTCGCGCTGGCGGCGTTTGGCCTTATAGAGCGGCACGGGGATCACGAGAATTGCGGCCTGATCGAACATCCCACGCTCGCTTCCCGACTGCGCGAAGTCAGGCTCCAACTTTGCGATCGCCTCGGCCAACATTCGTCCCAGAACATGCGCCGCAGGACGCACGCCGTCGTATTTCAGCAGATGAATGAGCTCACGCAGGCCGCCGTCATAGCTTCCATAAGACACTGCGCGTTCGAAAGGACGATCAATCCGACGGCATATCGGGCACCGCCGCAGGCCGTCCTCGTCGCACTCTGCAAAGACAGATAGCACCCGCTCTCCGCAGATCGAGCAGATCCTGCCGTCGGCAGCGTGAATACTCGACAGGCATTCGGGGCACACAGGAAGACGAGAGATGTTGGTGAGGGGGAACCCGCAAATGCGACACTCGGAGGAAAACAGAACGGTGAAGAGGCCTTCAGCGGCACGTTTCGCCCATCTTTGTCCGCGAGAGGGCGAAACTGCTTTGCAAACAACAGAAGGCCCAACTACTGCAATAGTGGCCTGGCTAGCCCGGATTCGGTCCTCACTACTGCTGAAGACGGCCTCCTCATTCGCAGCGAAGGCTCGCTGCGAGTAAGACCAGTATAGCGGCCAGCGATGCCGCTAGGCAACGTTGCGGTTTGGAGGCGCCGGAGGCTTGAACGACACCAGACGAGGCGCCCCGGAGAATCGGTCGCGTACGTCCGTGAAGATCAAACGGTAGTCCCTGCGGAAACATTCTCCGCAGCGCACCGGCTGCAACAACAGCAGTGGCAGGATAAATCGTTCCGTGATGGAACGGCGGCGTGAACGAAAACCGACATCGCTTCCGCAATCACGGCAATGATAGGGCTGTACAAATGGCCGATCGGGGGAGACACCCATACTTCCACCTCAAAAGACGAAACGCGAAGGGGCGGGGCAACAGACTGAATCCATTTTACACCACGGCGGTTCGCGCGTCGTGACGTATACTGGCGTTCGGCGTACAGGACGCCGCCCGTCCGCGGACAGGACCGAGTCCACCTGAGTGAATTTTTCGACAATCAAGGTTCTTACGAACCTCCTTTTCGCCCTCTTGCGGACCGGGCGCGACCACGAAGGAGGTCCGTCATGACGAAGCAGTTCCACGATCGCCACTTTCCTGTTCGGCCCAACCTCCACCAACTTCGAAATCAAGCGAAGGATTTTCTTCGCGCTGTTCACCAGAATGACTCCGCAGTTGTCGCGGAGTTCCAGAAACACCGCCCTGAAGCACCAGACCCTGAGGCTGCGAAACTTGCCGACGCGCAACTTGCTCTCGCCCGCAGCTATGGCCTGCCGAGTTGGCCACGGCTAGTGGCAGCGTGTCGCATGACCGATGCGATCTGGCGCGGAGACGCCGAAGCGGTACGCAATCTGGTGTTGAAAGATCCCAGGCTGCTTCACGAGGCGGCTCGCGGACTGCCTGATAGCAACTGGGGCCCTCCCATGTCGTACGCGGCGAACCTCGGACAGAACGACATTATCCAAATGCTTCGCCAGATGGGCGCCACCGATGTACAGCACGCGTTCGATCGCGCTTGCCTCCAAGGCAAACTTGAAACCGCTCGCCGCTTGCTTGAAATGGGTGCGCATCCTGTCCCCGGATGCGTGATGGGACCTTGCGAGACATTGAACGCGGACGGGCTCGCCCTTCTGCTCGACCTGGGCGCGGACTTGGCAGACGACAGAGGAAATCGTCTCGCCCCGATCGCACTGTTACTCGAAACTTACTGTCGAGGACCCGAAGGAAAGCATCGGTGCCTGGAGCTAGCTGTGGGCAAGGGAGTGAACCTGCCGGATACGCCGGTGATGGCGATGCATGAGGGCCGGATTGACTTGCTCGAAAAACATTTGAGTCGAGACCCGCTCCTACTCAACCGAACGTTTTCGCATGAAGAGATTTATCCGCCCGCGCTTGGATGCCATGCCGATCATTCATTTGCATTGCACGGAACACCGTTGGCCGGGACTACTTTGCTTCACATGTGCGTGGATTTTGACGAAATCGAAATTGCGCGATGGCTGATCGAAAACGGCGCCGATGTGAACGCCAGGGCCGAAGTCGACGCAGATGGCTTCGGCGGACACACTCCGCTCTTCGGATGTGTAGTTTCGCAGTCTTACTTGTGCCGGCGGCAAACAGACGGCGCGTTCACCAGGCTTTTGCTCGATCATGGCGCAGATCCTAATGCTCGTGCCTCGCTTCGTAAAAGGCTCCGCTTCGTTCCGGACGAGTCGATGCACGAGTACCGCGACGTCACCCCTCTGGCATGGGGTGAAAAGTTCCACGGACCCGGGTCTCATGGGCATACATGGGTGAGCAAAGAAGCGATGGAACTGATCGCGCAGTCTGGAGGACACTTATGAGGTGTACCGCCTGCCGCAAACAGGGTGGGATTCCAGCCCATCGCCGCACTTGTGCTCCGCCCATGCCGCATGCTAACGTGCGCCGTTCCATGTTTTGTTTTAGGCCTAACAGACGAGATCATCGGCTTTGGCTTTATTCAACGAACTAAAAGGATGTCCTCTATGAGCAGTCGCGCCACCGAACCACCGGCCACCAAGAAGCACGTACCCTACGTGCCTGAAACGATGGAGATGAAGGAGTTCACGTTACGGGCCATTCTGCTTGGACTCTTTATGACGGTCGTGTTGGGCGCGGCCAACGCTTACCTTGGATTGCGGGCGGGGATTACGATCGCAGCTACGTATCCGGCGGCTGTGATCGCGATGGCGGCCATGCGAGCTTGGAAGGGATCATTACTCGAAGAGAATATCGCCAGAACCGCCGGCTCAATCGGCGAGTCGGTCGCTGCCGGCGCAATCTTCACGATACCCGCCTTCTTGCTCTCCAAGGCGTGGCCATCGTTCCGGCCGGCAGACGCCTATTGGAAATCTACCGCGCTGATTATGGTAGGCAGCATTCTCGGGGTGCTTTTCATCTCGCTAGTACGACGGGGCATGGTCGAGGATCCCGAGCTGCCTTTTCCCGAATCTCTCGCGGCGTCGGAGATTCACAAGGCCGGACAACGCGGGGCGCAGGCGGCCAAGTACCTGTTCTGGAATATCGGATTGGGCGGAATCGTATACATCCTTGGAAAGTTCGGCCTGTTCTCCGCGGACACCGATTTGCACGTGGGTGTCGGCAGCTTGGGCCGCAGTCAGGTTCGCCTAGGCACGGCTGGCAGCACGCACGTGGTCGCCGCCGGAGGAACTACGGTCTTTGCTGCTCCTAGCGTGAGCCCGGCTTACCTCGGCGTCGGATACATCATCGGCGTCAAACTGGCGTCGATCCAGTTTGCCGGAAGCGTCTTGGCGTGGGGGCTGCTCGTCCCTCTCTTTATCTTCTTTCTGGGCCCGCAACTCAGGAGCTACATTCCGGCGGACACACCTGACAATTGGGCCAATATGGCCGACGCAGTATGGAGATATATCGTTCGGCCGATTGCCGTCGGCGGCATGCTCGTCGGCGCCGCCTACACGCTGTTCAAGATGCGCACAAGTTTGACCGCCGGTATTGGCAAGGCCTTCGCCGATCTGAAACAGACTGCCGACCAGCAAGCGAAGCTGGCCCGCACGGAACGCTACATGAGTTCGAAAGTCGTTTTCGGGCTCATCGCCGTGATGTTCATTCTGATGTGCCTGATCTATATCAAGATTTCAGGATTGTTCCTGCCCGCAATTCTGGCCGCGGTCGTCATGATCCTGGTGGGATTTTTCTTCGCCACGGTCTCGGGCAATCTGGTTGGATTTATCGGATCATCCAACAATCCGATCTCAGGCTTAACGCTCTCGACCCTACTGATTGCCGCCTTGCTTATGGTGGCGCTCGGTGTGTCCGGCGCATCTGGAGTGGCAACGGTTTTGGGCGTAGCAGCGGTTGTTTGCGTGTCGTCAGCGGTAGCCGGAGAGCTTCTTCAGGACTTTAAAGTTGGATACATCCTCGGCGGCACTCCACAGAAGATCCAAGCCGCTGAACTGATCGCTGTTGTCGTCGCCAGCCTGGTGATGTATTTCCCGCTTATGCTCCTGCACGAGGGCAGCATCCGGGCCGGAGGCGTTGGATTCGGCGGGCCTGAATTGCCGGCACCGCAAGCCGGCCTGATGGCGACTCTAGCCATGGGAATCGTGGGACACGAGATGGCCTGGCCACTGGTGGTCGTGGGAATTCTGTTCGGGATCTCGATGATCATGATGCAGGTGAAAAGTCCGATGCTAGTTGCGGTCGGCATGTACCTGCCGTTCGGAACGACATTCGCAATCTTTGTGGGCGGCGTATTCCGATCTCTCGGTGATTGGGTCGCGGAGCGCAAGGGTTTCAACGCCGCACAAAAAGCTCGCGTGGAAAATGCGGGCGTGCTCGTCGCGTCCGGATTGATCGCCGGCGAGGCGCTCCTGGGCTTGGTCTGGGCGGGATTGCAATTCGTCCCCAGTTGGGGAGCTCCGAATCATCCTCCACAAATCTTCAGTGAGCCGTCCTATCTGGTGGGAGGAATGATCGTGCTGGCGGGATTGGCGGCACTGATGATCTTTCTGCCCGTTTCCGCATGCGGAGACCCGGACGAACCGGCGCCGCCGACTGCGATTATGTAGATCTTCCGCGTGATGAAGCTCACGGAACTGACCATATAGCACTTCGGAAATTCGATTTTGGCGTTTCGTATATCTCCGGTCTTTCGGTTGCAGAGATTCCCGTGTCGATCTCCAATAACATTGCGGCGATTCAACAGCGGATCAATGACGCTGCAGGGCGCGCCGGACGCCCCGCCAGCCAGGTGTCGCTGATGGCAGTCACGAAGACTCATCCTGCGGAACTCATTCGCGCAGCGTACGACGCGGGTCTGCGATTGTTTGGGGAGAACCGCGTGCAAGAGTTTTCGGGAAAGGCTGCGGCACTCGCCGACCTGAATGGTGCGGCATGGCACATGATCGGACATCTGCAGACGAACAAAGCAGCCAAAGCGGCAGAAATCTTTTCGGCGGTCGACTCCGTGGACTCCGTCAAGTTGGCTGAAAAACTGGATCTTGTCGCGCGCGGACTAGGCAAGAAGATCAGCGTCCTCATCGAAGTAAACGTCGGAGGCGAGGCAGCGAAAAGCGGCGTTTCGGCAGACTCCGCCGAGCTCGACCAGTTGCTGCAATCCGCAAGCAGGTTCGAGGCTCTGCAATTTCGCGGCCTCATGACTGTTCCTCCTTTCACGGACGATCCAGAGGGCGCGCGACCATTTTTCCGCAAGCTGCGGGAGCTTCGAGACGGCATCGCTGCCCGGAAACTACCCAAAGTCGACCTAGGCGTGCTTTCCATGGGCATGTCTCATGACTTCGAAGTCGCGATTGAGGAAGGGTCTACCTGCGTGCGAGTGGGAACAGCAATTTTCGGGGAAAGAGCAGATCCCTAAGGACAGAGGGCACAAGGGAATGCTTAACATCCCTCTTTTCGAATCGAATGCGGGTGTAACCTTCCGCGTTAGAGTCCATCCTCGCGCCAAGAAAAGCGCTATCACCGGTGTGGTCGGCGAAGCGCTGAAACTCTCTCTGACGACACCTCCAGTCGAAGGCCGTGCCAATGAGGCTTGTATCGAATTCTTCGCGAAACTTTTGAAGGTGCCTCGATCTTCCATTACCATTGCGTCCGGTCGTGCCAGCCGGAATAAAGTGATTCGCGTGGCAGGCCTTTCCGCGCAGCAGGTGCGAGACCGGCTCGGTTGACAGCGCGGCCAGGCGCACAATACGCAGCCGAACCCGTACGTAACACTGCCCGCGCCACTCATATTCAGGAGCCACTTTGACTTTTTCCGATCGTCTCCAGGAAATTCGCACCGGATTTGAGCGGCCCTTCTGGGTTGCCAACGTCAGCGAACTGTTCGAGCGCCTCTCCTACTACGCAGTTTTCGCCGTGCTGGCACGCTACCTGCACGAGGGATTGCACTTCGACGTCGAACGCGCGAGCAGCCTCACGGGGATGTTCGGCGGCTGGGTCTGGTTTCTTGCTGTCGTAGGCGGAGCGATCGCCGACCGACTCGGCTTTCGCCGAGCGCTGTCTTTGGCCTACCTGATCTTGAGTTTTGCTTACTTCCTTATGGGATCGATCGGCGCGAGCTGGTTTGCGCCAGTCAGAAACGCCGTGCCTCTGGTCCCGCTTGTGGCGTTCATTCTGATGCTTCCTGCGTTAGGCGTCGCGCTGGTTAAACCGAGCGTCGTTGGAACGACTGCCCGCGCGTCCAATGAAAAGGTTCGCTCTGTCGGATATTCGATTTACTACACGCTGGTCAACGTCGGAAGCACTGCCGGGCCACTGCTCGCGTCCTGGGCGCAAGAGCATGGTGTAGTTGAAAACGTGTTTCGTATCGCAGCATTGAGCGTATTCCTCATGCTCTTCCTGGTGCTGTTGCTGTTCAAGGAGCCGCGACAGTCGGGACAAGGTCAGACGGCGAGCGTTGCTCAAGTCGGCAAAAATTTTGTTACGGTGCTTTCCAACCCGCGCTTCATGCTGTTTCTACTGATTTTCACCGGCTATTGGATAGTCTTCTGGCAGGAGTTCATTGCCCTGCCGCTCTACATCTCCGCATACATTGATCCGAAGGCCGATACCGCGCGCATTCTCGCGACCGATCCGGTTGTGGTGATCCTGTTTACGATGGTGATCGGATTTCTTACCAAGAAAATGCACGCTTTCCATGCCATTGTCGTTGGCACATTGATCTCGAGTCTCGCTTGGATACTTCTGATCATTCATCCATCGGTATGGATGGCCGTTATCACTCTGGCGGTCGTCGCTGTGGGCGAGATCGTGCAGGCGCCGCGGTATTACGACTACATCTCCCGGCTGGCGCTTCCGGACCAGCAAGGTACCTACATGGGATTCGCGTTTTTGCCGCTCGGAATCGGCTCCTTCATTGCTGGCAAATTCAGCGGCTGGCTGATGCGACATTTTGGAGAAGAACTGCACCAACCGCAAATGGTCTGGTGGTCTGTAGTTGGCGTCGGTGTTCTCACGACCCTGCTCCTGTTTATCTATGACCGGGTGGTGCGCGTGGAGACGCAGGAGGCAAAATAAATGCCTCGCAGTTCTCGGAAAGTTTCGAAGGATAGCGCCTCGGAGTTGAAGGGATCGGCCGCCGAAATTGCCTCGTGGATTCGTATTATTCTCAACCCCGGCGCCTCTCCCGAACCCTCTA
>CAVYUY010000054.1:0-16935 GCA_963771765.1 uncultured Acidobacteriota bacterium
CTCGGCCATTCCATTGCTCCAACATGTGCTTCGCCTGCAACCCAGCGATCCCACCAGCCACGCCATGCTTGCCGTGCTGGCTTTCAAAAAGCACGATTGCGGGACGGCAGCGCCACATTTTGCTCAGAGCGGCTCAATCATCGATTCCCAGGCGGGAGCTCTGGAGATGTACGGTTCCTGCCTTATGGAATTGAAGCAAGCCGACAAAGCTATCCCTATCTTTGGCAAGATGTTGGCGTTACACCCTGACGATTCGCGAATGAGACGCAACATGGCTGCCGTTCAACTGGCTGCTGGTCACCCACAAGAGGCAATCGCGACCTTGCAACCTGCGTTGACAACTGGCAATCCGGAGGTAAGTACGTTGCAGTTGGCGGCTGCTGCCTACGAGGACAACAAAGACACACCAAAAGCGGTGAAGACCCTGAGGGACGCGATCGTCAAAGATCCGCGAAACGTGTCGCTTTACGTAGACTTTGCAAATATCGCGATGAGCCACCAGTCGTTTCAAACGGGCATCGACATGGTGAATTCAGGTCTGAATGTGCAACCAAAAGCGGCAGATCTCTATCTGGCCCGCGGCGTCCTGTATGTTCAGCTCGCGGAGTTCGACAAGGCCCAGGCAGACTTCGAGAAAGCTGAGCAATTGGATCCAAAGCAATCTCTTAGCGCGGCCGCACAAGGAATGGTCGCCGAAGAAAAAAACCAGAACAATCCGGAAGAAGCTTTGGCGACTGTGCGTGCCAAATTGCTCAAGAAGCCTGGCGACGCGTTTCTTTGGTATCTGCAGTCTGCGATTCTGGCCCTGAAAGCTCCGGATCCGGGCAGTCCCGATTTCCAGCGAGCGATCCAGTCAGCTAACAGGGCTATTTCCATCCAGCCTTCCCTCACTGAGGCAAGGGACGTACTCGCAAAGCTGTATCTACAGTCCGGCCAGAACTCGCTTGCAATCAAAGAATGCCGCCAAGCCCTGCAGAATGATCCATCGGACCAGACTGCCTTGTATCATTTGATTTTGGCTCTACGGAAGACTAGCGACCGACGCGAAATTCCGGATCTGCTCAAGCGACTGGCGCAGGCTCGGCAAAACGCGGCTAGAGAAGAAGCGGATCAGAATCGTTACAAGTTGACCGTCGAGCCGGCACTCTCAGGTCAGCCTGCAAACTAGGGGATTCCCGGAGTTGAGTAAACCTTTACTTGAAGTCGTGCCAATCGCGATAATGAATGTCCTTTCGAAAGCTCTCAACAAATGACGATGACCCGGCGTTCGTTCGTCCTCTTCTCGCTCTGCTCGTCGGCACGGCAAATGTTTGGCCAGCAGGGCATCGCCTCTCGTGATGTGAAAGCACAAGCTAAACCTGCTCCGTCGGGCCGCCCGTTTAACGCGCATTTTACAGACGTCGCAAAGGCGGCGGGTTTGCATGCTCCAGTGATCTACGGAGGCGTCGATTCCAAGAAATACATTATGGAAGCGAACGGCTGCGGATGCGCTTTCATCGACTATGACAACGATGGCTGGATGGATATCTTTCTACTCTCGGGCACGCGGCTGGAAGGCGACCCTCCCGAGGCGACGAACCGGCTTTACAAGAATAATCGTGACGGAACTTTCACCGATGTCACGGAGAAAGCGGGCTTGAAAGCGGTCGGCTGGGCCAATGGAGTCTGCGTAGCGGATTACAACAACGACGGTTTTGACGATATCTTCTGCACCTACTACGGACAGAATCGGCTATTCCGGAACAACGGGGATGGCACGTTCACCGATGCCACCAAACAAGCCGGTTTGTTAGACAACGGCCCCGCACGGTGGGGAGCAGGATGTGCTTTCCTCGACTACAACCGGGACGGCCATCTCGATCTTTTCGTCTCGAACTACATCCGCTTTTCGTTCGAACACGCTCCCACCCCCGGCGAAAATTCGACATGCAATTGGAAGGGCATTCCCGTGAATTGTGGCCCGAGAGGATTGCCCACGGGAAGGCATTCGCTTTATCGCAACAACGGAGATGGCACCTTCACCGACGTGACCAAGCAGGCCGGCATCGCTGCGGCCACCGAGAGTTATGGCATGACGGTTGTCACGGCAGATTTCGACGAGGATGGATGGCCCGATATCTTCGTGGCCTGCGACTCAACTCCGAGCCTGTTGTTTATGAACAATCATGACGGTACTTTTCGGGAAGAAGGCGTTATGCGCGGTGTCGCGCTCAGCGACGATGGCATGGAGCAAGCCGGCATGGGAGTTGGCGTTGGCGACTACGACCTCGATGGGCACCTTGATTTGTTCAAGACGCATTTCATCGGAGATACCAGCGGATTCTACCGCAACGACGGGAAGGGAAATTTCGATGAAGTGACGCGCCTGGCAAAGGTTGGCGTCGAGACCCGATTCACCAGTTGGGGCGCAGGCCTTGTCGATCTCGATAACGACGGCTATCCCGATGTGCTTTTTGTTACGGGTAGCGTTTATCCAGAAGTAGAACGCAAGTTGCCGCAATATCCATACAAGACACCGCGAGTTCTGTTTCGCAATCTAGGCAATGGCACATTTGAAGAGCTGGAATCTCAAGCGGGCGAAGGGATCACCACGCCACACAGCAGTCGTGGATGCGCTTTCGGCGATTTCGACAACGACGGAGATCTCGACGTCCTCATCGTGAACATGAACGAGCCGCCGTCTCTCTTGCGAAATGATATGAAGGGGAAGGACAACTGGCTCAAGGTTCGGCTGGAGGGCGTGAAATCAAACCGCAGCGCGATCGGGGCAAGAGTGTTGTTGCGCTATGCGGGCAAGGCGCAGGCGCAAACGGTCTTGAGCCAGTCCAGTTACTACTCCTGTAACGATCCACGCCTTCATTTCGGCCTCGGTGCGTCCGCGACGGCGGATGCGGACATTTACTGGCCTAATGGTTTGCACGAGCAATACAAGAAACTCGCTGCGAATCAGCTCATAACAATACGGGAGGGAGCCGGTATTGTTGCCAACCGGGGTTGGAAGTAATCGCAATCTCGAAGTCAATTCTCCTGAGAGAGCTCCAGTCGTCAACCCGTGTTCTAGCTGCTCAAATCCTCATTCGCGGCGATTTGTACACAGGCTGGTTCAAAAAAGTTCTTGACAGCCGCTTACAGTAATATTTATACATTAGCCGCTGGAGTAAACGTTTGCTGGAAGGCCCGTTGCTCCATTCCCGTAAAAGCAGCTGCCAGGAGGCACTCATGCCAGGATGCATGCCGTCTCGACGCTCGGTCTGTGCGCTCGCGATCGTAATGTTTTTTGCAAGCGCAGCCCTCGCGCAATTCACCGCCAGTATCCAGGGCGTGGTTCAAGATACGACCGGCGCGAGCGTCGCGAAAGCCACGGTCACGCTGTTAAACGTCGCTACCGGCGCTACTGCTGTCGCCACCGGAGACGCTTCTGGTAACTATCGCTTCGTCAGTCTCGCACCAGGTAATTACAAAATTACCGCGGAAGCTGCCGGCTTTTCCAAGTCCGAGGCAGACGTCACGCTGCTCACGGAACAGAATCTGAACGTTCCACTTTCTCTCAAAGTGGGATCGATTTCAGAATCGGTGGTCGTCACTACCGAAGCCCCGGTTGTTGACACGGCCGATAGCCGGACTCAAATGACCATTGAGAACCAGGCTGTCGCGCAGTTGCCGATCATCGGACGCAATCTGGTTACGCTCGTGACAATGGCGCCAGGAGTATCGGGCCTGGGAACCAGCACCTCTGGAAGTCCGGCGTCGGGAGTGGATAACTACTCCACGGAAGAGCAGGTCGATGCCAGCGCGAACGGGCAGGGCCAGAACAATAACCAGTACGTCGTTGACGGATTGGATGTGACGAGCGGTATCCGTCAAGGTGTGTTGAACCTCACTCCGCAGCCCGAATCCATCCAGGAGACGAGCATCCAGGTCAACACATTTTCCAGCGAGTACAGCCGCGCGGCTGGTTTGCAGACGGTTTTCACCACCCGATCCGGAACGGATAAATTTCACGGTTCAGCATCGGACTGGTTCAACTACCAGGGAATGTTCGCCGATCAGCATTTCGTAAATGACTCAAGCCATCCATATAAGCCTTTCCATTCGAACAATATGGATTTTGCAATCGGCGGGCCGATCATTCCCCATCACAATAGCTTCTTTTACTTTGCGGTAGAGCCGCTTCGTTCGTCTTCCAGCGCAGGTGGGTCAGTAAATTTTCCTGCGCCTGAATTCATAAGCTTCGCGCAAGCCAACTATCCGGGAACGGTGGGAACGCACGTTCTGACCACGTACTTGCCCTCCGGCGTGGGCAGCAGCAAAGTCCTGCAAACTGCGCAAGACGTTTTCGGAAACCTCGCCGGAGGCTGCGGGACAACCGCAGGGCAGAACGGCGTGCCTTGCACGCTACCGGTGATTGACACAGGTTCGTTCGGTGCGACTTCCATCCGCAATGGCACGCAATATTTCGGACGCATCGACCAGGGTTTCAAGAATGATCGAATCTACGTCAGCATTTTCCGGACGCTTTTGCTGACGGGTGCGCCATCGGCCATGCCTCAGTTTTCAGCGTTGAACAACACCTGGCAGGTCGCGGGACAAGCCTCCTGGACTCACACCTTTTCTCCGAACACGCTGAATGACTTTACTGCTGGCCAGAGCCGAGTCGAGGGCGTGTTGGGCAGCGGCGCGAAAGATTACACGGTTCCTTCCATTTCGGTGAACGGCATCAATGTCGATTCCGGCCAAGCCTACGGTGTCGGTTTCGCACAAGGTGATTTCATTCAGCACAACTATCACTGGCGTGACGTGCTCACACACGTGAAGGGTACTCATACGTTGAAGTTTGGCTATGAAGGCTGGTACGGAGATGACGTCGAGCCGTTCCAAGGACCGTGGTCGCAGCCGAAATTCTCATTCAACAACCTGTTGACATTGGCGCAAGACGCTCCAACAAATGAGAACGGCATTTACTACAACCCCGCGACTGGTACGCAACAACTGTGGAGTTGGGACGCTGCTTCAAGAACTTTCGGATTGTTTGCGCAAGACACGTGGAAAGCAAGAAAGAATCTGACAGTGACGCTAGGCTTGCGATACGACGACAGCGGTAACCCGTGGTCGAAGAGCGCTTCTACCGTCTTCGGGAACTTCTACTTGGGTACCGGGCAGACCGAGCAACAGCAAATCGCGAATGGCTATGCCAAAGCAACCCACAATGCGTTGCTGCACTCCGTCAACAACCTATTCAGCCCTCGCATCGGTGTTGCCTGGGATCCGACCGGACATGGTGACTGGGCCGTGCGTGGCGGATTTGGCATCTACAACAACTGGCTAACACAGGCGAACGTGCAGGAAGAGTTCCGCGGCAGTCCTCCGGGAGAAGTTTCGCCGACCTTCTTCGCGGGTGGAACGGCCTCGGCTCAGGCACCAATCTTTGTGCTCGGGACGAGCAGCAAGCCACCGTTTGGATTCACGTTCCCGACTTTCGGACCAGGCACGGGTCCGACTCCGCAGTCGGGAGGCGGTCTGAACGCCCAGGGAGGCGTCGTGGGCGCCAGCTTCTCAATCGGCGGCATCAATCCTTTGTTGAAATCGCCGAAAGCCGATATCTGGTCTTTGAGCGTCGAACGGAGGATAAGCAAGATTTTCGCCGCGACGGTTGGATACAACGGCTCACATTCGTACAACATTGTCGGCAACGGCAACTCCATCGGAAACGTCTCGTACGGCGTCGACATCAATACCTTCGCCGGAGACCTCATTACGAACGAGAGCATCGCTCCGACGAGACTGAATCATAGCTTCGGCGCAATTACCTATGCCGACAATAACCGCTATGGCAACTACGAAGCGGTGTTCTTCGATTTCAAGGCTAAACTGTCGCGCGGCTACATCGATGCGTCTTATACCCGGGCGCGTTCGAGGGATGATGGTCTGTCGTATCCAACGGCGGATAACCCTCAGCAGTACTACGGTCCGTCTGTCTTCGATGCACCGAATCGATTCTCACTCAGCTTCAACTATTCGCTCAAGGGTTTCAATGGCGGAAAGGGAGCGGTTGGCGTTCTGACCGGAGGATGGGGAATTAGCGGCACCAGCATCCTGCAATCCGGATATCCTCTGACTGCGTCGAACTTCAACAGCTACAACCCCGTGTGTTCGGATACCTCAACAAACGCGCCAGCATGTCCGTCGTTTGCGAATCCCGCAGTTGGATATAGTCCAACCAGCGGTGACTATAACGCTGACGGAAACAATAACGACTATCCGAACGCGACAAGCTACAGCCAGTCAACCAAGAACAATTCGTGGTTGACCGGCGCTATTCCAAAGACCGATTTCGCCGTCCCCACATTCGGTCAGGGTGGAAATGAGAAGCCTCAGTCGTTCCGTGGGCCGAACTTTATCGAGACGAATGTGAATTTCTACAAAGACACGGCGATCACCGAACGAGTCAATTTCCAGTTCCGCTTTGAAGTGTTCAACCTCTTCAACCGGGCAAACTATTCGAACGTCGATGTCAACTTCCCGGATGGAAATTTTGGCGCCGCAACCGCGACCCACGAACCGCGCTTCTGGCAACTGGGAGGCAAGATTTCGTTCTGATCAGACTCCAAAATAGCTAAACTGCGAGAACCGGTTCTCTTTGCCAGAGAGAGCCGGCTTTTTTTATTCTGGAGACACAGGCCCGGCAAAGAAGAGAAGCACTCTCTTCGCTTTCCAAATATCGATGCCGTGCATTCAGTTACGATGGCTGATGCCTCGGACATTGCACGGGTAAACAAATGATGGGGTTGCCCTTTTTTCGAAGAGCGGTTTCGGCGGTTGTGCCGATCCTGTTGCTCTCCCTCGCCCTGGGACAGGCTTCGCCCGAGCGAGTCGGTGCGGTTGCTTCTGCCTTGCAATCGCGCGACTTTGACCGAGCCCTCGAACTTGTCCGTACCGCCTTGAAGGAATCGCCCGGCAATGGGGAGCTGTGGGCAATGCAAGGCGTCGCGTATGCCGGATTGGGACAGAAAGAAAACGCGCTCGCATCGTTCCAGAAAGCCTTGAATATCGCACCTGACAGCATCCCTGCGCTTCAGGGCGCAATTCAGATTCAGTTCGAAGCAGGTCAGGCGGCCGCGATCCCACTGCTGCAGCATCTCCTAAGGCTCCGGCCGAAGGATGGGACGAGCCGTGGGATGCTCGCCGTCCTGGAGTATCAACAAGGAAACTGTGGTGCGGCGGTCGCCAACTTTGAAAAGACTGGATCTCTCTTCGATTCCCAATTGCCGGCATTGCATGCATACGCTACGTGCCTAGTGAGGTTGCGGCGGTTTGAGCAGGCAGCCGATGTCTTCCGTCGTGCCCTAGCGCTAAATCCCGAAGATCGCCGGGAGCGCCAGCTTCTCGCGTCACTCCAAGTGATGGCTCATAAGCCGGAGGATGCGCTTGTTACACTCGAACCTCTTCTGAGTAACGGCAGTCCCGACGCGGACATTCTCGAACTCGCATCACGGGCGTACGAGGATACGCACGATACCGCAAAGGCTGTCGACACGCTGCGTCAGGCGATCTTGCTCGATTCGCAGAACGTCAATCTCTACCTTGATTTTGCCGCCATTTCAGCGGCGCACCAGTCATTTCAGGTCGGCATTAACGTCGTAAATGAAGGGATCGGACTGCGTCCCAAGGCAGCGCCGCTGTATTTTGCGCGAGGCGTTCTCTACGTTCAATTAGCGGAATACGAAAGGGCGCAAACTGATTTTGAAACCGCGTATCAGCTCGACCCAAGCCAATCGTTAAGCGCGGCAGCGCAGGGGCTGGCGGCGGTGCAGCAGAATGATCTGGATCGCGCGCTGGCGAATGTTGAGGAAAAGCTCGCTCAGAGACCGGAGGATCCGATACTCCTTTACCTGCGAGCCGATGTCCTCGCTCAAAAAGGAGCGGAACCGGGAACCGCCGAGTTTCGAACCGCAATGGATTCGGCCAAAAAAGCCGTCGCCTTACGTCCGACGCTTGAACCGGCCAGGGGAGTTCTGGCCAAACTGCTTCTGCAAGGTGGTCAGTATGCCGAGGCGGCAGCTCAGTGCAAGAAGGCTCTGGAACTCGATCCTAAAGATCAAACTGCGTTGTATCACTTGATCCAGGCCGATCGGAAGAACGGTAACAAGAGCGAACTTCCCGAATTGCTTAAGAAGCTCGCGCTTCTCCGTCAGGACGCGACGAAAGAAGAACGCGAGCAATTCCGCTACAAACTCGTCGAAGGCGATACTCAAACCAACTGAACATATAAAGGCCCGCGGACTTTCAAGCGATCGTTCACCTTGCTTATCAGGATTTCAGCATCACGTACGTGCTGTAGCTTTCCTTATCGATGTTCATGAACGGCCGCATCGTTATCTTGCTGCCGTCAGCCGCGTCGGCCGACCAATCCCCGCTAGCGTTGTTCGTGGCCTTCGCTTTCAGTAACGCGCTTCGGTCAAAACTGGGTTGGGATTCGGCGACTGCAAACAAGACCAGCGGCCCCTGCACCAGAGCCACCATGTTGGGATGGTTGGCATCCACCTGCTCGAGTCGCAAGGGCATGGGAAGCTCAAGCTCAACGCGATCTCCGTCGTTCCAGGTGCGACGAATGCTAGCAAAGGTGCCAGGCTGCACAGCGTCGGCGATACGCTTTCCGTTGACCGCAACGATCGGGTTCGGCGTTGCCCAAGCCGGAATTCGGACGTAGATCGTATATTCCTTTGGTTGCGACGCCGACACTTCGATCTGAACTTTATTGTCGAACGGGTATTTCGTGTTCTGCTTGAGGCCGTACTGTCCGGCTCCATCCTTCCATTGCACCTTGGAAGGAGTGAACAGATTCACGTACACGCCGTCGGACGCCCTCAGGTAGGTGCTGATGTGATAGTCGGCGGCCAGTTGAGGAAACGTCCCCGAGCAGCACGGCCATTTGTCCCGATACCAAACCTTCTTGCCGGTGCTCGCATAATCCGAGTAGTAAAACGAGGTTCCATCGGCTTGAATCGGCCACGCGCCGAGGATGGTGTTGTAAAGAACTCGCTCCATGCTATCGCCGTACCGTGAATCTTTGGTCACGCGAAGAAGGTAGCGCGTGATCTTAAAGTGGCCGTACGCGCCGCAGGGTGTTTCAAAACTGGCATGGGTAGTCGTAAGGCTGTTACCCAGTAACCCTGTACCCGGCTCTCCAAAGCTCTCGTTAGGCCCCCATCCGCCAGTTGCGAAGCTTTGTGTCGTCAGCAACATTTCGAAGCCATTTTTCGCTGCACGGAGATGCTTTTCGCTCCCCAGCGTGATGTACGCCTGCATTGCCGAACTGAAGGCATTCACGTGGCTATATGCATGTTCGAACGGGAGTACGTTGTTGCCTTCCGACAGCGGCCCGAAGTAGGTATCGTCCTCGAGGTATTGTTTGGCCATGTCGCGGTAGAAGGGTTTTCCGGACCGTTGATAAGCCAGGAACAGGTTTTCGGGTAGGGTATAGGACTCATCCCATGTGTAAGGAGTGTCTTTGTGCGGCCGCGAGCGTTGCTCAGCTCGAGATAGAGCTTTCTCGGGCAGGTACGCAACCATTGCGCGCGTGAGCTTTTCGTGAATGTCCATCGCCATGGGGTCGTGTGCGTACTCATAGGCATCGATCAGGCCGCACGACAGTTTGTCGTAGGTGTAGGCCGGAAGCCGGTAATCGACGAAGAATTTTGCCTTCGGATCCAGCGTTTCGCCGTACCCTTTCACCAATCGATTGATCTTTGCGCGGGTTTCTTCGGAACCTGTGACGGCATAGGCTCGAGCCAGGCCTGACACGTACTGCCCAAAACTGTGGCCTGCGATGAAACCATGGAAATCATTTCCTTCCAGGCTGAATCCTGTCAGGTCGTACCATCCCCCCATGTCTTCTCCGGGAGCGGGCAACCCGGCTACTTGGCGGTAGACCTTGAGCATTCGATCGTCGTCAAGGTGCTGGAATCTCGCATGGTTCTCTTCAAATTGACGCTTCATAGGCCCGTCGAGCAGCTGTACGTCGGCGTAAGAGAAAGTTGTGAGCGGCGTGGTTACCGCGACGAGGCTCTTCTCCGCCGCGGCCCATGCAGGAAGGACACTCGAGACATACGCTCCGCCAGCGGTAGCGCTTGTAGCCTTCAAGAAAGTTCTGCGATTCATACCCAACGCCATAAGGACGCCCTCCCGGTGAGCAATCGTTTACTGATATTGAGGCTATGACCCTGTTAGGTGTTTGTCAATGATGGAAGAGTGGGGAGGTCGATTCAGCACGGGCGGCAGGCTCATGTGGCGTTCTCTTGCTCCAACGCACCGTCAATCTCGGCGATTTCCTCTTCATTCAGTCTGAAGTCCGCCGCGCCAATGATTCCGGAGACCTGCTGCGCACTGCGAAAGCCGACAATAGCCCCGGTAACAGCAGGATGATTCAAAGTCCAGGCAATGGCAACTTCTCCGGGCCCACGGCCGTGACGTCGACCAATCCTGCGCAAGTGCTCGACGACCAGCAAGTTTCGGGACAGCGCTGGTTCCTGGAACCCCCGCAAGTTTCGGCGCCAGTCTTCGGGCAGGAAGTTCGCCACTCTTTCTTTTGTCATTGCTCCGGTCAGAAGTCCGGCGTACATCGGCGAATACACAATGACGCCAATATTGTGACTGAGGCAAAAGGGCAAGATGTCTTGTTCGATCTCGCGCCTTACGACAGCATACGGCGGCTGTAAGGAGGTGATCGGTGCAATATTCTGCGCCCGTTGCATCTGTGCCACGCTGAAATTAGAGACGCCGATCCAGCGAACTTTGCCTTCTTCCTTGAGGCGAGCGAGCTCGGTCCAGCCTTCTTCGATATCTTCGTCAGGTTCGGGCCAGTGAATCTGGTAGAGGTCAATGGCATCAATCTTCAGTCGGTGGAGGCTGTCTTCGCATTCGCGCCGGATGGAGTTCGCCTTTAGGCAGGATCCGATGTTTCCCGCCCCGTCCCAAACTCTCTCGCATTTCGTGAAGACATAGGGTTTGGGCGTCCGACCTTGGATTGCGCGAGCGACCACTTCTTCGGAATGGCCAAGGCCGTAGAGGGCAGCGGTATCGATCCAGTTCAATCCGCGATCGAGAGCTGCATGGATAGCAGGGATGGAGTCGCTCTCGTTTTGAGGCCCCATACTGCCATTCCAACCGCTTCCGCCGATGGCCCATGCTCCAATTCCAAGTTGAGTAATGTTCAGGTCGCTATTTCCGAGACGTTTTAATTCCATTATTCTGTCTCACCATCCGATCAAATCGCAGACCAGCGGGTACGGTTTGTGAAAACTATAGCATCCTTTATAGCAAACGTTTACTATTCAGTCGGATCAGTCGGTTGCCGATCATTCGTCACAAGACATGCGATTCTTGTACATATCTTCGGGCTCAAGACGTCAAGACTTGGCGCGTTGCACGCTAGCCGATATCCTCATCTTCGATTATTTACTCCATTAAAAGGTGAACTGATGGCAATTGTTGCAGGAGTCGATTTCGGCACACTCAGCGTGCGCGTCTCTCTCGTCGATAGCGACCGCGGCCTTATTGGTTCTGCGATCGCAGAATATCCCCTGCATCGGAAGCGCGAAGACCCGGATTACGCGACCCAGTCACACGACGATCACATGCGAGCGCTGGCGTCAGCAACACGCGGTGCGCTGAAAGAGGCCTGCATTAGTGGCGATCTCATTGAAGCAATCGCTCTTGATACCACGGGCTCCAGCGTCATCCCCGTTGCGGCAGATCTAACTCCCCTTGACGACTACTACCTGTGGTGCGATCACCGCGCAAAACAAGAAGCACAGCAGATTACAGAACTCGCCCATCGCGAGAAACTGGAGGCCATCCAGTGGTGCGGAGGGGTTTACTCGTCGGAGTGGGGATTCGCAAAATTACTTCACTGGCTTCGCAACAACCCAGCCAAGCGCGAAAAATTTGCGAGCGCTTTCGAGCACTGCGATATGGTAGCCGCCACACTCTGCGGCGTCACGAGCCCCGCGGACGCCAAGCGGAGTATATGTGCCATGGGCCACAAATGGATGTGGAACTCTGATCTGGGCGGACTTCCGTCAGAGAGCTTTCTCGCCAAGGTCGATCCTTTACTTGCGGGCGTCCGTAAGAAGCTAGATGGGGATTACGCCACCTCTGACAAGATCGCGGGAAAATTGTCGCCGCAGTGGGCGGAGAAGCTCGGGCTGCGCGCTGGAATTCCCATCCCGGTCGGCGCTTTCGATGCACATTGGGATGCCATCGGTGCTGGTGCGAAGCAAGGGGACGTGGTGAACGTAGTTGGCACCTCGACCTGCATTATTGCTTACGCGAAAGAGGCCGAACTGATTCCGGGTGTTTGCGGTGTCGTGAAAGGAAGCGTGCACCCGAAATTCACGGGTGTTGAAGCTGGACTCTCGGCCACGGGCGATATCTTCAGCGCGATCGCGAAACGAGCCAACACCACCGTTGATGCGCTCAGCAAGGGTTTAGACAGCTATCGCGCCGGGCAAACGGGATTGTTGCGCTTGACTTGGGACAACGGCGATCGGACCGTCCTGGTCAATCCGAATCTCGGCGGGATCACTCTGGGTTGGAACCTGCAGCATACAGCACAGGACGAACTGTTCGCGGCGATCGAAGGAACCGCGTTCCATACACGCGTGATTCTCGATCGTATGAGCGAATACGGCGCGCCTACAACGAGAGTCATCAACGGCGGCGGCATCCCGCAGAATAACGCGGTGCTGAATCAGGTCTATGCGAACGTTCTTGGAAGGCCGGTTCTTGTGCCGGGAAGCAAAGTGACGGGCATTGGCTCCGCAATTTTTGCGTTTCTCGCGGCCGGTACTTTCAAGACGATTGATGAAGCGCAAGACAAGATTTGCGCGCCTTTCAAAGTCTACGAACCGGAAAAATCCGCCCAGAAAGTCTACGAAGCGCTATACCAACACTATCGAAAACTCTATTTTGCGTTCGGCGAGCCGGGCAAAGGCGAGTTTGGGCAGATTCTGCCCGCTTTAATTCAAACTGCAAAAACGGTGCAAGAAGCCTGATGTGTTGAGCTCGTCGGCATAACAATGGGTGACCCGACATCGAATTCCAGGAGAATGCAGATATGTTTTCTCGTACTCGACGTAAATTTCTGAAGCAGGCCGCTAGCGTGGGAGCCGCTTGTTCGGTGAATCTTGTGGGAGGCCGCGTTGCGTCCGCCCTGAGCACGCAAACGAGCGGTACGGGGTCTGCAGATGTCGCTCGCATCTACGTCGATTCTCGCCGAACGATTGCTCCCTTGGATCGAAATCTTTTCGGATCATTCCTTGAGCACCTCGGAAGAGCGATTTATCAAGGCATCTACGATCCAGGATCCCCGCTGTCGGACACGAATGGATTTCGCAAAGACGTAATGGACGAGGTCCGAAATCTCGGAGTGCCGATCATCCGTTATCCGGGTGGCAACTTCGTGTCGGGATACAACTGGCTCGATGGTATCGGTCCCAAGAAAGACCGTCCGCGGACGCTCGATAAAGCGTGGAACACTTTGGATACAAATCAGTTCGGAACCAATGAATTCATGGCCTGGAGCAAACTCGTCGGTAGTCTTCCGCTTATGGGCTTGAACTTTGGGACTGGGACTGCGGAGCGAGCAGCAGCGCTGGTGGAATATTGCAACATTGAAAAGGGAACTCGCTGGAGCGATCTCCGGCGCAGCCATGGCGTCGAGCAACCATATAAGGTCGAATATTGGTGCCTCGGCAACGAAATGGACGGGCCTTGGCAAATCGGACACATGACTGCAGCTGAATATGGATTGAAAGCCCAGGATGCCGCCCGCCAGATGCGTGCCGTGGACCCTTCGCTAAAACTGATTGCGTGTGGATCGAGCGGTCCAGCGATGCCGACTTATCTCGAATGGGATCGCGAGGTGTTGGAACAGTGCTATGAGTATGTCGATGCGCTGTCCCTCCATCGCTACATCGGAAATACGCAGGAAGAAACCGGCAAGGACAGCTCAAAGTTTGTTGCCATGAATCTGAGCATGGAGCGTCAGATTGCCGAGACACTCTCGGTGTGTGATCTAGTGCGCGGACATAAACGATCACGGAAACAGCTCTGGCTCTCGTTTGACGAGTGGAACGTGTGGTATCGCGCTCGCGACGCAGAAGCAACGAACGGCCACATGCACGAGGCTCCTCACTTGCTCGAAGAGGTTTACAACCTCGAAGACGCATTGCTGGTTGGAGGAATTCTCAACAGCCTGATGCGCAATGCAGACCGCATCAAAATCGCCTGTCTGGCCCAGTTAGTCAATGTAATTGCCCCGATTGCGACAAATGAGAAGGGGCTTCTGCGTCAGACCATTTTTTATCCATACAGCTGGGCTCTCCAAATGGCCCACGGTAACGTACTCAACTTGCTCGTTGAAGCGCCAAAATACGACGTCTCCGATCTCGGGCAAGTGCCCTATCTTGATGTCGCCGGAACACTGAATGTGGAGGACGGCAAGATCTCGATGTTTATCCTCAATCGGGATCTGAACAAAGCCCACACTGTTGAGGTCAATTGGCAGGATAGAGCTCCATCGAGGTTACTGAACTCCACTACTCTGACGGGAAGCGATCTCAAAGCGTTCAACAGTTTCGATGCGCCGCAACGAGTGATTCCGCAGGCGTTTGAGAAGCCGGTGATCAGCGGATCCCGCACGAAGTTTGAAGTCCCAGCGCGATCCTACACGGCTCTTCAGTGGGGAGCGTGATCTCTTCGCTGGACGAAAACTTGTTTTATGACCGATTTTGCTTTCTCCCGGCCGGTTTAGGGTTTGTAGGAACAAGTCGTGTTGACTCCCGCAACACGAGTTGCGTTCTTAACACGTATTCCGTTCCCGTTGGAGAGGGCGAATCCCGCTGCAGTTCGCTCAGAAGGGCGTTAAATGCCAGTCGCGCCAGTTCCGCTTGGGACATTTGAACTGTTGTCAGCGCAGGCAATACGAATTGGGCCAAGCGAATGTCGTCGAAGCCGATGACCGATAGATCAGAAGGAATTCCGATGCCTTCTTCGTAGGCTTTTCTCATGACGCCCATGGCTGTCATATCGTTTGAGCACATGACTGCCGTGGGCCGGTTTGATCCATTTAGCATCTTTCCGTAAGCGTCGATCCCACCCTCGATTGTGTGGTTGCCCTCTAAAACGAGAGATGGATCGACGTCCAACCCAATCTCGCTCATCGAACTGATGAACGCCTGCTTGCGGGCCTGGGCGGATTTCAAATGCAGCGGTCCGGAGATGAAGGCGATCTTCTGGTGGCGTAGCGCAGCGAGATGCTGAACGGCCTGCCGAATCCCATGCAGGTAGTCGATCCGAATATTGCTGGCTCTTGGACGCGAAGGCCCGACGTCGACAAATACGAGAGGAACCTTCCGCAGTTTCAAATCCTCAAGAAGAACTTCTTCCATGCCGAACGTCATGATGGCCACGCCTTCGACACGGCGTTCGATCATCCGCCGCACGGCCGTTTCCATGTGGGCTGGATCGTTCCCGGTTGAGGTCAACATGATCTCGTAATGATGCTGAACGGCGATCCGCTCGAATACCTGCACAATTTCGGGGAAGAATGGATTCGTGATCTCGGAAATAATGAGGCCAAAGATTCGGCTTCGTCCTGAAACGAGGGCTCGGGCCTGAGTGTTGGGATAGTAACCAAGTTCTTCGACAACGTTCCAAACGCGTTTCGCAAGTTGCGGATTGACGGTGGGAATTCGATTGATCGTGCGAGAGACCGTTGCGGTGGAAACTCGAGCGCGTTTAGCGATTTCCCGGATGTCCATGTGAAGGCTTAACTTTCAGTCTGTAGATAGAAACACCAGATCATATCAAAAGGCGGCAATCGTTTACGCAGATCGCCTGTGATCTGGGACTCGGGCCGCGCCGGGAACACAAACACTAACTTCGCTGTAAGTGACTGCAAGGATGAACTTTTTGCAGTCACAGGCGTGGCATAGCCAGCGTATAATGCCAGAAAACGTTTACTCGTTTTGCTTGGCGGAAGAGCCGCTATCCTTGAGCCAGGCGTCGACCTATGGATTCTCGAATTCGCAAAGAAGATTTTTCAAAGCCCCGAACGCAAGAACGTTCTACGAACAAGCCTCCCCACTCGAATTGGATCATGAATGAACCACGATAAAAGTCTCGGATAGAAAACGAAATGCAGTGGGGAACGCGCCGATTCTAGGCCGAGCGAGTAGTAGGACGTCCGAAGAGAGGATCGAATGATCGATTTATCGAAACTGGAAGCCTGGTTCGTCACCGGAAGCCAACATCTCTATGGCCCTGAGACTTTGAAGCAAGTGGAAAAGCATGCCAACTCGATCGTGCAAGGGCTTGCGGCCTCTTCGGAGATGCCGGTAAAGATCGTCGCAAAACCTGTGATGACGGGAAGCGATGCGATTCAGCAGTTGTTCCAGGAAGCTAACAGTTCCAGGAGTTGCATTGGTTTGATTACTTGGATGCATACCTTTTCTCCAGCCCGAATGTGGATTGCAGGTTTGACATCGTTGAATAAACCTTTTTTGCACCTCCACACGCAATTCAACGAAGAACTGCCATGGTCAACAATGGACATGGATTTCATGAACCTGAACCAGTCGGCCCACGGGGATGGCGAGTTCGGCTTCATTGGATCGCGCATGAGTCTGAACCGCAAGGTTGTCGTCGGCCATTGGAAAGACGCAGCGGTTCACTCCGAAATAGGGACGTGGATGCGTGCCGGCTGCGCTTGGCTTGATGCACAGCACCTCAAGGTTGCGCGGCTTGGAGACAACATGAGGAACGTAGCCGTCACCAAGGGCAACAAGGTCACGGCGCAAATGAAACTTGGGTACACGGTAAATGGCTACGGTGTTGGCGATTTGGTGAGGCGCACACAGGATGTCACCGACGCTG
>CAVYUY010000055.1:0-39787 GCA_963771765.1 uncultured Acidobacteriota bacterium
ACGGCGACTCGAATGGAATATTAAAATATCTATGATCTCAAGTCCGGTAGCGCTGGTACGCTCGGCATTCCTTTGGCAGCGCACAGCACACCGGTCACCAAATAACGCTGCCATTGTCGGTCCCACCGTTTGCTCGCCGACGCGTTCGCGCGCAATACATAAGTGTTCAAAACGAACAAATTGGGAATCCGGGCACTATACGTAGCCGTCACCAAACAACATCAGAGCAGGCGGTGGTGTCTAGTGCGCTTCGATAGCAACTCCACGTTATGCAATACTGTTTCACAATTACTGGGTAGCCTCCGGATGGCAAAACAAGAGAATTTGAAAGGTTGGACTGGGTTTCGGGAACCTGGTCTTCTAGACAGAAGTGAGGAACAGCGCTTCGGGGCGGTCGTGGCGAATCAAACGCAAATCCTAGAGAGGCGCGCCGGAAGGGAGCATAGGCATGGAGTCAGAGATCAAGATCGGCCAGCACTTCGAGTTCGTGATGCACGCAGACAAAGGGTTTAGGCAGAAAGCAGTCGTAACTCGAGTCTTATCAAATCGGGAAGAAGGAATTGGTCCGGAGGCGGACTACTACATCGCTGATTGGATCGAAGCGACAACACTCTCGGAACAGCCAGAGGCGCTGCTCTTCGTGCTTGCAAACGACGGAACAGTTTATTTGAATGGCGAGGGGGTTGAAATCATAGTGGACCTTGCCGCGTAGCATCGCGGGTAATGCATGAATCGCTCAGGTTGTATGGTGCAAACGCTCAAGCGCGTGCGCCGCAAGTCTTCTGGTGAGTTGATCCGCTGGCATGGACTTCGCGAGTCCTGCTGCCTCACCGGCCCATAGCTGCATATAGTCGGGCGAGCCTCCCTTCTCGGAGGCGGAGCGCAAGGGCGCAACCAACGTTGCTGCGTGAGGAAAAATTGGCGCTGCCTCGGAAATTGGCCCTGATTCCTGCAGGTATCGGTTCAGAATCCCGCGGGCCGGACGGCCGCTGAACAGGTTGGTTAGAACTGTTCCGCTCTCCGCTGCCTTCTCGAGCGCCCGGCGGTACAGAGGAGACACATTGGCCTCCGGGCAAAACAGGTACGCGGTGCCTAGTTGTACTCCTGACGCTCCGAGCGCGAACGCAGCAACAATGCCTCTCGCGTCCGCGATGCCCCCGGCGGCGATTACCGGGAGGGAAACTGCATCCTTCACTTGGGGAAGCAACGCGAACAGCCCGAGCTGAGTCGCGACGTTTGTTTCAAGAAACATCCCTCGGTGTCCACCTGCTTCAACGCCTTGGGCGATAATCGCGTCACAACCGTGCGATTCGAGCCATTTTGCTTCCCTCACGCTGGTCGCCGAGGACAGAATCTTGATGCCGCGCGTTTTGAGTCGCTCAACCATGCTGGGATGCGGCAGCCCAAAATGAAAGCTCACAACTTCCGGCCTCGCATCCTCCACAACGGCGCACATTTCCTCGTTGAACGGGAGTCGCAGACGGCTTCCCTGAATATTTTCTTGGTCGAGCCGCAGGCGTTCGTAATGCGGTTTCAGGAAACGCTTCCATCTCTCGTTCGCGGCAGAATCCGGAGTTTCCATCGTATGGCAGAAAAAGTTCAGATTGAAGGGCCGCTTCATTTCGTGGCGAAGTTGACGAACCGCCTCGCGAACCTCATCGGGGCTGAGCATCGCACACGCAAGGGAACCAAGAGCTCCCGTCGATGACACGCTCCGCGCTAACGCAACCGAGTCCGACCCCGCCATTGGCGCTTGTATGATCGGAATCTCAAGTTTAAGAAGATCGAGCAAGGATCTATCGGGCCAAGGCTGCATGCATGCATTGTCTCGCATTGCGCTGCAGGCGATTCACTCACTTGGTAAATACACGATTTAGGGGATTGCCCCGCCCCCGTACTCCCCTCAAGAATGCAGCGTGACCACCATCTCGGAAATGTACGATAGCGTGCAGAAGCAAAAAGTCATACACAGTTTGGGCGGTTGGCCTCGCTACGTTATCGAAATGGGGTGCGCTTTGGTAAGCGCGCGTGGACGTGAAAAATCCTCGATCTGTCGCGTCGCAAAGTTGCCGCAAGATTGCAAAATTCCAGAGCTCGGCCTGCCAGCGCACCATGCGTGTTATCTCGGCCAAATTGAGCCGGACTGCGGGAGGCTGCCGCTTTCCCGTAACGTCTTTGTAGAGGAAGTACCTTGTCCACCAGTCAGGTCTGCTTCGATGCCAGGGAACTGCCTCCTTTCAATCTCTTATTCCCTCGGGTCCGCTCATTGACACTTTCCCATTCGGGCTTTCCGGAATTCCGAAGAAGTACCCGCGTCCCTCTGAAGGTGGTCATCACCGTCGAGGAGGAGTCTGGCCAGCGGAGTTGTGAAGGAGAGACAGTGATCGTCAACCTCCAAGGGGCGCTGATCACCACGGAGTCTGCATTAAAAGTCGGGTCGAGGATCTCGATTCACGTTTATATGACGGACAAGCACGCCGCGGCGAAGGTCGTTTACGTAGACCGTGACAAGCCGTTGCAGTGTGGGATCGAGCTCGTGGAACCGCAGAATATCTGGGGTGTGCATTTGCCGCCGAACGATTGGAGCGATGCGCCGGAGCAGGATCAGGCGAAAGTTTCGCCCGCAAAAACGAAAAGCAAGGAGCCGCGGTGCCCGTATTGCACGGTCGAAGACGAGTTTTTCCCGATGACAGTTCTATCCAATGGGCGATTGATCTGCAAGAACTGCGGCCACATCGTGTTTCCGAACGATACGGCGTTCAAGTGTCCCTGTCAGAAATGCCAGGAGATCACTTTGTCTCCACGGGTTCGCAAGCTACGCGGCAAACAGACTTAGCAGGGACGCCGCCGGAACGAGTTAAGAACCCACGTAGAGTTGGAACGGACCCCAGTAGAACGGCTTGCGAAACGAATCCTTGTGAATGCAGAAGGGAAAGTTTGGCTAGCCGCAAAGCTGTTTCCGGATCGTTTCCGTTGCTCAATCCGTCGTAAAACTTATCCATGAGCTGACCAGTCGAGAGGTCGCTCGCGTCCCACAAAGCGGCCACGACGTTGTGCGCGCCCGCTCGAAGAAACGCCCATGAGAGGCCGACAAGTCCTTCGCCGGAGTACGATCGCGCTCCGGCGCTGTAGCAAGACGAGATCGTGACGAGGTCGGCGTGGATCGGGTGTTGAATGATGTCCCGCGCATAGAGCTTGAAGGAGTCGAGCTTGGCGTTGTCTGCGGACAAAATGATGGCGGAATCAAGCGGGGATTGAGCGGATGGCGGTTGCGTGAGTGACGAAGTGAATGTAGGAAAACTGCTCTGGATTTCCTGTCAGATAGGCTGCGACGGTTGCGCGAGCCCCCTGAAACACATGCCGTTGGTCAGCGGGGAAGTGTCGCTCGATGCTGGCCATCTCGGTCGCCGCATTCGGCAAGCTCGGCATACTCCTTACCTGGAGAAATAGCGCTTCCGAAAAGAAGCAGATTGCGAGTTCCCTCTTGGTTGTGACTTTGCGGCGTGGATAGCACGCGCAACGAACTGGCGTTCACGATCGTAACGTCCTCGATCCAGTAGTGAGGCTTTGGTCTGGAGACTAGCAGGGTTTCGAAATTCAGATCATTGAGCCTTCCATCCGGGATGATCGTAATCTTGGCCTGCTGAGGCAATAAATTTTGTGCTGGGGCGACAAGCATGTCGTAGAGCTTGCGGCCATCGTCATTGCTTGCGCCTAGAACGTCCTGTGAGTTCTCGAGCGCCTTACGATACCGCGCCGCTGACGTTTCGATTTCCGACGAGCCAGGAAGTGAGAAAAGATGAGTTTTATCTGGAGTGACAGCCCACAAAATGGAATTCTTCGAGCCCAACCAATAAAACAGCAGGATGCTCTTCGATCGCCGGGAGATTTCCTGAGCGTTTAGGGGAGGCGGTTCAATGAACCGTTTCTTGGGTGGCGTCCCCAATCCGTCGGCGAGCATTCGGGCGCGGTTGTATTCCGCCCAGCGTAAGGCTTCGTCTGGCCTGTTACGAGCAATAAGAAAATGAAGATAGTCGTCGTAAATTCTCGATACATTTGAGGAAAACGGCAGCCTCGCATCGTTGCGCTTGAGGGAAGATCGGGCCGTTTCAAAAGTCTCCACGGCTGATCGATACTCGCGGTCAGCCTCATCCAGTCGCTTCTCATCTTCGTATAGGCGGGCGAGACCGTGTTTGGCACGCCATTTGAGGGAGGCGCTGCTGTGCTCATCCTGTTCAACCTCGCGAAACAATCGCTCTGCCTCCGGCCGATCTGACATCTTCGCGGCAATCAATCCTTCCACCAACAGCGGATATAACTCGTCCGACCGGTTTTTATCAGAATTGGCGATGCGGAGAGCCTGCTCCGCATATCGGCGAGCCTGCTCCGTTTCGTTACTCTCGATCGAGACGAGCGCAAGCGCACGCAAGGCGTTATATTCATCTCCCTTACCCTTCAACTTTGTAGCCAAATCCAGTGCTTCCCGATACGACTGTTTGGCGCGGCCAAGATCGCCCTCCGCGGCGTAGACGTAACCAACGTTTGTGATCCAGGATAGCTGGTCGATCTGGTCGCCAACTCTCGTCGCCCGTTGTTCGGCGTCGAGTGAGAGTTCAAGCGATCGTTCCGAGTCTCCCAGGTTGTAGTAAGCCCAACCGAGGTTACCAAGTGCAGTTTGGGCGATGTCATCGGCGCCGATCTCGGTCGAAGCTTGATACGTACGCTCGCTCCAGTCAATCGCTTCGTCGTAGTGCTCAGATCGCAATGCCGCGTATCCCAAGTTAAGAAGCGCACCGATCTCCAGAAACCGTTCGTTCCTGGCGCGCGCGAACTGAAGGGACTGCTCAAAGAAATCCTTGGCCGACGCGGTCTGACCTTGCTGCGTCGAAAGAACACCGCGAGAGACTAGGACGTCTCCGCAGGTTGAAGCGGGCGTCGCTTGGCAGAGTTGCGCCGCTTCTCCCAGGTTTTCATCCGCTTCTTGAAACTCGTGCAGGCGTGCGTGGGCCGCGCCTCTTAGCGCAAGGAGTTCAATCAGCAATTCTTTGTCATCAGGCCGCTCTGGGGGAGCGTTAAAGAGAGCCAGCATCTCTGTATAGTTTCCACGCCAAAGGAGAGACTTAGCTTCCAGCAGCCTGAATTTCCAAGCCCATTCCGGGCTTGATTCGCGCACGATTTCGTACTCGCGGGCAGCTTGCTCTTGACTCTGCTGAAGGTGGCCGTGCAGGAAGATGGTATACGTCTTCTCAAAAGCAACCTGCGGGCTGTCGCGGTGACGACAAGCCAACCCGCAGGCACCGATGAGCCATGTAGCGAAAAGTAGAGTTAGGGCTTTGTTTGGCCGTTTGTCTTTGCGCTGGCCGCCGTCACGGTTCCGCCACCTATGCACCCCAAGTGCATGTTGACCATGTTCAGGGTGAAGTAGTTGCTGTCGTTCTGTTTTTCCGAAGAAGGAGACTTCTTCTTGTCGGCGAAGGCGGTGGGACGCTTTTCGATCCCTATCTCCAAATCGCCCAAAGAAACAGTTCCAAAGTCTTGGATCAGAATAACGTTCCCAAAAATCTCGACCCCTGGAATCGGAATCGGCCCGATGCTTTTGACGAGTGAGCATTGCAACCTAGGATAGCCGTTCGGTTGGCCGTTGGTCTTCCCCCGGGCACGCTTCCTGAGATCGTCGATGTGAGCGAATTCGGCATCGTACCGTTTCTCGAGACTAGGGGGAAGACCCTTAGTGTTGACGATCCTTTCGATCTGGTGCTGAACCCGATCAAGAAAACTGTCATCGGACACGTATGGCCTGTCATTCGCCGGTCGGTCGCCGCAGATGCCAAGATCGAGTTCCACTTGCACCGGGAAACCCCCGATACGCAAGTTTTCGAAACGCGAGCCCAGAAATGTCACCTTGGGGACATGGCCAAGATCCTTCCCGTTTTTTTCAGGATGCTCCGTGGAGACCTGCGCCACAACTCGATCTGCAGTGACGACTTCGAAAACGTTCAAGTCCTTCGATCACGGATGTCGACAAAGTGACCCAACCCGAGTGAGTTTTGCCCCATGCGTCTTGTTTCTGAACTTTGTTGCCTGAGGCGCGGGTGTGGCCTGCCTTGTAGGTGATCAACCCTTCGAGGCTGTTGCCGTCGGTCGATCGCGTGATGTGGCCTTCGCGACGAGTCTTGTCCAGAACGACGTGACCTTCGCGTTCAATCGGTTGCTTGATCGGATGTTTCAGGTCGACCACTCAGGACGTGGGCTTCCGCGTGGTACACGTGATATTGAGGATAGCTCGAATTCTCGGTGCTATCGAGTACTTCCGACTTCGGGTTTGCGGCCATAGTATCGGCTCCTCTGCGATTAGATTATTTTTCGATTTGCAATTCCAGGGGCGTGCGTACTGATGACGGCGCTTTGTCCGTCGGGCGTAACTCCGTTCAGCGTCACGGAGTAAGTGCCGGCAACCCGAGTTCCGTGGAGGAACGCGGATCATCGAGGTATCCTCGTCATGCTTGACGGGAATCGCAAGGGACCACTCTTTTTCGCCCGCCGGGCTCATACAGGTTCGCGATATAGCTGCGAATAACGTGGCTATCCGGAGGGATGGTCAAGTCAGAACAAACCCGAAGCTGCCGTCGGGCATCGACCGGCTCGGAGTGCAACCGCTCCGCGAGTTCGAGTGTGGATCGTTGTCCAAGGCAAAATTTCAGGGCTGTTTACAGCGACTTTCAATCGCGGGACGGTCACAAAAGTCTGGTATCCGATCACAGCCAGTAGCACAGCGAAAGTGGGAACTGCCAGCGCCGGACGGAACCAATCAAACCATCCTTTCGGCGTAGGAACGGGCGGCCGAAATGCCGGGACCGCCTCCAGCCGAGGCTCAGCCAGCACATCTTTACTCGTCTCGATGAACAGGGAAGCCGTTTTCACGTCGGTTGCGCACTCTGCACAATCGAAAAAGTGCTCCTCGAATTGATCGCGCAATTCCGGGGAGAGTTCGTCCATGAGATACCGCTCAGTGGCTGTTAGCCGGATCGCCTCTTGATGGTCCATAACTGCCGCTGTCCCCCTGATAGATGGTGTTACCAGGTAGCAAAACGTTTCACAGTGCTCTGTCTAAATTGCCGCGCTCCGGCGCGGCTTCCGGGAGCTATTCATGTATTGGGTCTTAAAGGTCTGCTTTGCCCGGTGAAGCAATACACGCAGGTAGTTGCGGTCGACGCCAAACTCGCGGCAGACCTCGTCCTTGTCCCGCTCCTCCAGGAACACTTCCTTCAGCAGGCGGCGATCCCGCTCGGTCAAATCGTCGAGAATGTCGCGGACGATCGTGGTGGTCTGTCGTCTTCATGACCTCGTCCAGAACGTCGGATCGCGAGTCTGGAATGTCTTCCAGTGCCGTCATCCTCATCCGGCGGAGCATGGCGGGACGAGGATCTGTAATGTTCAAGTAACACGTTATTGCAAACGGAATTTACAAACGGTCCGAGGCGATCTGCTTGGCGAAGGCCCTTCTCGCTTCGCAGAGTGGCGAACACGCGGGCGAAGATCTCCTGGCGCACATCCTCGATGGCTTCGCGGGAATTAAGCCTTGAGCGCAGCTTAAGTTGGATCAGCTGGCTGAAGTAAGACACGAAGTGTTCTTCTGTCCGAAAATCTCCCGCGCGGAGCCGCTCCAGGTACTCGCCGTCAAACGCTTGGAATTGCACAACGTTGCCTCGGGGGCCTGCAAAGTGTCACGTATTCTACACCCGTGCAGCAAATGCGGGAGACATTTCGCTGGTCTGAAATAGAGGCTCGAACTGCGAGCCGGGCAAAAAAAATTGCGAATGGTTGAAATAAAACGGGCGGTCAACACACTATCCAAATAACGTTGGCTTACCGTGCTTGAGCACATGGCCAATTTGCCGCCTGTTTGTTAACGGGCTGAGGCGCACTCATGATCCGTTGCCTCGGGCGTGAGTGCGTCTTTCAGAAAAGGTGTGAAGAGCGGAGCCGCTATGCACCGGAGCGTTTCGGGGGAGGGGCTTCGGCTGGACAGTGGTTCTGCTCTTATACCTTTACGTTGCAATAGCTTAGCTGGGTTTCTTGATGGACTACTGCGGCAATACCACGCCCGAGTATCGCTGACACTCCTCGATCAGCCGATCCTGTAATGACGCGTCGTGCGAGGCTGGATTCGGTGTCTTTGGCCGCAGGTGATAAAAGTATCCGCCCGATACCGTTGCAGCCGGATCCTCGCTGACTGCGAGCCAAGCCTGAGTTCGATGCCCAGCGTCCAGATCGTCCGGCGCTCCCGGTCCGCCCATTTTCGTGGCCACCCATCCGGGCTCAAGAGCATTTGACCGGACCTGCGGCCAACGGCGCGCAATCACGAAAGCGAGAAGCACATCGTGCAGTTTGGTGTCTGAGTATGCCTGCTGGCCTCTCCATGGACGATTTTCCCACTGAAGATCCTGAAGGCTCGGATCGCCATTTTGATGAAGCCCGGAACTGAGATAAACAAGGCGCTGCGGCTTCCGCATCAGGGCAGTGAGAATGTAAGGAGCCAGCGTGTTGATGGCGAATACATGACTGAGCCCATCGACCGTCTGAACGCGGCGAGCCTCTCGATAGCCAATCGCCGCATTGTGAATCACCGCGTCGAAAGCGCCGAACGAGTTCGTGTCCGCCGCTAATTTCTTCGTTTCTTCGATGCTCGACAGGTCGGCGAGCAAAACCGCTTCGGCCCTGGGGACGGCAGCCATCGCTTCGCGTCCGCGATTTGCATTGCGAGCATGCAGGACCACCGTGTGTCCCTGCTCAATGAGAAGCTGAGCCGCCATGCGGCCGAGCCCATCGGAAGAACCGGTGATGAAGATGCGAGCCATCGGGTGCGCTAGTCCTGAAGGAAACGAAGACTACGCCTGTTCGATCCCCAGCTGTTTCTGAATCTGTTCGAGCGGAACGCCCTTGGTTTCGGGCACGAACATCTTCACCCAAATGAGTTGCAGGACCATCATCCCGGTGAAGAAAGAAAAAACGTATCCCGGCGGAAAAGCGACCACCATTTTTGGAAAGAAGGTGGTGAGCAATGCGGCAAAGATCCAGTGCGTGAAGCTGCCGAGTGTCTGACCTTCGGCACGATGACGGTTAGGAAATATTTCGGAGATGAAGACCCAGATGACGGCGCCTTGTCCGATGGCGTGCGCAGCGATGAACCCGAAGATGCATCCGGGGACGATCGAAAAATGGTGCGTGAAGAACGCCCAGGCGACGAGTCCGAGCGATGTGATGTATCCGAACGATCCGATGTAAAGAAGGGTTCGGCGTCCAAGACGATCAATAAGCCAGAGGCCGACGAAGGTAAAGACAAGGTTCGTGAGACCGATGCCAATCGACTGAAGCAGCGCCGCTTTTGCGCCGAGGCCAGTGAGTTCGAAGATACGAGGCGCGAAGTAAAGGATCGCGTTAATTCCCGACAGCTGATTGAAGAACGCAATCAGGATCGCCAGCATTATCGGCTTGCGAAGTCGGGGGGTCCAGAAATGGCCCGAGGTCGCTTGTTCGGTAGAGGCGGCGGTAATCTCGTCCGCCTGCGCCGCGATCTCCGCCTTGGAGAGCTCAGGTTCGGTTCGCTGCAGGACTTCGAGAGCGGCTGCGCGATCTCCCTTTCGGCTAAGCAGCCAGCGTGGGCTCTCGGGCAGTCCGATGCAGAACAGGGCGTAAATCAGAGATGGAAAGGCGGCGACGCCCAGCATCCAGCGCCACGCATTCTCGCCGATGCCGGCGAGCAAGGCGTTGGAAACGAATGCGATCAGAATGCCGAAAACGATGTTGAACTGGAACATTCCGGCCAGTCGCCCGCGGTGTTTCGGCGGGGCGATCTCGGAGATGTACATCGGCGCGACCACGGTTGAGATGCCGATCCCCAGGCCGCCAATTACACGTGCCGCGATGAACATCCCGACACCGGTTGCCAGCGCCGAACCCACAGCGCCGACAAAATAAAGAACACCGATCCAGAGAAGCGTAGCTTTGCGGCCAAAGCGGTCAGCTGGCCATCCGCCGAGCAGCGAACCGACGACGGTTCCATAAAGGGCAGAGGCCATCGCGATGCCATGCAACCCGGCACTCAATCCCCAAAGGGATTGAATTGTTTTTTCGGCGCCGGAGATGACGACGGTGTCGAAGCCGAAGAGAAATCCGGCGAGAGCCGATGTAAGGGACCAGAAGAAGATGCGACCATTCATGGCTGTAAGGAGCGGAGCTTACCACAGAATGCGTACGCGACTCTGTGATTCATGAAGCGCAGCGAGGACTGGCGAAAGATCGATGTCAGCCTTTGGTGAGCGGATATCCTTTTTCACGCCAATCACGAATGCCGCCGTCCATGGAAATCACATTCGTGTAGCCCATCTTTTGCAGGTTGTCGGCTGCCAGAGCCGAGCGAAAGCCGCCGCCGCAATAAAGAATCATTTCTGTGTTCAGTTCGGGCACCTTCGCTTCGATGTCGCGCTCGATGATGCCTCTGCCCAGATGAATCGCGCCCGGAAGATGATCTTTGGCGAACTCGTTGTCTTCGCGGACGTCGACCAGCAGAAGCTTGTCGCCGCGATCCATTCTTTTCTTGACCGCATCGACATCGGTCTCGCGCACCCGAGTTTTGGCGTCGTCCACAATCTTCAGAAAGCGGGGAGGATGCTGATGGGCCATGAGATTCTCCTTCAGTCTAGAGTCGAATCAACATCGTACCAAGCCTGCTTGCGCGGCAGCGGAAATTCCGCTTTGGGTAGCATGTGTGCATGGTGGCTGAAATCGCGCAAGATCGGCCTCGCGCGGGCGCTGTCGAAGCTCGGATATTGCTCGCGGTCCGAGGCTCGCCTGTTGATTCGCGCCGGGCGAGTGCGCTTGAACGGGGTAGTGCGGAAGGATCCAGAAACGCCTGTGCGGCTTTCTCGGGATCGCATCGTCGTGGATGGCGCCGTGATTGAAGAGAAAGAGAAGATTTATCTCGTGATGAACAAGCCGCGCGGGCTGCTGACAACAGCATCGGACGAGAAGGGTCGAGAAACTGTTTACTCGATCCTGACAAACGGCGGTGAGTCGCTGCCCTGGGTTGCTCCGGTTGGCCGCCTGGATAAGGCGAGCGAGGGCCTTCTTCTGCTGACCAACGATTCCGAATGGGGTGCCCGGATCGCCGCACCGGAGACCCATCTGGAGAAGACCTACCATGTCCACGTCGGCGCGATTCCGGACGACGAGTTAGCAAAAGTGATGGTCCGAGGAGTGAAAATCGGCGATGGAGACTTTCTAAAGCGTGAGGCAAGCGCGGGTGCTGAGATCCGGGGCCAAAAACGGGTGGCTCGAGATCGTGCTCGATGAAGGAAAGAATCGCCACATTCGGAGAATGCTTGCCGCTTTGGATATCGAAGTTCTGCGATTAGTGCGAGTTGCGGTCGGGCCCGCTGCAGCTTGGAGAATTGGCCAAAGGAACGTATCGCCGGATGACGCCTGACGAAAAACGGTCTCTGGATCGTGCGATGATTTCGAAATGATATTGCAGCAAGATCAGATGTCGCGACTCCGAAGGATAGCAAGAGACATGGCTGATCTGACCTTCCTTCCCGCCGTCGAGATGGCGAGGCAAATCCGAGAGAAGAAAATCTCTCCTGTCGAACTGGCTGAAGCCCATCTTGCCAAAATCGAGCGACTGAATCCCCGCTTGAACGCGTTTGTGCACTTCGATCCTGAGCGTGTGCTCCTCGAGGCTCGCGCTGCAGAAGACGCCGTGATGAATGGGGAAGTCTCTTGGCCCGTTGCATGGCGTCCCGATCAGCATCAAGGGTTCGATCGAAGTCGCGGGGATGAAATGCGAAGCGGGTACGCGACTGCAGAGCGGGCTTTGTCGCGGCCAAGGATGCGCCTCTCGTCGAGCGACTGCGTGCCGCTGGCGCCATCGTGCTCGGGGTGACCAACAGCCCCGAAATGCTAATGGCGTGGGAGACCGACAACCTTCTTTACGGCCGAACGAATAGTCCATGGGATCTCGAACGCACTCCGGGCGGTTCCAGCGGCGGGGAAGCGGCGGCGATCGCCGCGGGAATGTCGGCCGGAGGAGTTGGCAGCGACGGCGGAGGGTCGATTCGGGTGCCCGCGCATTTCAGCGGTATCTGTGGACTGAAGCCTACGCCGGGACGTATTCCATCGACAGGCCACTATCCTCCGTCGCGAGGGCCCTTTGCTCTGATCGGCGTTGTCGGTCCCATGTCTCGAACAGCGGCCGATCTGAAAGCACTCTTTGAGGTCATGCAAGGTCCCGACGACGGCGACACCTGCGCGGCTCCAGTGCCACTTCGATGGCCGGACGACGCCGACGTCAGGAAATTGCGTGTTGGATATTTCGAAAATGATGGCCGCACTCCGGTGACGCCCGAAATTCGAAAAGCAGTGCTCACGGCAGCCGAAGCTCTGCGCAAGGTGGGATTTGCAGTCGAGCCATTTCGTCCCGAAGGCCTCGAAGAGGCGCGTATCCTCTGGAAGAAATTCTTCATAAAAATGGGAGGAATGCTGATTCGCCCGATGTTCGATGGTAAAGAGCAGGAAGCCAACCCAATGCTGAAACAATATCTGGATTGGTCGGCTGCAGAACCGGAACTGAGTGGCCCGGCTGTGATGGATGCATGGATTCGGCGCGACGCGGTGCGCGTGCAACTCCTGGCGCAGATGCGCAAGTATCCGATCCTGATATGTCCGCCCGCGGCGATTCCGGCATTTCGCCACGGAGAACGCAGCTGGTCCGTGGAGGGAAACACGGTGCAATACCTCGACGCGTGGAGCTATACGGAGTGGTTCAACCTGCTGGGAAATCCGGCGGCCGTGGTTCCAGTAAGCCAATCACCGGAAGGACTGCCAATCGGCGTTCAGATTGTCGGGCGCCCGTGGGAAGAGGAACAAGTGCTGTCCGTTGCAACGATTGTGGAACGAGAGTGCGGCGGATGGAAAATTCCGCCGGTGGTCTGAGCGACGGTGCAAATCGAGGTCGCGGTCCGTCAGAAAGCCATCGAAGGCCAAGATCCCACACCCGCTTCCATGTGCGAGAGGCGGATGGGGAATTGAAGAGGGGAACGTTTCTATTGCAGCGCGACCTGCATATTTAAACTGTGCGCCACGAATGCCCACTCGTCCGCAGTTTCTTCGATGATCTTCGAAATTGGCTTTCCCGCACCGTGTCCCGCCTTCGTCTGTATGCGGATCAGCACCGGTGCTGGTCCCGCCTGATCCGCCTGCATGGTCGCCGCGAACTTGAAGCTGTGTCCCGGAACCACGCGGTCATCATGATCTGCCGTGGCAATCAACGTTGGTGGATATTTCGTTCCCGCCTTCAAATTGTGTAGCGGAGAATAGGCGTACAAAGCCTTGAAGTCGTCTGCATTATCCGACGATCCATAGTCCGACGTCCACGCCCACCCGATCGTAAATTTCTGAAACCGCAGCATGTCCATCACGCCGACATGCGGAAGAGTCGCGCCGAACAGTTCCGGACGCTGTGTTACGCACGCCCCGATCAGCAATCCACCGTTGCTTCCGCCTCGAATTGCAAGTTTCGGTGTCGACGTGTACTTGTTGGAGATCAACCACTCCGCCGCCGCGATAAAGTCGTCAAATACGTTTTGCTTCTTCGCCTTGGTTCCGGCCAGGTGCCACTCCTCGCCATATTCGCCGCCGCCTCGAAGATTCGGTTGCGCATAAATGCCTCCCATCTCGAGCCATACGAGATTGGGTACCGAGAACGATGGCGTCAGGGAAATATCGAAGCCGCCATAGGCGTAGAGCAACGTCGGATTTTCACCGTCTAGCTTCAACCCTTTTTTGTAGGTGAGGAACATCGGCACGCGCGTTCCATCTTTGCTGTTGTAGAACACTTGCTTCGTTTCATACAGCGAGCTGTCGAAATCCACCTTCGGTTTCCGGAAAACTGAACTCTTGCCGGCTTCCGGATCGTAGCGATAGATCGTGGTGGGCGATACGAAGCTCGTGAACGAGTAAAACGTCTCTTTATCCTTTCTCTTTCCGCCAAAGCCCGTCGCGGTTCCAATGCCCGGAAGGTCGACATTGCGCAAGAGCTTGCCCTTCAGGTCAAAAACGCGGACTTGCGTTTGCGCGTCTTTCAGGTAACTGAGCAGGAACAGGTTGTCGACGACATTCGAACTCTCAAGTTTGTCCGTGCCTTGCGGCACGACCGTTTTCCAGTTCGCCCGCTCCGGATGGCGAAGATCGATCGCAATCAATCTTCCGCGCGGAGCGTCCAGGTCGGTCTGAATCCAGAATATCGGTCCCTCGTTGTCCACGAACTGGTACTGAGCGTCGAAGTCATCCAGGAGCCGCACTACCTCCGCGCCGGGTTTAGTCAAATCCTTGTAATACAGCCGGTTCTTCGGCGATGTGCCCTGCCAAACGGAAATAACTAGATAGTGCCCGTCGTCGGTTACTCCGCCGCCGAACCCCAATTCCTTGTTATCTGGACGCTCGTAGATCAGCTTGTCTTCTGCCTGGCTCGTCCCCACAAGGTGGTAGTAGAGCTTCTGAAAATAATTCGCGTCCCGCAAAGCCGTGCCCTTGGGCTCATCGTACCGGCTGTAGAAAAATCCTTTCCCGTCCTTCGACCACGACGCGCCTGAAAACTTGACCCATTTGATCAAGTCCGGCAGATCTTTTCCTGTATCCACTTCGCGAACGTGCCACTCCATCCAGTCTGATCCCGACGCTGCTGTACCATAAGCCAGAAATTTCCCGTCATCGGTAATTGCCGTTCCAGAGAGTGCGACCGTTCCATCGGCCGACAGCGTATTCGGATCGAGCAGCACTCGCGGTTCGGCATTCAGCGACTCTGCGACCAGTAACACGTTCTGGTTCTGCAACCCGTCGTTGTGCTCAAAAAAGTAGCGGCCGCCTTGCTGCTGCGGGACGGCAAAGCGCTCGTAGTTCCATAGCTTCGTCATCCGGTCGCGGATCGCTCCGCGATACGGGATCTGATCCAGATAGCTGAACGTCAGCTTGTTCTCCGCCTCAACCCATGCCTTGGTGTCGTCAGAGTCCGCGTTTTCCAGCCATCGATAGGGATCCGCGACCTTCACGCCGTGATAGTCGTCGACCTGATCGACGGTCTTTGCCTTCGGATAATCCAGCTTTGTTCCATCGGTCTGTGCCGTCAACGACGCAGCCGCAACCAAAAAGACTGCGACCAAGAAAATGCCAGGGCGAAGCGTTTTCATCCGAATTCCTCTCACTCGACGCGCATTCGAATCCACAAGAGCTTTTACTGACCGACCCCCGCAAGCGTCAAGAACAAAATCCCGCACCAACATCGCTATCCCATAACAAATGTTAGGACGAAAGCGTCCCAAACTGTTAGCCGGATTTGGTCATCCCAACCCTCTGACCTTGTCATTCCGACCGAAGGGAGGAATCTGCTGATTCCTGCCGCCTTCGCCCTCGTCCCACTCGTATACTAGGCGCACAAGATTCCCAAGCTCAAAGGACCAACGCGGGACCATGCCAGCAAACAAGAAGAAAGCTGTGTCAAGAAAGAAATCCTCCACGCCTCGAGGAAAAAAACGAGAAGATCCTTCTCTCAAGACCACGATTGCACCCTGGCTTTGCGTTCGACGCAGCGCGCGGGCGGTCGACTTCTACAAGTCCGCCTTCAAGGCCGTCGAGATTTTTCGAATGGGGGATGACAACAGCGTAGTGGCTCGGCTCTCAATTGATGGCGGTGAGTTCTGGCTTAGCGATGAGTCGCCCGAGCACCACAACTTTAGCCCCGAGTCTTTAGGCGGTATCACGACCCGAATCATCCTGACAGTCGCCGATCCAGACGCGGTTTTTGCGCGAGCGATTAAGGCTGGTGCAAAGGAAATTTTTCCTGTCGGAGACGAACATGGCTGGCGCGTCGGACGCGTTGTCGACCCCTTCGGCCACCACTGGGAAATCGCCCGGAAACTCTGAAAGCTCAGAGCCTTGCCGCATCAGCTTTGTACTTATAACTCATCTGGGCACGGCATTCACTTCTGATCTGCCCGATACTCCACCTTATTGTGATGCGGCTTGCACGCTTCGCTCAGGTCCGGATCGCAGTGCGCGTGAAACACATGCGTTCCAATCCCGATCCCCAGAGCGGTTCCCACGAACATGTCCGACGACCAGTGGTCGCGGCCTAGCAGACGTCCGGCCGTGACCGCCAGCGCCCCGGTATAAGCGAGCGTCCGCACCCAGAATTTTGGATACTCTTCCGCAGCCACCGTCGCCATGGACCACGCAAACATCGCGTGTCCTCCCGGAAACGACGTGTTCATCGCGTGATGCCGCAGGAAATCTCCGTGCCCGTTGCCTTCGCCCGGACGCTGTCTTCCCGCGATAAACTGCATCGGCGTATAAATCAGAAAGGTGTTGATGAGCGTCTCCAGTTCAAGGCCGCCTAATTCCTTGGCGTGGGGATTATCTGTTTTGATTCCATAAATCCATGTTCCGCCAAGCGCCGCGCCCAGCCCCGCGATCGCGATGTCTGAGGTGTCCTGAAAAAACGTATAGTGTCCGCCCGGCAGGGCGCCTTCAATATGCCGGTCCGCGATCAGCAGCCCTGCTGTTCCGCCCAGGACGATCGCATCCCACTTGAAATTCGAGGGCTTGAACGGAGCCATATACAACTCTTTCTGATCTTCCAGCCCACGCTTCACCATGCGCGAAACAAAGCCATGATGGTCGGAGTTTTGCACCGATGTGCTTGGTGCCGCATCTCCGCCAAAGCTTTCGGCCGGGAGCTTTGACACGTCAAACGCCGGTTCCGCGAGGGTCGCGGTATCTGCCGACGATCCCGCAAGGGTGGCGCTCTGACTCCATCCGCATCCACAAAACAGACTTCCAAAAAACAGGAAAAACAAAAATTTACGCTGGCACCGCGAAAAGTAGTTCAATTCGATCTCCCAAGCTGGACCCGCCCAAAACACCCGCTTCTTGGATGCAATCCGCTGAGAAGTGTCCACTACCATTCGTAGTTGAAATGCATTTTTTCTTGACGAGGACCCCTTCCAGCGTCCTCCCGAGCCGCTTTCCAAGCGGAGCGAGGCATCTCGCGTGACTCTTTACCCAGCATAGGTCTTGCTGCGGAACGCACTGCAACCCGTACCACGACCGTGCCATTCCTTCCGCCGTGACGGGCCATTACGACTGTGACGTTTCAAGACCATCGATTCCCGCCTACTCTCTACCCATGGAGTCGGGTGTGTGACACAAGTTTTGTGAGCTTGCGGAAGTCGAGAGGACGGGAGAACACTATGTCGGTTCTTTTTGGCAAACTCTGGAAAGAAGACGAAGGTCAGGACATCGCGGAATATGCAGTCATGCTGGCTGTCATTCTGGTGATTGTGGTTGGCACGGTGAAGCTCGTCGGATCCAACGCCAACAACGTTTTCTCAAACGTCGCGAGTTCGTTCCAATAGAGCCGGCCCGCACTTGAGTCTTGTCATCGGACCGAAGGGGGCAAGTTGCGCCAGTTTTGTCGTTCCGACCTGAGGCGGCAACTTGCTCCAGCTTTGTCATTCCGACCAACGGGAGGAATCTGCTTTCCCCGCGGCCATGGCCGAAAACTACTCGTAGCTCAGTTTGAATGCCTGAATCTCGCGAACCGTCGATCCCATCCGTCGTCCCGGCGGAAAAAACCACTAGTTCTGAAGCTTTACCTGAAATCGTCGAGGGGAGCGCGTCATCGACGAGTAGAGCCATCCGCAATTCAATTGAGCCGCAACCAAACTACTTCACACCATTTTCTGGATTCCAGGATCCCTGCAGCCGTCGAATGTAGATAATCTGCCCGGTATGGTATGCGTTATGCGTGCCGAGCCGCGCAATCGTCGGCGCGTTCTTCTCGATCGTCTTCTCGTCGGCGGTCTCGACGAACTTCTCCAGATCAAACATCACCTTGTCGAGCCGTGCGACCGTGTCCTTCCATTTCTTGGCGTCGAACGAATCGAACGTGTCGTCATTCTTTCCGCTGTATTTCTCCGGCGTCTCGCCCTTGAACTTCGCAAGTGACTGCTCATTCCAGAACGCCAGGTGATACGCCAGCTGCCCGATCGAATGATTCCCGTGACCGTCGGTCCAGCTCGCCTGCTCCGCCGTCAGTCCATCCACCGCTACGTTGACGGTCACGAACCAGTCCTTCTCCGTGTGCGTGGACTTCAGCTGATCCAGCAGAATGCTTCGCAGCGTCGGCGCCTTCTCTTCTTTCTTTTGCTCTTGCGCAAAAGCGCAAACCGACAGACACACAACGAGTACCACAATAATATTTTTCATGGCAAGATAGTTCCTCCGGGACAATTGGCGAGCTTGTGACAAGGACTGTCACTCAGCCGAAAGTCTACTCCGTTTTCAGGCAGCTTTTTTCGCGCTGTCCTTCAATAGGCCGAGGCGCACAAGACTCTCAGCACTCGCAACAATCGATTCTTCGCTCGAACGCGGCGCCCATCCTAAAACGCTTATCGCCTTCTCGTTCGTCGCATTCTTCACCTTGCCCAGTTCAGGCAAAATCAGTTTGACTGCCGGATCCTTCAGCGCCGCCAGCCGCACCACCCAGTTCGGCAGCTCGCGCGACGGCACTCTCTTCGCCGCAGCACCCATGCGGCTCTTCAACACCCTCGCAACATCTGCCAGCGGGACGAAATCGCCGGCGACCGCAAGGAACCGCTCATCCTTAGCTGCCGGGTGCGTCATCGCGCGAATATGCAGCTCCGCCACGTCGCGTACATCCACAGCTCCGAAATAGAGACGCGGCACGCCCGGCATCGCTCCGTCCATCAGCTTCTGCACGACAAGAATCGACGTTGAGTAATCTGGGCCCAGCACCGGCCCGAACACGCCCACAGGATTCACAACCGACAGTTCCAACTCTCCGCCTTCACGCGCGATGAAGTCCCACGCCGCGCGTTCCGCCAGCGTCTTCGACTTCGCGTACGCGCTCACGCCTTCGCCATCCACGTTGGTCCAATCGTTCTCGTTGAATGGTGTACTGCGTGGCGGATGTCCATATCCAATCGCGGCAAACGACGAAGTCAGCACCACGCGTTTCACGCCCGCATCCCGCGCCGCACGCAACACCCGTAGCGCACCTTCCCGCGCCGGGACAGTCAATTCATCCTCATGTTTCGGAACGCCCGGTGGAAACGGGGAGGCGATGTGCAAAACGTATTCGCACCCCGCGATAGCCTCAGCCCATCCCGCGTCGTTCTGCAGGTCGGCCGCGAAAAAAGACAAACGATCACCCGCTTCGGCGCCGCCCTCCTTCACCATCGCGCGCACCTCCCCCTCGCGCTTCAGATTGCGCACGGTCGTTCGCACTCGATATCCCGCAGCCAGCAACTGCACGATCGCATGACTCGCAATAAATCCCGAACCACCCGTTACCAAAATTGTGCTTTCAGCCATGTGTGTTAGATGTTAAACGTAGACGCGGCGATCCCCTGCACTTTCTCGCTCCCCCGGTTCATCTCTGATATTTCGACGCTATTATCGTGTCATTCCGAACTACCCTGATGGTTCTCAATCTGTGTCGTCCGTATTGTGGTTCCGACCAGAGGAAGGAATCAGCTGTTCACGTCTTGAACCTGCTTCCCAAAAGTGTTTGTCATCCAGGTTCTTCATTTGTATCACCGCCTCGCGGGTAGAACTCTCAGTTTGACACTTTCCATTTCCGAACGTAAAAACGTGTCGAGCTGTTTCTGCGGGGCGTGAGCCTTTCTTTGCCGGCGTCCCGCCAATCGTCACAACGAGGTGTTTCATGCCGATCACCCGAAGGGAAATCTGCTGCCTTCTTCCCACGTTGCTACCCATCGCAACTGAGTTGCCGGCATTCGCGGCTGAGAAAGAATCTTTACCCTCGGCTGCGTTTGAATTTGGCAAGTTGCCGGTAGAAAAAAGTAATGGCGCCGAATTCCGGAGCATCATGAAGGGAAAGCTGCTTACCGGAGAATCCGTCGAAGTGCACGAAACTTCGCTTCCTCCAAACGGGTTTCCCCACCCTCCCCACCATCACGAACATTCCGAAATGTGGCTGATCCGTGAGGGAACAGTCCAGATCACGATCACTGGAACTCCTCACGTTTTGGGTCCGGGAGGTCTCGGTTTTGTCCGATCAAACGAGGAACACGGAATTCGCAACGTCGGAACAACGGTAGCCAATTACTATGTTGTCGCGATCGGTCCAGGCGCAGACACTCAGGCCTGAATCGACGTAGTGTGCCATAAGCCTGTCTACATCAACCAGCGGCCAGCTCAAGCCATGAACCTACCCACCAGCGAAGCCTATGTGTCTCGCGCGGCTCACACATCGATCGAGCACGACGACGAACCCGCTCTTCCTTCGGACAAGCGTGGAGGAACGTTGGCGATCGCCGCTTCCTTTTTCGCTCTTTTTTGTGTGGTCGGCCTTGCGCTCTGGGGTTTGCCGTTCTACTACGATTTCATGGTTCAGCAGTTCGGCTGGTCCCGCGCACAAGTCACCTCCGGAAATGCGCTGAGTAAATTTGTCATTGGCCCACTCTTCGGCTTTTTTGCCGGCTGGATGGTTGACCGCTTCGGTCCTCGCCGTCTGATGATCGCGGGAATTCTCATGGCTGCAGGAGCGCTTGTAGGGCTTGGCAGTGTTTCGACGCTGCCATGGTTCTATCTCTTCTATATGGTCAACGCTCTCGGCTATGTGTGCGGCGGCCCTCTTCCCAGTCAGGTGGCTGTTTCCCAATGGTTCTTGAAATCCCGCGGAAAAGCGATGGGACTTGCCTATTTGGGTGTCGGCTTCGGAGGTGCCGCGTCCCCGTGGATTTCACATTTTCTTGTGACGCGAGTCGGCTGGCACTCAGCCCTGCAAATCACCGGAATCCTGATCGTAGTTCTTGCCCTACCGTTCGCCTTGCTCATGAAAGAGGTACCTCGATCCGGAGCGGTCCAGAATCGCGACACGAAGGCGGATGTGAGGAAGGCTTTCCGGACCTTATCCATGGCCTTTCTTATTGTCGGAAGCATGTGTTCCATCGCCGCGGTGAGCGGAACACAACAGAATTTGAAACTGTTTCTCAGCCTTGATCGTCACTACTCTCAGGGCGCTGCGGCCGAAATCCTGTCTCTCGTGCTGGGTTTCAGCATCGTTGGCAGGGTCGTGATGGGCTGGATGGCAGATCGTTTTTCAAAGCGATACGTCATGCTCACCATTTATCTCTTGGTCGCAGGCGCGATTCCGTTCCTGTTCCTCGGCCGAAGTCCGGCAATTATGTTTGCAGCCGCGGCGATGTTCGGCATTGGACTTGGCGGTGATTACATGATCATTCCTTTGATGACCGCGGAGATCTTTGGCGTGGAGATCCTCGGCCGGCTGATGGGAGTTCTTCTGGCCGCGGGAGGCATTGCCGACGCGCTGTCCCCTTGGTGGATCGGTCATCTCCGGGATTCCAGCGGAAGCTACCAGAGCGGCTGTTATACGCTCGTGGGGATGGCCTTACTGGGTGCAGTCGCTGTCATCGCTTTACCCAAAACGGAGAAAGCTTCGTGACCGCGCCGATAGTCCGCCTCGCCAGTCTGAAAGGCGTGGATCGTTTTCACGAGCACGTCCACTCTCTGAATCTTGAGATTCCCTGCGACCGCGAAATCGTATGTGGACGAAGTTCTCCCCTGCGCCAATCGATCGCATGCGGCCGCTTGACGATACCCAACCGCATCGCCGTGCAGCCGATGGAAGGGTGGGATGGAACGGCCGATGGCAATCCCAGCGAACTGACCCTTCGGCGGTGGAAGCGGTTTGGACAAAGCGGCGCGGGTTTGATCTGGGGCGGGGAGGCCGTCGCCGTTTCTCATGCGGGCCGCGCAAATCCGAATCAGCTCGTCATGGCGGAGCACACCCACCGGGGCCTGGCTCAACTTCGCAAGGCGCTTGTCGACGAAGCCAGGAATCTGCCTGCATCGGACGGGCCACCGGTCATCGGACTGCAACTCACGCACTCCGGGCGCTACTGTCGTCCGAACGACCAGCATCGCAACGAACCGAAAATCCTTTATCACCATCCAATCCTCGATCGCCGCCTTCGGCCTCACCGACGATTTTCCGCTGCTGACTGACGCCGAGATCCGCGAGATCATCGAAGATTTTCATCGCGCCGCGGCCGAAGCCTCGAACCTGGGCTTCGATTTTGTCGACATTAAACACTGCCACGGATATCTTGCACACGAATTTCTGAGCGCTCATACTCGTCCGGGCCTCTACGGTGGCAGTTTCGAAAATCGAACGCGATTCCTGCGCGAAATCGTCCAGGGAATTCGTTCCGTCGCTCCAACTCTCGAAATTGGAGTGCGGCTCTCTGCTTTCGACAGCGTGCCGTACCATCCTGATCCCCATCACCCGCTCAACGGAAAGCCAGGCGTCGGAATTCCAGAAGACCTTGACAACCTGCTTCCGTATCGATGGGGATTCGGAGTCAACCCGGACGATCCGACACAAATGGATCTCGACGAGACTTTTCAGTTCATCACCCTTCTCCAGGAACTAGGCATCGGGCTCGTGAATCTGACTGCCGGCAGTCCTTACTACAACCCGCACATTCAAAGGCCCGCGTTGTACCCGCCTTCCGATGGCTATCAACCGCCAGAGGATCCTCTCGTCGGAGTGGCACGACAAATGGAAGCGACGCGGCAGGTGAAGAGTAAGTTTCCAAAGCTGATCTTTGTCGGTACAGCTTACAGTTATCTTCAGGAATTTTTGCCTCAAGTGGCGCAAGCAGCCGTTCGCGAAGAATGGGCCGATATCGTTGGGCTGGGACGAATGGTACTGTCCTATCCCGCGATTCTTTGGGACGCGTCAGAAGGCCTTCCGATGCGGCGCAAACTGATCTGCCGGACCTTCAGCGATTGCACCACTGCTCCGCGCAAGGGGTTGCCATCCGGCTGTTATCCACTCGATGATCACTACAAAAGTTCAGCGTTGGCAGAACAACTCGACATCGCAAAAGGGATTGCAGCCTGGAAAGCCTCAGAGTGTGTGATCATCGATCAAACGCCGAGCATTCAATGCAGAAACAGACCATCGAAACACTAATCGGGCGCAAGAAACCGCGTCGCCACATTCAAGGCATTGCAGCTTGTCTGCTTCCATACGAATGCGATGGAAAAATTGCTGTTGACGCTTTTCAGCAGCATTTGCTCGCGACTCAACGCGCCGGATTGATGAATGCCGTGAACATGGACACCGGCTATGTGAATCTCCTCATCGATTCTGAGAGACAGCAGGTATTGCGCTGGACGCGCGAGTGTCTTGCCGACACCGTTCCCTTCGTCGCCGGAGTGTACGTCGAAGGTCAGGACGGAGATCTTGTCACCCTTTACCGGAGGCAGATTGATGCCATCGTGTCATTCAGGTGCCATCCCGATTCTGTTTCAGACCCGGCGGCTCCATGCACGGTCTGCCGCGGAAAAAGTCAAAGTCTACGAAGCCGTGTGCGAAGGCTATCCTCACGTCTTGGCCTTTGAGTTGAGTCCGCGATTCGCTCCGAATGGAGAGCTCTTCGACGCCGAGACTTTTCGCGGTCTGCTCGATATCCCGGAGATCAAAGGAATGAAGCACTCGTCTCTCGATCGACTGCTTGAGTTGGAGCGGCTTGAGGTTCGCGACAAAATCCGTCCCGACTTCCGCATCTATACCGGAAACGATTTGGGAATCGACATGATCGAATATGGCTCCGACTATCTGTTGGGCCTGGCAACGTTTGCTCCGGAGAAATTTGCCGAACGCGACCGTCTTTGGGAATCCGGAGATGCCGGCTACTATGAGCTCTCCGATGCCCTGCAGTACCTGGGAAACATTGCCTTCCGGGAGCCAATTCCCGCTTACAAACATTCTGCGGCGACCTTCTTGCACATGACAGGCAAATCGCCAACGGACCTTACTCATCCGGCAAGCCCCAAACGCCCGCGTTGGGAAACCGGGATTTTGAGAGACTGTGCGTTGCGGCTTGGGATTGAAGTCAGGGGAAACTAGCCGCATGTCCGTCACCTCGCGCGCCGTAGCTTCGCCCCGCGTCATCAATATCGACGATCTCCGTAGTCTCGCACGCCGTCGAGTTCCAAAAATCGTATTCAACTACATCGACGGAGGAGCCGAGACCGAAGTGACGATGCGCGAGAATCGCCGCGCATTCGACGCCGTCACATTTCGTCCCCGACACGCGATCGCGGCAGCGAACACGGATTTGAGTACAACCGTCCTCGGCACTCACCTGGCGATGCCGCTTCTCCTTGCTCCCGTGGGTTACTGCCGCGTCATGCACCCTGGCGGTGAGGTCGCGGCAGCAAGGGCCGCCGGCGCCGCCGGTACGGCGTACATACTTTCTACAGTGTCGGGCCACCGCCTGGAAGATGTGAAGGCTGCGTCTTCAGGCCCGGTCTGGTTTCAACTCTATTTGACCGGTGGACGGTCAGGCGGCGGAAGACGCCATGCGCCGCGCTCAGCAGGCTGGCTACGAGGTCCTCGTCGTCACCATCGATACCACTGTCATCGGACTGCGCGAGCGCGAAGTACGAGACGGCATGGTTGAGATGTTGCGGGGAAACATCTGGTCACAGCTCCCATACGCAACGCAGCTGTTCGCTCATCCACGATGGTTGGCCCGCTTTCTTTTCGATGGCGGTCTTCCGACCATGCCCAACATCGTGGTGCCGGGTAAAGGGCCTTTGCGCGTGGGTGACGCGCACACGGCCTTGAAGCGATCGGCCTTCGTCTGGAAGGACATGGCCTGGATTCGCGATCTGTGGAAGGGTCCCATCGTCATCAAAGGGGTCCTCTCGTTGGAAGATGTGCGGCGTTCCCTGGATTGCGGTGCCGCCGCCATCGTCGTCTCGAATCATGGAGGCCGTCAGCTCGATGGTGCTCCCGCCACGCTGCGCATTCTGCCCGAGATCGTTGCCGCGGTAAACGGGAGGGCCGAGGTTTTACTCGACAGCGGCATTCGCCGCGGAAGCGACGTGGTGAAGGCGCTGTGTCTGGGGGCGCGCGCAGTCCTCTGCGGTCGCGCCTACGCGTACGGCCTGGCCGCTGCCGGAGAAGCTGGCGTCGCTCGCGCCATCGACATCCTGCGAGACTGATCTCGATCGGACTTTGAAATTGCTGGGTTGCCCTTCTATCGCTAGCCTGGATCGCTCCTATATAGACGTCCCTGCCGAATGGCTCGCGGAATAACGCCTTCTGCCGCTTGCGTCCCCGTAGGAAATGAAAAATAATTACCACCGCCGTGTGCGGCGCCCTAGGTTGGCTCCTCTCGGCAGGAGGCTTAACGCATGACACACGGCCGCAGGGCTCGGCTTTTGCCTGTTCGCATTGGGATTCGCAACAAGTTTGCTCTTCGGGTCGCAGGATCTTTCCGCACAGGCCGCAGCGCCGCCGACGTCCAACGACTTCGTCGTGCAGCACGGCGTCCCGATGAAGACGCGCGACGGAGTCACACTCTACGCCGACATCTATCGCCCTAAATCAGATGGCAAGTTCCCCGTCATCCTGATGCGCACGCCTTACGACAAGAGCGCGGACTGGGCCGTGTTCCCCGTCTTCAAGATCGTCCCGCGCGGATACGTCGTTATCATTCAAGACGTGCGCGGCCGCTACACTTCAGAAGGAGAATGGTATCCCTTCAAGCACGAGCAAGCGGATGGCTTCGATACCGTCGAATGGGCCGCCGCGTTGCCGTACTCCGACGGCAAAGTCGGCATGATGGGAGCCTCGTATGTGGGCGCGACGCAAATGCTCGCTGCCATCGCTCACCCTCCGCATCTGACTGCCATCGCACCGAACGTCACCGCCAGCAATTATCACGATGGATGGACTTATCAAGGCGGAGCTCTCGAGCAATGGTTCGACCAAAACTGGACATCTCAACTAGCGCAAAACACACTCCAGCGCTTGATCAGCCACAAACACTGACGCGCGAGTCGGTGTACCGACGCTTCCACTCGCCAATTATCCCGTCTTCAATTTTGGCCAATTGCCCGCCGACGCTCAGCTGACTGGGGTGATCGCGCCGTACTACCTCGACTGGCTGGCGCATCCCGATTATGACGACTACTGGAAGCAGTGGTCCATCGAGGAACATTTCTCTGACATCGCCGTGCCCATGCTTCAGGTCGGCGGTTGGTATGACATCTTCAATGGTGGAACTCTGCGGAATTACGTGGGCGTCAAGGCCCACGGATCGACGGACGCAGCCCGCACCAGGCAGCACCTCTTGATTGAAATCGGTGGCCACGCCGGTTTCGGACGCCGCATTGGCGACATCGACTTCGGTCCCCACGCACTCGAGAATGTCTACACCGACGTCATCCTCGACTGGTACGATTTTCTCTTTAAAGACATTCGCAACGAATTTGCCACCGACAAACCAGTCAAAGTTTTCACCATGGGAGTAAATGAGTACCGTCAGGAAGACGATTGGCCTCCGCCGCAGGCACAGCCGACGAAGTATTTTCTGCACTCCGGGGGCAAGGCGAATTCGCTCCGTGGCGATGGCGCCCTCTCCACATCCGCGCCTAAATCCGATCCGGCAGACTCTTACACCTACAACCCCGCAAATCCGGTTCCCACTGTTGGTGGTCCACTCTGCTGCGATGCCGAACATATGGAACCGGGTCCGCGCGACCAGCGTTCTGTGGAAAATCGCGATGACGTGCTGGTCTACTCAACTCCGCCGCTCGATCGCGACATGGAAGTTACGGGCCCAGTCACCGCCGATCTGTTCATCAAATCTTCTGCGGTCGATACCGACTTCACCGCAAAGCTCGTCGATGTCGCGCCCGACGGCTTCGCGAAAGATCTCACCGAAGGCATCCTTCGCATGCGCTATAAAGCTTCCGTCGAGCACTCCACTCTGATCAATCCCGGACAGATCTACGAAATCTCCGTCGATCTCTGGGCGACGAGCAACGTTTTTCTCCGCGGCCACTCATTGCGCCTTGAGATGTCCAGCAGCAACTTTCCCGCGCTTCGATCGCAACCTGAATACGGGCGAAGAAATCAAATTCGCGCGCACTTCGGTTCCAGCGACGAATACGATCCTTCACGACACCCAGCATCCTTCGGCACTGGTGCTGCCAGTGATGCCATCGAAATAGCGGAGGAGGTAGAACCCTTGAAGACTTGATTGCTCGGGACTAAATGGCAATTCCCGCCGAGCGATAAATCTGTGTGATGTAGCCCATGTCGCGCAGGCCTTCTTCGCCCGGCGATTTCGGCTCGATCCCATTTTGAATGCAATTCGAAAAGTGCTCGGCTTCAGCTTGAAATTGTGAAGGATCGCGGGCCGGATTCAGTTCGTCGAGTTTTGTGCCCGCATAATCCGCGCGCAGCCGCAGCCCTTCGTAGACGAATGCCGAGTCGACTTCAAGCCAGCCTTTCGATCCGTGCACGCGATAAAACCCCTCCATATTCGCACCGTAGGTTGTAGCGCAGCTCGCAACGATGCCGGAAGGAAACTTCATCGTCCAGGAAACATTCTCCTCAACCTCATCGAAGCGGCCATCGTGATCGATGACTGAAGCGTTGGCCGAGATGTGCCCAGGTTCTTCGCCGGTTAGATAGCGGCATGCGTTGAGTGAGTAAATACCCACATCGAAGAGCGGCCCTCCGCCGGCGAGCTTCTTGTTGAGTCGCCACTCTCCGCGCCCAATGTTGAAACCGAAAGTGCTCTCGATGGACTGCACCTGGCCGAGTGAACCCTGGCGAATAAGCTGGATCGCCTTCAGGTTCGTCGGTTCATAGTGGCAGCGATAGGCGATCATGAGTTTGACGTGGGCGGCTTTGCAGGCTGCGATCATTGCTTCGGCGTCGGCCACGCTGGTCGACATTGGTTTCTCGCAAAGCACATGCTTGCCCGCCTTGGCGGCGCGGATCGTGTACTCCGAGTGCATCGAGTTGGGCAGCGCAACATAAACTGCATCGATCGCAGGATTGCGCGCGATCTCGTCAAAATTTTCGTAGTTATAGATGGAACTTGGCGGAACGCCGTACTCGGCTGCGATCCTCTCTGCCTTATCGCGGTGCCCGCTGACGAGTGCGGTGATCTGCGAGTTAGTCAGAACTGCGCACGGCGGGCATGAAGTGACCGGCGATACGGCCAAGCCCGATCACACAGTAGCCGGTCTTTCGATGAGCACTTTCCTGTGCGCGCAGCTTTGGAGCAAACCGGGCTGCTAACGCAATCGCACTGAGTTTGGTGAAGTCTCGACGCGTTACATTCATCGGATGAATCTCCGTGCCGTACCTTCGACCGGCCTCATTTGATAGAAATGTTTGACTGAATGAGACCTCACTTCATTCGTGGCACCAAGCGCTGAGGAAAAATACCAGATGAGGCGAGCCTGGACATTTCGAGCACCCGAAACCACTAACCTGGCAAATTACTTAGGCATGGGAATCGACAAGGCTTTGCCCGCCCCCCGCTCGGCGATCCAGATCGTGTCGCCCACAGGTTCGACTCCGGTGGGTGTGTTGAGTCCTTCCTTGAGTACAGTCACGCTTGCCTTGTCGCCATTGACGGTGAGAGCGGAAATTTTGCCATTGGCATTCTCGGCGACGATAAGCTTTCCGTTCGCGGCACGCATGCCATCGGGTCCTCGTACTGGTTGATCCATCCAGATGTCGACAGGTGCTCCCGGTTTGCCCGTCGCATCGACGGGAATGCGATAGAGCTTGTTGAAGATTACGTTGTTTACATAGAGCGTGCCATCCAGGAAGGTGATGCCATCGACCCCTCGAAGCGTCGGATGATCCAGGTAAAGCTCCGCGGTCGGAAGCTCCCGCGGGCAGCCTGAAGATTCTTCCCGGGATCGTGTCGGTAATGTAGAGCGCCTTATCCGGTCCGATCGTGAAATCGTTGCAGACGTTGTTGTCCCCGGGCAGGTTCCAGCGTATCTTCGCCGCGCCACTCGTGAGATCGAAACTTCTCAGTGCAGTGTGCCTCTGTGGCGGAGTGGTATTCGGAACCGGAGTCAGTTGACAGGTCCACAACGTGTTGGTGGCGGCGTCTGCCAACATGCCCAGGAAGAATGTTCCCGAAGGTTCGGAGCTGACGTCGATAAACTTCTCAGCCGTCGATGAACCCGAACGCACCTTATAAACGAAAGGCGAACTTGCGCTGCCAACGATCAACACGCCGCCCGGAGCCATGGTCAAACTCTCCGGCTGTGATTTTGCGTCACCGATCAGGATGTTCGCAGCGGAAGTGCCTTGCGCGAATGTGCGGCTCGCGAAGCTAACGGCAATGAAGAGCGCAACTGAAGCAGCAATACAGCGAGCGTGCCAGATAGACATTTTCAAATCCCTCCAGCGTCAATGTTTGGGTCACCCATCATAATTCATGCGGGAAGGCATGCCGCCATTTCGCGATCTCAGCCTCGATATCCCGAGATGAGAACATGCAGCTTGTCGTGCAATGTATATTCTGAGCCAGTACTAAGGATCACGAAAATGGCAGGTTGGACACCAGACGCAGGTTTTTTGGCAGCATCGGCGGAGCATTGGCGGGGTGCACGATCGTTCGGGCTCTGCCATTGCGTGCTATGGATGAAAAACTCTCGCCCTCATAGCGAAGGTGAGGACTACTACGCCAAGCTGGGCGTACCCAAAATCATCAATGCCGCCGGGACGTATACCCATCTCACCGCGTCTACCATGCCTCCTTCCGTGCAAGCGGCGGTCGCACGCGCCGCAAAGCATCCCGTGCACCTGGCTCAATTGCAGAAAGCGGCTGGGGAATATCTCGCTCGGCAACTGCACTCTGAAGCAGCAATGGTCACGGCAGGCGCAGCTTCCGCAGTCACTCTTGGAACAGCCGCGTGCATAACCGTCGGTAACGATGCCGCCAGCCATGCCATCCCTACTGACATGACCGGCCTCAAGAATGAAGTGGTCGTTCAAAAAGCTCACCGCTACGATTACGATCACGCACTGCGGAACTGCGGCATTCGTTTCGTCGAAGTGGAGACGTTGCCGGAATATGAGTCGGCCATCAACAAAAATACCGCCATGTGTTTCTTCTACAATGCCGCGGATGGGGGAACCATCAGCCGCGAAGACTGGATTCGAGTGGCTCACGCTCATGGAGTTCCATGCTTGAACGACGCGGCTGCCGACGTTCCTCCCATCTCGAATCTTTGGAACTATACGCACATGGGATTCGACCTGGTCGCCTTCTCCGGCGGCAAAGGGATCCGAGGTCCACAAAATGCCGGTCTGCTTCTGGGTAGAAAAGATCTCATCGCGGAAGCGGTAAAAAACAACAGCCCCAACGATGACGTGGTAGGCCGCGGCATGAAAGTGGCCAAGGAACAAATCGTCGGAATGGTGGCGGCGATCGATTGGTTCCTTAGCCAATCCGATGCGGGGATCGAAGCTGAACTGCTGGAACGCATCCATCGGATTACCGGATCTCTCAAAGATATTCCAACCTTGAAGGCTGAGACATTTATCCCTCCGATCGCCAATCACGTTCCGCATTTGCTGATTCGCTACGATCAGGAACAGGTCAAAATCTCGCCTCGCGAAGTCGCAAAACAATTGCGCGCGGGTACTCCGAGTATCGAGTTAAATCCTGCGACAGGCTCTACGGAGGGAAGTGCTGGGATACCTAGAGATCCGAACAAGATTGTTGTAGGAGTGTGGATGCTGGAACCCGGCGAGGATTTAATCGTAGCGAGCCGTCTTCGAGAGGTTTTGACGAAGGCAGCAGCTTACAGCTAATACCTGCGTGGCCCTCGCCGGTTGCGACTTGTTTGTCACGAGTGATGACGAACTTCTTAAACGTTCAGCCGAGGGGTCGATCGGCCTCAACGTCCAAGCGGCGCGAAAAATCAGATATCGAGTTAAGCAATTGAAACTGATCTTCGGAGACTTGGTCGTGAAAGAAATTGTTCGCAAAATCGCTTGGCCCGTTGCAGCCATTTTTCTACTTCAGCTGTTGAGCCCAAACTCAGCAAACGCGGGTCCACAAGGGTCGGCTAAACAGATTCCCACCTTGTCCGCGATTCTCGAACCAAAATCGGGGGCATTGCTCGGGCAATACTATGGTGCCGGTAGTATCGCCCAGACGGCGGCAAAGCTTGGGAGGATACCTCCGGTTCATCTGACCTACTACGCTTGGGACGCTGACTGGAACGGCGATGTTACCAAGGCAGACCTCGCCGCCGGGCGCATTCCTTTGGTGAATTGGGAGCCCCACAAGATCGACTTCGCCCGTATCGTCGACGGGAGCCTTGACGCGACAATCGTGGCGCGTGCACAGGGCGCCAAAGCGCTCGGCCAGAAATTCTTCTTGGACTTTGCCGCCGAGATGAATGGCGACGAGGCGTGGGGTGGCAACAATGCCCAAGCTGTACGTTGCCGCGTATCGGCATATTCACTAATCTGTTCGTTGCCTCGGGTGCGACCAACGTAATTTGGGCGTGGTGTCCGAACGTTACGGACACTCCCGGAGGCAACGGACTACGATGGACTACTACCCCGGCGATCTTTCGTCGATTGGACAGGGGTCGATGGATACAACTGGGGTACGACAAATGGCGGCTGGCAGACCTTCCACCAGGTTTTCAAGAATATCTATCCTCTCCTTGCAGCCAGGAAGAAGCCGATCATGATCGGAGAGATGTCATCCGCCGAAGGTGGCGGAGATAAAGGCAAGTGGATCGACGAGATCATTCCCACCCTGCGCACCAGTTTCCCGCTCATCAAATGTGTCGTATGGTTCGACATCAACAAGGAAGCCGATTGGCGCATCAGTTCGTCTCCTGCATCGGAAGCGGCCTTCATCCGCATGGCGAAGGATCCATATTTTCAATCGGCGGTTACCCCGTAGACATGTCGTGGTTGGACTGCAAAAGTGCGGAGTGGCAAAACAATAAAGAAGCGCAATGAGAGTTGCTGGATTCATGCTCTCGTCGTCGCGCCTTGCAGCGTGTCGGGCACCATGCAAGTTGAGAAAGGGCTGACGGGCAACTTGCGGCAATGTGCAGGTACTTCGTCTCGCATCAATCGGGCAGCCGATTGGCTGCCAAAAGCACTTTCCAATCCCAGGTTCGGTCCAATATTCGATTTTTCCTATGGCATAAATAAAAAAAACACCCTCTCCCCGAGTGGGAAGAGGGTCGTTGCTGGCACACGTTTTTAGTCGTCGTCGTCATCCCCTTTGGGTGCAGGGTTGTGGAAGTCGCTCGGAGGCCGAACCTTGCTCTCACCGGGATAAGGCCGCTTAAACCCAGTCGAAAGGTACCAGTTCAGATGGTTGACGGTGTCCGGGTCTTCAGAGTCAGGCTTGGTGAGTTTGCCGGCGAAGATCTGCGTCTTCTTTTTGAGCCAGGCCTTCTTCAGGGCCTTGACCGCGGGGCTGCTCGTTGTGTCTGCGCTCGCCGTAACGCCCTCGTCCAACGGAACCTGGTTTGGCACGTGCGTCCAGGGCTGGAAGTTATCCACGGGCACATCGCCTTGGACGAACGCCGTCCTCATCGGTGAGGCGACGAGGTCAAACTGGTTCATGGGCGGCAGGCCAAGGATTTGCTCCATCGTCCGAGTCATGTTGACCTGCGTGTAATAGGTGTGGTCCGTGCCTCCTCCCTGCACGGCGAACGGGCTGACGATGTAGCCAGGACTGCGATGACCATCGATATGGTCGACGCCGTTCTGTGCGTCGTCTTCCTCGATGAAGATTGCCGAAGAGGACCACACATTGCTATGGCTGATGTAATCGATAATGCGTCCAACAGCCAAGTCGTTGTCGGCTTGTTCGGCGTCCGGGTCCGGCGGTCCGCCAGTGTGATCATCCATGATCCACAGGATGCTCAATGCGGGCACTGTGCCGGCAGCGACGTCTTTGTTGAAATCTTGCTGCCACAGATCGACTCGAAACTGATCCGGAATGTTCAGGTCGAACGGAGGGAAGTTTGTGATGAGGTGCTGAGACACGGCCGGGACTGATGCGGACGAGTGGATCGTGTTCTGAAATTGCAGCGTCGGTTCGAGCCCGGCTTCGAAGTTCTGCGAGTCGGTGTAGAAGTCGCTCCAGCTCGGCTCGCTGGTCGAACCGTTCGGTTGCGTGAACGTTTCATTCTCGACGTATTCACCGTAGATCTTTACCGGTAAGCCGGCTGCCGATGCCTCCGAGAACAAGAAGCCTTTCTTTTGATAGGCCAGTGAATCGCCGGCATTTCCGCCGGGATAGCTCCGAATCCAATCAGGCGACTGGATATCGTCGGCGTAGGGCGCCATGCCCTCGGTGATCCACTGGTGACCGTCAGCCGACTGTCGACTCGGGTCGTAGAAATTGTCGAATAGCGGGAAGCGCTGCACCAGGTTGTGTACGTTCGGCGTGTCCTTGCCGCCGAACACCGCCAGAGAAGCATCGCCGTCGCCAGCGGCAATGTCTCCCAGCACCTGATCGTATGTACGGTTTTCGCGGATGATCAGGAACACGTGCTTGATCAGCGACGGATCGCCAATCTTTGCCGGGATTGTGACCGGTTTGGTCGTCGGAGATCCACCAGAGGCCGACTTGATATTCTGAGCCAGGTCCCAGTGATTGTTTTCGAAGACTTGCTTCGTCATGGTTTGCAGGGCTGCGCTATTTGGTATAGGGACAATGCTGACAGTGCCATTATCCTGGTGCGTGTTGTAGCCAGTGACTCCGTAGTCGGTCTCGAAAGAATATCGAGTACCAATGCCTTTGTCGTTCGCTACAAGGAGCGTGTTGGCTGCCTCATCGAGCACGACGGAGCTCGGCGCATAGGCCACGGGAATCATGCCCACGACAGGATTTTTCCGCGCCGCTCCTGAGGTTCACTACCCCGATTGCGTTCGCGTTGTAAAGCGCGACGAAGGCAACGCCCCTCTTCGCATCGACGGCGATCGAGTTCGGAGCAGCCCCGTACGCCGGTCGGCCTTCTCCGGGTACGCCGATCGGCAGTCCCAGGTCGATCGTCCGGATCACCTGGTTGCTGATCGTGTCGATGACCGAGATTGTGTCGCTGTACGTATTGGCGACCAGCAACTGCGGTCCCCAAAATGCCATCCCTGTCGGGTGCAGACCCGTGGATATAGTGGCGGTAACCTTCCCTGTGGCTAGATCAACCGCAGAAACAGTGCCCGTAGTCGAGCCGCCAGTGACGGGATCAGCCACGATTTCGGTGCCTGCGGAATAAATCTGGAAATCGTTCTGCTTCGCCGCTCGCCCACCTTCATTGCTGACATAAGCGGTCGTTCCGTTGGCGTTGATCACGATGCTGTGTGGTGCGTTGCCCACACGGATCTGGTCAAGTTGCTTGGGCGGCTTCGCGGTCAGGTCGATTTTAGTGAGCGTGTCGTTCTGGTTCAGCAGCGCGTACGCGGTCTTGCCATCTCTTGAAAGAGCAACGCCGCCGGGATAAGAAGTACCCGTGCTATAAAACGTGCCGCAGGACCGACCATATGCGCCCAGTGGGCTGTTTGGGAAACACTTGATAAAGGTGTTGTTCGGCGGCACGTTGACCTGAGCGTTGTCTTCCAACAATCCTTCTGCATTCACGTTGGCGAGGGTCACATTGCTGCTGTCCTGGCTGAAAACGAGGCTTTTGCCATCCGCCGAATACGCGATGCCGCTGTAGCTTCCAGTCGAGTCCAGTCCGAAAGGGATGTAGTTCTGCAAAACAACGCCGGTATTTGTGTCGAACACTTCGACAGCCTGCGTCGCGCCCATGGTGAGAACTGCTGCGGTATGAGTGTGCAGATTGGGGTTGAGGGCGATGGCCTTCGCACGGATCCGAATGCCGAGATCAACCTGGGTGCCGGTTGGAGTAAGGACCTGTCCATTGCCGACAACCCACGAACCGTTTGGTTGCGGACCTGTGACGTAAGTCGGATACGGTTTGGATTGAGCAGCGGCGATACCCGGAAGAGTCATTCCCGCCGCCAACAGTGTGGCGAGCGGACTCAGACGCCGAGACTTATTCCGGGACCTGTTTCGAGATTTATCGCGAGACGCTTTTCGTGACATGTACCGTTTCTCCTGATCCTCAGTTTTGATGAACCAAGGGTGGCCAGTCTAACGGCACAAAACTGACGCCAGCATGACGGCGAGATTACAGAATTGTCATTTTGGCGAAACCACTTCGGGTCCGTCATCGACCAGAGCGCGCAAGGGGCCCAGCCACGATTCGTAGCGTCGCCAGCGGGCAACGGACGTGCGGTAGATGGGCTGCCGGGTCTGCCATTTGCTGGGCGTCTTCACCGCGCGCGGATTCGATTCAGGGCGAAGACACGCGTCATGCCGCGGGAGACCGGACGCCGCGACGATCCGCCGTATCACTGGTTCGGGGGAACGCGTCAATTCTTCGTAGTCGACCTCAATGAAACGTTCCGCCGGCAACACATGTCGCCAATGTTCAACCAGCCGCTGGTAATCGCGGATATATGCCACTAGTTCGGCGCCTCCCGTCGGAAAGGCCAGGCTTGGATGAAAATGTGTTTGATGGATCGACAGCGCGGTGTCGAGTGCGGCACGGCGACAGTGGATGATGGTCGCTCGCGGGAATGCCACGTGAATCAATCCCGCCCACAAGAAGTTAAATGGCATCTTGTCCGTCACTCGCGCCTTCGCTGGTGCGATGGCACGTAGCACGCCGAGATAGTCTTTGGCGGCCTTAGCGAGAAACGGGGCCTCATTCCCAGCATCGTCCGAGCCAAACCACGCCGCCCCGCGCTCGTTCCAGAAATTCAATTCATCCCCAGCACCGACCTCGGGATGCATGGAGAGAATCTGCTCAACAAGAGTTGTGCCGGAACGTGGCATTCCGACGATTAACACCGGCTTTGAATCGCTGCAGCCGACTTTGGGCGCTCGTGCGATCCACTCGCGGTTGCAGCGCGCAATCAAGCGATCGATCTCGATGGAAAATGCGGATGAGTCGAATGGCACAAACTCCCGGCGCACAAGGCCTGCGGCGTCAAAGTGCCGCATTGCCAAAGCATAATCGCCAAGATCATCCGCCGCCTTCCCAATCGCGAGGTGAAGCCGCAAGCGTTGCGCTGATTCGAGTCCCGGCGTATCCAGCGCAGCTTTCATTTCCTGGAGCAGATCATCGTCATCTCTTGTGACCGGACGACACCGGACCAGTTCGTAATAGCTGCCAGCCAGCGTCGGCGCGATCGCAATCGCGCGCTGGAAGCATGAACGTGCTTCGTCAAAACGACCGAACTCAGACAGCAGGTTGCCCAAAAGATCGTGGGTCATGGCATTCTGGGGATCGAGAGCCAAGGTCTGCCGAAGAACCTGCTCGGCTTCCTGATTGCGATCCTCGGTCAGAAGTGCCCGTGCCTTGCCCAATCGTCCGAAGCTGGTCTTGCCCCCAGTTGCCGACGCGCGCCGGAAACACCCAATTGCCTCCTCGCGATGTCCAAGTTCGTAAACGAGAGCACCTGCCCGGAACCACGCTTCAGTCAGTGATGAATTCAATTGCGTGGCGCGGTGGTATGCCGTGATTGCACCTCCAAGGTTGCCGATCTTCTCCAAAGCGATTCCCATCCGGAAATGTGCGTCGGCATATCGAGGATTGATCGCGACTGCGCGTTGTAGCGCCTCGATCGCCTCGGGGGTGATACCAATCTCAAGGCAGGCGAGACCGAGATCGTGTTGGATGATGGCGTTGAATGGTTCGATCAAGGCCGCTTCACGCAGCGGTGCGATCGCTTCGGCTGGTTTCCCGAGACGAAGAGACGCGGTGGCCATCGCGAGCAAAGGCGCGACCTGGCGCGCCGCTGTGTTTTGAAGTTGGGGCATAGTGCAAACCGGCGCGGAGCCTTAGAAAGCCAGCTTCAATGCAAACTGAATCTGGCGCGGTGTTCCCGATCCCACGGGGCTGACTGGAGTCGTCGTATTCACCGTCTGGCTGATCACGCCGAAACCAGAAGCTGTGAAGTCCGCCTGCGGCAAGCCGTACTGCGGGTGATTAAAGATGTTGAAGAATTCGGCACGGAATTGGAGGTTCGTGCGCTCGGTCAAGTTGACTCGCTTGCCGAGGCCCAGATCCATTTGCCAGGCGCCCGGGCCCCTTACCGCATCGCGGGATAAATCTCCCCAAGTCTTAGAGGCAGGCACCGCGAAGGCGGCAGGATTGAGCCATTGCGCGATGGTCGATCCTCCCGGGGGAGTCAGAGAAACTCCCGGCACGCGGTCTGGTCGTTGGCCACTCGTGTTTCCGTCCGGTGTGTCGGAGGATGACCGGTCGATCGAAACGTTCACGGGAAATCCGGTGCGAGCCGATAAAGTCGACGTGATTTGCCATCCACCAAGAACGCCGCGTGCTATCCCGGCCTCATTGAGGAATGTCTTGCCCCCTCCGAACGGAAGTTCGTATATCGCATTCGCGTTGAAAACGTGGCGCACATCCCAGATGCCGTCAGCGCGCTCGCAGGCCTGACACGCCACGTTCTGGGGCACCAGCGAATCGCCATCGCCGCTCCCGTTTGAGCCGTCATCGATTTCATGGGACCACATGTAGTTAGCGGAGAACAAAAATCCTCGCGAAAACGAGCGCTTCACTGCGATTGAGAGACCGTGGTAATTACTGTTGTCTTTGTTGCCGCGCCAACTCACGATGCCGAAGTCCGGATGCGGTTGCAACCCGGTAACAGGATCGAAGACGTTTACTTCCGACAACGTCAGCAGGTGCGTGCCTTTGCTTCCGACATAAGACACCGTGCCAACGAAATCTGCAGGAAGTTCCTGCTGTACCGAAAGACCCCATTGCGTTACATACGTGTCCTTGCGGCGGCGGTCGTCGTCACGCGGCGAAACGATGCCTGTCGTCCCCTGAAGAAAAGGGTCGATCGGATAACTGAGTGTTGGAATGCTCTTGTTCAGCAGGGAATAGGCGAATACTTCGTTACTGATGGGAAGGTTCTGATCGTCAAGTTGTCCGTCTTCATGATAGATGCCGAAACCCGTGCGGACGACCGTGTGACCGCTCTTGGTTGGCGCCCATGCAATCGCGATACGCGGATCGATATCTCCGTAATTAGGCTGGCCAAAGCTTGCGCCCACTCCGCAGAAGCCTTGAGGACCGCAAGTCGCGAAATCAAACGGATTTGCGCGCCCCTGAACTTCGTGAAAAATATTGAAGAAGCTGTACCGCGCGCCAACGTTCAGCGTGAGGTTCGGCGATGCCTTGAATTCGTCCTGGATATAGCCAAAGAATGCAGTCTTACGAAGCCCGTTGATCGGTAACGCTCCATTCAACGTAGCTTTGCTGACTTGGTTCTGATCGAAGGCCTGTTCCGCGCTGAGGGTTCCGACCGATGAATACGAGATCGCGCCGGCTTCGGTGTTTCCCTGGTTCAGTTGAATACGCCGAATCTCGACTCCCGCTTTCAGTGTGTGACTTCCCTTGATCCAGGTAAGATTGTCGATTTCGGAAAATGAATTGCCGATGCCTTTGCTGACGCGGTTATTGTTGAGAGTGGTGAAGCCGGAAACCGAAACCATGTAGGGAATTCCGGACTGATTGATGTCGGTGGTGATGGCGGTGCCGCGATTAAATCCGAACTTCGCCTCGTTGATCAGAGTGGGCGAAAAAAGGTGTATCAGTTCGATGCCGCCATTGACGGGAGCGGATGTCAGTTGCTGTCGGTCTTCGAGATATTGGCCAGAACTAGCAAAGGGCTGGGTATTAACCGCGCGGTCGATGTTGAAGCGGACGAAGGCGGTGGTCTTCTCCGAGAACCGCTGGTCAAGACGGATCATCCCCGAATTTCGGTGACTGTCTGCGTGCCTTCGCTCGAAACACCGCATTGAATGGATCATTCGGGATTGATCAAATCGCTGTGCGGATAGGCGTTGAGAATCGGAATCAGTACGGGAGAATCGGCGGAGACCTGCGCGCGAAACGCGGCGCTCGGGACAAAGCCCTGCAGCGGAAACCCCCAGTGCTGGCGGTAGCCCTCATAAGCGACGAAGAAAAACGTCTTGTCACGCACGATCGGCCCGCCCAGCGAACCTCCAACTGGTTCAGATGCAGCGGTTGCCGCGGGCGGGGAGGAAACGGACGGGCTGCATGGCGTCGAAAACATTGTTACGAAAGAATTCAAAAACGTCGCCGTGAAGCTGGTTCGTGCCCGAGGGCGAAGTGACGGCTAGCTGCGGGCCGCCGGTACTTCCGGCCTCGGCTGTGGCAAGCATCGAGTCGACTCGAAATTCCCCAATTGTGTCCAGAGGAATGGAGAGTCGGACATAAGGCTGCTGCGGCTGGTTCACGATGTTGGTGGCGTCGATGCCGTCGTAGGTGAAATTGTCGTCATCGCGGCCGCGACCCGCGAACCGCACGGACCTCTGGTTGCTACCGCCGGTGTCGACCGCACCGGGTACAGTGCAGTGAGCGTCGCCCAGTTACGTCCGTTGAGCGGCAGCTCCCTAGCTTGCTCCTGCTCGATCGCGCGCCCAGGGCGTCCGAGTTTTCGTCGATCTGCTCGGAACTCGCCGAAACCTCGACACGCTGTCTCCACCGGAAACCTGCAGCGTCGCGTTAAGAGTTCGCGTGCGACCACGACTTCTTCAACATCGACAAAGGTGAGTGACTTGAATCCCTTTGCTCAAACGTGATCGTGTAAATCCCCACCGGCAATTCGGGAATGTCATAGGTTCCGGTAGGAGACGAAGTTGCTTTTCGTTGGAGACCTGTGGCAACCTCGACAGCCGTTACCTCCGCCTGAGGCAAAACGCCGCCCGAAGGG
>CAVYUY010000056.1:0-43853 GCA_963771765.1 uncultured Acidobacteriota bacterium
GAAATCACAGCTCAGTTGGGGAGGGTAACAGCGCAGGTATCGGTGTATCCGAGGTATCCCGTTCATTCCTTCACTTTTGGCATCGCGTGTGGATTCGGCATACCGTCCGGAATCGCCGTGTGGCCGGCGCCCAACGATCCCATATCTCCCGGAGCGAAGCAAGTGACGCGCCCACTCCCGGCAACTCGTAGTTGCGATGGACAATCGCCGCTGGTCAGTGTCGCCGCGGCACCTTCGCCTTGCGATTGCACGGAGAAGATCTTGCCCTCGGAATTACCCGCAATTCCAACGCTCATCCCAGGCATGTCGTACGCGACATAGAACGCGTGTTTGCTCTGGCTCGCCTGCAAGGCGCAATCGCTCGCCGACTTCGATTGAGCGGCTGATACCCCTACACCAAGCCGTCCGCAGTCGGTGGCCGAAGGACCCGAATATTGTTCCAACTTTTGTTGCACCGCGTCATTCGACTTCGCCTTTACCGCTACTTCTGAGGCAGCGACCGGGCTGCCGGACTTATTACAAGCCATCAACAAAGAAATCATCACAAGCAACAGAGCGGACATACTTTTCATAGGAAGAGATTGTATCTCCAAAAGAAGAATGGCCAACCGGACACAACAGAAACCTGCCGCAAGACATTGGAAACATCGCTATTGCACGGAGGTTCGCATCGCTCAGGGCGGCTGCCGAAAGCTTGTGCAATCGGCCGGACAGAACAAAGGCTTATTGCCTTGTTCACAATGACTAAGAGGAGTGCCGCTACACTTATTCCACGCCCAGACTTCCTAGCGCCTCATCGAGCAGCGCCCCATCAATGCGAAGCCGTCGTCCCTCAGCTTTGACATCTTCGAGATCATCAAACGCACGGAACAAACGCATCTTCACAGCGCCGTATTGCTCCGCTTCATTCAGGGGGCGTCCATGCGATTTGCTCCAAGCGGCTAGCGTCGCCTGCGGCAGGAAGACGCTGACTGCGTAGGTCAGCTTTCGATCCGAAGTGACGTCGAAAATGAACTCCGTTGCGGGGGCTTCTGGATCCTGAGGCAACGCCGCCCGCTTTCCTACAAAATAATATTGATACACGTAACCTTGCGCGCCGGTATAGGTTTTGAGCCTCCGAACCGTCATACCGACATTATGAAACTTTTGCGGCTTGATTGTCGTGGGCTGCCTGAACGATATGTAATCAGGTCTGGCGCCCGAGACAAACTGCCTCAAGAAAGTTTATGGTTGCAGGCGGCGGTTCACTTCCCGGCTGGAGGACATTGCGCTCATGTTGAATCGTAGGAATTTTCTGAAGATGGCAGGCTCGGCGACTGCCGGAACCGCCCTTGCGACAAAGATTCATGCTTTGCCTCTCGTTCATTCTGGGCCGATCCCTTCGGTCTCTCCCAACGACCATATTCAGATCGCGCTGATCGGAGCCGGTGGTCAAGGCCAATACGACACCCGGGTTGCCGTGCAGGTGCCGGGCGTCAAGCTGGTCGCGGTTGCGGATTGCTACGATGGGCGACTCGCACGCAGCAAGGAAGTCTGGGGCAACGACATCCTGGCGACCCGCGACTACAGAGAAGTTCTGGCGCGCACCGACATTGATGCCGTGATCATAGGCACGCCCGATCATTGGCACAGGCAGGCTTCGGTCGACGCAATGAAAGCGGGCAAGGACGTTTATTGCGAAAAGCCAATGATCCATGTTTACGAAGATGGCCCAGCCATGATCGAGGCGGCGCGCGCGACGAGTCGTATTCTTCAAGTCGGAAGTCAGCGCGTGAGCTCCATCATTTATTCAAAAGCAAAAGACCTCCTTTCCAGCGGCGCGATCGGCCAGCTCAACATGGTAACGGCCCACTGGGATCGAAATTCGTCGATGGGCGCCTGGAACTACACGGTACCTCCCGACGCTTCGCCGGAAACGTGCGATTGGACCCGTTTTCTTGGAACCGCTCCCTCCATTCCATTCAATTCGGAACATTTCTTTCAGTGGCGCAAGTGGAAAGCCTATGGCAGCGGCGTCGCGGGAGATCTGTTCGTTCACTTGTTCAGCGGAACACATTTCATTACGCAGACCAACGGTCCACTTCGCGCGATGGCAACAGGAGGGCTTCGCTTCTGGAAAGACGGGCGAGACGCTCCCGATGTGCTAGTAGGACTCTTTGATTACAAAGAGGGATTCAATCTGAGTTTGCGGGTTAATTTCGTCGACGGCGGAGAGGAGAGCGAAGCCCTGATCTTTACCGGTTCGGAAGGAACCATGGAAATTCAAGGAGACTCAGTGAGCATCAACCGCGCCCCGCGCGAGAAAGAACCGGGCCTGACCATCGATACTTTTCCCGAGGCAATGCAGAAGGAAATCCGGGCCAGCTATCGGCAAAAGTATCCGCCCAGCCATCCTTCGGGCCCACCTTCGAGCGGCTACGAAAAGTTCGTTGCACCAGAGGGGTACCGCGACAGCTACGACCACTTCAATAATTTCTTCGCATCAGTCCGCTCACGGAAACCGGTGGTCGAGGACGCGGTGTTCGGATTCCGTGCCGCAGGCGCCGCTCTGTTGAGCAACGTCAGCCTCGAGCGCGGCGCCGTGGTTAACTGGAACCCGTATGCCATGAAATTCGTGTAAACGCGATTGGTTCGATTGCCGGACGAAGCTCTTGGCATTGAGCACAACCCGCAAACGTTGACCGGGGCGGAGCAGCCGCGCATCACGCGCTTAGTTGCTCCGCAGAGCGCTCATCGGATTTAGTGCAGAGGCGCGACGCGCTGGAATGTATCCGGAAATGCATGCAACCAGCAGCAGCACCAGCATCATTCCGAGATAGGTTGGAACATCCCAAGGGGAGGTTGCAAACAGCAACGAAGTGATAACCTTCGCGATCGCAAAGGACATTAGCGTGCCCAGAATCATTCCCGTGAGGGCCAGCCGCAGCGTTCCGACCAAAACATCACGCCTCACCCTTCCAACGCTAGCACCGAGCGCCATGCGAATGCCGATCGATTGCTTTTGCCGCGTGACCGAATACGAAATGACTCCATAGATACCAAGCGCGGCGAGCAATAGGCCAAGACTGGCGAACGAAGCGACCAGCAAAATGAAGAATCGCCGCGGAGAGACTGCGCGATCCACCATGGTCTGGATCGGCCAGAACTCAGCCGCCGGCTGCTTCGGGTTCAGTTCGCGCAAGGCGCGAAGGACACTCGCCGCAAGACTCGCTGGCTGCAAACTCGTGCGAATCACCAACTGTGCACCCGACGGACCTTGTTGCGTGGCCGGAAAATAGATTTGCGAACCTGTCCCGCCTTCCACCGTTTCCTCGTGCACATCGTCAACGACGCCAACCACTCGGTCTTCCTCGTCGCCGCGAGTCAGGATTTTGTCGAGCGCATCCTCTCCGGGCCAGTAAATTCGTGCGGCCGAGGCATTGATCAGCACGACTCGCTCGCTGTGCGGACCGTCTGCCCAGGTGAAGTCACGGCCATGCAACCGTATGCCCATGGCTCGTATGAAGCCTGGCGTAATCACATAGACGAGAGGGTCTGGCAGTTGGCCGGGACTGAAAGTCTTTCCTTTCGGGATAGGCGTGTCCCATTCGCGGTTCTGTCCGAGTGGAAGGTAATCGGCCATTCCAGCAGCTTCGACGCCGGGGATCGCGTTCACGCGAGCGATCACCTCCTGGAATATTTCGCCCCGCTTGATCTCGCTGGCCTCGTTGGTTGCGGCAGTGTCGTCGTAATCGACTTTAATCGACGCCGCCCGAGCCGGCTGGAAGCCTAAGTCAACGTCCAGTACTTTCATAAAGCTTCGCAACAGCAGGCCCGCGCTCACCAGAAGCACGCAAGCCAAGGCGATTTCCGAAACAACCAGCACTGCGCGGACACGCTCGTGACTGCGACCCAGACCCGCTCCCGCCCCCGAGTCTTTGAGCACCGCTTGCAGATTGCCACTTGCGATTCTCAGGCCCGGGAGTAACCCGAAGACGATCGCGGTCCCGAACGCAACGATCGCAGTCCATCCCAAAGCTTGACCATCGAGGCGCAAACTTCCGAGCAGAGGCAGCGCGAGCGATCCCTGATGCGCGAGCCACGAAATGACGATCACCGCCAAGCCCAGGCCAAAAACCGCGCCCACGCCTGACAGAACGAAGCTCTCCATCAGCAACTGGCGCACGATGCGACCCCGGCTGGCACCGACTGCCCCGCGAACCGCAAACTCCTTCGCTCGTGAGGCGGCACGAGCCAACAACAGGTTTGACAGATTCACTCCCGCAATCAACAGAACGGCACCCACCGCCAGCCATAAGGCGATCAGTGACCGACGAAGCTTGCCGGTTACGTAATCCTTTAGTGGTACGGGGATGAGATTGCCTTTGTATCGTCCCAATGTCTGGGGATACTTGGTGTTGAAATACATATTCGGCGCGACTCGGTTCGCGTCATCAAGGGCTTGCGCCACCGTTACGCCAGGCTTAAGGCGGCTGAGGAAAGTAACGATGTTCCCCCAATTCCTCTCCATATCCAGATCGAGAGGGGTGAACAGATCGACCCTCGCACCGGGAGAAAATACTGCACCAAAATCAAAACTGGGAGGTAAGACTCCTATGATTGTGATCGGCGCCCCATTCAACTCGATCGCCTTCCCTACAATTGCAGGGTCGGCGTTGAATTGACGTCTCCAGTAGGCGTTAGCTAACAACGCGACGGGGTGAGAGCCACCGCGAATCTCATCCGCTGAGAACAGGCGTCCCATCGCTGGCGGCACACCGAGAACCTGAAAAAAATTGCCAATGACTTCAATCCCAGTCGCAGGTTCAGGGTCTCCTCGACCCGTAAGGCTCAGATTGTCTGCCGAACTGAATGCCATGTATCCGGTGACATCTTGATAAGCGCGACTTTGAGCGCGAAACTCCTCAAAAGCATCGGCAGAATACGTCGCACAGGAAAATCCGCAGTCGCTTGGCGGGGGCGCAATCCACACCAGTTCCTTCGAATCAGGAAACGGCAATGGTCGAAGCAGCAACGTATTGACGACGCTGAAGACTGCGGTGTTTGCTCCGATGGCTAACGTCAAAATTAGAATTGAGACAGCGGCAAATCCCGGATCGCGGCTCAGAGTCCGGAAGGTGTAACGCACGTCCTGAAGTGAGTCGTTCCAGTAATCCATGAGGCGTTTGCGTCGTTCCATTTTTTCTCCCAGAGCGATTCCTATTTGTTGCACTGCCCGAATGTCTCCGAACTGGCGTTCAGCTTCATGGCGCGCGGCTTCGGCGGACCATCCGCGCGCTACAAGGTCGTCAATTTTTGCTTGCAGGTGAAAACTCAGCTCGTCTTTCACCTCGGCCAGCTGGATCCGGTCCAAACGTCCGGGAAGTGCGTCGCCAAAGAGAGTTCGCTTTCATCCAACTCTCTCCGGTAACGGAGGCTGGGTCGCGCTTAGAACCTTTGCCACGGCCGCCGCGTAGGCCTGCCACGTCCTGACTTCGTGGCGGAGTTGGCTGCGTCCTGAAGAAGTCAGACGATAAAACTTCGCCTTGCGCTTGTTTTCGGAAAGGCCCCACTCCGCTTCCAGCAGACCTCGGCTCTCGAGACGCCATAGCGCCGGATATAGCGTTCCCTCCTCGAGCAACAGCGCGTCGTCACTTTGACGGCGGATCAGGTTTGTTATCGCGTATCCGTGAAGCGGCCCCCAGACCAGGGACTTCAGAATCAGGACGTCCAAAGTTCCGCGGAAAAATTCCAGCTTCGTATTTTCCATGCTTACCCCTAGCAATACATGGGAAGAAGACGGACTGGCCGAAAAAAGGTTAGCGAGAAACCGCATCTAGCGACCGCCGGCCGACCGATGGTGCGAACTCATCTTTCCGCTGCGTTCTGCCGATAGCACACTTCAGGAGTACTTTCGATGATCGAATGGTATTGGTTGGCGCTGGGTGCTTCGGCGGTTACAGTGGCCTGTGAGGAGATGCGCATCCTGAAAATTCATCGCGACTCCCGCAAAAACGAAGAAATCTTCAAGATCGTGACCGAAAACGCGGCCGACATGATTGCCTTGGTAGATGTAAAGGGACGCAGGCTATATAACAGCCCCGCCTATAAACGCATTCTTGGATACTCTCCTGCCGAACTGGGGGAGACATCAGCCTTTGAGCAGATTCATCCCGACGATCGCTTTCGGGTTCTGGATGCTGCGCGGGAAGCTCGCGAGTCCGGCGTTGGCAAGCGGCTCGACTATCGGATCAAACACAAAGATGGAAGCTGGAAGGTTCTCGAATCCGTTGCCAGCACACTCCGCGACAGCAATGGGCAGGTTACGAAATTAGTGATCGTGAATCGCGACATCACCGACCGCAAACGGGCGGAAGAGCAACTGGAGCACAACCTCTTTCATGATCCTCTGACGGGGTTGCTAAATCGACGATCGTGTCTCGATCGATTACAAAATGCATTTGTCCGGTCGCGACACGATTCCGGACGCCCTTATGCCCTGCTCCTGGTCAACCTCGATCATTTCAAGGTATTCAACGAGACGATGGGCTCTGGCGTGGGCGACGAGATTTTGATGGAGATTTCGCGGCGTTTCGTCGCCTGTCTGCGGCACTACGATACAAGCGTACAGCCAGAGCGCACCTCCGCCGGGATCGAAGTTCTATTCTTTCGGCTGGGGGGCGATGAGTTCACGATCCTGCTGGAAGGCTTGATCGATCCGAACGACGCATTCCGAATCGCCACAAGCGTGCAGGGCGCAATTGCCGAACCATTTGTCGTTCACTTGCGCGAAGTGCGGATCTCCGCCAGTGTCGGGATCGGCCTAAGCACACCCGAGCACAGCCGGCCTGAAGACGTATTGAAAGACGCGGACGTGGCTATGCGCCGCGCCAAATCGCTTGGAGGCTCGCGATGCGAAGTTTTTGACGAGGCGATGCACACGCGCGCCGTGGGACGTCTACGGCTTGAAGGTGATTTGAGGACCGCGCTCGCCGAACGTCAGTTCCGGATTCACTACCACCCTGTAGTGCAATTGGAGCCTCGGCGCATCGTCAGCTTTGAAGCGCTCCTGCGGTGGCAGCATCCCACGCAAGGATTGATTTCCCCTTACCATTTCATCGAGGCCGCGGAAGACACGGGCATTCTTGTTTCGATCGGCCACTGGCTGATCGTTGAAGCTTGCCGCCAATTGCGGGAGTGGCAAGCCGGTAACTATTCGCAGCCCCCGATGAATGTTACCGTGAACGTTTCGGTCCGGCAGTTCGCCGATGCCCGGCTCGTCAACGACCTTCAAGATGCATTGGAACAAACGGGGATCGATCCATCTCATCTGCAATTGGAAATCACCGAGAAGGTGGCATCGGTCGACCCCAAGCTAACTGTCACGGTGCTATCGCACCTCAAACACATGGGTGTGGGTGTAATTCTCGACGACTTCGGTACCGGATCAACGTCGTTGCGCGGTCTGCGCCAGTTCCCCATCGATGCTTTGAAAATTGACCGCTCTTTGATACGTGAGATGCAAAGTGACCGTGCAACAGCCGATATTGTCGAGCTAATTATTGCGTTGACTCATAAGATGAGCCTTAAGGCGATCGCGGAAGGGATCGAAACGTCGAAGCAAATGGAGAGCTTGCTGGCACTCGGCTGCGAGTACGGGCAGGGCTACTACTTTTCTCAGCCGCTTGACGCCAAGGGAGCACAGACTTTTATGCGCCAACAAGTCGCCGCCGGACGAACTGCCAATGCGGGAGGAAAGTAGTCCTAAAAGAACTTCGGGCCGCTTAAAACAAGTTTGAAATAAGTGGATGAGAGTCTGGTCGCCGTACTTGCTGCTTCACAAGGACTGCTAACGGGCTCCGTTTCCCGCAGAAACCACACGGCCGTACTCCGTGGCCTGGCTCAAGCGATCGAACATGCGCCATGTTACAAGCGATACCTTGCTGATCGCATCCTCCCCAGCTCGTTCGTCGCGAAGAAATGAAGTCATCACGCAGATCACGTAGGGACGTCCCTCGACAAATACGATGCCGGAATCATTGCGAATCGCTTCCAGTGAACCGGGTTTGTTGGCAACTTTCAAATCGGCGGGCAGGTCACGAGGAATCCACGAATCCTTGTTCGTGCTGAGCATTTTGAAGAAATTCGCGGTCGAATCCTTGTCCAGAACCTTTCCGTGATAGATAGCGTCGAGCATCGTCATCATTTCGCGCGGCGTCGAAATGTTTTCGTTTCCCTTTTTTGCAGCTTCCAGATCCATCATTTTGCGGCGAAGTCGTGTATGACTTAAGCCCCAGCGAGTCCAGCATGGCGTTCACGTTCTGCATGCCCACGCGCTCAATCAAAACATTGGTTGCGGCATTGTCGCTTACAGCAACCATCATCGTCGCCAGATCACGCAAAGTGACGCGCGTCACGCCTGGCGTCAGACCGTTCATGATGTCACTGTCCTGTACGAGGTCCGACGCTTGGACGGTATATAGGTCGCTGAGTTTCAGCTTGCCCTGTTGCGCCTGCAGATAAAGGTTCGCAAGCACCGTGATTTTGATCGAGCTGGCTTGCGCGACCACTTCATCCTCATGCAGGAAGTAGTGATCTCCGTTGGTGAGATCTTCGATCGCCACTCCCATCACGCCGTCAAGGTGCTGATCAATGTCTACAATGTTAGCTTCGAGCTTCTGCCAAAGAATTTTCTGCTTCCCCGCGGACGTGGCAGCAGTTTGAGCCACGCACGTTGCTAGCAACAGCAGGGGTACGAAAAGGAATTTCACCGGTTGGTCTCCTGAAGGCAGGGATTGTAGCAGGGCTGGGAGCCCAGTTCGCACATTCGCAATGCGATTCGCCTAGCCCTTTGCAAGAATGAGGCTTGGCGATCTCGTCAGCCCTCGATCTTTGCATCCCGCAACTGCTTCACCGCATTCTCCGAGCTGACGGGCGAGTAGTAAACCTCTTTGAACGTATAAGAACGGGCTTTGGAACCGATTACTGGCAGAATCTCGATGTGCCAGTGATAATCCTCGTCGATCGTTTTCCAATAACCAAGATTTTTCGAAGGATGAATGCTGCTCGGCGAAGTATGCAGGACGAGATGAAACTCCTCCGTGATCGTCCGGATTCGCTGCAAAGTCCGCCTCAATAGAGCCGCGAGGTTTGTCCGCAGCCCAGGCTTGTTCAAGCCTGTCCGCTCAAATGAGGCTTCATGATTCCGCGGCATGATCCAGGATTCGTAAGGTACGCGTGGGGCATACGGACATAGAGCCAAATAGTCTCCTCGAGCTTCGATTACACGCTGGGCCTGGCGTTCTTCCTGATGAATGATGTCGCAAAATACGCAGCGCTCTTTGCCCATGAAGTATTCGCGCCCGGCGCGCAGTTCGTAGAGAACGCGGCGGGGCACAAACATGGTCGCGGTCAGCTGCGACGTTGGGTGGCTGAACTCCTGTCCCGCGCTTTTCCCAAAATCCTTGAACAGACTCACGTACTTCACCCGTGGATCGTGTTTCAGGTCGAGGATGCGTTCGGCTGCGAGCCGGAGAAAGTGTCCGATCTCGTCGTCGCCGGCGTTCCACAGATGCCGGTCATGGCTCCGGTTCTCAACCAGCACCTCGTGCGCTCCGACAGACTCCATTCGGTCATAGAGGCCGTCCCCGCGACGATTGGCCTCGCCTTCAATGTGATACAGAGGCCTCGGATGGACAACCGATCGTGCCGACCACGCGACTCCGGGCGCGTCCGGTGAGGACGCAATCACTTGCTGCGGCGAAGAGGCCTCAGCACAGAATCGGCAGGGCGTTTCCTGCCGCGGTGACGCATCGCCAGGATCGTCTCCTGTAATAACCCAGGAACGGGTGATCGGATCTTTGCGCAGTTCCATAGAATAGAAAAAGGAGAACACCAGGACAGAACCTAGTCAACCGGCATTTCGAATCAGACTTTGCGGTGAATCGATACGAAATCACGCAGAAGTTCTGCGCAGCGCTTTGCTATAATCCGCCGAAGCCCTGCATAGATGAGCGAGCCGTCAACCCCGCTGATGCGGCAGTACGCTGCCGTCAAGAAAGAACATCCCACGGCGCTTTTATTTTTTCGTCTGGGAGATTTCTACGAACTCTTCTTCGATGACGCCATCGTCGCGTCGAGAGAGTTGCAGATCACGCTTACCTCGCGCAACAAAGAAAAAGGAATTGCCGTTCCCATGTGTGGCGTGCCCTATCACGCTGCGGAAGGCTATATCGGCAAGCTGATTCGAAAGGGATTCAAGGTCGCCGTTTGCGAGCAAGTGGAAGATCCTCGCGTGGCGAAGAAGTTGGTGCGGCGCGAAGTGACCCGAGTGGTGACGCCTGGGACTGCCGCCGACTCGTCGCTTGGTTCGGATGAGAACAACTTCCTTGCTGCATTGGCGCGCGTCGGAGATCGAGTGGGCTTTGCGGCGTTGGATCTGTCTACCGGAGAGTTTCGCGCAACGGAGTTCTCAGGCGAAAGCGCTCTCCGGCGGGTGCAAGAGGAATTGGAGCAACTTCGGCCGAAAGAATTGTTGTATGGATCGGCGGCACCGCTATTCGAACAAACCGGCCGCGTAGCAGGACATCAGTCAAGCCTCGCCCGCTCTGACAATCGGGTTCAACCGCCGGCTCATCTACCTTCGCCTCGCGCAGTTGGTGCTGGTTGGACCGAGACTCCGCTCGACGACTGGATCTTTGCCCCAGACCACGCCCTCCCGCTCCTGGAAAATCATTTTGGCATTCTGTCGCTGGAAGGATTCGGCCTTGCTGGTCGAACCGCAGCGGCCTCCGCAGCCGGGGCAATCCTCTACTACGTGCGCTCGACACAGCGAGGATCTCTCGACCACGTCGATCGGATCGGTTGGTATGAGCGGCAGAATTGCCTTGTGCTTGACGCCGTTACGGTGCGCAACCTCGAATTGATCGAGCCTCTGTTTGCCGGGACCGATCCCGGCGTTACCTTATTTCGCTCGATCGACGCGGCGGTGACACCGATGGGCAAGCGGTTGTTGCGCGCGTGGCTGTTGCGGCCATCCCTGAATCTGGAAGAGATCCACGGCCGGCTGGATGCGGTTGAGGTTGGCGTGAAGGAGATTGTCGCGCGCGAGGAACTGCGACACGCTCTCGATGGTGTCCTCGATCTGGAGCGCTTGTTGAGCCGGGTCACTTTGGAAGCCGCAAATCCTCGAGATGTGCTGGCCCTTTCGTCATCTCTGTCGAAGCTTCCGGCGGTCAAGAATGCCGTCGGACGCCTGGGCGGCGCGCGGTTCACTGCCCTGCACAATTCCCTCGACGAATTAACCGACCTGCGAGAGCGAATCGAGAGAACCATCGTTCCCGCGCCACCGCTGAGTTTCTCCGATGGCGGAGTCATCTCGGAGGGCATCAATCCCGACCTGGACGAACTGCGGGAACTCTCGCGGAACAGCAAAGCGGTCCTTGCGCAGATCGAGCAGCGCGAACGGGAACGCACCGGCATCTCGTCGTTGAAAGTTAAATTCAATTCTGTCTTTGGCTATTACATCGAGATTTCGAAATCGAATCTGCACCTTGTACCCCAGGATTATGACCGTAAGCAAACTCTGGTTGGAGCTGAGCGTTTCACAACTCCCGAACTGAAGGAGTACGAAACCAAGATTCTCGACGCGCAAGAGAAGATCGTCGACATAGAGCGGCGACTCTTCACCGAGCTGCGCACGGCGATTGCCGCAGAAGCGAAGCGCATCCGCCAGACTGCGCTTGCACTTGCCGAAGTTGACGTGCTGGCATCGCTGGCACACATCGCGGCCCTGCGGAATTATTGTCGCCCGCAATTCGTGGAGGCTCGCGACGAAGTCGAAATCATTGAAGCGCGCCATCCTGTAATCGAGCAGCAGGAACTGGCTGGGGGAACCGATCGATTCGTCCCGAATGATCTCTATCTGAATGGAACGACGCATAACATCCTGCTGTTAACCGGTCCGAACATGGGCGGCAAGTCCACCTATCTGCGCCAGACGGCTCTGATCGTAATCCTCGCGCAAATGGGATCCTTTGTGCCCGCGCGGTCGGCCAAGCTCAGCATAGTAGACCGCGTGTTCACCCGCATCGGTGCAAGCGACAATCTGGCCCGAGGACGCTCGACGTTTATGGTCGAGATGACCGAAACCGCAGCCATCCTGCATACGGCGACGGCACGATCGCTGATCCTCTTGGATGAAGTCGGACGAGGGACCTCCACTTACGATGGGTTGGCGATTGCATGGGCAGCCGTCGAATATCTGCACTCACGGGTGCGCGCGAAAACACTGTTTGCGACACATTACTTTGAGTTGACCGAACTCGCCGAACAGCTTGCGGGAGTGAAGAACTACCACGTAGCAGTAAAAGAGACTGGCGGCGGAATCGTCTTCCTTCGCAAAGTCTCGCCCGGGGCGGCTGATCGAAGCTACGGCATCGAAGTCGCCAAGCTGGCTGGCTTGCCGAATGAAGTGGTGGAACGCGCTCGCGAAGTGCTGATGGAACACGAATTCGCGGAACAGCAGGCAACGGCGCATTTGTCGCCGGGTGCGACTCCACCTCCGGCGCAGCTGACAATTTTCACGCCACTCTCGCAGCCGGTGCTCGACAAATTGCGCGAAGTGGATCTAAATCGGCTCACGCCGTTGGAAGCTCTCAATTTACTTGCAGAGTTGAAGAAAGAAATCTAGCCACAAATGAACGGAGGAAGTCTGGCGCAAGATCCTGGGCAGCTGCTGATCATTGGGTTCGACGGGACAGAAATGTCGTCGCAACTCGCTTCCCTGCTGGGCCGCGTTCAACCCGCAGGCGTGATCCTGTTCGCCAGAAACATCAAGACACCAAACCAGACTTGGAACCTCTTGCGAGATTGCCAGAAATGCGTAAAGACCCCACTCTTCACCTGCGTCGATCTGGAGGGCGGCACGGTCGATCGATTCCGCGATGCGCTCGGTGGGGCGCCTTCGGCAATGGATGTTTTCGCAACGCGCGACCAGAAACTATTTCGTAAACATGGGCGGGTCATCGGACAAAATTGTCGCGCTCTTGGATTCAACCTGGATTTCGCCCCAGTTCTTGATTTGGCGTTCGAGGCATCGCGTAGCGTGATGGGCTCGCGCGCGGTATCGGCCGATCCCCGCGAAACGATCTCTTATGTCCGCGAATTTATCCAGGGACTCGAAGCGGCAAACGTCCTCGGCTGCGGAAAGCACTTTCCCGGTCTCGGTGAAGGCAATCTTGATACCCACCATGAATTGCCAGTGATTGAGAAACCCGTGAGGCGATTGTGGGCGGAAGACGCTGTTCCCTATCGGACGCTGCGGCGGCAACTTCCGTTTGTTATGGTTTCCCATGCGGCTTACCCTCAGGTGACGAAGTCGCGCACTCCCGCATCCCTGTCGAAGGTCTGGATCACCGAGGTCTTGAAGAAACGGATCGGCTACAAGAATTTGGTCGTGTCCGACGACCTGGAGATGGGCGGGGTGTTATCCGCAGCACCGATTGGAGAAGCCGCCACCGAGTTCGTGGGTGCAGGCGGAGATTTATGCCTTGTCTGCCACCGCGAGGACTACGTGATACAAGCTTATGAAGAATTAAAGCGAGCGGCATACACCAATAAACGATTCGCTCGCCGTGTCACGGAGTCGACACAACGTGTTCTTGCTTTCAAGAAGAAGTGGGCCAAGACGATGCGCCCGTCCAAGTCTCCGACCGCGCCTGCTATTGAAAAGCTCACTCGCCAGTTGTGGGAATTCAGCGAGCAAGTGCGGATCGAAGGTATGAATCGTCCGGACGAACGGCGGTCCCGCACATGAAGAAGGCCCGATGATTGTCGCCGGAGTCATGAGCGGGACGTCTGCTGACGGGATAAACGTTGCTCTTGTACAGATCGGGTCGCCAATCGTCTCGCGCGCCCGCGGGCGAGCAACGAAAGATGCTGGTACTAGTGGGCGAGCGGGCCCGCTCCACGCCATCAAATTGCTGGGGCACGCAGAGTTCTCCTATCCCTCCAAAGTTCGCGCAGCTGTGCTTGCGTCAATGAACGCTAACCGTGCAAGTGTCGCCGACCTGTCGCGACTCAACGTTCTTCTGGGCGATCTTTACGCGGAGGCGATCTTGGCCACGCAACTCCGTTTTCGTGTGAAGGCCGATCTCGTCGGATGCCATGGGCAGACGCTCTATCATCAAGGTGAGCCCCAGTCATTCCTTGGGCGCAAGGTTGCCACCACATGGCAAACGGGAGAGGCATCCATAATCGCCGCCCGGTTAGGCATTCCCGTGGTTTCGGATTTTCGTCCCGCAGACATGGCGGCCGGAGGCAAAGGGGCGCCACTCGTTCCTTTTCTTGATTACCTGTGGTTCCGTGATCGGACAATTGGGAGGATCGTCCAGAACATCGGAGGTATCGGCAACCTCACAGCGATCGCAGCCAGCGCAACAGCAAACCAGGTATTTGCGTTCGACACGGGACCCGGCAACATGGTCATGGATGCGGTCACGGACAAATTATTCGGACGGCCGTTCGATCGCAGCGGGAAGATCGCCGCATCCGGAAAAGTGATTGAGCCAGTCGTATCGCAGATTCTGAAGCGGCGGTTCTTTCAGGCCAAACCCCCAAAGACTGCCGGCCGTGAAGAATTTGGGCGCGAGTTCGTTCAGGAATTCTTACGAGCGTGCCGAGGGGAACCCAAGCAAGACGTGGTCGCGACGGCAACCTCTCTCACAGCCAGATCGATTGCCGATGCGGTCGAACGCTTCGTTATTGGACGTGATGGGAAAAGCACTTTCGCTGAAATCATTCTTTCCGGTGGCGGCGCCAAGAACCACACTCTCACCAAGATGCTTTCACAGCTCCTTACATCAACTGGCATCCGAGTCAGATTTTCTGACGAATTTGGACTGCCCGCTGAGGCGAAAGAAGCCACAGCCTTCGCGGTACTGGCCTATGAAACTTGGCATCGACGCCCGTCAAACGTAACCTCCGCGACCGGAGCGAAACGGCCTGCCATCTTGGGTAAAATCTCGTATGCGTAGGACGACGAGCTTCGGGCATTGGACGTCAGGAATCGTTCACACTTCGACAGCCTCCCGTCGACGTTGGCTCCGTCGCTTATCCACCGTATTGCTTTCGCTTGCATCGTTTCTCCCTCTTCCTTCCTGCTCGTCCAAGCCCGCGTCCGACACGCTAGTGATGCTCATCGAGTCGAGTCCGACGAATCTTGATCCTCGCATCGGCATCGATGCGCAATCGGAACGGATCGATAACCTGATTTTCGATGACCTCCTGGCGCGTGGAGACGATCTAAACGTCGCGCCAGGGCTGGCCGAGCGGTGGGAAACCCCCGATCCCCTCACCTACGTGTTTCATTTGCACCCAGGCGTAACCTTCCACGACGGCCGTACTCTCACCTCAAAGGACGTGAAGTGGACCTTCGATTCCATCCTCGACGGAAAGATCCGAAGCACCAAGTCCGCGGTCTACAAGTTCGTCGACCATATCGACGCTCCGGACGCCTCCACCGTCGTGTTTCACATGAAGGAAACGGATTCTACCCTCTTGTGGAACTTGTCCGATGGAGCGATCGGAATTGTTCCATTTGGAAGCGGGGACGAGGTCACGCAACATCCAGTAGGCTCCGGACCGTTCAAGTTTGTCAGTGCGGAAACCGATCGTGATGTCGTGCTCGAGCGAAACGAAGATTACTGGGGAGGAAAGGCTAAACTCTCCCGAGTTCGTTTTGCCGTAGTGCCCGACGAGACGACGGAGGCTCTCGAACTGCGCAAAGGCAGCGGCGACGTCGCGATCAACTCTCTCACCCCCGACACAGTAGTCACCCTAGCCCGCGAACCGAACCTCACTGTCGAGAACGGTCCGGGAACGCGCTTGGCCTATCTCGGTTTTAACCTTCGGGACCCGATCCTTAAAGACATCCGGGTACGTCAAGCCATCGCTTACGCACTTGACCGCAAGCCGATGATCGATTATCTATGGCGCGGAGAGGCACAACCGGCCCACAGCATTCTTCCAACCCAGAGTTGGGCCTACAACGGGGACGTTCCTGCCTATGAACACGACATCGAGAAAGCGAACAGCGCGTTGGATGCCGCTGGATATCGGGCCGTGAATGGCGTGCGCTTTCATATCACGATGAAAACTTCGACCGATGCGAATACTCGCTTGATGGTAGCGGTCATGCAGCAGCAGTTGCGGGAGGTCGGCATCTTGCTCGACATCCGCAGTTTCGAGTTCGCGACCTTCTTCTCCGACGTGCAGCATGGAGCGTTCCAGATGTACGGTCTCCGCTGGATCGGTGGGAATGAAGATCCTGACATTTTCGAGTACGCATTCCATTCCTCCAAATTCCCGCCGAATGGCGCCAACCGGGATTACTACTCCAATCCCAAAGTCGACGCGCTCATCGACAAGGCGCGGCGCGACATCGATCCGAAAGTACGTAAACCGCTTTACGCAGAGGTGCAGAGCTCTGCTGGCGAACGACCTTCCTTATATCAACTTGTGGTATTTGGATAATGTAGTCGTTCACACAAAGCGAGTCCAAGGCATCAAACTGAATCCAGCGGGCAATTTTGATTTCTTGCGCACCGCGGAACTGGTCTCGTCCACCAACTAAAGCCACTCGTTCACCGCCCGAGGAATGCGGATTTGATGGCAGTCGTGCGTGATACCATCGATTTTTCAATCTCCCATGCGCATTCTCTTTATTGGCGATATCTTCGGACGCCCCGGACGGACCGTCGTCAAGGACCGCTTGCCTGGAATTGTCCGCGAGCGCGGCATCAATCTCATCATCGCGAACGGTGAAAATTCAGCGGCAGGGTTCGGGATCACGCCTTCCCTCGCGGAAGAACTGTTCGAACTCAACATCGACGTCATCACTACCGGAAATCACGTCTGGGACAAGCGCGAGATCATCGACTATTTCCAGATGGTCGAAGGAAACGGGCACGGACCTGCGCGACGCGTCCTGCGTCCTGGAAACTACCCCGCGGACATGCCAGGATCCGGCGTCTATCAGGGGTTCAAAGGGAAAGTTCCGTACGCAGTAATTAATCTTCAGGGACGCGTATTCATGGCATCGAATGACGATCCATTCCGCACTGCGGACCAACTCCTGCAAAAGTTGGACGCCAAGATCATTTTGGTTGATTTTCATGCCGAAGCAACTTCAGAGAAAGTCTCGCTGGGCTGGTACCTCGATGGCCGCGTGACGGCCGTGGTTGGAACCCATACGCATATCCCTACCGCGGACGAGCGGGTGCTCCCGAACGGCACCGCGTATATCACCGACGTAGGGATGAGCGGCCCTTACGATGGCGTAATCGGGGTGAAGAAGGAACTCGTTGTCGGCAAGTTTCTCAACGGCATGCCTGTACGCTTCGAACCGGCCACCGGGGATGTCCGCATGTGCGCGGTCGTGATCGACTGCGACGAGAACACGGGAAAGGCTCAGAAGATCGAACGGCTGATGGTCTCCTGAGCATTGCCGAACTTAATTATCGGGCCGATCCGAAGCTAAGGCTCGCGAGCCTTCACCCGAGCAAATTCTTCGGATGCAAGATCGGTTGATGCGTCCGTTCTTTTAAGCGACCCGGGAAAATGGCCCTTTTTCCTTGTGACCAAAGGTACTAGTCCCAGTGCCCCGAATCTCTCTGGATGCGGTAGAGGAACGCTAAAATTGGAGTGGATGCGACGTAAGGTATACATTCTGGTGGCGATGGTGCTGGCGGGCATTGCTGCCTCGCCAGTACCCGCTCGCGCGGACGAACCGTCGCCTGCCCCTCCCATTTCTTGCGGCAATGGACTGATCGGCGGCATCAATTGCATCCCGTCGAAAAAGGATCTGAAAGATGCCCGGGCAGCCTTTGATCGTGGAGTTAAACTGAGCAATCACGAGCACGCGGAAGAGGCCTTTGCCCAGTTCGATAATGCTGCACGTCTGGCTCCCCAGAACATCAATTTCCTGACGGCGCGGGAGGTGCTCAAGGCAAGGCTGGTCTTCTCTCATATCGAGAACGGGAACGCTTTCTTATCCGAGGACGCGCGGATTCGGGCCGCTGCTGAATTTCGCACGGCTCTCGACCTCGATCCAGATAACCAGTTCGCAAAAGAGCGACTGGAAGAAGCCACCCGCCAGGTTTCTCCGCAGGCCTCCACTCCGCTGCCCGAGCTGTTATCGAACTCCGTCGAAATCTCCCTCGATCCTCCCAGCAGCCAGGCGACATTCCATTACTCCGGTGACGTCCGCACTCTCTTCACTCAGCTGGCGGCCGCCTACGGCATGCGTCTGCAGTTGGACGATTCTGTGCAACAACGGCAGGTCACGTTTAACGTCGAAAATGTCGATTTTTTTACCGCACTTCGTCTTGCTTGCGAAGTGAGCAAGACCATGTGGGCTGCTCTCGATGCGCACCAGATTTTGATCGCCAACGACGACAGGACGAACCACCGACAGTACGACCGCATGTCGCTTCGAACTTTTCTCTTACCGCCCCGAGCGACTCCGCAGGAGACGACTGAGCTGGTCAATACGCTGCGCAACATGTTCGACCTGCGGTATATCAATTCGGGGCAGACCGCGAATACCGTCGAGCTTCGTGGACCGCCCGCTGCGCTCGATGCTTGCGCACGGCTGCTTGACCAGCTTGGCACCGAACGTCCACAGGTGATGATTGACGTTCGCGTCTTCCAGATCAGTCATCAACTGACGCGCAACATCGGGGTACATATCCCCGATACGTTTAACCTGTTCAACATTCCGGCCATAGCTTTGGCCGGATTAGCCGGGCAAAACATCCAGCAACTGATCAACCAACTGATTTCATCGGGCGGCATCAACCAGGTTGGCAGCTCGGCGCTGTCCGGCCTGCTGGCACAACTAGGCGGGCAGTCGAATTCTATTTTCAGCCAGCCCCTCGCTACATTCGGTGGCGGACTTACCTTCATGGGCCTCAGCCTCGATCAGTTTGCGGCGGCACTTTCGCTGAACGAGTCGTGGGCTCGCAGCCTGGAAAACCTTCAGATGCGCACCGGCCAGGGTACCGATGCTACATTCCATCTGGGCGAGCGGTTTCCGATCTTGAACGCAAGTTACGCGCCCGTCTTTAACTCTCCGCAGATCTCTCAGGTGTTGGGAAATCAAAGCTATGTGCCGCCCTTCCCTTCCGTCAGCTATGAAGACCTCGGCCTCAACGTGAAGGTAAAGCCGGCCGTTCACGGCGATGGCTCGGTCAGCATGCAACTGGAGTTGCAGGTTCGTTCTCTCACCGGACAGTCCGCTAATGGAGTGCCAGTGATCTCGAACCGCGAATACAAAGGAAGCATCCGCCTGAGAGACGGAGAGCCCGCGTTCGTAGCTGGACAAATCTCACGCACCGACACTCTGTCGATGAGCGGGATCCCGGGCCTGGGCTTCGTCCCGGGACTGAATCAGGCAATGGTCAACAACACAAAGCAAGAAGATGACGATGAGCTGATGATTGCCATCACGCCTCACGTCATCTCCAATTACACTCGCACGACGCCCGAAATCTGGGTCGTCGACCGCGAGGTAATGGCTCCTTAGTTATTCTTCAGCGCAAACTCCACCAGGCTCTTGTAGACTTCGCCCATGTGAGCGTCCACATTTCCGATCCTGCGCCCATTGATGAACAACGTTGGCGTCCCCGAAACCTCCACTGACTTTCCCAATGCGATCGAAGAGTCAACCCGGGCTTTCGTCTCAGGGCTGGCCGCGCAGGCAGCGATCTCGCTTCCCTTCGCTCCAGCACCCTCGGCAAGAGCCGTCAACTTCTCATCCGCATTGTCAGCGGTAATGTCCTGCTGGGTTTCGTAAGTCTTCGCAACGAACTTCCAGAATGCATCGTTCGAAGCGCGGCCCACGCAGTCGGAATAGGCTGCGCCCTTCGCTGCCCAGTTGTGCATCTCCAACGGAAAGTTCTGAAACACGAATCGCGCTTTGGGCTCGGCAGCGACGAGTGCTTCAATCGCGGGTTGCGCTGCTTTGCACGCCGGGCACTGCAGGTCTCCGAACTCGACAATCATAGCCGGAGCATCTTTGGGACCGCGCGAAGGACCTGTAACTCCCTTCTCTAACAGTCGCTTGACGGGTTCGAATGGCTTGGCGCCGAATGGAATCACATCGCCGACCAAAGCGTGCTTGCCGTCGGGAGCCACGAAGAAGCGGCTCAGTTGTTGTCCGCCCTGCCCATTGGCCAAGATCACCGTGACCTCTGCCAACCCGCCAACCTGCGACGGCTTGATGCTTGAGATCTTCCACGTGAGGTCGGCTTGATACCCAAATTGTTCGTGCAGGAATGAGTTGACTGTCGCTTCCGACGGAAGATTTTCGGACGAAGCGGTAGTCGCTTCTTTCTTAGGAGCGCTTGCTGGCTTTGTGGCCGCGGTCTGAGCTCCGGCGATCGTGATGAACAGCAGAACAACCCAAGACAACTTCAAAATACTGCGCATGGCTTCCTTTCACTTTTGATATTGCTGAAAACTCAAAACAGGGAAAAGCGATTGCAGGGTCGTGCTTCAACAGAATACGTCATCACGGAGTCATACGTCAGACTTGGCAGCAATCGGGAAGCGTCGCCCATAGCCAAAAGCCTTGGGAGAGATCTTGAGACCGGGCGCAGCTTGCTGGCGTTTGTACTCGACGCGATCAACCATTCGGACAACGCGCCGCACCACATCGATATCGAATCCGTGATCGGCGGCAATTTGTTCCGGTGCGTGTGCGTCTTCAACGTAATCTTCGAGAACCGCATCAAGAATCTCGTAAGGGGGTAATGAATCGCTGTCCTTTTGGTCCGGCCGCAGTTCGGCTGATGGCGGCTTCTCAATCGTATTTTGCGGGATGACGGCCCGCCGCGAGTTCGCATATTCGCTAAGCCGGTACACCATTGTCTTGGGCACATCGGAGATCACCGCCAGGCCGCCGGCCATGTCGCCATAGAGCGTGCAGTACCCCACACCGAGTTCGCTCTTATTTCCGGTCGAGAGAACGATAGCTCCGAACTTGTTCGACAACGCCATGAGCAACATGCCGCGAGCGCGCGACTGCAAGTTCTCTTCCGTTGCATCCTCCTTCTGCCCGGCAAAAACGCCGCTCAACATTTGGCGATAGGCCTCGTACGCGGGATTGATCGAAATCAACTCGAACCGGATCCCCAAGTTCTTCGCCAATACACGAGCATCCTCAATCGATCCTGGCGATGAATAAGGTCCTGGCATGCCAACACCAATCACATTCTCCGGTCCTACCGCATCCGACGCAATCACAGCGGTCAAGGCTGAATCGATTCCTCCACTGAGACCAATGATCGCCTTCTGGAACCCGCACTTGTGCATGTAGTCGCGTGTGCCCAGCACCAGGGCGGAGTAGGCACTCGCTTCTTCTCCGTCAATCCGTTCATGCAGATCCCCAGTTAAAGTTCGCGAATCGAAATAGATCAGGTCTTCTTCGAATGAACGGCCCTGCGCAACGACTTCGCCCTCCCGGTTCAGCACGACACTGGATCCGTCAAATACCAGGCTGTCGTTTCCGCCCACTTGATTCACCAGCGCTACCGGTACTTTATGCTGGCGGGCGATGCTGGCCAGCATGTCGCGGCGGAACTCGCGCTTGCCGATCCAGAAAGGAGAAGCGGAAATATTCAAGACGAAGTTTCCTCCCGCCTGAATCAACGAATCCACGGGGTCCACCGTGTACAGGCGTTTAGCCCAAAACCGCTTGTCGTTCCATGCGTCCTCGCAAATCGTAAGGGCCATCCGATTTCCGCAGAACGGGAACAATTCCTGGCTCTTAGCGGGGGCAAAGTTACGCATCTCATCGAACACGTCGTAGGTTGGCAGCAACATCTTCGACTGGATGAAAGCGATCTTGCCATCTTGGAGCAGCGCCGCTGAGTTCATCACGCTTTTGCCCGCGTCTGTTTGGGCAGGCGTAACCAGACCGCAAATGACCGCGATCCCTTGCGTTTCGATCGCGATTTTCTCGGTAGACTCTCGGTTTCGGGCTACGAAAGAGGACCGCTCGACTAGGTCGCGCGGGGGATAGCCGCAAACAGAAAGCTCAGGAAAAAGAATCAGGCCTGCGCCCGCCGATTGCGCGCGTCGAGCAAAGTCGACCATCTTCCGGGCGTTGCCTGCGAAGTCTCCAACCGTTGGATTGATCTGACCTAGCGCGATCTTCACTCAAATAGTTTAAAGGCCTCGCGGCGAGTTGCATAGAACGGCGGCGTGAACCCGAATTTCCTCCTGTGCGTTCGATCATTGCAGGCGCTCGCGTACCTGCTACAATATCGATTTTGTCGTGAACTGGAGACAGGACCATGCGCCTATATAAACGTGCCACTTCAAAACCCTCTCTGTTTCTCACGCTGTCGTTCGTCATCATTACGTTTCTCCTCTCCTTCGCTGCTGCGCAATCCGATGAGAAAACACATGCCTGGTCCAATGTCAGCCTTTCACCCGACGAGCGAGCATCGATGGTGGTCAAAGAGATGACCCTTGATGAAAAGATCTCGATGCTTCACGGTACCGGGATGGTGGGATTGAGCCCAATGAGTCCGTTGGCGATTCATTCCAATGGAGGAGCCGGATACGTTCCCGCAATTCCGCGCCTTGGCATTCCGGCGATTCAGATGTCCGATGCCGCCTATGGGGTTCGCAACAGCGGCGAGAATGGCCGTTACTCGACCGCGCTGCCCTCGGACATCGCCGGTGCAGCGACGTGGGATCTCGAAGGCGCTTATGCATACGGAGCTCTCATTGGCCGCGAATTGCGCGCGCAAGGCTTCAACATGTCTCTCGGCGGCGGCATGAATCTTACGCGCGAACCTCGCAACGGTCGCACCTTTGAATACATGGGAGAAGATCCAGTTCTCGCCGGCAAAATGGTCGGATCGGTCATGAAGGGATTGCAGTCGCAACACGTTCTCGGCGATATCAAGCACTATGCGCTCAACGATCAGGAAAGCGGCCGCAACGCGGTGAACATCACCATTGATGAACGGGCCGCTCGCGAAAGCGACCTGCTCGCCTTCGAGATCGGACTGCAGGAGTCCGATGCCGCGGCCGTAATGTGCTCTTACAATCGCGTGGGCGGAGACTATGCCTGCGAAAACAAACACCTGCTCACCGACGTCTTGAAGAAGGATTGGAAATTCAAAGGATTTGTACTCTCCGACTGGCAAGCCACTCACAGTTCTGTGAAGTCCTCATCGGCTGGACTCGATCACGAAGAGCCGGGCTGGATTTTTTACGGCGATGAGATGAAGAAAGCGGTTCTGTCCGGCTCCGTATCGCAATCGGAGCTCGATGATCACGTGCATCGCATCTTGCGCTCGATGTTTGCCACTGGCGTGATCGATGATCCGGCGCAAAAAAGCGTAGTCGACGTAATTGGTGGATTCGAGGTCGCTCAGAAACTGGAAGAGCAGGCGATTGTTCTTCTTAAGAACGATGGCGCGCAGCTTCCCTTGGACGCCGCGAAACTACACAGCATAGCCATCATCGGGCCGCATGCCGACGTAGGAATGATTTCGGGCGGCGGTTCTGCGCAGGTCGACCCTCCAGGCGGAAACGCGATCCTGCCTCCGGGTAAGGGACAGACTCGTTGGCTCGAGCCCATGTGGTTTCCAACCTCACCGCTAAAGTCGGTGCGGGCACTGGCGAACGGAGCAAACGTCCAGTTTGATTCAGGTGCTGACCCTGCAACTGCCGCGGCCCTAGCCAAGGGTGCCGACGTCGCGATCGTGTTCGCATATCAGTGGGAAAGCGAAGGCATGGATCTCGAGAGTCTCTCACTGCCAGAACATCAGGACGACTTAATCGCAAAGGTAGCAGCCGCAAACCCGCACACCATCGTCGTCCTCGAAACTGGTGGCCCTGTCACCATGCCGTGGGCTGGCCAAGTGAGCGCCATCCTTGAGGCCTGGTACGCAGGCAGCAAAGGGTCCGATGCAGTCGCGAGCATCTTATTCGGCACATCAAACCCCAGCGGTAAGCTTCCTGTCACGTTCCCGCGCAGCGAAGCCGATTTGCCGCATCCTACAGTCGTCAAACCTCCTCAGGCCACGGTCGATGCCGATAGACAGGGGTGGAAGCGTATCGCCGCCGGCTTGCCGGCCTTCCAGGTGACCTACGATGAAGGCGTCAAGGTCGGGTACAAATGGTATGACGCGGAAAATAAGCCAGTGCTGTTTCCATTCGGCCACGGCTTGTCATACACAACGTATTCGTACTCAAATCTGAAAGCGACTGCTGGAGCAACGCCTCAAATCACCTTCACCGTAACCAACACTGGCAATCGCTCAGGAGCTGAAGTGGCCGAAGTCTACGCCTCCCTGCCTGTATCGGCTTCGGAACCGCCGAAGCGCCTCGTGGGCTGGAGCCGGGTACAACTCAACCCGGGCCAGAGCAAAGAAGTCACCGTGGACATCGATCCGAAATTTCTCTCGATCTTCGACGTCAAACAGAACGGATGGAAGCTCCTCCCCGGGGACTACACCTTCATGGTGGGCGGGTCATCGCAGAGTCTTCCGCTAAAGCAGTCGCTGAGCCTCAATTAAAGCAACGTTGTTGAGTTGCCGAGGTTATGGCTAGCCGTGCATTTCCAGCGCGGCGGCTATAACCTCGGGAACGATCGCATCGATATCAGCATCTTTCGTTCGATGGTTCACGATGCAGGCTCTGAGGCAAAACTTGCCGTGGAGTGATGCGTTCGAAAGATATACCCGTCCGCGCCGAACGATACGCTTCAACAACTCCGTGTTGAAGGCGTTTATTTCTTTCTCTCCGAGACCTACGGTTCCACGATGACGAAAGCATACGGCGCTCAGTTCCACGGGAGCCAGCAATTCCAGCTGAGGTTCATCCTTAATGGCAGAGGCAAGCCGTTGCGCGTGCCTGAGATCTTTGCGGATTGATTCGCGAAAAGCCACGAACCCGTGATAGCGAAGGGACATCCACAACTTCAAAGCGCGGAATCGTCGCGACAACTCCATCGACTCCTCGAAGAACGCGAAGCCCTCCACTGGATCGCTGCTCAACGCCCGCGTGTATTCGCCACTATGAGCGAATGTCTTTTGCGCACTCTCTGCCGAACGATAGAGCACGCAGCCGCAGTCTAGCGGTTGATAAAGCCATTTGTGCGGGTCGAGCGAAATGGAATCCGCGCGATCCAATCCGCGGAATTTTCCCTGCTCGCCAACGGCCGCGAGCGCGCCATAAGCTCCATCGATATGCAACCAAGCGCCGTGGAGCTCCGCGATCTCTGCGATCTGCGGGATAGGGTCGATTGCCCCTGTGTTCACCGTGCCCGCGCAGGCTACCACCGCAATCGCCACTTTCCCGACTCGGCGATCGCGATCCATCTCCCGATCGAGTTCCTCGGGGATCATCTGGAACGAATCGTTTGTGCGTATCAGACGCAGATTGTCTCGTCCGATCCCAAGTAAAGCGACGCTCTTTGGGATCGACATATGTACTTCGTCCGAGGCGTAAACGACTCCCCGGGGATTCACTCCAGGCTCGTTTGCAGGCAACTTTGCCTCGCGAGCCATTGCGAGTCCCATCAGATTTGCCGATGAGCCTCCTCCGGTCAGATGTCCACGAAAACCGGGGCACCCGATTGCTTGTGACAGCCATTCGACAACTGTTTGTTCGATCGCCGTAGCCGCCGGACCCGAGCGCCACGCCGTCACGTTTTGATTCAGTACGCTCGCCAACAGATCAGAAATGCCAGCGACAGACTCTCCGGAACCCAGCACGTATCCGAAGAAACGCGGATTCTGGGCGCGGGAAAGACGCACAACTTGCGGCAAGATATCGAATGCCTTCTCTGCAAGGCCGTGCTCGGGCAGAGGAGATCGAAAGAGTCGGCCAGTTTCCTCGCCGCTCGTTGCTGGAGCAATCGGCAATCCGTCGAGTTCTTCCAGATAACCTGCGGCGAGTTCTGTGACGCGCTCCGCCAATCGCCGGAACTGGTCTGGAGAGATCTCAACAGGATTCATAAGGAATCAGTCTTTCGCCGGCTGGAAATACGGTATGCCGCGGCGCGGGCATCGGTACGGTACCGCGTTGATCCTGCCACAAAACGCGATTCAATTTTGTGGCGCCCGCGGCGTCAGGGCGCGAGAAATTCATCTTCGACGAGATTTTTGCGCCGGGAGCGTCGCGCTTGTTTACTTCGTAAATGAGGCCGTTCTTGAGATTGCGATCATCCACTTTGAATGGAGGTTGATCGCCTGCCCCCGAAAACAATCCGCTCATAATTGGGGCATAACCGTCGTTCTGGTTCATCGGCGGCAGGTCGAGCAGCATCTCCATCGTGTGAATTACGTTCACGGTTGTGTAGAAGCGATGCTCCAAGTTCGGCTTTTCCGCCGATCCCGGAGCATACTTGCTGATCACAAAGGCGATTGAGCGGTGCGCATCGACATGATCCGCACCGTCTTGCGCATCGTCCTCCAGAACAAAAATCGCGGTGTCGTCCCAATAGGAACTATGCGACACGGCATCGACAACCCGCCCCAAGGCTAAATCATTGTCCGCCACCGAAGCCGCCGGGCGTGGATACTTCGGCCGAGTCCCGCCCGTATGATCATCCGGCAAATACAGCAACACAAACGAAGGCATCTCAAAATGCGGGCCTTCGTGAGCGTCTCGCGCTCGAACGAATGCGCCAAATTCATTCAGAAATTCGTCGGCCCGAAGTTGGTCAGGATAATCAGTGTTGAAATCCGGAAACAGCGGATCGAAGTGATCTCGCAAAAACATTTTCCCCGGCTTCACGCCACTGAACAGCGGAACTGGCCATGGCCACGGACTCATCGTCCCGTGAGGATCCCCGATATTCGGCGGGAGGGTCCCTCCCTGTCCAACCTCGGTCCGCGGGCATTTCGCCTCCTGGCCTGATGGTGTCCCTTGTTTAGGGCTGGGCGCCTTAGGCTTCTCGTTGCACCATTGTGCGCTGACGAATTCGCCATAATCGCGAAAGCTCACGTGGTTGCGCGCAAGATTGTCCCAAAGAAATCCGGTCGAAGGATCGTCGATATCGGGCAGGTTGTGCTCGAGAGGATATTCATCCGCCACCTGGCCTTGATAGTCATACGTTCGCTCTTTGCCGCGATAAGCGATCTGCCAGGTTTTCTCGTTGTAGTCGCTTGTGATCGCAGCCGTGGACCAAAGGTGTCCGTCGCCCGAAACCTCGCCACTGTCGTAAAAGTTGTCGAGCACGCCAAATTGCAACGCGAGCTTGTGCTCGTTGGGCGTGATGTCTTCCCCATACAGCGTCAGCGAAGGATCTCCGTCTCCGACTTTCAAGTCGCCCAGAATCTGATCGTAAGTCCGATTTTCCTTGATCACATAAATCACATGCTTGATCGGATTCCTGCCACCGGCAAAGGTGAATGATCCCGGATCGCTGTGAAACAGATTGTCCCTCTCTGCGATCTGCGTAAGCTCGGGCAATTTCTTCAGCGTCGCCGGAATGTTCAACCGGGCAATCGACCCTTTCAACAGCGTCGGAATGTAGGGATGGTCTTTGTGCTTCGTCTCGTAAGCTGTCTTACCCATGTCTTTGTTCGCGCGTGTTCCCTCACCTTTAGCGGTGGCGATGACAAGATCTTCTCCGTGAACAGCAAGGGCGCTCGGATACCAATCTGTAGGAATGAATCCCATCGCGGCTTGCGGCTTGTCATCCGATTCTTGATTAGTCGAAACGTCGAATACCGCAACTGCATCGAGCGAGGAATCCGCTGCAAACAGATACTGCCCATCCGTAGATTGCGCAAGCGCCTCAGGATAGCTCCCGGCATATTTCTGACCAGGAGCAACGGTTGAAAAATAACGGGAAACTGCACCATCGGCAGTCGAAACCGCCGCAACCTGGTCGATGTTCGACAACGCTACGTAGAGCATCTTTTCATCGGATCTCAAGAGCATCGACGTCGGGTGTGACCCTGGAGCAAGCGGACCTTCCGGCTCTTTGAGCTTGATCCGCCGAATCACCTTTCCGCTGGTAAGGTCCAGTTCCGCAACTTGCGAAGCGTTCCACAAGCTGCACCAGGCGCGACGCCCGTCGCGTGTAGCCACGACTGTGTATGGGAAAGAAGAAGGAACCAGGTCGCTCGTGCTGAGGTCGAATGTCTGCAAAACCTTTTTGCTCACTGGATCAAGCACAACAACGTTGTCGGAAAGGTTATTCGCTATGAGCAACTTGTCGTGTCCGCCGTCGGAAATCACAACCATCCCAGCGGGATAAGGAATCGCCATTCGCGGCGGGGCCGTAAGGCCTTCTGCCAGTTTCTTCCCGGTGGTCAGCGGCTGCAATGGAAGTGGAATGAATCTCTCTTGGGCGACCTTGCCCGCGACGAAGCTGTACACAGCAATGCCGTTACCCGTGTTACCAGCTTTCGCTCCCGTCGGATCGGTGAGCGAACCGACAGATGCATACAAATGCTTTCCGTCCGAACTGAACGCCAGCCCGATGAAGTAGCTCTGATGAGATTCGTCGCTCAGCCGTGCATCCGGAAACTCCGCAATCTGGTTCGTCTTCAGATTCAGAATCGCGATAGATTGATGGGCGAGAGTTTCCTGAGTGCCATACCCATCGTTGAGGAGAGCCGCGTAGCGGCCGTCCGGGCTGACCACGATCGTCGCCGGAAAGCTATTCGTACTGCCAATGCGGCCCGGAGACGGCAGGCTGAGCGTTTTGCTGGTGGGCAAATTTACCTGCGAGCTATTGCCCGCGGGTGTCTGTGCAGCGCCCAAACTCGAGAAGCCCAGCAGCAGCAAGCAGATTCCCCGCTGCAATTGAGCTGGTAACGAATCAGATTCCAGGAAAAAGCGAGTCACAACGCCTCCGCAAATTACCGCTTCGTAAAGATTACGACTTGAATTTGAGGAGAAGCGTAAAGCAACCGGATGCGGATGGTCAAAACGGAGGAATCAAATAAATGCTAGATACGGACATCATTGAGCGGCTGGGTCCACCTACTCTGAGTGGGGTACTACAGCCGGGCTGTCTTCGGGATGTACGTTGTGGCGCACATCCGAACCCTGCACCCAGAAGATAACGTCCTCGGCGATGTTCGTAGCGTGGTCAGCGACGCGCTCCAGATTCCGCGCCACGAGCAAGGCGTCCAGAGCCTGCCGCACGATCTCCGGCCGGTCGTTCATGGTTTTGACCAGCTGGATGAAGGCGTCATCGCGCATTCGGTCGATCACGTTGTCCATCTCAAGCACCGCCTGTGCCAGTTCAACTTTTCCTTCAATGAAGGATTCCAGCGCGCGGCGCACCATGGCGCTCACCGCGGTTCCCATCCGCCCAATGTCTACCGGAAGATCGGCAGCTGGAAGTTCCACCATATCCATTACACGTTCAGCGATGTTCACCGCCTGATCGCCCACGCGCTCGAGGTCGGAATTGATTTTGGTCACGGCCAGAATGAAGCGCAGGTCAACTGCCATCGGCTGCTGCATGGCGAGCATATCGAAAGCGGCTTCATCGATCTCGCGCTCCGCAGTGTTGATCAGGCTTTCGCCCTCCAGAACCATCTGGCAACGCGTGAGGTCGCGCTCTACGAAAGCCTGGCGGGCACGATCCACCGCCTGCTCCGCCAGTCCACCCATGCGAAGCAGCCGTTGTCGTAGATCGTCGAGCCCTTGTTGAAAGCGCGTGCGCATTGATTCGAACCGTCCTTATTCTGCCTTATCCGAATCTGCCGGTGATGTAATCTTCGGTCTTTTTGTCGGACGGCTTGGTAAATATTTTTTCGGTCTTGTCGAACTCGATCATCTTGCCGAGCAGGAAAAATCCGGTAAACTCAGCGACGCGCGCAGCCTGCTGCATGTTGTGCGTCACAATGACGATGGTATACCGCTCTTTCAACTGGAAGATCAACTCTTCAATCTTTCCTGTCGAGATCGGGTCGAGCGCTGAACATGGCTCGTCCATCAGCAGAACTTCCGGTTCGACCGCCAGGGCGCGCGCAATACACAGACGCTGCTGCTGTCCGCCGGAAAGGCTGGCGCCAGATTTCTTATGCAAGTGATCTTTGGCTTCGTCCCACAAGCGCTGAAACTTCCAGGGACCGCTGCACGATCTCATCCAGCTTACGGCGATCGCGAAATCCATTCAGCTTCAGTCCCGAAGCGACGTTGTCGTAGATCGACATCGTCGGGAACGGATTCGGCTTCTGAAACACCATCCCAACGCGCCGCCGGAGCTGCGTCGCCGACGTCCCGTTGTAGGCGTCGATCTCGCCAATACGAATCCGCCCTTCAACACGTGCCTCAGGAATGGTTTCGTGCATTCGATTAATGCAGCGAATGAACGTCGACTTTCCGCATCCCGAAGGGCCAATGAGCGCCGTCGCATGATTTGCCGCCACTTTCAGATTGATGTCGAACAACGCTTGCCCCTTGCCGTACCAGGCATTGAGCTTCTCGACCTGAATTCCCACGCCCATAGTTATGTCGTCCCGAACGACCCGCGGCGAACCGCATAGCGCACAGCCGCGACTGCGCCAACGATGAGAATAATCAGCACCAGTGAGCCAGCCCACGCTTGCCTGTGCCAGTCGTCGTAAGGCGAATTCGCATACACATAAATCTGCAGCGGAAGAGCCGCGACTGGCTCGTTAATGTGCATACTCCAGAACTGGTTGCCGAATGCTGTAAAGAGCAACGGTGCGGTTTCCCCGGCGACCCGAGCAAACGCCAGCATAATGCCAGTAATGATGCCGGATGTCGCCGTTCGCAGAGTGATGGACAGTGTCGTTCGCCACCGAGGAACGCCCAGCCCGTATGCCGCCTCGCGCAACGCTTGCGGCACCAGTAAGAGCATCTCCTCCGTCGCGCGGCTGATCGTCGGAACCATCATGATCGCCAGCGCCACGCCGCCCGCCGCGGCCGAGAATCCGTGCCCGCGAACTAAAAGAGCCCAGGCGACAATCCCGATCACAATCGAGGGCACCCCATTCAAAACGTCGGCGGTAAATCGGATCATGTATCCGAAACGATTCCTGCCAAACTCTGCCAGATAAATTCCGGCGCCGATGCCGAACGGAACTCCGATCACGCTGGCGATGCCTAAGATGAAAACCGATCCGACGATGGCGTTCGCCATGCCCCCACCCGGTTCCCCGACCGGCTTAGGAGTCTGCGTCAAAAACGCCCAATTCAATGATCCAATGCCTCGATACAACAGGTATCCAAAGATCGCAATCAACGGAGCCAAGACCAAAACGACCGTCAAGACGGCCATGCCAGTCATGAAGTGATCCGTTGCGCGACGGCGAAAACTGATTTGCGCCACCGGCTGGAGTACGGCGGTGGTCTCAGACATTTCCCCTCGCAGGTTGGCCGCGCGTCGCAGTCCAAACCAAGAGCCGCGCCAGCGCATTCACGATGATCGTCACAAAGAACAGCGCTAGTCCGATCTCAACGAGCGCAGCCAGGTATGTGTCGCCGGTCGCCTCGCTGAATTCGTTAGCCAGAACGCTGGCCATGGTGTATCCCGGAGCGAACAACGACTTCGCGATCTCTGGACGGTTGCCGATCACCATGGTGACGGCCATCGTTTCTCCGAGCGCACGCCCCAATCCCAGAATGATTCCGCCGACAATTCCGGCGCGCGCATTGCGCAGCACTCCAATCCGAATCATCTCCCAGCGCGTCGCCCCGAGCGCAAGGACCGCTTCCCGCTGGTGCTGTGGCACCACCACCAGCACTTCTCTGGTGATCGAAGAAATGATCGGGATGATCATGATGGCCAAAATCACTCCGGCGGCCAACATCGAATAGCCGAAGACGGGTCCAGTGAACAATCCTGTCCAACCCAGCGTTTTCTGCAACACAGGCTGCACATACTGGCTCAGAAGCGGGACCATCACGAAAATCGCCCACAGCCCATAAATCACGCTGGGAATCGCTGCGAGTAGCTCGACAAAAAATGAAAGCGGTCCGCGCAAGGCTTTCGGACACATCTCGGTGGTAAAGACAGCAACGCCGATCGACAACGGCACCGCGATCGCCAGAGCCAGAAGCGATGACACGACGGTGCCGTAGATGAACGGCAAGGCTCCGAAAAGCTCGTTGACAGGGTCCCAATCGCTCGCTCCGAAGAACTTCAGACCGAAGGCGTGCCACGAGAGCGCCGATCCTTTCAGCAGTTCGTAGACGATCAGGCCCAGCACCCCGAGGATTGCCAATCCGCACGCCGTCATCGCGGCTTTGAAGATACGATCGGGAATTTCGCCGCCTGATGTATGAATCAAGGGCGATGTCCGATCTTGGTTCACCGATGTAACTCTTGTAGCTGCAACGGGTTGCGGACCGGGCATATCAGGCCGTGGAAGAGCTGGGTTGGCCATCGCCTCAACCGTAGCAAAGACTTGTTACAACGGTGTTAAAATGACTTAGGTTTTTCTGCCGTCCTGGGTCCCTCACCAATTGACGTTGAAGTGTTCCGGTATTTGCCGGTCGGGATCATTTTTGAACGCCCGGATTTGATGTTTTTGATCGTCCTTCCCGCTTGGGATCGGCCTTCACATGTTTTTATGGCAATCTCGTCCGAACGCGGCAAACTCATCTTCCGAAAGACCGAACGAGATCTCTTTCGGCTAGCGACAGAGCATAGTCCTGACGTCGTTCACAGTTTTCGGACCACCGCCCGCCGTTTGCAGGTCTTGCTGGAACAACTGATCCCCTGCGACAACCGCAATCATAAAAAGCTGCGGAAGGCCCTGGCGCGAATCCGGCGCAAAGCCGGACGGGTTCGTGATATCGATGCCCAGCTCGTTGCCCTTCGCGGCCTTAAAGTTTCACTCGAACCCCGTCGCAAGACCGAACTGACACAATACCTGCTGGAGCTTCGGGAAAAACACGAGGCCAAGCTTGGCAAGCTCCTGAAAAAGCGAGAGATTCACGAGATCGCAAAGAGGCTTCGGCGCACACTTCGCGATTCGGACTTTGACGCCCAGACTGATCCTCTCGCAGTCGCTCGTCAGATGCTGCAATCGGTACCGTTGCCTGGAAGCCGATCGGACGAGGCCTATCTGCAAAAGTACCGGCTCGCGGTCAAGCGGTCCCGATATGCTGCGGAGTTCGCACCAAAATCCGCCGAAGTGACTCAGTTCGTCGCCCAATTGCGCCGCTTGCAAGACGCCCTCGGGCACTGGCACGACTGGTCAATCCTTACGCAAACTGCAACGCAGCACTTGGGCGAGATCAATCAATCTCCTCTCGTTGCGGCGATAAACAACGTCACTCGCGGAAAATTCCGCCTGGCTGTTTCGGAAGTCGCAACGTCGCGTCCGGCGCCCCCATCGACCAAATCGGGCACCGTCCCTCAGGCTTCTCTCAAACTAACAGTGCGAGAATCTGTCCCTGCGCAACGCGCCGAGACCGCCGCCTAGTCAGCGCTCCCATCAACTCCCATGACGCGATTCCTCCCCGCATGTAAACTGTGAGCTTTCCATGCCCACTTTCGCCGCAGTCGACATCGGTTCCAATTCCGTTCGCCTCAAGATCGCGCGCCTTCAGGGCGGACGCCTGCGTTCCCTTCACGAAGACCGCGAAGTAACTCGTCTAGGACAAGGCGTTTTCGGCTCCGGATTTCTGACCCCGGATTCGATCGCCGACACTGTCCGCGTGCTTCGCCGGTTTCACCGTGCAACGCAGCAAATTGTCACCGACAATGTTCGAGTGGCCGCGACCAGCGCATTGCGGGACGCCCGTAACTCTCAGGCCTTTCTGGAGTGGGTCCGCTCCGCAACCGGATGGCGCGTCGAAATCATCTCTGGCGTTGAAGAGGCCCGTCTCATTCACCTCGGCCTCATCTCCGGGTCGCGAGTCGACTCGGCTCCTACGCTAATGATGGATCTGGGCGGCGGCAGTTGCGAACTGACGGTCACCCAAGGTGGCCACATTCGCGATGCCGTCAGCCTTCCCCTCGGCGCTGTACGCCTCACCAATGAATTTCTCCGCCATGATCCAGCACGCAAAGGCGAACTGAAGCGACTGCGCGGATTCGTGACGCGCGAAGTGAACCGCGTCGTCAAACGGATTTCCGCTTCGAAGGTGAATGGCGTAATCGCTACCTCGGGAACTGCTGAAGCCTTAGCAGCTGTCGCCGGACACATGCGCCGCGGGGTGAACCGGCAGCGCAACGTGGTTTCGCGCGCGGAAATGACGAAAATTGCGAAACGCCTCGCCCGCCTTCCGGTCGCCGAGCGCCGCAAGATTGAAGGGATTGGCCCACGACGGGCCGAGATCGTCGTTGCCGGAGCCACCGTCTATCACGAACTTCTCGATCGCCTCCACCTCAAAGGCTTCCGATACTCCCCTCTCGGCCTGCGCGACGGCATCCTCGCGCAGATGGCTGCCGATTATGACCGCAGCACTCGCTCGGGCAAGCAAGTCGAATCAGAACGCTGGGAATCGATCATGAAGGCCGTCGAACACTACAACGTCGACCGGAAGCACGCACTGGACGTGCGTAACGCCGCGATCCAGTTGTTCCTCGACCTGCGTTCCGTGCACCGCCTCGACCCCGAATACCGCGAGTGGCTCACAGCGGCGGCCATGCTCTACGAAGTTGGCGACTATTTGAATCGCAACGGCCGGCATCGCCACACGAACTACATTATTTCCAATTCCGAAATCCTTGGATACACACCGCAACAACGTCGCACCATCGCCGCGATCGCGCGCTATCTCGGAAAATCCAAGCCGACGCCGGAAGATGGTCCCATGAAGGTGATCGATCCTTCGCAACGTACAAACGTCGAAAAAGCGATCGTTCTGCTGAGGATTGCTCGCGCCCTGAACCTGGGACGCAGCCGCGCCGTTGAGAAGTTCCGCGTCTCGATGCGCTCCCCAGGGGTTAAACTGACACTCGTCCCGCGACGCCGGATGGGCGTGGATCTGGAATTGTGGGCGATTGAAAAAGAAACGGACTACTTCCGCGAGGTATTCGGACGCGAACTTTCTACGGCGGTCTCGTAGAGCGTTCGAAGAACCTTCGGCGTGACGCACCATTGCAACGTGCCTGACGTTCGGCGCATTTCCACTTTCGCCACCGCACCTTTTTTCAATTCGAGCGATGCTTCGCATCCCGAATCACTGATTAGCGCGCCCAGAAACTGGCTCAGGTTGGGATTGTGTCCGACCACCATGATCGCTTCCAGACGCGAATACTTTTCGAGGAGCTTGCGAAAATCAGCCAACCCGGCTCCGGGCCGCAAAGCCGCATCAATCTGCAATTTGCCTTCGTAACCAAGTTCGTTGCCCACAAGGGATGCTGTCTGTGTGCATCGTTTTAAGGGGCTCGACACGATCGCGTCAACCTGCACATTGAGAGCAGTCAAAGCCCGCCCGACATATCCGCATTGTTCAATGCCTTCCTTGTCCAGAGCGCGTTTTTCGTCCTTCTTCGGAATTGCGATGTGCTCTCCGGCGCTGGCGTGGCGTAGAAAATAGAGGACCATGGATTATCGTTCCCTTCCCGCCACCACTCTACGCCTCGGTGCAGCCTGTGACGCAGGCAACAGGGCTGGAGACTTTCCCTCAGCCACCCCCATCAGGAATGTCTGGGCGCTGAAAGCGGCCGCGCCGATCGGAGGACGCTTGTCCCGTTTTCCCAGCCCCGACTTCCAGATCGGAACATACGTCGCATCGCTGAGCAGTACTCGCGCCTTGCGGTTATCCGAGAGGTACGCGCCCAGTATCTCGTGCCTCACACGCTCCTTCAGCATCTCGTCGCGGATTGGCACCAGGACTTCGACTCGCTCATACAAATTGCGCGGCATCCAGTCGGCACTTCCCATGTAAATCTCTTCATCGCCGCCATTGGAAAAATAAAAAATGCGGCTATGCTCCAGAAACCGTCCAACGATGCTTCGCACTCGGATGTTATGACTCAGTCCGCGCACGCCCGGACGTAGCGCGCACATGCCCCGAATAATAAGCTCAATCTCAACGCCCGCCTGCGACGCCCGGTAGAGCGCCTGAATGATGTTCTTGTCGAGCAACGCGTTCATTTTGGCGATGATGCGGGCAGGCTTTCCTTCCCGCGCATGTTCCACCTCCCGATCGATCAGTGCGACGCACTTCTCGGCCAGGTCGAGCGGCGCAACCAACAACGGCTCGTAGCTCGGATTTTCTGCATACGCCGTCAGAAAACTGAAAACATCATGGACCGCTCGCGTGATTTCAGGATTCGCCGTGAACAGACTCAGATCGGTGTAAATGCGAGCTGTCGTCGCGTTGTAATTTCCCGTTCCAATATGCGCATAGCTTCGTGTCACTCCGTCCGGGTCGCGGCGCACCAGCAGCGACAATTTGCAATGTGTTTTGAGACCCACGAGGCCGTGAAATACCTGGACTCCGGCATCTTCCATGTCGCGCGCCCACCGGATGTTCGTCGCCTCGTCGAATCGCGCTTTCAACTCTACTACCGCCGTCACTTCCGTGTGCGAGGCTGCCTCCATCAATGCCGGAACAATGTGCGATCGTTCGCTCGTTCGATAAAGAGTCTGCTTGATCGACAACACGCTGTCGTCCTCGGCCGCCGATCCAATAAAAGAAACGACCGCATCGTAAGAGTCGAACGGATGGTGCAGCAAGATATCGTGCTGCCGCAACTCCTCGAAAATATCTTTCGACTTCGAAGTCAGCCGTAGTTCGCGCGGCGTAAATGGACGATCCTTCAGGTCCGGGCGGTCCACCTGCTCATAGACGTTAAACAGTCGCAAGCAGATTGACCGGACCGTTGACCGGAAACACCTGCCACGAGTCCAGCTCAAACACGATTCGAAGCCGCTCGATAATCTCTGGATCGGCATCTGCCTCGATCTCCATACGGACCGCGTCGCCTTTGCGCCGGTTGTGCAACTCCGTGCGAACAGATTCCAGCAAGCTTCGGGCTTCTTCTTCCGCCAGATACAAATTACTGTTACGCGTGACCCGGAACGGCGCCGACGAAACGATGTCATAACCGTGATACATCCGCACCGCGTGGTGCGCCACCAGATCCGCAAGAAAAATGAAATCAGCTGTGTCTTCAGAAGGGAGCCGGATCAATCGTGGGAGTACCCGCGGAACCGACACAACGCCCGTATAGGTCAGCGCAGAACGCCGACGGCGTCGCAAAAGAAAGCCGACACACAGCGCCTTGTTAATCACGCGGGGAAACGGATGCGCCGGATCCACCGTGACCGGCGTCAGCAGCGGATCCAGTTCCCTCTCGCAGTATTCGTCAACAAAACGGAGCGCATGCGAGTCGAGCTCGTGCAGGCCCAACACGCGAATTCCACTCCCCGACAGAGCAGGCCGGAGCCGTGAATTCCAGCAATCGTATTGATCATCCACAAATTCATGCGTGAGCTTGTTGAGAAGATCCCTCTTTTCGAGAAGCGATACACCATCTGGGCCGGCCTCGTTGTATCCGTCTTCAATCTGCTGCATCATCGCAGCCACACGCACTTCGAAGAATTCGTCGAGGTTGTTGGCGGAAATGGATAGAAACTTCAGGCGCTCGAGGAGCGGATTACCCTCGTCCTCGGCCTCTTCGAGCACACGCCGGTTGAACGCGAGCCAAGAAGTGTCGCGGTTGAGATAGTACTGGGGATTGTCGAGCGAGATTCGTGCCATGGAACTTTTTCTGGAATCGTTCGAGTGAAGCTGAAACCACCGGCTTCCCGGTCATCGACCCGTTGAATCTGAGTATAAAACATCCCGTCGGACACACCCGGTGACCGACTCAAGTTAAGCACGAAGACCCTAAAAAATAATCCGGCACCAGTTGTGCACTCCCAACTGATGCCGGAATGTTTTCGCACTCACATAACCCTGTTGTTACGGCAAGTAATACCGGAAGGATGAAAACACCATTGCATCCAGTCCGTGTGGTTCGTTCGGAGATCCCGCCCCGGACCACGCATTGCGAGTCACGTACGAGAACTGTGGTCCCCACTGAATCCGGCCTTTCGGACCGTTGTAAAACTTGTACCAGAATCCAGCGCTTCCCTCGATGAGCACTCGTGTGTCAGCCGTGCAACTCGACAGGCCCCCAGGCAGGAAACCGTTGTTGTTGACCGGCCCGGTCTCAGTGAAGCATCCAGTATTGCTGAATGACGGCGATCCGTAGCCGACAGCCTTCTTGAGAACGGGATCGAAACTCGCCGTACGTGCAGCATATTCCGCTCCCGCATTCAGGTAGATATCTAGCTTCGGTCCATGCCACTCGAGGGTCGTAAGCCCCTGCAGGTTACGGATGAGCTGCAGCGTGCCGTCGTTGCGAACAGCAGTGTCCGCCAAGCCGGCGCTTCCGTACCGTCCGATTCCGCTTCCGCCAAAGCCATGCAAACCAAAGTCAAGACGCTTGTGAGCAAATGACCAGCGGGCGTTGGCGCCGAAACCGCCGCCATTCTTGGACGAGTTGAAAGCGCCCAGAGCGTTTGGACCCGCGGTGGCGCTGATGCAGTTCGTGGTCGCCGAAACATCTTCGCAAGGGAACACTCGATCGCGGAATCGGCTGTAGACTCCGAACACTTCGTAGTGTCCAAAGCCTGGTTCGAAAACAAGCTTTGCAACGAGGTCAGGAGACGGATTGAAGGCATACGTCGCAGCCGGCGTGCAAGCTGTCGACGCCGACACAGTTCCAGTCGACGAAGTTGTGGTCGTGGTAGAGCAAGTCGTAATTGCGCCGTTATACAGACCACCGCCCGCGCCAGCGGATCCGAGCAGGAAGTTCGCAGCGTTGCTGTGGGTCGACAGGGTTGCCTGCGCGTTTTCCATCGAAACGGCAAACCATACCTTGTCGCCGAAGTTTTTCGCCAGCCGGATGCCAAATTGCCGGGCCCAGCTGAATCCGGCGGTATATTGTGCGTCGATCACCATCGGCAGAGCCTCGGTGCGGTTATCAACGCCATGCTTGGTTTCCGTGACCAGACTCCACATCTGTCCGCCAGTCACGCTCCACCCATTGTCAAAAGCCGCCTGTCCCCAGGCCTGGCGTTGGCGCATCGTGTAACTGTTGCTTTGGTTGTTGTTAGAAGTAATGCCAGCCGACAAGAAGTCAGCTTCGACATAACCGGAGAGCTTCACAAAATCGAGCTTGCCTTCGGCCAGCATCGAGACACGCGACTGGCGACCCGAACCAAAGAATTCAGAAATCGCACTCTGCGAAGCTCCCGGCATCGTGAGCGAGTTCAATGGTGTGTTCACGTCAGCTCCGAGTGCTCGCGAACGCCGCACAAATTCTGCCGCGAGGAATCCGCCCGGAGTGATCGTGATTCCCTTCACGTGAATCGCGGTTGGTGGCTCCGACACTTTCTTCTGCGTCTCCTGGACTGAGACAACCGTATTTGCCAAGTTGGTCTTCAGGTCTGTCACGTCGCTCTTCAGATCGGTGACCGTCTGTTGCTGTTGCGTGCTCACAGCCTGCGCTGCGTCGGCCTTCCCGGACGCATCGGCGGCGGCTGTTTGCGCTTGCTGCACGGCTTGATCTTTCCGTTGCAGCTGATCTCGCAGCTCTTGTATTTGCTGTTGCTGCTGCGTCAGCGCCGCTTGCTGTGAAGCAATCGCATCTTTCAGCGACTGCACGTCCGCCGCTGTGATGGCTGTCGACTTCTTCTTCGTCGACTTCGCCGGCGGACTGGTCTGCGCAAGCAGACCAGTCGCCAGCAACAGAATTAGACACACGTTCCCCGTTGACTTCATTGCACTCTCCTTTTTGTCCCGCGAATGAAAATTCCCCGGCGAGCGGGGTCTACTTGACCTGCTTGATCGCTTCCTTCACTTTGGCCACGACGTTGTCGGGCAATGGCGCATACGAAAGAGCTGACGTCATCTTCTGTCCATCGGTCGCCATCCAGTTCAGAAAATCAGCGAGGATTTTCCCCTTGGCAGCATCTTTCGATTGCGCCGGAATCAACAGCCAGGTGAAACTGGAAATCGGATACGCATCCTTGCCCGGAGCGTTGGTGATGGACACGCGGAAATCCGCGGGCATCTTTGGAGCGGATGCCGCAGCTGCGGTGACGCCCTCAAGTGATGCCTTTACAAAAGCGCCCGAAGAATTTTTAACGCTTCCGTACGGAATGTTGTTCTGCACGGCATAGATCAATTCGACATATCCGATCGATCCCGATAGTTGCCGAATGAGCCCGGAAACGCCCTCATTTCCTTTGCCGCCCATTCCGATCGGCCATTTCACCGAAGTATCGCTGCCAACCTGATTCTTCCAATCAGGGCTGACCTTCGAGAGATAGTCCGTCCAGATGAAAGTCGTGCCGCTGCCGTCGGAGCGATGCACGACAATGATGTCCTTGTCGGGAAAATTCACTCCCGGGTTCGCCGATGCGATCGCCTTGTCATTCCACTTCGAAATCTTTCCCAGGAAAATTCCAGCCAGCACTTCTCCCGGAAACTTCACTTCCCCGGTGACCCCGGGAATGTTGTACGCCGGTACGACCGCGCCCAGCACCGTTGGAATATTCAGGATCTTGAACTTCGCTTCCTGCAGTTGCTTGTCGGTCATCGGCATGTCGCTGGCGCCGAAATCCACGGTGCCTGCTGTAACTTGGCGGATACCGCCGCCGCTGCCGATCGGTTGATAGTTCACCTGTACGTCGCCGTGAACTTTGTGATATTCGCTGAACCACTTCGAGTACATCGGGTTGGGGAATGTAGCGCCTGCTCCGTTCAGCGTGGTCTGCCCGAAAACCGGCAACCCCAACAGGACACACACCAACAGCAGCACAAGTTTGCGCATCGCGAGATGAATTCCTCCTTAAATAGATGTCCTTCTTTCTATCGTCGCAGTGTTAAAGGATGGTTACAAACGAGTGAATTTCTGGTGAACGGGCAAGAGCGTTGTTGAAAACAAAGTTGTGGACTGCAAGTTCCGCGTCCCGAGTCGGTACAACCGTTTGGGTGACAGGTGGTACAAGAAGGCACCACTGGTGGTGTAGAACGTTGTCACTTCACTTGACGATATAGTTGGGATTGCAAGGACGGACTCCTCATGGCTGATTCTTCGATTCGTTATGCCCCCGGCTGGCCGGGAATCCCGCCGCGCTGGACATCAAGCGCCAAGAGCGGCGTTGGCACTGCGCTGAACCAACACAGCAAAGTCTGGTTCACGCTCAGCCACGGAATCCTGAACGAGGTTTATTACCCTCGCGTTGACCAGGCATGTACACGCGACATGGGATTCGTCGTCACCAATCGTGTCGATTTTTTCTCAGAAGAAAAGCGAGATTGCTCTTTCGACAATCGCCCGCTCGAGCCAGGCATACCTGCGTATTCACTGACCAATACGTGCAATTCCGGGCGCTACCGAATTCACAAAGAAATTTTCAGCGATCCTTACCGCAACGTCGTTTTGCAGAAAATTCGCTTCGAACCTCTCCAGGGAAGCTCTCCGACTATTCGCTATTCGCGACTGCTCTCGCCCCATCTCGCGAACTTCGGCAACGGCAATACCGGCTGGATCGGCGACTACAAGGGATTTCCCATGTTTTTCGCCGAGCGTGGCAGCGTCACTCTGGCCCTTGCATCTTCGGCACCATGGAAGAAAATGTCCGTCGGCTTCGTGGGTAAGTCCGACGGATGGCAGGACATTTCCGAGCACTTTCAGATGCAATGGGAATATACGCGCGCGGAAAACGGAAATATTGCGTTTACCGGAGAAATCGACCTGGCGGCATGTAACGGCGAGTTCCTGCTGGCCCTCGGGTTCGGCACGATGCCGAGCTGAGGCCGGGCAGCAAGTCCGATCGGCGCTTGTTCGAAGACTATTCCGAGATTCGTCAGCACTATGTCGCGCAATGGCGGAACTGGCAACACACGCTGCTGAAGATCGACGAGCCGCTGCGCGCAGAACGATCTTTATCGCGCGTCCGCCGCAGTCCTGCGCACGCACGAATCCAAAGACTTTCTCGGCGGCATCATCGCCAGTCTTTCGATTCCTTGGGGTTTCAACAAAGGCGATGAAGATCTCGGCGGATATCACCTCGTCTGGCCGCGCGACCTCGTCGAAACGGCGGGCGCTCTCTTGGCTGCTGGCGCCGTCACCGATGCGGTTCGCGTCTTGCGATATCTCGAAGCAACCCAGGAGGCCGCGGGAAACTGGGCGCAAAACCTGTGGCTCGATGGGCGTCCTTACTGGAGCGGCATCCAGATGGACGAAACCGCCTTCCCGATTCTGCTGGTCGATCTTCTCCGCCGCGAAGCCCCTGATGAACTCGGCAAGCTTGATCGTTGGTGGCCAATGGTTCGCAGCGCGGCGAGTTTCATCGTTCGCAATGGTCCAGTCACTCAGCAGGATCGATGGGAAGAAGACGGCGGCTATTCGCCCTTCACGCTCGCGGCTGAAATCTCGGCGCTCCTCGCCGGCGCCGACATCGCCGACGAGACGGGGCATTCCGAACAGGCACGGACCATGCGCGACACTGCCGATGCCTGGAACGACAATATCGAGCGCTGGGTGTATGCGAGCGGCGGAGATCTGGCGCAGCAACTTGGCATCGAGGGATATTACGTCCGCATCGCTCCTCCCGAAACCGACGGCGCAGCATCACCAACCCAGGGCTTCGTACCGATCAAGAATCGTCCACCGGGCGAGGATGGCGAGCGCGCTTACCACATCATCAGTCCCGATGCGCTAGCCCTCGTCCGCTTCGGCTTGCGCGCTCCGGATGATCCTAGGATCATCAATACCCTTCGCGCGATTGACGCGCTCCTAGCGGTCGAATTGCCGCAGGGTCCGTGCTGGTATCGCTACAACGGCGACGGCTACGGTGAACATAGAGATGGATCGGCATTCGACGGAACCGGAATCGGTCGCCCATGGCCCCTGCTCGCTGGAGAACGGGCTCACTATGCTCTCGCCGCCGGACAAGCCGATGAAGCCGAAGCATTGCTCACAGTGATGGAAAACTCGACCGCTGGTCACGGCCGTCTCCTTCCCGAGCAGGTTTGGGATGCGGCCGATATTCCATCTCTTGAACTCTTTCGCGGTAAGCCCAGCGGCTCCGCTTGCCCGCTCGTGTGGGCGCATCGTCGTTTCACCGTGCGATGCCCGCGTGCTCGTGGGGTCGCTGCGGCGAGACGACGTCGCTGTATCTGAAAGGAAAATTCTTCGATCTCGACGAACTGATCGGTGAAGATCGAACGTGTCGAGACAAATTCGATCGAGCCGATTTCGCGATCTTTCGCCTCACGCCCGAGAAATATCACTACAACCACATGCCGGTTTCTGGCGTCGTGTGCGAGCAGTACGAGCTCGACGGGCGTTATCACTCGTGCAATCCGATGCGCCGTGGTCGCGCTGGCCACGCCGTATTCGAAGAACAAGCGAGTCGTCACCGTCATCGACACCGATGTCCCCGGTGGCACCGGCGTCGGGAGCGTGGCGATGGTCGAGATTGTCGCCTTAATGATCGGTCAGGTCTGCGCAGTGTTACAGCGAATATCGCTACGACGACCCCGTGCGATTGCAGCCGGGTTCGTTCGTCACGTGCGGCCAGCCGAAGAGTCTGTTTCGTCCCGGCAGCAGCACCGTCGTTTTGCTGTTCGAGTGCGATCGCGTGCGGTTTGCTGACGACCTGATCGCGAACATGTCCGCGCGAGCGGTCAGCCGTTTCTCGCAAGGCTTCGGGCAGTCGCTGGTCGAAACCGATGTGGCGCGTCCGGTCGTGGCTTGCTTACCCGTGTCCTTAACTGGTGGAACGACGAAGGGTGGAACATGGTTGACGTCATCGCCGTGTCGATCTTTGCTGTGACGATGATCGTCATGTTGGCGCTCGCGTTTCGCGTTCTGCCCGGCGAGC
>CAVYUY010000057.1:0-18600 GCA_963771765.1 uncultured Acidobacteriota bacterium
TCGTAAAACTTGCGATTGCTCTGGTCCTGCTCGAAGTGCTCGGCGTCGGCCGGCGAGAGAAACGCGCTCTCGTGATGATCGAACCACCAGGTAATTTTCGGCGAACTGGAGTACTTGAAATCGACGATGGCGTTCTCGTTGCCATCGAACTGCTTCTCGTCGAAAAGGGCGCCGGCGCGGTGAACGAGCCCCGTAAATTCGAAATCGGCGTCACTGCGGATGCGCTCCCGGTAAAAGCGGGAGAACAGAGCGGCCGAAGAAGCCCCATCGAAGCACTTGTCATGATAGAAAACGCGAACTCGCAATCGGTTCCCCGTTCGGATCAGAATTCCCGCGACGAGACGGCCTGACGGCGAAGACTCGTGCTGCAGGTAAAAGCTAATAGGATTGACAGCTTAGCGGAAGAAAGTCAAGCGCGAGGCAGTTCTACTGCGTCGGAACGAGCTCGCGGGCAGAGAAAAAAAGAACGCGAGTTCAATCGCACGATGCGAAAGAACTCGCGAGTTTCAAACTTCTCGTTAGCCGCGCTAACGACTCGGCACAGCCAGGGATTACATCGCGTTCGCTTGCTTCTCTGCGATGTCGCCGACGATCGGAAGCTTGTACATCTGTCCCTGATTCGCCTTCATCAAGAGGATGATCCAAAGGATCAACGCTCCGAGCCCGATCAGCAGGTGCAGCGGGATCGTGATGATGGCCATGAAGGGTACGAAGGCCAGAATCGACAATCCGATCTGCAAAACAATCAGGGCCACGCAGAAGAAGAGGCACTGGAACGAGTGGAAGCGGACGAACCGGTTCCTGTTGTAGGGCTCCATCACGAGAAAAATAATCGCTGGGATGATCGTGACGTAAGCCAGCATGCCAGCTACGTTGTCGGCCATCGCCCCGGTAGTCGCGACCGCGGGAGCCGCCGCTGGAGCGCGACTCGCGCATGCAGCGCACGTGGTGGTGCCGTCGGCGACCTGCGCCCCGCACATATTGCAAAAAGCCATGGAAAATTCCCTCCGGTCGGATCCGACCTGCCCTTGGATAGACCCCGAACATTCGCTCCAAGCAGCGTTCGCGGCAAGGTATCAAAAAGCCTCTTTCAAAGCAATGGAGATTTTAGTTTTGGAGGCTGCGAATATCGAGAATATGCACGTAAATGCAGGTGGAATCAACCTAACGCATTGACGCCATACGAGCCGCGATAGTATGTTTCGTGCAAATTTGTGGATGAACAAATTTGCGACCTCGGAGGCGGCAGATGACCACGTTCTGCCCGGCTTGCGGAAATAGCATGGACACGGCCGATCAGTTCTGCCGCGTTTGTGGACGGGAGATGCGACGACAAGGCGTTGCAGTCGGCGCACCTGCTCAAGCGATCGCAACGGGGCCGCAGCAGACCAGTACAAAGGCGATCGTTAGCCTGGTCAGCGGACTGTTCATCTTCTTTTTCCCTCTATCCATTGTCGCCATCATCTTCGGGCATCTTTCCCTATCAGAGATAAAGAAGAGCGCAGGTAAGCTGACCGGAGCACGGGATGGCGGTAGCCGGTCTCGTTCTCGGATACGCTGGCGTTGCGGGCATTCCGCTCATCTTGATCATTGCCGCGATCGCAATCCCGAACCTTCTTGCGAGCCCGCATTTCGGCGAATGAGGGCTCTGCCGTCGCTTCGATTCGCTCGTTGAATTCTGCCGAAGCTTCTTACGCGCAGAGCCACGTGGATGCGGGATTCACCTGCTCGTTATCGGATCTCGTGTCGGCTGGTTTAATTGACGAACGGCTTGGCCGCGGACAGAAGACGGGCTACTGGTTTCAAGTTAAGGCCTGCGACTCTGAGACACCAGGCAGTGCAAACACGCGATATCGCCTGATAGCGTATCCGCTTGTGTCGAATCAGACAGGCCGGCGGGCATTCTGCTCCGACGAATCTGCCGTCATCAAGGTCGATTCTTCCGGGTCAGGACAGTTGTGCTTAAAAAGTGGCAGCCCTCTCGAGTAAGAGAACGAATGAGTCCAAGGAGGCAGTGAATGTTTTGTCCTCAATGTGGTGCGAATAACGCGGACACCGCGGCTGTGTGTGTGCAATGCGGAAGAAACCTGCTGCCGCCAGCGCCGCCCGTACCGATGACCACCACGAGCGCGCCAACACCATTACCCGTCACGGGTGTTGTTTTGCCTCCGGGAACAACGGTGCCCAACTATCTGGTATTTGCGATTTTGGCGACGGTTTTCTGCTGCCTTCCCACGGGTATCCCGGCGATTATTTTCGCTGCGCAGGTAAATAACAAGCTGCAGGTTGGGGATCTTGCCGGAGCTCAGTCGGCTTCGAACAATGCCAAGCTGTGGTGCTGGGTTTCCTTTGGATTGGGATTGGCCACGATTGGCGGATGGATCCTGCTCGTGATGCTTGGCGTTCTGAGCGGACTGAGCCAAAGATAGCGCGATTTTGTCGATGCGGAAATCAAAGACTCATAACCGCGATGTTGCTCGGTAGCACTGGATTGCTACTGTTGCGATTATTCGATCCCGCGACTTCAGGTATTTTTCCGCCCTGCCCGTTCCATGCTTTGACAGGCCTCTATTGCCCGGGATGCGGATCTCTGCGCGCGATCCATCAGCTGCTGCGCGGAAATCTCGGAACTGCGTGGGCGATGAATCCGCTGACCGTCATCCTGATGCCATTCTTGCTCTACGGATTGGCGTCAGAAGGGCTACGCGTTTTGCGAGGGCGCGGACTGCCGCAGATATTTCTTCCTGCCATCTGGATTCAGGCGCTCTGCGCGGTCATCATTCTTTTCGGGATTGCAAGAAACGTTCCAATTCATCCATTCAATCTACTGGCTCCGGGAGCGAGCCTTCCTCTCTGAGGCCTTGCTGTGCTGGAGGAGTACGTGAGTTCGTTCTGCCTTGGTTGCGGCAATAGCTTGTCAGAGGGCGAACGTTTCTGCGAAATCTGCGGCCGCGATGCCCAGGCAGCAGCGGCAGTCGCACCAGTGGATCCTTCCGTAGCGTTTGGCCTGCCTCCGGAAACCAGCGGCAAAGCCATCTTCAGCCTCATCAGTGGAATTCTCTTCCTGATTCTTCCCTTCTCCGTTGTAGCGGTTGTTTTCGGATACCTGTCTCTGTACGACATTCGTAAGAGTGGCGGAAGGTTAAAAGGCAGAGGGCTGGCGATCAGCGGCATCATTCTCGGATACGTCGGCGTTACCTGATCATTGGCCTCATCGGCCTGGGAATTTACGGTGCGCGACAAACGGCGAAGAGGCGTTGCTGACAGCACTGCGATACAGAGCGAAACATCCGCAGTAACGACGGTTCGAACGTTGAACACCGCCGAGATCGCCTACTCGCAATCTCATCCGAAGGTTGGATATACGTGCGCGATGTCAGATCTCTCGGGAGCGTGGGGTATCAGCTCCGATGTCGCCGGAGGCCGCAAGAAGGGATACGTCTTCGAGCTTCGTTCATGCTCGGCGGCCAAGCCAGGCGGCCCGATCGTGAAATATCAAGCTGGTGGCTTATCCAGAAAAACAATCGAAGACGCCGAAACCCGCCTTCTGTTCCGATCAGTCTGACGTGATTCGGGTGGCACGGAATGGATCGGCCGTAGACTGCCTCAATCACGGCGCGGACCTGACGGAAAGAGAACTTACCCATCCGCAGATTTGGCAGTAGACATCCTGGAAGGCGAGTTAATCAACACTAGAGAGGGCGAAGAGCCAGAGCTTTCTTTCGGCAATCTTCGCACGTGCCATAAATCTGGAATGTGTGCCGGGTCGTGAGGTAGTGGTACTTGCGCCCGATTTCCTGCTCAAGCTGGCCGACTTCCTGCGAGAAAAACTCGACGGAACTGCCGCATTCGGTGCACACCATGTGATGGTGGCTGCGCCGGTTGTACTGATGTTCGTAGCGGGCAATGCCGTCGTGAAAGGCGACTTCACTGGCAAGGCCGCACTCTGCCAGCAACTTCAGGGTGCGGTAGATGGTGGTATATCCGATGCGCGCGTCTTTTTTCTGTACGAGACGATGCAACTCGTCGGTCGACAGGTGGTCCCTCGTTTCGAGGAAGGTACGAAGAATCGTGTCGCGCTGCTCGGTCTGTTTCAGTCCGACTTTCTTGAGATGGCGCCGCAGGATTTCCTGAGCCTCGCGCACCATTTGGCGGGAAAGCGTGGGCTGATCGTCAATGCGTTTCTGCAGCATGGAGGGCGGAACAGCGAGTCAGAATACCATTCTGTCATCTTGAAACTGAAATCCAGCTTCAGCGTCGCGCCCACGTCCGTTGGAATACAATCGTAAGTTCCCATGAGCACAATGACGGAATTCGAAGTATCCCGCAGGGGCCGTCGGCCGCTTGTACGAATTCTTCTTTGGCTCCTACTCGTGTTGATCGTGTTGCTACTTTGTCTGGCGGGGTACGCCTACTACGTCGCGCAAGCGGCCCTGCCCCAGCTTGACGGAACCCTGCAGGTGGAAGGGCTCGCTTCCTCGGTCACTGTCACGCGCGACGGGCACGGGATTCCAACCATTGACGCGGCCACGCTCGACGATCTGTTTTTCGCGCAAGGATATGTAACGGCACAGGACCGCCTGTGGCAGATGGACGTGATCCGGCGCGCCGGAAGCGGCGAACTTTCCGAAATCATCGGCGAAGACACTCTAAAACTGGACCGTGAGCAGAGGATTCTCGGGATTCGCGCGGCAGCCAAAAAGTCTCTGGCAATGGCAAGTCCGCGCGATCGCTCATTCTTCGAGGCCTACGCCCGGGGCGTGAACGCATTCATCGTCTCGCATCTCCACCATCTGCCAATCGAGTTTCATCTGAATTGGGTACGCGCCGAAACCATGGCAACCAGAAGATTCCGTCGTTATCGCCAACCAGATGGTGAAGGATCTGAACTACCACTACTTTTACGAAGCGCTCGGGCGCGAAAAAATTCTTGCGAAGCTGGGGCCAGAGTTAACCGCAGATCTGTACGTGAACCAGTCGTGGCACGACCGTCCGCCGACCGTGATGCGCGAAGACTTGAGCGAACCCGATGCTAGTTCCGGCGACCAGAACGATGACGATGACGAAGAGGACGCGCCGGATAACTCAGTCACTCGGAACAGAATCAGCAGTGCGCGCGAACAACTGGAAGCCACTGAGTTGCCCTCGGAAGGAAGGCCGGTCAACGGCTCGAACGACTGGGTCGTATCTGGCGCTCACACTGTCACCGGCAAGCCACTGCTCTCGAACGACATGCATCTCGGCCACCAGATGCCAAATCTTTGGTACGAGGCGCACCTGCGCTCTGGAACGCTGGACGTCGCCGGCGTAACTCTTCCGGGGATGCCCTACGTGGTCGTCGGACATAATCAACGCATCGCCTGGGGATTCACCAACGTGGGTCCAACAGTAACGGACGTCTACATCGAGAACATGAACACCCAAGGCGCGTATCAGACTCCGAGCGGTTGGGTTCAGCCGGAGCATCGCACGGAAGTGATCCACGTCAAAGGTAAGGCCGATGTCACAGTCGACGTGAAGATCACCCGCCACGGTCCCATCATTAGCGAACTGGTTCCCGGTGAAACGCGGTCACTGGCGCTTCGCTGGACTCTCTACGACGGCCTGCGAATTCCATTTTTCGACGTTAATTCTGCGCAAAACTGGGACGACTTCAAGAAAGCATTTTCTCAACTCGACGCACCGGGACAGAACGTCGTCTACGCCGACGTCGACGGGAATATCGGCTATCATACGACCGGAAAAGTTCCGATTCGCGCAGCGGGAGACGGCAGCCTTCCAGTGAACGGGGCCGACGACGCGCACGAATGGACTTCCTACATTCCATTCGACAAGCTGCCCAATGTCTACAATCCACCGTCTGGCATCATTGCGACGGCGAACGGCCGAATCACGCCGGACAAATATCCGAACCCGGTCAGCATGGAGTGGGACGCGCCATGGCGCGTCGCGCGCATCTACCACGTGCTTGAATCAGGACGCCAATTCTCTCCGGCCGACATGCTTGCTTTGCAAACGGACATTCATTCCGAGCCCTACCTGTTTGCAGCTGAACGTTTTGTGTATGCGGTCGATCATGCGTCGAAGCCGTCCGCGAGAGCGAAACAGGCGGCGGACCTACTGCGCAGTTGGGATGGCCTGATGCAGGCGTTATCGGCCGCGCCGACGATCACTGAAAACTCTGTCCGCGAGTTAAGGCGGCTTTTGCTGGAGCCAAAGCTGGGAGGCGCAACTGCAAACGCGAACCCCGAAGATGCCGGTCTTAGTTGGGTGACGTATTCCTGGGGCATGCGGTCAGTTTGGCTGGAGAACATTTTGTTGCACCGGCCAAAGCGATGGCTTCCTGATAAGTACTCGAATTACGACGATCTCCTTGCCGCCGCCGTGGATGCTGCCGTGAACGCTCCGCAAGCTCCCAAGGACCTGGCGTCATGGCGCTGGGGCGCATTCAATGCCGTCGAAATTCAACATCCGATTCTCGGAAGGATTCCGTTCCTGAAGCACTGGTCGGGTCCGGGCGTGCAGGAACAATCTGGCAGTGGCTACACGGTCAAAGCGGTAACCCGGCACCATGGCCCTTCGGAGCGATTCACCGCAAACCTGGCGGATCTCGACCAATCGACTCTGAACCTTGTTACCGGCGAGGCCGGAAACTTCCTCAGCCCTTACTACCTGGATCAATGGAAGAACTGGTATGAAGGGACGACTCTCGACTTTGCCGTTCACGAAGGAGGCGGTGCAGAGAACGAAGGCACATCAGTTGCAATTAGAACCCCTCAAGCACTGAGTTCCTTCGACTTTGCTAGAAGAAGTCGATTGCCTTCACGTCGCCGATGTATCCCGGAATGTTGATACTCCCCTCAGGCAGGAAATCGTTGATCAGAAGAATATCTCTGTTAAGGTCATAGACCCTGAGATTTCCCCCCTGCGCCACATACTCAACCAGACGGCTACTGAAACCCTGGAGTCCGTTCACATCTCCGTTGTCGGGCGGGATGAAGACCGAATTGTCAGCGACCTTGAAGATTGACAAACATCCCCGCACTTCGCCACTCGGATTGTTAACGTCGCCAATGCTCGTGCAGCCGTGCGATCCAATGAAGAGCTGGCCGTTCGAAGTCATATCCATGCGATCGTGATAGCCGTCGGTGATGATGGCGCTCGCGGTCACCTTTTGGGAACTGAGGTCGACCACATCGAGCCTGCCGCAGACGGTTGCCGCGGTCGTGGTCGGAGCGCAGCCATTGTTCGCGGACTCCGCCGGTGTTCCGGCTACGTAAAGGATCGACCCGTTAAGAAACGCCATGGTGGCAGCGTCCACGGGGATCGTGGTCGTGATGGTGAGGCTCGGGAGGTCGAAAACGGCGATGCTGGCCTGGACGCCTCCACATTGCGGACCGCAATTCAGCACGTAAGCGGTGTTGCCGTTGAGTATCGCAAACACAGGACGATCGAATCCGGGGACAACCGTACAAACTGCATTCGGCGGATTGGTGCAACTTGTGTCCACTGGCGGCACTGCCGCGACGGGCGACAGGAGGGTCACGGAATCGGAATCGTTGCTGAAAACCAGAAGCTGGGTCGCGGTGCTGTTGGAGACCACAGTTTGCGCGGACGCGACCGCGATCGTCGTGGCGGCTCCGGTCGAAAAGTTCATCGACTGAACAGCACCGTGAAACGAAAAGCCGTCAATGATCGCGGAAGGGACCGCCGCATAGCCAACGGGGTCCGCCGTAGGGACAACAAAACTGGTGGTTGGTCCAGCGAGTCTGACGCTCCCGAGGGCGGTCTCTTTGACCGTGTTAGTCGCAAAAACTGAGTTACTCGCCGCATCGAAGTCGGCAGCGATATTCCGCGTGGGGGACACGACCATCAGACCGGGATTATTCCCTCCGCTCAGAGGAGCGACTCTGGGAAGAGAGTCGTTGGTGCCATCGATCATCTGAAGTCCGCCAAAGCGGAAGGAATTGGTTACGCCTTGCGACGCCAGCACACGCTCTTTCAAGCCACTGGGTGGGTTCTTGACGCCACCTTTGGAGCAGGAAGCGAAGTTGAGGATGACCCACAATCCGACCGACAAGACGAGGATGCGTTTCTTCAAACGGCAGGCTCCTAACAACATGAAAAAGGAAGATTTAATTGCGAAATCGAGGATTATAGCAGACCGGCGACCTTGAGCTCTTATGGCGCAGGCCAGCCGACTGCTGAAAAGCATTCTGCTGCTCACCACGACCGTCCAATGTGCTCGGAAGATGCGTAAACTCTGCTTCATCCTGTATTCTCATCAAACATATGGCGGGTGATTTTCTTTCGCGAATCAAGCAGTCCCCCGTGCTATGCGACGGCGCGATGGGAACTCTGCTCTATTCCAACGGCATCTTCATCAACCGTTCTTACGATGAATTGAACCTTTCCCAGCCGGACCTGATCCGTGGAATTCACCACGACTATCTGCAGGCTGGAGCCGAAATTATTGAAACCAATACTTTCGGTGCCAACTCCTTCCGCCTGGCTCGTCACAGTTTGGCCGACAAGGTTCAAGACATCAACCGGGCAGGTGTGAAGCTGGCTCGCGAAGCCGCCAAAAGCTTCGATGTGTGGGTCGCGGGATCGGTTGGCCCGCTGGGAACCAGAATTGAACCTCTCGGCAAAACGTCGTTCCAGGAAGCGCGGGAAGCATTTCGAGAGCAGATTGCAACGTTGCGGGAAGCGGGGTCGACCTGCTGATCCTGGAAACCTTCGGATATCTGGAAGAGATTCACCAGGCGATGCTTGCCGCGAAGGATGTCGGAGGCTCGCTTCCGCTCGTTGCTCAGGTCACGATCGACGAGGACGGCAATTGTCTCGATGGTTCCGATCCGAACACATTCGTTTCTAAGCTCGAAGAATGGGGAGCGGACGTAATCGGCTGCAACTGCAGCGTCGGTCCGGTCGCGATGCTGGATGCGATGGAGCGAGTCCGCGCAGCGACTTCCCTTCCCCTGGCGGCGCAGCCGAACGCCGGCATTCCCCGATCGGTGGAAGGACGCAACATCTATCTTTGCTCGCCGGAATACATGGCGAGCTACGCTCGCAAATTCGTGGCTGCTGGCGTTCGTCTGGTGGGCGGATGCTGCGGAACGACGCCGGAACACATTCGGGTGATGAAGTCGGCCTTGCGCGTCGGCGAGGCCCGTGGAAAGGCAGCTGCAGCGCACGTCACGGGCGGGCACCCCATGCCGCAGGCGGTTCCGACGATACCGCTCGCGGAGCGTTCAAGGGTCGGCGAGAAGCTGGCGCACGGCGAATTCGTCACGATGGTCGAAATCGTCCCGCCTAAAGGGAATCGATGTCCGCAAAGAGATTGAGGCGGCGCGGTTCGTGAAATCGGTGGGCGTGGACGCCGTCAACATTCCCGACAGTCCCCGAGCGTCGGCTCGAATGAGCAATCAGGCGCTATCGATACTGATCCAGCGCGAAGTTGGAATCGAGCCGATCCTGCACTACACCTGCCGCGATCGAAACGTGCTCTGCATCCAGAGCGATCTGCTGGGAGCGGCAGCCGTGGGAATGAAGAATCTGATCTGCATCACCGGCGATCCGCCGAAGATGGGCAACTATCCGGACGCGACCGCGGTGTTCGACGTGGACGCCATCGGCCTGGTCAACATCGTTCGCAAGCCTGAACCATGGACTCGACTGGGCGGAAATCCGATTGGCGGCGGAACGGGATTCGTGATTGGAGTGGGGGCGAATCCCGGATTGACCGACCTGGACGAGGAAATTCGCCGGTTCGAATACAAAGTTGAAGCCGGCGCGGAATACGCGGTGACGCAGCCCGTCTTCGATTTGAGGCTTCTCGAAAACTTTCTCCGACGCATCGAGCATTGCCGAATTCCGGTTGTGGCCGGGATCTGGCCGCTCGTGAGCGTGCGCAACGCGGAGTTCATGAAGAACGAGTTGCGGGTCTCTGTTCCCGACTCGATTCTGGAGCGCATGGCGCGGGCGCAAACACCGGAGGCTGCCCGGGCGGAAGGCGTCGCGATTGCCCGCGAAATGCTGATTGCCGTTCGGCAGACGGTGCAGGGCGCACAGATCAGCGCTCCTCTCGGACGCTACACTTCAGCGGTCGATGTGCTCGAAGCCTTGGGGAATTCACCGGCTGCAACTCTCTAGTTCCTTCCCGAAGCGGGAGAGTCTCTGGCCTTAGTACTAAATATTCACCGAAAAAACACTGGACATCCGGCTGAAATCGTAGCATTACAATAGAGAGACGGAGCGAAAACCCCGTTGGCCAAATTTGAAGAGTGCCTCCAGCGACTGGAGAAAATTGTTCAGGAACTGGAGCAGGGAGAAATCCCTCTGGAGAAATCCTTAACGCTCTTTGAAGAAGGAATGCAGCTTTCTTCCGCGTGCCGAAAAGAACTCGAACAGGCGGAAGGCAAAGTTGAAATCCTGCTCAAGAAAAACGGGAAGCTCCAGGCAGAGCCGTTCGAACCGCTGACGGAAAAGGCGCCTGCACGACGCTGAGCGCCGCAACCTCTGAACCGCGTTTCGAAAGTTTCACCTGATGCCTGTGGAGTTGTGGTCCTCAAGCCACCCCGCAGCCCTAGTCTCGCGTTGACGTGTAGCGTTGGCGACGGTTGAAGATCGGGGGATTCAATGGCGCAGAGCGTAGTCCTTCTCGAAACAGACTTGAAAACGGCCCGGTCCCTGGCTGGTGGACTGCGCCCGCATTTCTCCGTACACGTAACTCGCTCCCGCGAGGAACTTCGGGACGAAGTGGCCCGAAACCGTCCTGAGGCCGTCGTGGCTGAATATGGAACTCTGGCGGCTGACCGACATTGAAAGTCTGCATCAAGAATTTCCGGAAGTGCCCATCGTTTGCACCCACCGAATCCCTGATGAGGACTTGTGGATGGCGGCTCTCGAAGCAGGCGCTAGTGACGTTTGCGCGGATGATGTAGGAACTGTACTGAGTTCTGTCTTGCGGAACACGACGATCAGTCGAGGCGCAGCAGCCTAGCTGGGTTTTCGTCACGGAAGAGGACGCCTAAGGATGTCCTCTTTTTTATTTACACGGATTACGTCGCAAGCGCCTCATTACAGGAACACTGCACTCCCGCTTGTTATACTTTCTCTTCATGCTCAAGGAGACGATGGAACAAGGTCAGCGGCTGACTGACTCCGCATTGGACCGCCTGATTCCGCTGGAAAGCGAACATCCGGTGTCGATTCACAAAGCGATGCGCCACAGTGTGTTCGCTGGAGGTAAACGCCTTCGCCCTATCCTCTGCATCGAAGCAGGACGCATGGTTGCGGGATCTATGCCGGCCGGAATCGAGGAACTGGGCGCGGCGCTCGAGATGCTGCACACCTATTCGCTGATTCATGACGATCTTCCGGCGCTCGACAATGATGATCTACGCCGCGGACGTCCCACTTGTCACAAAGTATTCGGCGAGGCCATCGCGATACTTGCCGGCGACGCGCTACAGACTCAGGCTTATGAAGTGTTGTCTCGTCTCAAATGTCCAGCTGAGGCGCGAGTACGCATCATCGAAACGATCGCTCGCGGCACCGGTACCGTGGATGGAATGATTGGCGGACAAGTCGTCGACTTGGAAGCCGAGCACAGCCAACCGACGGCCGAAATGCTGGAATATATCCACCGCTCGAAGACCGCCGCACTGATCACCGCCAGCCTTGTGAGCGGAGGAATTTACGCTGGCGGGAAAGATAGCGAGGTCGGAAAGCTTAGGGCGTTCGGATTGTCAATCGGTCTGGCATTTCAGATCGTGGACGACGTGCTCGACGTAACCCAAACGTCAGAACAACTGGGAAAGACCGCCGGCAAAGATACGGCGTCCGAGAAGGCGACGTATCCGGCTCTCTTTGGCGTCGAGGCCTCGGTCCGAAAAGCCGATTCGCTCGTTAATGATGCTTTCGCGGAACTGGAGAGCTTCGGCGAACGAGCCGAAACCCTGAAGGAACTGGCCCGGTTCCTTGTGGAGAGAAAAAAGTAGCCGACGAAGCGATGCGCACGAAGGTACTGGATCCACATTTCACTCGTGTAAGGCGATCAGCGTTTGTGGTTAAATGGAGTTACGGCGATGGAGTTCGCCATAACCGCCTGCCAAGCTTCGATGCTGCAGGCTAATAACTCCTACAGAATTGAACTTCTTTTTGTAGGGGTGTCCTCGTTGAAAGACTTTCTCGCTATATCCTTCGCCGCAATCGTCGGTGCCAATTTCCGCTACTTCTTGAGCCGTCTTGCTGCCAAAGAGTTTGGTCCCGTCTTTCCATACGGAACTCTGACCATCAACATCGTAGGAAGCTTTATCGTCGGCTTCTTCGTGATCTGGACGACCGAGCGCGTCCTGATCGATCCACGATGGCGACTCTTGGTTGTTGTGGGGTTCTGCGGATCGTTCACCACGTTCTCCAGCTACGCGTTCGAAACGATGGCGTATTTCGAGCAGGGTCAATGGGGACTCATGCTGGCTAACTTTTTCGGCAACAATCTCCTCTGTCTCGGTGCAGCTCTCGGGGGCATGGCTCTCGCGCGAGCGATTTAAGCATGATTTCTCCACCTACCCTCCAAACCGAGCGGTTGATTCTGCGCCCTTACCGCGAATCCGATATCCCTGAACTGCTTCCGCTCATTGGCACGCGCGAGGTCGCGGCGACAACGCTCCGTATTGCGCATCCGTACACGGAACAACATGCCAGGGATTTTCTAAAGCTGGCGGAGGAGCCAGATAAACTCTGGCTGGCAATCACACTGCGAAGCGATGGACGCCAGATCGGCGGAATCGGTCTACGGCTGGAGCAACAACATCAGAACGCCGAAATCGGCTACTGGCTCGGTGTTGATTACTGGGGAAAGGGCTACGCGACCGAGGCCGCGCACGAAATGTTGCGGTATGGCTTCGAGGATCTCAACCTGAATCGAATCCACGCCTCTCACTTCAAGCACAACCCGGCCTCCGGTCACATTCTCATGAAGCTCGGCATGCGTTACGAAGGATGCCAGCGAGAGCAACTTCGCAAGTGGGACAAGTTTGTCGATTCCGAGCTTTACGGAATGCTGCGCCGCGAATGGCAGAAATCCAGCGAGGTTCCCGGGTAAAATGCCAGATGCGATGGCAGTACAGGTAACGATCTATCTCAACGAAGCCGACCAGTGGCATCGGCGACCTCTTCACATGGAAATCCTTAACTACTTGCGGAAGGAAAATGTTTACGCGGCGATCGCAACGCACTGCGTCTCCGGATTTCTCGGACGCCACCGCGTGGAGACTGCTCATCTCGTAGAGGCGGGGGGCAAATTGCCGGTGGTTGTGACCTTCGTCGACACAGACGAACACGCGGGTCGCGTGATCCCCACCATCAAAGAAATGGCTCCGAACCGGCTCATCGTTCGCGAGACCGTTGTATTGGAGCAAGGTGACCTCAGCTGAAATCCTCATGCGTCCGACTGAATCCCTAGACATTCTGGCCATCGCGGCCCACCGTGACGACGTGGAGCAGACTTGCGGTGGGACGCTGCTGCGAGCGGCCCAGCGCGGACAGAAGACTGGCATTCTCGATCTGACGCAAGGCGAGATGGGTACCCGCGGCACCGCCGAAGATCGCGAGCGCGAAGCCAATGATGCGGCGAGGATTCTCGGCGTCGGTTGGAGGCGCGCGCTCGACATCCCCGATGGCCGGGTCGAGAACACATGGGAGAATCGCCTGAAAGTGGCGGCGGTCATCCGCGAAACTCGGCCGCGCGTGGTGATCTTGCCGTACTGGAAAGGCCGTCATCCCGATCATTACACCGCGTCCACGCTCGGATACGAGGCGTGCTTCCTCGCTGGGCTCGCAAAACTGAATCCCTAGCCTCAAGGCTCGCAAGACCGGACTGCCGATCAGAGCGAGGCTCTCGCCCCGCACCGACCTTTCAAGATCATTTACGCCACGTTGTACTACGACATCCGCCCGACGTTTGTGGTCGATATCACCGAGCAGTTCGAAGGAAAGTTCGCCTCAATCCTTGCCTACAAGTCGCAATTCAGCGATCAGGAAGCGGGCAAGGATCTCTTCCCTGCTCACGACGAAATTCGCGCGCGAGTGGATTCCATGGCGCGCTTTTACGGCATGCTAGGCGGCGTGACGCACGCCGAACCCTTCCTGCAAAAAGAAGTGGGTCTTGTGGACGATCTCTTGGCCATTCCGGTCAAGTCCATATAGCATGGCTAGGCCCGAATCTTTCAACAGGAGAATCTCCCCTTATGTCTCGTGTTTCTTTTGCGCTCGTTTTTGCGCTGGCGCTGTCGCTGGCAACGGCCGCCACGGCTCAGGACGGATCCTGGCAAATCGATCCTAATCACTCCTCCGCTCAATTTTCCGTCCGCCATCTTGGTATCTCGACTGTCCGAGGAGACTTCACCAAAGTGAGCGGCTCGGCGAAGTTTGATCCCGCAGACCCATCGAAAACATCTCTCGAAGCCACCATCGACGCCAGCTCTGTGGATACACGGATTCAAATGCGGGACAACGATATCCGCAGCCCCAATTTCCTGGATGTGCAGAAATTTCCCACCATCACGTTTCATTCCAAGCAGGTAAAGGCGGCTGGAGAGGGGAAGCTGCAAATCACGGGTGATCTAACGATCCACGGCGTGACGAAAGAAGTAACGTTGGACGTGGATGGACCAACGGCACCATGTCAAAGATCCGCGCGGGACCCACACATATCGGCGCGTCCGCTTCTACCAAGATCAATCGGAAAGATTTTGGCGTGAACGGTGCTCCAGGCGATGGCGGGCGACGACATCTCCATCACCATCGACGCAGAATTGATTCAGCCAGCATCGAAATAGAGTCGCGGGCCGCGGCGCAAATCGCGGCCCCGCCTCACCCGTCCTAGAAAATCTTCCGGAACAACCAGAACAACGAACCTGACAAAAGCATGGCAACGGGTAGCGTGAGAATCCACGCCAGCGCCAGATTGCGTACTGTGCTGAGCTGAATTCCCGAGCGATTCGCTGCCATCGTTCCCGCGACGCCCGATGACAGGACATGCGTTGTGCTCACAGGCAGACCGAACCCATCAGCCGCACCAATCGTCGCCATTGCGGTGATCTCCGCCGCGGCTCCTTGCGCGTAGGTCAGGTGATCCTTGCCGATCTTCTCGCCGACGGTGACCACGATGCGCTTCCATCCGACCATGGTTCCGAGTCCAAGGGCCATCGCCACCGCGACTTTCACCCAAGTCGGGATGAAACGCGTGGAATGGTCCACATGCTTCTTGTAGTTCGCGAGGATCGCTGCGTCAGCCGCCGCAAATTTCGGCTGTCCTGACTTCGCCGTGATGCGCAACACTTCGCTCACGAGATAGAGGTCATTGCGGAAGTTGCGCACCCGGTCGTTGGGAACATTCTTCATTTCTTTGTAGATGCTGGTTTCTGTCCCCACATCGTTCACCAGCGTACGCATCGCCAGCATCGTGTTCGGCGTGAAGTGCTTCGTGCGAATGAAATCGGTCAAGTCATCCCGAGCGTCGCCAATCACCGCTCCCGGTTCGACGTAGTGATCAAGCGCCTGCGCTGCTTGTTGCGAGACGGCGATAAAGTCTTGCGACTCCTTGTAGGTGACCGCGTGGTTGAGCGCGTAAGCAGTCGGAACCGTGCCAATCAGGATCAGCATGATGAGTCCCATGCCCTTCTGACCGTCGTTCGAACCGTGAAAGAAGCTGACGCCCGTGCAGGTCAGAACCAGAAGGCAGCGAATGTAGAACGGTGGCGGTTCATTGCCCTCCGGAGCCTTGTACAGCTTAGGATCGTGAATGAAAGCTTTGGCCGCAAGCAGCAGCAGCGCCGCTACGCCGAAACCGACCAGCGGAGAAAGAAGGAGCGACTTTCCGATATTCAGCGCTTGGCCCCAATCCACACCCGACGTGCCAGTGCGGCCGGACATCATTTGGTTGGCGATGCCGACACCGATCACCGATCCAATCAGAGTGTGCGAACTGGATGCCGGAAGTCCGAAATACCACGTGCCAAGATTCCAGATGATCGCCGAAACCAGCAGTGCGAACACCATGGAAAATCCAGCCTTGCTGCCGACCTGAAGAATCAATTCGACCGGCAGTAGTGAAACTATGCTGAATGCGACCAGCCCGGACGAAACCATGACCCCTAGAAAATTCCAGAAGCCCGACCAGACTACGGCGACGTGAGGCTCCAACGAGTGCGTGTAAATGACGGTCGCGACCGCGTTGGCAGTGTCGTGAAATCCATTTACAAACTCGAATCCCAGAGCGACAAGAAGCGCGATCCCCAGCAGAATGTAAGGGAGCGCAGAATCGCTGTGCATCGTGGAAAGATCTCCGAGCAGATGCGAGGCGGCGTAGGAAAAGCCGATGACCAGCACGATCCCGAAAATGATCATGCCGATCTTGCCGGGCGACCGCGACAGCTTGGCATCAAGAACTGTGGGACTGGCAGTTGCCATGAAGTTCCTCAGTAGTTGCGAAATTTGACCTGAAACTCGATGAACGAGTTGCGCAACTATAGGGAAGGAATGTTACGGGCGGATTAAAGGAAGGTTACAACTTCGCGACTTTACAACTGTCGGGCACAGTATTTCGAGCGGCCATCTCACTTCTTGAGCGCGACCGCCAGACCGTCACGGATCGGCAAGATCGTCGTAAAGAACTCTTTCGAGTCGTAAAGCTTGCGATTGAATTCCATGATCGCCTTGGTTCGAGAATCCGTGTGATTTTCTTCCGCGACGCGACCGCTCCAGAGCACATTGTCCGTGATGAAGAGGCCTCCCTTGCGCAGGTGGGGAGCTACGATCCGCAGAACCCGCGGATAATCTTCTTTGTCGACATCGTTAAAGATGATGTCGAACTCTTTCTTTTGCTCCGACAGAAACTCGAGGGCGTCCCCGGTATGTACTGTAATGCGCTTAGAGACATGGGCACGGGCGAAATAGCCGCGGGCTCGCTCGGCGTTCGCGGAATCACCGTCGGTGTAGACGACGTTTCCGTCATCACCAACCGCCTGAGCCCACCAGATGGTCGAATATCCGATCGCGGAGCCCAGTTCGAAGATATTCTTGGCCTGGATGGCTAGCGCGAGTTGCTGCAGCACACTCGCGACTGCAGGCCCCACGATCGGGATCTCGTGCTCGGTGGCATAGTCTTCCATTTCCGCCAGCACGGCGTCGCGCTTGGGAAGCATCGAGTAGAGATAGTCATCGACCGGTCCGGCAGTCGTGAAGTTGTAATGCCTCCAACTAGGTGCTGCCTCTTTCTTCGCGCTTTGGGTCACTTGCCAGCCTTTCTCGAACTCTCAACTTCGATTTCACGCGCCGACCGTCAATCCTGGCGTCATCTCCAATACTTCGATGCCCGGCACTAGTTTCTGTAGCTCGCCCGGGCGCCCTGTCAGAACTGGAAACGTCCCGAAGTGCATCGGAATCACGGTCTTTGGCTTGAGTAGATTACACGCGTAGGCGGCTTCGCGCGGTCCCATTGTGTAGTGATCGCCGATGGGAATCATTGCTATCTGTGGTGCATACAGTTCACGGATGATCGCCATGTCGCCGAAAACGTTTGTGTCGCCGGCGTGATAGATCTTTACGCTATTGGAGAACTCGATCACATATCCGCAGGCCTCCCCGCCATAAATCATCTCGTCGCCGTCCTGAATCCCGCAGGAGTGGTCCGCGTGCACCATTGTGACTTTGATATCGCCCACAGTTTGTGTGCCGCCTTTATTCATCTCGGCAACTTGCTTAGCGCCCTTTTTTCCCAACCAGCGTGCCAGCTCGGGAATTCCGACTACGACTGGATTGTGCTGCTTGCAGACTTCCACGGCGTCTCCGATATGGTCGCCGTGCCCGTGGGTGCAGAGCAGGATATCGACCTTCTTCACATTCTTTTCGGATTCCGGACACGCCGGATTTCCCATAATCCAAGGATCGATAATGACTGTCTTGCCGCCCGGGGTTTCAATGCGGAAGGTCGCGTGGCCCAGCCACGTGAGTTTGACGCCTTTCAGATCCATCATTCTTCGAAGCTCCTGACTCGGGCGCGGCCTTCTGGCGCTGTGAACCGCATGGATTGGTTGTCTTGAGTGCCGCCACTTAAATGCTTTTCTTAAAAATGCGCCCCTAGTTTAATATGAAACGCCATGCCGCAACTTAAGGTGCTGATTTCACGGGAAGATGTTGCCAAACGTGTGGCCGAACTGGGTGCGCAGATCACAAAAGATTTCGAGGGACAGGCCGTCATCCTGGTCGGCGTTTTGAAGGGTGCGGCGATCTTTCTTGCCGACCTGGCGCGACATCTCGACCTTGACGCAACTTTCGACTTCATTGGCGTTTCGAGCTACGGAAACCGTCCCAGCCCGCCACAGGAATTGCAAAGCGGATGGGACTCGACCGGTGAAGTGAAGCTTACAAAAGACGTCGATCAAACCATGAAAGACAAGAACATCATTCTGGTCGAAGACATCCTCGACACTGGCCTGACTATGACCTATTTGAAAAAGATGCTGATGGCGCGGCAGCCGCGCAGCCTGAAAGTCGCAGCCCTGCTTGACAAGCCATCGCGCCGCAAGCTTC
>CAVYUY010000058.1:0-5261 GCA_963771765.1 uncultured Acidobacteriota bacterium
CGAAAGCCGCGGCGCAAACTTATCGATGTCTAACCCGGCCTTGATCGCCGCCTCCACATAGGCCATGCCGTTGCCCAGCGTGAACGCGACTTCCTGCACCGCCGTCGATCCGGCCTCGCGCATGTGATAGCCCGAGATCGAAATCGTGTTCCACTCAGGCACGTTGTCGTTCGCCCAGGCAAACATGTCGGTGATGACGCGCATCGCCTGTTGCGGCGGATAGATGTACGTTCCGCGCGCGATGTATTCCTTCAGCACGTCGTTTTGAACCGTGCCGGAAAGTCTGCGAGGATCCCCGCCTTTTCCGTTCGCGCACCGCGACGTAGAGCGCCAGCAGGATCGACGCAGTCGCGTTGATGGTCATCGACGTAGAAATTTTGGTCAGTTCGATGCCGGCGAACAGGCGCTCCATGTCTTCGATGGAATCGATGGCTACGCCCACTTTGCCTACTTCTCCCGCGGCCAGGGCGTGGTCGGAATCCATGCCGATTTGCGTGGGGAGATCGAAGGCGACCGAGAGGCCGGTCGTTCCGTTCGCCAGCAGATATTTGTAGCGCTTGTTCGATTCTTCGGCGTCGCCCATGCCCGCATACTGGCGCATGGTCCAGAGGCGGCCGCGGTACATCGTGGACTGCACGCCGCGCGTAAACGGATATTCCCCGGGATAGCCGACTTCGCTTTCGTAGTCGGTGCCCTTAAGGTCGGCGGGAGTGTAGAGCGCTTTGACTGGAATGTGCGAGGACGTTTCGACGGCAGCCGCAAGATTCGAATTAGTGCCCGGTTTCTGAGCCATCGGTTCCATGCTTGCAGCGCTTGCGATCGCCGGCGCTACGTCCTCTCTTGTGCGCGTCCGTCACTTCGCTGGCTCTTGCGATGAACCCTCCAAAACGAGCTGAGCCCAAACCACGCGAAGATGATCGCGAAAAATGCCGCCGCGGCCGCCCGCCCGGGACCGACTTGGCCAGCGTGATATTTTCCGTATTCCTTCACGCTCGCTCCACCGAAGCTCAGGGACATGATGAGGAAGATGACTCCGGTCACCTCGAGCCACAACTGGTGGAGAACATGGCCAAAGGATCGTGCCGTAGCGCGGGCCGCGCCCATCAGGGCTTTCAGCGTGCGATTACGTCCCGCTTGCCCGCCTGCGACGCGAGCCACTGCGCCGAGCTTGCGCCATGTGGAAACCTTGCTCACATCTCGATTTTAGCAGTCAGGGACGATACAATGACGCAACTCCGAGCGCCAACGAACCGTTCCGCTCCTCGGGGCATCTAACAACAAGAACCAAGGAACCGAATGAGCACTTCGATACCCGACCTTTCGCAGCTGAAATCGCGCATGAAGTCCACGTGGATGGCTGGAGATTTCGGGCAGATCGCTCACTTCACTGCCGGCGAGGCGGCGAATTTCGTCCGGCGAATCGGGATCGCTACAGAGGCCAATGTGCTCGACGTTGCGTGTGGGACGGGGAATACGGCAATTCCAGCCGCAAAGACGGGCGCATCCGTCGTAGGCGTCGATATTTCCACGAATCTCTTGGCTCAAGCAAAAACGAACGCGGCCTCGGAGCAGCTCGACATACGATTCGAAGAAGGCGACGCTGAGGAGTTGCCCTTTCCAGACCAGTCCTTCGACGTGGTGCTGAGCATGTTTGGCGCGATGTTTGCACCGCGACCGCAAAAAGTGGCCGCAGAGTTATTGCGAGTGTGCAAGCCAGGAGGAGTCATCGCCATGGCGAACTGGACTCCGCAAGGCTTTGTGGGCAAGTCGTTTCTGATCTCATCGAGCATGGTGCCGCCACCTCCCGTTCCTCCCCCGGTTCTTTGGGGAGACGAAGCGGTGGTCCGCGAGAGGCTTGGAACCGGCGCAAAAGAGATTACCTTCACCCGGCAGAATGCGAAGATGGCCTATCCGTTCTCCCCGAAGGAAACGGTAGAGTTTTTTCGGCAGTATTTTGGCCCGACGAAAGTCGCGTTTTCCAGGCTCGATGAAGCTGGCCAGAAAACCTTCACCGAAAAGCTGGAAGCGCTTTGGAATGAACACAACACGGCGACGGATGGAACGACCGCAGTGACGGCGGAATACCTGGAAGTGCGTGCCATTCGCGCCTAGGGCAGGAAAGTGATAATTTGAATTTTGGCGAGGGGGACTCCGTGGATCCACAACTCAAGCAACTGATGAAAGAGCTCGGCGACGCCATTAACGAATCTCTTTCCGATTCAGAGCAGATCTCCGAAGTAGTCTCGCGTATTAAAGAGGGTGGCTATGACATTTTCCTGGTGCTTGAAGCCACGATCGGCGTCAGTAAGCAGGGCGAAAAGAATTCCGACAAGACGGCGCTCGTGTCCACTCTCTCGACCAATCCCGAACTAAAAGTCAGCGATCAGGATTTGAAATTTCTGAAGTCCCTGCGCATCAAGATCGAAGAAGAGAAGAAAGAAAAATAGCAGGGCTGCATTGGCCCGCCCAGGGCTTGTGCGAGTCCAGCGCACCTTTATTATTCCAAAGCGCGAAGCATCGCAATCTGCTCTCGCCGTCCGCAACCGACTGCTTTCCGAGACATTTCTTCCTTCCTCAGCCGGCTCCGGCAACCTTCCCGTCCTGTGCTACCATCTACTGTTTTCTTGTCGCAACTGCCGTGCACAAAGCGAAATCCGTCGGCGACAATCGAGGGAATTTGAGGGTCGGAATGAAAGACACTCTAGGCGTACTGTTGGCAGGCGGCGCGGGGGAACGCCTCTACCCTCTCACGCGCGATCGCGCCAAGCCGGCTGTGACCTTTGGCGGCATCTATCGAATTATCGACATCACACTTTCGAATTGCCTGAACTCCGACCTGCGTAAGGTCTACATTCTCACGCAATATAAGGCTCTCTCTCTGAACCGCCACATCCGCGAAGGATGGAACATCCTGGGACGCGAAGTAGGCGAGTTCGTCGAAGTTCTTCCTCCAATGAAGCGCGTCAGTGACCAGTGGTATCAAGGCACGGCCGACGCCGTGTATCAGAACATCTATTCGATTGGCTCCGAGCAGCCCAAGCGCGTTCTCATCTTGTCGGGCGATCACATTTACAAGATGGATTACGGCAAGATGCTGAAGCAGCACGAAGATTCGGGTGCGGATATCACGCTCGCGACGATTCAGATCGATCTCAAAGAGACATACCAGTTTGGCGTCGTCGACGTCGACAAGGAAGGGCGGATTCACGGCTTCCAGGAGAAGCCCAAGACGACCACATTGCGGTCGCCGCTCAACCCCGAAAAAGTCGCAGGATCGATGGGCGTCTATCTATTCAACGCCGACGTTCTCATCCCCGTACTGCTCAAGGACGCGGAGAATCCGCAATCGAGCCACGACTTCGGAAAAGATATCTTGCCGAAGATGGTCGACGACTACCGGGTCTACGCTTACGACTTCGTCGACGAAAACAAGAAAGAAGCTCTCTACTGGCGCGATGTCGGCACACTCGAGGCCTACTACGAAGCCAATATGGACATCGTTTCGGTCTCGCCGATTTTCAATTTGTATGACGAGGAGTGGCCGATTCGCACGCACCAGCGCCAGTATCCTCCGGCGAAATTTGTGTTCGCCGAATCGGGACGCACCGGAACCGCGCTGGATTCGATCGTCTCAAACGGATGCATTGTGTCAGGCGGCGCGGTGAAGAACTCTGTACTCTCGCCCGACGTGCGCGTGAACTCGTACTCGGAAGTCGACGATTGCATTTTGTTTTCCCACGTCAGCGTCGGCCGCCGCTGCCGCATCCGTCGTGCGATTCTCGATCGCGACGTGCATATCCCCGAAGGTACGACGATCGGTTACGACGCCGAGGCCGACCGCCAGCGCTATTTCGTGACCGAAAGCGGCATCACCGTGGTCACGCGCGATTACTCCCTCTTCGAAAACCCAGTCACCGTGGACTACTTCACCAGCGAGTAGATTCCCACTGAGATTTGGCGACTCCATCTGGTGACAGCCGCCTAGTCCGTCTAGGACGGGACGCTGAAGTATTTCAGAAATTTGTGGGGAGGCCTAAAGAATGGCCAGTCTTGCCGCGCCCAGCATTTCGCGCTAACATCTCGACCTGTCCGCTGGGGGGTGCGTTATGTTCAAACGGGCCCTGCGAGTTTCGATACTTTTCCTTTTTGTTAGCCTGCCTTCTTTCTCGCAAGAATCTCGTCAGGTGGCACCTCTGCCTTTCGATCCGCTCGAGCTGGCGACTGGTCCCACGGCCGTTCCCGAAACTCCCGAGAAGCGCGCCATTCTTCTGGACCTGCTCGAACGAGCTCGCCAAAACAACGCGATGCACGCGCCCGGAACCGCCCCATTTAACCTCAAGGCCTCATTCAATTCCGTGGGGCGCAATTCCCGCGACCAGGGTTACGGCGAGGTGGAAGAAACATGGCTCAACGGACAGACTTGGCGCTGGTCGGCACGCTTGGGAGACTACTCACAACTCAGGATTTTCTACGAAGGCGCAGCCTACGATGACAAACCTCACGGCCATATCCCCCTCCGGATCCAGATGGTGCGTAATGCGGTTTTCTGGCCGGTCGTCGGAAACTTTGCATCATCCCTGATTCGAATTGCGACCGCGAAGTGGGAGGGTGCGGACCTGGCATGCATTCTGCTTTCTCGCGGCGGCAATGATGCGACAGCGACTACGGGGCGCCGCTGGGAAGAAAGCGAGTACTGCATCGATCCGAAGTCCGGCCTGCTTCGCATGCACTCGGAGGCGCCGGGTATTTACTCCATCTATGACTACAGCGGCGGCGCTCAATTCCACGGACGCGTCCTGCCTCGCCAAATCACGATCGTCGAGGGTGGGGCCACCGTCCTCCAGATCCACATTGAAGGCATCCAGGAGCCGAGCAACGATCCCGAGCAATTCGTGCCCACGAAGAAAATGATGTCGCACGGTCCCGGAGCCATCATGGTTGGACCGTTTCGCTTTCCGGAATCCACCCGGGCCCCCGCCGGATACAACGGGATGATCCAGCCGGTCATCGTGCACGTGATTCTCGATCAGAAGGGCAAGGTCCTCGACGCCGAGGTCGTCCAGACGTCCGATCCAGCCTTGGCGGCCACTGCCCTCGGAGTCGTATGGCGTTCTTCGTACCTTCCAGCTCAAGAACAAGGGAGGCGATTGCAACGGGAGGCGTTCATCAACGTGAGGTTCATCGGCCAATAGTGCGACGTTACGAAGGTACTAGCACTGATAGGCGCGGAACTAAACCAAGAACGCTAAATTAACCATAGT
>CAVYUY010000059.1:0-9041 GCA_963771765.1 uncultured Acidobacteriota bacterium
AGAAATCTACTGTCCGCAGGCGGCAGATTCCTCGCGGCTATTCGCCTCTCGGAATGACAAGGCTTCGCTGAGGGTTTACGCTCTGTAGCCGGCGCAGCCGGCGGCCTGACTAGTCTGCCACGACTTCCTTGGGCACATCCAGGTGCTGCTGTTTCGCAACCCGATTCGAGGGCAAACCTGCGTCACGGATCTTGTACAGCAACGCGCGGTAGCTGATGCTGAGAGCTCGTGCCGCTTGTTTGCGGTTCCAGTGACAATTCTGCAAAACCTTCAGGATGACTTTGCGTTCGAGTTCGCGGACAGCCTGGCGCGTCAGCTTCTTCAACGAGATCTGGCCATCCACGGGAATTTCGGTGTTGAAGAAATCTGTACCACGCGGCGTCAAGTCGGCCGAGATGACTTCTTCGTTCCCGAGAATGACGTAGCGTTTAATCAGATTTTCAAGCTCACGGATGTTTCCCGGCCAATGATATTTCCGCAGCGTGGTCATCATCTCGCTGGATAGCGACTTCGCACGGCAGTTGTATTTCCGGTTGTGATACTCGAGGAAATATTCCACCAGTTCTGGAATGTCGCTGGCCCGCTCGCGCAACGCCGGCATGTGCAGGTTCACGACGTTGATGCGGTAAAACAAGTCGGAGCGGAAAGTACCATTCTCAATTTCCTGTTCCAGCTTGCGGTTTGTGGCGCAGACTACGCGGACCTCGACCTTCTTGTCTTCCTGAGCGCCGATGCGGCAAAACTGTCCGTCCTGCAGCAGTTGCAGCAACTTCGACTGCAGAGACATGTCGAGCTCTGAGATTTCATCGAGAAACAACGTGCCCCGGTGCGCCATCTCCACCCGGCCCGGCTTCATGCCAAAGGCTCCGGTGAAGGCTCCCTTTTCATAGCCGAACAACTCGCTTTCCAGCAGGGTCCCAGGAATGGCAGGGCAATTCACTTTGACCCAAGGCCCGGTGCGCCACGGCGAGGCGGCGTGGATCATGCGGGCAATAATGTCTTTGCCGGTCCCGCTTTCCCCCTGGATGAGCACGGGTACATTCGCACCCGCTAGCTTGGTTAAGCGCTCGCGCACCGCGCGCATCGCCTCAGTCCGGCCAAAAATGATGTGGTCCGGAGGCATCTCTCCCAACGGCTGCACGAGCGTATTGACACTGCCAGTTGTCATGTTTGGTTTCAACCAATGGGGGGAGAGAACGTACAGTGCATCCGGAGAGCCAATCGCGTACGGCTCCAAGCTGATGCTCTAAATCTAGACTATGTAGTTGAAGACGATCAACTTACCAAAGAGCCGCCGGCTCAAACCGCAGTAACCGGCGTGTGATCGCCAAAGTAACACCTTTCTGCGGTACGTGCGCAAACATTTTCACATCACGGAAAGGGCTTTCTTTCGGCGGACTGGCTCTGGGGAGAGCAGCAGGGGGCGGGAGAACTTCACTCCCACCAAATAGTAGCCCTGTGCGGGCGTAATACGCAGCGTACGCGCCCTGAGGCTCCGTGCGGCCCTGGGGAGGGCTGTCAGGGCGACAACGGGGGCGCTAGGGATCTCCAGGCGTATATGGGCTAAGGAGGGCAGCACGCGGCGAATCGCCACAAGCATGCCTCCGGCGCTTACATTGAGCGCCGTGGCGAACTCCAGGAACTCTTTTCCCTTGTCGTCCTGACTCCGGACGAAGACGGGGATCGCCAACGGCAGCCGGGCCCACTTTCTCTGTTCTCGTTCGGGCAGCAAACTGTTCATCGGTCGTCCCTTTCGGCAACAATCCGGGTTCAAAGCACATAGGGGGCCAAATCTCGGAGAAAACCGCGCTGGAACCGGTTGCCAAGGCTGGCATGTATCCGGGTTTGACGGCAAAACCAGTAAGAAGCCAGGCGTTTTCGGGTGCTATGTTCGCTTTATATTCGCTCATTCGCCGAGTTGGATGCCGACTCGTCAACCTCCAGAAGTGCAGAGTTTTGCTACACTTGGGTAATTTCAGAGCCCATTTTTCGTTGACATCACCCCTGCCCTGACATACGATTTTGCTTACCAGCACTCCTGTTGACAAGACGAGTGCCCGACTTTCCTCTCCCCGTGTCAACCTGTGTCTTTCACCGTATGGCACCCGTGCGTAAGAACTCGTGTAGTCCCGACGCTGGCGCGGCGATTGAGCCGTCACCGACGGCGGCTTTGCCCGTCGACGCGGATGTGCCTAGTCCCGAGAACCTGCTGCATGAATACAAAGAACTGCGCGAGCGACTGCATCGAACGACGAACGCGCTCGGCTCTGCGGCTCACGATCTGAAGACGCCGCTTTCGATCCTGAACGGATACATCGAACTGCTTCACAGCGAGAAGCTGGGGCCGATCAGCGATCGCCAGCGCGAAGTATTGCAAGACATGCGCGAGAGCGGAAAGCGCCTGCAGCAGTTCATCCAGGATTTCCTGACTTACAGCGCACTCGAAACGGGCGGACTTCGCATGAAGTTCGACACCGCAAACATCAATGATTGCTTGTCGGGCGTGTGCCGTCTCTGGTCCAACCGCTTTCAGGAAAAAGGAATCGCTCTGTACTTTCTGGCCAACGACAAGTTGCCGATCTTCCCGTTCGATACACCCAAGCTGGAGCGCATCATTTCGAATTTTTTGGAGAACTCCTACAAGTTCACGCCGCAAGGTGGAACAGTCTGGTTGCATGCAGAACCGCACATGTGGGATCGGCGTGCGGCGTCGGTTCCATCGACTTCTGAGCGGCGACGCCAGAATCTCGCGCATCCGAACTCTGTGAAAGTGAGCGTGTCCGACACAGGTCCGGGGATTCCCGCTGAATTTCATCTGGAAGTTTTCGATGACTTTTTCCGAGCGCCCGGCAGCGAGAGCCAGGACGGCATGGGATTGGGCCTTGCGATCGCGCGCCGGCTGGTGCAAGGCATGGGCGGAAAAATCTGGGTCGAGAGCGATCCCGGAGCCGGCTGCAAATTTTCTTTCCTGATTCCTTTTAAACCTGCTGCTGCCGCCGCCAGCAAGGGAAAAAAATAATGAAAAAAACTGCCAAAATTCTGCTGGTCGACGATGAACCGGGAATGCTGCGTTACATCAAGACTCTTCTTGAGGTCGACGACTACAACGTCGAAACCGCGACCACCGGCGAAGAGGCTCTGGAAAAGATTGACAAAGGATTGGAGCCCGATCTCGTTTTGCTCGATGTCCTGATGCCCGGCATTGACGGCTTGGAGACGCTCGAACAGCTGCGGCGGAAGAAGCCGGGCTCTAAAGTTGTGATGCTTTCCTGCGTCGCTGATACCCGCAAAGTCGTGCACGCCATGAAGCTTGGCGCGCAGGATTATCTAACCAAGCCTTTTCAAAAAGCAGAACTCGATGCTGTCATCGATCTTTGCCTCGGACAGGGCAAGCAGACCTTCACGGGAGAAGTCGAAGAACTGGCGGAAGACACCTTCTTCATCGCGGCCAGCCCGGCGATGCGGAAGATTCGATCGCAGGCAGCTCTGGTGGCAAACGTCGATATCCCGGTGCTGTTGCTCGGCGAGAGCGGTACGGGCAAGGAAGTGCTGGCGCGGCTCATCCACAAGCTTTCGCCGCGCGCCCATCGCACCTTCCTCAAAGTCAATTGCGCCGCTGTTCCAGGTGACCTGCTCGAGAGCGAATTGTTTGGATACGAACCTGGGGCATTCACAGGCGCGACGCACGCCAAGCCGGGCAAATTTGAGCTGTGCAACAAAGGCACGATCTTGCTCGATGAAATCGGAGAGATGCCGCCGCTTCTGCAAGCAAAACTGCTGCACGTTTTGCAGGATCAGCAGTTCTCGCGGCTCGGCAGCCGCTCGGTGATCAAGGTTGACGTACGGATTCTTGCCGCCACAAACATCAATATTCCGGAAGCGCTCGCGACCAAGCGTCTGCGCGAGGATCTCTATTACCGCCTCAACGCTTTCACGCTGAGCCTGCCGCCACTGCGCGATCGCAAGGAAGAAATTCCAATCCTGTTAAAACATTCGATGACGCGGATGGCCGAGCGTTATGCCCGATCTCCTTTGCCGCTCTCTCCAAACCTGCTGCAGGCTTGCCAGGATCACTCGTGGCCCGGCAACTTACGAGAGCTTAATAACTTTCTGAAACGCTATTTGATTCTCGGCGACGAGAGTCTTGCAGTCAGCGAACTCCGTCCCAAGGATGACGGAAACGGAGGCGGCCACGGAGATCACTCAGGCAAAGGGGATGCGGGCGGCCTTAAATCGTTGGCTCGTTCCGCGAAGGACGAGGCCGAAGCGCAAGCCATCGCTCAGGCGCTCGAGCAGACCAACTGGAATCGCAAGCAAGCCGCCGCCATCCTGCAGATTAGCTACAAAGCGCTGCTCTACAAGATCAGGCAGTATGGCATTGCCGAAGTGAAGGCCGGTCATCACAAGCTCTCGGCTGGCGCGTAGCCGCGCCGATCTTTTCTAGAAAGAAAAAGCCCACGGCGTTCACCGTGGGCTTTTGCTCATTCTGTAAGAGACTTTCTGACAGATTTACGGAACCATCAGAGAAATCGTCTGGCTTTTGGAATCGGTCCCCGAAGTGGCCGTGACCGTGATGGTGTAGGTTCCTGCAGGTGTTCCTGTGACAGGCGCTTGCGCATTGCTCTTGCTGCAGGCAGGGAGAATCAACAGGAGTCCGAAGGTCAAACAGAGCATCGTGATGCCCGCCATGTGACGTCGTCGGCGTCCGCCTACGAAGAGCATCAATCCCGGAATTCCCAGCCATAGCGCATAAAACTGCCGTGGGACAAGAAGAGCAGCCGGAGTGATGGTTGGACGAGCCGTCGTTGATATGCTCAGCGTTGCAGTCGCCCCGCTGACGCCCTGCAGCGCAATTGGCCCGGTCGGCGTGAAGTTGCACGCTGCTCCCGTGGGCTGGCCTGTGCAAGAAAGGTTGATGCCCGGCTGGAAAAGTGGATGCGGAGTCAAGCTGACTTGATATATCGCCGCATCTCCGGCGGCCGCGACACTTTGATTGGTCGGGTTCACTTGCACGGCAAAATCTGACATCGTCGCAGGTACGGAAGTCTGCGCAAACACAATGTTGCCCTGACCGGACACCTGAACCGTCCCGCCATTGAATGTCGCCTGGCTGCCGCTGCTATTCGGGTTGGGAGTGACCACGATCGTGACCGTCGCGGTCGAACCAGATTGCAGAGACGGGATGCTGCAACTGACGGTACTCGCAGTAGAGACTCCACCGCAGGTGCCTGATGTCGTCGCAGCCGACCCAAATGTGAGAGGAACTCCGGTGATGGTCGAACTCAGATTGTCGGTGACGGTAATGTTGCTGGCAAGATCAGGTCCGTTATTCGTAATCGTGTAGGTGAACGTCGCCTGATTGCCGGCGGCAATGAAGGTCTGATCCGTTCCCAGCGTCAACGCGCCTTGAATGGACAAGCTCACCGCCGTTCCGAGCTGCGTCACAAACGCGTCGAAGCCTCCGTTGTAATTACCTCCCTGCGCTGTCGAAAGCTGCTTCGACAAAAACAGGTCCGTCGAGTTGGTTTCGCCGGCAAGGTAGGTGTCCTGATTCACGTCGAGCGCAATGCCGGTACCCGAATCCGTTCCGCTCCCGCCAAAGTAGTTGGCCCACGAAGCAATGGTCGTTTGCCCAATCACAGCCGAAGTATTCAGGCGCGCTACAAAGGCGTCTTGCGTGCCATTCAAAGCGCTCTGAATTGAGTTCGGATAAGGAGACACGGGGAAGTTTCCGTCGGTAGCAATGGGCGGCACAACCGGAGATTGGGTAGAGCCGGTAATAATTGCGCCGGCTGCGGAATCCACCGTAATTGCCGAACCGGTTTCGTTGCCGCTTCCGCCAAGGTATGAAAAGTATCCGAGCGTGACATTCACCGGAGTGCCGGTCGTGTTTGTCGGATTACTCACGCGAGCCACGAACGCGTCCGTAGGAGCGGGATCGGTTTGCGTGGTGCAGGTGACGGTTCCGGTCGTCGTCACTGGGAGATTGTTCAGGCACTTCTGATACGACGCAAACGTGGCGAGCGAAGTCGCCGCAACGAAATCCTGCGAGTTGGTCGTGCCGACCACATAGATATTGGCCGCACCGGTATCAAACGCGACTCCCGTACTCGAGTCTGTTTGCGAGCCGCCAAGATAGGTAGACCAAAGAAGCTGTTGTCCCTGATTGGCCGTGGGATTCAGCTTCGCCACGAACGCATCTGATTCGGTGGTTGCGGTGCTGGCCGTGCAAACCGCAGGATTGACGATTACGGTTGGAGGTGCTGTATCAAGGCACGGCTGGTACGCATTGAGAATGGGGAAGTCCGTGCTGCCGCAGCCTGAGCATCCGGTATACGTGAAGTTCGTTGTGCCGCTGAAGTAGACGTTTCCGTTTGTATCGACCGCTATACCGCCTCCGACCGCGACCGGTGTGGTGGTATCAAAATTACCTCCGCCAAAATATGTTGAGTAGGAGATGCTTCCCGTCCGCGAAGCCGTGGTATTCACCTTCGTCACAAAGAACTGGATCGAAGAGCGCGGGTTCGTTTGAAATGCAATCCCCTGCGGCAAGGTGCTGGCGGGAAACTGGTCGGTCGTGCTGGCTACGTCCTGCGACGTCGTCGTGCCGGTGACGAAAACATTTCCCAAGGCGTCGATCGTCATGCCACTCGCGACATCCGTTCCATTGCCCGAGAGATACGTTGAGTACATGAGCTCGGAAGCCGAAGCCGGCGTGGGACCGCTGTTCAGTTCGGTGACAAATGCGTGCGAGGTTCCCGTACTCCCCGTCTCAATGGCAGTTTGATAGGCCGTCGTAGCGGTCGTCGGAAAATTCGTGGACGAAGTCGTTCCAACGATGAAAGCGTTTCCAGCGCCGTCGACTTTGATTCCAACCGGTGAATCGGTTCCGTTTCCTCCGAGGTAGGTCATGTAATCGAGCGAGGCTGGAATCGCGCCAAGCGGCGGCTGAATCTTCGCCACATACACATTTTCCGTTCCGGTTAGAGTGGTCTGGAACACACCGGAGGTGAATGGCAGATTCGGAGAAGTCGTGCTGCCGGTGATGTAGACGTTCAGGCTTCCATCCACGGCAACGGAGGTGGAATGTTCGTCCCCGCTGCCGCCAAAGTAGGTCGAAAAATTGAGGATCGGATCGATGACCAGTTCGCGCGAACGATCGTAGGCTCCAATCGCGAATCCAGCGCGGTTGGGTCCGCGAAGAATGAAAGATCCCGCAACAGGTTGTTTCTTTCCCGCAACCTCTTGATAAACGCGAGGCGCATCGAGACGGACGCTGTCGGCGCCGGCCTGGATGACCAAAGCACCATCAACAACGTGAAGGTGCTGCGCTCCGTTGAACTCGAGTTCCGCCTGCGCCGGGTCAGCGCCAGGGGCGACCTGAAAGTCATATTCGAGCTTTCCTTGGTTTCCGTAGAAAACGAGATTGATTCCGGGATAAACGTTGTCGTACCGCACCTGAGCAAATTGAGGCACTCCGGTGCGCCACTTCGCCGCATCGTTGCCAATGAAATAGTTGCTCTTTCCAGGAAGTGGACCGGCCGCAGACAGGGACGTATGCGGATTGGCACCAGCCAGTTTCATCTGCAGTGACTGAATTCTGGTCGCGCCGCCCTTCACTGAGCTTCTTGCGGGCTGATCCCGGGATACAAGACTAAGAATTGCTCCCTCGGATCCGAGAAATAGGCTGTATCCGGCGCCTCGCGACACGAATCGGACTCGCGTATCGGCTGGGTCGAGGTTTGCTTGTCCTTGGTTCGGCTCGAACCGCAGGGGAAGTCCAGTGAAGAGTGATCGCGACGCCAACTGCGACTTGGCTTCCCTGGAAAGTCCAAACTCGGCCAGCATGCCAGAACTGTCGCCATGGCCGGAAATCGCGTCGAGCGCAACCTTTGAGGAAGCCTGCCGTGAATGTGCACCCAACCCGAGAACCGCGAACCCAGCCCCCATCAACCCCAAACCGGCGGCCAGAACACGACCCCGTACTACGGATGCTACCCACCAACGGCGATCTACGTTCACGCGTTTCCTCCGATGCAATTCGATCATTACTCGCCCGTTCTGCTTCCGATCAGCCCGTTCTTACGCCCGATCATGAGTGAGATGAGAGATGGCGCACGAGCCGTCTCAGACTCGGCCCCCGGCGTTTTCCGGGGCGAGCCTCGCCCGCAACTTGCTGGTCTGGAACTGGCGGAAAAATAAATAACTACTTAAACATCTGGCGGATAGACAAGTCAAGCCGACTTCCCCCTGCGCCCGCTCCAAGATTGGTCAGATGCAGGCGTTCATGTTGAAAGATGCCGCGGCCCGGGCAATAAATTGAACACGTGGGTGCTGATCTTTTCCGAGCTGATGGCTGTTCTCTGCCAGCTCCGTAATCCCCATCTCGAAAAAGGTTCGAAGCGGTATTTTGCCCTTGCAAACGACGAATAAATCGATAAATTGAGGTCAGCAATATGCCTTTGGATCTCGGTGGCAGCTACCTTTCGGCTGCTTATCTTCTCGCCATTTAACCGTCATTGGATGATCCATGCATTCGGATGCACAGGAACGGCGGATGATGCGGCGCTTTGATATGCGCCTGCCTGCCACCGTGCGTTTCGATGACGCGCACGAATTCCAAACTGAGACGCAGAACGTCAGTGCACGCGGAGTCTTTTTCTATCTGGACCACCCGATTTCAACCGGGACCAAGCTCGAAGTGACGCTCACTTTTCCTCCTCACGTCACATTGACCGAGGCGGTCCGAATTCGCTTCACCGCGCGGGTAATCCGCGTCGAGGCCCAGATTCCCTCCTCGCGGGTGGGTACTGCCGCCATGATCGAAGACTACGAGTTCCTGCAGTCGGCCGGAGGCACGCAGTTTCTTTCCGCCCTGCAGACCGAACTGAAAACAACTCACTGACGATCCGCATCAGGGCCGCTTCAGCCGATACTGCCGTGGAATCTACGGCATTCTTCAGGCCCTATCGGTTTTACCCAGTTCCTTCAGCTGCTGGCGCAGCTTCCTGAACCGAATGACGAGGGTTCCCAAATAAAAT